>CAVOVV010000001.1:0-308874 GCA_963699955.1 uncultured Gammaproteobacteria bacterium
AATTCGTTGTATGGTCCGCTGAGTGGGTGCGCTCCGGCATCATCGGCGCCGGGCAGTAACTTGAAGGTGGCGCCATACAGACCCACGGAGAGTGAACTGCGGCCCCACTGGTATTCGTAAGCCACCCGGTAGTACGGGGCCGCGCCCGTGATGACGTTGGAGCTGCCACCGTCCAGCGGCCCGGTCTCGCCGGTCACCCCGTTGGCCGCGCCCTGCTTGGCGGAACGATATGCGCCGAGTTCAGCGTAAAGCGATTCATTCCACATCACGTAGGCGCTCAGACCGGCGACATCCTGGCCCAGCGTGCCGTCAATCTGCGTCCCGGCGATCGAGGGAACTGCGGCGTTGCTGGAGGCGTAGGGATAGCCGAAGGCGGGGGTGCTGTTCCACAGATCCTGTACCGTAGGATTGTTGTTGGCGCTGATGCCGTAGATCAGGCTGCGGTCGTCGGCGAGCACGCGATTACCGGCCCAGCGTAGATCTACATTGTCGATGCCAATCGTGCCGCTGTCGTTGCCGTAGGTAAGCTGGATAAACGAGCCTACGCCCGGCGCGATCTTGCCCGCATAAAACAAACTGATCTGCTGAGGAAAAGCGACGGTACCACTCTGCGAGGTGCCAAGGTCGGTTCCCTCGGGCAAGTTCTTTGACAGGTTGGTCTGCGAAACCTGCACCATGAGCGAGATGGGCGGCAATCCACTTAACGCCAGCATCTCCTGCTTGGTGGCGGTAATGCCGCGCACGGGCTTAAGGTTGTCGACGTTGTAACCGTTGGCCTTGAACATGCGGCCAAAGTGGGTTAGCTCCGGAAACACCGTGTGACAGGCCTCGCAGGCCATGCCCGTCTGGCGCGCAAAGCTCGGAACGGCTCGCGCTGCCGGAGTGGCCAGGAGCGTAAACAGGGCGATCAGCGTGGCCGCCGCGACCTTGCGATGGCGCACTACCTTCGAGTCAATCATTGCGAGCTCCTCCGTACAGACGGTGCCGGTCGGTATGGCAGAAGCCACGCCCTCGGTCGTTACGAGTACCTGCCCCGGGACCCGACGTCAGAACGTCCAACTGCTCGAGCACTAGGGGATTGCAAAATTGCTCCCCAAACGCAGATTGCATCGCGTGAGTCCACGCACTGATAGGAGACGCTAACGCGCGGATCTGCCACCCGCTCCGAAGATCATCGCAAGATTGAACACAACCTCTATGGCAGTCTGTACGGTAGCGAACCAAGAATTGACTGGCCGCTCACTGCCTTCAACGAACTACCCGCGCCTCCCCTGCTTGACGCAAACCCTGACGAGCACCGCAGGGACAGTACAAATCGCTTCACCCCGACCAAAATCAGCCGGATACGTGCTCTCTGAAATATCTAGCGATCTTATGGTGGTGGGGACAGGGTCGGTCGGCATAATCTTTCAAATTACAACTACACTCGTTAGAAGTCAGTGACGACCGCTAACGGCTGCGGCATACGCGGTAGCAGCATTGATGATCGATCAACGCGCGCGCGGGAAAACCGACAATGTCGCCGGACAATGTATTCGGGATTCTGGAAAACACGGCACGCGAGATGCACCTTGCCGCGGGGCGAACCATAGCCCCGTACCTGCTTCCGCTTGGCAGCAAGGGCTTCGACTATGACTCGGCCTATGGATTTGTCGACGCTGTTGCCGCTGCCGGCGAGTCTGGTCACTGAACGCGGCGCGAATCAAGCGCCGCCAGCGACCTAGCCGCCAAAGTCGAACCGCGTTTGCCCGGGCGCTGTATTGGTCCCCGTCCCGATTTCGTTGCCTTAACCTGCTTAGTCAAAAGTACAGCAGGGACAGCACAAATCGCTTCACTTGACTAACAACTCTTGATGCGGCTTATTATGGTCTGGATTTGACTCTGGCGATCCACGCTTCGATCCGCGAATCCGATGCGTCGAGTTGAAATGCCCCGGCATTCATGTCGGCGCCGCGTTCGGATCCAACTCTCGCATCGCTGGCTTGATTGCAACCGCGTTGTTGGGGTTCGTGTTCTTACTGCAGGGGTCTGCCGAGCTGTTCGTGTCGGAATTTCGGATGGCAGCACTCAACGGGGCGGGGTCGGCTTCAATCGCCAGCGGCTGCGCACATCTGTGTATTGGTAGCAACAGGTGAGGTACGGGTCCAACAACTCAGGCGGCGACTAATCCGCGAATCAGCAGCATCTCCTGCGATGAGATTTGATTAAACAAATGCGTCCCCGCGGCATCACGTTCCAACAGACCGCCGAATTCCTCAGCAGGCACAGGCCGACTGAAATAGTCCCCTTGGCCCTCTAGACAGCCGCGCTGAGTCAGGATTTCGAGTTGTCCCCGGGTTTCCACCCCTTCGGCCACGACTCGCATACGAAGGCATTTGCCCATCCCTATCAGGCCAGTGACGATGCCCATACTGTCCTCGTTACTCGTCAGGTCACGCACGAACGACTGGTCGATCTTTAGAGCATCAATTGGAAAGCTCTTCAAATGGCTCAAGCTTGAATACCCAGTGCCGAAGTCATCGAGCGCAAGCAGCACACCAATTTCTTTCACCTTCTTAAGCACGCCGGCGAAGGATGGCGACTCCTTTATCAGGCGCGAATCCTCCATCAGGCCCGTTTCGGTCAGCTCGAGTTCCAGATAGCGCGGCTCCAGACCCGTCTCGGTGAGTATTGCGCGTACATTCGAGACGAAATCGGGAGCGCGCAACTCCATCGCAGAGACGTTTATCGCGACGCACAGCGGCGCCAGTCCCACCACCTGCCAGGCACGCATTTGGCGGCAAGCTTCCCGCAGCACCCATTGGCCAACGGCTACGATCAGACCGCAATCCTCCGCAATCGGGATAAACTGCGCCGGCGGAATGAGTCCGCGCTGCGGGTGGCGCCACCTAATGAGCGCTTCGGCGCCGATGATTGCGCCAGTTGCCAGATTCACTTTTGGCTGGTAATGCAACACCAGCTCCTGCCGTTCGATCGCGTAGTGCAAGTCTTCCTCGAGCGACTGCCTATCAATCGCGTGCGCATTCATCTCCGACTCAAAGAAATGATAGCTGTCGCGGCCTGCCTCTTTGGCGTGGTACATCGCCAGATCGGCTTTCTTCATCAACGTATCGGCATCCGTCCCGTCATCGGGATAGGTAGCAATGCCGATGCTCGCAGTGATACGCAGTTTGTGTTTGTTGATGTGGTGCGGCTCCCGCAGCGTTTGGAGTATCTTGGCCGCCGTGACGGCTGCATCCTGCGAGTGTCTCATGTCCCAGAGCAGCACCACGAATTCATCACCACCATGGCGCCCCACGGTATCTGAGTCTCGTATACATGCGAGCACTCGCCGCGCCACGGATCGCAGTAACCCGTCGCCTACGGCGTGACCCAAAGAGTCGTTGATATTCTTGAAGCGATCCAGATCCAGAAATAAGACCGCCAGTTTTCGCTGATGGCGTCGCGACAGGGTGATGGCCTCGCTCAATCGGTCATTCAACAGCACGCGATTGGGCAAATCAGTAAGGCTGTCATGTTGCGCCAGGAAAGACATCTTGGCCGTCATCGCCCGTGCCGCGCTGACATCATGAAATACCATGACGGCGCCTGTTACTGCGCCGCGACGATCGTGGATGGGTGCTACAGAATCTTCGATAGAGACTTCCGTGCCGTCGCGTCGAACTAGCACGCAATTCGGGATAAGCGCTACCGCTTTGTCTTCGCGAATCGTCAGCGCCATGGGATTTTGCGCAGTGACGCGCGTCTCGGCGTCGACGAACATGATCACATCCTCAATCGGATGCCCCATCGCTTCTTCCTGCGTCCAACCGGTCAGCTCTTCAGCGGTTGCATTCAGATAGGTGATCTGACACGAGACATCTGTACTCACGACCGCGTCGCCAATCGAGTTGAGCGTCACACAGGCGCGCTCCTTTTCCTCAAATAGCGCCTCGGAACAGGCCGCACGCTCGATCATGCTCCTCAGAATCTTGAGCAGCAGGTGATGTTCGAGATGGGTTTTAAAGACATAGTCCTGGGCTCCACGTTGTACCGTCAGTTTCCCGATTTCCTCGTCTTGTGGATCGATCAAGACTAGGATCGGAATCCTGGGCGCCGCGTGAAAGAGGCGATCGAACGTGTCCATGCCGCGATTGTCCGGCAGGGCAAGATCGACCAATATCGCCACGATGCCCTCGAGCCTTGCAAGGCCTTCAGAACAGCGTCTGACCCATTCGACTTCAAAGAACTCATCACTGGAATGGGTCAGCGCGTCCACAATCACTTTGGCAGCGGCCACATCGTTCTCGATCAATAGAATTCGGTGAGACATGGAAATGGCCTCGTTGCGGCGACTCCGTAGTGATACAACCACGATTCACATGCGGGTTATGTACGCTGACGCACCCAAGTGCCCCAAAGACCCGCGATGAAGGCAGAATTTGAGACGTGGGTCACATCGGTTTCTTTAGAATGGCCCTATGTGATTGGACCAGAACGAGATGCGAGTCTGGCGACGGCCCCCACAGCTGGAACGACATCGCACGCAATGAAACCAACAACCCTTCGCTCGAGTCGCGGGTCGATAGCCGACTTCGCGACGTTGTCGCTGCCATGGCGCGACGGCGGGTGCTACGACTTCGCGAGCGGCCCCCTCGTAAAGGAAGGCGTTGGACAGCGGCTAAAACCCAGAGTTTGCTGCTTTCACCTGTATCCTGATCGGCAGCACAGGGACAGCCCACATCGCTTCACCCCGACCAATAAAATCAATAATTTATACGTTACATCCGGCTTTTCTATTGGAGAGTTTCTCCTCGCAAGTGCGCCCTTGGTGCGGCGGATCCATCTTTGCGTGAACTTAGGGGAGCCTTTGACCATATTCGGCCGGGAGAGAGCCAACCTTGGTGCATCCGATATTCTTAGGTCAATGATAGCTTCGGCAAATGGATCGCTTTCGATTCAAGCGCGAGGTGGGAGATGAGATGTAACGGACCGAGGGTGACGCCCCTCGTCATGGCTTTTTTCACCACGGCTGCACTGAGCCTAGTTATTTCAGTGGCCCATGCGCAAGTGGCGACCCTGATGGGCGCGCCTATCCCAGATATGGAGAGCGTCCAAAATGGCAGCTATGCGCTCATGTGCCACTACTCCGCACCGTTCGAGAATACCGACGCTCGAAGGTACTGGAAGATTCCGGCACTTGTAGTTGATGGCAGGGCCGACTGCCCGCTGGAACTTCGAGTGTTAGCGGACGGCAGTTACGTCGCCTCTCGCGCCACCTTGCTTAATCCGCATCCTGACCGTCCTGTTGTGGCCGAGCGTCCTCCCGAGCCTCTCAGCGATCAGGAGATCGCCAACGAAGCTGGTGTACCGGTGTGCAGAGGCGAACCAAAAGTGTGCGTACAACCGGAGCGCAAGAAATGAATATCTATAAACAAATCGGCATCGCCACAGCTGTGCTAACGGCAACCTCTATCGCACAAGCACAACTAGCCACACCGCCGAAGGTAAGGTTTGCGACGGTGCGTTGCGAAGAGAACTGTGCCGTCTATGACGTCGGCAGCACAGTACCGACCAAAGAGATTGTGGCGGTCTATTTTTTAGATTCGGATTGCCCACTGCCGGTTGAGGGGGCTGGAGACATGTATCGTGCGGCGCTAAATCTTACCGTGGCGCAGATCTCACCCGGCGGGTGGCGCAAAGCTTGTTGGGGTTCGGTGTTCGGTGGCGGCATGTTAACCATAGACGCCACGGGATATGAAAGTCGTAGTCAATTCAGCATTGAGAACTATTCGGAAGGCCTCCTGAATCCAGACGACAGCGTGACAGTAACCCGCTTGGGATTCATACAAGCCCAAGTTATTGCCAACGCCAAAGCCAAAGCCAGACAGAACGCCGAGCCCGCACCGCCGCCCCGTGGAAACGACGCTGTCATTCGGAACCTGCCGCCGGAGCATTGGTGCTTCGATAAGGAAAACGCGTACAAAGCGGAGCATTGCGACAGCGAAAGTACTAAATGACGAGGGTGCCACAGGCGTTCGAATGGCTCGAGACAGCACTGCGATTGCGGGATCCGGGCCTGGAATTACTGAAGACCGACCCGCTCATGGATCCCCTGTGGGCGGAACTAATGCCACATCGAAAGACTGTTTCGCGTTCGGAGACATGGCCACAAATACCGGAGCAGGACCCGTATGGTACTGAACCGCCATGTTTGCACGAAAGCCAAAAACAACGTTCTCTGCCGCATCTTGAATGCTTCGCCTTGCGGCTGCGCCGGTTGCGCCTGTGAACCCTGCTTTCTGCGACCGTTGTTTACTGCTTTACCAACAGCCATTACTCACGCCAGTGGCCGGCGCCGCGCACCTGGAAGATGACTCGTACGGTCAACGGCACTCGCGAGCCGTAGGTCATTTCCCATGCGTTCGGGACGACATCTGCCGTAAGCGAGGAGCCAATCGCGAACTCGATGTGGTGGCGCTCGCGCATCCAGTGAGTGTAGCCGATCGTCAATGCCGATACCCACCGCTTGTCCTCCGCGGGCGTCACTGGTGAAGTAACCGGTATCCTCAGTTCCGACGCCAATCGCTGCAGAAGCTCCAGTCTTCCCCACAGTGCCGAAGGGCCGTTCGAAACGGTCAGTTCGTCAAGAAAGGACGCCAGGGGCGCGCCATCCGGGTGACGGTGCATGGATCCGATGACCAAAGAATGATCCGCTGTCCATGGACCAGGCAGCTTGAATTGATCGTAGATCGATGCCGACAGCCGCGTGGCCGAAGTAGTGCCGGGATACGTGGCGTCTGTTTGCCTGACATGCGCCACCGAAGCCATGACCCGATGGTCAGGGCTGGTAGCGTAGCCCAGTCGCAGGGCAGCGGAATCCGGCGATCCCAGCGGCAGGTCAACTTGCATGGGCTCGGGCTCGGTACCGTTGAATGCGGAAATTTCGATGGTCCATCTGCCTGTGGTCAGCCGGGCCGCCAGCACGGTGCTGCTGATGTGTCCGACATCCTGCGCGACATGGTGCCCGAGCGGTGCGTCAGGATTGTCGCGAGCGGACGCGCGGTGCAGGTACGCTATCGGCCCATCGGTGCTCTCGCCGCGCGGCGCGAATGACAGCTCGAGTAATCGATCGCCGGCGAGCGAGATCGTGTCACTGAATGTGAGACCCATGATCGGGGAGCTGTGTGGATGCTGGGCATCGACATAAGCCGATCCATCGCTTCGCTCCTCGCCTACCTGCAGCAGTTCCGGGTAACCGTGCCATGGGTAGGTCCATAGCTCGGCGGTCCCCATAAAGTCGATGCCGATGACTTGCCGAGCGTCGACACTTCGCGTGGCTTCGATCATGAACCAGTTTGGTGCCGCAAATTGATCGACACCACGGGGGCCTTGCAGTGCGCTCCACACGCCGAAGGCATTGAACCGAGCCGCCAGCACAGTCGAGGTCACCATAGGGTCGGGACCTGGCATGCACATGCCCATGCCGACATCCCACCTCTCGCCCCGGCCACACGGCGTTTGGCTGTCCGCCACAGCAGCGGCATCCGCAGAGCGCGCCAGTCCGGGCGACAGTATCGTCGCCGCAACCACGGTGAGGGATCGGAAAAGCCTGCAACCAGTCATTGAACCTCCCCTGAGCCGCCAATGCAGCCAGGTCACAACAAATGAGCGTGTCCCCTTATCGAGGGCACCGGAATTGCTATGAATCAGGAGAAAATAGGTGGTCGCAGGTCAGGACTGGAGAGCGCAGAAGAGACCAGCAAGGACGCTGGAGGCAGGGCGCGCGTGCGCGGCGTATTCGACTTTGTCGGCTGGAACGCATGGGCCAGGGCTGCGGCCGGCATGCAGTGGACGCTGCAGGACTGTTCACCATCAGGCCCGTGGTGCGCGCAACATTGATGCAGTTGATCACTGGGCATCGTGGTGTCGATCGCGATCACACCCGCCGCTGTCGAAGCGCTTATCGCGCCCGGATGTGGTGCCGTGACTGCGCAACGAACGCCGTCATTCTCGAGCGGCGCCAGGACAAGCAGCAGCACCGTCAGCAAGTGGCGTCCGGACTTCACGGGAGGATTCGAACCCGATTCCGGATCATTGTCAAACTACTCACTCATTCAGAAAAGCACTCTCTGCGCTGCAGTACCCTTTAGCAGCTGAGATATGGCGATTCCGGGGGTTCATGAAGCAACGAAAGGTGCACGCCGGCGTTAACTCGCTTTTCCAAATCCTCTGGGGCGCGTGCTGGCGACTCGGTCGATCTTGGCGTATCTTGGATCGCAAGGAGAGCACCTATGACCGGCACCAGTCGACGAGACTTCGTTCAGGCGGCAGGGCTCGGCCTCCTGGCCACCACCCTTAACCCCGCGGCGAAAGCCAATGCGGCAGAGGTGGCAAAGAGTCCCGCCTATGACAGCACGCAATCGCCGGCTTCCATGCCGTTCGACCCGAAGTCGCTCAAGGGCATCTCTGAGAAGCTTATCCAATCCCACTGGGAGAACAACTACACGGGTGCCGTGAAGGCGCTGAATGTCATACGGGGCCGGCTGGCCCAGGCCGTAGCCGACGGGAATACTCCTGCCTACGTCTACAACGGACTCAAGCGCGAGCAGCTCTTTCGAACCAGTTCCATCGTGCTACACGAAGGCTATTTCGGCAATCTCGGCGGCGACGGCAAGGCCGGTGTAGCCACGCGATCACGAATCGCACAGTCTTTCGGGACGTTCGATGCGTGGGAGGCCGAATTCCGAAAGGTTGGCCTGGGCCTGGGCGGTGGCTCCGGTTGGGTTGTTCTTGGCTGGAACCGCCACCTGAATGTCCTGGAGAATTACTGGATGGCTGACCACGCCACGGGGCCAATCGACACGACGCCCATTCTGGTGATGGACATGTACGAGCATGCTTACCAGATGGATTACGGTGCCGCTGCTGCAAAGTATATCGATGCATTTTTTGCAAACATCCAGTGGGATCGCGTCACTGCTCGGCTCGAAGAAAGACCGGGAACTGGCACGGGATGACGGCCACCCTGGGTGCAAGAGCTCACCCGGTCTGAAGCCACCGCATACTCGCGCCGGGGCGGAGCACGATGATCCAGGCAAGCCAGGCCGCGGCGACGAAATCGTACGCCAGGCAAAATGCCGGCCACCAGAGGGGAACTCCGGGATTGTCGATGAGGGTGCCGTGCACGGCATCGAAGGTGCCATGGCCGGCCAGAGCGATAACGACGAGCCATTCGCTTCTCTTGAATCCGACGACAGCCGCAGTCACGAATCCCGTCATCACGATGGATTCCAGGACAATAACCCGTCCGAATCCGCCCATTGCCGCGAATAGAACATAGTACAACGCGATTACGATCATCACGGTGGGGTAGAAGGCGCGATCGCGATCGAGCCCTACCCACATTGCAAATAGCCCCGCGCCCAGCGCCAGCACAGCTCCAATAACATAGGGCATGATCTGGCTCCTCTAGGCCGCGAGGCGCCCGACGATGTCGGAATACCGGGCTACCGATCGGACTTGGCGAGCCATGGAAACTACCCCTCGCACGGCCGCAATCGGCAATCCGAACCAGCGGTCCACCTGACGGCTGCGGCTTACCCCGAAACGCGACCATTCCGAGAAGTGCTCGCAATTGTTCGTGAACAGCCGATAGCGGCTTTCGCCCAGACGCGAGCGGGCCCGCGCTAGGATCTCCTGCTCGTCTAGCGCCCGCTCGCTGCGACATTCGACATGGACGGCCTGCCCGTTGGCAAACTCGGAAAGAGTGACCTCTGTTACGGGACCACGGCGCACGGATCGCGACAAGCCGGAGTAGTGGATCACCGTGCCACCGCCCGCGTAGATGCCGTGGTGGGTATAGCCGCGCCGCGGGCGTCACGAGGTGTGCTCCAAGTGGAGGCTCCTGCATGGTGGGCCGGCCATGGCAGATCTTCGCTGGCCGGACCGCCCGGCCACCGCACCGGCACACTTTGCACTTGCACAGATGAGACATCGAATCCGCCTCTGATCAGATCACCTTCCAAGCGGGTGGGCGCAATTTAGTGCGCGGTCGGCTACGTGTCTTGAACGAAGCGGCTAATTGATGCGCAGTTCCGCCGCCGCGACGCCAAAGGTGCGCCGGAACGTCCGGCTGAGGTGCGCAGAGTCGGCAAACCCCGCCATATGGGCCGCTTGGGTAAGCGATTCACCGTGGGAAAATGCCTCCAGGGCCTTAAGCAGGCGCAGCCACAGTACATAGGTGCGAAACGGCAGCCCTGTATGCCTGACAAATATGTGGCGCAGACGATCCGGCGACAACCCCGCCACCTTCGCGGCGTCAGCCAGGCGAACGGATGTCGCCAGATGTGCGTTGGCCCAGGACAGTACCTTGCTGACGCGCTCATCCGGAGTGGCAATCTCGATTTCGCCTGCCAGCGCGGAGACGATTGCACGGCCGATGTCAATGAGCCTCGCTTCAGTAACGGAGGGATCGCGGAATTCCGCAAGCAACCGTGCAGGAAGTTTTCCAAATAGAGCAGTTTCAACGGCGGTCAGACGCCGCTCGGCGAACAATCGGCGCACTATGGCGCGTCCGGTGGTGCTCTCGGGCTCTATGTACACAAACGCGACGGTGCCGTTCGCCGTGATCGCGTGGCGCGCGTCCGGCGCCACGGCCGCCACGGGAGTGTCGACCCACAGGGCACCCGATTCCAGCCGGTACCAGCCATCAAGCGCAAAAGTGACCTGCACCGCGTGATGCGAGTGGGGCGTGCCCTTGATACCTTCCTTCCCGACGGACGGGTCGGCGGACAGCACCCACATGCTCGCGCCTTCCCAGAAGACTATGCGGCCGCGTGCAAAGCTCAGCATGGGCGTGAATTCAGCGGGTTGCCAGGTCGTCGAGGATCGGACAGTCCGGACGCTGGTCCCCGCGGCAATTGCGAGCCAAGGCTTCCAGCGTGCGCTGCATCGCCTGCATCTCGAGGACTTTCTTGGCCAGGTCGTCGGAGTGCTCCTGTGCGAGGCGCTTTACCTCGCGGCTCGCCCGGTTCTTGTCGTTCCAAAGGTTCAGGAGCACACCGATCTGCTTCATCGAGAAACCGAGCCCGCGGCAACGCTTGATGAATTGCAGCCGGTGCAGGTCCGTGTCAGCGTACAGCCGGTAACCCGCGAAAGTACGATTGGCCTTCGGGATCAGCCCGATGCTCTCGTAGTGTCGAATCATCTTGGCACTGACACCCGTGGCCGCGGATGTCTCGCCAATATTGTGCAAGCCCTTGCGGCGCGCCTCCGCCAGCTCGGGTCGCGGTAGCACTTGCCCGCGCATCATCCCCTACCTCCGATGCACTGTTGACCCTGACATGGTGGGAAGCCTGATCCTCTCCGATACGGCACGTCGCCGCAACATGCTAGGAGAACTTTCATGAACCTGTCCGATGACTCATTCCAAAACGTCCCCGGCTCGGCCACCCTCGGCGAAAAGGTGGATCCGTCGAACCAGTCGACCGCCCCCTGCAGCTGTTGCTCTTGTCGCACCTGCCAGTGCGCCCCCGCTTGAAGCCGGGGGAGTTCTTGGGCACCTGTAGCAGCTGATCCAACGTGCCGGGCAGCCGTTTCTTGAAGAAACAGCTGCCCGGCGACCAGCCGATTCCAGGAGGTAAAGTACGGCTAACACCCTACTTTGGTGGATTTTACTTGCACTCGGACGGGTACCACAGGGACAGCACAAATCGCTTCACCCCGACCAAGGACTTTCCTATAAATATCTCGGGACACCGGCCGTGATTACCGCGGCCTTGCCTGCGACCCGCTGCACCGAAACTCTTCTGTGCGACGGTCAAGTCTGCCGAGATTGGACTTACACTTCTGCCATGCAATAGGCTCGCTGACGGAAATGAACGTATGAGCCGACCGCTTACCTAAACACAGGAATTTACCCAGGTGAACATGAAGGCAGTCGGCTGGATATCTATCGTCGCAGCTCTCCTGATCAGCACCGTTGCCGTGTCGGAGCCACCGAAGAATGCTGGAGAAGCGGCGGTACTCGTCGCCGATCGGGCTTTTGATGGCACGGGGAAGACGCTGCACAATGTCCGTATCCAGGTCAATGACGGCAAGATAGCCGCACTATCGGGGCCGGGGACCGGGACGGTTATCGATCTGCGCGGCTACACGGTTCTACCAGGTTGGATCGATGCACATGTGCATATTGCATCGCACTTCGATCGCACGGGACATTTGGCAAGTTCGAGCGAGCCGCCCGCGGACGCAGCGCTTGAGATGGCCGAGGGAGCCTGGCAAACATTAATGGCTGGCTTCACTACGGTTCAGAGCGTCGGAGACACGAACGAGCGTCTACTCCGCGACGCAATCCGTGACCATGACTTTCCAGGTCCGCGGCTACTCACATCCCTTGCGCCGATAGAGGGAGATCTGACCAAGGCCACTCCGGAAGCCTTACGCGAAATGGTGAAGGAGCGTAAGGCCCAGGGCGCGGATCTGATCAAGATATTTGCATCGAACAGTCAGCGTGTGGGAGCGAAACCCACGCTCACCGAAGAGCAGCTGAAGACTCTCTGTGATGAAGCGGCAGCAGTGGGCTTGCGCTCGATGGTACATGCATATCGTGGACAGGTTGCCGCCGCCGCCCGGGCGGGCTGCCGGGAAATCGAGCACGCGACGTATGCCACACCCGAGGAGCTTCAGGTGGCGGTGCAAGCGGGCGCGTACATCACACCGCAGGTCGGCCTTGTCGTGCAGAATTATATTGAGAACCAGGAGCGGTACATCGGTATTGATGGCTATACCGTCGAGGGCATGACCGTGATGCTGCGAGACCTGCCGGAAGATTTTGCGGTCTGCAAGCGCCTTGCGCACCTGCCCGGCGCCAAGATGGTCTACGGGACCGACGCAACGGCAGGGGCGCATGGGCACAACGCTGAGGAATTCATCGGTCGGGTACAACACTGCGATCAGGACACTATGGCCGCGCTGGTCTCCGCTAACTCAGTAGCCGCTGAGGCCATCGGGATGGGCGGCATAATCGGCAGACTGGCACCAGGATACGCAGCCGACATCATTGCGCTTGACGGTGACCCGCTTCAGGACATCACTGCAGTGCGACGCGTCGTGTTCGTCATGCGCGGCGGCAAGATCTACAAATGGGTAGGCTCACAAGCCGAGCGCCGTTCGAGGCATTAGCGGCCCGAGTAGCGGTACGGTGTGCCGAGTGCATTGTCGGCTTATTAGGCCAGGAAAACCGTTGTGCCATCCAGTCTGGTTGCACGGTCAGATGCTGAGGCCCCCATACCGGCATTTCGGGATACCTACGGTAACAAAGCGCTGGCCGGTCATTTCGGACTAAACGTCTGTTTTTGCTGACCTAACGCGGACTCGGATGCACTCGACAGGGACCGTCTCTCTCGCTACTCCGGCGTGTTCACTCCGACGCGGGATTGCTTAGTGGCGTGGCGCCGCTTCTCTACGGTCAAGGGTCTTGGCCGCTGACCGGCGCGGCAGCCCCTGTCTCGGTAGAGCCGTCGGAGAGCTGACCCGCAACGCTAGCCAGCTCGTCACCCTGGAGTGCAGCGTCCGCGATCGGCGCCGGCCCGAAAACTCTCGCGCCAAGTCGACCGGGAATCCAGAACATCGACGCGCTGAGAAAAGCCAGTAACCACCCGATATACACGGACAGCTGCGTCCCGATGACGGCCAACACGATCAGGCCATTCATAATGCGATTTCGGCGGGGCACCCAATGGGGAACGGCAACGCCAAGCCGCACGCTGGCCCCTATAAGGTAACTGCCGACGATCCATATTGAAGTGCCTACCAAGCTCAAGAGCGTCATCGCTTGAGGCAACGTCGGGTGGTTGCCGAGAAACGCCGTGGCGGCCGGCAGCAGGCTCACGCAGAACAGGTACAACAAGTTCAGAGAAATCAGATGAATGCTGCTGTGCTGCAGCTTTTGAGTCATTTGCAGGTGGGCCACCCACGCCGTGCCAACAAAGTAGAACCCGAGTGCATAGCTGAGCAGCTTTGGCAATTCCGGAACGAGAAACCCGTAATTCCACCGTGACGCAACGGATTCGTGAAGCTCCGGCAGCTTGAGCTCAAGCGCCATGATCGTCACGACTATCGCAAGGACGCCGTCACTGAACAGCTCCAGGCGGACGATGGACGGTGACTTCTGCTCCGTCAACTGTCTCCCCCGACGTCTGAGCAAATGCACGCCGCCACTGCGACCGGCGTTCGAATATTCGCCGATCCTAAACCATTGCCCCTAACTGGACCATTCTTCAGGACGAGCCAGCGTCTGGCGGACACCCTGTCTCGTCGTCACGCGCCCGCGGCAATTATTAATCCTAGAAACACGCGGTTCATGTTCACGGTGATATGTTCCCTGCTTATGCGTCCATTTGCCGAGACACAACTTCCGTTAGTCTGAGCCCGCGTACGCCTTCACCAAGTCAGTCAGGTAATCGCGGCCAGTAAATATAGAGCGCACACCGACATACTCGTTCAAACCATGCGCGCCATTGCCGTCGGGATCGTACCATTCGCCGGGCGCACCATAGACCGGGATGCCGATGGCTTCTAGGTATACTCCGTCCGTGGCACCCGTGGCCATCTCAGGCACCAAGGGGACGCCGGGGAAATATTTCGCAACCAGTTTCTCTGCCGGACCCACGATTTTTGGATCAAGCGTAGGCGGCAATGCGAGGGGACTGACTGGCAGGACCACCGTTACCTTGACGCCGGGATCACCGATCGCCTGCACAAGAGCGGCCTGCGTGCCCTCCACCGATTCACCGGGGAAGATACGACAATTGACGTTTGCTGCAGCGCGCTGGGGCAGCGCATTGTCGGCGTGGCCACCCTCCAGGAGGGTCGCGACACACGTCGTACGAAGGATGCTGTGATAGAAGCGATCCTTTGAAACCGTGGCCTCCGCCGTCGCGTCATTGGGGTTCTTGGATAACGCCACCAAGGCCCGGCCCAGCTCGTCATCGCGCGCCGCCCCCGACTTAGCGAGGAAGACCCGTGTGGTATCCGTAAACTTCACCGGAAATTCGAGATCACGGACCTTCGAGAGCGCATCGGCGAGTTCATAGATCGCGTTGTCGCGGATCGGGATCGAGCTATGGCCGCCTTCGTTGACTGTCTCGACGCGATAATTCTGGAATGCTTTTTCCCCGATCTGGAGCCCCTGCAGCAGCAGCTTGCCATGGCCATCCGTGAGTCCGCCGCCACCCTCGTTCAGTGCGAAGGCTGCGGAAATCAGTTCGGGTCGATTCTTCGTGAGCCACTCCGCTCCATTGAAGACCTTAGCGCCCTCCTCGCCGCAGGTCAGCGCCAACTTGATCGTACGTTTGGGCTGGTAGCCGCTCTGCTTGAAGCGCATCAGCGCGTCAACCCAGATCGCATCCAGGTCTTTCATGTCCGCGGTTCCTCGGCCATAGAATTTCCCATTCTCCTCGATGAGGATGAACGGGTCGCGAGTCCAATCCTCGCGCTTCGCTTCAACCACGTCGAGGTGGCCGAGGAGCAACATCGGCTTCGCGGTTTTTGAGGTTCCCGCCAGAATCGCGACCAACCCACCCTCCTTGGGATGGTCAGGCACCGAGAATGGCGTGATATCTTTGTCGGCGAAACCCGCCGCCTTCAGATGCGCAGCAATCCGCTCGGCCGCCAGCGTGCAGTCTCCCGCCGACAGTGTGGTGTTGGTCTCAATCAATTCCTTGAAGAGCGCCCGGAATTCAACCTGATCGGGACGGAGCGGTGTCATAGGTGGCTCTTGCGCGAGCACAACCGTGTGGATTGCGATCGCCAGACCGATCGAGCTAAGCACTCGTATGTCCATGGTGAATCCCTCAGGTCCGTGGTGCCTGCTGTTGGTCGGTTAACTGCCCGTGCCCGTAAGCGTGACTGTACGCAAACCTCCGCCCCCGCCGTTCACGTTTAGGAAGGCCGATTTCGCGCCCTTCGTCGTCGGCTTGAAGGTCACCTTGATCGTGCAGATCGCGTGACCCGCCAACGACTTGTCGCAGTTGTTGGTCTGAGCGAATTGCCCGGTGGCGGTGCCTGTTAGCGCGACACTGGTGATGGCGGCGGCCTTGGGGCCGGTGTTCGTCACAGTCACGGACTTCGTAGCGCTGCTGGTATTGATGCTCTGGTTGCCAAAGGCGAGCGCACGTGGCGCTAGCGTGAGCACCGTCCCCTGCAGCAGGTACAGCCCTTGCAGCCCCGTGCGGCTGTCGGTTCCATCGGCCACAATATCGCCGGAATCGTTGATGAATTCACCGCCTGTCAGCGTTACATAGGGCTTGAGGGGATCGGTGGGATCGATGAGCGTGTTCAGATCCTGAATCTTCGTGCCGTCATTTCTCCAGAGAAAAGCATGATAGGCGGTGTTTCCTGCAAGATCCGCCCCACCCGTCACTTGGCCCGAGGCGTTGAGGTCAGATGCATCACTGGTGGTTCCACCGAAGGTTCCAAGATCCTTCATCGGCGTTCCATCGTTCAGCCACACGAACGCGTGTGGAATATTCCGTCCGTGCGTGGTTGAGATCCCCGCGACCTGGCCTGCATCATTGAGCGCATAGGGTTGGCTAGACGTCCCGCCCAGTGTGCCCAGATACTGCATCGGCGTACCGTCATTCCTCCACAAGAAGGCATGCGATTCTGGAAACCGCTTTAGCGTACTGACGCCCGCGACCTGACCGGACGCATTTATGAAGAAGCCTTGCGAGAAATTGCCACCGAGAGTGCCCAAGTTAACCATGGGCGATCCATCGTTCTTCCAGACGAAGGCGCGTTGTTGCCCATTGCCCGGAAGGTCCGACCACCCGGTTACCTGGCCGGAGGCGTTGATGGCGGCGGCGTCACTGACATCGCTGCCGAGGGTACCCAGGTCAACGATCGGCGAACCATTGTTCTTCCACAGAAAAGCATGCGCTCCGCTGTTGTTGGCGTTGTAGGCAATGCCGGTCACCTGCCCAAGGTCATTTATGGCAGAGCCATAGATTGCATTGCCACCCAAACCATCATGGATCCTCGTCATCGGCGTGCCATCGCCCGATGACACGAAAGCAAATATTTCCGTGTTGTTCGCCGCATAGCCAGTGACCACTCCGGAGGCGTTGAGAGCAGCGCCCGCGCTGTAAGTACCCGCTTTCGGGGGTCCAAGGTCTACCATCGGAGTCCCATCGTTTCTCCACATGAATGCGTGAGTGTCACCGTTAGCGTTGCACGCCCGGCCAGTAACCTGGTCCGCCGTATTGAAGCCGGACGGTGATGGAGTGGACGTAGTGCAGCCACCCAGAAAGCCAAGAGGCTTGATGCGATACATCGCTTGCGCCAGTGCAGTCTGGCAGGCGAGGGCCAGCGAGAGACCCAATACCAGTTTGCGCGCCACCGCCCAGCATTGTGCGGCGGTATTTTTCCGCAAACGGCGGCACACCGAATAATCAACAGTGAATTCGTCCATAGGCCCCACTGTTCTTTTATTGATAAGCGCCTCAGGCGAAGCTCCGACAGTACTCCTACATCGGCTCCTTCGCGACAAGGCGAGCGAACTGCGATCAGAATTAAAGGGCCTAAATGCTGCAATGCATCATAAGAAGCTTCTATCTGCGGAATAAGGCTTCCGAGCCGGCCGCCCAGGGAACCCTGCGCTATGCTCTTGATCGTGCTCAACCCGGCAGTGCCAGGAAAGGTTCAAATTGCGGTACTGCAACGGAACCTGGAGTCGTATACAGGTCAGGAAGTCAACCGCGGTGGGGCATTGGGGGTACGCCGCGCGTTTGCGGTCAGCGAATGCCGAGGCAGGTCAATCGTGAAAGTGCACCCTGACCCAGGCAAATCGCGGACACTGAGAAGTCCGTTATTAGCCTCGACGTTGGCGCGACAGATGGACAATCCGAGCCCCAGACCGGAATTGTCCGCGCCGCTTTGCCTGAACGGCAAAAATAGCTCTTCCGGGTCACCCGGTGGAAGGCCGCCGCAGCGATCCTGCACGTCAATTCGAATCCGATCGGCTGTCGCGTATGCGTGCAGCGAGACTTCGGTATGTTGCTGCGTAAATTTGAACGCGTTTTGAAGCAGGTTAGTCACCGCAGATAACAGCATATCGCGGTCGGCATCGACCGCCAGTTCCGGCGCGACAGTAGTGACAGTGAGTTCGCATCCTCGGACGCGCGATTCGAGCGACGCGGAGAGTTTGATCTCCGCAATCAAGTCGGCCACGGAGATTAACCGTTGTCGCACCGGCGTCCCCGCTGTCACTCGCACATCGGCAAGAGAGCGGTCTATAAGACTGCCCATTCCGACCAAACTGCGATCCAGTACGGCACCCGTTGCCCCGGTCAATCCTACGTTGCCCGCTTTGAGAGCGCCGACGGCAGCGGTTGCGGTACTAAGAAGGTTGCGCAGTTCATGTGCTACAAAGCCCAACCGTTCGTTGAACCTCCGAAGCTGTTTGTCCTCAATTGAAAGATCACGCTGGTACCCGAACTCCGTCACCGCGTCAGCGATGGCGTTGTCGAGGCATCTGTTGAGCGTTTGAAACTCTTCTGGGTGGATCGCCGCATCTTGCTCGAATGCCAGCTCCGTTATGGCCTGACACAGATCGCCATAATCATGAACAACCTGATCGACGGTGTACCCGCGCCGTAGCAAGTCGCGGCCGTGCTGCACCGCCGAAACACCAATCTCGGAGAGAACCGGAGTCCCGCCGCCCGATGGCCCGGAGACCTTCCGGCTGCGCATGGGTTCGGACGTCTGCTCCACCTGCAGCGTCTTGACAAGCTGATCGAGGAAGAGCGGAACCCCGTATTCGGGCCCTAATCCTGGCGCCCGTTCTGGAGAGCGTTGCGCAACCTTCGACCGGCACCGTGCGATCAACGTTCCCCGGTGTCGCCGTTATTAAATCGTGCAGCATTTGCTCGCCCTTTCTGTCACGCGTACGCCGCGAAGTTCTTGCGCTTCGTCGCACGCCCACAGGCAAATCGGAAAGCGCAACTTCGATGCTGCCGGTAGAACGATTAGGCGTGCCGAGCCGGGACTGTGGACCGACGGGATCACTGGTGTCTGTGCGGGTCCGCGCTTTATTTTCAATGAGGCGAATTGCCGCCCGCGACCCAGCGATTCAAGAATTCGTCCGCTCGAGTGTCTCAAACGGACCGGACCCGGACGTTCGAGCTTCCCAAGACCGGACATCCAACCACCTCAATTCCGGAAGCATGTGGGCCATCCGCCCGTGAGTTGCTGCGCTTAGCCGCAGCCGCATTGCCCGGGCGGGCATCTCGCGTCAGCCTTTCGCCCCCGGATTCGGCAATCCGGCGTACCGGCGCTGTGTACGCTCCCGTACAGATTAGCGCGGTCCTCCGCGATTACTCTAAGGTTTGGATTTGACCTACAGCCAAGCGCTGGCGAGAGCGCATAGTGGGCATCGAGCTCGCAGGGGAAAATTTCATGAACGCACAAAAATTGGTGGCCGTCGTGTTGTTGATCGCCGGTGCACTGACGCTGATCTATGGCGGCTTCAGCTACACGAAGGAAACTCATTCGGCCGATGTCGGCTCGTTGCACCTGTCGGTCGATGAGTCACGCCACGTAAACGTTCCAGTCTGGGCAGGTATCGGTGCATTGGTCGCAGGCGGCTTGCTGCTGACGATGGGTCGGAAGAGCTAGTGACCGGTCGACAGGTGCGGCACCGCTGCAGAACCGTTTAGGCGCCGTTCGCCGCCAGTGGCACTCGTGTGAGGTCACTCGATTCGTCGGCGGCCAGGGAGTGTGTCGCATCGGCCACCCCAAGCGGCTAGCCGCCGCGGCCCATCGGGGTGAAGGACGGACCTCGCGGAGCGCCGTGGCGTTAAACTTGAGCAGCCGCGAGACCAGCGGCGTCGCTATTAGCGCTGGGCAGATCGGGTTAACGCGGATTCGATCGGCCGCGCATTCCACCGCCAACGCCGGCCGCTGCCCACTCCGGTCTGCCGCTAAGTGCGTCAGCGCACGGACGTGGCCCGGCGCTTTCCCTAGGCTGAGAATCATCATTAAGACCATTCCGCTCACCCGCTCACCCGCTCACCCGCGGCCTCGACGGGTAGGAAGTACCTCATGAGTAATGCCAGCAGCACGAGCCCGAAAGCCGACAGCGGCAAGCCCACGTCCTTGCCCAGCAATGACGCCATGAAGGGCAAATGGAAACAGGTGCTCGGCGAAGCGAAGCTGACCTGGGGCAAACTGACGGACGATGAACTTCTACAACTCGATGGGCATGCCGATGAGCTGACGGGCCTCGTACAGGAACGCTACGCTCTGGCACGCGACGCGGCGGCGAAGCAGGTCAAGACTTTTTTCGAAAAGCACTTTTCCTGACCTCGTGATGATGCCGTTGGCACAATGAGCCTGAGCCCGCAGCAACTGGCGGCGGCGCAATACGCGCACGAAGCCTGCCTCAGAGCCGCTGGCGCGGACGCTGGGTCCGCGCTGGCGCCGGACCCACGGCAGAACCACCTACTGGCAGCACTGCCGGAGGCCGACTATGCGCGCCTGGCCGCGGATCTCGAATTCACGCCCATGCTGCTCGGGGATGTGGTCTACGAGCCCGGCGGACGATTGCAGCACGTCTACTTTCCCACCAGCGCGATCATTTCGCTCCACTACGTCTGCGAGGACGGCACGTCGGCCGAGATCGCTGGCGTCGGCAACGAGGGAGTACTCGGCATTTCGCTATTCTTGGGTGGCGACACCACGCCCAGCAGCGCCGTGGTACAGACCGCGGGCCAAGGCTACCGACTCTCATCGCGATGCCTGATGGAGGAATTCAATCGCGGCGGCTCGCTGCTGCGCCTGCTGCTACGCTACAGTCAGGCCCTGATCACGCAGATGACTCAGACCGGCGCCTGCAATCGCCACCACAGCGTGGCCCAGCAGTTGTGTCGCTGGCTGTTGCTGACCCTCGACCGGCTGCCCTCGAACAACCTGGTCATGACTCAGGAATTAATCGCCAGCATGCTGGGCGTGCGCCGTGAGAGCGTCACCGAGGCCGCGGGCAAGCTGAAGGAACACGGCGTTATCAGTTACCGGCGCGGCCATATCACCGTGCTGGAACGGTCGGGCCTGGAAGCCCACGTCTGCGAGTGTTACGGGGTGGTAAAAGCGGAATACGACAGGTTGCTGCGCGATGTCCAGCAACACTAGAGCGGGCGCCATGCCAAACGATCAACTCCATGCACGCGAAGTCGGCACCGAGCTCCAGAGGATCGACGGTCTGAGCGAAGTCCATCGCCAACGGGCGTTGCTGAAGACCGGCGCGCTGCAGAATGCCATCCTGCACAGTGCCAACTTCTCCATCATCGCCACCGACGAGAAAGGCGTCATTCAGCTGTTCAACGTCGGCGCCGAACGCATGTTGGGTTATACGGCCGCCGAAGTGGTCAACAAGATCACACCGAGCGACATGCACGATCCAGCGGAGGTGCAGGCGCGTGCCGACACATTGAGCGCCGAGCTGGCCACACCGATCCTGCCAGGCTTCGAGGCCTTGGCCTTCAAGGCCTCGCGCGGCATCGAGGATACCTACGACCTGACCTATGTCTGCAAGGACGGGAGCCGTTTCCCGGCGGTGGTTTCGATTACCGCACTGCGCGACGACTACGACGAGCTGATCGGCTACCTGCTGATCGGTGCCGACAATTCCGTGCGCAAACAGTTTGAAACCGAACTCACGCAGGCCAAGGCCACCGCCGAGAAGGCCAATCTCGCCAAGACCGATTTTTTGTCCAACATGAGCCATGAACTGCGCTCGCCGCTCAATGCGATCCTCGGCTTCGCGCAACTGATGGCGTCGGACACCGCGCCGCAGACCGAGAACCAGAAGGAGAGCACCGGCCAGATCCTCCAGGCCGGCTGGTACCTGCTGAACCTGATCAACGAGATTCTGGACCTAGCGCTGATCGAATCCGGGAAGCTGATACTGTCGCTGGAACCGATGTCGTTGGATGAGGTGATGCTCGATTGCCAGAGCATGATCGAGCCGCAGGCGGGCAAGTACCGGTGTATCGATGGATTTCCGGGCCATGCCGAAGCCCTGCTTCGTGCGCGCCGACCGTACCCGCGTGAAGCAGATCCTGCTCAACCTGCTGAGTAACGCCATTAAGTACAATCGCGCGGGCGGCACGGTCACCATCGAGTGTACGCTGCGCTCACCGGAGCGTATCCGCATCAGCGTCAGCGACACGGGTGCGGGGCTTGCCACGGACAAGCTGGCGCAGCTGTTTCAGCCGTTCAATCGCCTCGGCCAGCAGGCCAGCGCCGAAGAGGGCACGGGCATCGGTCTGGTCATGACCAAGCGCCTGATCGAGCTGATGGGCGGCGTCATCGGCGTGGAGAGCACCGTCGGCGTGGGCAGTGTCTTCTGGGTGGAATTGATCCGGGCTCCCAGGCCACGATTGGCCGTCGGCACGCCTAACGGCAAAGCGCGGGCCATGCCGGTGCCGCGCGCTCAGGCCGCGCACACCCTTCTATATGTGGAAGACAATCCGGCCAATCTAATGCTGGTCGAACAGCTCATCGCCCGCCGCGCGAACACGCGCCTGCTGAGCGCTGCCGACGCCACGACCGGCATCGCCTTGGCACGCCTGCACCAACCCGAGGTGATCCTGATGGACATCAACCTGCCCGGCATCAGCGGCATTCGGGCACTAAAGCTCCTGCGTGACGATGCGCTGACCCGTGACATCCCGGTGATTGCCATCAGCGCCAATGCGATGCCGCATGATGTACGCAAAGGTCTCGAGGCTGGGTTTTTCAGCTACCTGACCAAGCCGATCCGGGTCGAGGCCTTTATGTCCGCGATGGACCTGGCCCTGGAAGCCTCAAAAGTGGCGCGCGACCGCGACGCTGCACACGGAGCCCTGCAATGATCAATGCCAGCGACATCCTGAACGGCCGGATTCTCATCGTCGATGATCTGGCAGCCAACGTTCGGCTTCTGGAACAGATGCTGCGCGGGGCAGGTTACACGCATGTCGATTCGACGATGGATCCGCGCACGGTCTGTGCCCTGCACCTCCAGAATCACTACGACCTGATCCTGCTCGATCTGCTGATGCCCGGAATGGACGGCTTTGCGGTCCTGGAGAAGCTGAAGACGATCGAGGTCAACCGCTATGTTCCAGTACTGGTCATCACCGCGCAGCCCGGACACAAGCTGCGTGCGCTGCACGCCGGGGCCAAGGATTTCATCAGCAAGCCGATCGATCTGACGGAGGCCAAGGCGCGCATCTACAACATGCTGGAAGTGCGGCTCCTGTATCGGCAAGTCGAGTTACACAACCAGCTATTGGAACGCACGGTGCTGGAAAGGACCGCCGAATTGCGGACCAGCGAGGAGCGCTTCCACCGGCTCACGGAACTCTCGTCCGACTGGTACTGGGAACAGGATGCGAGCGGCAAGTACACCGAGGTGTCTGGCCCGGCCCTCGAAATGCTCGGCATTGGCGACCAGCCGTGCTCGAACGAATCCGGGCGCGCGCCCCTGGAAGCGAACATCGCCGCGCGACGTCCATTCCTCGACTTGGTCTACAGCAGGGCCCGCCTCGACGGCACACTGCAGTATTTCCAGGTTAGTGGCGAGCCCATCTTCAGCAAATCCGGCCGTTACATCGGCTACCGCGGAATCGGCATGGACGTGACCCAGCGCCACCGGGATCACTGAGTGGCGCACAACCGCGCGACCTAACGGTGCGCTTGCGTACAGACCTCAGCGTCGCGAAACCCTACAGTCACTTCCAGATCGCGCACTGTCGGCGTCATAGCCGGCGTATCGATACGTTTTTTCAACTGCTATCAAACTGAGAGTACTTATGAAGATCAATCATGTAATGGCCACCGCTGGCCTGACGATCCTCGCACTGGCCGCAGCCGGCACCGCGCTTGCCGTCGCCACCAAGGCCGAGATCGACGAGCGCGTCGGAGCTACCCTGAACCATTTCGAATCACTCAATCCCGCCAACAAGACGCTGCAAGGCAAGGCCGCGGGCATGCTGGTGTTTCCGTCGGTAACCAAGGGCGGTGCCGGCGTGGCCGCCGAGCATGGCGTGGGCGTGCTGCAGGTCGACGACAAGACGGTCGACTACTACAGCGTTAACGCGGGCTCGGTTGGGTTGACACTCGGCGTCGCCCGGCACAGCGAAATCATCATGTTCATGACCAAGGAAGCGCTGGACAAATTCCTGGCGACCAAGGGGTGGTCCATCGGTGCGGACGCGGGAATCACGATGGTCTCAGCAGGCGCCAATGGCACCTACGACAGCAAGCTCGAGCAGAAGCCGATACTGGCCTTCCAGTTCAGTGATAAGGGTCTGCTCGGCGACCTGTCGCTCGAAGGCGAGAAGATCACGAAGATCGCGACACCGAAGTAATCGGCGAGCGGACCTGCGCGCGAGGCGCCAGGTCCCTTTGGTGGACCCGACGCAGCTCCGTGCACGCACTGGGTAAATCTGCCGATCAGATCGTTCAATGAATCAGTGGGCTGTCGTTGCCGTTCCTCCGGATGCGCGATGCACACGGCCACGGCAGTCAGGATCGATAGCCGTAACCGTCAATGTACGATACCGGACTCAGGTGAGCCATTAAGCGTATAGTGGGCCAATGGGTACGACTCGCCCACGCGCTGGAATGCCCAAAGCCGCCGCGCCCAACGCGACCTTGCGGGCGCGCAACCTGCCCGGAGCCCGCGACGACGCTCTCCAGAACCACCTGCTTGATGCCCTGCCGGGCGCCGATTACGATCGCCTCAAGCCCCATTTCGAACATGTGGCCCTGAAACTGGGCGACGTGCTCTATGAGCCGGGCGGCCGAATGCGCTACGTCTATTTTCCGACTACGGCGATCGTATCGCTCCTATACGTGATGGCCGATGGCGCCTCGGCTGAAATCGCCATTGTCGGCAACGAAGGCATCCTCGGCGTCTCGCTATTCATGGGTGGCGAGAGCACCCCGAGCCGCGCCGTCGTACAGAGCGCCGGCTACGGCTACCGGATGAAAGCCGCACTGCTCAAGGATGAATTCGGCCGTTTTGGTGCGCTGATGCACCTGCTGCTGCGCTACACACAGGCACTGATCACGCAGATGGCGCAGACGGCAGTCTGTAACCGGCATCACAGCGTCGATCAGCAGCTCTGTCGTTGGCTGTTGTTGAGCCTGGATCGACTGGCATCGAACGAGCTGACTATGACCCAGGAGTTGATCGCCAACATGCTCGGCGTGCGTCGCGAGGGCGTCACTGAGGCCGCAGGAAAGCTCCAGACCGCCGGCCTGATCAGCTACCGCCGCGGCAAAATCAGGGTGCTGGACCGCCCGGGGGTGGAAGCACGCTCATGCGAGTGCTATCGGGTGGTCAAAAGGGAGCTCGATCGCCTGTTACCCTACTAGCGGGGTGCAGTAGGCACGGCCGCGGCCGCACCCACCCTAAGTGGGATAGCGCACATACAGTGCCACGGCAGACTTGCACTATCGGAGCCGGCGAATGGATCGGGCGTTCGTCACCGTACCCGAATGCGCGCGCGGCGCAAGGCTCCAGCAATGACCAATGGTTCCGCTCATGGCAATCGGATACTGGCCAGCATTCCCGAGAGTGAATTTCAGCGCCTGAGCCGGCAGCTCAAGCCGGTGAAGCTAAGCTTCGGGCAGGTGTTGTACGAGCCGGGCAAGCCCATTCGCAACGTTTATTTTCCGGTCGATTGCCTGGTTTCGCTTCTGACATCGGTCGACCGACAACGCACGCTAGAGGTGGGCATGGTCGGCAATGAGGGCATGGCCGGCATGCCCTTCATCCTCGGTGTTGGCATCTCCGGCGTGCGGGCGCTGGTGCAGGGTGAGGGCCAGGCGCTGCGCATGGCCTCGACGCCCTTCCGCGAGGAATTCGACCGCAATCCGGCCCTGCAGCAGGCGCTGTACCGGTATACCTACGCGCTGATGGCACAGATCTCGCAGACCGCCGCCTGCAACCGCTTTCACGATGCCGAGGAGCGGCTCGCGCGCTGGTTGCTCATGACCCGCGATCGAATCGGCGCCGATGAATTTTCACTGACGCAGCAATTCCTTGCGCACATGCTCGGGCTCAGGCGAGTCGGCGTCACCGCCGCGGCAAGAAACCTGAAGCGACGCAGGCTCATCGCGTACACGCGCGGACAGTTGCGGATTCTGGACGTGCCGGGGCTCATTCGCGCTTCCTGTTCCTGCTATCAGATCGTGAACGCAGTATTCGCACGCGCACAGCTCCATTAAGACGATTGCCGCACGCCCGCCGGCACCTGACCCGTGGTGAGCTTCTGTTGGCGCTGTCGGGATGCCCTCCCGGGCCACGCGGCCCCGGACAGTGACGATGGGCCATTCAGGCCTCAGGGACTCCGCTCGAGGTCCCGGCTGCTCGGATTGATCTGCGAGGTAGCGTGCAGACGTATTGGCGCGCTGTGTTCGCTACCGAACGGACTGCGAAACGCCGTGGCGCTAGGCTGGAAACTGGACGGTTCCCACTCTGAGCCCGGGCCAAACGCCCGCCGGCAGCCATGGTCGCCCATTCCCCCCCAACGGCGCAGGCTGCCGGACCGTTCAGACCTCGCCCGCCGCAGCGTACATACACTGCGGCGGCTTTTTTTTATGACTGCCATGTGTGTGGCAACGTTACGCGTATTTCGTCGTGGTGCACCAGCAGGTACTCTGCGCAACCAGGGCTACCGATGCCGGCCAAAGCAGCGCGGCGCCCGCCCAATGCTCCCACCGAGCTGCCGCATGTCGCAGGACCAGCGACGCGACCGAGAACTTACCCGGGCCCTAAGGTACTTGCCTGAAAGGTTGACAGACAGGATTCCTGGGGTCACCAACGCGAACCAACATCACGGAAGCCGCCTCAGGTGCTTGGACCATGGTCGCCTTGCAGCAACGACAGGTGGTAACTGGATGGCTGTTTAGTTCGGCCGCGGAGTAACTGACCGTGATCCAATGGCAGACACTCGCCAAGCCTGTCGAATGCATCGGCCTTAGCCCTTAGCAGTCTTCACCCGCACTCTTACGGGTGCCACAGGGACAGCACAAATCGCTTCACCCCGACCATGAAATTCCCGATGATTGCTTTAGGCCGGTGGCTGCCCTCATGTGATTTTTCTTGGGCCCGGGACCCTGGGGCCGGTGCCGGTGCCGGTGACCGAACTTCATATACTACTGTCCGTCCGCCGCTCAAGGATTGTCAACATGGAATCCTGGACTGCCACGCTCGTCCAACACGGTTATTTAGTACTGGCTACAGCGGTATTTCTGGAGGCGGTCGGATTGCCGGTGCCCGCCGCGCTGGCTCTGCTGATTGCCGGCGGCGTAGCCGCGCACGGTATCTTGCAGATTCCGTATGCTTTGGGGGCGGCCCTGGTCGCGATGCTTGCAGGCGACACTTTGATGTTCCTGCTGGGCCGCTACACGGGTTGGTGGTTGCTCGGCATACTCTGCCGCGTTTCGCTCAACCCGGAATCGTGCATCCTTCGATCGGCGGATTCGTTTTATCGCCGCGGTCGTACGCTGCTCGTGATCGCAAAGTTTATCCCCGGGATCAATACCATGGCGCCGCCGCTGGCGGGGAGCATGAACATGCGTTTGCCGCTGTTCCTGCGTTTGGACCTGGCCGGTTGCTTGCTCTATATCGGCGCCTTTTTTGGGGTGGGCTTCGTGTTTAGCGGCGCGGTGGATGTGATCACCCGGGAATATCACGCGATGGGTCAGGTGCTGAGCTGGATTCTGATTGCGCTCATTGTGGGCTACGCGGGATATCGGGCGTGGTTGTGGGGCAAAGGGCGTGCGCTGAGCGTCGTCGAATTCGCCAGTCCAGCCGACGCCGCTCTCGAGTTAGCGGCGGGGGCCTGTGTCTACGACGTGCGCAGCCATGGCTACTTTGACACCAAGGCGATCCGCATCCGAGGTTCTCGAAGGTTGGATCCCAACGCCCTCCATCAGTCCAGCATCGATGCACCAGACGAACGTACGGTTTTTGTGTACTGCACCTGTGCTCGTCAGGCGACGAGCACCCGGGTAGCGCGGGAGCTGCAGAGCATCCTGCTGCAAAAAGGGGTTCGGGTCGCCGTGATCAGAGGGGGCCTGCGCGCGTGGACAAAGGCCGGCTTGCCCGTAGAAGCCGTGCCTAGCGACGAAATCGCGATTTTGCCGCTATTTTCATAGTAGCGGCCCGCGAGTCGGGAAGCCGCCGGCTCCACGGGTTTAAGGTCCTGATATTCCGGACTTTACCCGCACCCTGACCGTCACTGCAGGGACAGATGGAGCCTTGTCCGCGCGGCCGGGGTGCGCCGCGACGACCTGGGCGGTGCGTCTATCGCGCGCCGCCACCCACGTATTTATCAAACCAAGCAACTGTCCGCGCCGTGGAGTCTCGCTCGTTCGCGGGGTTTGAGAACGAGTGGCCCTCGCCCGGGTAGATGACAAGCGAGGTCGGGACGCCTACCGCCTTCAGCGCGTTCCAGAGCTCGATCGCCGAGGTCGCCGGCGATTCCAGGTCCAATTCTCCGTTGTAGATAAAGGTGGGCGTCTTCACCCGCGTAATGAAGCGGATGGGCGAGATCCGATCGAAGACGTCCACATGTTCGTAGGGGAGCATCCCGTGGAAGTAGGGGTCCTGCCACCTGCTGACGCCTGCCGTGCTCTGGTTGTACCAGTGGGAAAGGGCGGTCGAGGCCACCGCCGCCTTGAAGCGGGTGGTCTGGGTTATCGCCCACGAAACCATCATGCCGCCATAGGAGTGGCCGAAGATGGCGAGCCGCTGGTCGTCGACGGGCGCAATCTTCTCAACCGCGTCGATGCCCGCCAGGATGTCCCGCAGATCGCCACCGCCGAAATCCATGATATTGCCCCGGGTGAAGACCTCGCCCTGCCCAAAGCTGCCGCGCGGGTTCGGCATGAAGATGAAGTAGTCGTGGTCGAGAAGAGCGTACTCGTCGTCGTCGTAGCCCCAGTGGAAACGCGCTTCCTGGAAGTTGGCCGGCCCACCATGAACATACACCGCCAAGGGATAGGTCTTGCCCGGCTGCAGGTTCTTCGGCGCGAGCAGCCAACCCTGGATGGTCAGGCCTTCATTCGTATAGCGGATGCTCCGCGCGTCGGCGTTGGCGACAAGACTGTCATTTTCGTGAGTGATCGGACGCACGTCCCTCAGCCGGCCGGCCACGATCCGCGGCGCGATGGTGACGCTCTGCTGGGTGGTCGCCAATCTGCCAGCGTCGGCTGACAGCGAAACCCGTCCATCCCCCGCCCGAATAGTGTTCGGGTCTGACCACAGCGACTTCAGGCTGCCGTCCTTTCCCATCACGAACAGGGTGAAGCGGTCGAAGACCACGGCCGTGGCGTAGAGCTTGCCTGCGCGCCGTTGCAGGGAATTGAAGCTACTCTTGAGCTCGGGGGTAAGATTGCGTGGCTCGCCGCCCGCGAGGGGCACGGTCCAGATGTCGCCTCCGATCACGGACTCATCGCTCATCAGCCCGCCGATGAACACCACACTCTTTCCATCCGGGGTGACCAGCGGATAGCCCATCTGCAGTGTGGGCGCGGCAAGTGTGCGTGCGGTGCCGTTGGTAAGATCCACTGCCTCGAGCTTGGCCACATACCACTCGTTGTCGGGATCGCCGATGGCGTCGGTGACAACGAAGCCCGTGCCATCAGGCGTCCAGTCGTATTCGTAGACGTAGCGGTCAGCCGGTGAGACCAGTCGGAAGCTCTGGGCCGCAGCGTCCAGTACCGCGATCCGCCGCTTATCCGTGGGCTGGGCGTCCTGGTCGCCGCCAGCCGCCGGCGCAGCTGGGCTGGTGGGGCCGGCCAGCTTGCGCGGGTGCTCGGTGGCTAGTGCTGCGAGAGTCTTGCCGTCGGGCGAATAGCGCGGCTTGGCCAGCAGGCCGTCGAAACGGGCGGTCGGATGCAGACTCTGTCCCTGAGCGATCCACAACCAGCTTGTCCGGGCTTTCTCATCCCAGCCGACGAAGACCAAGGACTTGCTGTCCGGCGACCACACGGGATCGGCGTAGCTGCAGGTGTTGCACGGGTGGAAAGTCGCCATCACCTTGCCATCGGCAGCGTTGCGCACCACCACCCCATGAGGCGCCTCTCCGCGCCCGTCCGACTCGATCGCCGCCACCTGCGCCCCGTCGGGCGACAGCACAAGGCCGACATAACTATGGACGCTTGTGTCTGGCGTTGATGCTGTCACCGCGGCGCCGGCCATCGTCGCGGTGGCGATGCTCAAGCCTGCCAGCAGACCTGCCGAAACGCTGCGGACCCGCAAGCGGCGGGCGCCCCCGGTAATTGGGCAGGTATCTCGTGCCACGCTAAACCTTTGTTTCATTTGTATTCCCCTATCACTTGTTTCTTACAGCGCCTACAGCGGACAGCGCGGCATGTGCTCTCGGGAATTGCGCAAGCAGACTCGCCGCCGGTGATCGCCACAGCGCGGTGCGGTCACGGTCTGGAAAGGCTGCGCGGCGGTCCATCGAAGCGGATGCTAGCGCATTTGGTCGCTGCCGCTCCTGCCGCCTCGAAGATCAGGCCAAAATTAAAGTGCTGCCGGACATCGAAAGAACAAGGTGAGTCCGAGTCCACTTATGCGGGGGACATCTTGAGTAACCTGCAACCGGTCATAGGTGGCTTCCGGCCGCCCCATCTCGCTGATCTTCTTTTCGCACTCACGCGGGGACGCAATCTGCCGCCGCACCTTGGCAGCCGAGTAGCCCTCGAGCAATCTTGTCTTGTATATTTAAGGTTCGAAGACGGTCGGTGGAAAAGGTGGGTGAAGTTATTGAGGATTGCGGCTTTCTCGGTCGGTACCGTCAGCGGAAATCCGGCGGAGGTTGTATTTTGCGAGTCTTTGCCCCGCAGAATTTCCTCTGATTGAGTCCGTCCGATTTCCTCGGATTGGTCCCACGGGCGCCGAGCCGCCTTGGAGAATGGGGGGTAAGAGCATGAAGCGATGGATTTCGCCCACGGCGCTCGCTGCGGTCCTGACGCTGGCCGCTGCCGCCCCGCCCGCTTGCGCTGTCCCTGCCGATCGGCTCGACGTCCCCGTCACCTACTACACCTTGCCCAACGGCCTGAAGGTTGTGCTGTCGCGCAACACGACGTCGCCAATCGTCACCGTGTCGGTCTATTACGGCATCGGCTTTCGCGTCGAGCCGCGCGACCGCACTGGCTTTGCTCATCTGTTCGAGCATCTCATGTTCCAGGGATCGGCCCATGCCCCAAAAGGCACGCTGATCGGCACGGTGACCAATTCGGGCGGCGAGCTCAACGGCTCGACCCGCTTCGACTTCACGAATTATTACGAAGCCGTCCCGTCCAACGCGCTTGAGCGGATGCTGTGGCTCGACGCCGATCGCATGGCGCGCCCGGTGATCGACGATGTCGTGCTCAAGAATCAGCAGGGTGTCGTCACCAACGAGGTCAAGGTCAACGTCATCAACCGCCCCTATGGCAGCTGGCCGTGGATCGACCTGCCGATGGCGGCCAACACCAACTGGTACAACAGCCACAATTTCTACGGCGAACTGGCGGAGATCGAGGCCGCCACCGTCCCCGACGCCAAGGCGTTCGCCGCCGCCTTCTATCGCCCGAACAATGCCGTGCTGGTCATCGCCGGCGATTTCGACGAGGCGTCGGCCAGGGCGATGGTGGCAAAATATTTCGGGCCGATCGCCGGCGGCGCGCAGGTCGTCCAGCCCGACATCGCCGAACCGCCGCAGACCGCCGCGCGCAAGCAGAGCCGGGTCGATCCGCTGGCGCCCAAACCGGGCTATTCGATCGGCTATCACGTCCCGCCGCGCGGCACGCCCGAATGGTATGCGATGGGCTTGCTCGACCAGATCCTGGTGCAGGGCGACGACAGCCGGCTCTACCACAAGCTGACTCAGGAGACGAAGATCACCGGTGACTTGTCTGGCGGGATCAATGACGGGCTCGGCAACATGTTCAACTATCGCGGGCCGATGCTGTGGGACGTATATTTCACCCATGACGCCGACCGCGGCGACGCCGAGATCGCCGCCGCGATCGACCAGGTGATCGACGAGGCGCGCGCCCATCCGGTCAGCGCCGTCGAACTGGCCCGGTCCAAGGTCAAGATGTGCTCGTCGCTCTACGGCTATGTCGCGCAGGCTGAGAATACCGGGCTGGTCGATCTGCTCGCGGTCTATGCCTTGTTCGACAACGATCCCGGCGCGGTCAACCGACTCGCCGACGGTTTCGAAAAGGTCACCCCCGATCTGATGCTCAAGGTAGCGCGGGACTATCTGCGGCCCGAACAGCGGACCACCTATCTCATCGTTCCGGGCGCCGCCCCGGCGGGAGGCGCGAAATGATCCGCTCGATGCTCTCCGCGCTCGCCTGCCTGACGCTCGCGGCGCCGGCCATCGCGGACGATTATCCGCCCGCCCCGCCGATGGGAGAGCTCAAGCCCTTTACGCTCCCAGCCACCGAAACCTTCACTTTGCCCAACGGGATGCGGGTTACGCTGATCCCGTTCGGTTCGGTGCCGCAGGCGGTGCTCAGCCTCAACATCTATGCCGGCGGCATCGACGCCGCCGGCCGGCCGTGGTTGGCAGAACTGGCCGGGGACATGCTCAAGGAAGGCGCCGGCGCGCGTACGTCCGCGCAGATCGCCGCCGCCGCCGCCGAGATGGGCGGCAACGTGTCGGTCGGCACCGACACGATAAACACCGCGCTCGACCTGACCGTGCTCAGCGAACATGCGCCCGACGCGGTCGCGCTGCTAGCCGACCTCGCCCAGCGTCCGACCTTCCCGGCGAGCGAGTTCGACCGCGTCAAGGACAATCGCGTCCGCTCACTCGCGCTCGCGCTGTCGCAGGCGCAGCCGGTCGCCACTCTCGCGCTCCTCCATGCTTATTATGGCGACCATCCCTATGGCGCGATCTACCCCAAAGCGGAGCAGTTCAACGGCTACACGCTGGCCGACGTGCGCGCCTTCCACGCCGCCGCTTTCGGCGCGGAGCGCGCGCATCTCTATATCGCCGGCCGCTTCGACGCGGCGGCGGTGCGCGCAGCGGTGACCAAAGCCTTCAGCGGCTGGGCGAAGGGCCCGGCTCGCCTGTCGCTGCCACCGACGCCGAAGCCGGGGCCGCAATTCATCCTGGTCGACCGGCCCGGCGCGCCGCAATCGACCCTTCGCCTCGCCTTCCCCGGCGCGGTGGTGGGCACGACGGCCGACTTCCCGCTGCGCGTGATGGACGCATTGTTGTCCGGCTCGTTCAACTCGCGCATCACCCGCAACATCCGCGAGAACAAGGGTTATACCTATTCGCCCGGATCGTACGCGGCGTTCCATCCCGGTGAGACCATGTGGGTGTTCCAGGCCGACGTCACCAGCGCGTCGACCGGCGCGTCGCTGCACGAGATTTTCAGCGAGATCCGCACCCTGCAAGCGACGCCCCCCGGCATGGAGGAGACCGTGGGATCGCGCACCTATCGCGCGACCGACCCGATCTACAACGGCTCGACCGCCGGCGGCCTGATCGGTCTGCTGGCGCAATATGACGCGCTCGGCCAGCCGCCGAGTTATATCGCTAACTATGTCCCCCGGGCGCTGGCCGTGACGCCGACCCAGATCAGCGCCGCCGCGCGCGCCACGCTGCCGCTCGACAGGATGACATTAGTGGTGGTGGGCGACCTCAAGACCGTGCTGCCGCAGCTCAGGGCGCAGCCCGAACTGGCCAGTGCGGCCTTCACGACGCTGACGTTGCCCTGACGGGCGTGGTACGGGGACGCGTCGTTGCGGATCACCGCCCCTGAGGGCGACCTCGGCATGACGCCGGTCGATGTCGGCCGCCTCGGGCAGCGCCCCAGGGACAGCACAAATCGCTTCACCCCGACCAAATCAAACCATTTAGAAAATCTCGGCTCCCTGACCATTTTTGGCAAAGTCCAAAAGATCCACGTCATCTGTATTTTTAATTTCCACTCGAAATCCCGAACCTTACTCTTCTGAGACGCTCGCGACCGACCGCTTCCGGGTAGCCACCGGCGACACACGCGCCGGATCCGCCCGCCCGAGGCGAGAGGTATTAGGGAGCGGATAAAGGCAGGCGCACTATGAATTCGCTCCCTTGCCCCAAGCCAGCGCTACGCGCTTCCACAGTCCCGCCGTGCAGTTCCGCAATGCCCTTCACCAGTGCGAGGCCTATACCGAGTCCACCCTCGGAGCGACCCTCAATCCCGTCGATTTGCGAGAACATTTCAAATATTCCGCTTAGGGATTCCGGAGCGAGCCCAATACCATCGTCTTTCACCGATACCGTTAGTGTGTCGGCCTGCTGCGTAGCCTGCACCTCGATGTGACTGCCGGGGTCACTGTATTTAGCGGCATTGATCAGCAGATTTGACAGGATCTGCGCCAAACGGAGGGCATCAGCGTACAGCGACATTCTCTCGGCTGGCACGCTCACCGACAGATGATGTTTTTTGTCATCCAACCGCGGGCGAGCCGCTTCTATTGCCGCGTCCATGACCTCGGAAAACGCAATGCGCTCCATCTTGAGTCTGAGTTTCCCTTGAGTAATGCGCGCGATATCGAGAAGATCATCGAGCAGCAGGGCCATATGCGTGACCTGCCGCTCGATGATCGTTTGTGCCTGGCGCAATTGACTAGGCGCTACCTGCGGCGAGGCAATGATCTTGGCAGCGGTGCGAATTGGTGCAAGAGGGTTTCGCAACTCATGCGAGAGCGTCGCAATAAATTCATCCTTAAGTCGATCCTGCTGGCGTAGTTGATGGTTCAGGCTCGCCAACTGCTGCTGATCGAGCTTCTGCGCGGAAACATCGACCGTCACTCCGTCGAAGTGCGTTGCCGTGCCGTCGCTGGCGTAGTCAGTGCCGCCGAGCGCACGGATCCATTTAACCGCTCCCGTAGTGGGGTGCACAGTGCGGTAAACGATGTCATACGGAGTTCGATTGCGGATCGATGCGTCGATCGCGTCCCGAGTCCGGGTTCGGTCCTGTTGGTGAATCCTTGCATAGAAATCGTCGATCGTGATCCGGGCCGTCGGCTCAAAAAAGAAGTGATCCTTCACCCGCTCGTCCCACTGAAGCTCAGCGAAAGGCAGGTCGCAATACCAGAATCCGATACCAGAAAGGCGAGTCGCGTAGTCCAGTCGCGCGCGGTCCAGCGCGAGCGCACGGTCGGTGAGGGCCCGTGCGGTGATGTCGACGCCTTGCACCAGAATGCCGCTAATAGAGCCATCCCGATCGGTTACGGGTTGATATACAAAATCGATGTACCGCTCATCGATCGGCCCTTCGGGCGAGACCTGAACCGCGTATTTGGCCCCAGTGGCCGAGAACGGCTTGCCGGTTCGATAAACCTCATCCAGAAGTGCAAGATGGCCTTGCGCCGCAGCGTCCGGAAGCGCATCAACTACCCTGCGGCCCACAACCGACCGGTAGCCGATGAGTTTGAGGTAACCTGGATTCACAAGCTCGATCACATGGTCTGGGCCTCGCAGTACTGCGAGAAACGTCGGCGCCTGATCGAATAGCTGCACGAACCGTTCACGCTCGGCAGAAAGCCGTTGCTTGGCCAGCACTTGTTCGGTTGTCTCTGTGCAGACAACGAGCACACCCCCAACTCCGTGAGGAAATTCCGGTTCATCGATGGGGCTATAGCTGTAGGTCCAATAGACATCCTGTAGCGCTCCGTGGCGCATGATTGGCACAAGTTGATTTTCATGCCACGTCGCACCCTCACCGCGCATCACCTGCTCAATCTGTGGCCCGATAATCGGCCAGATCTCCTCCCAAGAGCTACGACCTGGGGCACCAAGAATGGCAGGGTGTTTCTCGGGACCGAGCGAACGGGAATAGGCGTCGTTGTACAGGCAAGTGTGCTCATGGCCCCAGAAGATGAACATCGGATGGTGTGTCGTTAGCAAGACGCGCACCGCCGTTCGAAGGCCGCGCGGCCAGAATTGAGGTGCGCGTAGCGGGCCGCGCGCCCACGGATAGGTGCGAATGTGCTCACCCATCACGCCGCCGCCAGAGAGAAATTCCAGCTTAGTGCCCGGATCGGATGCCATCTGCTGTTTCATTAGAGACAGTCGCCCGACGTCTGAATAACTAACGCCCTGATATTCCTGACTTTACATGGATCCGTACCGAAACAGCAGGGACAGCACAAATCGTTTCACCTCAACCAGATCCGACAGGCAGGGTCTCAGGACTTCGATGGCGGCCTGGCATTAGCTTTTGCCATCAATTGCCGGATTGCGTGTGGTCTGGTCGTCACTTCAGCCGATTGGCGGACTGAGCGCCTGCACACACCAGGCCATCGCGTTAGCAGACGCCCGGCGACGCGCAATACTCAACTAACTATGGTGTGAGAATTTACCCGCCACGACGGCTCGACTCGAATAAAAACCACGTGCGACGTTCCGTCTCGTCAATCCAGTTCTCTATCAAACTGGCGGTGGCGATATCACGATGCTCGTCGACTACATCGTGCACCTCACGCAGACGCGCAGCGAGCGTTTGGTTGTCATCGCGCAGCTCCGCCAGCATGTCGAGCGGATCAACATATTCTGCGTCGTTATCCTTAATTCGCTGCACGCGCGCGATATGGCCGATGGAGCGCATTGTCGAGCCGCCGGTCTTTCTAATTCTTTCAGCAATCGGATCGGTCATCGCATAGAGCTGATCGGCCTGTTCGTCCAGCAACAGATGATAATCTCGGAAGTGCGGACCACTCATATGCCAATGGAAATTCTTCGTTTTCAAATAGAGCGCAAACACATCCGCGAGAATGGCGTTCATACCTCCAGCGATGTCGTGGGACGCATTCGCACCGAGATCTGTCGGCGTAACTAGAGGTGCCGATCGACGGCGGACCAGTTCACTGCGGCGCTTTCGGTTGTCATGTTTCATTGTGCGTACCCTTGAGCATGATGGTTAATGTGCCGAAGTCCTTATGTCGCGGTCGGCACGTCAAGGGAAGAGCTTTGGAAACGGACCGTGAATTGCTTTCCACGGTTGCTTGTCCGCCTCCGGCCTACAACGTACTGACTTCGGTCGCTGCGAATCTACGGCGGGCGTATTGTATCGCAGGCGCATTGCAGTAACAGTATCGGGGAGCCCACCACCTGAAAATCCGATCGTGCCTCGTCACGTCTTCCAACTGAGACGGTATGCAGGTTGTGTGCCGCGCTTCGTCCGATGGTTCGCGTTTGATGAACCGGGACCAATGTCCCCTACCCCGCTCGCTTCCGGAAACCCTAGGCCGAAATGACCCCGAACGAGCGCTCTGCGCTCTCATGGCTCCGCGAGAGGTAGCCGATCCGCCGCGCAACGCATGAAGCATTCTCGGAAGACCCGCATTTGGAGGCGAGATCCAACGGTCTGACTTTGCTGCCTATACCTGCAGTACTATAGGCACCACAGGGACAGCAAAAATCGCTTTACCCCGACCAAGATATTCGGTGTGCCATTGCGCACAACCCTGGGAGCTTGCGTGGAGACGATAGGCGAAGATCTGCGCCAGATGATACGGACACCGCTTGCTCGCTCGCACGTGGAGGCATTGCGGGCGGCGGGCAAGGTAGCGACGTATCCCAAGGGCACGATCATGGTCCAGCAGGGCGAAAAGGCGAACCGCTTCGTGTACGTCGAGGAAGGCGAGATCGAAGCAGTCAACCCGTTCACTGGCGAGCGCCATTATCAGGCGACCATAGGGCCGACTCAGTTCATGGGCGAGATCAGCCTGCTGTATGGCGGTACCGCCTCCTTGCCGATGCGCACGGTCGTCGAAACACGCGTGATCGAAGTTTCGCGCGAGACCTTCCTTGCGCTCATGTCGCAGATCCCCGAGATGTCAGACATCATCATCACCGTGTTTGCGGCCCGACGCCGTCGGCAACTCGAGGATCGCCGCAGCGGCCTATACCTCATAGGCGAGGAGGCCGATCGCAACGTGCGTCGCATCGCTGAGTTCGCGAGCCGCAATCGGCTACCTTACACATCAGTGCCCCTGTACAGCCCGGAAGCCGAGGCCTGGGCTAAGAGTTGCGGAATCGATTCCGGAACTCCTGCGGTTATCTTCGGTAGCAAAGTACCGATTACGGATGCGACGCCGGATAAGGTAGCGCGACTCCTCGGGCTCAATATCGACTTCAGCGACGACGAGCGGTTCGATGTACTCATCGTCGGTGGGGGCCCGGCCGGCGTGGCGGCGGCCGTCTACGCCGGCGCCGAGGGTCTGTGCGCACTGGTCGTAGAGGACATCGCGTTGGGGGGCCAGGCGGGAACGTCGAGCCGAATCGAGAACTACATGGGTTTTCCAACCGGCATTTCCGGCGCGGACCTCCTGTGGCGTGGCGTGGTGCAGGCCATGAAGTTCGGTGCCCGATTTGCGATACCCTCCCGCGTCACGGCGCTGGAGGCGCAAGACGACGGCGCCTTCTACGCCAGCTTTGATAATGGCCAGCGGGTCCGCGCCAGTGCCATCGTAGTCGCGAGCGGGGTGCAGTATCGGCGGCTCCCGTTGGAACGACTCGCCGATTTCGAGGGCTCGGGCGTGTACTATGCGGCCACCGAAATGGAGGCCCGATATTGCAAAGACACCGAGGCCGTAATCATCGGCGGTGGCAATTCTGCAGGCCAGGCGGCGATGTTCCTGTCCCGCTATACAAGATGCGTCCGTGTGCTGGTACGGGGTTCCTCGCTCGCTGCTTCGATGTCGAGCTATCTCACCAGCCGCCTCGAAGCTGAGCCAGGTATCACGATCGAGTACAACTCTGCAGTCACGGCACTGGAAGGTGGCGATCATCTGGAAAGCGTCACCATCTGCAACGCCGACACCGGCCAGTCACGAAAGATTGCTACGCGGGCACTTTTTATCATGGTCGGTGCCCTTCCAAACACCGAATGGCTATCGGGTTTGGTACAGCTCGACGACAAGGGATTTGTCGTCACCGGCCTCGGCCTGCCGGCTTCTCCTTTTACAACCTCCCTTCCGGGTATTTTTGCCGTGGGCGACGTACGCGCGGGGTCGGTGAAGCGAGTGGCCTCGGCCGTCGGCGAAGGCTCGGTCGTGATCTCGAAGGTCTGGGAACACGCCAAACTGGAGCAGCGCGATGAAAAAGCAATCGCCGCATCGCCGCGGCATTAACCCAGAATCGAAACCGAGTGGAACTGGCTGCGTGGAATGTCTGGCGACAGGCGGGTGGTGGCTGCACCTGCGGCGCTGCGCGGAGTGCGGTCACATCGGCTGTTGTGACACCTCGCCCGCGCAGCACGCCTCTCACCATGCTAAGTTGACGGGACACCCGGTTATTGCCAGCTTCGAGCCGGGTGAGGATTGGTTTTACGACTTCGAAACCGATTCCGAAATCGACCGTGCGGACTTGCCACCACCCCACTCACATCCCATCGATCAGACAGTCCCGGGCCCCGAAGGCCGCGTGCCGCGGAATTGGGAATCCCTGCTGCACGAATGACGCGGGTATGTTGATGCAGCGGCTTGTGATGCTAGGGCTCAACCCCAGATTCACGGGCCCGGCCGTGATTCATAGACCACCTTGCCGTCGAACAAGGTCATCTCGCACTTCGCCTCCTTGAGCTCCGCAGGAGGTACGGAGTAGAAATTCCGATCCCAAACAGCGATATCCGCTTCCTTGCCGGGTTCCAGCGAACCGATCTTGTCCTCCAGGAACAATTGGCGCGCCGCTGCCGCTGTGTAAGCGCGTAGCGCCGCGTGCACGTCGACGGCATCGGTCGTGCCGAACGGATGCGGTCCGTAGGTTCCGTTCAGTGTTTCCCGTTCAACCGCCGACCATAGACCGTAGCGTGCGGCGACGGGCGTGACATCGAAGTCGGAGCCACCGGTCCACTGCACCCCGCGGGACAGCATTGTCTTGAGCGGCTCGAGGCGCTCTAGCTGATTGGGGGCCAAATTGGCCGCATAGTTATCGCCGATCCACCATATGAAAGCTGGCTGCATCTCCGGGATACCGGCATCGTAGCGACTCTGCAGCATAGCCATGACTTCGATTGCATGGTCGGTTGGGAGATTGGCATGAATGACCGAGTGCCGCAGCCCGCGCGTCGGTGTCTCGTGCAACACTTCGGCGTAGGTGTCGACCACCCAGTCGATCGCCCGCTCACCGACGGCGTGCGTGCCGACGTTGACGCCTGCACGATGCAGGAGGCGCACCATCTGCCGATAGACCTCCGGATCCTCCGCCGGGTAGCCGTAGTTCCCGTGATCGACCTCGGTCCGGTTCTTCCTCCATTCCGTGTACATCCAGGCGGTGCGAGCAGCACCGCTGCCATCCATGTAGATCTTAGCGCCACACGAAAGCAGGCGCCCGTCACCCAGCGACTGCGGCGGCCGGGGCAACGCCTGGATGATCTTGAGTGCCTGCTGCGCCGAGGCGACGCTCGCACCAGCATTCCACAGCACGCACACGTGCACGGTCAGGTCTCCTGCCTCCAGCAGCGCACGATACGCATCCCACATCGGTTGCGTGTCGTCGCCGTCCTTGAATGCGGTCATGCCCTCACGGTGCAGAGTCTCGATCATCCTGCGAATTCCTTCGCGCCACTGCTCAGGCGTCGGCGCCGGAATCAGCTGAGTGACAAGTACCTGGGCGCCTTCCTTCAGCACTCCGGTAGGCGCCCCGATGCGATCGCGGTCGATCGTCCCGGCGGGAGGATTCGCCGTGTCCGCGCTGACTTTCGCCAACCGCAGCGCATAGCTGTTGGCGACGCCGTAGTGTCCGGTAGTGTGAACCAGCCACACGGGATTGCCGGGCGCAGCGGCATCGAGGTCGGCGGCCAGGACGTAGCGGCGCTCGGCGAGCTTGCCTTCATCCCAGCCGTGCCCCTGGATCCACTCTCCGGGCTTGAGCTGCGAGGCCTTTAGCTTCACGCGCTGGACGATCTCGGCCACACTGGTCGCATCACCGAGGTCGATCGCCGTGATCTCCTCGATTCCTCCGTCAGCGATGTGCGCGTGCGTGTCGATCAACCCGGGCGTCGCTGTTCTACCGTGCAAATCGATGACCTTGGTATGGGGCCCTGCCAAAGCCAAAACAGCGGTATCCGTACCGACCGTGAGTACCTTTCCATCCCGGATTGCAATTGCCTGGGCCACCGCGTCGCGAGGATCGACGGTCAGTATCGTGCCATGCGCCAATATCAGGTCGGGCGCGCGCAAAGACGGTGCCGAGGCTGTACCGATTCCGGGTATTGCCAGCAACGGTAAGAGGGCCACTAGAGTATCGCGGGCCCAATGTGTCCTTAGCCTCATCTCTTCTACCTTGTTCTGAACGGGCAGCACCCTGGTCGACGCAGACCTTAACGGGGATTACAGGGACAGTGCAAATCGCTGCACCACGACCAAGAATCCGGCCGAAAGGCGTTTAGAGACGATGTGGCTTCGGTCACAGACGGGCCAAGCACCGCAAAGAGCGCATCTTTGCGTAATTGAATTTTCGAACAGCACGTTGACATAGACGCGCACATAAAATGCCAACAAAGCCGCGCGGCGTTAGAAACTATTTCTTGCCCCGATCAATGGGCAAATACTGCAACCACAGCTCGGCGTCTGGCACCGACGAAAACACCGCAACTCGCAGGAAGCGGTTGACCGCCACATCCTCCGCAAACTTCATTAAATCGCCCTTGGCGTTCACGTCCACGTACGCGATCATCTCGATTTGTCCCAGCGCCCGAACGGTCCCCTCCGACACAATGCGATAAACGTCGACAATGCCGAGGCGCGGTCCTTCGAGTCGTTCTTCGATAATCACCCGAAAGCACTTACGCGTCAGTGCACTCTCGCTGAATTTGTTTGAGATAGTTCCTTACATTCTCGGCGCTGTTTTCGCCGGTTATGACGGCATGCAGATACGTCGGCTTCTGTGTAAACGTTACCTTGAATCCCATGACATGCTCCGAACATCGACCTCAAGCAACCCTGGACGTATAGCCTGGCGGCCGACCGGCGAAAGCTCGCGCTTTTCCGGATTCGGCAATCCTAATGCAGGACTCGGCAAAACCGGTACCTGCAGCGCATAGCGCCACAAATAGCGCCCTGAGCAATTGCGTGCCAGGTCCGCGCGTTAGTGCGGCGTCCGGACAGCCTCCCGCGGATCCTCCGCTTGCCGCAAACTCTAACAGCCACGGCGGGGATGACACCAATCACTTCACCCCGAGCTACGAAATTCTCAATAATCATGCCACGGTGGCGGCCGTCAGCACCGCGGCCTTACTTGCGACCTGCTGCACAGGGCATTTTCCCTCGGCTTGAGGAAGTACATGAGGGGGGAGACAATTCACCTCGAATTTGGTCTTGGTTGTCCGTTCGAGCTTCCGGGTGTGACCCGGCGCTGCGCGCCATGGAAGCATTCCGACTGTTAGGATATTAAGCTGTCATGTTAACCCCACGTGCCGTGTTCCTTCGATGCACCGTACTCGCATACGCGGCATTGGCGTCACTTGTTTTGCCACCAATGGCCTGTGGCCAAACTATCGCTCTGACGTTTGACGATGGCCCCAACATGGTCGACACGGTCGGGCTCAGCCCGGCGGCGCGAAATGAGGCGATTCTGAGACAGCTGGCGGAAGCGCATCTCAAGTCCATACTTTTCGTCACCAGGACGGATAGTGACCCAAAGCGAATCGCATTGATTCGGCAGTGGGGCATGGAGGGGCATGGAATTGGCAATCACACGGCGACTCACCCTGATTTTGATGAATTGAGCCTGCCGGACTTTGAGCGAGAACTGTGGACCTGCGACCAGGCCATTCGCAATCTTCCCGGGTTCACCCGACGATTTCGATTTCCGTACCTAAAAGAGGGCAACACTGTCGAGAAGCGCGACGGATTCAGGGCGTTTCTCGACTCCAATGCCTATAAGGCGGCCCCGGTTTCCGTAGATGCAAGCGATTGGTATTACAGCGCGCGCCTGAGCGCGAGGCTCAAGAAGGACCCCCGTGCAGCTACTGGACCCTACCGGGATGCATACCTTCAGCACCTGTACAACCGTGCGCAGTACTACGATGGTCTATCTCGCGCCGTACTGGGGCGGTCCGTCGCACATGTACTTCTTCTGCACCACAATCTAATTAACGCGCTCTTTCTAAGGGACGTCGTTCAAATGTTTGAGCACAAGGGTTGGACGTTGATCGACTCCGAAGCCGCATTCGAAGATCCGGTTTATGCCATGCGTCCCAATGTTCTCCCGGCCGGCGAAAGTATTTTGTGGGCGCTCGCCAAGGAAAGAGGCATAGCTGGGCTTCGGTACCCGGCCGAAGATGAAATTTACGAGAAACCCATTCTCGATCGCCTGCACCTCTAAATTCAATGGATCCCTCCTAAATGTGACTTGGATTCAGTTCGAACAGCCGAGTCTGACGCGCTGCTGTCCGTGGCGAGTGGGCGCTTTCGGGCCGCGATTGTGAAGCACTAATCGTCCGCTTGAGGGCTGGGAGCGGCTGCAGATCCTGTCAGGTGCTCCGGCGGGTCGGCGGCATCCGGAAACCTGATGTGCAATCCTTACCGCGAGGAAAGGACGCGGCTATGGTGAGCGCTCGGTTATCATCGCCGGTGGGGTATTCAGCGTGGGGAGGTTCAAGATGGGCAGACGCGTAATGTTCTCGTTGATCGCCGCCACCGCTGCTGGCACCGCCATTGCCGCGCCGCAGCCGCAGCCGGTGGCAGATCTCATCGTTTACAATGCCCACATCTACACGGTCAATGCGGCGCAGCCGGAAGCCGCCGCAGTCGCCGTGCTGGGTGACCGCATCGTCGCCGTCGGTTCCGATGCCGATGTCCTGCGTTGGCGAGGCGCCACCACCCACGCGCTCGACGCGCACGGCAAACTCCTGCTGCCGGGCTTCAACGATGCACACGTCCATCTGCTGGACGGCGGCGTCGAACTCGACTCGGTACACCTGAATGATGCCAACAGCATGGATGAATTCGCGCGCCGCATCGGCGCCTTCGCCGCCACGCGGCCGCCGGGCGAATGGCTGCTGCAGGGCAACTGGGATGAAACCAAGTGGAGCCCGGCAACGCTGCCGACGCGGCAGGTTATTGATGCGGTCTCGGGCGATCACCCCGTGGCCCTGTGGCGCTACGACGGCCATGAGGTCGTGGGTAACTCCCGTGCGCTGGCGCTGGCGGGCATTACCGCCGCCACACCAGACTTGCCCGGCGGCGTGATCGTCCGCGATGCTGCGGGCGAGCCGACCGGCGTGCTCAAGGATGCCGCCACGTCACTGCTCGAGCGAATCATTCCCCCGCCGACCCCGGCGCAGCGGCGCACGATAATCGAACGCGTGATGCACGAGGCTGCTGCGCACGGCGTGACCAGCGTGCAGGCAATGTCGACCGAGTACCCGACCATTGCCACGCTGGCGGACCTGCTCCGGGAAGGCAAGCTCACGCTGCGGGTCTATGCGGTGCCGGCCATTTCGACAGTTGAGGATCAAGCCCAGCTAGGCATCGGCCGCGCCTTCGGAGCGCCGCTGCTGCGCATCGGCGCGCTCAAGGCCTTCGCCGATGGTTCACTCGGCTCACGCACCGCGTACTTCTTCGAGCCCTTCGACGACCAACCCGACAATCGCGGCTTGCTGTCGGCCGACATGCAGCCGCGTTCCAAGATGCGCGACTGGATGATGCGTGCCGATGCCGCCAACCTGCAGCTGTGCACGCATGCGATCGGCGATGCCGGCATTTCCGCCATCCTCGATATCTATCAGGAAATCGAAGCCGCCCACGGAGCACGCGACCGGCGCTGGCGCATCGAGCATGCGCAGCACATGGCGGAACGCGACTTCGATCGTTTCGCAAAGCTCGGGGTGATCGCCTCGGTGCAACCCTATCACGCCATCGACGATGGTCGCTGGGCCGAGGCGCGCATCGGCCACGATCGCTCGAGCCGCACTTATGCGTTTAAGACCTTCATTGAGCACGGTGTGCGCCTGGCACTGGGAACCGACTGGCCCGTCGCGCCGCTCGATCCCATGCTGACGCTGTACGCCGCGACCACGCGCGCAACGCTCGACGGGCAACATCCGGGCGGCTGGTTCCCGGAACAGAAACTCTCCGCAACGGAGGCAATCACCGCCTATACGTTGGGTTCTGCGTACGCGGAATTCCAGGAACACGATAAGGGGTCGATCGAGCCCGGCAAACTGGCCGATTTCGTGTTGCTCAGCGCCGATATACTGAAGATCCCCGCCGAGACGATCCGGAACGTGCAGGTGCTGAATACCTGGGTGGGTGGCGTCGAGGTCTACGACGCCGCGCGGGCGCATTGACTCTCGGGCAACGGCGTTAAGCACGACTGCCTTCGGGCCGCCCAGCGCCTGATTATCCTCTCAATACCGGCCATGAACGTCCGCTTTGCGTCAGCCGGTCCAGGCCCAAATGCCCGTCAGTTCTCCACCACAGGCAGTGCGATGTAAGAAGCCCACTTGGCCGAGTGATACACGCGCTGCGTTGCCTTACGGTAGTCCTCAGGCTTGGCCATAAAGATGTTGGGAACGAAGGTCTGCGGGTTGCGGTCGTAGAGCGGGAACCAACTCGACTGCACCTGCACCATCAGGCGGTGGCCCGGCAGGAATACGTGATTGCTGGGTGGGAGCTTGAATTCATAGGTGAGCGGCGCGTTGGCTTTGATGGGCTTGGGCGTGACAAAGCCCTCTCGATAGCGCCCCCGCAGAATGTCCATGCCCACGGCGAGCTGGTAGCCGCCCATCGCGGGTTGCGCGTACACCTCATCCGGATACACGTCGATCAGCTTGACCACCCAGTCGCTGTCCGTACCGCTCGTCGAAGCCACCAAGTGCACCACAGGCTGGCCGCTGATCCGCAGCGGCTTGGTGAGCACGGTCGAGGTAAATGAAATCACGTCGGTGCGACCGGAAGCCTCGCGCTGATCATCCGTCAGCCACTGCTGCCAGGTCTGCCCCGGGTCGTAGCCGATCTGCTGGATAGGCCGCGCGCGGAAGGGTACGGGGCGTGCGGGGTCCGAGACATATTCGGTGAACGCATCGCCGGCGGCCGGCACCTCGAACCCAAGCTTGTTGCCGGGCTGGAGGTAAAGGCCTGCAGTGGAGTGAACACAGCCGCTTTCGCAGCTCATCGGCCAGCGATCGAAGCGCCGCCATTCATTCGTCCCTGTCTCGAAGGCCGTAACCGTGGCCACATCGGCCTCCGGCGCCCCGTCTTTCAGGTATTGCGCCAGGAATGGCCGCAGCACGTGTTCGCGGAACCAGCGCGACGTATCGCTGCCGAAGCTCAAGTTCCCCAAACTGCTGCCATCGTCGATGGCCTGCCCGTGATACCACGGTCCCAGCACCAGCTTCACCAAGTTGCCGTTCACGTCCTTGGGCTTGATGGCTTTGTACACTGCGATCGCGCCGTAGCTATCCTCAGCGTCCCAGAGACTGTGCACCAGCATGACCGGAACTTTGAGTGGCTGTGCCGCCAGAAGTTTGTCGACAGCCTGGTCGCTCCAGAAGGCATCGTAGGCCGGATGCGCCACGATCTTGTTCCAGAAACCGATCTGCTGCATGCCGTGGCTGCGCCCCAGCTCGCCGGCCGAGCCCGCTTGCAGAAAGAGATCGTAGTCGTCATGGAAGTTCGACCACCACTTGATGCTGTTGTCGCGGCTCGCCACCTGCTCGTAGATGTACGCCGCGCCCTGCTGACGGAAGGCGCCGAAGTGGAACCAGTCGTCCCCCATCCAACCATCCACCATCGGATTCATGGGCACGGAGACTTTCAGCGCCGGGTGCGGATTGATGAGCGCCATCAGCGGCTCGAAGCCGTCATAGGAGATACCCAGGGTGCCCACCTTGCCGTTACTCTCTGGCACGTTCTTCACCAGCCAGTCGATGGTGTCGTAGGTGTCGGTGGCATCGTCCACCGGCGTCGGGTTCTGCGGACCGTGCACGGGGCGGTTCATCACATAGTCGCCCTCCGAGCCGTACTTGCCGCGCACATCTTGCATCACACGAATGTAGCCATCCTCGAGGATCACGTCGGTGGCATTGTCGTAGCCCTGCAGCATCGGGCCTAAGTGCCCGCTGTGGGTGTGGCTGATAAGTGTCTTGGCCTCGTACGGTGTGCGTGTGAGGAGCATGCCGACATGCGAAGCGCCCTTCGGCACCAGGATTATCGTGTGGAGTTTCACGCCATCCCTCATGGGGATCATTACGTCGCGAAGCTCGTAGTCCCAGGTGTCGCTGACAGCCACGAAGTTGGTCGGAGTTTCGCTGGGATACTGCGGGTAAAGAGGTGGGGAGGGATTTTCAGCGTTTAGGCTGCCGCTCATGGCAAGCAGAAGGGCACCGAGGGCGGTGAGACTTGTTTTCATGGGATCCCCCTGTTGATTCGGCGGGTACTGTAGCGGTAAGTCGGGCCCGGCATTAGACGCTTTTTAGTGGCCACCTTGGGCGCCGTGCCGTCATGCCTTGGCCTCGCCGCAGCCTCTACATCCACCCTGGCCGGAAACCCGACTAACGGCCTGAAATGAGTGTCGAACCCGCCTGTTAGCCTGTGACACCCTTTACCTGCACCCTGACAGGGGCCGCAGGGATGGCGTAAATCGCTTCACCCCGACCAAATCCGACATGTTCAGGTGCAGGCGTATGTACCGACTCCGCCGTCAATTGCCGTTTTGCGCGCAATCTGGTCGTCCCTTCGGAAGACTGGCCTGCGGCGATGCTCAATGCCGGGAAAGTAGCTCGTACAGGCCCGCAAATTATCGATTGACGTAGCCAATGCGAAGATCGAAGCTTGGAGGACTCGCTATAAGAATAAACGTGCCACCGGGCTCTCAATTAGCTGCCGCCGTCAGACCGTGCCGGATGTATGACGCTATTGCAGATATAGAACACAGGTCAAGCCAATAGCCAAAGCTCGGAGCGGTCCGAGGACCGCAAGGTGCTCCCTCGACTAATTCATAAAATCGGAGCTGATCGCCAAGCGTGCCCCTTCAGCGGCACCGGATTCCCTTTAGGAAAACCAGAAAGATATAGGGGTATTGATCATGAATAGCAAAAGCGTCGTGACAGCTGCGGCGATTGTAATTGCGGTCGCCGTTCTGAGCGCTATGGCCACTACCGCACAGGACAAGTACACGTTGCGAGTACCGAATGGACTCGCATTCTCTGACTTCAAGGGATACGAAGACTGGCAGTTTGTTTCCATGAGCCAGACCGACGAACGATTGAAGGTGATCCTCGCCAATCCCACAATGATCGCCGCCTACAAGGCTGGTATCCCCGGGAACGGCAAGCCGTTTCCCGACGGCTCAAAGATTGCGAAAGTCCAGTGGAAACCCAAGAAGAGCACGGAAGCCCCGTTTCCAGTAAATGTGCCGGACACCCTCGCGGACCTCTTTTTCATCGAGAAAGACAGCAAAAAATTTGCGGACACTGGCGGCTGGGGATACGCCCAGTTTGACTATGATCCTGTCGTCCAATACGTACGCGCCCGATAAGGCCGGTACCCCTAATTGCGGCCACGCCTGCCATACGGCCGTGAAAGCAAAGGATTACATCTTTCACCCCTACCAGAAACGGTGAGGAGCCCGCGCATAGCGAGGGCAACGGATACGGCACTGATCTTGGTAAGCGGCCTTGGAGGCCTTCCTTAAAGCGCCGGCTAAATTCTCGCCGGTTGGCGCCTTTCCTCAAGACATCCTGTAACACGGCTACCTGTGTGGCTCCGCAGGGCTCTTGACTCTTGCCGGCACTGGCAAGCGTCAGCTCTCGGGCAAGTAAATATATGCGTCCGGCCAAGCAAGCACGGAGGAGCATCTGTAGGATCGTTAGAGTTCGACCGGGAGTTCAGTGCGCAGCGTTAGCCGCCAGTTCAGAGGCGTCCAACACTCGGCCGTTGAGTATCACTTTCGCGATCCCCGCATAGGCGTCGATCGTCTGCGTCGGATCCTGTCGGAGGAGCAGTAAATTGGCACGCTTCCCAACCTGCACGGTACCGATATCACGATCCAGTTTCAGCGCCTGCGCGTTGGTCAGTGTCGCGGACCTGAAGATCTGCGCGGGAGTTTCGCCCGCCTCGATGAGCCGATGCATCTCCAGCCAGCCATTGAGACCCGGTGGATTAGCGTAGGTAGGGGCACTCGGTGTGTCGGTGCCGAACAGCATCCGGCCGTGTCGCGCAATAAAGTACGCAGTTCCATGTTTGCCGCGCTCTATAACTGGGCCGAAACCCTCGTTGGCGGCATGCTCGAGATCACTCGGGCTCGCATCAGCGGGCAATTTCATGTCCTGAGAGACAGCGGCATGAAACCATTGGCCCTCGGGCGACCGATACCAGTTAATCAGACTCGATGGCAGGACGCGAGTTAATCGTGGATCCGAAAGAAACGACGTGCCGACGACATCTCTGAGGCCGTAGAGCACCTGCATCGTAGGCTGCAAGCCAACATTCCGCGCAAGTTCCTCGTCAAGTATGTTCTTCATACCCGGCGTGACCTCGCTCGTTGCGGAATGCTCTTGATACAAATTCCACAGTCCGTGAGCCATGATATCAACGCCCGCATCGAGCCCGAATCTCTGAGCCTCATCTGAATTGGCGTGCATCAACACGGGGATACCTGCGGCGTGTGCGGCCTTCACAACCTCGCGAATTGTTTCGAGCTTCGGCACGGGCAGATTCCGAACACCACCAAAGCCGCGCTCAAAGAATGTCTTCACGCAGATCGCGCCATCTGACTTCATCCGTGAGACCACGGCCTGCGGCGTGTGCAGGGCAGGATCGACTCCGTCGGGCGCCTGTGTGCCGGGCTCAATGAGCATATAGGGATAACCCTGATAGCGTTCTGGCTTCGGCGCATAATTCATCGGGTAACCGTCCATCAGCGCGGCCCCGCCACAGAAGTACGCGTCCGGAGTGATGGCATGGCTCTTCCAGAGCGCCATGCCTTGTGGCGTCGAGATCAGATCGATCAGTGTCGTGAATCCGTACAGCAGGTAGCTGCGCGGAATCTGATCGCGCGCGGCTTTGGCGATGTCCGGATGCTGGGCTTCTTGCGCAGGCGTCATGCCAGGGATTTGGCCGAGATGAACGTGGCTGTCGATCAAGCCCGGAGCTAAAAACAGACCGGAACCGTCGATGACGTTGGTATCCCTGCGCGAGCGGATAGGCGCGCCACTGGCTCTCCGGATCTCGACAATGCGGCCGTCCTGCACACGCACCATAGCATCACGCATCGGAGTGCCTCGCTCGGGAGACACGATCGTCACATGATCGATCTGCAGGTCTGCCGCTAGCAAGGCCCCGGGCAAGGCACCAGCGAACGCAAGCCATCGAACACGAGATAGCAACGATAACATCGACGTCATGGTGTCTCTCGGTACGTGGTGGACACCCCCATCATCTCAGAAATTGCTGGCGGGCCGAACGACAGCTTAGGGATCGCCGCTTCAGTTGGGGGGATAATCACCGCGATTCAGGCGGCGGCGGCCGCTATTAGCCGAAAACTGCATCATCAATGCGCAGCAACGGGTGATCGACGCCACGGCAGAACCGGCCCTGTCCACCAGCACTAATCGGGCGACCGCCCTTTTCAATTAATTGGTGGCAAAGCGTCTCGGCGACGACGCGGGATCAACTGCCGACGCTCGAGCTGTGTGACCTGGGCGCTGTAGTAGAGATCGATCAGCGTAAAGGATTGTCATGCACGCGCACACGAAAGAATTCGCTGGGATGGCAAGCAAACTCCAGCCAGGTTAACTTGCGCTCTGGTCGGTGTGAACTCTGATATCGCGTAGCGCTGCCCATTTCAACAGCGCATCGAGCGCTGGGCAGAGCGACTGCCCCCAGTCGGTCAATCCATATTCCACCTTTGGCGGCACCTGATGATGGACGATCCGCCGGACAACGCCGTCCTTCTCCATCTGGCGCAACTGCTGGATGAGCATCTTCTGCGTGATAGCGGGAATCGCCCGCTCAAGATCGGAGAACCGCAGCAGCCTGCCACCGAACAGATGAAACAGGATCACCAGCTTCCATCGTCCTTCGAGAATCTTGAGGGCCTGCTCAACGCCTTCGGCAGCTGAGGTGGGGGTCCATTTCTTTTCCATACTTTTCAGTAAGTACCTTACTTTTTAGTGCGTTCTTGCCATTTATGAGGGTAGCCGCCATCCTTTTAACTCATCAATTAGGAAGGAGCAACCCACATGACGCTTCATTTGCGGAAACCCATCGCCGCATATTTCGAGGCCGGCCCCACTGACAATGAGGCCGTGGTCCAGTGCTTCACCGACAACGCCGTTGTGACGGACGAAGGCCGCACTTACCAAGGCCGGGCAGCCATCAGGCAGTGGAAATCGGACGTGTCGAAGAAGTACACCTATACGAGCGAACCTTATGGTTCTGAGGAAAAGGATGGCAAGACCATCGTTACCAGCCGGTTGACCGGCAACTTCCCCGGCAGCCCCGTTGATCTTAGATTCTTATTCGGCCTCGAAGGCAACAAGATTAGGTCACTGGAAATCATCGCGTGAGCTTCAACCTTGAACTCACCGGGCGCAGGGCCCTCGTCACGGGCGGCACAAAAGGTGTTGGCGCAGCCGTCGTCGAGTCTTTGCGTAGCGTCGGCATGACAGTCGTCAGCACGGCGCGCTCAGTTCCCGACACGGCTCCTGACGGCGTCATCTATATCGCTGCAGATCTGATGACGGCGGAGGGATGCCAGGCGGTGACAAACGCTGTCCTCGACCGACTCGGTGGCATTGACGTCATCGTCAACGTTCTCGGCGGCTCTAGCGCGCCGGGCGGCGGATTCTCGGCGCTGAACGACGGTGAATGGGAAGCCGCGATCAATCAGAATTTGATGCCTGCCGTGCGTATCGACAGGGCACTGCTCCCGTCGATGATCGCGCAGGGATCTGGAGTGGTAATCCACGTCACCTCGATCCAGCACGAGCTGCCGCTGCCCGACTCCACCACCGCCTATGCGGCCGCCAAGGCGGCACTGTCGACCTACAGCAAGAGCCTGTCGAAGGAGGTCTCGCCGCAAGGTGTCCGTGTGGTGAGGGTGTCGCCGGGCTGGATCGAGACCGAGGCCGCCGTCAGGCTCGCCAAGCGGCTTGCGGACCACGCCGGGACCGATTACGAGAGTGGCAAAAAGATCATCATGGACTCCCTGGGCGGCATTCCGCTCGGTCGCCCGGCTCAGCCTCAGGAAGTAGCCGACCTGATCACTTTCCTGGTCTCCCCGCGCGCCGCATCGATTACCGGGACCGAATATGTGATCGATGGCGGGACCGTTCCCACAGCCTAGCCATTCATCGACATGAACACTGGGAGGTCGTCCTGCTCCCTGGATAACCCTTCGCACTGAGCGCCGGCCCGCGTTCCCTGAACGTCGATCCTCACTACCGGCTTCTCAATACGGACAATGCCGGAGCGATCGCGACTTACAGACCGGACGCTGCCACAGGCGCACATACCCCGGTGCCCGTTCGCCATTATCCTTTCGGCAAGACAGCGGCCGCCAATCCGATGTTCTGAGCGCCCAGAAAACGCAATGCCTCGATCACGCGTCGACAACCCTCGACATTGGGTTTAATAAGCTTTGAGAATATTTCAGTTGCCGTAAGCCCATTACGTTGAAGCCGCATTTTCTTCGGCGTAAATTACAGCACAGAACAATCTCCCGGCCCGTACGGAGTACACATGTGAAGGCGTGCGCAATGGCGATCATGCTCGTGACGCTGCTGATTGGTGGCTGCTCGAAGCATGGGCAGCCGGGCGCTTCTGGAACGGCGGCGTCACCTCAAGTCTCGAGGAGCGGGCTTCCCGGCAGCGCCCCCTGGTCGGGCCACGTTTTGTGGGGCGATAACGCCGACGCCCTGAGAAACTATCTGCGGACCGTCCAGGAAGTGAAAGCCACGGTATTTCAGGTGCAATGGAATCCTGCGACCGTGGCGATCGATCGCGAAGCTGCGATCCGCTCATTGCGTCGCGTGAGCCGCGATGGCGTGACCTTTGTGTTTGCGGCCGATGAGCCCGCGGTCCAGAAGCTGAAGCCCGGCAGCATTATGTGGGTCCGCGATCTGGCGCTGCGTAAAGTGGATGCCGTCGGTACCCAGAGCGGACTGACTACCGTGCAGACCAGTGTGGTGAGCTTGAACGAGGCGATGCCGAATGCGCGCATTGAGTTTGAAGCCCCGGTGCCGGTGCAGAACTTCCTGCTATCGCATCGAGATTTCCCATCAACCGCGACCACCCCGCCAACCTCGTCGCTCCCGCACCAAACCTACGGTTTCGTGCCGGCGCTGTACACCATCCCGGCCGGGGCTGGCGGCTCATCTGGCAATTCCGCTGGTTCTCCCCCTCCTGGCAGCGCGCCAGGCTCGGGCACTACACCAATCCCAGGCAGCGCGGGCACTGGCACACCCAACGCCGGAGGCGCACCCGGTAGTGGCGCATCCGGTGGTGGCGCGCCCAGCTCAGGCAGCGCGCCCGGTGGTGGCGGATCCAACGCAGGCAACCCGGGCGGTGGCACACCCAACGCCGGCGGCGCACCCGGTAGTGGCGCATCCGGTGGTGGCGCGCCCAACTCAGGCAGCGCGCCCGGTGGTGGCGGGTCCAATGCAGGCAGCCCGGGCGGTGGCACACCCAACGCCGCCGGCACACCCGGTAGTGGCGCATCCGGTGGTGGCACGCCCAACTCAGGCAGCGCGCCCGGTGGTGGCGGGTCGAACACAGACAGCGGTGGCGGTGGCACACCCAACGCCGGCAATGCGCCCGGTAGTGGCTCATCCGGTGGCGGCGCGCCCAACTCAGGCAGCGCGCCCGGTGGTGGCGGGTCGAACGCAGACAGCGGTGGCGGTGGCACACCCAACGCCGGCAATGCGCCCGGTAGTGGCGGGTCGAATGCAGACAGCGATGGCGGTGGCACACCCAACGCCGGCAATGCGCCCGGTAGTGGCTCATCCGGTGGTGACGCGCCCAACTCAGGCAGCGCACCCGGTGGTGGCGGGTCCAACACGGGCAGCGGGGATGGTGGCGCACCCAACGCCGGTGGTGCTCCTGGTTCGGGGGGCGACCCCGCAGACCAAAAAGATGAACAAAGCTTCGGTGACAACGCTTACACCAGTTCCTTGAATGGCATGCAGTATTCAATTGGATATAAGCCGCAGCCCAGCGGGGCACTTACCGTAGCGCTTGAGTCTCGCGACGGGGAGGACGGCGGCGATAGCGGGGGCAGCAAGGTATTTAAACATCTCTTCGACACGGCCTCAGACAAGGTCGATATACGCTTCAAGGTCCAGGCCGAATTGAGCGGCTTCTCCGCCGCCGGCGCGTATCAAATCGTGAGCGGTAACACCACGGCGGCGAAGTTGCAGTTCAAGAACCTGAAGGGCCACGTGACGGCGGCTTTCGTCGGGCGGCTCGGCCAGCCTGGCAACAAGGGCCTGAAGATCCCCATCATGCATCTGCCAATCTCATTCAACGTCCCGCTGCCCATCGAAGGCATACCCTTCGTGGTGCAGTTGGGAGGCGACTTTCTGCTTTCGGTATTTCTCGCCGGCAACCACGCCACGCTGTCCGTCAATGGCGCGTACGACTTCAGTGGCGAGAGCGGCCTGACCTACACCGGCGCTGGCCTGACCGACAACACCAGCATGTCCGGCGCGCAACCGGCGGTAACGAATTACCAGGGAGCCAGTCTCGGCGTGTCGGCCGTGATGCTGGCGGCACAATTGCCGCGCATCGGCTTTGGTCTGAGTGTGACCGGCGCCGCGAGCACGATCGCCTTTATCGACGTGGTCCACGTACTTACGATGACGCAGGCCGCCGATGCGGGCGCCATGATGCTCACCCCGCGCTGCAAGCGCATCACGTATAACGCCGTCGGGCATGTCGGCGTCGAGACCCAAGTTCTGCTGTTGCCAATTCCGGCCGTGCAGCAGTGGGCTACGGACAAGCTGAGCGGCAAGAAAGAAGTGTTCAACCAGAGCAAGGAAGTACTCGACCCTCCCGTCAAGGGATGCGAGATAAACTAATCAGCAAACGACTCGGGTCGCGACGCGCCCGCAAGCTCACTCTGCAGAGAGATCCGCTCACGGGACGCCTGCGCCTGTTCATTGCACGTTCCAGCCGCTGATTTCAACCGCCGGCTGCGCCGCGCCAATTTCGGCAGAGCGGTACGAGGCTGTGATGTCGCGCTTCTCCCCGGGAAGCAGCGAAATGTAGTTGTCCTGCCAGATCACAGGCAGGATCTCGGCCCCGCCCACGCCCTTGGTCACCTTGAGCCGCACAAAGAACGCCACCGACTTGCTTGCATTGTCGAGTGTGACTGTGGTCTGTGACTCTTCGCCGTGGCGCGTGTGCCGGCTGGTCACCTGGAGCTTCACCTTGGGCAACCGGCTCAAGGAGCTGTAATCTGCGAATTCGCTCGTCGGCGTCGTGTACCAGTTCGACTTTTTCCAATCGAGCTTCTCCGGCTTGTTCGAGAGCCAGTAGAAGTTCGACCCCACCTGCCGCCCGCTCGCATCGGTCAATCGCAGGACGAGAAAATACGCCCCGCTCAAGCCTTGGATATTAGGCAGCGTCAGCACCTTGTTGGTACTGTCGGGCGCCACATCGAGCGTTGAGTGCTGCGAGAATTTCTCGCTCGCGTCCAGGTTATACACTTTGGTCGTGAGCTTCAGTCCGCGCGCATCCAGGTAGCGGCTGTTCACCACGTGAATACTGTGGTCATCGTACGAATACAGCGGGTGCAACGATTCCATGGCCCGCTTCGCGCCGAAGTACCCGCCGCCCGGACGCAGGTAATAGTCGTACAGGTGCCAGATGGTCGAAGGCCATGCATTGTTCAGCATCCATTGGATCACGCCGGTCGAGGTGTACTTGTTGCGGCTGTACGCCTCGAACATGGCCCGGATTCCTTCGTAATTCATGAGCTGCGCCTTGGTGGCGTAGTCATCGAGTCCGGTGGCCTTCCCGTAACGGGCGCTTAGTGCTGTGTTGTAGACCTGCAGGTTCTTGAACTCGTTGCCGCCGGCGTGGAAATTCCACCAGTCATCGATGGGCCACAGGTGCTCTTTTGGCAGCATAGTGCGCAGGCTTTCCACCGGCGGCACCGCCGGACCCGGGCTGGTCTCGGCATTGAAGCCATAGGCCCCGCCGCAACCGCCCGGGTTACAATGGTTGCCGCCGTTGATCTTGTCCTCGGTCCAATACCGGGGCGCCACGTATTCATACGGCCCGGTCATCTTTACGCCACTGTGCCCGCTGACCGGTGTGGAAGCCGCACTCGCCGACGACAGAACGGGATTTGGGAAGCGCAGCTGCCTCTCCACCTCGAGGTACATCTTCTCGACAGTCGGCGGTGGCGGACCGTCGCTTCCGTTCAGCCATACCAGGACGCTCGGATGGCCGCGCAGCCGGTAAATCTGGTCGGTCAGCGACGCCTTGGCGATGACATGGTCCTGCGGTTTCCATTTCGCCCACTGCTCCCAGAAGTCGCAGCAACACCAACCCGCCATTACGAGTATTCCGCGCTCATCGGCCAGGTTGTAGAAGTCCTCCGTTTCGAGCTTGCCTTCGAGGCGAATGGTATTGAGACCCATGTCCTGCACATACCGGAACTCGTCGCGCAGGCGTTGCGGGTCTTCCCGCAACATCATGTCCGGCGACCAGCCGCCCCCGCGGATCAGGATCTTCGTGCCGTTGATCGCGAACACGCGCCGCTGGTCCTTGTTTAGTTCGGAGCTTACCTCCCGAATCCCAAACCGCCTGTCCTGGCGGTCCGATTCAACCCCATTGACCAGGAACCGCAGCGACAGGGGATAAAGCTCGGGCGATCCCATCTGTGCCGGCCACCACAACCGCGGCTTCCTGAGATTCAATTGCGGGAAGTGGGCCGGATCGAACACCACGTCCTTGCTTTCGTTTGGCGCCAGATCCACATTTTGCTGAAACTCGAACTTGTCGATGGCGCCGGTGAGCGTACCGTGCACCGGCCGGTTGCTACCATTCTTGAGTTGCGCCGTGACGAGGAGAGTGGCATTCCGCCCCGCGTCGACGTGCGATACCACCGCCGGAAAACGCACGGCCACCGGGCCGCTCGTCGCCACATATACCTCGCCCCACAAGCCCATGTTCTTGTCGGGGGGCGCCGGATTCCAGTCGACGAAGGTGATGGCGAGATCGGTCTCGGTCGGCGCCATGACCTGCACCGCGAGCACATTTTCCGCCCCAGCCTGCGCGACATCCGTCACGTTGAACTCATACCTGCGCCACGCTCCGGCGACCTCGGTAGCCTTCGCGATCTGCTTGCCGTTCAGCCAGATATTGGCGCGGTAATTGATACCTGTAAAATTTAGCCAAATCGTCTTGCCCCGATCGCCGGCCGGGAGCGCGAAGGACTTTCGGTACCACCACGAGGCCGCATAGGGGCTATTGGACGGCATCGGAAGGTTCGAGAAATTGGAACCGATGGGATAGCCCATTCCAGGGTATTGCCTCAGGTTCATGCCGAAGAACGGATCCGGCAGTAGTTTGAGTTTTACCTGCGCCGCCACCACGGTGGTCGGCACGGTCACGTTCATCCAGTTCTCGGTCACAAACCCGGTCTGCGAAATCCGATCGCCCGCTTGTTGAACCTTACTCGAGGTCTGTAACTGCCACCCGTCGGCCAGGACGAGCCGGTTAACGGCCGCAGCCGGGGTCGCCGCTTGCGTCAGGGAGGTTGCAGTCGCCAGAAGAATCGCGAACCACGCCGGTTTTTGTATGTTCATTTATCAGCCCCCACGAACCCGTTGCGTCTGCGGAATACACGCAACGAAACTGGATAACACTTTCCATGCTATCGGAATTTCTCGGACACATCAGTACTCAATATTTCCAAGATCCGCAAACTCCAAACGACCCTAGGCCGCCCCGGGCTGGCTTACCGCCCTCTCCAGCTGCACTTTCGTTGTGCCCTTGGCCGGCGATGGACCGAGCCCTCTCTGTCGGCTACCGAACAGAGCCAGCAGCCCGTACGTTCGCCAGCGCACCGACAATCAGTAGTGCATCGGCCCACACTGCGCGGCACAGTCGAGCGGCCGCTCAATTTCAGGTGGCTACGATCGACTGGCTGTTAGGAGACCTTCATGATTCGACTATCGCCCCGCGGCCAACGCCCGCACCGCCGGACCGCCAGGCTGATTGGCTTGGCAGGCGTGCTGCTGCTCGCCGCCTGCGCTTCCACCCCTCCCCCTTCGGTTGCGCTGAGCGAAGCCAAGCAGGCCATAGCCGTGGCCGATCAGGCTCACATCACCGATGCCACATCGCCGCAACTGGCCGAGGCGCGGACCAAGCTTGCCGCCGCCAACACCGCGGTGCAGGCCAAGAACATGGCCCAGGCCGAGCGCCTGGCGCGAGAGTCTCGTGTCGACGCCGAGCTCGCGTTCGCGCAGAGCAACGTGGCGAAGAACCAGGCCGTCAACGACGAGATGCTGCATAGCACTCAGACGCTATCCGAGGAAATGCAGCGCAACACAGGAAGCACGCCATGAAAACCGCTCGTTCAACTTTCCGAACGCTTATCGCCGCGGCGGTCGCCACGGCAGTAGTGGCCGCGTGCGCATCGACCCCCACCCAGCCCGCTGGCGCAGCCGCGCTGCGCTCGCGTCTGACTGCGTTACAGGCCGATCCGCAACTCGCGGGCCGCGCGCCCCTGGCCATGGAACAGGCCAACATCGCCGTCACAGCCGCCGAACAGCCGCAGACGGATCCGGAGATCAACGCGCACCTGCAGTTCATGGCCGATCGCAAGATATCCATAGCGGCCGCGGACGCGCGCAGTCAATGGTCGATCGACCAGCGCAAGGAAATCACTGACAAGCGCGCGGCCATGCAGCTCAATGAACGTACACAGGAAGCCGATGTGGCGAAGCAGAAAACCACCGTCGCGGTGGCCGAGGGCCAGCGCATTGCCTCAGATCTGCAACAGCAGATCACCGAGCTGCAGGCGAAGCAGACCGACCGCGGCCTGTTGCTCACCCTGGGTGACGTGTTGTTCACCACGGGTACCGCGAACTTGAACATGGGCGCGAACACCCAGCTGGTCAAGCTGGCCGGATTCCTCAACAAGTATCCGGATCGCACGGCCCAGATCGAGGGCTACACCGACAGCGTCGGGAGCGATGAGTACAACCAGGGTCTGTCGCAGCGGCGCGCCGATGCCGTGAAGGGCTACTTGGTCCATCAGGGCATCGACAGCCAGCGCCTGACGGCCACCGGAAACGGCAAGAGTTCACCGGTAGGGGACAACAAGTCTGAGACCGGTCGCCAGCAGAACCGGCGCGTGGAAGTCATCATCCCCAACGCCCTGGTTTCCGCCCGCTAGCCGCCGACCAGCCCTGGACAGCCGCTCCGCGCCACGGAGCGGCGGTTCGCCAACAGCCATCGTTTTGCTGGAGTCTCGTTGCGCCGAGTGTCGATTCGGCCATCTGGCACAGTCCGTCGGGTGGCTACGCGCCCGACAGCGCTGCATCGACAATCCCTTGGGCTTCGCGCAGCAGCGCCTGCAGATGGGCCTCGCCCTGAAAGCTCTCCGCGTAGATCTTGTAGATGTCTTCAGTTCCTGAGGGGCGCGCGGCAAACCAACCGCTGGGCGCAATCACCTTGATGCCGCCGATTGGTGCCTGGTTGCCGGGGGCATGGTCGAGCACGCGACTGATGTCTTCGCCGGCCAGTTGCTTGCTGGACAGGCGTTCGGGCGTCAAGCGCGCGAGCCGCTGGCGCTGGGTGGCGTTGGCCGGCGCATCGACCCGCGCAGTCAGCGGCGCGCCGAGTGCGCGCGTCAGCTCGCCGTAATACTGGCCCGGATCGGTGCCGGTGCGCGCGGTGATTTCCGCCGAGAGCAGCGCGGGCACGATGCCGTCCTTGTCCGTGGTCCACGCGCTGCCGTCGAACCGGCAGAAGCTGGCGCCCGCGCTTTCCTCGCCGCCAAAACCCAGCGAGCCGTCGAGCAGGCCGTCCACGAACCACTTGAATCCCACGGGCACCTCATACAACCGCCGGCCCAAGCGGGCGGTAACCCGATCGATCATGGCGCTGCTGACCACGGTCTTGCCGACGGCGGCCTCGGCCGGCCAGCGCGGCCGATTCCGGTACAGATAGTCGATGGCGACGCTCAGATAATGGTTCGCCGGCAGCAGACCGGAGCGGCCGGTGACAATGCCGTGGCGGTCATGATCGGTATCGCAGGCGAAGGCGATGTCGTAGCGATCTTTCGCCGCGATCAGGCGCTGCATGGCGTACGGCGAGGAAGGGTCCATTCGGATGCGCCCGTCCCAGTCCAGGCTCATAAAGCCGAATCTGGCATCCACCTGCTCGCTGATCACCGTGAGATTCACCCCATAGCGCTCCGCGATGCGCGCCCAGTAATGCACGCCTGCCCCGCCCAGCGGATCCACCCCCATGTGAATTCCGGACTCCCGGATGATCTCGAAATCAAGCACCTGCTCCAGATCGGCGACGTAGGGTCCGATAAAATCGTGCTCATGGGTGGTCGCGGCCTCACGCGCTTTGGCGTAGGGAATGCGTCGTACGCCCGCCAGGCCGGAGGCCAGCAGCGCGTTGGCGCGCGCCTCGATCACTCCGGTCGCCGCCGTGTCGGCGGGCCCGCCATTCGGTGGGTTGTATTTGATCCCGCCGCTTTCGGGCGGATTGTGGGAAGGGGTGATCACGATGCCATCGGCCAGCCCCGTGCTGCGTTCGCGGTTGTAGCTCAAAATGGCATGCGAGATCGCGGGCGTCGGCGTGTATTCGCCCCGGGCGGCAATCATCGTGGTGACCTCGTTGGCCGCGAGCACCTCCAGCGCACTCACGGCGGCGGGCGCCGACAAGGCATGCGTATCGATGCCAATGAACAAGGGGCCGGTGACGCCCTGTTGCGCGCGGTATTCGCATACCGCCTGGCACACTGCCAGCACGTGCCATTCATTAAAACTCCGCTCCAGCGAACTGCCGCGGTGGCCCGAGGTGCCAAACACGACGCGCTGAGTGGCCAGTGCGGGATCGGGACGCAGGTCCGAATAGGCGGCCAGCAGCCGCGGCAGATCAACCAGCTGCGCCGCGGTGGCCGGCGTGCCGGCCAAGGGACTGATGTGTGTCATGGCGCCTGGCTGGCGGCCGCGCGAAATAGCGCGGGGTCCAGACCGATGAGGGCACCGATGTCCTCGATGACCAGATCCGGGGGTGGCAACACCGGAGTGCCCGCGGCCTCTGCCGCATAATGCCCCTGGCGCACCCACACGGTGGTGAGGCGTTCGCCCATGACGCTCTTCATCGCCGCGAGCAGAAAAGGCTTGTCATCGACGCCGACATAGTGGCCGGCCGGGATACTGGCGCTGCATGAATTCCAGCTCCTGCTGCTTGTGCAGGCAGACCAGCACCTCGCCCGACACGGCATCCCAGATGCCGGAGTGCTGCACCTTGCGCGGCTGAAACACGACGTCACCGTCCGAGAGCACGACCGCGGTGCCGAGAGCACGCAGGTGCGCCACCGCGTCGAGTGCGCGCGGATACAGGAGCTGCGCAAACGGGTAATCCAGCAGGAACGCGGACATCTGCAACAGCTCCGCTGTCGCCGCCTGACCGGCGCGAAAATCCTCCAGCGCACCCAGATAATCGGCGTAGCCCAGCCGGGTGCGTCGCTGCGTGAAGACCTCCCAGTAGCGATCACGCCCGGCACTGCCGAAGTCACGCTCCAGGCGCGCCGAAAGCGCGAGCGCAAATCGATCGTTGTCGAGTAAGGTGTTGTCGACGTCCAGCAGGAACACGATTCGGTCGGTCGACGGGGCGTATGCGCTCATGCTCATGGGATTCCTGCCTCCCCGCGCACGGCCCCGCCCCGGCTGCCGGCGCAGGCTGCGGACTTTCGAGCCCTCCTGGCCAGCAGCCACACCACTAGGCCTTCGATGTCCGTTCCCCAAGCACTACGGTCACGCGGTGCACCGACCCGTCATCGACCAGTTTGATGCCGTCGGCACCGTCGCTCTGCAGCGAGCCGTCAAGTTCGAGGCTGGCGATGCCGCCGCTCACGTGCTGTGGGTTCTCGATCACGATCTCATAACGCGCCGAGCGATGCCGATAGCTGATTTCGGCGCGCGGCCAGGCCTCGGGAAAACAAGGCACCAGCTTCAGCCGGTCGCCCTGCACTCTCAGGCCCACGACGGACTCGAGCCCCGCCCGGTACATCCAGCCGGCCGAGCCCGTGTACCAGGTCCAACCGCCGCGTCCGGCATGCGGTGCGACCGAATAGACATCCGCGGCCACCACGTAGGGCTCGACTTTGTAGCGATGCACATCGGCGCGCGTCGCCGTTCGATTGACCGGGTTGAGCATGCCCAGCAATTCGCCGGCCTGGTCGCCCTGCCCCAGATCGGCAAACGCCATCACCGACCAGAGGGCACCGTGCGTGTACTGACCGCCATTCTCACGCAAGCCCGGCGGATAGCCCTTGACGTAGCCCGGATCGAGGGTTGTGTGCTCGAAGGGCGGTGTGAAGAGCAGCGCCAGACTGGCGTCGCGCCGTATCAGCTGCTCGCTCAGCGCCGCCATGGCCTGTCGCGCATGCTCCGGGGGCGCCGCACCGGAGATCACCGACCAGGACTGCGCGATGGCATCAATGCGGCATTCCTCGCTTGCCGCGGAGCCAAGCACTGTGCCGTCATCGTAGTAGGCGCGGCGATACCATTGGCCGTCCCAGCCGGCAGCCTCGAGGGCGGTGCGCAGCGCCGAGGCATGCTGCGTCCAGCGGGTGGCGCGTGCCGTCTCGCCGCGCGCGCGCGCCAGCGGCGCGAACCGGCGCAGCGTGGCGTACAAGAACCAGCCGAGCCAGACGCTCTCGCCTTTGCCCAGCTCGCCTACCCGATTCAGGCCGTCATTCCAGTCGCCGGTACCGATCAGCGGCAGTCGGTGCGCCCCCAGTTGCAGGCTCTGGTCGAGCGCGCGCGCGCAGTGTTCGAAGAATGTAGGGCTGTCGTCGGAAGTCGCCGGCAGGAAAAAGGCGTCCTGCTCGCCTGGGCGCAGCACCTGGCCTTCAAGGAATGGCACCGGCACATCGAGCAGCGAGCGGTCGCCGCTCACGGCGATGTAATGCTCGGCGGCGTAGGCCAGCCAGATGCGATCGTCGCTGATGCGCGTGCGTACGCCCTGGCCGGTATCGGGCAACCACCAATGCTGCACGTCGCCCTGGGGAAACTGCCGGCCTGCAGCACGCAACAGATGCCTCCGGGACAACTCCGGCCGCGCCAGCACCAGAGCCATGCTGTCCTGGAGCTGGTCCCGGAACCCGTAGGCGCCACTGGCCTGATAGAACGCCGAGCGCGCCCACATGCGGCAGCCCAACGTCTGGTACAGCAACCAGCGATTGAGCATCAGATCCAGCGCTCGGTCGGGGGTCCTGACCTGGACTTTGCCGAGCACGTCGTTCCAGAGCTCAAGCACCTGCTGGTAGACCTGGTCCAGATCGGCCGCTCGATAGCGGGTAATGAGCGCCTGCGCGTCGGAGAGCTGGGCCGCCTCACCCAGCAGAAACACCACTTCAACCGTTTCGTCGGCCTCGAGTTCGACCGAAGTCTGCAGCGCACAACACGGATCCAGGCCCGCACCCACCCGACGTGACAGCGGCAACGGTCCGGCAAGCGCCGCGGGTCTGGCCAGCGTGCCATGACGGCCGATGAATTCGCGACGGTCGCAGGTCCAGGCATTCTGCTGGCCCCGAAGATCGGCGAACATGACATGGCCGGCGGACGCGGCGCTCCAGGGGTTGCTCGCCATCAGTGCACCGCTCGCGGCGTCCACCGAGGTAATGATGTAGGGCGCCGTGGCGCTGCGAGCGCTGCCCAGCACGCACTCGACATAGGCGGTGATCGTGAGTCGGCGGGTCTGATCCGAAGCATTGCGGATCCGCAGGCGCGAGATCTTTACCGGGTCGTCCACCGGCACGAACATCAGAAGATCGAGCTCGATGCCCCGCGCGCTGTGCTCAAAGCGGCTGTATCCCTGCCCATGCCGGGCGCTGTAGGTCAAATCGGGATCGCGGATCGGAGTGGCCGTGGGACCCCAGAGTTCGCCGGACTCATCATCGCGCACGTACAGCACTTCGCCGGAGCGATCGCTGACCGGATCGTTTGACCAGGGAGTCAGCTGGTTCTCGCGGCTGTTTCGCGCCCACGTATATCCGCTGCCCTCGGTTGCGACCATGAAACCAAACTGCGGATTCGCGATCACGTTGATCCACGGCGCGGGCGTGGACTGACCGGGGCCCAGAATCGTCAGGTACTCGCGTCCGTCGGCGGCGAAGCCACCCAGGCCGTTGAAATATTCCACGCCGGCGGGGGCCGCGATTTCCGGCACCGCCGGCCCCGCCGCTGGTCGACGCTCTTCCGGGTGCGCCTCGCCCACCGGCTCGCGGTGTCGATCGAGCTGCATCGCCAGGCTGCCCCGCTGCCCGGACAGCACCACCCGCGCCACCGAGAACAGCAGCGCACGCGCCTGCGCCGGAATCAGATCGGTGCGCAGGAGGAAGACGGCGCCTTTGCTGCGATCGCCCCCGAGCCGCGGGCGCGACTGGCTCATGCGCAGCTGTGTCTCGAGCGCATTCTGCAGGTCCTGCACGTAGGAAGAGGCACGTTCATTGAGAAACACCAGGTCGACGGCCAGCTCCTTCAACTGCCAGTACTCCTGGGCGCGCAACAGCTGGCGGACGATGTCGATGTCGTCGACGTCATCGATCCGCACCAGCACGATCGGGAGGTCGCCCGAAATGCCGTGCGCCCAAAGCGCCGCCGGTCCTGCCGCGCCCCGACTGATGGTCGCAGCCGCGGGGCGCATCGCCGCGTTCGCATACAGCACGTGACCCGCCAGCCGCTGGAACAGACTCGCTTCGGCCGCGTCGATGCCGAGATGGCGCAGCTGCACCTGGCCCTGGGTCCAGGCCAGTGTGCCCGCACGCACGAAGGCATTGCTGTCCCGATGCTTGTCCAGCAGCTGCAGGACGCTGTCGCGGCTGGCGGCGACAAACGTCCACACCGCAATCCGCACCGTGCCGCCGGCCGGAACCCGTATCCGGTAGCGCAGCGCGAAGATCGGGTCGAGCACGGTACCCACGGTATTCGACAGCCGTCGGCCGTCGAGCACCGCGACCGGCTCGCGCAGCCCACGCCCGCGACCCAGGAAGCGCGCGCGGTCGGTCTCGTACTCGGGACGCCACACGTTCTCACCTTCGACGACCGCATGCTGCGCGGCCCACATCTCCGGCTCAGTGGGGCCGCGGCGGCGGCGAGTCGCCAGCAGCGCGCCGGGCTTGTCGATGAATTCGGTCTGCACGAACATCTTCGAGAACGCGGGATGGGCCTGATCGGCCGCGGGCGGTGCCAGCACCAGTTCGCTGTAGCTAGTCACCTCGATGTTGCGCGCCCGGTTACCATTATTGGTCATCGAAATGCGGCGCACTTCGGCGTCATCTTCCGGTGAGACCAGCACTTCCAGCGTCGTGGTCATCGTGCCGTCGACGCGCACGAACTCGGCCCGATCCTCGGTGAAGTTCACCTCATACCGATCCGCCTCAACGCCGCTAGGCTGATAGCCGGTCGACCACACGCGCCCGCTCTCGGCATCGCGCAGGTAGAAATAACTCCCGCAGGCATCGCAGGTGGCATCTTCCGTCCAGCGTGTCAGCGCCAGGTCCCCCCACCGGCTGAAGCCGGAGCCCGCGGCAGTCACCATGACGGCGTAGTGCCCGTTGGACAGCAGGTGTGTCTGCGGGATCGCATCGTGCGGCGTGTTCAACTGCCGGAGGACCGGGGCCAGGGTGTCGCTGATGCGCGCCGCGGAAGTCACCTCCTCCGCCCGGGGATGACTCACCGAGACGTCGCGCGGCGTGCGCTCCTGCAGCAGCAACTCGGTGGCCTGTACCATAGGCTCGGCGTGGAAGCGTGCGCGCAGCAACCCATCGTGCAGCACATTGGCGATCGCGCACAGCGTCATGCCCTGGTGGTGTGCCATGTAGGCGCGCACGATTGCGAACCGGGCGCCTTCCGGCAGTCGGTCGCGCGTATAGTCCAGCGCTTCGTAATAACCATAGCGACCGAGCCCGCCCAGCGTCTCGAGCTCCGTCAGGTTGGTGACCGCGGCCACCGGATCGACCATCGCCGCAAGCGCAGTCGCGTACGGTGCGATCACGGTGTTTTCGCTCAGTCCGCGCTTGAGTCCGAGGCCGGGCACGCCGAAATTGGAGTACTGATAGGTCAGTTCGAGGTCGCGCGCGTTGTAGCCCGATTCCGAGATGCCCCAGGGCACACCCAGTTCTGCGCCATAGCTCTCCTGGCGGCGCACAATCAGGCGGTTGGTCTGGTCCAGCAGGCTTCCGGTCGGCGCCCGCAGTACCAGCGAGGGCATCAGGTACTCAAACATCGATCCGGACCACGAAATGAGCGCCGCGCCGTTGCCGATCGGGGTCACCGCGCGTCCCAGCCGGAACCAGTGCTGCGCCGGCACGTCGTTTTTGGCGATGGCCACAAAGCTGGCGAGGCGCGCCTCGGAGGCCAGCAAGTCGTAGCAGTTGGGGTCCAGCGCGCCTTCGGTCGCCGCATAACCGATCGATAGCAGGCGGCGCTGCTGATCCAGCAGGAACCCGAATTCCATGGCCAGCGCCTGGGAACGGGCGTCTGTTGCAATCGCGGCGATGCGCGCCTTGAGGGTGCCGGCCGCCTCCTCGGTGAGCGTGGAATCGCGCTGCGCACTAAGCAGGCACCGGCACACCGCCTCCGCCCAATAGAGCATGTCGGCGCCGGAATCATCCCCGAGCTCGCTGGCCAGGCCCCGAGCCACATCGATCATGGTCGCGGTCCCTGCGGTGATGGCGGCCGGATCGCGGCGGCTGAGTGCCGCGCGCAGCGAAGTCAGCGCGGCCGCCAGATGGTGGCGATGAACGCTTTGCGTGCTCCCTTCCTTAGGGATGGCCAGCAAGGCATCGCTGGCCAGCGCCACCGCATCGAGCGCCCCGTCGCAGGTGATCGCGGTGATCGATGCGTCGGGGGAAGTCTCGGACAGCTCCCAGTCGCGGCAGGAATTGGCGAGCGTCAGAAGGTGTGCCGCGAGGTTGCCGCTGTCCACGGTCGATACGTAGCGCGGATCGAGCGGACGCAGATCGCGCGTGTCGTACCAGTTATATAAGTGGCCGCGAAATCGCTGCAGTTTCTGCAGCGTGGCCAACGTTCCCTCCAGACGCTCCACGGTCTCGAGCGTTCCGACCCAGCCGAAGTCACGAGCGCTGACCGCGGCCAACAGGTACAGACCAATGTTGGTCGGCGAGGTCCGGTGCGCGATGACCGGTCGCGGGTCCTCCTGAAAATTGTCCGGCGGCAACAAATTCTCCGCCGCAGTCACAAAGGTCTCGAAATATCGCCAGGTGCACCGGCCCACCTGCCTCAGCAGCTGCGCCTCGTCATGCGGCACCTCGAGCTTGCCGGCAACGGCCGGTGAGGTGCTGATCCAGGCCGCCAGCGCCGGGGACAGCAGCCAGAGCGCGATAACCGGCGCGGCCAGCGCCCCGGCCGAAGGATTCAGCGCCCCCACGAGTATGGCCACCGCGCCGGCCAGCGCCACTCCGCCCGCCATGCGTCGATAGGCGCTGCGCACTTCGAGCTCCGGGGCTTGGCTCAGCTGCGCGGCGGTCACCCACTGCAGGAGATTCCGGCGGGTCACCAATAACCGGAACAGTGTGCGCGCGATCGCATCACTCATCAGCCAAGCCTGGTGAGCGAGAAAGGTGAGCAGGAACGCGGTCTGCGCACAGGCCAGCCCGATGTCCTGGCGCAGGGCGTAGAAATGGCTGCGCAGCGAGATGCCCGCACGGCTCGGCACGATGGCAGCGAACGCCGGCAACCACGCGGGAAGCGCGACGGTGCCCAGGATGCAGCTGGTCCACAGCAATGCCGCGCGCGGCGCCAGCAGCCAGCCCGCGACCAGTGCCGCCACGCAGGTGGGCGCGACCAGCGAACGCCGCAGATTGTCCAGCATCTTCCACAGGCCGATCAGCGGCACCCGCGCGCTAGCGCGCGTGCCCGTCGCCGCCGCTACATCGGTGCGGCCGAAGATCCACGGCAGCAACTGCCAGTCGCCGCGCGCCCAGCGGTGCTGGCGCGCCGCGGCGACGTCGTAGCGCGTCGGAAACTCCTCGACCACCTGGATATCGGTCACCAGGCCAGCGCGCGCGAATATACCTTCGAACAGATCGTGGCTGAGCAGCGCATCGTCGGGCACGCGCCCGGCCAGTGCCGCCTCAAAGGCATCGATGTGGTAGATACCCTTGCCGGCGTAGGAACCTTCGCCGAACAGATCCTGGTAGACGTCGGAAATCGCCGCCGCGTAGGGATCGATGCCGCTGGCGCTGGAGAACACGCGCTGGAAACGTGATCCTTCGCGGCCCGTGGGGAGCGAGGGTGCGACTCGCGGCTGCAGCACCGCGTAGCCGTCGATTACGCGCCCGGTGCGCGTGTCGAAGCGCGGCCGGTTGAGGGGATGGGCCATTTTGCCGACCAGCCGCCGTGCGCTGTCGCGCGGCAGGCGCGTGTCGGCATCCAGCGTAATGACGAAACGGATATCGGGCGGCAAGACGATGTCAACGCCGTCCGCCGCGATGAAGGTCGTATCGCCCGCGCCGCGCAACAACTGGTTGAGCTCGTGCAGCTTGCCGCGCTTACGCTCCAGGCCCATCCAGATGCGCTGCCCGGTGCTCCATACCCGGCGGCGATGAAACAGGTAGAAACGCGGGCTCGCTGCGCCGGCCGCGTGGCGCTGGTTCAGCTGCTCGACGCCCTCGGCGGCGGCCCGGAGCAGCTCCTCATCGCCGGCGACCCGCTCGCTCGCGGCGTCAGCCCAGTCGGTCAGCAACGCGAAGTAAAGCTCCCCATCGGAGGATGAAAGGTAGTGGACCTCCAGGCGCTCCAGCAGAGTCTCGATCTCATCGTGCGAACTCAGTATCGCGGGAATCGCGACCATTGTGCGCAGCGCCTCCGGCACACCGCCACGCAGGGCCAATCCGGGCAGGATCGTCGCGCCAACGCCTTTGGTCACGGCACGATTGACCAGGGCCACCGCCACATCGAGGGCCGGGATGAAACCGAGCAGCGCCAGCCACGCCAGGGGCCAGCCGCCGATGCCACGCGCCTGCAGACCCAGTAACGGGGCGCTCAGCACGATCGTGCCGAGCAGCGCGATGGCGGCGATGTAGCGGCGCGCCCCTTTGGCGACCGAGAATCGCCACGACCAGTCCCAGTAGGAGGCGCGGTAATTGACGGACGCCTTGAAGGCGGTGCGACCAGCCGCGATCAGGTGATACCCCGGGTCGCTTTCCCGCGGCGGCGGCTCGCGCCCGGGCTGATCGCCGTCGGTTTCGGGTCCCAGATGCAGTTGTGCCGCCCGCATGGCGGCCTGCGTAATCTCCAGCTCGGACCGCTTTGACCCGCGCGCAATTTCCTCGATTGCGCCGCGGTAGAGGTTACGGCTGGCGAAATCCATGGCGGCAAAATCACTGCCGGTGCGCAGCAACTCGTCGACCAGGCTGACATTCTCGAAGAACTCCGGCCAGTCCAGATCCGAGAGCAGGCGCATGCTGGTGATGATGTTGCGCACCGTCACGTTCGAGGCGCCCTGCTTCTGATGCTCGTCGCGCACGATCTGCTCGGGGGTCTGACCCTGTTCGCTCAGGCGTTGCTCAAGCCAGCGCAGCGCCGGCGTGACCCGCGGATCCTGATCGCGGAGCCTTTGCACCAGCTGCACCACAAAGGCCGGCTGGAATTCCCTGCCCAGGCGGTCGCGCTCCAGTGGAATATCCGGCTCCCCTGGCGCGCCGTTGACGCCCAGCAACCGATCGGCCACCGTGTCTGCTTCCTGGCGGGCGTCGCGGTTGCTTACGATTCGCGATGCGGCCCGGCGTAGATTCTCGACCAGCACGATGCGCAGCGTGATCGCTACCGCCCACAGCTCACCAATTGTCAGCGGCTGCACACGCTGGTACGCGCGCACGAAGCGGCGCAGGGCCTCCGGCTCAACGCGGCTGTCGGTATGCGCGACAAAAGCCCAGGCCAGCCCAAAGACGCGTGGATAGCCGAGCAGCGGCCCGTCGGCCAGCTTGGGCAGCAGCCGGTAGAAACTCGGCGGCAGGTCCTCGCGGATCTCCCGGATCTGCTCTTCGACCAGGTGGTAGTTGTCGAGCAGCCACTCGGCTGCGGGCGTAATGACACGCCCGGCGCTCACCGTAGCGGCGATGTCGCGATAAGCCACGAGCAACGCCGCTTCGTTGTCGCGCAAACGCGCAACCAATGAACTGCGCGAGCGGCGTTGCGCCCCCACCGGTTGTGCCATTGCGAGGCTGGCCGCGTGCTCTTCCAGCCGCTCGATGCTGAAGAGCTCAGCGCGTATGAGCTCATCCGTGTTCCACGGCGAGGCGGGGACGCGATAGCCCGGCAGCAGGAGCGCCAAGATATTCAAGGGTATCCGACGCTCCGCGGCATCGCAGCGCTGCGCAGCGGGCCGACCGCAACCTGATGGCTGTTGCGGCCCTGGGGGATGCCAGTTACGGCAGCGGCGATGCTGCGCGGGGCCGCGCACCGACTCCGGCCGCTGCGGGTCCGACAGACATGTTTGGGATCGACTGACAGTGCCACGGCCAACGGCGTACTCCTCCCACGCGAATCCGGGTCAGGGCTCCCCCCCCGTCGCGGCGTCGGAGTCAGGATTCATGCGCCACGGACTTCTGGCCGCCTCTCGGCTGATCGGTGCGCCGATCGCCGCCATCGCGCAGGTGAGCATTCGGTAGCTCGATTGGATTGTACGCGAATTTTGTCGGAGTGACGGGTTCCCGCCTATCACGCAAAGGAATCGGCTTGATCTTCCTACACGCTCCCCGGGGGCGAATGCCGCAACCGGTACCGGGGAATCCATCGAAGCCAAGGGGCGGGAAGCAAAATGTCACCGCGGCGCGACCGAAAACTAACTCGCGCCAAATTAAGGTACTCGCTTGCAAATGCGGACAGGCGGGATGCATGCGGTCGCCAGCGCGAGCCATTGTAATTGTCGGAGGCGGGTTTTGCGGGACAGTGCTGGCCGCCAACCTGTTGCGACGGCCCCCGCGCCAGCCCACCCGGATCATTGTGCTTGAGCAGCGCGCAGAGATCGGACGCGGCGTTGCCTATCAGTCGGGTCCAAGTCACCATCTGCTGAATGTCCCTGCCGGCCGGATGTCGGCCGAAAGCGCTGACCCCACGCAGTTCGTCCGGTTCGCACAACGGCGACTAGGCGAAGTGGAGGCCGGTGATTTCCTGCCGCGTCCGCTTTACGGCGAATACTTACAGGATCTGCTCAAGGCGGCCGAGCGGGAAGCGCCGGGCCACGTCCGGCTTGAACGCGTGCACGGACAGGCGCGCGCAATCCACCGGCTCGAAGGCACGGACTCGTTCCTGGTGGAGGTGGCCGGCCACGGGCGCTTTCACGCGGACGATGCGGTCTTGGCCTGCGGTGACCCGGCACCCGTGTGTCCGGCATTTGCCCGCAACGTTGAACAGCATCCTAACTTTGCCTGCGACCCATACCGCGAAGGTGCGCTGCGGGCGACCACCCGGACGATGCTAGTGATCGGCAGCGGCCTGACGGCGGCTGATACGGTAGCGACGGCATCCACGCTCAATCCCGGGATCACGATTCACGTGATTTCACGCCATGGCCTGTTTCCGGCGACGCAGGGCGGCGGCCATTTCAACGCCACTGACTTGGCTGCAGGATTGACAACGGGCGCCGCTCCGCCCACCGCGCGGCGGCTGCTTGGCAGGTTCCGGTCGCTGGCCAGGGAAGTGCAACTGCGCGGCGGGGACTGGCGTGATGCCATGACTATTGGGCGCTCATCCGTGCCCCGCTTGTGGCAGCAGCTGGCAGCCGGCGAGCGCCAACGATTCCTCCGTCACGCTCGGACCTACTGGGACGTCCACCGACATCGGCTGCCGCCCGCCACAGCGGCCCGCCTTGGGGCCCTGCGCGAAGCCGGTCAGCTGCATATCCACGCCGGGCGCATTGTGGGTATTGACAGCGAGGGCCTCCAATTGTTGGTACGTTGGCGCCCGCGTGGCACCGCAATCACCGCACGGCAGTTGGTGGACTGTGTGGCGAACTGCGGGGGCACCGACCGTCGCCTAGAGCAAGCCCGCGAAGCACTTCTGCGGGAGCTGCTCGGCAGCGGGCTTGCGACGGCCGACCCACTGGGCATCGGTTTGCGGACCGGTCGGCACGGCAGCGTCGTAGGTCGTGATGGACGCGCGAGCAGGGGTCTGTATTACCTCGGGCCCATGCTGCGTGCCCAACACTGGGAGGCCACCGCCGTAGGAGAGCTTCGTGGCCACGCCGAGCAACTTGCGCAAGCACTGGCCGTGGAACCAGCGAGCGCCTGCGGCGCCCGCTCGTGAGATCGACCAGTCGTGCTCGCAATACCCTTCGCAGCACGCCGTCTAGAGCGGCGTGGCGCCGAGGACGCGACAGGCGCCCATGAACTTTTGTCGGTCCTGTTCGGTGTCCAGTTCGGCACTCAAGCGGTGCGAGAGTTGCTGAAAGTCCGCGGCGCTCGCGGCCGCGTGGCGCACCAGATGCTTCGCTACCGGACCAATGAATCGTGCCAGTTCAATTTCGAGCCGGTGGAGCTGCTCGGGAGTGGCGCAGTGCGGACGCGGCGCCGCATCCAATGCTACGGCCTCTGCAACGGCGGACGGGGCGGCCTTAGCCGATTCCGCTTGTCCGCCTGAGCCACGCAACGGCTGGCGTTGCGGCGCGGCCAGTGCGGACTTCAGGAATGCGCACAGCCTCTCATAGTGCGGTTCGCGGGGCGGCGGGAATGCGTCCAGCCAATGCTGCGAACTCAGAAAATACTCGAGACTCTTGACCGGCAGCACGTCTTCAACGCGAAACGGCAGCACCGCGACCCCCTTGTGAACAGCGCGTTCGACTTCGCGACGCACCTGCACCGATTCATTAGTGCTCGCCGAGAACACTAGAACCATGATGCGCGAGGAAGAAATGGCGTCGATGACATTTTCCGCCCAGTCCGCAGTAGGCGAGACATCGCGCGGCGCAATCCACACCCCAATGTCCCGGGCTTCGAGCCACGCAACGATGTCAAAAGCGCACTCGCGGTCCGGTTGCGAATAACTGACAAAGACATCGTGCGAGTTCACGTCAGCGTTCCAGCAATCGCAGAGCCTTGTCGAGGCTCTTGTGCATCCGATTGAGGGACACCGCGAGCATCTCAACCTCATGTCCGCCGCGCGTGGAAAATTCCGGCACCGATGTATTTCCCAGGCTCAGCTGGTCCGCAATGCGTGCCATATCCTTAACAGGCCGCACTACCAGAACGTACAAGGCAGCGTTGATGATAATCATAACGACGACGAACATGGCGACCAGCGAAATGATCAGCGTCCTCAAGACCAGGTCGGCTCTCGCAGACGCGCTGGCTACCGGCACCGACACGATTTGCGCCCCCACCACCTCGCCAGGCTGCCAGCCGAATCCGTTATTGCTGCCATAGCGAGCGATAAGTGTCGCCGGTGCGTTCGCCGGCACACTGTGGCAGGCGAGACAGCGATCGACTGCGCGGATCGGCCGGGCCAGGTACAACGTCGGCCCCATCGAAGATTCTCGCTCCCCGCTTACTTCCCGGGTGCCCGGATCATTACGGAATTTCTGCACGATATCCGCCTCCCAGTCGGCAGCCCGATCACGCAGGTTTGTCGGGTTTAGCGTCGCCTCTTTGTAGGAGTAATCGGCGTGCCTTGCATGTAAGGTGAGGAAATTTTGAGTCGCGGCGTACGAGGGCACGCTCTGCGGTCGAAACTCTTCCTTCATCTTCTCGGTGAGCAGCGGCACGATCTCAGTCGAGGTGTAGGCACGAATCGCAGTCGCGCTGTCCATCATCAAGCCTGCTTCGTTTAGCACCTCGCGTGCGGCGTTGGCTTCCAGCGTCGATTTGAGCGCGAAGGTGATGCCAAAGGCCGCGATCGCAAACGCGATTATCAGCACAGCATTGATTCTTATTAACAAAGCCTTACCCTTGCTCCGATAGGCTGGGCACACCGAGTCCAGCGGCCACGCAGAGCGGTGATTTGGGCCGAACGGCTCTGCGGGAATTCGCATCGCCCACGCCCTTATCTCCCAAGGTAGCGCGCCCCGTGCGCTACGGGCAATACCGCTGCGAATCGAGGCGAGATTGCTGACGGCCACCGCAATTTGCCACCGCGCCGCGAGGCGCGCGATACCGCGTTGTATTTATTGATTTTTATCCAGCGCAACATCGATATGGGCGGAACCTGTAGGCCATGCTCAAGAGCCCAAGCGCAATCGCCCCGATTCTCGCGAGAACCCACCTCTGCCCTCAAGATGACGTCGCTGCAAATTCAGTGGGAAACGCTGGAGCCTTTCGGCAGCCAAAGGTTCACGCGATCGCTATTCTGGTCAGAATCCCAAATCAGCCTTAAGGGAGCTTTTGCAGCCAATCCACCACCTCCGCTGCAAGCGCTATTCGATGATCCTGAAAGCTATGATCAGTTGGTAGAGTAACAGCTGAAACCTTGCCCCCCTCGTGCGTCACCGCCTCCGCCAGTGCGCGGTTTTCTTCCCCACCTGCCTTCGACGCTCCAATCACCAGCAGCGGACAGCGCGTCAGGTCCTTGGCCCATGACATGTAGTTCCACTCCGTGCGGTGGGCAATGACCTCCGCGGCCGTACTTGTCGCCGTCGCTCCATGTAGGGAATTGCCGAAGTCATCGAATTCCTTATTTATCAATGCAGCGCGCGCCGGGCCGCTCACTCTCGCGAATTCGTCACCCGTCTTTGCGACATTCCAGGCGTCGATGAGAAAAACGCCAAGCAATTGCCGATCAGTACGCGCATGGGCGGCGCTTGCAAAGCCACCCATGCTATGACCGCCAAGGACGAGGCGCTGCCTGTCGATTCCAAATTTCTCGGCTATTTCTGGGCGTCGTACAAATGCAACCGCCGCATCCGCATCCTCCAACACGTTACGGATGGAGAAAATTCCGGGGCTGCCCCAGGCCCCGCGGTAATGCAGAGTCAACACATTCCATCCAGCACGCCGGATGGCCTGGGCCAAATCCAGGTTTTGCTCGTTTCCTGGGAGTCCGTGCAGAAGCACGACCGTCGGGTGTCGGCCGGCACCGCCTGCGAGATAAAACAGACCGTTCATGCCCAACCCATGGCTGGGCACGAGGACCTGCGCCGAATGCGGCGGGTGCAAGGGATCTGGTGTTGGGTCGGTGATGACGGATGGAGGAATTGGTTCGGCCAAATCACCGGCGTTTACTGCGCGCAACAACGCAAGCGCCATCAGCGCAACTAAGCACATTTTCATTTCAAGCCCCGGAGTCAGAACAGGAGGAGTATTGGTGTCGATGGTACAGCGGCCAGGACAGCAATACAGCCTGCACTTCCACGAGCGAATGGGCCGGTATCGGGCAAGCAAGTCTGCTACTAGAGAGGCGCAACCACGGATTGGGGACGGCCGCGCTGCGGTCGCCGCAACCGTTCCATCCCCTTGAACTCAACGAACTGCGTCGTCGTCGCCCACAGGTAATCGCCGTACAGAAACGGTTCGAACTGCGCCGCGCCGGCTAGCGGAAGCGGTGCAATCTCAGCATCGGCTCGCGCCTCATGGAAGAATGGAATCGAGCGGCGTTCGCGCCCTGCCCCGATTACCCGATGCTCAGTGGCCTTAATGCGGCCTCCGCACCATTGCTCAAGCACCTTGCCAAAATTCACTGCAAGGGTTCCCTCCTGTGGCGGCACATCGATCCAGGCGCCGTTGCCGTGGCACGCCTGCAAGCCCTCCACGCCGTCTTGAGCGAGCAGCGTAAGGAATCCGGAATCGACGTGCGGCTTACCGGTGAGATGGCGCCGCTCGCCCGCGTACCTTAGCCACAGCTGGGAGTCCGATTCGGCCGTCGAATCTATATCGTCGCGCACCGGGTAGCGAATCAACCGCAATGTCGACAGGCCCTGTTCGAAGAAAGCGTCAAAATACCTATCGGGAAGTCCTAGTCCACGCGCGATCGAACGCATCAATGCCTTGGAAATCTCTTCCATACCGCGGTAGTAGGCAGCGGCGGCGGCGCGCCAGCCAGGAAGGGCCTCCTCCGGTGGTAGTGGCGTCGCCTCCCGAAGCGGATCGGACATGTCGACGACGCCGCTTCCATAGGCAATGTCGGCCCCCATGTCGATTCCTTCCTTAGCGGTTGGAAATCCCCTCTGCACCGGAAACCAGCCACGGTAAATGTTGGAGTGCGTCGGGTCGAATTTCTGGCGCCAAAGCGGCCGGATGCTCTCGGGCGGCAAGTCGAACAGCCGCAGCAATTGCGAGCGCGCGGCCGGACCTATGGGTATATCAGCGGGAAAGCTTCGAATCAGCATGAACCCGGTGTCCGCCGCGGCAGCCATGACGTCCCGGTCCGTGGCTGCGCACGCGACTGGGTCGCCCGAGAACAATGCACTTATGTCGATCGACGGAATTAGTGGCTGCACGGCAGAATCATACCCGAGAATGTTTTTGCGCCGGCCGCCGGCGCGCTTTTGCATGTCTGGCATAATGCGCCGGTCCGCCCAATGGAATAATCCTATGCGTGCGTCCTCCTACAAAACCCTTCTTCCTGCCGTCTTAGTCCAACTGTGTGTAGCCCTTTTCGCTGCCCCGGCCCAAGCGGAGGTGAAGCCATTTCCATCCAGCTTCCATGGGGAGCAGATGGCGGTGACGGGCGGCACCCAATACGTGCGCGTCGGTGGACAGGGTCCCGCAGTGGTACTGCTGCACGGATTTGGCGATACTGGAGACATGTGGGAACCGCTGGCATCGATTCTGGTCAAGGATCATCGCGTCATCGTGCCCGATCTGCGCGGCATGGGTCTTTCCTCGCATCCCGAAACGGGCTACGAAAAGGCGGCCCAAGCGCGCGACCTCGCCAAGATCCTGGACGTGCTCAAGGTGGAGAAGTTTCAACTCGTAACGCACGACATTGGGAACATGGTCGGCTATGCACTGGCGGCGCAGTACCCCACCCGGGTGACGAGCTGGGTGGTAATGGATGCGCCGTTGCCGGGGCTCGGCACCTGGGCCGCGCAGCTCACCAACCCTAAGGTGTGGCACTTCAATTTCCGTGGACCGGACGTCGAAAGATTGGTCGCGGGACGCGAGCGCATCCTGCTTGACCGGTTCTACAACGAACTCTCCGCGAACCCGGCAGGAATCGACGAGCAGACGCGCGTTCATTACGCGACGCTATACGCGATGCCAGGCGCGATTCACAACGCGACCAGTGGTCAATTCGCGGCGTTCGCACGCGATGCTGAGGAGAACCAGGCGCTGTTTGCCAAGGGCGGCAAGCTCGCGATGCCGATCCTGGCAATCGGCGGCGATCATTCCTATGGCGCGGCGATGAAGACCGAACTCGAATCGGTGGCGACGAATGTCGAGGGGGCGATTATTGCGGATTCCGGCCACTGGATCATGGAAGAGCAGCCGAAACAGGCCGTTGACACTATCGTCGCCTTCCTGGGGAAAAGGTGAATGCGCGCTTACGCGCGGTGAGTAAACTTGCCGTTTCCTTATCTGGACGGTGACAGAGCACGGCAGGAACGGCGCCAATCGAGACACCGCGATCAGATCAGCCATTTTTAATTGATGGCGTTCGTACGGGCTCCGCGGTCGATTGTCGTGTTGCGTGTATTCTGGTCGTCGCTTCAGCAGAGTAAAGTGCGGCCTCATCACAGCGGGAGAGAATCTCATGAAGACGCTCAAATTCTCGAACAACGATCAAATGCCGATTGTGGGACTCGGCACATGGAAGTCAGCACCCGGTGAGGTCTACGCCGCTGTCAGGGAAGCAATCCGTATCGGGTATCGACACATCGATTGCGCGCTGGTGTACGGCAACGAAGCGGAGATCGGTAAAGCAATCGGCGATGCGATTGGCGAAGGCCAGGTAACGCGCGACGAACTGTGGATCACCTCCAAGTTGTGGAACAACGCTCATGGCCGCGACAACGTCGCGGGCGCACTCAAGAAGTCACTTCAGGATCTCGCGCTCCCCTACCTCGATCTATACCTGATCCATTGGCCGATTCCGCTCAAGCCAAGCGCGATTTTTCCGAGCTCTGCCGCGGATTTCCTGGCACCCGAGGACGCCCCGATCCAGTCGACCTGGGAGGGAATGGAAGCCGCCGTGAGCGCCGGGCTCACGCGCCATATCGGCGTATCGAATTTTTCGGCCAAGAAACTGGGCGATCTTATCGGCCACTGCAAGATCAAACCGGAAGTTGATCAGGTGGAACTGCATCCCCTGCTGCAGCAACCTGAGCTGGTGAAATTCTGCGTTTCTCAGGGCATCCACATGACGGCCTGGGCGCCGCTGGGATCAGCGGACCGTCCTGCTTCCGTGAAAATTGCCAATGCGCCCGTAGTGCTCGAGAACCCGGTGATCAAGTCAATCGCCCAGGGCTGCGGTTGCACACCCGCCCAGGTATTGATCGCGTGGCATGTCAACCGCGGGATTTCGACCATCCCCAAATCGGTGACGCCGTCGCGACTGCGCGAGAATCTCGCCGCGGCGCAGATCGTGCTGAATCAGGCCGATATGGCGCGGATCGCAGCCCTCGATCAAAACTACCGGCTGATCAACGGTGCGTTCTGGGCAATGGAGGGTAGTCCCTGGACCCTCCAGACGATCTGGGACGCCCCCTGACTTCAGCGGGATTCGAAATGGGATCGCCCGGCAGCGTGGATCGAATTCCCCCCGACCGTTTGCGCCAATGCGACAGTTGGTATCGGAATTGGGGCATCCGACACCGCACGACGCGATCCCTAGAGGGTTAAACTCACCGGGGCGAAGTCAACAACTCTCCGTTGTAGAGTAAGGAATTAGCACGATGTCGGGCGCCCTCGCCGGTCCTTGCGACACTAGGCTCGCGGCCGCTACTCTTCCAAGCGGCACTGCGCACCTCAGCGCGACTCTGGCCGCCACTATTCTCGGGTCGAGTCTCGCATTCATCGACGGTTCAGTCGTGAATGTGGCGTTACCCGCGATTGCGCGCGATCTCAGTGCCAACCCCGCCGAACTCTCCTGGACCATCAACGCCTATCTCCTGCCGCTCGGAGCACTGATGTTGTTAGGTGGAGGCGCGGGGGACTATTTCGGGCGGCGACGCCTATTCCTGATCGGAGTCACCGTCTTCACTCTGGCGTCGATCCTGTGCGCCGCTGCGCCTACCCTTGGGTGGCTGCTGACGGCTCGCTGCGTGCAGGGGCTCGGTGCCGCGCTCCTTATGCCGAACAGCCTCGCCATCCTCGGCTCAGCCTTCACCGGCGAGGCGCGCGGCCGGGCGATTGGCCTGTGGGCCGCAGTGGGAGCGGTGGCCGGCGCGCTTGGGCCACTTGTGGGGGGTTGGCTCGTCGACAAAATCGGCTGGCGTATGATTTTTCTCATCAATCTGCCCATCGCCGCCGCCGCGGCCTATCTGACCTGGGCGTACGTTGCCGAGAGCAAGGACCGGCGGCGGTGCCCGTCGCTCGACTGGGCGGGTGCAGGATTCGCGACCGTGGCGCTCGGCCTTCTCACTTGGTCGCTGACGGCAGCAGCCACGGCGAGCGCCGGAGCGAACTGGATCGGGCTGGCCGCGATCGCCGGGTCTGCCCTATTCGGCGTGTTCCTGTGGCTGGAGCGAAAACGCGGTGAGTACGCGATCATGCCGCTAGCAATGTTCGGAACACACACTTTCATCGGCATAACCCTCCTGACCTTCTTTCTCTACGGCAGCCTCGGCGGCCTTTTCGTGCTAGTGCCCTACTTTCTAATCAGCGTAGCTCACTATTCGGCGGTCGCTGCCGGCGCCGCACTTCTGCCGCTGCCGATTCTAATCAGCCTCGGCTCTCCATTGATGGGCAGGCTGACCGAACGCGTCGGCGGGAAACTGCCCCTGGCGATCGGCGCGGCGATCGCCGCGACGGGGCTTGCGCTGTACGCACGCGTCGGTATTGACAGGGTCGATTATTGGAGCGACATCTTGCCGCCCACCTTTCTGGTGGCTATCGGGATGGGCATTTGCGTAGCGCCGCTGACTACGACCGTAATCGCTTCCGTTGACGTTGATCATGTGGGGGCCGCGTCTGGGTTCAACAGCGCCGTGGCTCGCATCGCTGGTTTGATTGCAACCGCCTTGCTGGGGTTCGTGTTCTTGCTGCAGGGGTCCGCCGAACAGTTCGTATCGGGATTCCGGATAGCAGCGCTCATCGGTGCGGGATCGGCTGCGCTCGCTAGCGGCTGTGCATTGCTGTTTGTGCGTAGCAACGTCGCGTCGCCTGTGGATTAGAATTTGACGACAGGTCCCCTGACCTTGGGACCCAACTCTCCTGCCGGCCTCTTGACGCTCAGAACGCGCGCAACGACTCTCGAATTAGAGTTGTTGCCTTCCCCATCGATACTCTCTCGCCGCACGCACACCGCCAGCGGGCCCCATATCGACTCGCCCGCCCAGAATCTGCCGACGGCAGGAAACGCGGGCCAATGTGGCATCCAGCGCGACACTGGCGGCCACATTCGTATGCGTCTCGCGAAAATCACGCCGCGACTCAGTTTGCGCGGACCCGTAGTCAGCTACCGATAATTCGCGCGCCGCTACTGACGGCACCTGCCGCACCTTGAATTCTCCGATCCACTAACTTGTGCACAGCTGCCCGGCATTTCGCGTACGGGACAACTTCGGTGTTTACGACACTCGCAACGCTAGTCGATCGGCCACGGCAGGGTATTGGACAGGCTGCGCTCTGTTGACGCGGGCGCGGCGGGCAGCTCCGGCGCAGCCACGTGATCGACGCTTCGCCACCACGGTTCCACAACGCCAGAAACGCGTGCAGGTTCGACGGGTTCTCCGAGTCTCGGCATCGCAAGTCGCGCGCGAATTTTTGCACCCTGCTCGTAGAGGACCTCGGCGGGCTGATCCCACGGATGCATCGCAAGGCGGAACGTCCCCCAATGAATCGGGAGAAATGTTTCGGCATCCAAGAGCGCGACCGCCTTGAGCGCGTTCTCAGGCCCTAAGTGCATGTCCCCCCAGGCAGGATGCCATGCACCGACCTCGAGCATCGCGAGGTCAAAGGGCCCGAGACGCTCGCGAATAGCCCCGTATTCAGTCGTCAATCCGGTGTCGCCGCTGAAGAAAACACCATGCCCCTCGGAGCGCAGGACAAACGATGACCAGAGCGTGGCATTGCGCGTCTTGGGGGTGCGCCCCGAAAAATGTTGTGAGGGGGTCGCCATCACCTGCACGCCACCCGGAACAACGGTCGATTCCCACCAGTCGAGCTCGGTGATTCGCGCCGGCGCAACGCCCCACGCTTCAAGATGAGCTCCCACGCCGAGCGAGGTCACGAAGGGTACGTCGCTCTTCACCAGTGCGCGAATCGTTGGATAGTCAAGGTGATCATAGTGGTCGTGCGAGATGATGATGACGTCCACCGGCGGCATCTCGCGCAGCGCGACCGGCACGGGCTGGAAGCGCTTCGGGCCGGCGAGTGACAACGGCGAGGCACGCAAACCCCACACCGGGTCGGTCAGCACCCGCACCCCGTCGATTTCGATCAATGTGGTCGAGTGCCCGAGCCAAGTAACGCGCAGCCCCGAATCGGGCGCGCGACGCCAAGCATCGATGGGATTCGAGGCGGGCAGCGGCCTCGAAGGGTTGCCGCGTTTTGGCCCGCAGAGGAAATCGCTCAAGCTGGGCATGGGTACATTCGGATCACGCAAGCCCTGCTGGATTGGGTACAGGTTGCGGAAGCCATCGCCAGCCCACCTCGGCGAGGCCCTCATCCGCTCCAAGCGGGCCCCGCTTGCTTTGGAACCAAGTGATTTCATGGACCCTAGGTTACCGGTCCTTTCATTCCCACTTCAACCGTACGCGTGAGGGCGCGCCTTCGTGCGGGAGTGAATCCGGGAAATGCAGCGGGCCGATGGGGGTGCGGCCGATAGCGGTGAAGTCGGAGCCCGGCCCGGCCCGGCCCCGTCTGGCACATTGCTACCCCCGCATTGTCAATTTGCCGATCCATACCGTGTCTTCATGATTACTTCTTGATTACTTCGTGATTTCTTCATGCACGGCCCGGACTGGGCGACTAAAACCTGTCGCGGGCAGCAAGCAGCTGCCCGCCGGTATATCGCAATCAACCAGTTTCCAAAAAGGGGAGCTACATGAAAACCATTTGTCGATCTGCACCCATGGTCGCCTGCGCGGCGCTGGGCGGCCTTGCTTGGCTATCGGGCGCCAGCCTGGCCGCCACTCCGGATGCGGGCCCGCGCATCCTGAGCTATTCAGACATGGTGACACTGACCCAAAGAACGGAGGATCAACTCGAGGCCGCCCGGGGGGCGACCCGGAAATACAAAGACATCAACGTGGCGCTGGCCGAAGGCTTTGTCCAAGGGAGTCCGGATGTACCCGGCGAAGGATTTCACTACCTGAATCCCAAGCGCCTGGACTGCAAATTTGACCCGGCGCACCCCGAGATCCTGCTCTATGCCCTCCTGCCCGGCCATACCCAGCTTCAGCTGGTGTCGGTGGAGTACGCCATTCCCTATGCCTGCATGCCCGCCGATGGACCGCCCCCGACAGGCTTCGCTGGGGGCCTCGATGCCTGGCACAACGACGAACCAGTGCCCTTCTGGACGGTGAACGCGTGGCTCTATCTGAAGAATCCGGACGGGCTCTTCACCTTGGAGAACCCGCTGGTCCCGTAGCACACGGCCCTACCGGCCTGGCGGGCAGCACGCCCGCCAGGTCGGGTGCGGCAATTTAGATTTGGCCATAAGACAAGGAGGGATTCGAGATGGCACGCGCAACAAGCAAGCTGATTACGGCACTGGCGGTGATTATGGCGTTTGAGCTGGTCGCGGTGGGCTCCGCCACGAGTGCCGACGGCCTGGACACGCAGCTGACATCCGTGTTGCATGCCGCAGGATTTACCGGCCGGGTGGAAGCGAGTTTGCCGCAACGGCTGGGCCGCCCGGTCAACCGACAACTCGCCGACCTTGGCCGTCTGCTCTGGTTTGACAAGATCGGCGGGCTGCATTCGGACAACACCTGCGGCGGCTGCCACTCACCCGCCACGGGCTTTGGAGACAGCCAATCCATCGCGATCGGAATACAGAACAACAATCTGGTCGGCCCTCATCGGGATGGCCCACGGAACCAACGCCGGACCCCGGGGGCGGTCAATACCGCCTTCTATCCCAAACTGATGTGGAACGGACGGTTCGCCGCGCTGTCTGGGGATCCATTCGACAATTCGGCCGGGTTCAGTTTTCCGGCGCCGGAAGGCACCACGCGTTTTCCGCCCAACGATCCCATCATCACCCACCTGCTGATCGCGCAGGGGCACATGCCGCCGACTGAATTGGTCGAAGTGGCTGGATTCACCGGGACCCGGGGGACCATTGGTCCCAGATTCGACCAGTTCGATGACGGTCTTGGTTCGGTGGTCCCGCCGCCGGATGCCAGCGGCTATCGCAACGAACCCATTCGCCAGGCCGTGCTCGAGCGCCTGAATTCGACGCCCGCCTATCGGCACAAGTTCGGCACGGTGTTTCCTACCGTAACCGCAGGTGCGCCGATCGACTTCAGCATGTTCGGCCGGGCCATCGCCGAGTTCGAATTCACGCTGGTGTTCGCCAATGCGCCCATTGACCGCTATGCGCGCGGCAATCTGCAAGCGTTGAGCGAAGCACAGAAACGCGGCGCGCTGATTTTCTTTGGCAAGGGCAAATGCGTGCAATGCCACGCAGTCGCCGGGCAGTCCAATGAAATGTTCAGTGACTTCCGCATGCACGACATCGGAGTTCCGCAGATCGCCCCGGCTTTCGGTGTGGGCAAGGGCAATGTGATCTTCGACGGACAGGGCCAGAACGAAGACTTCGGCCTGGAGCAGATCACTGGGAGCCGGGCGGATCGATACAAGTTTCGCAGCTCACCGCTCAGGAACGTCGCGCTGCAACCCGCGTTCTTCCACAATGGCGCGTTCACAAGGCTCGAGGACGCGATCCGCCATCACCTCGATGTGAGGCGCTCCGTGCGCGATTACGATCCGGTCAGCGCCGGACTGGACAACGACCTGACGTTGCCGATCGGACCCATGGGGCAAGTACTGGCGCGATTGGACCCCTTGCTCGCAACGCCCCTGGAGCTGCGGCCAGACGAATTTCACGACCTTGTCGCCTTTGTGCGTGACGGTCTGCTGGACGGGCGCGCCCGGAAGGAAAACCTATGCAGATTGGTACCGCGCACCGTCCCGAGCGGCGCAAGCGTGCTGCAGTTTGAGGGCTGTCCGGCTCCCGACCACGTTCAGCCATGACTATCAGTAAGTCGATGATCTAAGGCCAGCGAGCAACAGCGAGGCTTTTGGCCCATTCCGGTTGCATACTTTAGCTATGCGCCGGAATGGGCGATGCGATTGAAGTTGGCCTCTAGGCGGATGTGGGCGAGGTCAATTGCACCTCGGGGCGCCGCCGCGACCGGAGCAACCAGCCGGTCCCGCCTGCAGTGCGGGTCGGCAGATAATGAGCACAACATCAGAGTGACCATCACCTTCGGTGTGGCCACGCGCCCCGATGGGCCCTAAAGGTGAGGCATGCCTCTCGGGACCCAACGCCAAATACCCCCAGTGTTTCCTCAGCGCCTCGGCATGTCCTAGTCCTGCTCGCCCTAAGTCCACGCTGCTGCTAGAGTCTTCTGCGTATGGCAGTACGATTCGACCCTGCCGCCGAATCTCGTCGGCCCGGCACAGACCGTGGTGACTGCCCGGAACGGCAGTCGCGACTTCGCCACTCCATGTGGTCTTGTTTTCCGCGCCGGCGGGGGTAATACCCTGACGGTTGTTGTGCGATGCAACACAACTCCGCCTAAGTAGCCCATATAAGAAAGAATAAGGTCTGCTCAGACCGATGAAGCACATGCCAGGCGACTTACCCGAGTTAGCTGATACGGCCTACGTGGTCGGTGACTTGCTCGTCGATGTCGGCCAGCAGCGGGTCACGCGCGCCGGCAACGACGTTGCATTGCCTAATCTTTCGTTTCGATTCCTGATGGCTTTGGTGCATGCGGCACCGAACGTCCTCGACAACGAGGCAGCGATGACGCAGGTTTGGCCCGGCCTGGTCGTCAGTCCGGAGACCGTCAACAAGCGAGTCAATCTCCTGCGCGAGGCGCTCGGGGATGACGCCCGCGAACCGCGATACATTGTGGGAGTGCGCAGCCGCGGCTACCGGCTGATCGCCCCGGTATCGCGGCGCTCCAAAGCTGTCCTTCCCTCGACGCTGCCTGCGCAATCATCCGAGTCGGCCCCAACCCCTCCCGGTCTGCCGGATTCCCTGATCCCAATTGAGGTGCCTCCGGCGGAGTCGCCGAAATCACAATCGCCAATGAGGCGCTGGGCTGTTTTGTCCGGCGCCGCGATCGGATTGCTGGTCGTGGCTGCGATCGCCGTTCGATGGACGGGACGGCACCCGGCTGAAGGGGACATCCCGACGTCCACAGCGCCAGCGACCACCGCTCCAGCCACTGGGCCACTATCGCCCACTGTGGCCGTACTGCCCTTCGACAGCATCAGCGCGGATCATGCGGATGCCTATCTGGCGCTGGGCCTGCCGGAGATGATTCTCAACCGATTGTCGCGCATCAGCGGACTCTCAGTCATATCACGCAATTCCTCTTTCGCGCTTCCCACAAAAAACATGGACTCGCGCGAGATCGGTCGGCGCCTGCATTCCGGCTACTTGATCGGCGGCAGCGTGCAACGCGAGGCGGATCGCCTGCGGGTCGCGGTGCAACTCGTGGATACGGCAGGCGGTACCCTGGTTTGGTCCGCACATTTTGATCGCGGCCTGCAGGATATCTTCAGTATCGAGGATGAAATTGCCGACCAACTCGCTGGCGCGCTGTCGGTGCGCATAGGGAAGCTTGATGCCAGGCCCGCGGCCGGTCCTTCCGGTCAAGCTACGGGCGGCTCGTCCACTGATTTCAACGCGTATCTCGAATTCCTGCAGGCGGGCGCCCTGCTGGCCACCTGGCGGCTTGCCGACATGCAGGCGGCGGTCACGCGCGCCGCCAAGGCGGTCGAACTCGACCCGCGCTTTGCCGCCGCCTACGTCCTGCTCGCCCGGGCCACCATCCGCTCCGCAGAGTTTGACGTGACCGCTGACCGTCCCCAGCGCATGGCCGTGGCCCTGCAACAGGCACAGCACTGGCTGGACCGGGCGCTGGCGCTCGACCCTAACGACAGCCGTGCCTACGTCGAGCGCGCCTATCTCACCGCCCTTCACGACACGGCCGCTGCTGAAAAGGATTACCGCCGGGCACTGGCGCTCAATTCCAACGATGCCGATGCTTATGAAGGACTGACTGCCATATTGGCCGACGACCCGGCCCGTCGCGAGCAGGCCATAGTCGCCATCGATCAGGCCCGCAAACTCAACCCCCTTGAGCCGCGATTGGACGTGATCAAGGCCACGCTGCTCTTCTATGGCCGCGGTGACACCGACGGGGCGGCCGACCTGCTGATGACGACCCTGACCCGCAACCCCTTGTATGAGCCCGCGCTGGCCCGGCTGGAGGAACTGCGTTGGGCTACGGGCCACCCCGCCGAGGCCGTGAATCTGGGAGAACAGGTGCTGTCGCGCGATCCGCGATCCGCCCAGGCGCGTCAGATTCTGGTGTTGGCCTATTTGGAGATGGATGAGCTGCGCGCCGCCCAGTCCGTGGCCGCCGGCAATGAACATGCCGACGCCAGCGCCGAGATCGCCACACGACTGTATGCCCATGACCCGCAAGCCGCCGCCACGCTCGCCTACGCCGCCGCCATGAGCAACACCTTGTCGGGCGCCACTGAATTAGTCGGCAGCAACGCCATTCGCATCGCCGCGCGCCAGCAGCGGGCAGTTCGCACGCGCCGCCGCTCTGTTTACGCAACGCGGCAACATTCAGTGGGATGCATCGGGCCGGCTGCTCCACGGCGATACCACGGGACTGCAGATCAACGCTGTAGGCCTGGGGGATATGCTGATGCAGATGGGCGATACGGCGCACGCGCGCATTGTCCTGGAATCGAGCCTGGCAGCAATGGATTATGACGTTCGTGTTAACAAGCGCGGTGACAACTGGTACACCTCGATGCGGCCCATTGCACTCATCCTGTTGGGTCGACGTGATGCGGCGCTCACCGTGCTGCAAAAACGTGCGGCGACCGGCCGCTCGGGTGACTGGTACTTTGAACGTGATCCGGCTTTTGCCAGCTTGCAGGACGACCCACGCGTTGTCGCGATACACAACCAGTCCCGGGCGCATGCGCAGACCGAGCGCGCGGCCCTGCAGCACATGCGCGCCGAAGGCCTGGTGCCCCGGCGCGGCTAGCCGCTAAGTGCGGCCCAGTAACATTGCTCCGGCTGTACGGGTCAGCAAGCGCCATCCGCTTCCCGTTCAGCTTATAATCGGACGTCAAGACAAGAATTCAAACTATCGGAGAACTGCGATGAACCCAATCCCCTGTCTGCGGCAATTGTGCGTGGCGGCCGTTATTTCGCTGGCAGTACCGTTAATTGCCGGCGCCCAGGCGGCCCCGGCCATGAAGGCGGCGCCATCGAAGGTGAGCCCCGTCGCTCCCCGCATCGAGCGTGTGCAGGCGATCGTTCAGGAGGCCTACGACAAGTTCAAAGGCGACACACGCGGCAAGAACGCCGACTATATTCCGGCGCTCGCCCGCGTAGACTCAAAACTCTTCGGCATTGTGGTCATCACCACCGATAACCATGTGGTGACGCTGGGTGATTCCAAGAGCACATTCTCGATCCAGTCAATCGCAAAGGTGTTTTCGCTCGCACTGGCCCTGCAGGAGCTCGGACCGGACAAGGTGTTCGAAAAGATCGGCTCTGAGCCGACCGGCCGCGCCTTCAACTCGCCGATCGCCGTGGTCGACATGCCGAGCCACACCGGCAATCCTCTGGTCAACGCGGGCGCCATCGCCACCGTGAGCCTGATTTCTGGTAAGACGCCGGCCGAGAAGTGGAACAAGATCCTCGATTTCTACAGCCGCGTGGCGGGCGAGAAACTCACCATCATGGACGATATTTATAAGTCCGAGGCGGCCACCAATACGGGCAACAAAGCGCTCTCTTACCTGCTTGCCAAGTATGAGCGCATCTATTCGGATCCCTTCGAGTCAGTCGACGTCTACACCAAGGAATGCTCGGTCGGCATCAACGCCCTGCAACTGGCGAAAATGGGCGCAACGCTCGCGAACAACGGCGTGAACCCGGTCACTGGAGAGCAGGTGATCAAGCCGGAGAATATTCCGGAGATCCTGAGCGCCATGATGATGGCAGGTCTCTACGATGGCTCGGGCGGCTGGGCCTGGCACGTCGGGCTGCCGGCCAAGAGTGGTGTGGGCGGCGGCATCCTCGCCGTCATGCCCGGCAAGGGTGCAATTGCCGTGTTCGCGCCGCCACTCGACGAGGCCGGCAACAGCGTCAAGGCACAGGACGTCATCAAGTACGTGGCGACCCGACTCGACTATAACGTGTTCACGCCGGGCTCGGTCGGACTGAAATAGGAGATACCAGTAACCATGCAAGGACCCGTGTCTTGACGGGCGCTCGCCTGTCTGCGGCCGCTGTGCCGCCCTTTCCTCGCAGTGCCGCCATGTGGGCGCTGGCGGCACTGTTCGCGACGGCGCTGCCCGTGGCGGCACTCGGTCAGTCCGTACCCCCGGCCGGGACCGATAGCGTCGAGCAGCGACTGCAGCGCCTGGAACAGCGCCAGCAGGAACTCGAGGACGAACTGAAGCGAAAGGACGCTGAGATTGAGCAGCTGAAGTCCGCGTCGGCGCCACCGAAGGCTGTGAACCCGGTGGTTACCAACCCGCCGGCCGCAGCGCCGGGCGGCGCGGTGTCGCAAGGCGTCTCGCCAGAAAATCCACCAGCGGTCGGTGCCCTGCGCCGGGCGGTACGGGCTGTCGCAGCTGGCGAGGACATGCCCGAGGGCGGTTGGGGAGCACCCCCGCCTAAAACATCGTGGGGCACCTACACCCCGAACCGTGGCTTCAAGCTCGCTGAAACGGATCTGGGCGACTTGAGCCTCTCCATCTACTCGTATGCGCGCTACCTCAATCAGATGGATCTGGAAGGCTCGTACGTCAATGCATTCGGTAACAGCGTCGCGGTCCAGCGGCGCAACGACATCCAGCTACAGAAAGTGCAATTCAAGATTCTCGGCTGGCTGCTGGATCCAAATTTTCGTTACTTCCTCTATGCCTGGAGTTCCAATACCTCGCAGGGCCAGGGCGCACAGGTGGTGCTCGCCGGCAATCTCAACTACACCTTCAACAAGTATTTTACGCTGTCCGCCGGGATCACCAGCCTCCCGGGCGTCCGCAGTACCGAAGGGAACTTCCCATTCTGGCTGTCTGTGGACAATCGCCTGATGGCGGATGAATTCTTCCGTCCTTCATATACCTCGGGGGTCTGGGCGCGTGGCGACATCACCGATACGCTGCGCTACCAGGTCATGCTCGGCAATAATATGAGCACGCTCGGCGTCAGCGCCGCGCAACTCGACAATCGTCTTGATACGACGTCCGCCGCGCTCATCTGGGAGCCGCAAAAGGATTACGGCATCAGTTTTGGCGACTTTGATCCGCATGAGAAACTTTCGATGCGCTTCGGTGGCCACTTTACTCATAGCACGGAGAGTAAGCAGAGTCAGCCGAACAAGGACGGTTTTGAAAACACGCAAATCCGCCTCTCGGATGGCACCGTGGTATTCACTCCGGGCATATTCGGTCCCAATACGGTCGTTGACCAACTGCAGGTCTACATCGAGGATGTCGACTTCGGGTTCAAGTATCGCGGCTGGGCGCTAGAGGGCGAGTATTACATCCGCCAGCTCAACGATTTCCAGGGCACCGGCGTAAGCTCGCTTCCCCAGATCAACAACCACGGCTACTCGCTGTGGCTGTCGGGCATGGTGATGCCGAAATTCCTGCAGTTGTACGGTGGCACATCGAAGGTGTATGGCGACTACGGCAATCAGGTTGACGGGCGTATTGGAATGAACGTGTTTCCATACAAAAACAAAGTCCTGCGCTGGAACACCCAGATCCTCTACCTTGATCGGGCGCCGACCGGCGGCACCGCCTACACTTATCCGGTGGGCGCCAAGGGATTCGTTTTCAACACAGACTTTGAGTTGGCACTATGATCAAGCTCATGGTGAACGCTCGGCGCCGCGGCTGCCACGCGCACTGCGCTCGGAAAAGGGCAGGTCTCGGAGCGATAGCTATCGCCAGCCTCAGCGGGTTACTTGGCGGACAGTGCGCCGTGGCCGGCCCACCGGACTACCTGTTCAATGACTCGCACTTTCACCTCACCAACTACGTGCAGAAGGGCACCGACATTCACAAATACCTCGAGATCATGGGCGACAAGATCGGCCGCTCGACACTCTTCGGCATACCCCTGCAGCAGACCTGGTCATACGAGAACTCCGGCGATTATGCGCCTACGTACTATCTGCAATCAGACGCCGCGCTGTACTACTACTCGTTCACGGACGCCATAATCGCGCGCGCTTACCAGTCGCTGCCCCGCGAGCAGCAGGCCCGACTCGACCCGATGATCACCGGGTTTAACCCCGCGGACATGTACGCGGTCGATCACATCAGGCGCGTACTCGAATTGTTCCCTGGAGTCTTTTCCGGCATCGGCGAGTTCACGATCCACAAGGAGTTCGTATCCGGCAAGGTGGCCGGCGACACGGCGAGCCTTACCGATCCCGCACTCGATCGCATCCTGGATTTCGCCGCCGAGGTTGGCCTACCGGTGATTCTGCACAATGACATCGACATGCCCTTCGCGAAGGAAGGCGCCGAGCCGGTCTACCTGACCCAGATGAAGGATCTGCTCCGCCGCCACCCAAAGACCACGATTATCTGGGCTCACATGGGACTGGGGCGCGTCGTGCATCCGGTGCAGGGTCAGGCGACCGCGGATGAGGTCGAGCGCAGCCCGAGGTATCGGGAAATCATCGAGTCGATTCTCGAAGACCCAAAGCTTAGTCACGTCTACTTCGACATTTCCTGGGATGAGGTCGCCAAATACGCCATAGCGACACCCGAGAGCATCAAGCGCACCGTCGAGGTCCTCAACGGCCACCCGGACCGTTTCCTGTTCGGCACGGACAACGTGGCGCCGCCTGATCAGGCGACACAGATGCGCGTTTACGACATGTGGGCACCCATCTGGGAGCGGCTGACGCCAGAGGCAAGCGTCAAGATCCGCAAGGGTAACTACGAGCGCATCTTCGATGCGGCACGGATTAGCGTACGCGCCTGGGAAAAGCAACACGTCGGATAGGTCGTGTCAGGCACCAATCACACGACTTCCAGTCCACACTTCCGTTGCCTTTGATGTCGATGCGCCCGTTCGCATTCTTGCGCGGATGTCGCAGCTAGCAGATACGCGACCCTGTGACATCGGATTCCAACGGTAAACCTAGCGTGGCGTCCCTCCGGACGTAATCGAAGCATCTCCTTGTGAAGTCTGAGGACGTTATTCCTGGATGCGAGCTATAGTCTGTCGCATGAAGGTTCGGAGGTCTGGTGAGGGTTCACGGCGCACCACTCCGCCTTGGGTGGTCGCGGCTGGGTCCGTGAGGCAATCGTTCGGACGCGGATTGCGGCACGGCTGCATGCTGCTGTTGCTGGGCTTGCTCGCGGCTGCCGGCGCGCAGGCCGCTCCCAAGACCGACGTGGTAGTGCTCCTCAATGGCGATCGATTGACAGGCGAGATAAAGGAACTCGTCAGGGGGAAGCTCAAGCTCAGTACAGATACGGCAGACACCATCTACATCCAATGGGCCAACGTGGTGAGCCTGCAATCGAACCAGCGCTTGGAAGTCGATCTCGCAAACGGCGAGCGATATCACGGCCGCGCCGCGCCAGGCGCTGTACACGGGCAGCTGCAACTCACGGATGGCGCCACGGTTGTCAGCTTGCCACTCATCCAGGTGGTGCAGATCTCCCCACTCGATGAGGGCAAGCGGCTCACGCACCGGTTGGACGGTTACCTGACCGGCGGCTACAGCTATACCAAAGCGAACAACCTCAATGTTTTTTCATTCACGGCAGGCTTGAGTTCCACCCAGGAGGGTCACAAATGGTCGCTGGATGGCTCTACTGCCCTTACTAGCCAGGACGGCTCAGAAGACACCCAGCGCTTCGATATTACCGGCCAGTATCGACATTTTCTGCAGAAACGGTGGTTCTGGCAGAGTACTCTGAAATTTGAAAGCAATGATGAGTTGGGACTGAACCTGCGAACCGCACTCGGTGGCGCATTCGGCCGCTATCTGGTTCAGGCTCAGGATCATGAATGGGCGGCCTACGTGGGCGCCAATGTGACCAGCGAAAGGGAAGTCGCAGCACCAGACCGGGAAAATATCGAGGCTGTGCTTGGTACCGACTTTGCGGTCTTCAAATACGACACCCCTGAGCGAACCTTAAACGTGCAATTTTCGTTGCTGCCGAGTCTGACCGACGCTGGCAGGGTCAGGGCGGCGGCAAGGTTGGTGTCTCGTTACGAGATCGTGCAGGATTTTTTCTTTGAAATATCGGTGTACGGGACCTACGACAACAAACCCGGTGCCAACGCCAAGTCGAACTCGGACTATGGCACGGACCTTTCCCTCGGTTACTCGTTCTAGCACGCATTGTTCCAGGACATCCGGCACTCCCATGGAACGACGGTCGGCGTAGACGGGAACATACGAAGATGCGAACTACCTCTAGGCAGGTTGCGAACATCGTCACGTCGACGGCGTTGGCATGGCTTGCCGGATGCGGCGGCGGTGGCTCCGCGCCGCCGAGCACGTACGCGGTGGGTGGCGCGGTTACCGGGCTCGCTGGCTCCGGGCTGGAATTACAGCTGAACGGCGGCGCGGCTCTTGCGGTATCTAGCGCGGGTCCCTTTGCCTTTCCCACACAATTGAGCAGCGGTGCGGCTTATTCAGTGACCGTGGCGGTGCAACCCTCCTCGCCGGCCCAGACGTGCGTCGTCTCAGGCGGTTCGGGCACCGTTGCGGCCGCGAATATCACCGATGTCGCCGTCGCCTGCGCCCCTACGCCATTCACCGAGCTCGTCAACCAGCCTCCCGACGCGGGCGCTCTCGGCCTGCTGCTGACCGACGGCAGCGTCATGATGCAGTCGGCCAACGACGCGAGCGTGTTCTACCGGCTGACGCCCGATGCCAATGGCTCCTACGCGACCGGGACTTGGAGCCGGCTTTCATCTCCGCCGCCCGGTTACGCGCCCTATGCAGGTGCGCAAGCCGTGTTGGCCGATGGGCGGGTCCTGTTCGTCGGTGGTGAGTACAACCAGAACCAATACGCGCTGCCGTTCGCACCCAGTGGACTGACCAACATGTCGGCCGTTTACGATCCGGTGACCGATCACTGGACGATGATCGCTCCGCCCCCTGGTGTCGCCTATATCGGCGATGTGGCATCCGCGGTGCTGCCCGACGGCAGCTTCGCGTTCGGCGATAAACTCGGGAGGGACATGTGGCGGCTGGACCCGTCGAGCCTGACGTGGAGCTCCGTGCCGAACGCCGGCAAGGCGGACGATTTCGCCGAAGAAGGCTGGACACTGTTGCCTGGGGGCACCCTCTTCACGGTCGATGTCGGCAATCCGCTCCATGCGGAACATTTCGATCCGGTCACTGCGCACTGGTACAGCGACGGCAGCACGCCGGTCGATTTGACCTCGCCGTCGAGTGCGCCCGGCGGCTGGACCTATGGCCCGGCGCCGGTTGAGGTCGTCGGCGGGATCACCTACGGTCCGGGTCCCACGGGTATCTACTTCCCGCCGGGCGAGGTCGGTCCGGCACTGCTGCTTCCCGACGGCAGAGTGTTCGCTACCGGCGCTGCCCCCGGCGGGACGATCGCACATACAGCCGTTTACACCCCGGGAGTCAGCCCGCTGGACCCCGGCACGTTCACCGCAGGCCCCGATTTCGGCGCCGGCGACGACGCCGACGACGCCAGCGCCGCGCTGCTGCCCTCAGGTCACGTCCTAATCGCCGCGCCCTCGGGCCGCTTCTACGAATATGACGGTGCCACGCTGAGCGTTACCGGCGCATTGCCTACTTACGGCGGCACCACCGCGTACTTTGTGCTGCCGCTGCCGAACGGCCAGGCGCTTGTGATCGGGGGGACAACGCAAGTGTATGAGGGTAACGGCAGCGGCGATCCCGCGTGGGCGCCCACGATCACGGTGGCCCCAACGGCCGTGATTCGCGGCTCGACCTACGGCATATCCGGCACCCAGTTCAACGGCCTCTCACAGGCGGCCGCGGTCGGCGATGAATTCACTGCGGCCACAAATTATCCGCTCGTGCGCCTCACTAACGCGGCATCCGGTCATGTCGTATACGCGCGCACTCACGGTCACAGTACTATGGGCGTAGCAACCGGCAACACCCTCGTTTCCACGCTGTTCGATGTCCCGCCACAGGCGGAAACCGGCGCAAGTTCACTGGTGGTTGTAGCGAACGGCATAGCATCGATACCTGTGAACCTGACCGTAAACTAACAATTTCCCGCGCCTACCGAATAGGTGCCTTTGCGAGCGTTTGCTCAGACGGGGTGGTCCATCGATGGCAGAAAAAACCGAAAAGACCCAAGCGGGTGATGAACGGCTGCTCGCTGCGGCGCGGGAACTCACGCCCATGCCGGCAAAGCACGCGCAACTGCCAATGAGGATCGCCGGCTAATGGCGCCGCGTCACATCGGCGTTCTCAACGCGGGCTCCTCCAGCATCAAGTTTGCGGTGCGCAGGATCGGACCCGAGCTCCCGCTGGTGCTTAGGGGTCAGGTGGAAGCCATCGGTGTAGCGCCGCGCCTGGTCCTCAAGGATTCCGATGGCGCGCAGATTCGCGAGCAACGCTGGCAGGCCGCCGGGTTCGACCATGCGGCCGCGACGCAAGAGATCCTGGCGATCCTCAAGGCGCACTTGGGCACTGCCGCCATCAGTGCCGTCGGACATCGAGTGGTGCACGGCGGCACCCGCCATCTGGCGCCTGAGCGTGTAGACGCGGCAGTGCTGGCCGACCTCGAGACCCTCGTGTCTCTGGCCCCGCTCCATCAGCAGCACAATCTGGCACCCATCCGCGCCCTCGCGGTCGCCGCGCCGGACATGCCACAGGTGGCCTGCTTCGACACCAGTTTTCATGCCGGCCAGCCGCTCATCGCTCGCCGCTACGCCCTGCCCCGGGCCCTGAGCGAGGAAGGGGTTCTGCGTTACGGCTTTCATGGAATTTCCTACGAATTCGTGTGCCGACACCTGCGTGCGGTCGCGCCGCAACTCGCCGCCGGTCGGGTCGTTATTGCCCACCTGGGCAATGGCGCCAGCCTGTGCGCGGTGCACGACGGCAAGAGCGTCGCGACCACAATGGGCTTCACTGCCGCGGAAGGCCTGATGATGGGCACGCGGTGCGGCTCGATCGACCCGGGAGTCCTGCTGTACATGATGGATCAGCACAAAATGGGCCCGCGTGAGCTTGAGGATCTGATTTACCGCCGCAGCGGATTGCTCGGCGTCTCGGGCCTATCCTCCGACATGCGCGCGTTACGCGACTCTGCGGAACCTGCGGGGGCTGAGGCCATCGCCCTTTTCGTGTACCGCGTGGTTCGAGAGCTCGGCTCTATGGCGGCGGCGCTCGGCGGACTGGACGGACTCGTGTTTACCGGTGGCATTGGCGAGCACGACGCGGCCGCAAGAAATGACATCGTGGCGGGCTGCGGGTGGCTCGGAATGCAGCTTGACTCAGCCCTCAATGCAGCAGGGAAAAGCGGCCGTATCAGCAGCGATCGGTCCGACGGCGAGGTATGGATCGTACCCACCGACGAGGAGCACATGATCGCCGAGCATACGGCGAGCCTGCTCAAGCTTGCGTCCGACTGACGCTTGTGCCGCGCCAGCCGGTTCGTCATCGAATCGCACGATGCACTCGCTCGCACTGGTAAGGTCGGCGCTCGAAGCGCGGGATCGGCCGATGCGCTCCCCGTCCATTGCCGCAATGATCATGAAACCGACGAGAATCGTGCGTCCAAGTGCCCACGATTGAAGACGGGACTTCGCTGACAGGGTCAGCTAGCCGAGGCGTTCGCGACCGGGTGGATACCTAACCGAAGTTCGCGAGGGCTCAGCAGGATGCCCGCGGATCAACTTCTCAAATGAGAGCCGGTCATCCCGGGTTAGCCTTCCAGGGGCGGCGCGTCGCTTCTGGGCTCAAGCCACGGCGGTTCGCTGATGGACGCACACGGCTGGGGCTCCGTGCGGATATAGGGGCCCTTTTGAGCCTGCGGCACCGGCGCACGCCGACTCTTGCGCCACAGACTATTCACGGTCAGGGCGCCGCTCAGCGTCGCGAGGGTCGCAAAATAGGCCGAAGGCCCTCTGACGGTCATCAGGCCGCTGGTGAGCAGTGGCCCGAGGATTGCCGCCATCCCGTTGAGCAGCAGCAACGCGCTGCTGGCCGCCACCATCTGCGCCGGTTCGAGCCGGTCATTGACGTGGGAGATACCCAGCGAATAGATCGTCAAGGCGAGCCCGCTGAACATCGCGGACAGCGCGAGAAAGAGCGCATGCGGCATGCCCGGGAACGCGACGATGCTCCCGCCCGCCGCGGTTGCCAGTGCACAGACCCCGGCAATCACGGCCCGCCGATCCCAGCGATCGGCCAAAGACCCTATCGGGTACTGCGTGGCGACGCCGGCGAATATGTTGACGGCCATGAACGTTGCGATGGCCGGCGTGTCCAGTCCCTCGAGCCGCGCGTACACCGGACCCATGGAGAAAAGGGTGGAACTGATGACGCCCGCGACGGTGACGGCCGCGACGCCGAGGGGCGAGATGCGGTACAGCTCGCGAAAGTCGACGCCGCGGGGTACGACAACCTCCGGGGTCAGCTGCGAGGACAGCAGTGTGGGAACCATCGCCAGACAGATGAGGCCCGAGACCAGCATGAACGGCGACGACGTTCTGGGATTCGACAGAAGCAGCAGAAACTGCGCAGCGCCCAGACCGACGTACAACACCACCATGTAGACGGCAAACAGCCTGGAGCGGTTGGTTCGGGTGGCGAAGGCGCTCAGCCAGCTTTCCGCGACCACGTAGATGCCCGCGAAGCACAGGCCCGTCACCAGGCGCATGGCGCCCCATGAAACGGGATGCACGTATGCGGCTTGGACCAGGGTCGAGGCCGAAGCGATCGCCGCGAGGGCTGCGAACACGCGCACGTGGCCAACGTTACGGATCAGGCGTGGCGCAGCGATGGTGCCAAAAAGATAGCCGACGTAGTAGCAGGCCATGACGACGCCCGTGACCATCGTCGGAAATGCCTCAAGCGTCGCACGGATGCCGAGCACCGTGCTCTGCAGACCGGCGCCTAGCATCAGCACGCCCATGCCCAGCAGCAGCGGCCAGGTGCGGGAAATCGTAGTTAAGGGCACGGGGTGTAAATTTTTAACAACCGGAGCGGCCGGGTGGCCCTGCGAATGATAAGTGAACTCGGCGAGGAACAGGCGACTCGCGCCCCATTAATTTCTGCCGCTGCGGTTCGGCGTTCGATTCGGCCCAAGCCATAGCGCCTGGCGCACTGCCGCGCTCAATGCCATGAATAGAGGGACGTCATCACGGCGGTAACCGACACAACGCCAATCAAGAGCAGATATTCCGCATGCAGCATGCGCCGGAACCGCTGGGTAGCCTCGAGCGGTTCGCGCTGCAGGGCAGGAACCATGCGCCATCGATTTGCGGCCGCCAAGGCCAACAACACCACAAACCCAGTAACCTTTGCCGCCAGGAAGCCACCGTACACGGTGCGCAGCGCTGCCAGATTCGGCAACAGGCCAACGGCCACCCCGACGCCCAGCGGAAGGATGACGGGCACGATCCATACGGCGGACACGGAGAATGCCGTGCTGATCCTGTAGAGCGCCGGGGTCGTGGCGACTTGCGTCAGACGCGTCAGCGCGACCACTGACCCCAGCCAATAGGCCACGATCGTGACGTGCAATGCGAGCAGAAGCCTGACCGGCGGCCACACGGCCCCATCGGTGGTATGACCGGTCAAGGCGAAACTTGCCGTGACGGCGATCGCCCCGAGCACCGAAAGGGTGCGGCCGGGTGCGTTCTTCAGGCGCAATCCGGCGTACTCAATCGCAAGACCGCCTCCCGCGACCAGCGCGGCGACGCCCGGAGATCGACGCCAGTTCCCCCGCTGGACACCGACATCCATCATGCCGAGCCAATCTCCCGCGAGCCGCGAGCCTTCAATAAGCTGATGACCCAAAATCAGGGCAAGACCGGCCAGAGCCAGCGTGCGAGCCAGCGAGACCAGCGGTGCCGAATTCTCGGCCAGCGTGGCTCCGATGGGCCGCAATAAAAAGCCCCAGGCCCGCGGCCTGCAGGATGGCGATAAAGGCTGCGCAGCGCATTGCGATCGCTGCGGCATCGAAGCTCGCCATAGTGCTACACCGGAAGCCCAGCCACTCCTTAGTGGCCGCCCTTCTCACCGACGCTGAAATGAATCGCCCCGCTCATCAGGTGGCCGTCGTCGCTGACCGCACGCCAACTGATCGTGTAGTGACCGAGTGCCAGCGGCGGCAGTGGCACCGAGGCCTCGGCCGTGGGCTTTGCCGGTAGCTGCTTGATGGCGGTCTTGACGCCTTCCTTCGATTCGACTTTCACGGCGGTCAAAGTGACCGGCTCAGCGAACACCAGCGTGGCGGCCGCCGGCGACTTGTCCAAGACAGCGTTCTCGGCAGGGCTGGACCGCAGCAAGTGCGCATGCGCGAAGGCGGATGCGGGCAACAACGCTACCGCTGCCACCAATCGACAAGACTAATGCCTTCATGACTTTCCGCCCCCACGATTGAGCCACCGACGTGCTAACAAACCCGCCTCACGTGCGGAGCCAGGGACTTCAGCGCGCGCGGCGTGCAGGCGGCCAGAGTCCGCCAAGCGCCAATCGACCCGCCCGTGCCTCCCCACATCAGCCCCGGACCCGCCTCTCCGCGTAGATCCCCACAGTCAGCGCGAGAAAACTACGCCGTGCGGATTGGCTGATCCAGTCCAACCGTCCGGCCAGTGGCGATTGTCAAAATTGAAGCCGACTTTTCCGTCCGCGTCGCGGAACGCCGCGTCCAGCGTGATCGCGCCGGTCTGTTGGTCCAGCTTCAACATAAACAGGCGGTGCAGATCGCCAATACCGGTGACGACGACGCGCTCGGCTTTGGGATCCCACCCGGTCCAATGCGGAACGAATCCGTCGCCCAGAGGCAGGCGCGACACTTCCACCGGCTTGGTGGGGTTCTTTAGGTCGAGCACGACCACACCGTTGATGATAGGCACGCTTTGAATCAGGTAATGGCCGACGATGGTCGGGACGCCGCAGTGCGATCCCGGGAACATGTGCACGAGCTGAGATTTGGGTTGGGCGGTGGCGACATCCGTGATCCGCTCGATGCCGCAATTGAGCGTCTGCACGAAGATGGATCCATCGGGTCCGAGCCGAGGCTCCTCCGGATTGAGGTCACCCTCCTGCTCTCCGCCCGTATCGAAGTACTCGGTGCTGAGCAGCTTGAGACTGGACAGGCTCCATACCTGAAAGGTATGGCCATGGGGGTCCACGTCGTGCATCGAGGAGTTGGTCACCACGACACGATCAAGCTCAGGGAGCGGCAGCAGGCTGTACGGCATCAAATTGGCATCCGGCAGCTCCGGATCCGCGGTGCTCGCAGCACGAATCACGTGACCCTGATCGTCGATCTCCACCAGGCCCCCGGAGATCCCCTTGCCCGCCGGCGGCGTTTCCGTGCCGGCCGGGTCGGTGTGCTGAAAGCTCGCGAGTACGTGCCCGTTGGGAAGCCTTAAGAAGGAATGCGGATGGCTGTAGCCCGCCAGCTCTGTAAACGTGGCCGAGACTTTCGGATGTAAAGGATCGCGCACATCGAAGATGAAGCTCCGGCCCGCCACATGATCATTGGCAAACAGCAGCCCACTGGCCGGCATCGTGTATTCCGTGTGATGCACCTGCCCGGTCTGTAGATCAGTGACTGCCGTCGCCACCAAATGGCCGTACGAAGCTGAGCCAGGGTCGGCGTCGATGACCGCAAGGAAGTCGTTCCCCTGTTGGGCGACGTCACCCGCCCAGGCAAACATGTAGTGCCCCGCCGCCGGCACCTGGGCACGCGCGGACAAGCTCAGAGCGCAGAGGATAAGGGGCCAACGGATTGACGGTCGTGACATGCGGTATCGTTCTTTCGCCCACGCAATAGTCGAAGTCGCGAACTCAATAATAGACCTATTGCGCCCCCATTCGCGATTCCTCAGCGGCTGTCTGTAGCCTTCTTCATCTCGCGTCGGCAAGCCGCTGCCGCTAAGGAGAGGTAAGATTGGCTCGCTCGACGCACCGCTCGAAGTCCGGGCCGACGGTTCGGGACGGATTGGCGTCCTGCCTGGGCGTGAGCTGTTAGCGCGCAATTGAGGGAACTCCGCAGGGGGAAATATGGAAGAACTGCAGGGCAAAGTGGCCTTCGTAACCGGTGGCGGCTCCGGGGTGGGCCTGGGGCAGGCGAAGGTGCTGGCCGAGGAAGCCGGCATGCGCGTGGTGATCGTCGACGTGCGCGAGGATCATCTGGCGCAGACGAGCGCCTACTTCGCCGCCAAGCGACTGCCCGTCCACGCCATCAAACTCGATATCACCGACCGCGCAGCCTACACCCGCGCCGCCGACGAAGCCGAGCGCGTCTTCGGTCCAGTGCAGCTGCTGTGCAATACGGCCGGCGTCAGCCAGTTTGGTCCCATCGAGCAGGCCAGCGATGATGACTGGGACTGGCAAGTCGACGTTAACCTCAAAGGCATGATCAACGGCGTGCAGGTTTTCCTGCCGCGCATGATCAAGGCGGGCGGCGGTGCGCACATCGTCAATACCGCCTCGATGTCGGCCTTTGTAGCCCTGCCGCAGACCGGCGTCTATTGCACTACGAAGTTTGCGGTGCGCGGCTATTCCGAATCGCTGCGCGTCGAGCTCGACAAGCTCGGCATCGGCGTCTCCATCCTGTGTCCCGGCGGCGTCAACACCAACATCCATGAATCCGTGCTCTCGCGGCCCGATCGCTACCCGCGTACCGGGTACTACGGCGCCGACCCGGAGGTGTTCAAGCGCCTCAAGGCCATCATCGAAACCGGCATCGACCCGGTGGATTTGGCGCGGATCGTGGTCCAGGCCGTGCGCCGCAACGAGTTCTGGATTCTGCCGTATCCGGAATTCATACCCACGCTCGAGAAGCAGCACGCCGAGGTCATTGCCGCGCTGCGCCGCTACGAGAATGACCCGGACTACCTGCGGCGCCAAAAACTCGGCCGGCCCATGCCGGGCGCCTCGAAGTAGCGCGGCCCGACGGAGCGACCGTGTCCGATCCGCATCGCATCACACTCTACGATCTGCAGCTCGCTTCCGGCTGCACAATCAGTCCCTTCGTGTGGGCAACCCGCTACGCACTGGCGCACAAGGGTTTTGAGGTCGAACTCGTGCCCGGGGGTTTTACGGGCATACTCGAGCGCACGGGCGGGCGCTCCGAGCGTCTGCCGGTCATTGAAGATCAGGGTCGCTGGGTGCTGGACAGTTGGCTGATCGCAGAATACCTGGACGAGCGCTATCCGGAGCGACCCACGCTTTTAGGCCATCCAAGCATCAAGCCGCTGACCGTATTCCTGGAGGGCTGGCTGTGGCGCACGGCGATCACGCCCTGGTTCGGTTGCTATATCAAGGATTATCGTGATTTGTCGCTCGAGGTCGATCACGACTATGTCACGACGAGTCGCGAGAAAATGCTGGGACGCAAGATCGAAGCGGTGCAGGCCGGGCGTGAAGAGCGCCTGCCTCAGGTGCCCCCGCTCCTCGAACCCTTCCGCCGACTGCTCGAGGAGAATCCGTGGCTGGGCGGCGAGAGTCCCAACTACGCCGACTATCGCGCACTCGCGGTGTTCTTATGGCTGGGGTCGGTGGCCACCACGCCGCCGCTCACCGAAGACGATCCCTTGCGCGCCTGGCTCGATCGCGGCTTTGATCTCTATGGCGGCCTCGGGCGGCATCCGGGCATGCACACCCTGTTTGGCCTCAAACTGAAACCAGGCGATCCAGAGCCCTTCAGCAAAGCGCCTGCCGCCGGTGGCCTGGCCACGCGCAACACCGGGCTCGCCTCTACCCGCCAGGAAAGCGAGCGGCTCAGGGGCCGTAGCTGACCGACGGCGCGGACGGATCGATTTCCTAGCGAGCCTTCCCAAAATTGCCGGCGACAAACGCGGCCAGCCGTTGCAGTTCGGAGTCCGAGATCTCGGTCTTCCGGAACGGCGCCATCAGCAGCACGCCTTGGCGCACGTACGTGGCCACCGCCTGCGCCGACAGATCGGTTCGCTCAAGCAGCACGGCCGGCCGCTCCCCGGCGTACTTCAGCTGCAGCGATTCGGTCCCCGGGTGCCCCGGACCGGCCGCGTGGCACGGCGCGCACCAATGCACATACACAGCCTCGCCGGTCGGCTGAACGGGTGCCGAGTCCGGCGAAGCCGCCGGCGGTGCCGCCTGTGCAAGGCCACTCACGGCCAACCACGCCGCTATCGCGCCGGTCGAAGGCGACATCTCAACTCTTCCTCAAGCGTTTCGGCCATACGCCATACCGGCCGGGAGACAGGATCCCATTGGGATCCACGGCATCCTTGATGGTCTCGCAAAAGTGCAGCAACGAGTGGTTGTTGAATGAGTAGGTGTCCGCCACGAGATCCTGGAACGGCGTCGGCGCGCGATATTCCGCCCAGCCGTGCCCTGCCGCCTTGGCAACCCACTGCTTGAACGCCGTCCGCATTTTGCCGTTGCTTGCCGGATCGCGACCAATCGGGAACATCATCAGGGCGACCATGGATCGCTCCCAGTTGGTCAGGAATACCGGACCCACGATACCGACCGCCTGTCCTTCGGGCATCGCCGCCATACACTCACGATAATACTGCTGGTACTCCAATACGCTCTCGCCGGTTCGAGGTATCACCGGCGAGAAGCCAATGTGGCCGCCGGCCGGGGACGGATTGGCCGCCGAGCGCCCGAGCATCGAGAAGATGGCCAGATTCGGAATGCCGAAGTTCACCTGGCGTACCCGTTGCAGCGCCTCGGCCGTAAGTGGCGTGCGCAGTAACTCGTCTTCGACAAAACGCATACCGGGCACGCGCGCGAACTTGTCACGCGCGTATTCGAGCTGTGCCCGAATGACTTTTTCCGGACCGTAGATCGGCACAATCAGGCTCCAGGCGGGCGCGCCCGGGGTCTGCTGCCGAACGCTGCCATAGATGTTGGTGACATCGCCGTAGTACAGCTGTGTCGATCCGTTTACGACGTGCTGGTTTTCCAGAAGGTTCAGCGTATCGAGGAGCGCGACGACGTCGTTCTCGCGGAACACCTGCACCGTGGCCGAGAGGTAGGCCTCGGGCCGCGGCATCAGGTAGAAACCCATTTTGGTGACGATCCCCATGTTTCCCTGCCGAAACAGGCCATCGACCCACGGGCCATGACCCCATTTGTAATGCTGCCAGGACTTGGCGTTGGGCAGTGCGCCCATGCCGGTGCGCACCACGTCGCCACTCGCCAGCACCACCTCCATGCCGCAATGGGAACCGAAGTGATCGCGGAACGGCGAGGCGGTCCAGCCGCCGCCCCCATCGAGCGCGTTACCGATGAGGCTCCCCCAGCCCGGGTCTGGCGTATCGATCCAGACGTCGAGATTTGCCTTGGTGATGTGATCGTAGAGATCGAAGTAGCTGACGCCGGGCTCCACCAGGGCATAGGCATTGCGCTCATTGACCTCGAGCACGCGGTTCATGCGCTTCAAGTCGAGAACCACGCTGCCCGAATAGCGCCGGTGCGGAGCCCCCATAGGCCAGATTCCGGCCAGTGGAGATCGCATACAAGGGAATGCGATGCTGATTCGCGGTTCGTACCACGGCCTGCACCTGCTCGAGCGACGCGGGAGCGACCGCTGCGGCGGCCAGGCGTTCCTCCGGTTCTCCCCAGTACGGCGAATAAGCGTCGCGATACAGCGCAACATCTTCCGCGGAGGTGAATACCCAGTCCGGGCCGACGGCCGTGCGCCAGGACGCCAGGGCGGCCTCGAAGTCCGCGGAGCTGACGTTGGGCGGCAGAGCCATGAAGTAGGTCCTGTTGATTTAAGCCGTGGCGATGATCCAGGAAGTCAAGCGCTGAGCATAGTCGGACGGCAAAGTGGCCAGATCAATATGTGTGGGCGCTGCTCGTCGGCTGCGCGCAACGCCACTCTGCCGCGCGACCAGGCTGGCCAGTTGGCCGGGCCAGAGTCCGCCGCGCGGCGACAGTGGCACTTCGTCCACGGCCTTACCGGACGGCGCACAACGATGGATTCGGTGGCGCACGGGCCCGACGGCTGGCACCAGGTGCTCGGCGTAAAACACCACTTGCCCGTGGAGCGCCCAGCTCAGTTGCTCCAGGCAGAAAAGTGCCGGGGCGCGCGTTAGTCCGGCCACTACGGTTGGAGCGCGCCCGAAGGCCGGTCCGATCCACTCGCGCCATGGCTTGGAGATGTCGCCGTCGGGCACCGCGCGCACTGGCGTGCCCCGGCCGGTCATCCAGGCGCCGAAGGCACGCGCCTCGGCGTGCCGATCATCGATCAGCACCATGGGCCAAGCGTGCGGAACCCCGGGGTGTGCCGCGGTGGGCAGCAGTGGCACAGCCACCGCCGCGGGTAGCGCCGCCGCAACCATTGCGCGCTGCAGGAATTGACGTCGGCTGGTCAGGCGAAGCTCTCTGCTTGTGCATACCCGACAGCTGCCGATCCCATCGTCGTCCGATCCGGAATTATCCATACCTTTAATAGGCGCATAGTCGCCCCCGCCCTGAGCCCCGTCAATATGGGCGCCCGACGCTACGAGCCCGCCTGGCAGCTCGAACACGTGTCTCTCAGACGAATTGGCTGCTACGCTCGCCGCTGGCCGAGCAGAATATTTTCATTTTGTGGAGCACAGAATGTGAGTGAGCCACGGTTCGAGGATCTCGCACAGGACGGACGCGTTGGGGCACGCTGACTCGGCAACGCTCCGCTCCACTCCCTGGGTGCGTGGCCCGGTTTGGGATGGGGTGTGGATCCTCAACGCCCTTTGGCTGGTGCCGCTCGTGCTCTGGTTGGCCCGCGGATATACCCATCCGGAGTCCGGCCCGCTCGATGCCTTTTATCTCGGGTTGAGTGCCCTGTTTTGGATCGGCCATCGTTTGTGCAGCACCTGGCTGGCGTATTGCACCGAAGCGTACCGGCCGCTGCTTCGTCAAGAGCCGGTGCGGTTCGTGGTAATTCCGTTACTGGTGACGGTGGCTTGCTTTGCAGTCTTCCTGCCAGACGACACGGCACTGCCGTGGTCCCGGGCAGAGCGCGTCGTAGCGATGGCGATCATCGATTATGTGCTGGTGACCTACCACTTTGCGGCACAACACTTCGGTGCCCTGTCTCTGTACCGATCGCGTGCGCAGCGCGCAAGCTGCGCGCGTACGAGGCGTCGGGATCGGATCTTCGCTCTAGGGGTGGGCGGCGCACTGGTCTTCCTTGCCGATATCCTGTCGGGATCCGTCGCCTACCACGATCGGTGGCTCGATGACTGGCTCCTCCCCGCCTGGCTTGCCTCGAGGCAAAGCGATATCCGCCAAGGCGCCTTGCTGCTTTTAGCTGTCGCAACCGCCGTCATGCTGATTGCGGAAGCGCGGACGACGCGCCGCTCGCTGCCACGCGTGCTGTACATCCTGGGGCTCGCCGTAATGGTCGCCATGGCCCTGCAGGTCCGAAGCCCATTTCTCTACATAGTGATCTGGACTTCACAGCATTGGATCCTGGCCACGGGCCTCGCCTCCGAAACCCCCCGTGGCGAGCCGGTTCCCGCGCGCGGCGCCCTCCGCCGAATCCTTCACGCATTAAATGCCCGGCCGTGGGCCATTCTCCTCATGCTCGCGGTGGCTTCCCTTTTTCTGCTGCCATTGTTTGAGGTCGAAGCCAATTGGCACGGGGGCACTTACTACGGAGACCGGATCTTCGGCACGGTCGCAGAAGGGTTGCGTACTTCTTCCTGGGTTCCCGCATTGATCGCCGTCGGCTTCTCGACCGGCTTCGTGCATTACCTGCTGGACCGCAATGTCTATCGGATGTCGGACCCCCGAGTCCGCTCCGCCGCGCGCGGGCTGCTCAACCCATCGCGCAATCTGGCGGCAGCCGCGTAAGCGCACTCCGCCCGAGTAAGGGTCACGTGCCATTGCAAGAGGGTGGCTTAGGACCGCCAATGCCGGGTCTGGATCAGCTTCCGGCGCGGCGGCGAACCGAGCACGACGCCTCGCTCAAGCTTCGCGAGTGACCGCCCCTGCAATGAGGGCGCGGAGCGGCGTGGGGGCTTGGCGCAGGCTATCAAACGATAGAAAACAACCAAGCCCTGCCGCCTGGACTTGGCGCGGGGCGTGAGCCTTGCTCACGCCCCGGCCATGTTCGCGCGACTTCAGTCCTTGTCGAACTCCAGCGTATCGTTGTATGCCTTACCGTCCGAATGCGTGCCTTTGTTGTTGACAGTCAGCGTCTTGCTGTCTGCCGACACGACGCGGTGTACGGTACCGACCACCTTTCCGCCTTTCTTGAGCGTGAAATGAGTGGTAAGGCCGTCGATCCGCTTAGCCGAAACGGTATCGGCGTCCGGATTGCCCGTGACGGGGTAGTCCTTGCCGTCGTACTTGTATGCCACGTGCATGGTCGATTCCTTGCCGTCCGCGCCGACCATTTTCTGATCGAGGCTCGTGCCCTCGGTGCCCTCCGCATACACGCGTGTCGCGCTCTTTGGGGCTTTGTCGCTGAATGTGGACTTTTCGAGGTTGAGCTTCCACTCCCCGACAGCAGGATCAGCGGCAAACGCGCTCGCGCTGACGAGCAACGCGGTGAGCGCAGCAATAGTCACAAATCTCATGATTGGTCTCCCTGGGGTTCTTGGTTTTGTTAGGATGTCGATTCGGCCCGGGTGAGCCGGATCCGTGAAACAGACTATGCGCCAACCCCTTCGCACCTACAAGTGAGGCCTGTGCCGGCCGCACCGTCCCGGGACCGGTCGGCCAATCAAGAGTCGGCCCGCCGAGCCCTCCACTGCGCTTTTCGAGCGGTCAGCGCCAAGGCGAGGTCAAGGATCAATCGCGGTGGGGTCAGGATTGATCAGATCGGCTCCTCGAGTGACTTGGCCAATGGCGTGAACAACACCGGCCCTGCTGCGCTCATGTGCCAGCAATCCTCCAATCGCACGCCAAACTCGCCGGGGATGTAGATCCCGGGTTCGTCCGAGAAGCACATGCCGGCCTCGAGGGGCGTGGCATCGCCATGCACCAGGTAGGCGGGTTCGTGTCCGTCCAGTCCAATCCCGTGACCGGTTCGATGGGGCAACCCCGGCAGCTTGTAGCCCGGACCCCACCCTTCAGTCTCGTAGTAGGCCCTCACGGCATCGTCGATGCGGCCTGTGGGAACTCCGATTTTCGCGTTTTCGAGGGCGATCTGCTGACCGCGTTTGACCGTATCCCAGATCTTGCGCTGCCGGGCGCTCGGCTCCCCGTAGACCCAAGTCCGCGAGATATCGGATTGGTAGCCGTGCACCGTGCACCCACAATCCATCAAGACAATGGATCCCTCGCGTACCGATTGCGGCTGCAGGGACCCATGCGGATACGCGGACGCTTCATTCAGCAACACCAGGGCAAACTCCGGGGAGCCGCCCAGCGCGCTCGTGGCCTCGTCCATGAGCGCGCTAATGTGCGTGGCGGTCATGCCACGCTCGATGCGGGTGTGCAGGTATCGCAGTGCAGCGATGGTTACATCGTTGGCCAGCTGCATCAGCGCCAGTTCAGCGGGCGATTTGATCAGGCGGCAGGCCCGCACGAGCCCCTCGCCCGACACGAAATCGTAGGTTTTGCCGGCCTGGCGCACGCCCTCGACAATAAAGTACCGAGTCGTGGGCTCGACCGCTACGGCGCCGGATGCGACGCCGCGATCGCGTAGACCCTGAGCGATCCGTTCAAACGGGCTCTCGTGCTCGTTCCATGCCCGCACGTCGCTGCCCACATCAAAGGTCTCGCGCACCGAAGGCTCCTCGAAGGCCGGGGTCACAACGAGCACCTCGCCGCGCGCGGGAACGATCGCCGCGGTGGTGCGCTCGGATCGATGCCAGCGAATTCCCGTGAAGTACTCGAGCGTCGAGCCCGATTCGACCAGCAGGGCACCGATCTTGCGCTCACTCAGGAGCGACTGGAGCTTCGTCACCCGCGCCCGCCGCTCAGCGGGCGTGATGGGCTTGGCCGCTCCGGTAATCGATCGGAGGTTCGACGTGGTTGTCGCTAAGGGCTCATCCGCGGCGCGAGTCGCCGCCGCGCCGAGCAGTGGCAGCGCTCCAACGCTCCGAAGCAAAGACCGTCTAGTCAGCGTAGTCATAATTCCCCCCCCAAAACGATAATTACCTGCGCTCGGATCCACGCAGCCGCCATCAACCTGATGGGCGCGGGCCCGTAAGGGGATTCTAGCCTGCTTCGGGTTATTCTTTGGACGCGGCGATGTGTTCTTCTAGCCGCTCGACACTGACTTCGTGAGCGGCGCCTATATTCGGCAATTCGCGGGAGTTAGACGAGCCTCAAACCTCAGGCGCAAGGCTCGGCCGCGGGGCGGTGACAAACACCACCGCCCCACGGAACGACTAGCGAGGCTGGGCGGCGGCGACCGGAACGCCGAGCGGCTTGGAATTCTTCGCGTTGTAGATCGCGAACAATTCAGGCCGGCTGACGTCGGTCACAGCCCCACTCATGGCCTTCCGTACGCAGGACTCTGCGTCCGCTCGGCCCTCGAGGTTGTGGTTGTCAACGTCGAAGGCGTCGCACACTTCGCGTGCCGCTGCGGCGATGCGACTATAGAGCTTGGCCGCGCCTTGCGGGTTCGATAGGTCGAGATCCCCATATCTCACAACGGCTTGGCGCACGACGTAGCCATCGGCGGCCATGGAGGGCGCTGCGCCCATCAAGGCAAGTGTGCCAAGGATCGCGGTTGTGATTAAATTGGGAAGTTTGGTGGCAGTGATCTGAGCGTTCATGGTGGTCTCCTGGGTAGCGGTTAAATCATTCAAGGTTGCTGGTGGTTCCGCCCTACTGGTTCGGTCTCGCCGGCACTGGGACTAGCGTGCTCCGTAGCACGACGTAAGTCCTGAGAGTGGTATGAAAGTGGCCTAGGGATTCTCTGAAATTGAACCCAAATTAGTTCTGAGCTTGAACTTAAATGGCTCGACGAGGCACACAGGACAATCGCTGGTGGACCCAGGGCAGACTGTCGCCGCTTCCAGACACTCGATTGAATGCGAACCAACTCTCTGTCAATTCCTAGAGCTACCTTTGCACCGATGAATTCGCCGGATCAGTCCTTGCTGCGAATCGGTGACTTGCGTGTCGACCCGGCACTGGACGAAATTCGCAAGGACGGCCGATCCATAAAGCTCGAACCGAAGGCGATGCAGTTGCTGACCTGCCTTGCAGAGCACCCGGGCGCGGTGGTTAGTGTTGGGGAACTTCTGGATCGCGTTTGGAAGGACGTGGTGGTCAGCCAGGATTCGGTGTATGCCGCGGTGGCCGCCTTACGTCGAACGCTCGGCGATGACCCGAAAAAACCCACGTATATCGCCAACGTTGTACGCCGGGGTTATCGGCTGATTGCCCCGGTATCGGCGTGGACGAGCGCACCGGCCGAACCGGCTGTCACTGCAGTCGCAGCGCCGCCGACTGACAAGCCGTCGATCGTCGTCATGCCCTTCCTTAATTTAGGTGGCGATCCGGCCCAGCAGTACTTCAGCGATGGGATCACCGAGGACATCATTACCGAGCTGTCGCGCTGGCGAAGCCTTGCGGTACGTTCCCGCTCGGCGTCATTCCGCGATCGCAGCGCAATAACCGATGTAAAGCAACTTGCTCGCGACCTAGCGGTTCGCTTCGTCGTGGAAGGTAGCGTCCGTCGCATGGGCGAGCGTATTCGTATCAGCGTCCAGCTGATCGACGCCGAGACGGGCAACCCGGTGTGGAGTGAAAAGTTCGACCGCCAGCTCAACGAGATTTTTGTGGTTCTTGACCGGGTCGTGCAGACCATCGTCAGCACGCTGGTCGGTCGCGTACAGGTCTCAGTCAACGAGCGCGCGCGCCGCAAGCCGCCGACGAGCCTGGCCGCCTACGAGTGCGTACTCAAGGGCAATTCCCTGCCCTGGGACGATCCGGCGGGCGCGGCCGAGGCCACGCGGCTGGTCGAGCAAGCAATCGAACTTGACCCCGACTATGCACTTGCGCACACCTTGCTGGCCGCGCTGACCTATTCGCGCTGGGAGGACGGCCCGAGAAGCTCCGATGCGGCGATGGAAAAGGCGTACGTTCTGCTGACGCGCGCGGTAGAACTCGACGACGGCGAAAGTACCGGCCATGCGCTCTTGGCCAACATCTTCGTGCAAAGACGCTCCTTTAACCTCGCCGTGCGTTACGCCCGCCGGGCCGTGCAGATCAATCCGAATAACCAATGGAACGCGGCGGATCTGGGATCAATTCTGGTCTACGTGGGTGAATGCCAGGAAGCGCTCACCTGGTTCTCAAGGGCAAGGGAGATTGACCCTTTCTTTAATGAGCCGTGGTACTGGCGCGCGGCGGGTCTCGCCTACATGAGCATGGATCGCTACGCCGAAGCCCTGGAGTCGCTCAGCCATACGCGCGTTTGCGCATTTCCCTACGCCGCCTTGATGGCGGGATGTCACGCCCGGCTGGGCGACATGGAGCGCGCCGGATCCAACGTTGCGGAGTGTCTGTCGATGCAGCCCGAGTTCTCGATTGCGCAATTTATCAGTAAGCAGCCCTTCAAGATCCCGGCGGACGCCAAGCGGCTGGCCGCTACCCTGCGCTTGGCAGGCCTCCCCCGTTGACCGGAGTTAGCGGAAGCTGGCTCGTCACGCTGCAGAGGAACGCCGTTCCTCACGGACCGACCACGGTAATCGGCCGTGGCTCTACGAAGGCAGTGCCGGTGCCTTCTTGCGGCTTGCATGCCAGGCGCGCAACGTATCTGCTTCCTTCTGCGCATCCAGGCCGGCGCGCAGCTTAGCCTGCCGGTCCGCAGGCAGCGACTGGAACCAGCTCAGCGTATCGCGCACCGTGTCAGCGAGCGGACGCGACCGCAGACCCGTTCGCGCGGCCGACTCCACGGAGGTGAGCGAGGCGCCGGCGGTATCGCCCTTGGTCGGCGACCACGGAGGCAGATCCAGCTCCTCGGGCTTCCAGTGCGCGGCGAGAAAATCTTCCGGCACCCAATGAGCGGTCGTGCCGGCCTTTTGGGAGGCGCTCAGACTCGCCGTGATGAGATCACCCATCGTAAATGCGCCGGGGGGCGACACGGCGTTGAAATAGCCCGTGGTGCGTGATTGCACCAAGGCCATCATCCAGGTCGCCAGGTCCCGCACGTCGATGATCTGAATCGGATCCTGTGGCGTTCCCGGGGCGAGCATCTCGCCGCCCTTGGATGCGCGCACCGGCCAGTAAGTAAAACGATCCGAACGATCCAGCGGTCCGACGATATAGCCCGGCCTGACGATGCTGGCACGTCCTTTGAATGCCTCGGCCGTGTATTGCTCGCACAGAGCCTTCATTGGGCCGTAGGTGTCGTCCGTGATCTCCTCGATGTCCGGGTTGGACAGCTTGCCGGTGGACGAATGCTCGTCGTTCGGCCGGGCGAAGCTGGCATAGGCTGAAATACTGGAGATAAACAGGCAATACCCGACCTTCGGCGCCAGCAGCTGCGCGGACATTTGCACGTATTTCGGAATAAAGCCGGTGTCATCGACCACCGCATCCCAGCTTCGTCCGCGCAGCGCATCGAGCTGCCCCTTGCGATCCCCGATCAGCGTCTCGACGTTCGCGACGCCGTCCGCCGCAGATTTACCGCGGTTGAAGTGCGTCACTTTCCAGCCCAGGCGCAGCGCTTCCTCAGTGAGCGGCGGCCCGATAAAGCCCGTGCCGCCCAGAATCAGCAGGGTCCGGGGGGTGCCACTGTCCGCAAAGGCGCCGGGGATTGCCGCACTTGCGGCAATGCACGCTCCGGCCATGAGAAATTCTCGACGGTTCGACATTGAATTCTCCGTACGGCTGAGACTGACCCGCCGGTGTACTGTCTACCGCAGATGGCCGCGGATCTCAACTGACCCCAGCGCGCCGCGGCACGCGCGGGCACGGGCCCGAATGGCGAGTCGGCATTCCGGTGGGGTCGGGACAGATCCCGGCGGCACACTCCGGTCATCGACCGCTCAGAGCCTCCCAACCGGCCACCAGGGGTTTCGTTTGATTGCTCGACCCGCGGCACGGGACAATGCCTCCATGGCAAACCGCATCGACGTTGTCGTGGTCGGCGCCGGGCCGGTCGGCCTACTGGCTGCGCTCGGCCTGGCGCAGCAGGGCCTGTCCGTGACCGTCATCGATGCCGAACCCGGCATCAACGATTCACCGCGAGCGGCGGTCTACTTTCCGACGACCATAAAAGTCCTCGATCGTCTCGGCTTGCTGCAGGACACGCTGGCGATCGCCTACTGCAGCGCGAGTTTCTGCTTCCATCTGCTCGCTACGCGCGAGGTGGCGAGAATCGCCAACACCTTTCCTCCCGACTCCCCCTATCCCTACAACCTGCACCTGGGTCAGCACTTGCTTGCCCAGATCGTGCTCAAGCACTTCAGCGCCCTGCCCAGCGCGGCGATGCGTTGGCGCGCCAGGCTGGTCGACCTTGAGCAGAACGACTCTGGATGCACCCTGACCATCGAGACCGCGCAGCGCCGCGAGCAGATCCGTTCACAATGGGTGGTCGGCGCCGACGGCGCACGCAGCACGGTTCGCAATCTGCTTTCCTTGCCGTTCGAGGGCCACACCTGGCCCGAGCGCTTCGTGGCGACCAACGTCGAGTACGACTTTGAGCGCCATGGCTACGAGCCCGCCAACATGATTGCAGATGCGGAAAATTGGGCCGTGGTCGCGCGACTCGGGCAGGAGAATCTGTGGCGAGTCACCTACGCCGAAAACGCCGAGCTGGCCGAGGAGAGCCTCGAGCAGCGCATTCGTGAGCGCTATGCCCGCCTCCTTCCCGACCCAGGGGCACCGTATCGGCTAGCCGCCTATTCACCGTATCGCGTGCATGAGCGCTGCGCACCCGTGTTCCGAACCGGCCGCGTCCTGCTGGCCGGCGACGCGGCCCACGTCTGCAACCCGTGCGGGGGAATGGGACTGACCGGTGGGGTGATCGACGCCGCGGCCCTCATCGACGCACTGGCTGCCGTGTGCGCGGGACGAGCGCCCGAATCCGTCCTCGACTTCTACGCGACGGAACGGCGCCGGGTGTTTCTCGAGGTGAGCTCCCCCATCGCGACAGATTTCAAGCGCCGCATGTCCGAGCCGGACCCGGCGCGCCAACGGGCGGACTTTGAGGAATTCAGGCGCCAGGCTGAGGACCCCGAGCGCATGTCTCTGTCCACCGCTCTCAGCAAGTTGGTCGAGGGCCAGGCGATGCCCGTATAGGCTGATCCGAATCTTCCAATGAGACCCTACAGCACGGCCGGTTTTGATCGGCTCGAATTGACTATCGACGGGCGACGGACCGTTGCCTATATGGCCGGGTCCGGGCCCGCAGTGGTCTACCTGCATGGCGGTGGAACCTTCCACGGCTTCGAATTCGCTCGCGAGTGGCTTCCCAGATATCAGGTCCTGGTGCCCTATCATCCGGGGTTCGGCGAGTCGGACGATGCTCCGGAAATGACGACTCTGCAGGCCTACGTGCGCCACTACTGCACATTGCTGGACAGGCTTGGGCTGGCGACCGTTCATCTTATCGGAGCATCGCTCGGCGGCCGGCTTGCGGCGCAGATCGCAATCTCGCACCCACAGCGGGTGCGGAGCCTGGTACTCGCTGCGCCGGCAGGCATAACACTGGCCGACTATCCGCAGCCGGATTTTTCCAGAATCACCCACCGCGAGTGGCCAAAATACCTGGTGCACGATCCCGAGTTTATCCGGCCCTACTGGCCCGACGACCCGGACCGATCCTTTCTTGCCGACCGTGCCCGTGAGGCGCAGACGGCTGGACGCCTGGTTCTCGACAGCGCGGCCACGGCTGCGGATTTTGCCCGCTCGCTCGATTGCATCAGCGCGCCGACGCTGCTGCTGTGGGGAAGCGCGGACCGAATGGTGCTCAGCGGCAATGCCACAGCGTGGCAAGCGGCGGTTTCGAACTCAACGCTTAGGATATTCGAGCACGCCGGCCACCTGCTGCTGGATGAGTCCGCATCCGCACGCGCTGCGGTGGCGCAGTTCCTGAGTGAATCATCCCCGAGCAAACACCGCTGAGGAAACGACAATGACCGCCTGCCCTAGCGCAGAAAACCCCTCGGGTGGTTACGGCTATTCGTAGAAGTCGGGCGCCTTCTTGAGCGTCGCGTAAGTCGCGGGATTGTGTTGTATCCACAGGGTGGCATGAGTCGCGGACAGAAACTCGTCGACCCGCTTGCGTGTCGCGCGGGTCATGGCAGCATCAAAATCAAAGGTCGGCACCCGATCGAGCGTCCTTTCCTCCGGCAGATGGTACAAATCGCCCGCCAGCAGCAATGGGCCGAATTTTGCCAGCTTGAGGAACAGCATCTGATGTCCGGGCGTATGGCCCGGCGCGGTCTTGATGATCACCGTGCCATCACCGAAGACGTCATGGTCCTCATTGTGCAGGGTGATACGCTTCGAATTCTTCAAATCCTGGTAGGTCTCAGGCGCGCGGATGGGAATGTCACCCGGCTTGAACATCATGTCGTAATCCGCCTGCTGCACGATCCACGTCGACTTCGCAAAGGCATTTGCATTGGCGGTGTGATCGGCATGGTAGTGCGACATCGCAATAAAGGTGATGTCCTGCGGTTGGTAACCAATCGCCTCGAGCTGCGTCGACAGTCGGCGCGTCGCGCGCAGCACCGTCTGCTGCACGAGGGTGCCGTCGTCGGGAATATCCTTGTCGGGAACCTGTCCGACGTCCCACGCCAAGGTTCCCTTGGGATGCACGACAAGATAGCAAGGCGTAACGAACGCCGTGTCGCCGTGTATTTCTTCCGCCTTGAGCCCATACAGGGCCGGGTCCATGGCTACGATGGTGCCGCAGTCCATCACATACAGGCGCAGGCGCGCCACATGCGCGGCCTTGGCATTGGCCCCGCTGGCGAGCGTGCCGCCAGCCAGCAGCGCGAGCGCGCAGAAGGCAATGACCGACCGTGGATGGATGCCTATATCGCTAGTGCGGAACATGAACCACCCCTCCGAGCCGATAATGTTGCCTCTACGGCGCATTGCCAGTGCGCGGCTCCCCGTTGCGCCGCATTGTACGGCGAACAGTTCAATTTCGACATGCGGCAATTAATGCGGCAGCAGCGGCGCGGCCCAGTACAGCCTGCCGCAACGCGCAGCGCTTCGCCGTGCTGGTGCCACCGATTGCGATGGCCGGAGCGCCGTTATTTATGGGAAGGCGGCGTGGCTGCGACGTTGTGGTGTGACGCCGCCGTATTTTTCTGCGATGGCGCGAAGGCCGCGTTCTTAACGGACAGGTGATGTACTTCCATCACCGGCACGGTGCCTCCCGGCACCATGCGGCGCGCAATGACATTAAGCGTCATAGCCGCTGCCGAGGGCACGCCGGTAAGCACTACCTGGCACACATAAGAGCCGCCGGCGACCACTTTTGCGTTTGCAAACGCGCACGAGGGCGAGAGCGATTCAACACCGCTGGCCGCCTCGACCACCACAGACTCGAAGTCGCGCCGCGGACTCATGCGTATCTCGATGCTCGACGTAGCACCGGTCCGCAAGACCTTAAAGCGGACTCCCAACTCGTTGCTGGTGGGGACCGATGCGCCGGCCGCTCCAATGACGAGCAGCACCGCTAGGCCCGTCGCCATCTGCCACGCAAGGCGGCGCGGAAGCGAAGCTCGAACTCTCAATTGATCGGACATGTTCGTGCCTCCTAAGTCGCAGTCCGCGCCGCTTACTGCCACGTGACGCTCCAGCACTGCTCGGCCGGTGGGGTGGCTGGCTCCGCACAGGCCGCCGTTTCCGAGGAAAATTGCCCGTACGACACGCTGCAGTCGCCGACCACGGTCGCCACGCCGGCCACCGGGACGACCCCCGATTGCGAGGTGGAGGCGCTGCCCGCCGTGAACATATTCCCGGACAGGAGCGGCACCGTTCCGGCTGGTCCCTGGACGCTCAGCGTATGCGAGGCACCGTCGCCCTTGAGGAACAGATAGCGACTATTGCTTTCCTTGTTGTATTCCAGCGGTGCGCCTGCAGAGCACACCTGCACGGTCTGGCCAATGTTGATCGTCGTATAGGGGGGCAGTGAATCCTGCACCGTTCTGTTCCCGGCGTGGATCTCGGTCGTGCCCCAGACATCGTTACCCGCAGACACGATGTTGTGTGCGACGCTCCACGCATCGATGGCCGCGGCAACGACCGGGTTCGTCTGCTTCAACAGATAAGCGTAGGGCCAGATCATATTGAGATACGGCCCCTGATCCCACGAACTGGAAAACATGGGCGCAAGGGTGGCGGCCGCCGACAGGTGCATGGCGCCCTGTGGATCGTGCACCGCCCACATCATCGCCGTGATGGTGGATTCCTGGTACCAGCCGATCGGCCACGATTGGGGATTTCCGCTGATGGTGTTGTTGGAAATGTCATAGATGCCCACGACGATTTCGCCCGACACATAGGCAAGACGGTCCTGGGTCGGGGTATTCATGACCAGAGCCGCAATGCCGCTGGCACTGCCCTCGATCCATGCGAGAGTGGGATCCTGGTAATCGTTATAGGAGTGGTCGCCGCCGGGCGACTGCGAGGTGGAGAACAGCGTTTGCGCAAAGTGACCCATCTCGTGGGTCATGACGCTCGGATAGATATCCATGGCCTCCGAGGTCTGATCGCCGGACAGAAAAATGTAATCCTCCGCGACGTTGCCGCCCGAATCGGTGCCACTTGTATCTATCGACCCATGGGCCGAGGCATAAAAGCCCCCCGATCCTGTCACGGTGCCTTGGTCATAGTTGTCCGGCGGCGAGGCCAGACCCCCCTTGTTTGAGACGCTCCACAGGATCGTCAGCGGCCGCAATGCCGCGCCCCCGGCTGCGGCCGAGACCGTCGCGCCCTCGAGATACGCATAGGCCAGCAGCTCGAAGGGCGCTGCGACGCGATTGGCGTCCACGAGCTTGCCCGTTGAGGCGTCCCAGCCGTCCGGGGCCGTGATCGTGAGCGCCTGCTGAACCAGATTGCTCGGCGTATAGGCGGGAAAGGAGGTTGAATAGCTGGGATACCGTGAGCGAAATGCCCCCTGGCTGGTGTCGAAGGGCGCCGTATTGTTGAGGACCTCGAAGTCGACGGCCAGCGCCGGATTCTTGATGCGCGAGCGGATCTGGGGGGTGTACTGCACCCGCGGATCAAGGCCCGTAAAGCGTGCCACGCCGTTGGCGTCGGCGAAGGCCGCCTGCACCGAATGGCCGCTCGCATCGTCCATTTCCACAAACACGTAAGGCACTGGCGCGACCACCGGATGCGCCCAATCTGGTACGTAATAGGTTCCCGCGGTATTAACGATCGGCGAGCCGGGCCTCTGGTACTGCACGGTTACCGCGAGCACCATGGGGGCTGCTGTCACCGTAACCGAGGCGGTGGCGCTGCCCCCGGCTCCGGCGCAGGAGAGCGTATAGCTCGAGTTCCGGGCGACGACAACGCTTTGCGAGCCGGAAGTCGCCAGGGCGCCCGTCCAGGAACCCGACGCCGTACATGAGGTGGCGTTGGTGGAGGACCAGGTTAGGGTCACGGAGCCGTTCGTCGCGGCACTGGCGGTCGAACTTGCGAGCGTCGCCGTCGGTGCAGGCGCGGCCGGAGTCGATGCGCTGCTTCCGCCACCGCAACCGGCCAACGCGCACGCGAGAACGAGCGCCAGCGCCAGTGCGCGGCAGTCCCGGTTCATGGCGAGCATCCCATGGCGGCGGGGCGTTGTGCACCATAGCATGCAGACCGCCAAACTTGAGGCGTGCTGCACTTGGCCCAATTTCGCTGCATCGATGAGATCAGGGAAGGCTTCCTCACGACCCATAATATGGGCAAACCCGCGCGCCGAGCAGCATCGGACTTGAAAACTGAGACGCAAGAACCACAAGTGGCGCGCGCCAACTATTGCGGTCGCACCGGGTCAAATTGAAGCCATAAGCCCGCTTCCGTGGCTGCAGCGATGACCCGTTGGCCGGCCCGGACGGATTCGCCCGTAGCGTGCAGCCCACACGACACGCAACGATCTCATGGTGGACTTAGCGTCGCGAGGGCGACGCTGTTCTTCGCAGATTTCGCGAGGATTAGCTTCAATCCGTCGCTCCCGCAGCGCGGAATGCGCCGACAAGATTTACTCATCGCACGTCGCGGGCATGACCTGCAGGGGCGATGTCCTACGTAAGCTCTTGCAGGTGTCTGACTGTAAAAGTCGGCGGGTTGGGTGAACCTGCAACTGTTCAATACGTGGGATTGCTTAATTTGAGCGTTAAGCCCGAAGGAGGACTGATGCTTCACTATGCCGTGGTATTTTTTGTAATCGCCCTAATCGCGGCGCTGCTTGGATTTACCGGTATTGCCGCAGGCGCGGCGGGTATCGCGAAGATCCTGTTTTTCTTATTTCTGATAGTTGCCGCGACGACCCTTGCGGTTGGATTGGCCCGAAGAACCTGACAACGGAAAGGAAACGTAATCTATGAACACAAGTGCAACAATGGATGATCTCTCTGAACAAGGCAGCAACGGAACCCAGCGGTTTGGCAAGTACGCCAAGCGCGGTGCCGAGCGCGTCAAGCGCGCGGGATCGGCTGATTTCGGCATGCTGATTGCTGACGTCGAAGACCTTTTGCAGAAGGTCGGACACCTCGCCGATAGCGAGGTGGTGCAGGTGCGTGAACGGCTGCGGGAAAAGATTGCTGACGTCAAGGAGACCTTGACCGACCGGCGTACGCAGATTGCCGCGGCGGCCCGTAATGCGGCGGGCGTCACCGACGACTACGTGCACGATTATCCCTGGCATTCCACGGGTCTGGCCGCAGTGGCCGGCGTGCTCTTGGGCTATATTCTTTTCAAGAAATAGCACGGCGTTTCGGGCTCCGCCCACGTTGAACCGCCTGAGCCGGTTCGCTAGGACCTCCAAAACCTAGCGAGCCGCTCTTGCGCGGCAGCCACCCTCCACGGGCATAACGACTTCTGGCTGCTTCACTTAATAAAAGGGTTTCTTCACGCGGGACTTGCTTCGCAGCCCGCTCGAAATAATGCCGCGTTGCGCTCCTACACGGACTGTGGCTCCCCACCGATGCCCGACCACGAGGCACAGCTTTAGGTTCAACTTTTGTTCTCGCGGCTGCGAACCTTCATGAAGCTTAAGTGGCGTACGACGGCAGCATATAGCGCACTTACTCTGGCCGGGTTGTTGGCGGCTTGCGTACTGATTTTGACTTTTCTGGACTGGAACCGCTTCAAGAAGCCCGTCGAGCGTCTCGCCAGTGCGCACCTGGAGCGCAAAGTGACCATTGCAGGGCCTTTGCACGTTCAGATCTGGTCGCGAACCCCCACCGTGTCGGTCGAAGGACTGGAGGTCGGCAACCCGCCTTGGGAATCGCGGAAAGGATTTGTGCAGATCGAGAAACTGCAGATCCAGCTCGACCTGCATTCCCTGCTGCGGGGGCACATCGTGCTGCGTCGGGTGGCGCTCATCCATCCCGAGATCTATCTGCACCGGGAGAAATCCGGTCGGGCCAATTGGACGTTTGAGAACACCGCGCCCAGCGATGATCGGGCGCCGGCACCCGTCAAGCTGCCCGCCATGCAGGATGCGGTCATCGATTCAGGTAAATTGATCTTGGTCGATGATATGCGTCGACTCAACGTCAACGGCACGATCAATGCCCACGAAGGCGGAGCGCCAGGGGACGCAAAGCCCTTCGAAATAGAAGGGCGAGGCACGCTAAATAAGGAACCCTTCCAGCTCGATCTGTTCGGCGGCGCGCTGCTGGCCATCAGCCCGGAGCACCCCTATCCGTTCACTCTGAATATCCAGGCCGGTCAAAATGTGATCACGGTGGTGGGTGATGTGCGCCGGCCATTTGATCTTGCCGGCCTGCAGTTGCAGGTGGCGGCGCGTGGCCGAGATCTCGCGGAACTGTATTACCTCACTCAGATTGCATTGCCGAACTCCCCTCCCTATCAAGTCCAGGCGCATGTGGTGCGGGATGGCCAGCAGTTTGAGATTCGCGACATCAAGGGCCTGCTGGGCACCACTGATATCGGCGGCACGCTCGATGTGGACGCCTCGCGCAAGCGACCCGCTGTTGTCGCCAAGCTCCACTCGGCGCACTTGAACATGAAAGACCTGGGCGCCATGACCGGCAGTCGCGTCAGCGCCAAAGCAACCACCCTGGACCCCAAAGGCGCGGCCGCCGATTCACCACCGGCCCCAAAGGGCAGTCCGGGCGATGCGGGCCGCCTGTTTCCAGACGCGCACCTGCAGGTCGATCGCGTCCAAGGAATGGACGCGGACGTGACGTTCACGGCGGACAACATCACCTCAGGACCCGTGCCCTTTACCCACGCGAGCGTGACCGCCACCCTGAAGGACGGCGTATTGAGCCTGCACCCAGCGCGCTTTGAGATGCCCCAAGGGCGGGTGAGCGGTGTGGCCACGATCGACACGCGCCGCCAGCCTCCTGAAGTTCACCTCGATCTGCGGGCCATCGATATCGAGCTCGACCAGGTGAAAGGGAAAGCGCCCGCGTCGGTTGCGCCGCTCGGCGGAATCTTCGATGCGCGCGCCATCATCAACGGCCGGGGTGACTCGGTACGCAGCCTCATGGCCGACGCCAACGGCACGGCGACCGGAGTCATCCCGCACGGCGACATTCGTGCGGCGTTTGCGGAGCTCACGGGCGTGGACGTGGCCGCCGGCATCGGCTTGCTGCTCAAAAAACCGGACGATCGGGCGGCCATCCGTTGCGGGCTGGCGCAGTTTGATATCGCGGACGGTACGGCGCACGCCGACAGCATCGTGATGGACACGCAGAACGTGCTGATCACCGGAGGCGGGCAGGTAGAACTCGGGAGCGAAAAACTGAATCTTGCGATTCAGGGCCACCCGAAAAAATTTCGTCTGCTGAGAGTGAAGGCGCCGATCAAGATCAAGGGCCACGTGCTCAAGCCCAGCTTTGAACTGGACAGCGGCCATCTGGTCAAGCAGGGCGGGATCGCGGCCGCTCTGGGTACTGTGCTCACGCCGCTTGCGGCAGTGTTGGCCTTTGTGGATCCTGGTTTGGCCAAGAATCAAAACTGCGCCGAGCTCAATCAAATTCAGGGCGGCAAACCTGCCGTGGCGAGCCGCTCCGGGCCGGCCCCACCTGACGCGCCGGAGCGAGTGGGCAACAGCCTGAACGCGCCTTAACCCCGTTCTGCACGCCTGTAGGACGGCGCCAAATGGGCTCCGTAATGGGCATTGAATTGCCTTATAATTCCGTGGATCCGGCGACCATTTGGACCTCTCCTGGGGATGCACTCGGGCGAATTCGGTCCGTCGCGATCAGGAAATTACGGCGTGGGATCCAAATTCCGAATTCTGGGGCTGTGCGCGCTGGCGATGGTCTCGCCGGCCGGACGGGTGCTGTGCGCGGCGGCCGAGCCGGCCGATGCCGCCTCGGCGGCGCGCGTCCGATTGATCTCGCAGGATCAGTACTTCAATTCCCTCGCTTATATTTTCGGCCCGGATGTCGCCGTCGCCACTCACTTCGCGCCGTTCCGCCGTACCGACGGCCTGCTCGCCATCGGCGGCGCCTCGGCGGGCGTGACACTCGGACAGATGCAGGAATTTCAGCGCACCGCCGGGGCGGTCGCCGATAAGGTCGTCAGCCCGGCCTATCGCAACTTTCTGGTTCCCTGTGCGCCGCATTCCGCGACCGAGGCCGATAACGCCTGTGCGAGCCGTTTTGTGGGCCTGGTGGGTCGATTGCTGTTTCGGCGGCCCCTCACTCCAGCCGAGCAGGCGGGCTTTGTCAGTGAGGCCGGGGCCGCGGCCACGCGCCTTAAGGATTTTTACGCCGGACTGGCCGTGACGCTCGAGGGCCTGCTGATATCGCCGAACACGCTGTTCATCGTCGATCGCTCCGAGGCTGACCCACAGCATCCGGGCCAGCGCCGGCTCGACGGCTACTCGCTGGCGAGCCGGATGAGCTTCTTTCTGTGGAATGCGGCCCCCGACGATCAACTGCTCAAGTGGGCTCAGCATGGCGAGCTGGCCACCGCACAAGGTCAGGCACGGGCCGTGGATTACCTGCTCAGCAGCCCGCGGCTCGAAACCGGGGTGCGGGCTTTCTTTGACGACATGCTGGGCTTCGACGACTTCGCGGTCCTGGCCAAGGATCCGAGCATCTACCCGGCGTTCATCGCCGATACCGTCGGTGACGCGCGCGAACAGACGCTGCGTATGATCGTCGATCAGCTCATTACCAAGAACGGCGACTATCGCGATCTGTACACCTCGCGGGACACTTTTATATCGCCCGCGCTTGCTCCGCTGTATGGGGTACCGGCACCGCCGGGCTGGTCGCCCTACACGGTCCCCGCGGACAGCCAACGCGTGGGTCTGCTGACGCAAATCGCATTTCTTGCCTCGCACGCGCATCCCGGCCGCAGTTCGGCGACGCTGCGCGGCAAGGCACTGCGTGAGTTGCTGCTGTGCCAGAAGGTGCCTCGGCCGCCCCCGAACGTGGATTTCTCGCTCATCGAGGATCCCAAGTCCACGCTGCACACCGCGCGCGAGCGTCTGGCCGCGCATCGCGCGAATCCGGTCTGCGCCGGATGCCACAAACTGACCGATCCGATCGGCCTGGCGCTGGAGAACTTCGACGGCGCCGGCCAGTACCGTGAGACCGAGCGCGGCGCACCCATCGATGCGAGCGGCAATCTGGACGGCAAGACCTATAACGATGCGGTCGGACTCGCGCAGGCCCTGCACGACAATCCCGCGCTTCCCACCTGCCTGGTGAGCCGTGCTTACGGCTACGCGGTGGGTCAGGCACCGACGGGCAGCGCCGCGCAGCTGCTGCCGTACTTTGGCGCGCAATTTGCCCAAGACGGCTACAAGCTGCCCGGTCTATTGCGCACCATTACTCTCAGCAAGGCCTTTACCACGGTCACGACCGCAGCGCCCGCCGCAGTGGCGCGCGCCGAGGCTGCCAACGGGCCAGGAGTCTCCCCATGAAACACCGCACTCAGCTTGCCAACCTCGCTCGACGCCGTGTGCTGCGCGGCATGCTCAACGGCGGCGCCGTGACGCTGGGCTCTGCCGTTGCTTAACTGCTTTCTGAACAACAGCGGCACCGCGCTGGCCTCCGGAGCGCCGATCCCGCTGCGGTTTGGCACCTGGTTCTGGGGTCTGGGGATGAATTCGAGCGTGTTCGTGCCCAAGACCCTGGGCGCGAACTACGACCTGCCCGAAGAGCTGTCCGCGCTGGCCCCGGTGCGCCAGCACGTCAACCTCTACACCAATTTCAACGCGTTCCGGGATTCCGCGCCCAATCTGTGCCACTACTCGGGGTGGATCATCCTGCGCACCGGCAGCACTCCGATAGGTCCTGAGGACCGTCCCGGCGAGACCATCGACGTCACCATCGCGCGGGCCATCAGCCGTACTACGCGCTTCCAGACCGTCTCCGCGACCGCCAACGGCGACGTGCGCACCAGCTTCAGCTACGAGAACGCAAATTCGATCAACGCCTCGGAGGCGTCGCCGCTCGATTTCTACAGGAAGATATTTGGACCCAGCTATCAGGATCCCAACGCCAGCACATTTACGCCCAATCCGCGCGTCATGGCCCGCAAGAGCGTGCTTTCCGGCGTGCTCGATCAAACCAAACAACTCTCGCAGATGGTGGGCAGCGAGGATCGCACGCGGCTCGAGCAGTATTACTCGGACCTGCGCGACCTGGAGCGGCAGATGGACCTGCAGCTCACCAAGCCTGAGCCGATAGCGGCCTGCCACCCGGTCGCAGAACCCAAAGAGGAGCCGAAGGCGAGCGTCGATGCGACCGCCGTGGCCGAGCGCCACCGGATGCTCACCGATCTCATGGTGATGGCGATCGCCTGCGATCAGACCCGGGTATGCAACATGGCCTATTCGGCGGCCTTCGCCTCGACCACCAAGGCGGGCTACGAAAAACCTCATCACACCTGCACGCACGAAGAGCCGATCGATCAGAGCATCGGCTATCAGCCGACCGCTTCCTGGTTCCTGCGCCGCTCGATGGAATCGTGGGCCTATTTTGTCGACGCCTTCACCAAGGTGAAGGAAGGCGACGGCACGCTGCTGGACAACATGCTGATCTACGCCTCGAGCGACACGGCGTGGGCCAGAATTCATTCGCTCGACGGCATTCCCCTGTTCACCGCGGGCCGCGCCGGCGGGCGCGTCAAGACCGGACTGCACGTCGATGGCGCAGCGAGCCCCGGTGCGCGCGTCGGCTACACGGCGCTTAAGGTCTTCGGACTCGACGCCGCCTCCTGGGGAACGAAGAGCAATGCGACCTCCAAAGAGATAGGAGAGATCCTGGCTTGAGGCCCATGCGACGCAGCGCGACCGCTGGATCGTACCTCGGCGCGGTAATCGGCCTGCTCGCCGCTGTGGGAGCTCGCGCGGCGGCGGCGCCGGTCACCGAGGCCTACGTGCACGTACCGATTCCGCCGCACTTTCGGGTCGAGGCGACGGAACTGGACGGCCCGGTCTTCGCCGACGAGCACGGCCGTACTCTCTACACCTGGCCCTTCAAGGTCATGCGGGTCGGCAATACCGGCGATCCCAAGGGCCAGTCCCATTGCACCGCGACCAAGACCACGGTGAGCTCCGGGTACATGAGCCCCTACCCCGGCGGTCTGGAGCTTCCCGAGCTGGACAGCCGCCCAAGCTGCGCGCAGAAATGGCCGCCGGTCATGGCCGCCGCCGGGGCCAAACCCGTCGGGAAGTGGACGATCATTACGCGCGAGGACGGGGGCCGGCAGTGGGCCTATGACGGCTTGCCGGTCTACACCTCCGTGCTCGACCGTCGGCCCGGTGACGTGCTCGGTGGCCAAAGCTACGCACACGAAGGCGACCAGCCGGCCGTGCGCCATCCCATCGGGCCGCCCGCCGACGTGCCGCCCGGATTCCAGGTGTCGAGCACGGTCGTGGGCCGATTGCTGCAGACCGAAAGGGGCTTCTCGGTCTACGCCTCGGACACGGACGCGCCGGGCCAATCAAATTGCGACGCCACCTGCGCAAAAACCTGGCAGCCGATGGTGGCGCCCGAATCGGTACGGCCGCACGGCGACTGGACCATCATCGAGCGCGCACCGGGCGTGCGCCAATGGGTGTTTCGCGGCAAGCCCCTGTACCGTTATTCCCTGGACTCGTACGCGCGCAGCCTCGAAGGGAGTGACGTGCCGGGTTGGCACAATGTCTACACGCAGCGGGCGCCCTCGCCGCCCGCCGAATTTACGGTCCAGGATACGAGCGCGGGGCAGGTGCTGGCCGACCCGCACGGCATGACGATCTATTCCTATGCCTGCGGAGACGACGCCGTGGACCAGTTAGGGTGCGATCATCCCAGTGACACCCAGGTCTACCGGCTTGCGATGTGCGGTGGCGGCGACTGGGCGCGCTGCCTGCATACCTTCCCATACGTCATCGCCCCCAAAGGTGCCACGAGCCACAGCCGTTCCTGGAGCATCATCGACATCGACCCCAAGACCGGCCGGACCGCCACCGCGGCACAGGGCGATGCGCTGCACGTCTGGGCCTACCGGGATCGTCCGGTGTATGTGTATGCCGGCGATCGGCAACCGGGAGAAGTGAACGGCGATGGTCACGGCGAGTTCCGCGGCGAGCGCGAGGGTTACAATGCCTTCTGGCTGCGCGACGATTACTTCGGGCGAGGCGGATGAACGCACTGACACGAACATTTTTCACGGCGGCCCTGGTGCTGGCGGGCTACGGCCGCGCCGAGGGCGCAGCTCCGGGAACACCCGCCGACGGCACCATCGCCTACGCGCTGACCAATTTGCACTGGGCGATCTACCAGACTGAAAACGGCAAGGTCGAATGTCCGGAGGGCTTCAACGAAGGCAATCGCGAGCAGTTCAAGAAGCTCTATCCGGAATCCGGCCCCAAGCGGACGCTGCTGGGCACGCAGCTGCAGTGGGAAATCGAAAGCTGGTACCCCACGCTCGCCGATGATGGTTTTAAATTCCTCGAGGCGCGCGGACCAACCGCGCTCGGCCTCAATCTCGACGGCAAGGTCGGCGCCAACGACTTTAGCAGCCCGAGCGGCGTGCCCGGAGTCGACAATCAACTGTATCGGGCGCTCGGTTGCATCAAGAATTACCGTGGCCCGGACGGCGCCATACAGTTCTTCGACGACGAGATGGTGGGCCGGGACCAATACAACCGGCTGCTCATCGAGCTGACCGGCGTCGAGAGTCTGGTCGATTCACCGAATGTGCAGGTGACCATCTACCGTGGGCGCGACCCGCTGCTTTTTGACGCGACCGGCAAGAAGGTGGTCCCCGGAGGCTCACAGCGCATCGACGTGCGCTGGGGTGCCCGTTATATCCGGCAACTCCACGGCTCGATCAAGGACGGCATACTGACCACGGATCCCTCGGACCTCGTCTACCCGTGGAGCCCCTTCTATCTGGCCACCGATGAGTACATGCACGCCGCGCGCCTGCAGCTCAAGTTGACGCCGACCACCGCCGAGGGGCTGATCGGGGGCTACACGGACGTTGAAACCTGGTACCTGCAGATGATGAAGTCCTGGTCGACGCATCACCAGAATTACGGGCAGACTTCCGCTCCGTCGCTCTACCGCGCCATGCGCCGGCTGGCCGACGCCTACCCGGATCCCAAGACCGGTGCCAACACGGCGATTTCCTCAGCACTGCGCGCCGAATTTACCCAGGTCGTCATCGTGCCCTCATCGCGCCCACCGAGCTCGATGCTGGCCGCCCGACGGCCCGCGGATCCCTATCGTGGACCGCCGGATCCGCGACCCCCGCAGCAACCGACCGCCGCGGTACGCGAGCCCGCTCCTCCCGCCGTGACCGCCGCCAACTAGTGGTAACCTAAAGCCATGCACGAACCCACCCGCCGCTTGCTCCTGCGCCGCGCACTGCAACTCAGCTTGGGTGTGGCGCTCCTGCCGCGCACCGTGAGCACCGCCCGCGCCGCGCAATCCTGCGTCGATCCGCAATCCGAATCGCTGCGCGCTTCGCTCCATTATGCGAGCGTGTCGGCCGTCGCCAATCAGAGCTGCAGCGGCTGCGGGTTCTTTACGCCCGACACCGCGAAGGCCGGCTGCGGGAACTGTGTCATCATGAGCGGGCCCGTCGATCAGACCGGGCGCTGCGATTCTTGGAGCGCAAGGAGCTGAAATGAGCCGACTGCTCAGCCTGTTCGCCCTAGGCGTACTGCTCGTGGCCGCGCTGCCCAGCCGCGCCGACGATCAGGACGTCATCGACTACCGCACGCACGTCATGAAGACGCTGGGCGAGCAGTTGGGCGCCGTCGGCATGATCCTCGAGAACAAGGCGCCGCCCGACAACTTCGCCACCCACCTGAAAGCGCTGGCCGTGACCGCCACGCAGGCCAAGAAGGCCTTCGAGCCCAAGGTGCCCGGCGGCAATGCCAAGCCCGAGGTCTGGGCCAACTGGGCGGATTTTTCCAAGCGCCTCGACGAACTGGTCACCGGCACCGCCGCCCTGGCGGCGGCCGCGCCCCATGAGAGCGTCGCCGCGGTCGGCGGCAAGCTCAGTTCCACGCTCAAGTGCAAGAGCTGCCACGACACCTATCGTAAGCCGCTCGACAAGTAGCGCTCAGCGCTGCGCGTGCACCGCTCCGGCGGTCACCGCCGCGCCGTGATTCCCCCAGCTGCCACGGACGTAATTGCTGACGGCCGCGATCTGCGCGTCGTTGAGGGTGTTGGCGTAGGCCGGCATGTTGTCCCAGCCCCCGTACGAGAGCTGCTCGGGCATGTCCGGTGAGTAGAGAATGGCATTGATGAGCGAGGCCGGATCCTCGGCCTGGACGACCGCGCTGCCCTGCAGTGGGGGTCCGCCGAACATCCCGCCCCGCCCCGAGCGCGAGTGGCATTTTTCGCAGCGCGCTTTGTAAATCGGCGCGCCCTCACTCACCAGCTGCGCCGAAACCGTCTCGTTCGCATAGGCGCGCGCCGGCAGGCTCTTCAGGTACACCGCCATCGCATGCAAATCTTCGGGCGACAGGAGCTTAAGGCTGTTGACGATCACCTCGTTCATGGGGCCGAAGCTGCCGGCACGCGCGCTGGCGCCGGTCTGGAAATACTGCGTCAACTCCGCGATCGACCAGGAACCGAGCCCGCGGGGGCTGTTCGTCAGGTCCACGGCCGACCAGCGTCGCTCCTGGCGCTTGGTCACCGGAGCGTTTAGCACCCCGCCCTGATACGGCTTGTCGGCTCGCTCGGCGAGCAGCAGGTTGCGCGGCGTGTGACAGGCCCCGCAATGGCCCAGTCCGGAAATCAGGTAAGCGCCGCGATTCCATTCCGCCGATTGGGACAGATTGATGCCGAAGCGCCCCGGTGTGAAGTACAGGGCATTCCAGAGCACCATGGGCCAGCGCATCGCGAACATCAGGCCGTTCTCGGGCGGGCGGTAACGCACCGCCGGCACCGTGCGAAGGTAGGCGTAGAGCGCCATCACGTCGGCGTCGCTGATCTTCGTGAACGACGTGTAGGGAAAGGCCGGAAACAAATGGGCCCCGTTACGGGCTATGCCTCGCTGCAGGGCACGGCGCAGGTCCGGCGCGGTCCACGAACCAATGCCGGTCTGCACATCGGGGGTGATGTTGGTCGAGTACAGGATGCCCAGCGGCGTGCTGAACGGCAGGCCGCCCGCGAACGGCGCCCCGCCCGGACGGGTATGACAGCTGACGCAATTGCCCGCCGCGGCCAGGTATCGGCCCTGCTCCGGGGTCGCCGCCATCTCGGCGGCCGCGCCGCCGACCGCCCGCGCCGCGCTCGCCGTTTGGGCGAGCAGCGCGAGCGCGCACAGAAGGCTAAGTAAGAACCGCGCGCCCGCGCGCGGCCGCCCGCCGGCTAAGAGGCCGGTTTTTCCTTGCGGTAGGTATCGTGACATTTCTTGCAGCTGAGCGCGTCCATCACCTTGGCCAGGCCCGCGTCCTTGCCCTGCTCATGGGCCAGCTTCGCCATCGCCGCGGTGCCCTGCGCGAATTCGTTCATGCGCCGCGAGAAGTCCGGCCAGTTCGACCAGACCTCGGGCTTCGCCTCGCCGCCTGGCACCTTGGGCTCAAAGGCCTTCAGCGCGGTCGAGGCGGTGAGCGCGAGCGCGTCCAGGTGTGCGAGCACGTTGTCATCGGGCACCGCTCCGGACAGGATCTCGCCGAGCGCCCCGGCCTGCTCGTTCAGAGCCTTCATGATGTGCTGCCGATAATCAACCGCGTCATTGTTGTCCGCGGATGCCCCGGCCACCACTTGCAGCGCAAACAGCACGCCTGCGCAAATAACCTTGGCTGGTCGCTTCATCATGGTGTCTTCATGAAATCCTTGCCGGCGATCTGAACATGATAGCCGTCAGGATCGACGATGGTAAAACTATCGTAGTCCGGCTTCGGGTCGAGGCCGCGACGCTTGAGTTCCTGTTCGACGCTCTCGTGGTTCCAGTTGTCGATGGTGTAGGCAATGTGATCGACGAACGGCTTGTCGCCCGGTTGGTGCGACTTGCGGGCGATGAGCACCGTGTCACCGAAGGTCAGATAACACTGCTTGCCGTCATCGGCGCTCACCGCCATGCCAAACAGGTCCGCGTAAAAGTCCCGGGTGCGCGCATAATCCGCGACCCCGAAGGAGATGTGATTGACCGCCGTGGCCTTGAAGCCTTTGGGTGCCGCAGCGCCGGCGACCGCGCCGGCGGCGCGCGCCGCCCCGCCCATGGCCAGGCCCGCCACCCCGAACGTCAGGCCCTGCACCAGCTGCCGGCGCGTGATCTGTCCGCGTTCAAATTGGCTCAGCAGATTTATAATGACCTCTTCCACGACGCACCCCTCTCTCGATTTGTACTACCCTGAATTAGATCACAGCCGCAAGCCAAGGTGGAAAGATCGCGCTCAACGCACGGTCTTGCGCCAGGAGTTCGTGCTGCTTCATGCCGCGCTCGCCGCGGCGGGTATCGTGCACGCCACCGCGCCCGCCGTCGCGAATTCGGCAGACCCTGGCGTGAGCCCACTCTCCGCGCCGCAGCAACGCCGCGTGGCGCTGCTCACCTACGCGACCCAGGAATATTTGCCGCAGCAACGCCTGGTGGTCAGCAGCGCCCGAACGCGTGGGCATCACTGACAGCGTCGCCTGGGATCGCTCCCAGCTCGAGCGGACCGATTTTTATGCGCAGCATCGCGAGGTGCTGGATCGGCGCAAAGGCGGGGGCCTCTGGCTGTGGAAGCCCTACCTCATCCACCGGGAACTGCAACGCCTGGCGCCGGGAGATTTTCTGCTCTACTCCGATTGCGGATATCCGTGGCGGCCGCTGGTCATTCGCCGGTCCCTGGAACCCCTGCTGCGCTGGTGTGAGAACGAAAACGGTGGCGTGCTGCCTGGTGTCTATGTCCCCAGGCACGGCCCCAACCGAAAGTGGACCAAGCACGAGTGCTTCGTCGCGATGCAGTGCGATTCCGAAGCCTACTGGCGCCAGCCGCAGATTCAGGCCACCTTCTCGGTGTGGCAGAAATGCGCGCGGGCCGAGAGTTTTGCCGCCGAGTGGTTGCGGTGGTGCCTCCAGCCGCTTGCGCTGAGCGACCAAAAGCTCAGGCCGGACATACGTGAATACCCGGAATTCATCGATCACCGCTACGATCAGTCGATATTGACCAACCTGGCGCTGAAGCACGGCATCCGCTGTTTCGGCGCCGCGGACGAGATTCATTCGGAGACCAAATACATCGACAATCTGAGCGATCGCATCGCTGGCCGGCCATGGCGCATCTACGCGCGCAATCTCTCGCGGCGCATCACCAGCGAAACCAAGAAGCATTGGTCTCAGCTGCGCCCGCGGAAACCCTGAGGTGATTGCTTCGCTGGCTCGTCAACCACATACTGCCGGGCCTCTGCGGCAGGGTGTCGGTTCAGAGCATGCGCGATCCGGAGACGTCCCTAAGACCTGAGGCGGTGCGCCGTATCGTCGTGCTGCGGCCCAATCACAGAATTGGCAACACCCTGCTGCTGACACCGCTCATGCAGGAGCTGGAAACGCAATTTCCGGACGCCAGCGTCGAACTGGTCACCGCAGGTGGCGTCGCGAAAGCCGTGTTTGCGCGCTATCCGCAAGTCACCGCGTTGCATGCTTTCCCCGCCAAGTCCTATCAGCATCCTGGAAAAGTGCTGAGCCTGCTGTGGCATCTGCGCCGACAATCGTTCGATCTGGCGATCGACCCAACGATCCGCTCGCGCGCCGGCCGCTTCCTGTTGCGGCTCGTCCGTGCGCGCCGGCGCATCGGCTACAGCTGGGGTGTGCCCGGGAAAGACCGAATCCTCACCGATCCCGTCGATCCCCGTTGGGCGCCCGCACACCACGCGGAGATCCCGGTCTTTCTGCTGCAATCGGCATGGCCTCGGCCGCTGACGCCTTCGCTGCCAGGCGCGGTGCAGATGGACATCCGCCTCAGCGAGGCCGAGCGTCGCGATGGCGAGCTCGAGCTCGAGGCCGTGTTGGGCGAGTCGCAACCGGGGCAGCGCCCCACCGTCGGGCTGTTTGCACACGCCACCGGCAGCAAATGCCTGCCCGCGGAGTGGTGGCGTCAGCTGGTCGAATGTCTGCGGGCCCGTGCGCCATCCATCCGGCTGGTCGAATTTCTGCCCGAGGACGCGCGCACCCGACTCGATGGCATGGTACCCGGGACCTTCACCCCGCAGCTGCGCATGCTGGGAGCCAAGCTCGCGTCGACCTCGCTGCTGGTCATTGCCGACGGTGGGGTCATGCACCTGGCCGATGCGGCGGGCGCCGCGGTGCTCGCCCTGTTCAAGACCACGGCGCCCTCGCAATACGCACCGCGCCGGGCGGGAAGCGAATCACTTCCGGCGACCGATGTCGCGCCGGACGCCATCGCGGCGCATATCAGTGCGCGGCTGCTGGGCCCGGACGCCGTTACGGGCGGTCACTTGAAGGGCGCTGGCCTAGCAGGGTAGCTAAGCGCATGATCTGCCCGGGTAGCCCTTGATCGACAGGACCACGGGGGGCACAGTTCAGTCATGCGCGCCCAGTTCTCGAGCAGCCCTCGATCGGCCGCGCGGCCGCACTGTCGCATCGCATTCGCGGTGCTGATGGCGTGGCTGATTCTTCCGGGCTGTGTGTCCAAGAGCTATCAGGTCGCCGATAAGAAGACCCCGCCGGCGGTACCCCTGGACCTCAGTGCCCAGCAGCCGCCATTGACGGCCGAGCTCAGTACGCTGATCGTTTTCCACGGTCCCGGTTCCTGGAAGCGAGAAGCCTATTGGGACGAGTACGTCGTCTCGATTGTCAATCAAGGCCAGGTCCCCATCACGGTCGAGCGAGCCGTTCTCAACTCCTCGGCCATCGCGCCGCAGTCTCCCGGTGCTGATCCCTGGGCCTTAGAAACGCAGAGCCACAAGATCCTGAAGAGCCAGGGTCAAAAGTATGTTGCTGATCCCGGTCCTGGCTTGGCCGTGGCTGGAGCTTATGCGGGCACTTTGGCTCTGGGAGCCACGGCGTTTGCCACCGGTTCGGGAGCCGCCATTGCCGGAGCCACCGTTGCGGCGATTGCGCTTCCGGTGTTTGTGGTCGGCTCCACCGTGCGTGCCATTTCCGCGCCTTACGGCATCCAAAAGGAATTCAACCACCGCCGTCTGGCTTTGCCCCTGGAACTGCAACCGGGTGAGACGCGCCAGGGGAGTCTGTTTTTCCCGATTACCCCGGGTCCTCAGCGCCTGCAGCTGGACTTTCAGGTTGAGGGCATCGAGCAGTCCGACAGCATTGATTTGGCTCCGCTCGCCAGTCTGCATCTTGCGCACCCTCCGCCGGGCGCGCCGCCGCCGACGCCCCCGTCGCCGGCGCCGGCGCAACCGTTTCCGCAGCGGGCAGCACGCCGACCGCGTCGGTCGCCGAGCCGCCCTAGAACATGCCGACGACGTTACCCTCGTCATCCAGATCGATGTTGCTGGAGGCGGGGACTGCCGGCAACCCGGGCATGGTCATGATGTCGCCGCAGATCATGACCACAAATTCCGCGCCCGCCGCCAGACGGACCTCGCGAATATTCACCACGTGACCGCTCGGTGCGCCGCGCAGCTTCGGATCGGTCGAGAATGAATACTGGGTCTTGGCGACACACACCGGATAGTGGCCATAGCCGGAGTCCTGCAGCGCGCGGATGCTGGCCCTGACCTTGGCGTCCGCGGTGATGTCCGCGGCGCCGTAAGTCTTGACGGCGATGGCCTTCATCTTGTCCCACAGCGGGACCGAGTCCTCGTACAGGAACTTGAAGTAATTGGGCTGTTCGCACTGGTGCACGACTTCCTTGGCGACCTCGATCGCACCGGCGCCGCCTTCGGCAAAATGGCGCGCATTGATCACCTTGACGCCGTGGTGGCTGGCGCGCTCGATCAGCTGCTGGACCTCGGCCTCGGTGTCTTCCGCGCGATGGTTGATCGAGACGATGCACGGCAGGCCAAACCGATCGCGGATATTGTCGATATGCCGCTCGATATTGGCGATGCCCTTCTTGATCGCCTCGACGTTTTCGCGCGGCAGATCGGCCACGTCCACACCACCGTGGTACTTGAGGGCGCGCACGGTGGCGACGATCACCGCCGCCGCCGGCTTGAGTCCCGCCTTGCGACACTTGATGTCAATGAACTTCTCGGCGCCCAGGTCGGCGCCGAAGCCGGCCTCGGTGACCACGTAGTCGGCGAGCTTGAGGGCCGCGGTGGTGGCGATCACGGAATTGCAGCCGTGGGCGATATTGGCGAACGGACCGCCGTGGATGAGCGCCGGATTGTTCTCGAGAGTCTGCACCAGATTGGGCGCCATCGCGTCCTTCAGCAAAACCGTCATGGCGCCGTGCGCCTTGAGGTCACGGGCGCGGATCGGCTTCTGATCGCGGGTGTAGCCGACCACGATATTGCCGAGCCGCTCCTTGAGATCGACGAGACTCGTGGCCAGGCAGAATATCGCCATGACTTCGGAGGCCACGACGATATCGAAGCCGTCCTGACGCGGAAACCCGTTGGCGGTGCCGCCGAGGCCCACGGTAATGTCGCGCAAGGCGCGATCGTTGACGTCCACCACGCGCCGCCAGGTAATGCGGCGCACGTCGAAGCCCAGCGCATTGCCGTGATACACGTGGTTATCGATCAGCGCGGCGAGCAGATTGTTGGCCAGCTGGATGGCGCCGAAATCCCCGGTGAAATGCAGGTTGATGTCCTCCATCGGCACGACCTGGGAAAATCCGCCGCCGGCGGCTCCGCCCTTCATGCCGAACACCGGACCGAGCGCGGGTTCGCGCAGGCACACGATGGCTTTCTTACCAATGCGGTTGAGCGCATCGCCCAGTCCCACCGTGGTCGTGGTCTTGCCCTCGCCGGCCGGCGTGGGCGATATCGCAGTGACCAGCACCAGCTTGCCGTCGGCACGGTTCTTGAGGGAGCTGAGGTAGTTCAGAGAAATCTTCGCCTTGTAGCGGCCGTAGGGCTCGAGATGCTCTTCCGCGATACCGAGACGGTCCTTGGCCAGCTGGACAATCGGCTTCATTTTTGCGTGTTGAGCGATTTCAATATTGCTTTTCAAGTTCAGTTCCCTGAGCAACGGATGGATGGGCGGGATCGGGGCGAGCTAAGTCGGCCGCGAAGAATATCGCAACCGGCCACAGACTGGCCAATATCAGCCGCGGGGCGTGGAGCAGGCGGGTTGGCCCGCGACCGGGCCCGAATCCATTGCATAATGCCGCGCGCAGCCCGTACCGCCCGCCCCCTGCGTGGCGCATGAGGTCCCAAGATTCATGCTTACCGTGAGCGCCGCGCTCAAAAAGCGCATATCCGTCCGCAAGTTCCTGCCCACCGCGGTCTCCGAAGTCGCAGCTCCGCGAACTCCTGGACGCCGCGCGCTGGTCACCCTCCGGGGGCAATCTGCAGCCCTGGAAAGTGATCGCGCTGGCCGGCACGGAACTGGCCGCGGTCCGGGAACTGGCCCGTGAACGCCACGTCGCGGGCGGCAAGCTCTCCGAGGAAGGGAGCGATCCGGTCTACCCGCCGCAGCTCTGGGAACCCTATCGAACGCGTCGCTACCAGGTCGGCGAGGACATGTATCTGCTGTTGGGCGTGAATCGCGAGGATCGGGCCGGGCGCCTGGCGCACGTGGCGCGCAATTTTGAATTCTTCGGGGCGCCGGTCGGCCTGTTCTTCGTCATCGACCGGCGGCTCGGGCGCGCCCAGTGGGCGCATCTGGGCATGTTCATGCAATCGCTGGCGTTGGTGGCGGTGGAACAAGGCCTGGGCACGTGCATGCAGGAATTCTGGGCCCTGCTGCGCGATTCGCTGCACCGGCACTTCGCGCTCCCGGACACCGACATGGTCTATTGCGGCATGGCGCTCGGCCATCCCGATCCGAGCGCCCCGGTCAACCGGCTGCGCTCGTCACGGGTTGGGGTCGAGGAGTTTGCCAGCTTCCGCGGCTTCTGATTCGAGGCTGATGCGCGCCCGCGCGGCCGCACAGATCTGCAATCGGCGCTCGCGCCCGGCACGCGACCACTCCTCGATCTCCCCGAGACTGCGCCCGCACCCGATGCACACTCCGGCCTCATTCAGCCGGCAGATATCCCGGCAGGGCGAAGGCACGGCATCGGGCGGCACGGCGTTCATTCAGTGCGCCCGTTCCGCCCAGTGCTTGAATATCCTTTGCATCGCCGCGACGCCCTCGGTGAGCGCCGCGGGACCCGGCTGCAGGATGAGCGGCGATTTGATTTCATGCAGCTCGTCGTCGCGGACTGCGGGGATGTCCTGCCAGCCGGCGCGGGCGGCCACGGCCGCGGGGCGGAAGCGCTTGCCGCACCAGGAGCCGAGAATGATATCGGGCTGCCGGCCGATGACCTCGGCCCCGTCCGCGATGATCCGGTCCTTGGCCAGGCTGCACGCGGCGCGCTCCGGAAAGATGTCGGCACCGCCGGCCAGCCCGATCAGTTCCGACACCCAGGCGATGCCGCTGATCATGGGTTGGTCCCACTCCTCGAAGTACACCTTTGGGCGGCGCGGCAGCGCGCCGGCGGCGTCCCTGATCCGCGCCAGTCCCTGCTCGAGCGAGCGCGCATAGCGCTCGCCCTTTTCGGCCGCCCCGACCAGCGCGCCCAGGCGCCGCACGTAACCGAGAATGCCCTCGACCGAGCGGTGATTGCTGATCCACACTTCGACGCCGTGAGCGATCAGATCGCGGGCGATGTCGGCCTGCAGATCCGAGAAGCCGATGGCCAGGTCGGGCCGGAGCGCCAATATCTTGGCGGTCTTGGCGCTCGTAAACGCCGACACGCGCGGCTTCTCGCGCCGCGCCTCGGGTGGCCGCACGGTAAAGCCCGAGATGCCGACGATGCGCTGTTGTTCACCCAGCGCGTACAGGACCTCGGTCGGCTCTTCCGTCAGGCAGACGATGCGCTGCGGATACATCACACGCCGCGTCGATACTGGCCGCCTACCTCGTAGAGCGCGTGCGAGATCTGCCCGAGCGAGCACACCTTGACCGCCTGCAGCAGTTCGCCGAACACGTTGCCTTCGCGCGCCGCCGCCTGCTGGAGCCGCAGCAGGGCCGCGCCACTGTGTTCGGCATTGCGCTTCTGGAACTCGCGCACCCCATTGACCTGATCCTGCTTCTCGGCTTCGGTCGAGCGAATCAGCGGCACCGCGGCGTGCGCTGCGGCCGCGTCGCGCTCGGCCAGGAAGGTGTTCACACCGATCAGCGGCAGGGTGCCGTCGTGCTTGCGGGTCTCGTAGTAGAGGCTTTCTTCCTGGATCTTGCCGCGCTGATACATGGTCTCCATGGCCCCGAGCACTCCGCCGCGTTCCGAGATCGCCTCGAACTCCTTGTATACGGCCTCTTCGACCATGTCGGTGAGATATTCCATCAGGTACGAGCCCGACCACGGGTTCTGGTTCAGATTCAGGCCCAGCTCGCGGTTGATGATCAATTGAATCGCCACCGCCCGGCGCACGCTCTCCTCGGTGGGCGTGGTCAGGGCCTCGTCGTAGGCGTTGGTGTGCAGGGAGTTGCAGTTGTCGAACAGCGCGTACATCGCCTGCAGGGTGGTGCGAATGTCGTTGAACTGGATCTCCTGCGCGTGCAGCGAGCGCCCGGAGGTCTGGATGTGGTACTTCAGCATCTGGCTGCGCGCATCCGCGTTGTACAGATCGCGCAGCGCCCGCGCCCAGATGCGGCGCGCCACGCGGCCGATCACGGCGTATTCCGCGTCCATGCCGTTGGAGAAGAAGAACGACAGGTTGGGCGCGAAATCATCGATGTTCATGCCGCGCGCCAGGTAGTACTCAACGATCGTAAAGCCGTTGGCGAGAGTGAAGGCCAGCTGACTGATCGGATTCGCGCCCGCCTCGGCGATGTGGTAGCCGGATATGGACACCGAGTAGAAATTGCGCACCTTGTGGTCGATGAAGTACTGCTGCACGTCGCCCATCATGCGCATCGCGAACTCGGTCGAGAATATGCAGGTGTTCTGCGCCTGGTCCTCCTTGAGGATGTCGGCTTGCACGGTGCCGCGCACCTGCGAGAGCGCCTCGGCGCGGATGCGCGCGTATTCCTCGGCGCTCAGCACGCCGGGGGCCACCAGCTGCTCGCCGGCGATGCCCAGCAGCGCCAGGCCGGTGCCGTCGTGGCCGGCGGGCAGTTCGCCGCGGTAGCTCGGCAGCGGCAGCCCGCGCGCGCGTAACGCGTCGTTCAGCTCATCGATCCGGTTTTGCGCGGCGCTCCAGCGCCCGGCGCCGCGCAGGAATCGCTCCACGCGCTGGTCGATCGCCGTGTTCATGAACATCGCCAGGATCATCGGCGCCGGTCCGTTGATCGTCATCGACACCGAGGTGGTGGGTTGGCACAGATCGAAGCCCGAGTAGAGCTTCTTCATGTCATCCAGCGTGGCCACCGAGACCCCGGAATTGCCGGTGCGGCCGTAGATGTCCGGGCGCGTGTCGGGATCTTCCCCATACAGCGTGGTCGAATCAAAGGCCGTGGACAGGCGCGTGGCCGCGTGCCCGCGCGCCAGCAGATGGAAGCGGCGATTGGTGCGTTCGGGCGGGCCTTCGCCGGCGAACATGCGGATCGGGTCCTCGGCTTCCCGACGGTACGGATACACGCCACAGGTGTAGGGGAACGCCCCCGGAAGATTTTCGGTGCCAAGGAAGTGCAGGATTTCGCCCCAGTCCTTGACGCCGGGCACCGCGAGCTTGGGCACGCGATTGCGGCTCATGGTCTCGGTGTAGTTCTCGCCGGACAAGGCCTGACCGCGCACCAGAAATTTGTACTGGTCGGCCTGGGCGGCGGCCAGGCGCGCCGGCCAGGACCTGAGCAGCCCCACGCCCTCGGGCCCGATCTCGTCCAGCGCCTGGTTGTAGGCGCGGCGCAGTGCCAGGCAGGTGTCATCGCCTGCGCGCTCGGCAACCGCGGCCTCGGCGTAGCGTTCCAGCGGCGCGGGGAGCGCCGCGTCGTGCAGGTTCCGCAGCGATTCGTAGAGGGAATACGCCAGGCGCGCCGCGGCCACCGCGCGCTCGAGGCGCTCGCGCGCACGCCGCCCGCCGCCGGCGATCTCCGCCAGGTAGCGGCTGCGCGCACTCGGGATCAGCGGATCATGCGAGCGAAACTCGGTGGCGCCCAGCGCGACCGCCCCGCCGGCGTTGGCGGTCCAGTGGAGCTTGCCGATGCCCTTGGCCTCGAGGCTCGCCAGCACGGCGCCGAACAGGCGGTTGACTCCCGGATCGTTGAAGCGGCTCGCGATGGTCGGATAGACGGGCACTTCGGCATCCGCCAGGCGCGCACGGTCGGGATGATTGCGGCGCCACTGCTTGCGCACGTCGCGCAGTGCATCCTGCGCGCCGCGTTTCTCGAATTTATTCAGCACCACCATCTCGGCGTAATCGAGCATGTCGATCTTCTCGAGCTGGCTCGCCGCACCGTACTCGCTGGTCATCACATACAGGGGCAGATCCACCAGGTCGGTGATCTCGGTGTCGCTCTGACCGATGCCGGCCGTCTCGACCAGGACCAGATCGAAACCGGCATGGCCGTACAGGTTAATGACATCCTGCAATACCGCCGATGTGGCCAGATGCTCGCGGCGCGTCGCCAGCGAACGCATGAACACCGAGGCCGCGCTCAGTGAATTCATGCGGATCCGATCGCCCAGCAAGGCGCCGCCCGAGCGCCGGCGCGTCGGATCCATGGCGACCACGGCGATCTGCCGGTCGGGGAAGGCATGCACGAAACGCTGCAGGAGCTCGTCGGTGAGCGAGCTCTTGCCCGCCCCGCCGGTGCCGGTAATGCCGATGACCGGCGCGGCGCGCTTGCCCTTGGCGAGCGCCTGCCTGATCTGCTCGGCCGCGCGTTCGTCGTCGTGCCCGCCTTCCAGCGCCGTAATGCTGCGGGCGATGTGCGCGTGATCACGGGCATTGAGCGGGCCAAAGGCGTAGGCGGGTCGCTGCGCCGCGCGCACCCGCGCAAACACGTCATCGATCATGCCGTTGAGCCCCAGCCGGCGACCGTCTTCCGGGGTGTAGATCTTCTCGACCCCGTGGGCCTCGAGCGCGGCGATCTCGGTGGGCGAGATCGTGCCGCCGCCCCCGACGATCACGCGGATATGGCTGGCATTGAGTTCGCGCAGCATGTCGACCATGTACGCGAAATATTCGTTGTGGCCGCCCTGGTAGGAACTGACGGCGATGCCGTCCGCGTCTTCCTGGATCGCTGCACGCACGATGTCGGCCACGCTCCGGTTGTGCCCCAGATGCACGACCTCGGCCCCGTGCGCCTGCAGCAGCCGCCGGATCATGTTGATCGCGGCGTCGTGACCGTCGAACAATGAGGCCGCGCTGACGAAGCGCAGCGGCGGCGCCGGCAGCAGGGTGGCCGCGGGTGCGTCACGCCGTGCGGCCGCGGGACCTTGGGGTCGAGCGCTCATAGGGCCATCCAGCAAATGTTACCGAAGAGTATGATCCCTGGCACCAGGAGCGTCAACCACGGCGCGTGGCCGACCCCCTCGCCCTTCAGTCGGGCAGCGCCACCAGTTGGAAGTAGTCGAGGGTGGCACGGTCCGGCGCGCCGAAGTAACGGGCATAGATCGCCGCCGCCTCGCCCGATCGCAACAACCGGCTCAGCGCGCCATCGACCGCAAGTCGCAAGGCGTTGTCCTCACGCCGCACGCCGAGCGCCACCTGCGCCCGTCCGAATAGCCGGTCCAGCACGATCAGTTGCTTGGCGGCGGGGCTGAGCTTCCTGGCCTCGAGCAACAGCGCGCGATCGTTGAAGAAGGCATCGGCACGCCGCTCCAGGACCATCTGCATCCCCACGCCGGTACTGTTCACCGCCACGACGTCGGCGAGGATGCGCGCCACCCGGAGCCGATCGATCACGGCTTTTTCCACGGTGGTGCCGCCGATGACGGCGATCACGTGGCGCTCCGGCGCCTGGCCCTGCGTGGCCCGCCAGACCGGCTGCTTCGCGGGCTCGCGCCCCGACAACACCTGCTCGAGGCGCGCGGGCGCATCGGCGCGAATCATGACGCCGGTGCCGCCCTGCAGGATCGGGATCGAGAAGTCCATCAGGCTCCGGCGCGCCAGCGTCGGCTCGACGCCGCACAGGATGTCAATCCGGTGCTGCTCGAGCGCATGAATGCGCTCGTCAAAGGGCACGGCGACGAACTCTACGGCGAGCGAGGGCAATTTCAGCTCGTTCCGCAGCTCATCGCCCACCCTGCTGCAGAGCGCAACGGCGTAGCCCGCGGGTTTTCCGGACTCGGCCGTGTAGGCAAATGGCCGTGCGTCGGCGAGATAGCCGATCCTGAGCTGGCCCGACTCTCGTGCCTCATCGAGCGTGTCGCGCGCGGCTGCCGGCACCGCCACGACACACGCCATCAGGAGCGACGCCAGCGCCAGGACCGGGCGACGGCGGCTTGGCCGGGGCACGGCGATGTGCGTCCCGGCCTTTCCCTTTGTGCAGTTCGTTCCGCGCATGGCGTGTCAGGAGGCGCCGCCCGGCGCCGGCTGCAGGTATGGGTGCGCTGTCAAAGCGCGGCGCAAGCAGGCCGTACAGGATGACGCCCAGCGCCAGCACCACCATGCCGCCAAGCACGGCGTCCTTACCGGCGGCGTAGAGGCTGTAGACCGAATAGAGCATGGCCACCACCGCCACGAAAACCGTTCGACGATAAGCGCTCAGGCCCACCGCGGCGCGAGTCAACATCACCGGCAGCGCGGACAGCGAAATGATATACGGCACGACGCAGGTCACCACCGACAGGTCGACCAGCACGCCGAACTGCTTGCTCAAGCTGGGCGATATCGTCGAGAGCGCCAGCGCCGACTGCACGATCCCCATGATGAGCATTCCGGCGATCGGCGCGCCCATGCGGTTGGTCCGGGCGAAGATGCGCGGAAACATGCGGTTGTCGGCCGCATCCTTGGCCGTCTGCACCAGCACGAACTGCCAGCCGAGCAGCGAGCCGACGCAGGCGATCGAGGCGAGCGCCATGACAATCGTGCCGACCGTCGGGTTGAACATATAGCTAAAGGCGAGTCCGAACGGGCCCGTGGACATCGCGAGTTCCGCGCCGGGCACGATGCCCTGGATCACGGTCGTGGACAGGATGTAGACCACCCCGGCCCCCAGCGTGCCGAACATGCAGGCGAGCGGCACGTCCCGCTTGGGATTCTCGACCGCCGAGGAGTTCTGCGCCGCCGATTCCATGCCCAGGAACGCCCACAGCGTCAGCGAGATGCTGGAACCCATCCCTTTCATCAGGCTCAGGCCGTGCGGGTTCCACGCGGCCGTGAAGGTGGCGCCCCGGAACCAGAACCAGCCGGCAACGGACAAGAACCCGATCGGCAGCAGCACCCCCCAGACGGTCGCCGCGCCAATCCGCCCGGTCAGCTTGGGGCCACCGAAATTGGCGATGGTGGTGATCCACAACAGGCCAATCACGCCCAGGCAGGTGGTCATCGGCGTTGCCGTGAGCACCGGGACGAACGCCGCAATGTAGCCTAAGGCTGAAATCGCAATGGCCACGTTGGCAATCGCCGTCGCCAGGAAATACATGAAGAAGACCTGGAAAAAACCCGGCTTGCCGTAGGCGTCCTCGGCGTAGGCGGCGAGGCCGCCCGGGCGTTGGTTGAAGATCCCCGCTTGCGCAAAGCCGTAGGCAAGGGCCAGCGAGCCCGCCGTCGTCACCAGCCACGACAGCAGTGAGATCGCCCCGATCTGCGCCATGTTGGCCGGCAGCATGATGATGCCCGAACCCATCATGTTGACCATGACGATCAGCGTCAGGTCCACGACGTTCATTTTCTTCTGTGGTTCGGCCATGTGGGGCCCCTGAGCTGGGCCGAAGCGTCACGCCTTCGAGTTATTCAGGACACAGCGTCCAAGCGGATCCGCATCATACTGGGACCGGAGCGCGGATGGGCAACCGGCGATGGGCTAAGGGCTCGCGGGTACGAAGTGCGTGCGCGCTCAGGCGCCGTACTCGGTCGCCCCGGCAGGCTGGACCGTCGTGCCCGCCTCTCCGGCAATGATCCGGCCCAGGTCCGCCAGGGCGCCGATGGCCGCTCGCTTGCCGGTCATGGCGACGAACTGGCAGGCCGCTGCAACCTTTGGACCCATCGAGCCGGCGGCAAAGGAAATGCCCTTGAGCGCCGCCGGCGAAGTGCGCCGGATCGGCTTCTGTGTGGGTTTGCCCCAGTCCACGTAGACCGCGTCGGCGTCGGTCAGCATCACGTACAGGTCCGCTTCGAGCTCACGGGCCAAGAGCTCGGAACACAGGTCCTTGTCGATCACGGCCTCGACCCCCACGAGCCGGCGCTGGGCGCCCTTCTCGTACATCGTGGGTATGCCCCCGCCCCCGCCGCAGATCACGATCGTCCGGTGCTCGAGCAGCCACTTGACCGGACGGATCTCAAAGATGCGCTTGGGGAGTGGTGAGGGCACGACGCGCCGCCACTTGGCGCCATCGGGTTTGACCACCCAGCCCTTCTCGGCGGCAATTCGATCGGCGTCGGCCTTGTCGTACACCGGCCCGACGAATTTGGTCGGATTCTTGAACCCCGGATCGTCCGGGTCCACCTCGACCATCGTCAGCAGAGTCGCAAACGGCACTTCGATCGGCAGCAGGTTGCCGAGCTCCTGTTCGATCATGTAGCCGATCGAACCCTCGGTCTGCGCGCCCAGCACATCCAGAGGATAGGCCTCGTCCGGCTTGTACGCGGCGCCCTGCAGCGCCAACAATCCGACCTGCGGGCCATTGCCGTGGCTGATCACCAGCTGGTGTTCCAGGGCCACGGGTGCCAGCGCCGCGGCGGCCACCTTGACATTCCCACGCTGCACCTCGGCCGTCATCGGCTCACCCCGCTTGAGCAGCGCGTTTCCGCCCAGGGCGACGACGATACGCATCGTCAATCGCCCAGCGTGGCGACGAGCAGCGCCTTGATGGTGTGCAGGCGGTTCTCGGCCTGATCGAAAGCCACGTTGACCTCGGACTCGAACACCTCGTTGGTCACTTCGAGGCCGTCCTTGATTCCGTAGGTCGCTGCAATCTGCTTGCCCATCGTCGTTTCGGTGTCGTGGAAGGCGGGCAGGCAATGCATGAAACGCACCTGGGAATTGCCGCTGGCCTTGAGCAGCGCCTTGTTGACCTGGTAGGGCATGAGCAGACCGATGCGCTCCTTCCAGACTTCCTTCGGCTCGCCCATGGACACCCACACGTCGGTATGGATGAAATCCACACCCTTGACCGCCGCTTTCTGATCCTTGGTGATCGTCAGCTTGGCGCCGTACTTGGTCTCCAGGTCGCGAGCAATCTTCTGATACTCCTCGGCCGGCCACAGCGACTTCGGACCGCAGATCCGCACGTCCATGCCCATCAGGCAACCGGCGATCATGAGCGAATGGCCCATGTTCGAGCGCGTGTCGCCCAGGTAGGCGTACTTGATCTCCGAGATCGGCTTGTCGCTGTGCTCGCGCATGGTCATGACATCGGCGAGCATCTGGGTCGGGTGGTATTCATCGGTGAGGCCGTTGTAGACCGGAACCCCGGCGAATTTGGCCAGCTGCTCCACCCCTTTCTGGGAGGCGCCCCGGTACTCGATCGCATCGAACATGCGCCCGAGGACACGCGCCGTATCCTTGAACGATTCCTTGTGGCCGATCTGCGATCCGGCCGGGTCGAGGTAGGTGACATTGGCGCCCTGGTCATAGCAAGCCACTTCGAAGGCACAGCGAGTGCGCGTCGAGGTCTTCTCGAAGATCAGGCAGATTTCCTTGCCCGTCAGGTGCTTTTGCTCGGTGCGCGCGTACTTGGCGCGTTTCAGGTCGCGGGCCAGGTCCAGCAGATAGCGGAATTCGCGCTGCGTGTACTCCTGGATCGTCAGCAGGGATCGGTTGCGGAGATTGAAACTCATGGGTCTATGCTCCCGTCGTTTGTAATGGGGCCGCGCTAGTAGGCGGCATCGCGCCAGATCGGACAAGTCATGCAGTGCCCGCCGCCGCGACCGCGCCCGAGTTCTGAGCCGCGCACGGTGATGACCTCAATCCCCGCCTTGCGCAACAAGGTGTTGGTGTGGGTGTTGCGATCGTAGGCGACGACGACGCCGGGCTCCATGGCCACCACGTTGTTGCCATCGTCCCATTGCTCGCGCTCCGCCTCGTAGGCATTGCCGCCCGTTGCCACCACGCGGAGCTTGGCGATGCCGAGCGCCCCGGCGACCACATCCAGGATGTGCTTGTCTTCCTTGCGAAGGTCGAGCCCATCCGCCTTGTCGGTCGGGTAGGCGCTGTAGCAGCGGATCTGGTCCACGACTTCGCGGAACACGGTGATGACATCGCGGTTGCAGAAGCTGAACACGGTGTCCAGATGCATGGCGGCGCGGCTCTTGGGCATGACGCAGGCGATCACGCGGCTGGCCGCCTTGGCGGCGAACAGCTGCTGGGCGACCTGCAGCACCGCCTGGCGCGTGGTGCGCTCGCCCATGCCAATCAGCACCACGCCCTTGCCGACCGGCATGACATCACCGCCCTCCATCGAGGCGCCCGTAAAGATCTCATCGGAATCGCCCCACCAGATCTTGAACTTGCCGCCGGCAAAGGTCGGGTGAAACTTGTAGACCGCCCGCTGCAGCAGCGTCTCGGGCTGGCGCGCCGGCCAGAACATCGGGTTGCAGGTGACGCCGTTGTAGATCCAGCAGGACGGATCGCGCTGGAACAGGGTGTTGGGAATGGGTGGGATCAGGAAGTCCAGTTCGCCGAACACTTCCACCAGCATCTTGCGCAGCGCGCTGTCCGGGATGTCAGCGATGGCAATGCCGCCGATCAGGAACTCGGCGAGCTCCTTGGCCGGCATGGCATCGAGCCACGGGCGGATCACACTGGCCGTGCCGACGCCCACCGAGTTCTTCGTGATGCGGCGGTCAAGGACGAACTTGCGCGCCTCGGCGACGGCCATGGCTTCGGCCAGCAGCTCGTGCAGGTCCAGCACCTCCACGCCGCGTTCCTGCATCTTTAGGACGAAGTCGTAATGGTCCTTCTGGGCCTCGTGCACCCAGATGACATCGTCAAAAAGCAGATCCTTGCAGTTGCCCGGGGTCAGCCGCTGGTGGGCAAGGCCCGGGCGGCAGACCATGACGGTGCGGAGCTTGCCGACTTCTGAGTGGACGCCGAATTCACGCATGCTCGCTCTCCGGAATGTTACGCGCCGAGTAAAATATTACGATCCGATTGCAGAGACTTGACGGGCCGCCGTCCCTCACGCAGCGCCGAGGCTCAGGATGACCGAGATGATGACGGTCAGGATGAGAAGGAGCGGCGCCATGAACTTGAGCCAGCGGTCGTAGCCGACGCGGCCGATCGCGAGGCCGCCCATCACCACGGCAAAGGTCGGGTTGATGAGGTTGACCAGGCCGTTGGCCGATTGAAACGCGGTCACCACCAGGTGCCGGCCCGCGCCGGCCACATCCGCCAGCGGCGCCATGATGGGCATCGACAGCACCGCCAGACCGGAGGACGAGGGCACGAAGAACGAGAGCAGCACTTCGATCCAGTAGGTGACATTGACGAAGGCGAGGGACGAGAGGTGTCCCACCGAGCGCGCCGACCATTCAAGCAGGGTATCGGTGATCTTGCCCTCGTCCATCACCACCACGACCCCGCGCGCCACGCCGATGATGAGCGCGACGCCCAGCAGATCGCGGGCGCCGTCGACAAAGGTGCCGGTCAGCTGTTTCTCACCCATGCGCGCCACCAGGCCCACCAGGATGGCCGAGCCGAGGAACAGCGCCGACATCTGGGCCATCCACCAACCGGCGGATGACACGCCCCAGATCATGACGCCGAAGGTCAGCGCGAAGATGATCAGGATCGCCACCCGCGTACCGGTCAACTCCACCGTCGCGACGTTCTGGCTGCCCTTGAGAAAATACTCCTCGTTGTCGCGCTTCATGTCGGCCACCAGCGACTTGGAGGGATCCGCCTTGACACGGTGCGCGTAGCGCATCACGTAGATCACGCACGCCAGCCACCCGAGTCCCAGAATCGCCAGGCGCAGGCCCATGCCCTGGGTAAAGGGTATGTGCGCGGCGTTGGCGGCGATCACCGTCGCAAAGGGATTGATCGTCGAACCCAGCGTGCCGATGCCGGCGCCCAGCATGATGATGGCGACCGCGGTCACGGCGTCGTACCCGGCCGCAATGATCACCGGGATGATGAGCGTATAGAACGCGAGCGATTCCTCCGCCATGCCGTAGGTGGTCCCGCCCGCGGCAAACAGCGCCATGAGGATCGGGATCATCCAGATTTCGTGCCCCTTCAGTGCCGTGGTCACGCGCCCGATCCCCGCATCGATCGCTCCGGTCTTGGTCACCACACCCAGAAACCCGCCGATGATCAGCACGAACAGCGCGACGTCGATGGCGCGGGCCTTTTCGGTGGTCGGATCGTACATTCCGGCGATCGGCGCCAGCAGCACATGGCGCAGGCGCTGCGGATTGGCGTCGACATGGTGGTAGGTGCCGGGCACGGGCACTTCCTTGCCCAGCTGCTCATTCATGACGCGGGTGTATTCCCCGGCCGGGACCACCCAGGACAGTGCCGCCACAAAAATGATCAGCCCAAACAGGATCGTAAAGGCGGTCGGAAAACTGCGCTGCGGCCTTCTTGCCGGTCGCTTGGGTGGAGTCGCTCGCGGACATGGTAGACCTCCGGATCGCGTTAGGTTTCAGCGCGCAGCGCCGCAGCCTCGCGCGCTGCAGGCCGCCTCTGACATCGCGCAATTACTTCATGGAGAGGCTGGAGAACTTGTACTGGACCGTAAATTGCAGGCGCGAGTCATCGCCCGATGTACCGTCATGGTTCTTGCGCTGACCCCAAAGGAACTCCGCACCCGCCATGACGTTCTTCACCGGGCGCCACAGCAGGTTCACCGAGGCGTATTGGCCGGCCTGGAAGGCATCGCCCGCCTGCCCGCTCTGGTTGTCCACGTGGGTCTCGCTGTAGCCAAAGGCGGTGCTGAAATGTTCCTGCCAGTAGTGATCGTAATAGGCGGTGACACCGAGCAGCGGCACCGCCTTCGCGTTGATCGTGCCGAGGATGCAGCCTCCCGCGGCGTCCAACGCGCACTCCGGGGCCAGGTCGACGCCGCCATCGTTCATGTAGCTCGCGATGCCATGCCCGTAGACCACCCCCAGGTGGATCATATCGTCACCGACCGACTTGATATTGCTGGTGAGGTTCAATCCCCAGCCGGTCTGGTGGCCATGGGGCGAGTTGTCGGGCGTCCCCGCCGTGTCATAGCCGAGCCGCCGCAGGATCGAGGCCAGCTGCCAGTGGCCCCAATCGCCGTCCATGCGGAAATGCGCCGTGAGATCCGGGATCGTTGAGTCGTCCTGGATGTTATTCGCGATGCCCGGATCGAGTTCGCGCAGCTTGCCCGGGTCGATGTCGTTGTTCGGCGATTCGATGGCGATGGCCAAGGTGGTCGGGCCGCTGATCGGCGTCCAGCGGATCTGGGCCGTGCGCACGAACACCATGCCCGAGGGTCCCCAGTAGTCGATGGTGTCCGGGAAGATGCTGAGGTCCATGAACACCGTATCGGTCTGGCCCGCCAGCAGCCCGCGCCACTCGCCGTAGGCATTTTGCAGGCGGAAGGTGGTCTGGCCGGCGTTCTCGCCCACCCCGTACATGTCGAAATTGAACTTGAAAGCAATCGTCTCCCCGTTGTCCAGCGTCGTGCTGCCCTTAATGCCCACGCCGGACTGTTTCACGCTGAGCAGCCCCTGGCCGTCGCTGCCGTACTGGCCGGAAACCGTTTCGATTTTCGACGGGCGAAAGGCGGACTCCCAGTTGGGATCAACGCGCTTGGAATCCTGGATGTAGTCGCCTTGCATCGTGCCGTAGATCTCGAATGGCACATCCGCCGCCCGGGCCAACCCCGCGGCGCCCAGCGCCAGCAAAGTGCCCGTCAGAAGTGCGGAGCTCCGACGACGAAGAGGAATTGCGTCCAGGCTCGTACCTTTGATCATATTTGTGCCTTGCTGAAAACGCGGGCTCGCCAGGGCGGCGGCTTGCGGGTTGGTTGAGGAACACGTTGTTCCCGGTGATATATCACGTAAGGCTACGACCCCATGCACGGGGGGTCAATTTTTAATTTTAATTTTGAGTTAGTTTGGCCGGCCTCGGCTCACGAACTTGCATTGACGGCGACACGACTCGGAGCCCGGCACTCCACATCGCATGCGTGCGCGCCGCGGACAATGGACGCACTCACGCACGGAAGCAAATCATTCCGCGCTGCGGAGTATACATTTCAAATGTTACGGTTTGTCGCTTAGCTCCTGCCGGTCGGCCGGTTGCTTCGGCGCGGGGCCGCTGATGCAAACCTCAGCGACTTCGCAAGCCATCGAGGACACCCGGCTCGGTTTGGGGATCCGCATCGTCGGCGCGAGTGTCCGTGCTGCCGGCTCACACCGTCGCCAGGAATGCCCAATCGAGGAGCGATGCGCGCTTTCATCAAATGTTACTGAAGGGTATGATCCTTCCGGCCATGGCGGACAATCCCAACTTCCCGAAGGCGGCTTCGCCGTGGCGGACCCGCCGCAAGGCCCGCAGTGATCGGGGCATCAAGCGCGAAGCGGTCATTCACGCGGCCGCCCGCGCCTTCAACGAGCGTGGCTATCACAACACCTCGCTCGATGACATTGCCGCGGCCCTCGAGGTGACCAAGCCGACGATTTACTACTACGTCGAGAACAAGGAACAGCTCCTGTTCGCCTGTTTCTGCGCCGGGCTCGCGCCGATACGCGCCGCCTGTGACGACGCGCGCGCCAGCGACCAGCCGGCGCGCGAGCGGCTGCGCAGCGTGCTGCTGCGCTATGCCCAGGCCATCGCCTCCGAGTTCGGCTGGTGCATGGTACGCGCCGAGGATCAGGATTTGAGCGCCCAGATGCGCGCCCACGTGAAATCACTCAAGTCGGAAATCGACCAGGGCATACGCCGCCTGGTGCGCGAGGGCATCAGTGACGGCTCGATCGGCGAATGCGATCCGAAGATGACCGCCTTCGCACTCGCCGGTGCGCTCAACTGGATCGCGCACTGGTATCGCGACAACGAGCCCCAGTCGGCCGCCCAGATTGCCAATGCCTTCGTGGAATTGTTCGAGCGTGGCCTGCGGCCGCGGGCGGACTCGAGCCCCACGGCCAACCCTTAACTTGAGGAATTGATCCATGTCCGATGAGGTAATGATCTTAAGCGCCAAACGCACTCCGGTCGGCGCCTTCCTGGGGGCACTCGCGCCGATGAGCGCCCCGCAACTGGGCTCGGTGGCCATCCGCGCGGCCATCGAGGCGGCCGGCATCCAGGCCAGCGATCTGGATGAGACGCTCATGGGCTGCGTGTTGCCCGCCGGCCTCGGCCAGGCTCCGGCACGCCAGGCGGCGCTCGGCGCGGGCGTGCCCAACCAAGTGCCCGCGACGACGATCAACAAGATGTGCGGCTCGGCGATGAAGGCCGTCATGATGGGCGCCGATCAAATCGCCTCGGGCGGTGCCCGATTCGTCGTTGCCGGCGGTCTCGAATCGATGAGCAACGCGCCGTATCTGTTGCCCAAGGCCCGCTCCGGCTATCGCATGGGTCACGGCGAACTGCTCGATCACATGTTCTACGACGGTCTGCAGAGTCCCTGGGACGGAAAGCTGATGGGCTGCTTCGCCGACGCCACGGCCGAAAAGTACGCCCTGACGCGCGAGGCGCAGGATGCCTTTGCCGCCGAGTCCGTGCGCCGCGCCATGCGGGCACTGCAGGCGGGCGAGTTCGACGCCGAGATCGCGCCGGTCTCGGTCAAGTCTCGCAAGGGCGTGACGGTCGTGGCGCGCGATGAAACGCCCGGCAATTGCGACCTGTCGAAGATCGCGCAACTCAAGCCGGCGTTCGGCCCCGGCGGCACGGTCACCGCGGCCTCCTCCTCCTCGATCTCCGACGGCGCCGCCGCTCTGGTTCTCGCGGGCGCCGCCGCCGCGAAGCAGGCCGGTCTCAAGCCGGTGGCACGGCTGGTGGCGTGGGCCAGCAGCGCACGGGCTCCGGAATGGTTCACGATCGCGCCGGTGGCGGCGATCGAAAAAGTGCTGAAGCTGAGCGGATGGAGCGTCGCTGAGGTGGACCTGTTCGAGGTCAACGAAGCCTTTGCGGTGGTCGCCATGGCGGCCATGCACGATTTGAAGATCGATCATCAGCGCCTGAACGTCAACGGCGGCGCCTGCGCCTTGGGCCATCCGATCGGCGCCACCGGTGCACGCATCATCACCACGCTGATCCACGCCCTGGCCAAGCGCGGCGCTCGGCGCGGGATCGCCGCGCTGTGCATCGGCGGCGGCGAGGCCACGGCCGTGGCCATCGAGATGGTCTAGTGGACGCAAGATCCTTCACGGAGAGTGAGCATGAAGATCGCTGACGCACGCGCCGTCATCACCGGGGGGGCCTCGGGCCTAGGCCACGCGGTCGCCCGCCTCGTGATCGCGCAGGGCGGAAGGGCGGCGCTGCTTGACGTGCAGGACGGCCTCGGCCAGCAGGCTGCCAAGGAACTGGGCGCGAGCGCGCACTATTTCCGGTGCGACGTCACGGACGAGGCGGCCGTCGAGGCCGCCATGACGGCGGCGGCATCGGCCATGGGTGGCCTCAATCTGCTGGTCAACTGCGCCGGCATCGGTGGTTCGGCCCGCGCCCTGGGGAAGAACGGCCCGATGCCCGGCGCGCTGTTCGCCAAGGTCATCCAGATCAATCTGATCGGTACCTTCCTGTGCGACAAGGCGGCCGCGGCCCTGATGCAGAAGAACACCCCGAACGCGGATGGCGAGCGCGGCCTGATCGTGCACACCTCCTCGGTGGCCGCCTACGAGGGGCAGATCGGCCAGGCGGCCTACTCGGCCACCAAGGCAGGCGTAGTGGGAATGACGCTGCCGCTGGCGCGCGAATTTGCGGCCTTTGGAATTCGCGTGATGTCGATTGCGCCGGGTATTTTTCACACCCCGATGCTCGCCGCCCTGCCCCCGGAGGTTCAGGAATCACTCGGACGACAGGTCCCCTTCCCCGCCCGGCTCGGACGCCCCGAAGAATACGCGCAGCTGGTGCAGTCGCTGTTCGAGATCGCGATGCTCAATGGCGAGACCATTCGGCTCGACGGTGCGATCCGCATGCAGCCCAAGTAGCGCGGCGCGCCGCCGCTAATCATCCCAGGGCGCTGTCGGCGCTGCCGGCCAGGCGCGAACCGGGATTGCGATTGATCTCGACGCGCACTTCCTGGCAGGCGTACACCGGCCGGCCGTTCTCGAGTTGTGGCCGGTAGCGCGCCTGGCGCGCCCACACCATGGCTTGTGCATCGAAGGATTTGTCAGCGGAGGATTGCGTCACGCGGCTGCTGTCAATGGCGCCATCGGGAGCGATACAGACCTCCACGAGGGCGTACTCGCCGCGCGCGTAGTGCGGCACGCGCGCCGCGATGTAGGTGGTGGTGACCTGCAGCGGCTGGACATCCATGGCGGGCATGCCAACGGGCACTGGGGCCGGACCGGTCGCGCAGCCGCACACCAGCACGGGCGAGATTAGCAACAACAGTCGAGTCAGCATGGCCACGCTATCCAAGCACCGCCGGGGCGCGCTGCCGATCCAGGTAGGCCGCTACCAGCGCAGCTGGAATCAGCGGCACGAGAAACACGTCCAGGGCCAGCGCCACCGCGGTAACCACCGGTGGCGCGTGCGCCGCATCGCGGCCCAGCAACATCAGCATCGTGCTCGCGATGGCGTCGAAAATCATGGCCGGCAGCACCGAAATGACCGTGACCATGGTGATCAACACGCTGATCCGCCACCAGGCCCCGTGCATCAGCTGCCAGCTGCGGCGCAGTGCCTCGATCGGCCCGCTCCGTTCCACCACCAGCACCACCAGCCACAGCTGCCACATGCCCCACAGATACGCCCCCGGGACGATGAACAGTGCCGTCGCGAGGCTGGTGCCGACCAGGAAGATCAGGCTCGCCACCACGACGCCGGGAAACGCGCGCAGCGCCGCAACCAGTCCGGCAGCGGCCGGAGTCGCGCCGCCGGTCGCGGCGGCGTAGATGTCGGCCACCATCGCGCTGTACAGCAGCGCGGAGAGCGCGCCTGCGGCGAACAGCAGGCGCCAGAAATAGCCCGACCATGTCAACGCCTGGACCTGTGCGACCCACAGCAGCAGATCATCGCTCGATCCGAGCCGGCGATCCAGGAGCGTCGCCACCCAGCCCCAGGCGAGCGCCAGGATCAGGCTCGGCAACCAGCAGCGCGCCAGCGACGCCCGGTAGAGACGAAACACGCTCCCGAGGTTGGCTTCAAACACGCGCGCGATCCTCCAGCGCCCGCTGCAGCTGTGCCGCGTCGAGCTGCCCTTCCCACTTCGCCACCACGATGGCGGCCACCGCATTGCCGGCGAAATTGGTGAGTGAACGGCATTCGCTCATAAACCGGTCCACGCCCTGGATCAGCACCAGGCCGGCCATCGGCACCGAGGGCACGACCGCCAGCGTCGCGGCGAGGGTAATGAAACCCGAGCCCGTCACGCCCGCGGCGCCCTTCGAACTGATAATGGCCACCAGCAGGAGCAGCAGCTGATCGCCGAGCGCCAGGTGCACGTTGGTCGCCTGCGCAATGAACAAAGCCGCCATGGTCATGTAGATATTCGTGCCGTCGAGGTTGAACGAATAGCCGGCGGGCACCACCAGCCCGACCACCGAGCGCGAACAGCCAGCATACTCCAGCTTGTCGATCAGCAACGGCAGCGCCGCCTCGGAGGAACTGGTCGCGAGCACCAGCAGCAGTTCCTGGCGTATGTAGCGCAGCAGCCGCAGCAGCGAGAAGCCGCTCAGGCGGGCGATGGTGCCGAGCACGCCGAACACAAACACCGCACTGGTCAGATAGAAGCACACCATCAGTCCGCCCAGGTGGGTGAGCGCGCCGATGCCGAACTGGCCGATGGTGTAGGCCATCGAGCCCAGGGCGCCGAGCGGTGCCGCGCGCATGATCAGATACACGACCCGGAATACCACCACCGAGAGCGATTCGATGCCGCGGTGGACCGATGCGCCGCGCGAGCCGGCGAGCGCTAGCCCTAAGCCAAACAAGATGGAGACCAGCAGCACCTGCAGGATATCGCCGCTGGTAAATGCACCCGCGACCGTATCCGGAATCACGTGCAGCAGAAACTCAACCACGCCGCGGCTGTGCGCCTGGGCCTGGAAGTTCGCGACCGCGCTGGCATCAAGCAGCGCGGGGTCGGCGTTAAAGCCCGCACCGGGCTGCACCAGGTTGGCCACGGCCAGGCCCAGCACCAAGGCCAGGCTTGAGACCGCGATGAAGTAGCCGAGCGCCTTCAATCCCACGCGCCCGACTCGTTCCAGGCTGCTCACCCCGCCGATGCCGCTGGTCACGGTGCAGAAGATCACCGGCGCGATGATCATCTTGACGAGCTTGATAAAGCCATCGCCCAGCGGCTTGAGGCTGACGGCCAGGTGCGGGGCCAGATAGCCCAGCAGCACGCCTAAGCCGGCACCGATCAGTACCTGCACGTACAACGATGCGTACCAGCGGACCGGTGCGCGCTTGCCCTCGTTCATCGTTGGCCTCCGAAGCGCAAAGATAGGCGCAAATACGCCGCGGCTGCTAGCATCCCGACGCGCTTAAGGCTGGCTGTTTAGGAGATCCGCATGAGATCCGACCGTTCGTTTTGCTGGAAAGCAGCTAGTGGCCTGCTGTGGGCCGCCGCCACGCTGGCCGCCGCCGCGACACCGCCCGCGCCCGCGAACGCCTGCGCCCGCGACCAAAGCCACCCCGGGCATGGCCGAGATCCTCGCCGCCTCGCCCGCCTCGGCCTGGCGGCCGCTGGTCGATGAGCACACCTTGTACATGGAGCTGCCGGCGGGCCGCGTCGTCATCGAACTGGAACCGGCGCTGGCCCCGCACACCGTGGCCGCGATTGAAGCGCTGGTGCGCATGCACTATTTCGACAACGCCGCCGTGGTTCGGGTGCAGGACAACTTTGTGGCGCAGTGGAGCAACCCGGACACCACCCGCAAGCTGCCCGACGCCCTGCAGCGGCTGGCGCCGGAATTCACCGCGCCCATGAGTGCCGGGACGTTCACCGAGCTCCCGGATCGCGACGGCTACGCGCCGCAAGTGGGATTCATTGACAGTTTCCCGGCCGCGCGCGATCCGGCGGCCGGCCGGGCCTGGTTGGCGCACTGCTACGGCGCGGTCGGCGTCGGCCGTGACAACGACCCGGCCACCGGCAACGGCGCCGAACTGTACGCGGTCATCGGTCACGCACCGCGCCAGCTCGATCGCAACGTGACCGTGGTCGGTCGTATACGTCAGGGCATCGAATGGCTCGCCACCCTGCCGCGCGGTACCGAGGCGCTGGGCTACTACGCCAAGCCGACCGAAAATGTTCCGATCAGCCGCGTCACCCTCGCCGCCGACCTGCCCGCCGCGCAGCGCAGCCGGCTCGAAGTGTTGCGCACCGACTCGCCGACCTTCGCGGCCGTGGTCGAGGCGCGTCGCAACCGCACCGATGCCTGGTACGTGCGGCCGGCCGGGTATATCGACCTGTGCAGCGCCCCGGTGCCGGTGCGCGTGGCGCCCTAGCGGCCGGCGCAACCGCCGCACATTGGACCGGTCTCACCATGGGACGGATTTTCGAGGTTCGAAAGCACGCGATGTTCGCGCGCTGGAACCGCATGGCCAAGCAGTTCGCGCGCATCGCCAAGGACATTGCGATGACCGTGAAGTCCGGCGGCCCCGATCCGGGCTCGAATCCGGCCCTGCGCCGCGTCATCCAGAACGCCCGCGCGGTCAACATGCCCAAGGACAAGGTCGAGGCCGCCATCAAGCGCGCCAGCGGCCGCGATGCCACCAATTACCACCAGGCGATCTATGAAGCGTACGCGCCGCACGGCGTCGCGCTGATGGTCGAGACCGCGACCGACAACCCGACGCGCACCGTCGCGCACGTGCGCAACATCATCAGCAAGCACGGCGGCAACCTCGGCACCACCGGGAGCGTCGGCTTCCAGTTCCGCAAAATGGGGGTGTTCCGGCTGGACCCGGCCGGCATCGACCAGGACTCCCTGGAACTGGACATGATCGACCACGGCCTGCAGGAGATGGGCGAGAGCAGCGGCGAGAAGGGTGAGCCGCAGCTGGTGTTGCGCTGTGAGTTCGCCGATTTTGGCCGCCTGCAGGAAGCGCTCGAGGCCCGACAGGTCAATCCCCTGTCGGCAGAACACGAGTACGTCTGCGTCCAGCCGGTCGAACTGCCCGAAGCGCAGGCGGCCGAGGTGCTCGAACTCATCGACCTGCTCGAGCAGGACGACGACGTGCAGCGGGTGTTCCACACGCTCGCCTGAGCCGCACCTGACAGCGCCCGCGTGCCTGTGTCACACTGTAGATCCGGTCCAAAAATAACAATCCACCAGGGGGACGCCATGAACTCCAGTCGGCTGATCACCAGGGTCAAATCGATACTGCTCTCGCCCAAGACCGAGTGGCCCGTCGTTGCCGCGGAACCGGACACCGCCATCGGCATCTACTCGGGCTACATCCTGCTGCTCGCCGCGCTGCCGGCGTTGTGCCAGTTCCTGAAGCTCGCCGTGTTTGGCTACAGCGTGCCGTTCCTGGGCACGATGCACGTCGGGACCGCCTTCGCGCTGGAAGCGGCGATCAGGATCTACTTAAGCTCGCTCATCAGCTGCTACGTGGTGGCGCTCATCGTCAATGCCCTGGCGCCCACCTTTGGCGGACAGAAGGACAGCGTCCAGGCGCTCAAGGTCGTGGCCTATTCGTACACCGCTTCGTGGATCGCCGGGATCGCGGTACTGCTGCCGGCCTTAGGCTTTCTGATCATGCTCGTCGGCCTCATCTACGGCATCTACCTGCTGTATCTGGGGCTGCCGCCGACCATGAAGTGTCCGCCGGAGAAGGCCGGTGCGTACACCGCGGTGACCCTGATCTGCGCGATCCTCATCGGCGTGCTGCTGTTCTATGTGCTGGGAGCCGTGATGGGACTGCGATCGCAGCTGGGCATGTCGGGGATGAGCTTCAATCGCACCAGCCACGCGAGCTTCGAGAGCAACAGCGCGGCCGGCAAGCTGAACCAGTGGGCGCAGGGCATGGCGAGCGCCGGCAAGCAACTCGAATCCGCGCAGAAGTCCGGCGACACTCAGGGCGCGGCGAATGCGGTCGGTCAGATGATGAGCCGCGCGGTCTCGGGCGGCCAACCGGTCGAAGCCCTGGCGCCCGCACGCCTCAAGGCCTTCCTCCCCGATACCTTGGGCGGCCTCAAGCGCACCGAATCCAGCGCGGAACGGAGCGGCGCCCTGGGGATGCAGGTGGCCACCGCCACCGCGCGTTACGGGGATGAAGCCAACGGCCGCGCGCTCAAGCTCGAAGTCACCGACATGGGCGGCGCAAAGGGGGTGCTGGCGGTGGCGAGCCATGCCAACATCGAAGAGGACCGCCAGACCGACACCGGCTACGTCAAGACCTACCACCAGGGCGACAGCCTGATCCACGAACAGTGGGACAGCGCGAGCAAGGAGGGCGAATACAGCGCGGTGGTCGCCGACCGGTTCATGGTCAAGGTGGAGGGGAATGCCGAGAGCATCGATGTGCTCAAGAGCGCGCTTACCGGCGTCGACACGGCCGGGTTGGCCGCGCTCAAGAACGACGGCGTCAGGCCGAACTAGCTCGGAGCTAGCGGTCGATCCGCGTCGACAACACGATAAAGGACACCGTGCGATCGATCCCGTCCAGGGAACCGATCAGATCGAGCACCCGGTCCATCTCTCCCACCGTTTCCGTCACCACGATGGCAATCGAGTCGTGCTGACCGCTCACCGCGAAGAGCTTGCGCACCTCGGGAAGCTTGCGCAGCGCCGCCTCGGCCCGCGCCTGTAGTTTGGGAATCACCGTGATCAGCACGTGCGCCTGGATCTGCTCGCGCTCGGTATCGGCGCCCATGCGGACGGTGAACCCGGTGATGACGCGGCGCGCCAGCAGCCGCTCTATCCGGCTGTGGACGGTCGTGCGCGAGAGTCCGAGGCGCCGGCCAAGGCGTGCGGTGGAGGCCCGCCCGTCCTCACGCAGCAGGGCCAGGATCTCCCGATCGGTCGCATCTATCGTCATAGTGACGAGAATATACATCTAATCGACGAAAAAGTCTCGTCACAATGGCGATTCTTGGGCTGCTTTTTGCTCAGCCACCATGGATCATAGGCGGCTGACTTAAATGAGGTTCCTATGAAACGCATTGCCATTGTGGGCGCCGGCAAGATCGGCCAGATGATCGCCGACATGCTCGGCCAGTGCGGCGATTACCAGATCGCCGTGATCGACAAATCGGCCGAACAGCTGCAGCGCCTCAACGCGGCCACCCCCGTGGAGTGCCTGGCGCTCGACGTCAACGACCCGAATGCCGTGGCCAGCGCACTGCGCGGCCGCTTCGCGGTCTTAAGCGCCGCGCCCTTCCAGGTCACGGGCAAGATCGCCGAGGCCGCCGCCATGGCCGGCGTGCACTACCTCGATCTCACCGAGGATGTCGCCAACACCCGGCGGGTGCGCGCCCTGGCGGCCACCGCGCAGAGTGCGTTCATACCGCAATGCGGCCTGGCCCCGGGCTTTATCACCATCGTGGGCTACGCCCTGGCCCGGAAATTCGACGAACTGCAGGACGTGCGGCTGCGCGTTGGCGCCCTTCCCCAGTACCCGTCGAATGCGCTCAACTACAACCTGACCTGGAGCACCGACGGGGTCATCAACGAGTACTGCGAACCGTGCGAGGAGATCTCGAACGGCGAGCTGGTGGCGGCGCCCGCGCTCGAGGAGCGCGAGGAATTTTCCCTCGACGGCGTCACTTACGAGGCTTTCAACACCTCGGGCGGCGTCGGCACGCTGTGCGAGACGCTGCGTGGCCGGGTGCGCAACCTCAATTACCGTACCATCCGCTACCCCGGACACGTGGCCATCATGAAGGCGCTGTTGCAGGACCTGCGGCTGCGCGATCGGCGCGATGTGCTGAAGGATATACTGGAGCACGCGCTGCCCACGACCCTGCAGGACGTGGTCATCGTGTTCGTCACGGTGACCGGAAAGAAGAAGGGCCAACTGGTGCAGGAAACCTACGCCAACAAGATCTACGGCCAGACGGTCAACGGCGTGGAGCGCAGTGCCATCCAGCTGACCACCTCGGCCGGGATATGCGGCGTGCTGGATCTGCTGGCCGAGCGCAAGCTCCCGCAGCAGGGCTTCGTGCGCCAGGAAGACGTGCCGCTGCAGGATTTCCTGAGCAATCGCTTTGGCCGGATCTACGCGCCGCGCCAGCGCCCGACGCTCGAGGCCCATGCCGCATGAACTTCCGGGACATCCTGCAGGAGGCCGGCGTGCCGCTGGCTTCCCCGTCCGCGGGCGCCTTGGCCGCCCACACGCCCATCGATGGTTCGTTCCTGACCTCGGTGGCCATCGACGACGCCGCGGCCATCGAAGCGAAGATCCAAGCCGCCGTACGCGCCTTCCAGGACTGGCGCGCGGTGCCGGCGCCGACGCGCGGGGAGCTGGTGCGGCGTTTCGCGGAGCGCGTGCGGCGTGACAAGGCTGGCGCTCGGGCGCCTGATTTCACTCGAGTCGGGAAAGATCCTCACCGAGGGCCTCGGCGAGGTGCAGGAAGTCATCGACATCTGCGACTTCGCGGTCGGCCTGTCGCGGCAGCTGTATGGATTGACCATCGCCTCGGAGCGCCCCGGCCACCACCTGATCGAGCGCTGGCATCCGCTCGGCCCGGTGGGCGTGATTACCGCGTTCAACTTTCCCGATGGCGGTGTGGGCTTGGAATGCGGCGCTGGCTCTGGTGTGCGGCAACACCGTGATCTGGAAGCCGTCGGAAAAGACACCGCTGTGCGCACTCGCGCTGCACCGCGCCTTGAGCGACGTGATCGCCGAGTTTCCGGGGGCACCGGCCGACATCACGCAACTGGTGATGGGCCGGCGCGAGGCCGGCGAGCAGATCGCCGATCACGCGGCCATCCCGCTGGTGAGCGCCACCGGCAGCACCGGCATGGGACGCGCCTTGGGTCCGCGCGTGGCCGCGCGCTTCGGGCGGGCGCTGCTCGAACTGGGCGGCAACAACGCCGCCATCGTGACGCCCACCGCCGACCTGGCGCTGAGCCTGCGCGCCATCGTGTTTGCCGCCGCCGGCACCGCCGGCCAGCGTTGCACGTCGCTGCGACGCCTGATCGTGCACCGCAGCCTGACCGACAAGCTCGCGCCGATGCTGCGCAAGGCCTACGCCAGCCTGCCCGTGGGCTCCCCGCTCGAGGCCGGCACCCTGGTCGGACCGCTGATCGACGTCGCGGCCTTCGAGCGCATGCAAGCCGCGCTCGCCTCGGCGCGCCAGGCGGGCGCTGCCGTGAGCGGCGGGGAGCGCGTCACGGTGGCCGGACGGGAGGGCGGATACTACGTGCGCCCCGCGCTGGTCGAGGCCGCACGCCCGTTCACCACGATGCGCGAGGAAACCTTCGCGCCGATCCTGTACGTCGTGCCCTACGATTCGTTTGAGGAAGCCATCGCCCTGCAAAACGAGGTCCGCCAGGGCCTGTCCTCGGCGATCTTCACCAACAGCATGCGGGAAGCCGAAACCTTCCTGTCGGCCACCGGGAGCGACTGCGGCATTGCCAACGTCAACACCGGACCCAGCGGCGCGGAAATCGGCGGCGCCTTTGGCGGCGAGAAGGAAACCGGCGGCGGGCGCGAATCCGGGAGCGATGCCTGGAAGACCTACATGCGCCGGCAGACCCAGACCGTCAATTATTCCACCGCCATGCCCCTGGCGCAGGGCGTAGAGTTCCCGGTCGGCTGACCGGCGCTGCTCTCTAAGGACTTTCATGAATCCGCTTGATCTGTTCGACCTGCGCAGCGCGCTGACCGAGGACGAACAACTCGTGCAGGACAGCGTGGCACGGCTGGTGGACGCGCGCGTGCTGCCGCTGATCCAGGAATGTTTCGAGCATCACCGCTTTCCGCGCGAGCTGGTGCCGGAGCTGGCCGCCCTCGGCTTGCTGGGCGCGACCCTGGAAGGCTACGGCTGCGCCGGCCTGAGCTCCACCGCCGGAGGGCTGATCTGCCAGGAACTCGAGCGCGGCGACTCGGCGCTGCGCAGCTTCGTGTCGGTGCAATCCTCGCTGGCGATGTACCCCATCTGGGCCTACGGGAGCGAAGCGCAAAAGCAGCAGTACCTGCCGCGCATGGCGCGCGGCGAGTTGATCGGCTGCTTCGGCCTGACCGAGGCGCACGGCGGCTCGGACCCGGCCAACATGAAGACCCGCGCCCGCCGCAGCGGCGGGGACTGGCTCATCAGCGGATCGAAGATGTGGATCACCAACGCCACCATCGCCGACCTGTGCATTTGCTGGGCCGACACCGAGGAAGGCATCCGCGGTTTCATCATCGACAAGGGCACGCCGGGATTCAGCGCCAGCGAGATCGAGCACAAATTCTCGCTGCGCGCGTCGGCTACCGGTGCGCTGTTTATGGACGAAGTCCGCGTCCCCGAGGCGCAGCAACTCCCGGGTGCGTTCGGACTCAAGGGTCCGCTCGCCTGCCTGACACAAGCGCGCTACGGCATCGCCTGGGGCGTGATCGGCGCCGCCCAGGCCTGTCTGGCGCAACTCCTCGAATACACCGCGACACGCGAGCTGTTCGGGCGTCCGCTGGCGAAGAATCAGGCCATCCAGGTGCGGCTCGCCGAAATGGCGCGCGGCATCACCAGCGCCCAGATGCTGGTATTGCAGCTGGGCCGGCTCAAGGAGCGTGGTACGCTGCAGCCCGTGCAGGTGTCGCTGGCGAAGTGGCACAATTGCCGCATGGCGATCGAGGTGGCCCGCGATTGCCGCGATATGCTGGGGGCTTCAGGAATCAGCGCCGAGTACGTGCCCATTCGCCACATGCTGAATCTCGAAAGCGTAATCACTTACGAGGGTACCGAAACCGTGCATCAGCTGGCTGTAGGACGGGAACTCACCGGGCACAGCGCGTACTGATGGACGCCCTCATCAAACCCCGTCGGCGCCGTAAATGGCCCTACCTGCTGCTGATCCTGCTGCTGGGGTTTGCGGCCTACACCGCCTTCGTGTTGCGCTGGTCCTACTCGGACGGCGAGCGCGTGGGGATACTGCAAAAGGTTTCCCACAAGGGCTTCGTGTGCAAGACCACCGAGGGCGAATTGGCGCTCTACATCGTGGCCGGCATGTCACCGCAGATCTGGAGTTTTACGGTGCGCGACGCGAAAGTCGCGCAACGGCTCAACGGCATGCTCGGTCAGCGCACCCGGCTGCATTACACCCAGCACCTGGGGGTTCCCAGCAGCTGTTTTGGCGACACGGAATACTACGTGGATGACGCCGCACTGGAGGACCCAGGCGCCGCTCCGCCCGGCGCCGCCGCCCCGGCCATGGGGCCCGCACCCGCCCCGACGCCCGCCCCGGCGCCCGCCCCGGCGCCCAAAAATTAAGAATCAGACAGGTCCTACTCCGCCGGGATTGTAGGCCTGGCAGAGTTGCCAAGTGCCTCCCGCTTGAGTAGAACAAGCGAGGTCCGGTGAGTGCGCGCGGCGAGAAAACCGCACGCAGTAACGCCAGAGCCCACACCAATGATTCCGGCAACAGAAAACCAAGAGCTTGCTGACGGCGAACCCGCCTCCCCGCTGGCCATGCGGCTTGACATGCTGCTGCGCCACGCCATCACCACCGAGCAATTCGAAGCCGACATGGTGCATGCCTGCCGGCAGGACCCTGAGGAAATCTGGACGCTGCTGGCACTGCTCGATCAGTACCATCGGCTGGAAGTTCTGCCCACCGAACTGTTCCGAGCGCTGAAGGCTTCGGCCGATCGCTTAGGACTGGTGCGTCGCGAGCCCTACCTGCCGAATCTGCCCACCAAACCGCGCGCATCGACGAGCGCGCCGGCGCCAATCCCGGCGCGGGCGAATGCGGCAGGCGCACCGCCGTTCGCTATACCCGCGGCGAGCACGCCTGCGAACGCGCCGGCCACCACGCCACCGCTAGCGAGTGCCGCAAGCGCGCCGCCGATTCCGATACCTGCGGCGAGCACGCCGGCGACCGCAGCGGCCACAACGCCGCCGCCTGCGAGTGCCCCCCTCGTCTCGATGCCCCCGCCTGCGGTCGCGCCGGCCGGCCTGCCCGAGCCCGTCCCCGCCTCGCAGGCCGTGGCGCCTGCGGCGGCCGTGCTACCCGCCCCCAGGCAGGCCCTCAATGTCGGCGGCGTCATTGGGGGTCGTTATCGGCTCGAGGCGGAACTGGACAGCGACGATCGCGGGCGGAATTTCCAGGCCCTGGACCAGCAGCACGCCGGTCAGCCGGCGGCGGTTTGCCAGGTCGGCCTGCATTGCATGCAGCCGGATCCGGCCAGCTTCGAGACCGTGCTCGCCGAACGGCGCACGGAATTTCAATTGGCACAACCCCTGACGCACCCGAACGTGCTCAGCGTGCGGGAACTGGATCAGGACGGCGTCTACATCTACCTGACGATGAACCTGATGCGCGGCGAAACGCTGGCCGCGCTGCTGGCGCGTCGCCAGGGCGATGCCCTGGCGCGTTCGGCCGCGTACGCCATCATCCGCGACCTCGGCGCGGCGCTCAGCTATGCCCACGATCACGGCGTCGTGCACGGCAACCTGCAACCGCAATGCATCCTGATCTCACCCGCCGGCGAATTGCGCGTGCGCGGCTTCGGCGCCCAGCGCGGCTCCTCCTACTACGCAAGCGGCGAGCAGCTCGAGAACCTTCCTCCCGACCGGCGCGATGACCTGTACTCGCTGGCCTGCATCAGTTACGAACTGCTGCAAGGCTCCCATCCCTTTGATCGGCAGAATGCCTCCACGGCGCGCGGCCGCGGGATGACGGCAAAGCGACCGATCCAGCTGAGCGGCCGGCAGTGGCACGCGCTGCGCTTGGGCCTGGCCTGGCGCCGCGAAGGCCGCAATATGAGCATTGCGCGCTGGATCGGGCGCATGCAACTGAAGAGCGCCAGCAAACGACTGCCGATGCTGGAGGACCTGATGGCCATGCCGCCGCCACGGCGCTCGTGGTGGCCCACGGTCCTCGCCCTCGGATGCTTAGCGGCGGCGGCGATTTTTGCGGCCTCGATGTACCGCTCGCCGGGCACGATCGACATCGCCGGAAGCTGGAATGCCCTGCGTGCGGCGGTCGTAAACCAAATTCATCTCATCGCGCCCCAGAGCGCACCGGCAGAGCCTGCCCCGCCCGCGGCGGAAGCAGCGCCTCCGCCTGAAACCGCGCCCGCTGCTGAGGCCGCGGCGCCCCCCGTGTCCTCGCCCGAGGCGCTGGCCGGCGCGAGCGCACCGGCCGCGCAGTCCGCACCACCGCAGGTGGCCCCCGCACCCGCCCCGCCGCCCGAACCCTCCGCTGTGGCCTCCGCACCCGTGCCGCAGTCTGAGCCGGCCGCGGCGACGCCCGCACCCGCGACGCTCCCGGCGCCCTCGGCATTCACACTTCGGTCCGCGCCACCCGCGGCGCCTGTCAGCGCGCCCAAGGCCGCACCACCGCCCCCACCCGCCGTCGCGCCGCCCAAGTCCGCATCCGCACCGCCCTCGGCCCGCGCCCCGGCCGAAACGGGGAAGAACAAAACGGCGGCGAAGGCAACGGCCGCAACAACATCCGGATCCGAAGCGTCTGCCGGCCCCACCCGAATCGAGTTGACGGCCGACCAAATTGCGGTGCAGCCGGGCGATTCGGCGGCCCACATACTCGTGCGCCGGAGCGGCGGCACGCGTGGCCGAAGCCCGCTTCGTGTGGTGGACAGAGAATGCCAGCGCGGTGGCCGATAAGGACTTCGTGGCCTGGGGTCGACGCGCCGAACGCATTCCCGCCGGTCAGAGCAGCGTCACCTTGCTGGTGCCCATCATCAAGGATCCGACACGAAACACGCGCCCGCAGGTTCTACGTGCTCATCGGCGGGGAAGGGAACAGCGCCCAGGTCGGCGGCATCACACGTGCCGCGGTCCTGCTCCCCGGCCAGGGCTAGGCCGTCTTGAACCCTCCCCGCAATGTAACTACCGTGGCGGAGAGGCGCGTGGCGTTGGCCACGGGCATGAGTGCACAATCAGGGGAGCAATGAAATGACTAAGGGAATGGACCGTAAGAAAGAGGCCAAGAAGAAGCCGGCCTTGACGCTGATGCAAAAGCGCGCCGCGAAAGCCGAGAAGAAGAAACAGAAATAAGAGTCATCGTGCCGGCGCCGCACCCAGCCGCGCCCTAGCACGACCCGCACCCGCGCACCTGCAGCCGTCATGAGGCCGGCACGGCGCGCCTGCGACCTGAATTACCGCGTCGCAACGGAGCGTCCCAGTCTCCCAGCCGTACCCTGCCGCTCAGGGCCCGTCGCCACACGCCGACTCCCGGATTACATCCGAGTAATCCTCGTCAGCCCCCAACGGAATGCGACGTTGTTAACACCAGAAGTCCACGCACTTCGGCTGAAATCAGCCATTGGTTATGGAAACCTAAGGAGCCGTTATGTCTAAGTCGTCAACAATCGCCCTGAATGCGGTCGCTGCGCTGCTGTTCACCGCCGGTGTAGCGGGCGTCGCCATGGCCGACACCACCTGGGAACAGAAGCATCCCCGGCGCGACGAGGTAAACGACCGGCTGGAGAACCAGAACCGGCGCATCCACAAGGAAGTGAAGGCCGGTGATCTCACCCAGACGCAGGCCGCCGCGCTCCACAAGGACGACCGCCAGATTCGCCAGGAAGAGCGCGACATGGCTCACCTGGATAATGGCCACATCACCGCGGCCGATCAGAAGGCGCTCAACCAGCAAGAGAACGTCGTGAGCAAGGGAATCCCCAAGGCCGATAGCACCGCCGCTAAGGCCAGCAACGCGACTTGGGCGCAGCAGCATCCGCGGCGCGACGAGGTGAACGATCGGCTGCAGAATCAGGACCAGCGCATCCACCAGGAAGTGAAGGAGGGAGACCTCACCACGGCGCAGGCCGCCGCGCTTCATAAGGACGACCGCGATATCCGGCAGGAAGAGCGCGACATGGCTCATCTGGATAAGGGCCACATCACCGCGGCCGATCAGAAGGCGCTCAACCAGCAAGAGAACGTCGTCAGCAAGGATATCGGCCAGTAGCCGGACGGCATCTGATCAGTGCGGCGGGTACCAGTGTGCACAGGAGATCGGCAAGTGGCCGAGCTGCATGTGATCAGCGCGGTGGGCACCAGGGTGCGTCCCCTGGTGCCTGCCGCAACCTTCCGCGCGTCACTTCGTGCGCCTAAAGAATGATCGTTAGCGTTTCAAGCGGCGCCGCTCAGCGCGCCCCAACTCCACAGTAAGCCTTTCGCCGTTCACGGCCTCGTGAGCTGCACGCAGCGATCGGCTCGCGTCAGCGGGCCGACAAAATATCATCGAGCCGCGCGGGCACCGACGGGTCGCGCTCCAGGTGCGGATAGCGCAGCCCATCGCGGTACTCGATATGGATCACCAGAAAACGCTCGCCGTGCTTGACGATCAGCTCGATCGGCGTAGCGGCGCTCTTGGTGGCCGCGACCGCGTCCTTGAGCACGTCGGCATCGTAGGCCACGCCGTTGATCGCGATGATCTGCATCCCCTCGGTCATATTGGCCTTGAACGCCGGGCCGTCCCAGACCACCTCTGACACGCTGCCCGCCTGGTCCTTGTCATTGAGCTCGATGCCGATCGAGTACAGCAGATCGGTGTGCTTGCTCTGCCCTTCCTTGGCGCGCTGATAGTCGCTGGGCGTGTCGGTATAGACCAATTTATAGCCGCCGCGCCGCAGCCCATCCAGGGGCGGTGGCTTGCCGATCGCATCCAGCCGCTCGCGCAGGAATGCGCTCCAGTCATAGGGCTCGACCGCGTTCAACGCCTTGACGACATCGGCGAAGGTATAGGTCAGCGTCGTGACGCTGCCATCGTTGACGCCGAAGAACGCGTGCGCGAAATCATCCAGCGAACGCTTGCCCTGCGAGCGCTCGCGGATCAGCGTGTCGGCGTCGAGCCAGATCAGCTCAGCCTCGCTGTAGTAGTCCTCGAAGCGCTGCCAATTGCTCCACCCGAGCGGCCGGCGGCCCGGATCGATGATCGCATCATTGGTCGTGTCCTGGAGCGAGCGCCAGCGGCGGCCGCTCTGAATTTCATAGTAGGCGGCGGTCTGCGCGATTTGATCCAGCGTCTGTTGCCGGGTGCGCAGCCCGGCACGCCCCGCCAGCACGTCGCCCCAGTACTGCGTCTGTCCTTCGTACACCCACAGCAGGCTGTTTTGCATCGCCACGTTGTAGCTGGGGACCCACAGGTCGGCCGGCCGGCGAAACTTGCCGTTCCACGAATGCGTGTACTCGTGCGCCAGCAGATCGCGCTCCCAGGCCGTCTTGTCCCAGTCGGTGAAGGTTTCCGGATCGGTGCCGTTCTCGCTCGATTGCTGGTGTTCCAGTCCCTCCTGAAACACCTGGTCGCTCAGCGAATACAGGAAGTCGTAATGCGCGTAGTGACGCGAACCGAAGAGTTTGTAGGCCTGGCTCACCAGGGCTCGGTGCGCCTCGAGCTGCTCGGGCTTGACCTCCAGGGATTCCGGGTGGTCGGCGAACAGGTTCAGATACACCGGCGCGGGACTGCCCGGATCAAGCTCGAGGCGCTTGGCGTAGCGACCCGCATACACGGGGCTGTCGATCAGCGTCTCGAGACTGACCCGCTTGTAGGTGGCCTGCGCGCCGCCGGCCGTGGCCGACTCCAGGGCCGTCGCAGACTGCCAGCCCGCCGGGAGCTTGAGCGTGGCCACCACCGGGATCTGGCGCACGAAATAGCCGGCCGGGTACAGCACCACATTGTTCCACTCGATGAACAGCAGATCGCGGCTGATCTCGATGTCGCCGACCGTCGTGTTCGGCGGTGACAGGTAGTCAAAGTCGACCTCGATCGTCTTGATGCCCGGACCCGCGTGCACCCTGAACGCATAGACGTCGACAGGATCACGCGTCCAGGCCACGTTCGCGCCCTGCGCGGTGACCCTCAGCCCCGCCACGCGCTCGATCGTGCCCTCCGGCGAATGGGTACCGGGTAACCACTTCGGATACAGCAGTACCGTCTCTCCGGCGATGCCACTGATGCTCTCGTGCACCCGGACGATGCGCCGGATCGGATCCGTGGCCTCCACGCTCAGCTGGATCTCGCCTGGAAAGGCATGGTCTTTCGGGGGTGCGATCGCGGCGATCGGCGCCAGCTGACTCGGACCCGAACTCTCGGCGGCGTAGCTCCCGGACGCGAGCAGAGCACACAGCACCAACACGGTGACGACTGATCTCATGGAATACCCTTCGGCTCTGGACGCCGCACTTATTATCGGCGGGTTATTCTAATTCAGTTTGGCGACGGCCAGCATCGAGCTGTAATGCGGGTCGCCTTTGAGATTGCGCAACATCGGATCGACCTTGACGAACGGGTAGCCGGCGTCCTTTTGCACGTGCGCCCGCTCCAGCCAGAAGGTGGCGCGCAGCTTGTCGTCCCGCCAGGCGTAGATCTGGGCAACCTGGTAGGCCGCCGTGGTCCCGTATTTTGCGATCAGCTTGTCCAATTGCTGCTGGGCTTCCGGCTGGTGCCCCAGGTCGTACTGTGCGAGCGCCGCTCCCCACAGCCGGAAGGCCTCGCCCGTGGACAGTTGCGAGACTTTCAACGCCTCGGCGGGTCGTTTTTCAAGCAGGTAGCAAATGGCTTGTCCGCTGTTCGCATAGCTCTGCTGCGGACTGATCTCCAGCGAGCGCTCCAAGGCAACGTGCGCGGCGCTGCAGTCGCCCTGGAACATGAGCGCCCGTCCCAGAAATGCCCAAGCGCGTGCGTTGAGCGGATCGGCCTGGGTCGCCTTGCGCAGCACCGCGACGGCCTCGGGGAGCTGTCCCGTGGGTGTCAGCGAGGCCGCTCCATAGAACTCCAGCACGACGGTGTTCTCGGGCTCGAGCGCCAGCGCGCGCTGCAAGTCCTCCCGGGCGCCTGCAAAGTCCAGGTCGTTCACGGTGCGCAGTACCGCCCGCGTCAGGTACCCGTAGGCGAGATCCGGTTGCAGTGCGACCGCTTTGTCGGCCGCGGCACGCGCTTCGTTGCGGTCGGCCAGGGTGTTCTTCAATGCGGGCTCGATATCGGCGACCCAGAACATGGCATCGGCCAGGCCCGCCCAGGCCGCGGCGTAGTTGGGATCAAGCGTTATCGATTTGCGAAACGCCTGCGCCGCGCGCTTCGAATCGTCGCCGCTGTTGCGCGTCAGGAATTGCCGGCCCAGCAGGTACTGATCATAGGCCTCGGAGTTGGTGCTGCGGCGCGCCGTCAGTGACGGCGGCGGGGGCAACAGTTTGGATTTCAGCGCCTCGACCACGGCGGCGGCAATTTCGTCCTGGACCTTGAACACATCCTTGACGTCTCGATCGTAGGTGTGCGCCCAGAGGTGATAGCCGTTATCGGCGCGGATCAATTCCGCGCTCACGCGCATGGTTTTGCCGGCCTTGCGAACACTGCCCTCGAGCACGTTGGCCACGCTCAGGGCTCGCGCGATTTCCGCAATCGACGCCTGCTTGCCCTTGAAGTAAAACGACGAGGTGCGTGCCGGGACCCGCAGGTCCGGCACCTGCGCGAGCTGATCGAGCAGTTCTTCGGTCAGTCCGTCCGAGAAATATTCCTGGTCCTTCCTTTCACTCAGGTCGAGGAACGGAAGCACGGCGATCGATTTGTCCTTGGCGGCCGCTGCGGCCGGTGGCGCAGGTGGCGCGCTTCGGCGTGCCGACTCGGCGCGGTGCTTGGACAACACGAAGCGATCCAGGGTGACGTAGCCCAGCCCGATCGTCACCACCGCCGCCACCAGCAGCAGTGAAAGGCGCGCGCGCCGCGAGGCCGCCGCGTCCGGGGTCGCCTGCTTGAGCGCGTGGGCGCGGCGCTCGCGCACCAGCGACACCGCGGCCGCGTAAGGATCGGCGGAGTCCGATGAGGTGGCGTCCTCGACGGCCAACAGGCGCGCGATCCGCTCCACGAAGGCGGGCGGGGTGTCTCCACCCGGCAGCGCCGTCCACTGCAGCTCCCGAAACCGCTCCGGCACCCGCGGATCATCGTCCCCGGTTTGATCGATCACGACCGGCACCAGGAACGGCCTGTCCACGGCGATCAGGTGCGAGCGGTCGATCGCGAGCTTCCACTCGAGCCGGAAGTACCCTTCCGCCCGGGCGTGTGAATTGGCGGACAGGATCGGGATGAACAGCGCGCAGGACTTGATCTGGCGCCGGATCGTCGCGTCCCAGCTATCGCCGCCGCGCAGCGCATTCTGGTCGAACCAGACTTCGATGCCGGCCGCGCGCAACGCCGCGCAGATGCGCTCGGCGGCGGCGGCGTCCTCGGAGGCGTAGCTGAGAAAAACCGCGCGATTGGATTCGGTCAAATGAGGGTACTCAGGGGGATCCTGCCGGCCATCATATAGGAAGGCGCTGTCAGCGCCCCCATATACGCCATCCGGCGACATTCCACCTGGGAATCTAGAAGCGGATCGAAAGGCAGCTCAGGCCACCGTCCATCTTGCGGAATTCCGACACTTCGAGGACGCGAATGGTATAGCCCAGTTCCTCAAGCCGCGCCGCCACTCTCGGATAACCCGCCGCAAGCAGCACGACCTCGTTGACGAGCACGCAGTTGGCGGCATAGGACTCGGCCGCATCGACCGTGATCCGCTCGTACCGGGGAAGTGTTCCGAGCTGCGGCGCACCGGCGGTGACCGTGAAGCGCCGCCCGCCCAGGTAGGCAATGCCCGATTTGAGATGCAGCAGCGTCCGATCACCCCTGATGTCGACCAGCAAACTCGAGTAGCCATGGCGCCCCAGGATCGCGGCCAATTGCCGGGCGCCGGCCTCGTTGGTGCGCTCCGAAATGCCGATCAGGAAGTGATCGTCCACCTGGCACACGTCGCCCCCATCGAGAGTGCCGGGCGCCACGATCGATTCAAGCTCCGGCCGGAACTGCCGCAGCGCCGCGGCCACGGCGGGCACCTCGCCGGCCCGGCTCGGGGCGCCGGGTCGGGTCGTGACCGCCACGCGCGCGGCCACCACCGCGGTGTCCTCGACGAAGGTGCCGTCCGGATGGCCTTCGTCCGGCTCGAGCACCGTCAGCTCAAGGCCACAGTCGCGAAGCGCCTCGCAGTAGGCCGCGTGCTGCTCGAGCGCGAGACCCAGGTCCGGTCGCCCAAGCGCCGCGGATGAGGTCAGGCCCTGCGTGAAGCTCCGTCCCGGGGGACGGACGATGGCTCGTGTAAAGGGCAGGTGTTACTTCTCGGGCATCGCGGACGAGTGGTGGCTGGTGATGAGCCACTGCTTGCCGTCCCAGTGATACGTATACGTATAACGCGCGTGCACCACATCACCCGTTTTTGCAAAGGTGAACGTGTAGAGGCCCGCGTCGACGGCCGAATTGCAGCCGAGCTCGATGTCGCGAAAATCAATCTTTCCCGAGGGCCGGTTCTCGAGAAAATGATGGAAGTAGTCTTCCTTTTCCGCCGGCGTGAGGCGCGGCTTGTTCGACACTGTCGCCAGCAGGATGGAGTGCTCGGCGTAATTTGCGACCACCTTGTGCGGATCGCCGGTCTGGAGCGATTGGTTCCAGCGGTCAAACAGCGCGGCGATCTCATCGGATGAGGTGGCTTTGCAACTCTCGCTGTGCTGGGACACTGGTTTTGGGGCGGGTGGTTGATCCGCGGCGTAAGCGCCGGCGGCGCAGGCCAACAGAAGCACGGTGGCAAATTTGAATTTCACGTGGGCACTCCCGAAGCGGTGGTTGTAGAAGGCTGGGCCGTCAGCGCGGCCTTGGCGCGACTAGCATAGCAGGCCCGCAAACGGACGGACGACCGCGCCCTAGCGGCGCCACACCGTGCACAGCCACGGTTGCTCCTGGCGCACCAGGCCGCTCGGCCGGTAGTAGTGTTCAAGCTCGAGGAACCCGGCGGCCGTCAGGTACGCGCGCCACGCGGGCAGGTCGTGGTAGGCGCCGTAACGGCCACCGTGCCAGTTTTCCTCGTTCTGGCCGCGCGGGTTGGAGCTGAACAGTACCCCGCCGGGTTTGAGCGCGACGCGCAGTTGCTCGAGCACGCGCGGCAACTCCTGGGTCGGGACATGAAACAGCGAGGCGTTGGCAAAGATCCCGTCAAAGTAGCCCGGCGGCAACTCGAGCTTGAGGAAATCCTGCTCCCAGACCTCGCACCCCGAATCGGTGCGCGCCATGGCGGCAAAGGCGCTGGCTCCTTCCAGACCGATCGCGCGGTGGCCGAGGCGCGCGAAGCTCTTAAGGTCGCGTCCGGGGCCACATCCCAGATCAAGAATCGTGTACGGCGCGGGCCCCTGCATATGCCGCAGCAGCGCGTTGATGTTCTGACTGACGTCGTGATCGCGCGTCGCCGTGCGGAACACCTCGGAGTGCTGCTCGTAGTGCGCAAGCGTGCCGGAGGTGATCCGATCCAGCTCGTCCGGTGGCAGCGTCGCGCCCGACATGAATGCAGTCCCGGAACGACCTACGGGCTGGGCCGGTAGCCCGGTCCGCGCAGCACCTTCCCAGGCAGCTTTCCGGTCATCTTGCCCTGATCGATGACCGGTGCAGCCGTTGACGAGCACGTACTCCATGCCCTGTGAGAGCTGGTTCGGATTGTCGAAGGTCGCCAGGTCCCGAATCGTCGCCGGATCAAACACCACCACGTCCGCCCACATGCCCTGCTTGAGGACCCCGCGGTCGGTGAGGCGCATGCGTTGCGCCGGGAGTGCGGTCATCTTGCGGATGGCATCGGGCAGGGTGAGCACCTTTTCCTCACGCACGTACTTGGCGAGGATGCGCGGAAAGGTGCCGTAGGCGCGCGGATGCGGATGTTCGAGCCCCAAGAGCCCCTCCGGCGCCGTGCCTTGCGAGTCGTTGTCGATGGACACCCAGGGCTGCTGCAGGGCCAGCACCACGTCAGGCTCCGACATGCCGAACACCGCATTGGCGGTATAGGCGCCATCGGCGATCAGAAGATCGAACAGGGTATCGATGGGATCCTTGTTCCAGATCTTGGCGACCTCGCTGAGCCGCTTGCCCTGGAACTGGCGCAGCTCCGGGTTCTGCACGACGCAGATCATGACGGCTTCCGGGCCCGGCACTTCCTGCCACTCGTTGTCCCAATCCGTCGAGGTCTGGAGCATTTCCTTGCGAATCCGATCGCGCGTGGCCGGGTCCTTGAGGCGCTCGATCAGCTTGGCGTTGCCGCCGTCGCTCACCCAGGGCGGCAGAAAGGCCGTCGTGCTGTTAAACCAGGCGGTATACGCATAGGTGTTGGCCGAAATATCAACACCCTGCGCCCGCGCGGCATTGATCTTGGCGACCACTTCCGACATGCGCCCCCAGGCGCGGCGGTCACCGACCTTGAGATGCCAGATCTCCACCGGAATGTGCGCCTCGCGTCCAATGCGCACCGTCTCATCGATCGCCTGCAGCACCAGTTGGCCCTCGTTGCGCATGTGGGTGGCGTAGATGCCCCCGGATTTGGCGGCCTCCGAGGCCAGGGCGATCAGTTCCTCGGTGTGCGCGTACGGAGCCGGCGGATATTCGAGCGCGCTGGAGACGCCCACGGCGCCGTCGTTCATTGCGGCGCGCACCAGTTCTTGCATTTGCTGCAGCTGCGCGGCATCCGGCTGTTTGTCCTCATAGCCCAGCACCATCTCGCGCACCTGCGTCGCGCCCACGTAGCTGGCGAGGTTGATGCCCATCCCCTGCTTCTCGAGGCGGCTGAAATACTGCCCGAGGGTGCGCCAGTCCACCGTGAGCTGGTACTTGCGGAACGACAGCTCGCGCTCCTTAATAATGGTGTCGTTGAGCGGCGCCGCCGATTCGCCTTCGCCGGTAATCTCGGTCGTGATGCCCTGGAAGATTTTCGAGGGCAGGCGCGGATCGACCAGGATCGATTGCTCGGACTGACCCAGCATGTCGATAAAGCCAGGCGCCACGACCATCCCCTTGGCATCAATGGTTCGCGCCCGGGCCGCCCCGCTCAGCAGCCCGATGGCCACAATCCGGCCGTCGCGGATGCCGACATCGCCGGAATACCAGGGAGAGCCGGTGCCGTCGATGATGTGCCCGTTAGTGATGACCAGGTCAAAAGCTGGCGGGTCGGCCGCGCGCCCGGTCTGGGAGCCGAGGATAAGAGCGCTGCACAGGATCAGGGAGCCCAGGAACGATCGGAAATACATCTTCGCCTCCGGCAACGATTGAGTAGGACGGCAACGATGGCAATAATCTCACGAAGCGGGTGCCCGCCCGTAACTATGCGAGCCGCCGATGCCAGGGGGAATAGGCAAGCCACCAATGATCAGGCTAAGGTGCCGACCCTAAGAGTTCATATCCGCCCGCTCGGACCACAGGCGAGTCGTCCATGACCGAGCCTTCAAAGGCCGTGTTTTTGAGCTATGCCTCGCAGGACGCCGAGGCGGCACGGCGCATCTGCGAAGCGCTTCGGGCGGCCGGGATCGAAGTGTGGTTCGATCAGAGCGAACTGCGCGGCGGGGACGTGTGGGACCAGAAGATCCGCCAGCAGATCCACGACTGTGCGCTGTTCGTGCCGGTGATCTCCGCCCACACGGACGCACGGAGCGAAGGTTATTTTCGACTCGAGTGGAAGCTGGCGGTAGACCGCTCCCACCTGATGGCCGATGACGCGCCCTTCTTGTTTCCGGTGGTCATCGACGACACACCGGATACCAGCGCGCGGGTGCCCGAAAAGTTTCGCATGCTGCAGTGGATCCGGTGTCCGGCCGGTACTGCGCCCCCAAAGTTCGGGCAAACGGTGGGAGCGCTCCTGGCCGGAACGGCCAAGCCCGTCAGAGCCACGGGCTACGCTGCCGCGGGGGCGACGATTTCACGGCGCACGGCGATGCGCTGGGGCGCCCTCGCGGCGGCCGGCGTGCTACTGATCGCCGCAATCGCTGTGCTCGTCTGGAGTCGTATGGCACGGGCGCCCGGCGGTGCATCGACCACACAGAAAATTGCGGCGAGCGCGGCGAGTGCGGCGAGTGCAGTCCCCGCCAATACGATTGCTGTGCTGCCCTTTGAGGATGTGAGTACTCGCAAAGGTCAGGAATATTTGTCCGACGGCCTGGCCGAAGCATTGCTCAACCTGCTGAGCAAGGTGCCCGGGCTGCAAGTGGCCGCCCGCACTTCCGCCTTTTCGTTTAAAGGGCGTGACGATGACATTGTCGCCATTGGCCACCAGCTGCGGGTGTCAAATGTACTGCGCGGCAGCGTGAGCAAAGAGGGCAACCATTTGCGCGTCACGGCCCAACTGGTGCGCACCGACAGCGATTCCCCCCTCTGGTCGCAAACCTATGATCGCGAGCTGGGAGACGTGTTTCGTATCCAGGACGACATCGCGGCTGCGGTCGTCAAGGCTCTCAAGGTGTCCTACCTGGGCAGCACGGCCCTCCGAAATTTGCGCACCCAGAATTCCGAGGCCTATCTGGTCTTCCTGCAAGGTCGCGCGAAAATGGAGACCGACCGGCTGGCAGACTACAAAGTCGCGGCAACCGACTTCGAGCGGGCGCTCAAGCTCGATCCCAACTACGCACCCGCCTACGTAGAACTCGCCAACGCAAAAGTGCTGCTGGCGGAATATGGGCCCACCGGTGATCGCGCGGCGGGGTTCGAGGCCGCCAGCGATGAGGCGAAACTGCTGATCGAGCAGGCCCTTACACTCGACCCCGATAACGCCCAGGCCTATATCGAGCGCGGTTACCTGCGCGCATTCAAGGACCGGGTGGGCGCCGAAAAGGACTTTCGCCGCGGCATCGAACTGAACCCAAGCGCGGCGCGCGGTTACGGCGCACTCGTAGAATTGATTTTCGACGACCTGACGCGGCGCGATGAAGCCTTGGCGATGATCACGCGGGCACAACAGCTTGATCCACTGGAGAAGGAGTACGACGTCCTAAAAGCCAGGATGCTCCTGTATACACACACCGATATCCGCAATGCCGACGCGTTGCTCAGCGAAGTCGTATCACATCACCCGCTCTATGCGCCTGGCTGGCTGTGGCTCGCCGATGTCCGCCGCACCGCCGGGCATTATGCCGAGGCGATCAAGTGCGACGAGCAGGCCCTGAAGCTCGATCCGCTGCGGGAAGTGGGCTCGCCTGATGTTGATCTGGAATTATATCGACGTGGGGGATCTGGCGGCGGCGCGTCAGGTGGCCGACCAGGCACCTCACCCGCTGCCGATCGATCGGATCCAGCTGCTCATCCAGGACGCCGACTGGCGCCGGGCCGCGGAGGTAACCTACGCCGCATTGGCCAATGGTCCTCTGTCGGCAGCCAGCGAGCCCCACAGTGTATTTGCGTTGCGCATGCAGGCCCGCCGCACCCATGACTTTGCAAACGCGCGAACCGCTTTCGAGACCATGTGCGGCGTCATCTGGAGCAACGCCGGAATTCCAAGCTTCCCTTCGCAATACGGCTTCGGGTACGCGTGCGTGGCGCTCGGCGACATGCTGATTGCGAGCGGCGATCGCGAACGCGGGATCAGACTCATTCGGGCAAGCGTGGCGGACATGGACTACATCGCCCATGTGCGAAAGCGTGGTGACGTCTGGTACGTTATCGATCGGGCCACGGCGTTTGCGCTGCTCGGCGATCGCAAGGCGGCCCTGGCGGCCTTGGACAAGGCCGTACACACCGGTTACATCAATACCTGGGAGCTCCTGCCGCTTGAACCGGCCTTCGACTTCCTTCGCGGCGACGCGGAATTCCAGCGATTGATGAGTGACATGAAGGCGAAGATGGCCTCTGAACGACAGATCCTCGACCGTCTGCGCGCTTCGGGTCAGGTACCCATACGGAGCGGCCCTGCGCCTATGCCCGCCTCAGCGCTGGCGCCCCCTGGCCGTCGATGAGCCGGGCCGTATTCTTAAGCTACGCCTCCCAGGATGCCGAGGCGGCACGCCGTATCTGCGAGGCGCTGAGGTCCTCCGGGATCGAAGTCTGGTTCGACCAAAGCGAACTGCGCGGCGGGGACGTCTGGGATCACAAGATCCGCCAGCAAATCCACGACTGCGCCCTGTTCATCCCGGTGATCTCCGCGAGCACGGACGAACGCAGTGAGGGGTACTTTCGTCTGGAGTGGAAGCTGGCGGTGGATCGCTCCCACTTGATGGCCGATGACACGCCATTCCTGCTACCGGTAGTCATCGACGAGACGCCGGATGCCTTCGCGCGCGTGCCGGACAAATTTCGCACCGTGCAGTGGACACGGATTTCCGCCGGTGCGGCGCCGCCCGAGTTCTGTCAACAGGTCAGCGCACTCCTGGCCGGCACTGCCAAGCCCAGCCGTGCGCAGATCCCTGCCGCCACTGCTGCGCCGTCTCGGCGCACTGCCGTGCGCGGGCCCGCGATCGCCGCGGTTGGCGTGCTGCTGGTCGCCGCGCTGGCTCTGCTCTGGTGGCGCACGATGCCTCGCGCGCCGAGCAGCGCGGCCACGACGCAAAAGGCGGCCGTGCCGAGCGCGAGCGTGGCCCCCGAGCACTCCATTGCGGTACTGCCATTCGCGGACGTGAGTGCTCGCAAGGACCAGGAATATTTTTCCGACGGACTGTCCGAGGCGCTGCTCAACCTGCTCAGCAAAGTGCCAGGCATGCAGGTGGCGGCCCGGACCTCGGCCTTTTCGTTCAAGGGTCATGCCGTCGACGTGCGCACCGTCGGCCGCCAGCTCGGAGTTGCCAACGTGCTCGAAGGGAGCGTGTACCGGATCGGCAATCATTTGCGCGTCACGGCGCAACTGGAGCGCGCCGACAACGGCTACCAGATCTGGTCGGAGACTTACGATCGCGAGCTTGGGGACGTGTTCCGCATCCAGGATGACATCGCGAATGCGGTCGTCAAGGCACTCAAGGTCTCGCTGCTCGGCAGCGACGTGCCGCAGAGCCTGGGCACCCGAAATTCCGAGGCGTATCTGGTTTTCCTGCAAGGTCGCGCGAAAATGGCGACCCAGAAGCTGTCAGACTTCAAGGGCGCGGCAACCGATTTCGCGCTTGCTCTCAAGCTCGACCCAAACTATGGGCCTGCCTACGTCGAGCTCGCCACCGCAAGATTGCGTCTGGCGGAATTTACAGTCACGGGCGATAGGGTGGAGGCATTCGAGTCCGCCAGCCGTGAGGCCAAGCTGCTGATCGAGCGGGCGCTCGCACTCGACCCCAACAACGCCCAGGCGTACGTCGAACGCGGTTACCTGCGCGCCTTCAGCGATCCGGTCGGCGCCGAAAAGGACCTTCGGCGCGGCATCGAGCTGAATCCGAGTTCGGCGCGTGGTTATGCCGGACTGGCCACCGTGCTCTATTCCGATGCGCTGCGGCGTGACGATGCTCTGGCCATGCTCGAGCGGGCACGACGACTCGATCCGCTCGAACCTGAGTACGACGTCCTGAAGGCGAGGTGTCTGTTGTTGGGTCGCGGCAGAGTCCGCGAGGCCGACGCGGTTCTAGTCGACGTCGTGGCTCGCCACCCCACGTACTTGCCAGGAATCGCGCAGCTCGCGTTCGTCCGCCGGACCGAAGGCAATTACGCCGACGCCATCATGTACGGCGAGCAGGCCGTTAAGCTCGACCCACTGGAAGAAGAATCCCGCCTGGACTTGATCCGAAATTACAGCGAGATCGGGGAAACTGCGGCGGCGCGCCAAGTGGTGAATGAGGCACCCAGCCGGCTACCGATTCGGCGTTTGGCCGTGTTGGTCAGCGAAGGCAATTGGCACCAGGCCGCCGAGGACACCTACGCCGCTCTGGCCGACCAGACCTTGACCCTGATAAGCGAGGCGCAAGCCGTGTTTGCGCTACGCATGGAGGCCCACCGCACTCATGAGTTTGCCCGCGCGCGCGCCGCGTTTGAGCGAATGTGCGGGGTGACGTGGAGCGCGACGGGAATTCCGTTGCTGCCCCCGCAGATGGGCTTCGGTTATGCCAGTGTGGCGCTGGGCGACATGCTGATCAGCGGCGGCGAGCGCGAACGGGGCGAGCGGCTGCTCAGAGCGAGCCTGGCGGACATGGATCATGTAGCGCACGATCTGAAGCGTGGTGAACTCTGGTACGTCATCGACAAGGCCACGGCGCTCGCGCTGCTCGGCGACCGCAAGGCAGCCCTGACGGCGCTGCACCATGCCGTTGCTGCGGGCTACTTATCCACCTGGTCGCTTATGGAATTGGATCCGGCCTTCGACAAGCTGCGCGGTGATACCGAGTTTCAGAACCTGATGCGCGCGGTCAAGGCCAAGCAGGCTCTTGAACGTCAGATCCTCGCGCGAATGCGGACCGACGGTCGCGTGCCGCTTCGCAACGGCCCAGCCGCACCGAAGGCATAGGCAACAGGGACTGGATCAGGCTAAGGTGCCCACCTAGTATCGGCCATTACCCGCCCAGGCCACAGGCGAGTCGTCCATGACCGAGCCTTCGAAGGCTGTCTTCCTGAGCTATGCCTCGCAGGATGCCGAGGCCGCGCGACTTATCTGCGAGGCGCTGCGGGCCTCCGGGATAGAGGTCTGGTTCGACCAGAGCGAGTTGCGCGGGGGCGATGCCTGGGATCGCACCATCCGCCAGCAGATCCACGACTGCACCCTGTTCATCCCGGTAATCTCCGCGCACACCGATGAGCGCCGCGAAGGCTATTTTCGGCTGGAATGGAAGCTGGCCGTGGATCGTTCCGATCTCATGGCCGATGACGCAGCCTTCCTGTATCCGGTGGTCATCGACGACACGCCCGATAGCACCGCGCGCGTGCCGGACAAGTTCCGCGCGCTGCCGTGGACGCGGCTCCCCGCCGGGGAGACCCCGGCCGCGTTCTCGCTGCGAGTCAAGGCGGTGTTGGCCGGCACCGCGAAACCCGCCCGTGCAAAAGCGCGTGTCGCCACCGCTGCGGCAGGTCCACGGCGGACCGTTGTGCTCGCGTCTGCGGTCGCCGCCGCCAGTGCGCTGCTGGTGGCTGCGATCGCCGGGCTCGCCTGGCACAAGATGGCGCGAGCGCCGGGTGTCCCGGCACAAAATGTCTCATCACCCGCCAGCGTGATCCCCGAGCACTCGATCGCGGTGCTCCCATTCACCGACCTGAGCACACTCAAGGACCAGGAATATCTCTCCGACGGTCTCACGGAGGATTTGCTCAATCTTTTGAGCAAGGTGCCGGGACTGCAGGTGGCCGCGCGCACCTCGTCTTTTTCCTTCAAGGGTCATGCCGACGACGTACCCACCATCGGCCACCGGCTGAGGGTCGCGCACGTGCTCGAAGGGACGGTCCGCAAGGTCGGCAATCACCTGCGAGTTACGGCACAGCTGGAGCGCGCCGACGACGGCTATCAGATCTGGTCGGAGAGCTATGATCGCGAGCTCGGCGATGTGTTCCGCATCCAGGACGAAATCGCGAACGCGGTCGTCAAGGCGCTCAAGGTCTCGCTGCTTTGGAGCGCCGCACCACGCAATCCGGGCACCCAGAATTCCGACGCCTATCTGGTTTTCTTGCAGGGTCGCGCCAAGATGCTGACCCAGCGACTGAAAGACACCCGGGAAGCCGCGGATGATTTCGCACGCGTGCTCAAACTCGATCCGAACTACGCGCCCGCTTACGTGGAACTCGCCACCGCGAAACTGCAGCTGGCTGAATTCGAGGTCAGGGAAAATCGCCAGGCCGCGTTCGAGGCGGCCAGTGACGAGGCCAAGCTGCTGTTCGAGCGCGCGCTTGCACTCGACCCCAACGACGCACAGGCCTACGTGGTACGCGGTTACCTGCGCGCCTTCGGCGATCCAGTCGGCGCTGAGCAGGACCTACGGCGAGGCATCGAGCTCAATCCGAACTCGGCGCGTGGTTATGCCGGACTGGCCAGGGTGCTCTACAACGACCCGCTGCGGCGTGACGAGGCGCTCGCCATGCTTGAGCGCGCGCGACGCCTGGATCCGCTCGAGCGCGAGTACGACGTCCTCAAGGCCAAATTGCTCGCATTCGGGCCCGGCAATCTCCGCGAGGCCGACGCCATCTTGGTGGATATCCTGGCTCGCTACCCGTCCTACCATCCCGCCGCCATGCTTCTCTCTGATGTGCGCCGGTTCGTCGGCAATTACGCCGACGCCATCATGTACGACGAGCAGGTCCTTAAGCTCGACCCGCTGGCGGATTGGGCGCGCCGGGAATTGGTCCAGAACTACTGCGATATCGGGGAACTAGGCGCTGCGCGCCAGGCGGCAGACCAGGCACCGCACCGACTGCCCATCCAGAGCGTGGCCGTGTTGAACGCGCAGGGCCAGTGGCACCAGGCGGCCGAGGTCTCCTACGCCGCCTTGGCCGACGGCACGGAGAATTATGCCAGCGAGCCGTACGTCGTGTTTGCCCTGCGCATGGACGCCCACGCCACGCATGGCTATCAGCGAGCGCGCGTGGCGCTGGAAAAGATCAGCGCTGTGACGTGGAGCTCCGGAGGGATTCCAACGCTGCCACCGCAAGATGGCTTCGCCTATGCCGCCGTGGCGCTCGGCGACATGCTGATCAGTGGTGGCGAGCGTGTGCGGGGCGAGACACTGCTGAGAGCGAGCCTGGCGGCGATGGACTATGCCGCACACAATCTCAAGCGCGGTGAAATCTGGTTCCTGATCGATCGGGCCACGGCGCTCGCCCTGCTGGGTGACCGCAAGGGGAGCCTGGCCGCGCTCCACAAGGCTGTGGATGCGGGTTACCCCTCGACGTGGGCGCTTACCGAAAGGGACCCGGCCTTCGATTCGCTGCGGAGTGAAGCCGAATTCCGGAACCTGATGCTTGCGATCAAGACCAAGCAGGCCCACGAGCGGCAGATCCTCGCGCGGATGAGGGCGGACGGTCGTGTGCCGGATCGAAGCGGTCCACCATTGGCTGGGGCGGCCACGACAAAATCCTCTACGGTGGCGCACTGAATAAGTGCATCGCGGACTGCGTATGCGGTCTGCGCGTTTTCCGTCTAAGGGTGCGAGCACGCCGCCATCGGCGGGTAGCCGGCGGGCTGCGCACCCGGTGCAACCGGGCGCAGATCAGGCTAAGGTGCAAACCTAATAGCGATAACCGCCCTGCCGGGCGACAGGCGTTGCGTCGATGAACGAGCCTTCCCGGGCCGTTTTCCTGAGTTATGCCTCGCAGGATGCCGAGGCCGCGCGGCGTATCTGCGAGGCGCTGCGGTCTTGCGGAATCGAGGTCTGGTTCGACCAGAACGAGCTGCGCGGCGGGGACGTCTGGGACCAGCAGATCCGCCAGCAGATCCACGACTGCGCCCTGTTCGTGCCGATCATCTCCGCACATACGGACGCGCGCACCGAGGGCTACTTTCGCCTGGAATGGAAGCTGGCCGTGGACCGCTCCTATCTCATGGCCGACGACGCGGCCTTCTTGTTTCCGGTGGTCATCGACGACACCACGGACGCCCTGGCGCGCGTGCCCGAGAAGTTCCGCACCGTGCAGTGGACACGACTCCCGGCGGGTGAAACGCCGGCGGCCTTCGGCCAGCGCGTCGGCGCGCTCTTGGCAGGCACCGCGAGGATCAGTCCGGCGCGCGTGGGCGCCGCCGCGCTGTCCACGGGCTTGGCGCCGCGGCGAGCCAGTCGGGCCAAGGCGCTGGCGGCGATCGCCGCGCTGGCGGTCGCCGCAATCGCATTCTTTTCATGGCGCGAGATGGCGAAGCCGCCCAGTACCGTAGTCCAAAAGGTCGCCAGCTCGGCGGCCCGGATCATCCCGGAACACTCGATCGCGGTATTGCCGTTCGCCGACCTGAGCGCAAGCAAGGACCAGGAGTACTTCTCCGACGGCCTCGCCGAGGAATTACTCAATCTGCTGAGCAAGGTGCCGGGACTCCAGGTGGCCGCACGGACCTCGGCTTTCTCCTTTAAGGGCCACGCGGTCGATGTGCCCACCATCGGGCGTCAGCTGATGGTCGCGCACGTCCTGGAAGGGAGCGTCCGCAAGGTGGGCAACCATCTGCGCGTTACGGCGCAACTGGAACGCGCCGACAACGGCTACCAGATCTGGTCGGAGACCTATGATCGCGAGCTCGGCGACGTATTCAGGATCCAGGATGAAATCTCGGCCGCGGTCGTCAAGGCACTCAAGGTATCGCTCCTCGGTGCCGCGCCGCCGCGCAGTAGCGGAACGCAGAGCCCCGACGCCTACCTGGTGTTCCTGCAGGGCCGCGCCAAGATGGCGACCGAGCGGCTCGCCGACGCACATGAAGCCGCGGCGGATTTCGCCCGCGTGATCAAGCTCGATGCGAACTACGCGCCGGCCTACGTGGAGCTTGCCTCCGCGAAATTGCAGCTGGCGGAATATGAGGTCACCGACAAGCGCCGGGCGATCTTCGATGCGGCGATGGAGGAAGGCAAGGTTCTGATCGAGCAGGCGCTGGCGCTCGATCCCAACAACGCTCAAGCCTACATCGAGCGCGGCAACATGCGCGCATTCAGCGATCCGGCCGGCGCCGAGAAAGACTACCGGCGCGGCATACAGCTCAACCCCAACTCGGCGCGTGGTTATGACGCCCTGGCTACGGCGCTGTTCGAGGACCCGGCCCGCCGCGACGAAGCCCGGACAATGATCGCGCGGGCGCGCCAGCTGGATCCGCTGGCACCGAGTTACGACGTCAAGAACGCCATGGAACTCTTCTACGGCCACAGCGATGTGCGCGGTGCCGACGCCCTGCTCTCCGAGGTTGTCGCGCACCACCCCACCTATTTGCCGGGTCTGATACGCCTGGCCGATTGCCGCTTACTCGAGGGACATTTTGCGGACGCCGCGATGTATGACGAGCGGGCCATCAAACTTGATCCGCTGCAGGAATGGCCGCGGCGGACCTTGGTCAGGATCTACGTGGAAACCGGCTATCTCGATGCCGCACGCCAGGTGGCCGAAGAGGCGCCGCACCGGCTTCCGATCCAGCGCCTGCAGCTGGTGATCCACGAGGGCGACTGGCACCAGGCGGCGCAAATGACTTACGCGGCGCTGACCGACGGCACCATGCAACCGCTCACGGAACCCTGGGGCTACTTCGCGCTCCGCATGGACGCCCGCAAGTCGGGCGAGTATCGCCAGGCGCGCGACGTGCTGGAACAGGTGAGCGGCGTGACCTGGAGCGCCAATGGGATTCCCACGCTGCCGCCTCAACTGGGACTCGCCACGGCCACCGTCGCGCTGGGCGACGTGCTGATCTCGAGCGGTGATCGCGTTCGCGGCGAGCGCCTGCTGCGCGCCAGTCTGGCGGATATGCACCACATCATTCACGATCTCAAACGGGGCGAGCTCTGGTACGTGAACGACCAGACCGTTGCGCTCGCCCTGCTGGGCGACCGCAAAGGGAGTCTGACCGCGATGCGCAAAGTGGAAGGCGACGGGGGCCTCAACAATATGTGGCCGCTTGAGATCGATCCGGCCCTTTCCGGCATGCGGGGCGATCCGGAGTTTCAGGCGGTGATTCGTGACTTCCAGCAAGTTCGCGTGCGGGAACGACGCTTGCTGGACCAGATGTCCTCCGACGGGCGCATACCCAAGCGCGCGCCGCCGGCGGCGGCCGTGGGGTGGACCGCCAGTTAGCCCCACTACCCGCCCTAGCAACATGAATTTCAGGCAATGTTGGTGCCAGTGGCGATGTAGGAGTAGTCTCGTGGGATCCGGAGCTCCCGGGAGATCCAATGCACAAACTTACTTCCCTGGCCACCAGCGTGGGCCTTGCGACACTCGCCCTGGCGAGCGCGCCGGGTGCCCTCGCCTGTGGCGACAAACTCACGGTGTTGGGCGGCGGAATACCGTTCGAGAAAATTCACACCAGCCACCGCCACGGCAGCCTGGTGATGTTTCTGAGTCCGAACTCGCGCCTGTCGGCGACCAACAACGACGCGCGCCTGGACCAGGCGCTGACGCGTGACGGCCACCAGGTGAAAGTGGTGCAGTCCAGCGCCGAGCTCAAGCAGGCGCTCGATTCGGGCCAGGCCGACTTCGTGCTGATCGACTGGAGCGAGGCGAAGCAGCTGCAGTCGAGTGTGCCTGCCAACGTGCCGATCGTCCCGGTCACCTACGGCGACGATGCGGCGGAACGCGCGCTGGCCCAGTCGCGCTCGGGCTGCGTGGTGCAATCCAACAAGCGTCACAGCCAAGAGATGGTGCACGAGGTCGAAGCGCTGCTTGAGAATCAGTCCGCGCTGGCCACGAGTTGTGCGGGATCACTGGTCGCCTCGAGCGGCTGAAATTCGTGCCTAACACAGGGGGCGGACCGACGTCGTGGCTGGCGCTCACGGCAGGCTTGTTGTGGGCCGGCATCGCCCATGCCCAAGCCTGGCTGCCCTCGGCGGGCAGTGCCGATGTGTCGCTGGCGTACGTCGATACCTGGGTCACTAAGCACTACCTGTCGGCGGGCAACGAGACCGACGCCGGCCACATTCGGACCTTCACCTATAATCTGGGCGCCGAGTACAGCCCGACCGACCGCTGGATGTTCAGCGCATCACTCCCGCTGGTCGAATCCGGGTATCACGGAGCACACCCACACCCGACCGAGGTCGATGACGGCTCCTATCACGCGACCTTCACCGATCTTCGGATGGAGGCGCACTACCAGCTGCTGCTCCAGCCCTTCGCGATCGCTCCCTACGTGGCCTACGTGCTCCCGACGCATAATTACGAGACGCTCGGCCACGCCGCCCCGGGCCGCGGACTGGACGAGACCTGGGTGGGCGTGGCGGTCGGCAAGACGCTGGATCAATGGATCCCCCGCACCTACGTCTACTCGCGCTTCACGTACGCCTTTGTCCAGGCGGTTCAGGGCATTGCCCATGACAAGGAGAACGTCGAGATCGCTATGGGTCATTTCTTTACGCCTTACCTCAGCCTGGAGGGCTTCTGGCACTGGCAGCAGACCCTGGGCGGCATCGAACTTCCGGTCGCGATGACCGACCCGCTGTTCCGGTACCACGACCAACTCGGCCGGGCCAATTACACCGCCGTCGGCGGCTCGATCGCCTGGAATTATTCGGACCATTCGCAATTTTCCTTCTCTTACTCGACCGACATCGCAGGACGCAACGGCCACAAGGTAGACGAGCACCTACGCGGTCAACTACGACTACGAGTTCGGTCGCCACTAAGCACGACGCTGCCGCCCGTTCTGGCCGCGCCCTCAGAACCCCGGGAACCGCCTGGCGCAACGCCGTCCGTGCCCATGCCCGCGCGCCTGGCGAATGACCACCGCGCAGGCTAGGGCGAGGCGTCGCAGGCGGGAAAGCCGAACTGGCAGCGGCCGTGGTCGGGGCCTTCAAATAGCCCCGAATCGGCCCGGAAACCGTGAATTTCGGCCAAAGTTGATGCCAGCAGCGGTGTAGGAGTACTCTCACAGGACTTAGGAGCTCCCAGGAGATCCAATGGACAAGCTCAAATCCTTAGTTACTGCCCTGGCTACCGCGACACTCGCCCTGGCGAGTGCACCAGTCGCCCAGGCCTGTGGCGACAAGCTCACGGTATTGGGCGGCGGCATACCGTTTGAAAAGATTCACACCAGCCACCGTCACGGCAGCCTCGTGATGTACCTGAGTCCGGACTCGCGCCTGTCGGCGACCAATAGCGACGCGCGCCTGGACCAGGCGCTCACGCGCGATGGCCATCAGGTGCGCGTGGTGCAGTCGAGCGCCGAGCTCAAGCAGGCGCTCGATTCGGGCCAGGCCGACTTCGTGCTGATCGACTGGAGCGAAGCGAAGCAACTGCAGCCGGATGTGACTGCCAAGGTGCCGATCGTCCCGGTCACCTACGGGAACGACGCCGCGGAACGCGCGCTCGCGCAATCGCGCTCGGGCTGCGTCGTGCAATCCAACAAGCGCCACAGCCAAGAGATGGTGCACGAAGTCGAAGCGCTGCTTGAGAATCAGTCCGCACTGGCCACCAGTTGTGCGGGATCACTGGTAGCCTCGAGCGGCTGAAATTCGTGGCTAATACGGGGGGCGGACGGGCGCCGTGGCTGGCGCTCACGGCGGGCTTGTTGTGGGCCGGCATTGCTCATGCCCAAGCGTGGATGCCGTCGAAGGGCAGTGCCGATGTGTCGCTGTCCTATGTCGATACCTGGTACACGAAGCACTGGCTGACGAACGGTGGCACGATCGATGCCGGCCATATCCGGGCATTCACCTATGCTCTGGGCGCTGAGTACAGCCCCACCGACCGCCTGATGTTAGCGCGTCAATCCCGTTGATCGAATCGGAGTATCACGGCGCCTTTCCACATCCGACCGAGGTCGACGATGGCGCCTATCACGCCACCGTCACGGACTTTCGGATGGAAGCTCACTACCAGTTGCTGCTCGAGCCGTTCGCGATCGCTCCGTACGTCGCCTACCTGTTTCCGGTGCACAATTACGAGACGCTGGGTCACGCCGCGCCGGGCCGCGGACTGGATGAGACCTGGGTGGGCGTGGCGGTCGGCAAGACACTGGATAAATGGATTCCCCGCACCTACATCGAGTCGCGCTTCACCTATGCCTTCGTGCAGGCGGTGCAGGGCATTTCCCATGACAAGGAAAATGTCGAATTTAACCTCGGCTATTTCATAACGCCCTATCTCAGCATCGAGGGCCTGTGGCACTGGCAGCAGACCCTGGGCGGCATCAATAATCCGACCCCGGCGTCGAACCCACTGTTCCCGTACCACGACCAACTCGGCAGGGACAATTACACTAACGTCGGCGGCTCTCTCGCCTGGTCGTACTCGGACCATTCGCAATTTTCGTTTTCATACATGACCGGGATCATGGGGCGTAACGGCCACAAGGTCGACGATGCCTGGGCGGTGAGCTATGACTACCAGTTCGGCCGCCACTGATTAGGGCACGCTGGCTCGCGCCTCGCACCCTACCGCTGGACCGGCTGCCAGGCCTTGAGTCCCGCATGCCAGAAAATAAAGGCGTCGATGTCGGCCGCGAGCTCATCGTCCTGGGCCTTGGTTGAACCGACCCCGTGTCCGGCGTCCTCCACCACGCGCAATAGCACCGGCGCCCGGCTCCCCGAAGCCTGGAGCCGCGCCGCGAGTTTCGCCGGCTCCCAGGGATCGACGCGCGGATCATTCAGGCCCGTCGTGATCAGGATCGGCGGATACTGCATGCCGTCGCGCACTCCCAGGTAGCTGTCCATGGCCAGCAGGTTGCTATAGCCCTGCGCTGTCTTGTTGGTTCCGAATTCTGGAATGTTCGCCGGACCGTTGGCTTCGATTTCGGCGCGCAGCGTATTGGCGGCGGGCACCTGATCGATCACGCCGGCAAACAGGTCGGGGCGTTCTTCCATCGCCCGGCCCACCGTGATCCCGCCGGCGGAGCCGCCGCGGATAAAGAGTGTGCTACGCGTGGCCACGCCGCGGGCAATGAGAGTCTCCGCGCAGGCAATGAGGTCGCGCCAGGTATTGGGCTTGTTGGCGTCCTTGCCGCCCAGACGCCAGGCCTCGCCGAGCTCGCCGCCCCCGCGCACATGGCAATACGCGGTGGAGGCACCCATCGCCATGAACGGGATCCACACCGGCCTGAAGTTGGGCAGCGTCGAGATGCCGTACGATCCGTAGGCGCTGAGCAGCAGCGGCGCGCCACTCTTTGCTCCCTTTGGGCGGATCAAGGTCAGCGGCACGTTCACGCCGTCGCGGGCGCGCGCGTTGAGCTCCCTTAATACGAATCGACTCGGCTCGTAGTGCGGGGCCACGGTCAGCTGCTGGTCGAGAAAGCGCTTGCTGCCTGGCTCGTAGCGCAGCGCGGCGGGCGGACGCACGAAGCTTTCGAGCAGCAGGGTCACGCCCGGAACCCGCGGATCGCTGAACATCTCGCCGATTGCACCCTGGAAAGGCAGGGCGATCTCGAGTGGCGTGCCACCGCCCAGGGGGACCCGCAGCAATCTGGAGTAGATGCCGGCGCGGGTCGCCACGTACAGCCCATCGGCGGCCGCGTGTATCGACTCGACGATGCGGTGCGGATCCGCACCCAGCAGCACAGTGGCCTGGGCCAGCGATTGGCCGGCGTTGAGCGTCAGCACTTTGAACGTGGGGGCGTCCTGGTGCGACAGCAGGAACACGCGCTCACCGCTGATTTCCAGATTGGTGACCCCATCCTCGTAGCTGGTGAGTGGCCGCCACGGCGCGGCGGCATCCCCTGCCCGCTCCACGGGCGTCAGCCAGATCTCCACTTCGTTCTGCACGCCGTTGGAAATAACGGCCGCCGCCCACTTTCCGCCCGGCCAGCGCGCCACCTGGGGTATCTGTGCAGGGGCGAGCTTCGGTCCATGCACAGCGCTGCCGCCATAGAGCGGCACCGGCTCGTCCTTCAGATTCCAGACCACGGCCATGCTGTTCAAAAACCGCGCGGCGCGGTCCGGGGTCTCGGGCAGGCGGTTGAAGTACAGGAGCGAGCCGTCATCCGCCCAGTTCGCCAGGCCAAATCGCGCTCGACTGACGGGCCCCGCCACGCGCTCACCCGTGCCGACCTGGTAGACCGACAGCGAGGCGTCCTCGGAGCCGCCCTCCGAAATGCCCGCCGCCACCAGGCGCCCGTCGGGAGAGGCCGCGTAATAATTGATCGCAAACGGCGTGCCCCCGTGGGCGGCGCTCAGGGCGCCCACATCCACAAGCTTGGCGACCGTGCCGTTCGCCTCGCGCACCATCAGGTCGTAGCTGTCCGAGCCCGGAACGCGATTGAGATAAAAGGCGCGTCCGCCGTACACCTGCACGGAGCTGACGAATCCGAAGGCCGCGGTGAATGCCGAGATTTTTTCCAGCAGCGGCTGGCGCGGCGCGATCGAATCAAGGAGCGCACGCGTGTACGCGCCCTGCGCCTTCATCCACGTCACTGTCGGAGCGTCGAGCGCTTCCATCCACCGGTAGGGATCAACGATCTTCGTGCCAAAGTAATCGTCGGTGACCGGATGCATCGGCGCTACCGGTGGCGGGCTGAGAGTCTGGGCCCGCCCCGACAGCGGCGGCAGCAACGCGGCGATAGCAAACAAACCCCAGCTTACCCAGGTCATGCGCGCCGCTCGTGATTTCCCCACACTCATGCCGATGCGCCGCCCCGCGAATTTGTGATTCGGCCATAGTATTCGAAACCCCGCCCCGCACCGATGCAGGCGCCGCCGCGCCCCGTTAGTAGCCGGCCTCGGTGCAGCACTCGGCCAATTGCTCGGGATCCTGCCCGTGCCGCGCACAGCGTATGCCGGCCCGGTCTGCGCGCCAATCCGCCCATGACGGATCGCCGTGATTGAAAATGTCGCTGAACTCCTTTCCGATCCCGGCCAGATCGGCTTCGAACACACTGCAGCGCTGCGCGATGCGGCCCGCCGTCAGGCAGTGCGCGCGCTTGTCGTTGTGTTGCTGTGGAATCGAATCACGCACCACCAGCATGCAACTGTAGCTCGACACGGCAGGACGGTCCGGCGGCGTCGCGCACGCGGCCAACCCAAGCAGCACCGCGCCCATGGCGAGCCCTCGCAGCGCTCTGCAGGCGCTCGTGGCCCTGCGCGAATCGCTCGGAATTGTGACGTCGATCACAGTGGATTTTGGGCGAAATTCTTGCACGATCGCGAGGTCCGAAATCGATCGCATTAGATCTACGCCAAACAATGGCTTAAGGCGACACTTGGATGTGAAGTGTCTGCAGTCCACGTAGGCCGTAAATCCAACGCCTTGCAGACTTGGTGCGCCGCACCCACATAAAATGGCTTTACTTAAGTTTACGTAATAAGAGCGGGGATATTTTTCCACCATGCGATACCTACCGTGCAAGCTGCATGCGATCTTGGCTGCGTTGACCCTGGGCGTCGGCGCCTCTGTTGCCGGCGCGCAGATCGCCTTCACCGACGCGACCGACGCCTCAGGAGCTGGCCATTTCAGCGAGAGCTACGGCGCCTCCTGGGGCGACCTGGACGGCGATGGCTACCCTGACCTGTTCACCAGCAATCATCGCACCAAGCCGAGTCTGTTCCTGAACATGGGCAACGGGCACTTTGTCGACGTCGGGGCCCAGACCCTGGACTGGCAGAACCGCCCGCACGCCGACACCCATGGCGCCTCCTGGGCGGACTACAACAACGACGGCGCCCAGGACCTGATGGTCAGCACCGGCACCGGTAATCTCAGCCAGTTCCTCGTCAACCAAAATCAGCGGCTGGTCGACATGACCGTGCCGCTGGGCATGGGCCTCACGAACCTCGGCGGACGACTGCCGGTGTGGCTCGACTACGACAAGGATCATCGGCTCGACGTGGTGGTGACCCAGTACGGTGGCGTCGCCAAGCTGTTCCACCAGCTCTCCGACGGCACCTTCACCGAGGCGAGCACCAGCGTGAAGTTGCTGTGCAAGCGCTTCCACTACGCCCAATTGCTCGACGTCAACAACGACGGCCAGCTCGATTTTATCTGCCCCGACGAGACCTTGTTCCCGCAGAAGATCTACGACCCGTCGAAGTTCCCCTGGAAGAAGCTCTTCGACAGCGCGACCCCGGCGCCGTTCTTTCCGCTGGTCGCCAGCGTCGCCGATTCCATCATTGCGGATTTCGACAACGACGGGCGCATGGACGTGTTTGTTCTCGGTGGCGTGCAATTGCGACCTTCATCGGTTGTCCAGGGCGGGCCCAGCAACTTCGAGGCCATGCTGGCCGGCGGCAGCAAAGGCGCGAAGTTCGTGACGACCGGCTTGGTGACCATCAAGATGGACTGGAACAAGGCGGCCGAAGGCGGCGGCACCGACATCACCAAGATACTGATCGGCGCGGGCGGCAAGCATCCGACCTCGACCACCTTCACGCTCGATCCGTCCGATCCCACCGTGGCCGGCATGCCCCCGCCCCCGACGGACTCCACGGTCCTCCCGGTGCTGGAGATCGGCTACAACACGGCGACTCATCAGTGGACGATGACCGTGGTGACCCGGCTCGACACCAGCGGTGCCGCAATATTCAGTCAGGGCTATTTCGAGGTCAGCTCGACCTCACCGATCACGGGGCTGACGGCGACCGGCTTGTGGCAGGGTGACCTGGCCGCCCGCCCGACGCTGCTGCTGAACAAACCCGGCGGCTTCGTGGACGGCACGGTCGCGGCCAAGCTCGATGCGCCGGTACAGTGTGCCAGCGTCACGGCGGGCGATTTCGACAACGACATGTACGTCGATCTTTATCTGGCCTGCCGTACCGGGGCCAGCAACATTCCCAATATCCTTTACCACAACAATGGCGACGGGACCTTCACCGCCGTGCCGGACGCGGGCGGCGCGGCCGGGCCGGTGGGTCTGGCGATTGCCGACGGCGCGGGCACGGCCGACTCGGTGGTGACCGCCGACTATGACGTGGACGGGTTCCTCGACCTGTACGTGACCAACGGATTTAACCTGCGTCCCCTGTACATCGGCGGCCCCAACAAGCTCTATCACAACAATGGCAACGGCAACCACTGGATCGAACTTGATCTGGTGGGCACCAATTCCGATCGGGACGCCACCGGCGCCCAGGTCTACGCAACTACCCCCGACGGCACGAGGCAACTGCGGGTCCAGAATGGCGCCTACCATCGCTGGTCGCAGGACCTTAAGCGCTCGCACTTTGGCCTGGCGGGCGCCACCACCGTGAACCTGGAGGTCAAGTGGCCGAGCGGCGCGGACGAGCTCTATCCGAACGTCGCCGCAGACCAGCTGTACCGAATTACCGAAGGGAGCGGTATCGCGCCGGTCGCCTTGGGGATTGCGCCGGCCTATCAGTGCGGGCCGCCGCCGCTCAACGGCGCGACCGATTCGGGAGTATTCATTTGGAGAGACTGCCCGTCGGGCCAGTGGAGAATGAAGACCGCCGCGGGCGGAGCCACCATCACCTACACCGGCACGGTGACCTCAACCGCGGCCTACACCAGCGTGGCGGGGGTCGGCCTCAACTCGAGCGACTCGCTCAATTACACGACCGATCCAAAACAGATCGTGTTCTCCTTCAAGACCGTGGGCAAGGCCACCGATGGCGTGAACTTCGTGCCCCAGAACGGCGCCAGTTCCTGCCTGTCGATCAGTGCGCCGGGCGCGACGCAAGTGCACCTCGGGCCGTTCCGGGTGCTGGTCAGTCAGCCCTTCGATCTGGATACGCAATCCGCCTGTCATTGAGCCGCTAATCAACGGCAGAGTCGCGCGAGGCTCCGCGCGGCTCTGCCCTCAGCGACCGATCCGACGACCGCGGGTAATCGCTTTGAGTCGGCCGGCTGCAAGAGCGCAGCGGCCCACTCGCCTTCTCATTGACGCGCGCGCGCACGAATCCGTTCGATGCCTGAATATGTCCGCCGCGCCGCGGCGCCGGTTCGCGGATTCGTGATGGCGATCACAGCCGCCCTTTCGCCTCGCTCCGACCGCCGCGCCCTGGCCGCGGCGCCAGCGCACTAATTCCCAATGGCCACAACGAGTTGTGGGCCTACATATTGCAGCTCGCACGGAGCTTGAGCCTCGCGGCGGATTCTGTCTGATCAGCGGTTTTGCGGCCGTCGCCTCCCTAGAATGTCACCCCTGTTACCGCAACGCCGTGGATCGAAACTCTATGCCCAACGCACCGTGCAAATTGCTGCTCTGGCTCGCCGCCTCCGGTTTAGGGGTGTGCGCGTCGGTCGCTTCCGCACAGATCGCGTTTACCGACGTCACGGCGGCGTCGGGCGTGTCCCATATGAGCGAGACCTACGGTGCGTCGTTTGGCGATCTGGACGGCGATGGCTATCTGGACATCTTTACCAGCAACCATCGCACGCAGCCCAGCCTGTTCCTGAACATGGGCGACGGCACGTTTTTCGACACCGGCCCGCAGGTGTTGACCTGGCAGAACCGGCCGAACGCCGACACGCACGGCGGAAGTTTCGCGGACTTCGACAATGACGGCGACCAGGATCTGATCGTCTCCACCGGCACCGGGAACCTCAGCCAGGTGCTGGTCAACCAGTACGGCCGGCTGGTGGACCAGACCATTGCGCTCGGCGTCGGCATCACCAATCTCGGCGGCCGGCTGCCGGTGTTTCTCGACTATGACGGCGATCACCGCCTGGATTTCGTGGTGACCCAGTACGGCGGCATCGCCAAGCTGTTCCATCAGAACGCCAACGGCACGTTTACCGAAACGACCACGGCCTCCAAGCTGCTGTGCAAGCGCTTCCATTACGGACAGCTGTTCGACGTCAACGACGACGGGCGGCTGGACTTCCTGTGCCCGGACGAGACGCTGTTCCCGCAGAAGATATTCGACACCACGACCTTCCCCTGGAAAAAGCTCTTCGACAGCGCTGCGCCCACGCCGATATTCCCCATCGTCCCGAAGGTGGTGGACTCGGTCATCGCCGATTTCAACAACGACGGTCGCATGGACATGTTCCTGCTCGGTGGCGTGCAGCTGCGCACCTCCTCGGTGGTCCAGGCCGGGCCCAATAACTTCGAAGCCCTGCTGACCGGCGGGACCAAGGGCTTCAAGTTCGTGTGCAACGGGCTGGTCACCTTCAACATGGACTGGAACAAGGCCGACGAAGGCACCGGAACCGACATCACCAAGATCCTGATCGGTGCGGGTGGTCGACACCCGAACGCCAGCACCTTTACGCTCGATCCGACCGACCCCACGGTCGTCGGCATGCCCCCGCCGCCCAACGCCTCGACCGTGCTGCCCATCATGCAGATCGGCTTCAACCCGAGCACGCAGCAGTGGACGCTCGTCATCCAGACCAAGCTGAACTCGAGCAGCGTCAGCGTGTTCAGCGAGGCCTACCTGCAGGTGAGCACGACCACGCCGGTCACCGGGCTCGTGTCGACGGGATTGTGGCCGAGCGACAAACCCGCCCCACCCACGCTGCTGATGAACAATCCGGGTGGCTTTACCGACGCCACGATCGCTTCAGGTCTCGGTGCGCCGGTGCAGTGCGTGAGCGCGACCGCGGGCGACTTCGACAACGATATGTGGGTCGATCTGTACCTGGCCTGCCGCACCGGCGCCAGCAACATTCCGAACATCCTCTACCACAACAACGGCGATGGCACCTTTACCGCCGTGCCTGACGCGGGCGGCGCGGCCGGCCCGGTCGGCATTGCCATCGGCAGCGGCGCCGGAACCGCCGACTCGGTGATCTCCGGCGACTACGACGTGGACGGATTCCTGGACCTGTTCGTGACCAACGGCTTCAATCTGAGGCCGCTGTACATCGGCGGCCCGCACAAGCTGTATCACAACAACGGCAATTCGAATCACTGGATCGAGCTTGACCTGGTCGGCACTCATTCCGACCGCGACGCCACCGGCGCGCGCGTCTATGCGACCGCCAACGGGATCACGCAGCTGCGCGTGCAAAACGGCGGCTACCACCGCTGGTCACAGGATGCCCGGCGCGCTCACTTCGGCCTGGCCGGCGCCACCGCGGTGGACCTGAAGGTGATGTGGCCGAGCGGTGCGGTGGAAAACTACCCCGCCGTGGCCGCCGACCAGCTCTACAAGATCACCGAGGGCAGCGGCGTCGCGCCCGTCGCGCTGGGCATCGCCCCGGCCTATCCGTGCGGCCCGCCCGCACTCAACGGCGCCACCGATTCCGGAGTATTCATCTGGAGAGACTGTCCTTCGGGCCAGTGGAGACTCAAAACAGCCGCCGCCGGGGGCAGCGTCACCTACAGCGGCAAGGTGACCTCGAGCACGACCTACACCAGCGTGACGCCGGTCGGCCTCAGCGGGAGCGATGTCGTGGATTATTCGACCAATCCAAAACAGATCGCGTTCACCTTCAACACCACCGGCGGCAGCACCGACGGGGTCAACTTCATTCCGCAGGATGGGAGCAACAACTGCCTCAAGCTCGATGTCCCGTCCATGACGCAGGTGTACTTCGGGCCGTTCCGGGTTGCCGTGACCCCGCCCTTCGACCTGGACACGCAGGGCGCCTGCGTGAACCAGCCCTCGGAGCTGGCGGTCTCGCCGGTGACGGTGCTGGAGAATGCGGGCCAGGCGAATTTCACGGTGACGCTGACACCCGCCAGTGCCCAGCAGGTCACGGTCAACTTTTCGACCACCGACGGTACGGCGAAGGCGGGACTTGATTACACCGCGGTGAGCGGAGGTTCGGTCACCTTCAATCCGGGCGAGACCAGCAAGAGTGCGAGCGTGACGATACTGGATGATGCGCTCGCCGAGGGCGACGAGACCTTCACCCTGACGTTGAGCAATCCGGTCAATGCGGTGCTCACGGCCAGCAACCACGCGCTCGGCACCATCCAGGACAATGAAGTCTCGCCCTGCGGCACGCCCAGCTACAACGCGGGTGCGACCGCGGCGGTGTTCCTCTGGAAGAACTGCAGCACCGGCCAGTGGTCCGCGCGCGTCGCCGCGGGAGGCTCGGCCAGCACCATCAGCTACGTGGGCAGCGTGCAGGCCGACGCGCCCTTTGCCTCGGTCTCGCCCTTCAGCATCGAGAGCTTCGACACCTTCGACACCTCGAATCCCTCGGTCATCAGCTTCACGCTGAAAGTGAACCTGTCGGCCCAGGACGGTTTTAACTTCACCTTGCCCAGCGGCGCCTCGGCCTGCTTCTCGCTCTCGGCGCCCGGCGGTGCCCAGGCTCTGGTGGGCGGGTCCAAGACCCCGGTGCCGATGCCGTTCCGTCTGGACACGCTCGGTCCCTGCTAAGCAGCGCGCGCCCGCCCGGCTCAGCGCGGCTTGAGTGCGCGCAAATGCGTGGGGCAGTGCTCGCCGCTTTGCAGCACCGGCAGCATGAGAGTCCAGATCGCGATGTTGTGATCCACGAATTCCTGGCCGACGATCCGGGCGGCCGCCGCGCCGACCGGCCCGCGGAGCCTCGCGAGCTCCTCCCTGGCCGCCTCGCGATACCAGGCATTGCGGCTGGTGGTGGAGAGTTCGACAAAGCCGGCGCTGCGCATCGCGTCGCGGTAGCGCGCGGCCGAGGCCATGCCGAAATCCAGGCCTTCGGCCTCGATGTACGCGCGCATCGCCGCTGAGGGCGCACCGTCATGGCCGATGAGCCAGTCGGAGGCGATGAACCGACCGCCGGGCTTGAGCACGCGAAACACTTCGGCCATCAGCGCCTGCTTGTCGCTGATGTGCACCAGGCTGTCCTTCGAGAACACCACCTCAAAAGTGCCCGGCGGGAAAGGGAGCGGTCCGGGCGCGGCCTTGACCAGGCCGATACGCGCGCCCAACTGCGCGCGCGCTATCAGTTCGCGCGCCCGCGCCAGCACGGTATCCTCCACGTCGAGTCCGGTCACGTAGCCCGCGCCGTGGTTGCGGACCAGCGCGAGGTCAATCCCGCCGGCCCCGCAGCCGATGTCGAGGAGCGAGGTCCCCGTCAGGTCGGCATCGGCGATGAGGCGCGCCACCTCTTCCGGACCCCCGGGGGAAAGGAAACCCTCGCCCCAGATGACCTGCAGCATGGCCACCATCTGGCCGTGGTAGAGCTCAGCGCCCTGCGAGTCCCCCATGGGGGCTCAGACTATCACTATCGGTAATTCCGTCAGTAATTGGCCTGCTGGATGCCGCCCGCCTCGGTCGCCTTGTAGATATGGTTGGCGGCGACATTGTTGTACGAGTCGACCCGACCGCTGGGCCAGCGCACCGTCAGGTTGACCGTCGGATTGCTGGCCAGACCGAAGTGTATGCGCCGCTGGTTCTGCGACCAGCGATGATAGCCCTCGTTCTGCTCGCGGTATTGCGTCACGCCGCCGGCGGTCGCGTAGATCCGGGCGCCGATGCCGTCTCGATTGGAATTCGTGCCCACCAGGTCGAGCTCGATCCAGTTGCGCAACGGGCTGGTGTTCTTGAACAGCTGGTACGGTCCGTTGTTGCGATGCTGCGGCCGCAGGTTCATGCCGTTGGTCACCAGCAGATCGACGCGGCCGTCCAGATCGTAGTCGGCACTCACGACGGTCTCGCTCACCCCCGCGCCCTCGCCCACCGCCAGGCCGATCGGGCCGGCCGCGCCGCCGGCGTTGGGAACCACGCTGAAATTTCCGTGGCCATCGTTCATGAGCAGGATGTCGGCGATGTTTTCCACGCCATTGCGGCAGGTCAGGAACAGGTCCACGTCCATGTCATTGTCAAAATCGGCCGCCACACCGCTCACGCAGTTGATCTTCGCCCCGAGGCCGCTGGCCGCGGTGCGGTCGGTCATGCCCGTCGGCAGGTTCGAGAGCAGCACCGGGACCTGCGGCCCATCGGCGCCCTGGATGCCGATCGGCACCAGGCTGCTCACCGTCGTGGAACTTTGCACCTCGATGTAGGTGTAAATGAACTTGCCGCCCCAGTACTGCATGAAGGTCCAGGTCTGGCTCGCCGGGTCGTAGCCGACGTGCAGTTCGCCATTGGTCGAGGACGGATTCCTGGGCTTGATGCCGTGCGTCGAGGCGGCATTCGGATCGAGCGTGAAGTTGACCGAGGCCGGGTGCATGCCGCCGGCGCCGATGTAGATGTTGCTGTTGTTGACGAAGGTCTTGCTCCAGTCGAGCTGCACCTGCAACACGCCATTCGACTTAAAGGTAAAGCCGCGGTCCTGATTGATGAACTGCGCCTCGATCCGGTTGCCGTTGAAGGCCAGCACCTGCGAGGGTCGCAAGGCGCCGTGCAGCAGCAGCATGTCGTTACGCTGATTGTTGTCGAAGTCGCCGATCACGACGTCGTTGACGTTGGTGGTTCCGGGCAGCTTGGAGGTGATGTCCTTCCAGGGCATCCCCGACATGTCCCAGGCCTGGGAAAAGGGACCGCCGGTGTGCACGCACACCAGATCGAGCACGCCGTCACCATTGAGGTCGATCAGGACCGCAAACTGATCGTCGTTGCAGGTGTAGCCGGTGCCCGCCTTGCCGTTGACGAATTTGCCGCCGACCTGCTTATACAGCGGCGCCGCATAAAAGGTCAGCAGCGAGACATCCAGCAGGCCGTCGCGGTTGTAATCAAAGAAGATCGGCATGCGGCCGCCCTGATCGGCGTCACCGGTAAAGCCATACTGGGTGGTCCGGTTGTAGAGCTTGCCGCCCTGATTGAGCATGAACTGGATGTTGCAGCAGATGCCGGTCGACACCACCAGGTCCTGGTCGCCGTCGTTGTCGAAGTCCACCCACACTGCACCGTGGGTGTCTTCGGTCGCCCCGGAGCCGGTCCAGTAATGCTCGGGATCGAGCGAGTCGATCGCGTCCTTGAACACGCCGCTGCCGTTGTTCAGGTAGATCGAACTCTTGCGCGCGTGATTGTTGAGGAACAGGTCCGGGTGCCCGTCGCCGTCGACATCGCCCCAGGAGGCGCCGTAGGACACGCTCTTGGAGGTGATGCCCGCGGCGGTCGACACGTTGGAGAAACTGATCTGCGCGCCGGCCCTGGGCGCCGCCATCGACAGGCCAACAATGAACGCGAAGGCGCACGCGCGCGGCCAGCACGCGTTCGACGCGGACTCAAGATTCATTGAGAATCCCCCCACTCCAATAGCAATGACATAACGCCGCTTATTTTTGTCGGTTTGTCAGCGGCTTAGGTGCGGGCAAAGAACTCGGCAATTTTCTACGCCGCGCTCGCGCCGCTGTCAATAAAGGATACTACTACCCCCGGCGTGTAAGACTCGCAGTCCGATCCGGCCCGTTGACATAAGCGCTTTGCTGCGCAATTTCCCATTGACCGTGCACGCGGACTACGTTTAGTGTGCGCCCGCGGGCTTGCGACAATAAGAGGGTTGGAACGGTCGCACCCCAACTCCCTCCGGGACCGGACCGGATATCTCTGCGAGTGAAATAATAAGCATGAAACTCTCCAGATCGATTGCCGGGATCTTCGCGTCGCTCTTGACCTCGCTCGCCTCGGCCGCCGGCGCGCCGTCGGACAGCGCGCTGCTGATCACGCAACTTAACAGCCAGCAGTGGCAGCTGCGCCTGATCCAGGGCGGCAATGGCCAGCGCTTTAACGGCGTGATCGAATCGAGCGCGCCGTTCGCATCGGTGAGCGGGCTGCAGCCGCGCGGCGCCGACAATGTAAAATTGTGGTCGCCTTCGACCCTGGGCGCGAACCTGAGCTCGGGCCTCGGGCGGCGTTGATCGCCTGAACTTCACGGTGAGCGATGAGGCGCAACTGTGCCTGCGCGACACCGGCAGTTCGGGCATACAAATGTATCGCGGCGAGCAGTTGGCGGACGCGATTCCGGTGACGGCGCCCGTGGCGCTGAGCGGCGTCGGGGCCTGCGGCGACGCGATCACCTCGGCCACCAACGTGGGTTCGAGGAAATACCACCCCGGCCATTACATCGCCTTGCTCAGGGGCAGTGACTCGCAGACCATCATGGCGCAGTCGATCAAGCCCGGTGTGGTCGGGTTCATGAAGCGCTACAGCTGGCCGGTGCTGGAACCGACTCCGGGAAACTACCAGTTCGCCGAGATCAAGTCCGACCTCGCCTGGGCCGCGGCCCACGGCATTCGCCTGATCATCATGGTCGAGGACAAGACCTTTGTTAAGGAATTGCCGACCCCCAAGGACCTGGACGCCTACGCCGTGCGCAACAAAGGGGGCGGCTACACCGTGGTGCGCTGGGCGCCGATTGTCATGACACGCTTCAACGCGCTGATCAGCGCCATCGGCAAGCAGTTCGACAGCAGCCCCGGACTGGAGGGCCTGGCCACACAGGAAACCGCGCCCGGGTTCGGCTACAAGGTCGAGAAGGCCAACGGCTACACGCCCGAAAAATATCGGGCCATGTACATCAACCTGCTGACCATCGCCTCCAAGTCGTTCCCGACCTCGCGGATTTTCTGGTTCATGAACTTCTTCCCGGTCAAGGAAGGCTACATCGCCGACGTCGCGACCGCGGTGGCGCCGCTCGGTGTGTTTATGGGCGGACCGGACGTGGAGCCCGAAAACCCCAAGCTCCTGAACAAGGTGTACCCCTTCTATACCCAGTTCCAGTCCAAGATGACGCTGTTCGCGCAGGTCGAGGGCACCTGCTACGACCAGCTGCACGAGACCAGTGGCTTTAAGACCAAGTTCTGGACCATGACGGAACTGTTCAACTTCGCAAAGACCCGGCTGCACGTGCACTACATGTTCTGGGTGCACCTGCCGCAGCCGCCCGTGCCCGGTGCCTACGACTGGCTCGACGCGCTGCCGGTGATCGCCGCCAACCCGACCATCAATCCTTAAAGGGCCCCCGCCGCTCGCGCAGCGCCCCGACGCTTTAGGGCGGCGGCTGGCGCAGCGCCTCGGCCAGCGCCGGATCGAGCTCGCCGGTCAGCTGCCAGTGGATCATCGACACCGGGATCATCCCGGCGCCGTTCAGCTCGTCGAAGAAGTGGCGCACCGTGAAGTCCTTGCCGAGCTGGTGCGCGCGTTCCTTGATCAGTTCATCGATCAGGTCCTTGCCGGTCACGTAGCTGCTCCCATAGCCGGGCTGGCGCAGGTAGAGCTGCTGCTCGAAGCCCAGCAGATCCAGATCGGGCCGCATCCAGCCGCGCGGCGTCCACTCCACCTGGAAGGCCTTGGCCTTGGCAAGGTCGAACTCGTTGGCCTGCGCGTACAGTGACGCCAGTCCGCGGGCGCAGCGTTGCGCCAGCATGATGTAGACGATCTCGCGCGCCCGCGGATTATCGTCGTAGTAACCGGCGCGCAGGATCAGCTCTTCCATCGCGGTGGCCATGCCCTCCGAGCGCGTGTCCCAGATGTTGCTGAGCAGCGCCCCGCGCCGGATCGGGCTGGCGTTGGGCAGGTGCTCCATCCAGGCGTGATCGAACCAGTGGTAGAAGTGCGCGAACAGCGTCATCGGCTCGATGTGGCTGGCGATCTGGAAGAAGTTCCGCTGCGGTTCGGGCACGAAATCGCCGATATGCGCGCGCATCGCCGGATCGAGGTAGGGCTCGATCGTGAGCAGGTCCCGCTCCTTGAGAAACGCCATGTACTTGGTGATGGCCGCCGAGGCGCGCGCCTGATACTGCGCGGCCGTGTCGGCCGGCTGAAGCTCCGGCAGCCCGCGGTTGCGCTGCTCCTCGAACGCGAGTGAGGCGTGCGCACGCGCCAGTTCACGCCGCAGCAGCGTGACTTCCTGATCCCAGGTGAGCGGCACCAGATGAACGTGCTGCTGGCTCCAGGTGTAGTTCTCCTTGCCCACGCCCGACGGTCCGGTCTTGGCCGGCGCCTGCGCCTCGAGCCAGGCGACGAATTCCGCCGTCGCCTGGGACGCGGCGGCGATCGCGTGCTGCAGCTCGGCACCGGACCGCTTGGTTTTTCCGGCCAGATCCTTGAGCTCCTCGAGCTGGACCTTCATGGTGCCCGTGCCGGTGAGCCAGAGATCGTGGGCGTTGCCGGTCAGGTTGCCGCGCGCCTGCGCCAGGAGCGGCGGAATGACCGCCAGCTCCCGGGCCAGACGCTGCTCGTCGGGGTGCGCGAGCGGAAAGGTATAGGTCCACAGTTCGATGAGCCCGTAATGGTTGGGTCCCTCGTGCGTGGGCGTGTCGCTCTGCTCGGTGCGCAGCGAATGGTAGAACGCCGGATCGCGCGCCCAGGGCCTGAGTACCCGCAGGTCGAAATCAAGGCCGTTCATCTCGGCGCGCACCAGCTGGTAGTCGACCTGTTGCGCGATCGGCCATTGGCTGGGATCGATCGCCGCACAGCGCGCCCGATAGGACGCCAGCTCGGTGTATTTTCGCGCCAGCGTCTCGGCGGTGTAATCGGGCGCGCCGGCGCGCAGGCTCGGACGCTCAAACGCCCGCCAGTCCTGGAACAGCGCCAGCAGGCTGGCGTAGTCGCTCGAGGCCGCCTCGGCGCCGACGTTACCGGCCAGCGCCCCGATCAGCACCGCGCCCAACAGCGCCGATTTCTGGTTGCCGGAATTCGACATGCTCCACTCCCTTCGGCCTGAGGCCCTGCGCAGCTGCGAAGGATAGTGCCAGAAGGGCGGCGGACTCGGCAGGAATTATCGCGCACGCGCCGCGGCGGACCGCGGCTCAGGAAGCGAGTGCGCGCAGCGTCCCGATCGAGGCTGTGGTATCGGCGCTGATCGGCGGCGCGCCGAACCAATGCAGCGTGTGGCCCAGCGCCGCGACTTCGCCCACCACCAGCAATGCGGGCGATTGCAACGCGTGCGCGGCCGCCAGTTCCGCGATGCTGTCGAGTTGCCCCAGCAACACGCGCTGCTCGGGGCGCGAGCCGTTCTCGATCACGGCCACCGGCGTGCCGCGGGCGCGCCCGTGACGCGTCAGCCGCGCGCAGAATTCCTTGAGTCCGGCCACCCCCATGTACACGACCAGCGTGTCGGTGGAGCGACCGAGCGAATCCCACGCGGCCGCCGTCATGCCCTCACGTTGATGGGCCGCGATAAAGCGCACTGCGGCGCTGTGATCGCGATGCGTCAGGGGAATCCCGGCGCTCGCGGCGCAGGCCAGCGCGGCCGTAATCCCAGGGACGCATTCGTAGGCAATGCCCGCCGCGCGCAGGTGCTCGAGCTCCTCGCCACCGCGTCCGAAGATGAACGGGTCGCCACCCTTGAGTCGCACCACCGTGCGGCCCGCGCGCGCATGGGTCACCAGCAGCCGATTGATCAGCTCCTGGCTGACGCTCGCTCCGCCGGCTTCCTTGCCCACTTCCAGCACTTCGGCGTCGCGCCGCACCATCGCGAGCACTTGCGCCGACACCAGCCGATCGTGCAGCACGACGTCGGCTTCATTCAGGGCGCGGAGCGCCCGCAGCGTCAACAGTCCCGGATCGCCGGGGCCCGCCCCCACCAGAATCACCCGGCCGGGCGCCGGCTGAGCGGCGGCGGCATCCAGGCGCTCACCGAGCGCCTGCGCGGCGTCGGCCTCGCGTCCGCGGCGCACCAGCGCCATGATCGGTCCGCCGAGCAACTCACGGTAGAACGCGCGGCGCTCGCGGCTGGTGTCGAAGCGTGCCCGGATGCGCGCGCGCCAGGCACCCAGGAACTGCGCCACGCGTCCCCAGGACTGGTCCAGCAGCGCCTCGAGCTGCTCGCGCACCTGTCGCGCCAGCATCGGCGCACCGCCGCCGCTCGCCACAGCGATCATCAGCGGCGAGCGATCAACGAGAGCGGGCATGATCGCCGTGGACAGTTCGGCGTCATCGACGACGTTGACAAACAGGCCCCTCGCCTCGGCGGCCCTTGCAATCTCGCGATTGACGGCGCTGCGGTCGGTGGCGGCAATCACCCAGCGCTGCGATTCCAGGTCCGATTCGTGAAATTCTCCGGCCCGATGCGCGATCTTGCCGCGCGCCACCCTTCGGGCCAGCGCGGCGCACAGCTCGGGCGCCACCACCGTGACCTTGGCGCCGCTCGCCACCAGCAGCTTGACCTTGCGCTCGGCCACCATGCCGCCGCCGGCCACCAGCACCGGCCGGCCGCGCAGGTCCAGAAACAAGGGGAAGTAACGCACCCGCGCCCTCTAGCTGAGGCCGTGCAGCCCGCACTCGCGCTTGAGACCCAGAAAGCGCGTGGCTTCCAGGTCCGCAACCTCGTGCGCGGGTCGTGTCGTGTGCCAATCGCCGATCGACACATAACCGCGGTCCCACATCGGGTGGTAGGGCAGTTCGTGCTTCTTGAGATAAGCGCCGACGTCGCGATCGCTCCATTCCACGATCGGGTAGATCCGGAAAGTCCCTTCGCGAAATTCGAGCGGCCGGATGTTGCGCCGCGAGCGCGCCTGGGAGCGCCGCAGGCCCGAGAACCAGCTGTGTGCACCGGTCTCGCTTAACGCGCGGCGCATGGGCTCGAGCTTGGTGAGGTCGTTGTACTTCTCCAGGCCGGCGATGCCCTGCTCCCATAACTTTCCAAAGCGGGCCTCGATCCAGGCCGGCGACAGGGTGCTGCGATACACCTTGAGGTTGAGGCTGAGGCGCTCGGTCAGCCTCTCGACAAAGGCGTAGGTCTCCGGGAACAGGTAGCCGGTGTCGAGCAGGATCACCGGGATGCGCGGGGCCTGGCGCGTCACCAGGTGGAGCGATACGGCCGCCTGGGCGCCAAAGCTGGAAGTCAGCACGTGAGCGCCGGGCAGATGTTGCAGCGACCAGGCCACGCGCTTCTCGGCGCTTAAGGGTTCGAGCACGCGGTTAAGCTCAGCGAGCGCCTCGGCGTCGCCGTGCGCGGCCTTTTTGATCGGCTCGTTCATGCCGCAGCCCGCAACGGCAGGTGCTTGGCGCGCCACAGGTAATCGCCAAAGCGCTCCTGCTCGAGACGCTCGCGCGCGTAGCTCGCGAACAGGCCGTCGAGCACCCTGATGATCGCTGCCTCGTCGAGATTCTCCCGGTACAGCACGTTGAGCCGCTGTCCCTGGGCGTCACTGCCCAGATGCAGGTTGTAACGTCCCGGCGCCTTGCCGATCAGGCCGATTTCCGCCAGGTACGGCCGTGAGCAGCCATTGGGACAGCCGGAAATGCGCAGCAGCAGCGGTGCCTGCGACAAGCCGTGCGCCGCCAGGCGCTCCTCGACCAGCCCAAGGAGTCCGGGCAGATAGCGCTCGGCCTCGGACATTGCCAGCGGGCAGGTCGGCAACGCGACGCAGGCCAGGGCGTCGCGCTGCAGGGGCGAGGCGCGCGCATACAGATCAAGCCCGTGCCGCCGCACCAGTTCGTCGATGGCCGCGCGCTGCGTAGGCTCGACCCTGGAGATCATGAGATTCTGGTTGGGAGTGATCCTGAAATCCCCGCCATGGATGCGCGCGATGGCCCGCAGTCCGCTGAGCCAGGGCGCGCCCTCGACATCGGCAATGCGCCCCGAGGGGATTCTGAGCAGCAGGTGAGCGAGCCCGTCCGCGCTGCTGCGCCAGCCAAACTGATCGCCGCTGGTGGCGAAGCTGAAGGCACGCGCCGCGGCGAGCGCGAAACCCGCGCGCCGCTGCACCTCGGCGACGAACCACTCGAGACCGCGGGTATCGATGGTGTATTTCAGCCGCGCGTGCTTGCGATTGCTGCGATCGCCGAAATCCCGCTGCGTGGTCACGACCGCTTCGGCCACCGTCAGGAGCTGTTCGGGCGTGACGAAGCCGATCACGTCACCGAGGCGCGCATAGGTGGCCGGCTCGCCGTGCGTGGTGCCGAGGCCCCCTCCTACGCAGACATTAAAGCCGCGCAGCGCACCGTCCTCCAGGATCGCAATGAAGCCCAGGTCCTGCGAAAACACGTCGATGTCGTTGCTCGGGGGAATCGCAATCCCGCACTTGAATTTGCGCGGCAGATAGGTGCGCCCCAGGATCGGCTCTTCCTCGGGCACGCCGCCGCTCGTGTCCTCGAGACGCGCACCGTCAAGCCAGATCTCGTGATAGGCGCGGGAGCGCGGCAGCAGGTGCTCCGATAGCCGTCGCGCCCAATCCTGCACCTCGGCGTGCGCGGGGGACTCGACCACCAGCACGCTGGCCGTGACATTGCGGTTCACGTCCCCGCAGGCCGCCAGGGTGTCGATCAGCGCCTGATTGATGGCTGCGAGGGTGGTCTTGAGCTCGCGCTTGACGACGCCGTGCAGTTGAAAGGCCTGCCGGGTCGTGAGGCGCAGCGAGCCGTTGGCGTAGCGGCGCGCGATCTCATCGAGCGCCAGCCACTGCTGCGGGGTGCACACGCCCCCGGGCAAGCGGGTGCGAATCATGAAACTGTAGGCCGGCTCCAGCTTCTGCAGGCGGCGCTCCTCGCGCAGGTCGCGGTTGTCCTGCTGGTAGCTGCCGTGCAGCTTGATCAGTTGCGCATCGTCTTCGTGGAGCGCGCCGGTAACCGGGTCCGCCAGGCTCTCCACGATCGTGCCGCGCAGGCCCCGGCTGGCCGCCTTGATCCGTTCAATGGCTGAGAGCTCGGCCATCAGTAAACGTCCCGCACGTAGCGACGCTCGCCGATCAGCGTATTGAGGTAGCTGACCGCTTCCTCGGAGCTGCGCCCGCCATGGTGAGCAATGATCTCCAGCAGCGCTGCGTGCACGTCCGGCGCCATACTCGCCGCATCCCCGCACACGTACAGGTACGCGCCCGATTCGAGCCAGTGAAACAACTGTGCGCCCTGCTCGCGCATGCGCTGCTGCACGTAGATGCGTTCGGTCTGATCGCGTGAAAAGGCCACGTCCATCCGGTGCAGCGCGCCGTGCTTGAGCGCCTGCTGCCATTCGGTCTGGTACAGGAAATCGCGGTCCATGTGGCGCGCGCCGAAGAACAGCCAGTTGCGACCGGACGCGCCGCTGGCGGCGCGCTCCTGCAGGAAGCCCCGAAACGGCGCGACGCCGGTTCCGGGGCCGATCATGATCACATCACGCGAGCGGTCGGCGGGCAGCCGGAAGCGCTTGTTGCGCTCGATGTAGACCTGCAGTCGGCTGTCCGCGCCGTGGGTCGCCAGGTAGCGCGAGGCCGAGCCAAAGCGCCGCTCGCCGTCGGCCAGGTAATCGAGGGCCGCGACGGTCAGGTGCACTTCATCCTCGACGCTCGAACGGCTCGAGGCGATCGAGTACAGGCGCGGCGTCAGCGCCCGCAGGGCGGCCACCAGCTCCGGTGCGGTCCAGTCGGCGGGTACGTTCTTGAGCAGGTCCGCCACCTGCCAGGTTTGCGGAATCTCCAGTGCGGCGAGCGCGGCGCCGCCGGCCGCGGCGCGCGCGCGGTGCGCGTCGACGAAGGGCCGGGTCAGGCGTGTCAACTCGCGCTCGGAGCGCAACCAACTGTGCAGCGGGAGCTCCCGCCCGTCGAAACTTACCGGCGCGTGGCCGTCCAGCGCGCTGAGCTCCAGGACGCGCTCGACCACCTCGGGTGGATTCTCGTGCACGATGCCAAGCGCATCGCCGGGGTGATAATCAAGGCGGCCGGCGGGCAGAGCCAGTTCCAGGTGGTGCACGGCACGCAAACTTCCGCGGCCGGTGATCTGCTGGTTGGCGATCACCTCCACTTCGAGCGGGTGCTCACGGGTCGGATCACTCGAGACGGCGCTCAAGGACGTAACCACGCGCACGCGGGCGCTGCCTGGGGCCGCAACGCCCAGTTCCGTGCCCGCCGCGGCGAGCGCCTGGGTGAGCCATGCCGCCGCCGGGCGCTCGTAGTCCACGTCGCAATCCACGCGTGCCGACAGTCGCCGTGCGCCGAGCGCGACTAAGCGCTCGTCGATCAGGCGTCCGGCCTCGCAGTACTTCGGGTAGCTGGAATCTCCGAGCGCCAGCACCGAATAAGCGAGCTTCTCGAGCTTGGGCGCACGGCGGCCGTTGAGGAAATCGACGAAGGCACGCGCATCGTCCGGCGGATCGCCATCCCCTTGCGTGCTCATGACGACGAACAACACGCTCTCGGTGGCAAGCTCGCGCGGGTTGTAATCGAGCGTGCTGAGCACGCGCACCGACAATCCGGCGCGTTCGGCCGCGTGGCCCAGCTGCTCGGCCAGCCGCCGGCCGTGCCCGGTCTGCGAACCGTACAGCACGGTGGCCCGCTCCTGCGGCTCGACACCCGCCTCGGACTCGCCAAAGTCCAGCGCCAGCTCGTCAGGGCGATGCTCGAGGAGAGCGGGCGCGCTGCGCTCGCGCGCCAGCGCGGCGGTGTAGCCCGAGATCCAATTGAGGGCCGCGGCGTCCAGTGGCGCCGTCAGCCGGTCGAGCTGTCCGCGCCACTCGGCATCCGGCAATTGAGATTGTCGCAAGGCATTCGGCATGGCTTGAGCGTACGCAGAACCCACCCGTGCATGGAAGCCAAGGACGGCTATCTCGTTATATCCGTAGCGTTATATTCCACGCCGCCTCGCGCTCGAGCCGGGTATGTGCGAATCGGCACCCACCGGCGCGCTGAGGCTTGTTTTTGGCCTGTTTCCGCGCGGCCGTGCGCGAAGGGCGCCGAGCCGCGGCGGCGCCTTTTGCGATCGGCACGGAGCGGTCAGATTTCCTGATGTGTCCATCAGTCATTGCGTTTGTTGGGATCGGCCCGCGAACCCAGAATCTCCGCCTCGGACACAGACCGCATCGCGACCGATACCAGGCGCAGTGGCCTGGGCCGATGCAGAGCAAGGCGTTTTGAAAAAGGAGAAATGTATGTACGCGAATCGGGCCCTGGGATTGTTGGCTGCAATCCTGATCACGGCGGCCCAGGCCACGGTGTTTGCGGTGGATACCTCGTCGGCGTTCCAGAGCGCGAAGGAACAAAGCAGGTACGAGCGCCGGCTGGAAGCGAAAAACGTCGCCGAAGGCCCGCGGGCCTACGGCGCCTCGCGCGGCCTGATCGGCGGCTGAGGCGGGCGCATGTCGGCCCCGCGGCTGCGACACTATTTCGTGACTCTCGTTGCCGTAGGAACCTACGCGCAGCGCGTAATGATCCATAGGCGCGGGCGCGAACTGCAGCTGCTGCAGCGGCGCCTGGCGGCCGCGCGCCTGGGCATAGGCTGCCCGCGGCGCGCGCTCCGGCAATCACTCTACGAGGACCTGCGCTAGGCGGGACGGATTATCAGTTTGGGGCGTGGGAACACCGGCCCGCGCGCGTCCTTAGCCCCCGTTCAATGCGCGACGGCCGTGCCGTGCTGTCGGTACACCACGCCGCCCTTCATTACGAATTCCACGTGCTCGAACTGGGCGGGGTCGGTCCGCGGATCGCCTGCGGTCGCCACGATGTCGGCAAAACGGCCCGGCTGGATCGTGCCTATACGATCTTCCGCGCCCATCAATGCGGCGGCGTTGCGGGTGGCGGCGATGAGCGCGTCGCCCGGCGCCATGCCGTTGGCGATGAGCAGTCCGAACTCCATGGCGTGATCGCCTTCGCCGATGTCCGTGCCATAGGCGATCTTGACGCCGGATCGAACCGCCAGCGGCAGATTTTTCTTGGGCAGCAGGTCGTTGGCGATTTCCTTTTGGGCGGTGCCCGGAGTCAGCAGTTCCGGGTGCTGCGTCGCGACCGCGTAGAAAAGATCGTACACGGTCAGTGTCGGCACGAGGTACGTTCCCTTGTCCTTCATCAGGGCAAAGGTCTGGGCGGTCGCAAACGACCCGTGTTCGACGGAATCAACGCCCGCCCGCACCGCGTTCTCGATGGCCGCCGCGGGGTAGATGTGAGCGGCGACCTTCATGCCCAGAGCGTGCGCCGCCTGGACGACGGCGCTCATTTCCTCGTTGGTCATCAACTGCTGGCGCGGATCATCGCCGGTCGAGGCAATTCCGCCGGAAGGCATGATCTTGATGAGATCGGCCCCGCGCCGCTTGTGCTGGCGCACCTTGTAGCGCGCTTGATCGACGGAATCGACGAGGCCATTGTCCCAGCCCTCGTGCCTGAGAGCAGGATCGAGCCCGTAGAGCATGTCCGCATGGCCGGCGGTGGGGCCCAAAGGCTCCAGCGACACCCAGAGCCGCGGCCCCGCAACCTTGCCGGCGCTGATGGCATTGCGAAGCGCGACGGTTTCATCACCGCCGCCGACATCGCGGGCGCTGGTAAATCCCTGCTGCAACATGGCGGCAGCGAACAACGCCGCGTCGAACGCCCGATCGAGGTCGGAATGGGTCAACCAGTCCTCGGTCCGGTTCGTGGCGCTCGGCAACTTGGCCGACAAGTGCACGTGGCAGTCAATAAATCCGGGCATGACCGTCGATTGCGAAAGATCGATGACCTCGGCTCCCGCGGGCGAAACAAAGCCGGCTTGGACAGCGCTGATCCGGTCATCGTGGACCAGGATCGAGACCTGGCGACGCGCGTCCGCAGCGGTCCCGTCGATCAGCGTGCCGACGTGAATCACCGTGTCGTGTGCCGTCGCATCCGGCGCGGCCATAAGCCCGAGGGTCAGCAAGCACGCCAAGACGGGGGTCACGCGAACGGTCATTGACTTGATTGAAGACATGGCGGGCAGACTCCTGGACACTAGATGATGCGGCGTCGATTCGGGGCGAAAATGCGCGCATCCGGACTGTGCAGCGCGAATCATTATCAGTCCCCCGCTGCCCGTACTCAACGCCACGCGCCTCCACCGAGGGCCGCGGTACTCCCTCAATGTCGCGGCGGCCGGTCAGGCGCTGTTGGAACACGACACTCTCACAGTCGCTGCGCGGTTACCTCAAGCAACTCGCCTTCCTCGGTGACCGGCGCTGAAACTGTGATGGGCTGGCAGCAGACCTGGCAATCCTCAATATAGGTCTGGGGACCCGCCGAGAGATCGATGCGCAGCGTGATCAGTTCACCGCAGTAGGGGCACGCGATATCAACGAAGCGCTCGAGCGCATCGCTCCCCGCCCCCTCCCCCGGTTCGAATACGGGTTCGAGGCCGTACAGCTGGTCAATGTCCTTCGGTGTCATAAGTCCACTCAACTCTACTCTGCAATCGCCCGGCACGGGCGCTCAAGCCGTGGTCTCGCCACAAAGGAATCGCCTCAGTACGACCAGGGCCCAGGTGTCGCGCTCGCAGTAGGCGAGCAGCGCCGTCCGCAGCGCTGCCTTGCGAGCCGCGCCGAGCTTGGCTTCGCGCAGCAGCATGAACGCGAGCTGCGCCCCGCCGGCTTCCTGCACCTCGGCGAGGTGCTGGTGATTCAAGTGCGGTGCAATGGTCGGCAACACCGCCTTGAGCGACCAGGACCCCTTCATGTCCCGGTGGTAGTACGCGGCGCGGGTGACGGGCAGCAAATCCACCAGTCGATCCGCCACCCGCCTCAAATCCGCCGCGAATTGCGGCACCCGCTCAGCCAGATCGCTGAGGACGCGGTGTTCGAAAGGCGCGTTGTAGGCGAATACCGGTCCGGCATCCGGCATGCCCCTCAGCAGAGCTTCGGCCATCGCCTTGAAGTCACCGAAGGATTCGATCGCCAGATACTCCACGTGTTCCACCTGCGTGGCCGAGTGCTCGACGTGGAGCGAGAACTGGAACGGCACCGGCTGATAGGGGCGGGTTCCGATGATTTCGGGCACCGCGAGTCCGATGGTCTCGAAATCCAGGTACGCCATCGGCGCTGCTAGGCCGCGCAGCGACGCGGTGGCGGGCGGGTCGAAATACACCTCGCCCGATACGGTCGCCTGCAGCACCCGCTGGTGAATTTCTCCCGCGAGCAGGTCCACCGGCACGTGCTGGAGTTCCGCATAGCCGGCCGCCAACAACGCGTCCACGGTCTTGCCTCCGCGGGGCAGCAGCTCCACGGGAAATTCGGGCAGCACGCCGCGCTCCTCGGTACAGCGCGCAATGAACGGGCACTCGTAGGGGGCCGTGCAGTGCGCGCCCATGGACACGACCGGGCGCACTGGGCTGCTCATCAGAGCTTGCAGCGCTGCGGCGGATTCGGCGATGGCGGGAAGTTCGGCTTCTACCTGGCCGGTGACGTCTTGCTCTTTGATCAGTCCGTCGTAGTCGCCCGCACGTTGCAGCACGAATTGACCGTTCACGTGGGCCAGCATCACGCGGTCCACCGGCACCCGGGCGTTGCGCAGCACCAGCGTCTGAAATCCCACATCCAGAATGTGCGCCGGCCTCACGCCGGTCGAGGATTTCACTTCGATGAGCGTCGCGTGATGGCCCGAGAGTCTCAGCACGTCGGCAATAACGGCGAACTCACCGGCCCGAAAGGCCGGCTGATAGAGCACCGGCGGATTTCCCTCGCGCAGGATTCGGGCGGTCTCGGCAATGGCGGCCGGCATGCCCTTGTCGCGCGAGATCACCGCACCGGGCTGCAGGGTCTGCACCAGCCGGTCGACTTCGCGTCCGTTGATGTAGGCCACGCTGTCGGCAGCCGCTGACTCAAGCGGCGCGTGCACCTCGCTCCACAGGCGTTTCGCGCACTGCAGGCCGGAGGTAAACCGGGATTTGGTGAGCCAGGGCATGCGGTCTATTCTATTACCGGAGGGTCGGCGCCGAACGGGCGCTGATCGGACTCCGCCACAGGTCGTTTCTGGGGTTATGCAACGCTTACTGCTTGTCGCCGGTGCTTTGCTGCTGCTCACGGGATTCCTGTGGCCCTGGGCCTCGAGGATTCCCTTCGGCAGACTGCCGGGTGATCTGCTCATCGATCGGCCCGGCTTCAGGCTCTACGTCCCGATCACCACCATGCTCGTGGTCAGCGTCGTCGTGAGCGCGATACTCTGGCTGTTCCGCCGCTAGGTTTCCCTGCAAAAGCGCCCCGCTAAAGACCATGCAACTGCGAACCTTTGGGACGACACGACGCCAGGTGGCCGCAATCGGCCAGGGCTCCTGGCAAATCGAAGTGTCCCGCAAAGCCGATGCCATCGCGGCGCTGCGGGCCGGCCTGGATCTGGGCCTGACGCACCTCGACACGGCCGAGATGTACGGATCGGGGGCGTCGGAGCAGATCATCGGCGAGGCGATCCGCGGCCGGCGCGCGGAGGTCTTTCTGGTCTCAAAGGTGCTGCCCACCAATGCCTCGACACGCGGCACGGTCCAGGCGTGCGAGCAGAGTCTGAAGAATCTTGGCACCGATCACCTCGATTGCTACCTCTTGCACTGGCGGGGCCGCTATCCGCTGGCCGACACGGTGGCGGCCTTCGCCAGCCTGCAGCGCGAGGGCAAGATCCGCTCCTGGGGCGTCAGCAATTTTGACGTTGCCGACCTCGAGGAGGTAACCGCAATTGCCGGTGCGCCCGCCTGCAACCAGGTGCTCTACAACGTGGCGGAACGGGCGATCGAACACGCGGTCATGCCCTGGTGCGCTGCGCACCACACCGCGGTGGTCGCCTACACGCCCTTCGGGCGTTCGGAAACGGTCTATCAGGCCAGCACGTCCGGAGGACGCGTCTTGCACACGATCGCTGCGGCGCACGGCGCAACTGCCCGCCAGGTGGCGCTGCGATTCCTGCTGCGCGATCCCAATCTGTTCGTGATTCCCAAGGCCGTGCGGCTCGAGCATGTCGCCGACAATGCCGCAGCGGCGAGCTTTGAGCTCAGCGCGGCCGAGATCGCCGCCATCGATCGGGCGTTTAAACGCGGGCCCCGCCGCGAACTGCCGACGAATTGAGCGGCCAACGATCGGGCACTGCGACCGGACCTTTGCGCAGCGAAGATCAGCGCGGGCTTGCGGACTGCGCAGCCCCTGCGCCGGCGCCGCGATGCGCGGGCGAAGCCGCCCCACGATCCTCCACGATCGAGACACCCCGGCCGCGCGGATCGGATCCCGCGCTGACCGTGCCGGCAGCATCCACTTCGATCAGCTGCAGGTCCCCGAATTCCCACGGGCTCACCTCGGGCTTGTACCCCATGGCGCGCAATCCGCTGAGGGTGTCAGCGGGCAGCGCGCAACACGGCGAATAGATGATGCGATCGGGCGGCAGGAGCTGGTGATGGAAGCGCCCGGCGGCCGCGGCCTGCTGTGGACTCATGTGGAAATCGTAGAGGTTCAGAAACGCCTGGAATACCGAGGTAAAGATCGTTGAACCGCCGGGCGTGCCCGCCACCAGGGCGACCTGTCCGTTCCTGATCGCGATGGTCGGCGCCATGGATGAGAGCATGCGCTTGCCGGGCGCAATGGCATTGGCGCTACCCCCGACCACGCCGTACAGGTTCGGCACCCCGGGCTTGATGCTGAAGTCATCCATCTCGTTGTTGAGCAGAAATCCCGCGCCCTCGACCACGACGCCGTCGCCGTACCAGTCGTTCAGCGTGTAGGTGTTGGCGACCGCGTTGCCCTGCGCGTCCAGAATGGAAAAGTGGGTGGTGTGCATCCCTTCTTGCAGACCTGGCTTGACGCTCTCGACCGGGGAAATCGCATGCGGCCTCACTTCGGCCGCGCGCCGCGCGATGTAGGCCGGATCGATCAAGCGCTCGATGGGCACGTGCACGAAGTCCGGATCACCCAGGTACTCGGCACGATCTGCGAATACGCGTTTCTCCATCTCCGCGATCAGATGCACGTATTGCGTCGAGTTGTGCGGCAGGCCCGCAAACTGCGCGCTCAGGGCATCGTGCATCTTGAGCAACTCGATCAACGCGAAGCCGCCGGAGCTCGGGAGCGGTGGGGTCAGCAGCGTCATGCCGCGCCAATCGGCGGTCAGCGGCTCGCGCCACTTGGCCTTGTAGCCCGCGAGATCCTGCAGCGTGATCAGTCCACCGTGCTGCATCTGCTTGGCCAGAAGCTGCGCGGTCTGTCCGTGATAGAACTCCTGGGCGCCACCGCTGGCGATGCGGGTCAGCGTCGCGGCCAGCTCCGGCTGGCGAAACACGGTCCCCGCCTCCACCTTGCCAAAATACCGATCGAAGTTGGTCACGCCCTTATAACTGCCGCGCGCCTCCTCGATGCGACTCGCCATGGGCTTTGAGGGGACAAAGCCATCGCGCGCCAAACGAATGGCAGGCTGCAGCAGTTCGCGCCATGGCCGTGTGCCATAGCGCTGGTGTGCCGACCAAAGCCCCGCCACGGTACCTGGGACGCCCGCGGCGCGCGGGCCGATTACGCTCGCATCCTTGATGACCGCGCCCTTCGCGTCCAGGTACATGTCCCGGGTCGCAGCGGCCGGCGCCGTTTCGCGATAGTCGAGGAAGGCGGGCTTGCCGTGCAGATAGATCACCATAAAGCCGCCGCCGCCGAGATTGCCGGCTTCCGGGTAGGTGACCGCCAGCACGAACGCCGTGGCGACCGCCGCATCCACCGCATTGCCGCCGGCGTTGATTACGTCCATCGCGGCATGCGCGCCAAACTCGTCCGGTGCGGCAACCGCGGCCTGCGCCGGAATGCCGGCGACGGCACCAGCGACGGGAAGCAGCTGCAGTAGCAGCATGGTGCAGGCCAGCTGCGCAAGCCGCAGCGCAATGCCGGCGCGCCATGAATTCGTGTTGATTCGCATCAACTCAAGTTAGCGTGTTGCTGCTGCTTTGGCAATCGCACGCGATGCTGGATGGAGCAGCGCGTTGCTCCGCTGCACCGAACCCGCTGCCGACGCACCGCATTCGTGGCGGCATGACGCGCTTGACGGACGCCGAGCCTCCGTATATGGATTGAACCTGAGTAACGGGAGGCGACTCATGGCCGATCAAGCGGGCTGCATCGCAGCGCCCACCCCACCCAGACCTCCGTCGCTCGGTCGATCGTTTCTGCTCACTGTATTTGTCGTATCAGGCTTTGCCGGCCTGATCTATGAATCGGTGTGGTCGCACTACCTGCAACTCTTTCTCGGCCACGCCGCCTACGCACAGACTCTGGTGCTGGCGATATTCATGGGAGGCATGGCGCTCGGCTCTACCCTGGTGGCACGCTGGTCCTCGCGCTTGCGGCAGTTGTTGCTGGCTTACGTGCTGGTCGAGGCCTGCATCGGCGCCTTCGGCCTGGTGTTTCACCGCGTCTTCATCGCCGCCAGTGAATACTCGCTCGACACGGTAGTCCCGGCCTTGAGCAATGCCTGGCAGGCGCAGGCCTATAAGTGGGTTCTCGGTGCAGTGCTGATTCTCCCGCAGTCAATCCTGTTGGGCGCGACCTTTCCGCTGATCAGCGGCGGAATCATCCGCCGATGGCCCGAACGCCCGGGGGCCACGCTGGCGATGCTCTATTTCACCAACAGCCTTGGGGCGGCCGTGGGCGTGCTGGTCAGCGGGTTTGTCCTGATTCGCCTGGTCGGCCTGCCCGGCACGGTGATGACGGCGGGCCTTTTGAACGTCCTGCTGGCCTTATTGGTGTGGCTGGCGGTGCGCACTCATCCCGAGCCGCCCGCTGAGGCGGGCGCGCGCACGTTCCGACTGGGACCGATGCTCCGGCAGTGGTTCACCATGGCCGCATTTCTCACCGGCGCGGCCTCGCTGATGTACGAGATGGGCTGGATCCGCATGCTGAGCCTGGTGCTGGGCAGCTCGACGCATTCCTTCGAGCTGATGTTAAGTGCCTTTATCTTCGGGCTGGCCCTGGGTGGCCTGTGGATCGGTCGCCGCGTTGACACCTGGTCCAATCCCTACCTCGCGCTCGGCTTGGCGATGCTGGCCACGGGCGGATGCGCGCTGCTGACGCTGCCGATCTACAGTTCGACTTTCAACGTGATGGGCTGGACGATGCGGGCGGTATCGCACAGCGCCGGCGGCTACGCCTTGTTCAACCTGTCCTCGCAGACCCTGGCTGCGGCGATCATGTTGCCGGCCACTTTCTTTGCAGGCATGACGCTGCCGCTGTTGACCAATGCGCTGCGGCGTACCGCAAACGAAGCCGCCATCGGAGTCATCTACGGCGCCAACACCGTCGGTGCGATTCTCGGCGTGCTGCTGGCCATCCACGTGCTGATGCCGACGGTCGGTGTGAAGGGCATTATTCTCGCAGGCGCCTGCGTGCACATGGCCCTGGGTGTCTCGGGGATCTGGAAGGCGGGCGGCACGCTCCGTCGACTCAGCCTGGCTTCCGCCACCGCCGCGGGTGTGGCCCTTGCCGCTTGCGCGCTGCTGGTACATTTTGATGCCAGGAAACTGACCGCCGGGGTCTACCGCCAGGGTCAGGTCGAGCAGCCGCCCGACGCCCGGGTACGCTACCTGCGCGACGGCAAGACCGCGACGATCAGTCTGGTCGAACAGGCAGGCGCGGTGGCAATCGCGACCAACGGCAAGCCCGACGCCGCGATCATGATGGACCCCGACGGTCCCATGGCCATGGACGAGGTCACGATGGTGCTGATTGGCGCACTGCCGCTCAGCATGCGCGCGCATCCCGAGCGTGTCGCGAACATCGGTGTCGGCTCAGGCCTGACCAGCAATGCATTGCTGGACAGTCCGCGCGTTCGTCAATTGGATTCCGTCGAAATTGAGCCGCTGATGGTGGAGGCCGCACGACTCGGCTTTTACCCGCGCAACCGCCGATTGTTTGACGATCCCCGCAGCCACATTCACATTGAAGACGCCAAGACCTACTTTTCACTGCAACACGGACGCTATGACGTCATAGTCACGGAACCGTCCAATCCATGGGTCAGCGGCGTGGCGTCTCTGTTCTCGCAGGAGTTCTACCGCCGCATCAACCGCTACCTCAAACCTGACGGTTTGTTCGTGCAGTGGCTGCAGATCTACGAGACGGACATGTCCGTGGTGGCATCGGTATTGGCCGCACTGTCAGCCAACTTTGCGGATTATGCCGTCTACAACATCAATTTCTCCGACCTGGTGATTGTTGCGACGCCGAACGGCCCGTTGCCTGAATCCACCGGCGTCCCATTTACCGAGCCCAACCTGCGCGCCGAGCTTGAGCATATCGGTATACGCAGTGTCGCGGACATTGAATCCCGGCTGGTGGGCCGCAAGCGTTCCCTGGACAGTCTCGCCGCCAGCTATCGGGTGCCTGCGAATTCCGATTTCTTTCCGTTCGTGGACTTGAACGCGCCGCGGCTTCGCTTCATGCAGAGCGACGCGGTGGAGCTGCCGAGCAGCGTGCTGTTGCCGATCCCGCTGGTGGCAATGCTCAGTGCGCGCCCCGGTGCCCCAAGGCAGGAGGACAGTGCGCCAGCCGGGCCGAGCGATGAGTACGCCGCGCGTGCCCTGGCCATCAACGGCGCGCTGAGCAGTGGATCACTGCAGGGGCTGGACGCGCCAGCAGCGTCCGCCGTGTTCGCGGTCCGCATGCCTGCTGCCACTTGCGCGATCCCAGGCGCCGATGACATCTGGCGGAACGGGGTACGCCAGGTTGCCGACGCGACCGCCAGTCACCTCGAGGCTCGCGAGCTCGAGCATGTCTGGGCCAGCATTGAGGCCTCGGCATGCGCCCAGCGTGTCAGCGCGGAGAGCCGCTCATGGCTGGCATTGCTGCGCGCCGTGGCCATGCGCGATGCGACCGCCATGCGGGCGGCCGGCGAATCCCTGATCCAGTCCCCCGCAATGTTGCACGGACCGGAGGACCTGGCGTACAGCGTGGCTGCGGCGGCGCTGGGAGCTCTCTCCAGCGGCCGGGAGCAGGAAGCCGCGACGCTATTGGATGGATACTCCGCCAACAACCTCGTCCCGAAATCCTACCAGCTGCCCCTGCGTTGGTTGCGTGCCTGCGCGAGCACTCGAGCGTGCTTCGAGCACTGAAATCGCAGGATGCTGGCCTTCAGGGCTACGCTGTGGAATGGCCGGGCCGGCCGATGCGCTGGTTTCCGAAGGGCGATCGGCGGCTTCCCTTCAACCGCCCGCTCGGCTTGCTATTATCAAATTGGGCTGTACGCACCGCAGGTGCGGCAGCTTTACGCTGGCCGGCACATCGAGGTGACGTCATGAATCAGTGTCAAACGCATACGCACCGCTTGGGCACGCTTGGACTGCTGGCAGCGCTGCTGGGCGGGACCTGCCAGGCGGCCGCACCCGACGCGCGGATCGCCGCCGCCCTGAACGACATTTCCAGCGCGCGTGTCCAGGCGAACATAGCCGCGCTGATCGCCTTCGGCACCCGTTCGACCCTGTCGGCCGAGGACAGCGCGGGCGTTGCCTCGGGACGCGGAATTGGGGCGGCGCGCGAGTGGATCAGGGCGCAGTTTGAACAGTACTCAAAGGACTGCGGTGGCTGCCTCGAGGTCAAAGTCGATTCTTACACCCAGCAGTCGGGCGAACGGCTGTCACAACCCACGGTCATTAGTAATGTGTATGCGATGCTCAAGGGCACAGAGCCCGGCCCTGTTCCGCGCATCGTTCTGGTGACCGGGCATTACGACTCACGCAATAGCGACAACTTCGACACGACGCACGACGCGCCCGGCGCCAACGACGATGCCAGCGGTGTGGCGGTCAGCCTTGAATGCGCCCGGGTGCTGAGCAAGCTGAAGTTTCCCGCCACCATCGTCTTCCTGACGGTCGCCGGCGAAGAACAGGGCCTGTACGGGAGCGAACATTTTGCGCACATGGCGCGCGAGCACAACTGGAACATCGAGGCCGCGCTCAACAACGACATTGTCGGCGGCAACCGCAGCGCGCAGCAGGACCCCAAAGTGGTTCGGGTGTTCTCGGAAGGATTGCCGAGCTCGCCGAATGCGCAGCAACCGCAACAGATACGCGCACTGGGCGGCGAGAATGATTCGGCCTCGCGGGAACTCGCGCGCTATGTGGCCGAGACTGCTGCACAGTACGCGCTTGCGGTCCAGCCGCTCCTGATCTTCCGGCCGGATCGCTTCCTGCGCGGCGGCGATCATCTGTCATTCAACGCGCAGGGCTATGCCGCCGTGCGATTCACCGAGTACCGCGAGGATTTCACTCGCCAGCACCAAACGGTGCGCACCGAGGACGGCGTCGAGTACGGAGACCTGCTGAAGTTCGTCGACGTGGATTACGTGGCCAACGTCGCGCGCGTCAACGCGGCAACGCTCGCCTCGCTCGCTGCCGCACCGGCGCCACCTACCCAGGTCACCATCGCAGCCGCGAAGCTGGAGAATGATTCCACTCTGGAATGGTCCGCCTCCCCCGGCGCCAGCGGCTACGAGGTAGTGTGGCGCGCCACGACGAGTCCGGTGTGGGAGCACGCACAGGCCGTTGCAGGAAGCACCCGGACCACACTGCCGGTGAGCAAGGACAACGTGTTCTTTGCGGTTCGCGCGCTCGACGGGCAGGGCCATCGCAGTATGCCGGCGGTCCCGGAGGCGAAGCGCTGAGAATTCGCCTCGGCAAATGGAATCTGGGAGGCTTTAAGCTTGGGGTGATGGAGGAGACAACGTGAATAGGGCGCGATCGGCGGTCACCGTAACTGCGCGGAGCGCCATGCGACATGGCCCCCGCAAGCAGTCCGGTCTTCGCTGCCTGGTCGGCGGGGCGATGCTCGCCCTCAGCCTGAGCGGCGCGGGATGCGCAGGCAAACCCCTAATACCCTACTCGACCGAAACGGCGCCGCTGGTGCTGCTACCGATCAATGACACCGGCGTGCAGGACAAGCGTGGACGGTTTCGGGAAATTTACTGTGCGGTGTTGGAACGGCACGGGCACGACCTCCCGGACTATCGCCCCTGCGACGAGGCGTTGACTCGCGTCGGGGCCGAGCCTCCAGGCAGCGGCCACCCAGTCGATCTCGGGGCCTCGCAGCGGCATCTGGTCGGCGTCGTCGTAGGCGGCATCGGCTTTGAGTGCATCGCGCCCTGGCTGGCGCCCGCCGGCACCACCGCCGCCAACTTGCGCAAATACGGATACGACCTCCAGTTGCTCAAGGTTGATGCGCTCTCGGGCACCACCCGCAATGCGCGCCAGATTCGCGACGCCCTGATGGCGATGGACGCGGGCCCAGGCGAGCCGCGACTGGTGCTGATCGGTTACTCAAAGGGGATTGATGACTTGCTTGAGGCAGTGGTGACCTATCCCGAGATCCACAGCCGCGTGGCCGCCGTGGTGAGCGCCGCCGGCGCTGTGGGCGGTTCTCCCCTGGCGAATGACGCGGAACAGTATCAGGCCAATCTGTTCGAGCATTTTCCAAAGGCGACCTGTGACGCCGGCGATGGCGGCGGCGTGGAGAGCCTGCGCCCGCAGACGCGCAAGGCGTGGCTGGCGCAACATGCGCTGCCGGGCACCCTGCACTACTATTCCCTGGTCACCCTCCCGCACCCCGATCGCATCTCATCGATACTGCAGAGCAGCTACAAGAAACTGAGTCGCATCGACGGACGCAACGACAGCCAGGTGATCTTCTACGACCAGATCATCCCGAGCTCCGTGCTGATGGGGTATGTCAATGCCGATCACTGGGCCCTGGCCCTGCCCATCGCCAGGACCCACAGCACGGTTGGCTCGCTGTTCGTGACACAGAACGCCTATCCACGCGAAGCGCTCGCCGAAGCCGCGCTGCGCTTCGTGGAAGAGGATCTTTCGCAGAGCCCGCACTAGCACGCGACACCGACGCCATGGCGAGCGCCGTGGCATCGCTGGCATGCTCTGGACGGCGGCGCGCGTCCTTAGGTTCCGGCCCTAATACCGGTCGTGGTACTTCAGCCAGCGCATGTTGGCCCCGGGCGCTTCATTTCTTCCCTGCGGCGTCAGGTCGAGCACCTGGTAGGTGCCATTGACCATGTCGATCCCGCGGGCGTAGCACGAATAAGTATGGAAGATATCCCCGGCCTCATCCTTAAAGAACACACTGATTCCCTCGCGGTCGGCCGGCCCCGCGGGGACGTCGGCATAGTTATAGAACACGGCACCCGACTGCAGCTGGGCCGGAGTAAACGACGCCTGGTAGTCGTAGTTGAAGTCCGTGTGGCCGGACGATACCCACGTGAAGGTCCAGCCCATGCGCTTGCGGAAAGCTTCAATCTTGGCGAGAGGCGCCCGCGAGACCGCCACAAACGAGGTATCGCGGTGACTAAGGTGCACGGGCATGGCGCTGTAGTGATCGCCCCAAAATGAACAATGCATGCAGGCAGCGTCCGCTTCCGGCTTGAACATGAAGTGGTAGACCACCAGCTGGCGCTGCGCGCCAAAGAGCTGCGGCAAGGTCTGCTCTCCCTTCGGGCCGTCAAAAACATAGCGCTTGTCCACTTTTTCCCAGGGTAGCGCGCGCCGTTCCTCGGCCAGCAGCTCGCGCTGCCTGGAGAATGCCTTTTCTTTCTTCAGGAACGCTGCTCGTTCGGCGATCCACTGCTGGTGTGACACCACGCGGTGCGATCGCAGGCTTGCATCCGTGACCTCGCTCATGGCGACCTCCTCGTCTTCACTCGGCAGCGGCTCGAAACCGCTTCCCTTTTATTCTACCTTATGGTTGAATGTTTGCAATGGCCCCAAGCAACAACCCACGACTCGACCGTGTCTACGCGGCGATCGCCGACCCAACCCGGCGCGCCATACTCGCGCAACTGGCCGAGGGGCAGATCAATGTGGGCGATCTAGCCGCGCGTTTTCCGATCTCGCTCAATGGCGTGTCCAAGCACGTCAAGGTGCTGGAACGTGCCGGACTGGTGCATCGCGAGATCTGCGGACGCGAACACCAGCTGCAACTGCTGGCCGAGCCCTTGCGGGAGGCCGAAGCATGGTTGCAGCGATATCGGGCCTTCTGGACTGCGCGGCTCGACGCTCTGGAACGGTTCCTGGCCCAACCGTCTGCCCCGGGGAACGCCGGGCGAGGAGCGCAAAAAAACCGCAAGGACCGTTCGCGTGGCTGAGCCCGAAGCCATTGTGATACGTCGCTTTCTATCCGCGCCGCGCGAACGTGTGTTCGCCGCTTGGCTGGACCCGCTGAGCTTGGCGCGTTGGATGCGCCCGGGCGCGGACGCGACGAGCACCGCGGAAGTGGATCCGCGGGTGGGCGGTCGCTTTCGGATTGTCATGAAGCACAGCGGCGGAGTCACCGAGCATACCGGTGAGTACCTGGTCATCGAACCCCCTGGTCGGCTGTCTTTTACCTGGATTTCCGAGCACACGCAGCAGATCGCCACGCAGGTCACCGTGGAATGCTTCGAACGCGGCCAGGGGACGGAGCTCGTCCTCACCCACCGGCGGCTCCCGGAATCCAAGATTGAAGCACATCGCCGGGGATGGGGAGCGATACTGCAAAATCTGGACGAGGCGCTGCGCCCGTAGCCGCAGCCGCAGCCGCCAACGCGGGTCAGCGGCTATCGCCCGCTCTGATTCAGCGCCTGCCGGGCCTGGGTGGCCTGTACGCAAATCGGCAGATCGTCGAACATGCGCGGACTCATCGTGCCGTTCGGAAGTCGCTTGGCGTTGCCGTAGTCGCTCCAATAGCGCTCGCAATAGGCAGGGTCATCCGGTCGTGAGGCTTTGCATTTCGCGATCTCCGCTTCCCGCAAAGGTTTGATCTTGGCCTCACGCGCGACGGCGCATTGCGATTCAAGTGACGCCACTTCGCTCGCCTGATCGGCAACGACCGCACCCGAGGTACCCATCAAAAGCATGAGCGTCCATACCGGGTAAGTCCGGTGCGCTCGCGCATTGAGAGGGCCGATTCGCACATCCCCTGATCGCCTCGTCCCTGTCATAGTGGCTCCTCCCTATCACCCATCACGTCGCCGGCCAGCGGTTCCACGTCGAATTAAAGACTACAAGTGTATGACCTGCCGGCGCATCGTTGGTTCAGGCTAGGCCTCGAGCTGTCGTACGCCGAGGTAGCGGGCCAGGCCGCGGGCGCCTTCCGCCATGACCTCTCCGTGGTTCCACCTGAACACGGGTGCTAACACCGGCGCCAGCACATTCATCCAGGCACGCGAGGTGGACACCTGCCAATCGTACTGCACGTGCGTGCTCACGCCGTCCTGGTTCAAGGTCCAACGACCCATGCCGTCCAGTTGCCCCTGCGCGATGCCTTCCAAAAGGCGCGGGGGGTTCACCACCGTGGTGCGCATCGAGAACGACAGTCGGTACGGTAGCCGACTGCCCCAGGTGTAGCGGCGTACCGCACCCACCCCGGTGGCGTCGCCCCGCTGAAGCTCCTCGACCGCCAGTACATATTTCCACCATTTGGGCCAGGTCTCTACCTCGTAGAGAGCATCCCAAATGCATTCAATCGGCGCTGCGAAATGCCAGTGGCTCACCAGCTGGTAACTGTTCACCGTGGGTTGCACTCACTGCCTGGCGGGTCCGACCGTGCGCTGCTAATTGTGCTCGCACTGCTCCGAGCCGTGCACGAATTTAATTCATGCCGATCAGCGCGTCGTCGTGGTCCAAGCCGGCGCACGGTCAAATGGCTGCATGCCCTGCTGAGCTTGCAGCATCGTGGCTACTGAAAAAACATCGACACACCGAAGCCGCCCTGTAAGTCCGGGCTGCGACCGGTCAATCCGAAATCCACCGACACGTCCAATTGCACGGTCGGCGCCACCATCCACGCCAGCCCTCCCCCGGCAACCGTGGTATCGGGAGCCTGTGGGGAATGGTTGTACCCCAGTTCCCCATACGCACTCAGACGGTCACTCCAGGCGAGATTGAGATTGGGAGACAGCGTATAGCCTGTCCTGCCGTTGAAGTAATTGGCATTGACGTAAAAGCCCGACGAATAAGTGTCGTTCAGCTTGAGCGCGAAGGCCGTTGCTAACCTGTATTGGGGGGAGCCGACCGTAAAAGCGTTCCCCCCCGTCACGAAAGTCACTCCCGCGAGTGCCGCCCATGTGAATGCTTCCGAAGAGGACGGCAGTGCGGCCTTGAGGAACAAGCTCGAGTCCCCCAGGCCCGTAGCAGAATCGGAAGTCCCCGTGGATTGCGATCTCTGATAATTGTAGACCGGCGCTGACAGCTGCAGTTCGAGATTATTGCCGAGGCCCGCGCGAATGTTGGTGTCCAGACTGTACAGCGTGCTGCTGGTTCCGGAGTCTGATCCATGCACGAAGTCCGGCAATCCCAATTCCAACGCGAACGCGCCGCGCGGAATCGTCGAGGTCGAGAACGAGATGCCCGGGCGGTCAAAGGCCGGAGTGTCGGCCGATGCATGGTCTGTGACTTCAAGCAGGGCACAGGCTGAAACAAAGGCGCACGTCCTGCGGGTCGCACTCCGCTTGATGGGGGCCTTCCGGCCCGCCAGCGGCGCGGCCACTATCGGGGTGCGCTCCCGGCAGCCCGTTTTCTCAAAGTGGATCGACCGGGCGGGTTGTTGCGCCGCCGGGGCCCGCCGATCGGGTGGTGCGTACCACTCACCTCGGCCAACAGGCGCTGCGCAGTGGCCTCAAAGCGCGCGGGCTCCTCGTAGGAGCGCGCCAACAGCATCGCACCCTCCAATCCGGCCGTCAGCAGGCGTGCGATCTCGAACGCCGGCCCGTCAAAATGCAGAGCGCCAGCCTTACGGCCACGCTCCAGATGATCGGCGAGCCATGACTCGTTCCTGTCGAAGAAACCCCTGAGTTCCGCGCGCATGGGTCCCGGCAGTGTCGAATATTCTGCGGCCAGCATGCCGCACAGGCACATCCGGTCCCGCACCAGCACATTCTCATACAGTTGCACGTACCGGCGCAGCGTGTCGTGGGGGCGGGCCGCGTCAATTTCTGCGAGCGCCGCATCAAACTTCTTGCTGTAGCCGGTGATCAGCGCACACCCGAGCTCAGCCTTGGTGGCGAAGTGATAATGAAGGCTCGCCTTGGTGACGCCCAGCTCTGCAGCAATGTCCGCGTAACTGAAGCCGTTAAATCCACGCGTCTGCGCGAGACGCTCGGCGACCTCGAGGATCCGGGACGCCGTGTCCGCGATACGAGGCTGTTGTGCCGCTCCGCCCATCGGCCGATTCTATCAGCAGCTTGCGTTTTTACCTACTAGTTGGTAAATTCACCGCGGGGTCGGGCAATAGGCTCTAACCGCAGGGATATCCAGAGCTCCGCAACAACCACCGCGAGTCATAGGGGGACACGATCATGCGCACCCACGACACCGAGCATAAGACCTTTAGCCAGCCCGACGAGACCCCGTGAGTTTCCCCGGGGCCGAGCGGAACTGTTGAAGATCGGGGGCGGCGAGGTTGGGCGGCTGGTATTCGAGCCAGGCTGGCGCTGGTCAAACGACGTCAAGCCGCTTGCCAAAACGGCGAGCTGTGAGGCACCCCATTTCCAATACCACGTCAGCGGGCGCCTTGCCATTCGCATGGACGACGGCACGGAAATGGTGGCGGGTCCCGGCGACATTACATCGCTCCCAAGCGGTCACGACGCATGGGTCGTCGGCGACGAATCCGCGGTGGTGATCGACTGGTTTGGCGCCAGCAACTACGCCAAGATCTAGTGAATGCGTTCAATACAAGAGCAGGAGGTCCACATGTCACGCAAATACATTGATTGCCGGGAATTCCCGAGCGCGTCGAAATGCAGCGTCGCAATCGCGGCCGATACCGACACCGAGCTGCTCGATGCGGCCGCGCAGCATGCGGTGGCGATCCACGGCCATAAAGATTCGCCGGAATTGCGCGGTGAGCTGCGCAAACTGTTCAAAGACGGCACGCCACCCGCCCAGTTCACCAACCGGTAGGGGTGACTAAAAGCCGCGCCGGATCGAGTCAGCCGCCGGTCGGACAGGCAGCGCTTGACCTGCTGGGTTTTGCGCCTTAGCCCATCACGAAGGCGTTGAGCTTGTTGCCGTCCGGGTCCCGGAAGTAGCCCGCGTAGAAGCCCTCGCCACGCGGTCCCGGCGGGCCCTCGTCGGTACCGCCCAAGGACAGCGCGAGCTTGTATATGCGGTCGACCTGCGCCTTGTCCTTGGCCTCGAGGCCTACCATGACTCCGTTACCGACGCTGGCCGGCTTGCCGTCATAGGGCATCGTCAAGCCCACGCCGGCTCCGCCACCTGGCTTGCCCCAAGCGATAAAACGCTCAGTTTCCATCATCCGGCCGACACCGAGTTCCTTGGCGATGGCATCGTAGAACTTGGCACCCCGTGCCAGATCGCGGGTGCCGAGCGTGACGTATCCGACCATATAGCTCTCCAGGTGCAAACGCTTGCGCCACTATGATGCACCAAAGCGGGCTGGCGCGACCACCGGCATTGGCGACTTTGGCAAATCTGGCCAGTGCCTGCGCATCCTCAGCTGTCACCATGCCCGCGCGCTACTTACCGCGGGGGCCGACCCGAACCTAGGCGCGCCTGCCCCGCTAGCGCGCGGCCTTTTTGTAGGTGTATCCCTTGGAGGTCAGGCATTCCTTGACCGCCGCAGCGCGGTTGTAATCATTGGCGTCACTGGGTGCATTGGACGTTCCAGCGTTGCCGGCGGAATCGCAATTGTTCAACCCCGTCTGCTGCACGCAGCTCGTATCCAGTTTGCTCGATGCCGCCGGCCGGTAGATCAAGGGCGCATCGTGCACGACCGGATACAATTTCACGGCTTCCTGCTCGCACGTGAGCTTGTCCGCATTTAACTCCTGCTCCGTGGTGCCCGGCCGGGACCATTCCATCGCGCAACCGGCCAGGCCGATGCATGAGCTCGACAACGCCAGCAACGCAGCGAACCTCGCCATACAGTCTCCGGGCCGTCAAGAATGGTTTGTGATATTACTAGGGGTACTGGCGGACTTGGGGAGAATCGAACTAGCTCCCGGATCAGCATGCGGCTAGCAGCACGCCGTAAGTCATAGGATGCCTCGCGATGGATAGCGCCCTGACACCCCGCTCCAAGCTCCCTGATGTCGGGACCACGATTTTCACGGTCATCGGCCAGCTGGCCGCGCAGCATCATGCGCTGGACCTGTGCCAAGGCGCCCCGAACTTCCCTTGCGATCCTCGCCTGGTGGACGCGGCCGACCGCGCGATGCGTGCAGGTCACAACCAATATGCGCCGATGAGCGGAGTGGCCTCGCTGAAGGAAGCCATCGTCGAAAAATGCCTCCGCCTCACGGGGGCCCGCTACAGCACGGCCGATGAGGTCACAGTGGTCGGCAGCGCGAGCCAAGGCCTGTATGCCGCCATCAGCGCGTTGGTGCATCCCGGCGACGAGGTCCTCTACTTCGAACCCGCCTTCGACAGCTACGCACCAATCGTACGCCTGCAGGGAGCGACTCCCATCGGCATCAAGCTGGCGCCAGATCACTTTTCGGTCGACTGGGACCAGGTGGGGGCAGCGATGTCGTCGCGCACCCGTATGATCATCGTGAACACGCCCCACAACCCGACCGCCACGGCATTGCGGGCCCAGGATCTGGAGCGCCTGGCTGCGCTGACGCGCGGCACCGCGGTGGTGATCCTATCGGACGAAGTTTACGAACACGTGATCTTTGACGGCGCCATTCACCAAAGTATGGCGAGAATCCCGGAGCTCGCGACGCGCAGCGTCATCGTCTCTTCGTTCGGCAAGTCCTATCATGTGACGGGCTGGCGCGTGGGGTATTGCCTGGCGCCAAAGCACCTTATGGAGGAAATCCGCAAGGTCCACCAGTTCATGATGTTCTCGGCCGATACGCCGATGCAGTACGCGTTCGCAGAAATGCTAGCGGACGATCAAACCTACCTGGGCCTGTCCGCGTTTTATCAGAAGAAACGCGATGTGCTGGCCGGTGCCCTGGCCAAGTCCCGCTTCGAGCTGCTGCCCAGTGCGGGATCGTTCTTCATGCTGGCGCGCTTCCATGGGTTCTCCAAGGAGAGCGACAGCGATTTTGTGTTGCGCCTGATCCGCGAATTCAAGGTCGCCACTATCCCGCTGTCTGCCTTCTACAGCGACCGCACGGATCACGGGGTTATTCGCCTCAGCTTTGCCAAGGACGAAGCAACCCTGCAGGAAGGCGCCCGACGCTTGTGCACGGTCTGAGGGAATCGCCGGATACTGCGGGACTTGGCCCGGCGCCTGCCCTCCCAAATACCGTCAGCTAAACGATCAGTCCTAGGAACACGGCCAAGATCGCGCGGTTTCGCAGTCCTCCGGCGCACAGTGCCTTTGAGGAATGGCGATCGGTGCCCACGCTGACCGTATAGCTGTGTGGGCTGTGCACGGTCTCGGTATAGGTCTGGGGATGCTGCACGGACTCAGTGGCCAGCGGGACTGCGGCCCCGGCGCTCTGGCTCAATATCAGCGTTAATACAACATTGAGGGCAAGGGATCCGACAGCGGCAGTGAATCTTCCGTTGACGTTCATTTTCACGACTCCTGGTATTGCTGCGCTATGGTTGTCAATGCCTGTTTGCACCCCGCCATCAGACAACAGACCAGGAATCGATGAAATGGGGCGAAGGGCGAGTTCGTCCCTCCAGGCACCGTACTGGTACCGAAACCCCGGCCGCCGGCCCTGTACTCGATCACACGGCGGCCGGCATGGCACGGCTATGACGCCACCGCTGGCACGCCGCCTAATAACTTGACCCGCGGACCCGTCCCGCGGCACAACGCACTAGTCCCTGCGCGCCGGGCTAAAGCGTTCACTGACCCTCGCGCTGCGGTACGCTTAGCTCACTACAGCACTGCTACTACACCATGCCGATGAATACGCCCTCTACTGCATCGCCCACTCCGAAAGCCGGGATCACTCCCCCGCCCGGCCACGGACTGGCCGGCCAAAGCTCGTCATTGCGGGCACCCGCGACATTGGGCTTCCGGCGGCTGCTCACGGTCGCGGCTATCTACTGGCTGTACGTCACCGTCTCCGACATCCTCTATGCACACAGCCTGCGCGTCGGCTTTGGCCAGATCACCTCGGTACAGCTGTTCCTTCCATGGAATGTGCGTCTGTTTCAGCACGTGGCGCTGTTTCCCTTGCTGATCGGATGCCTGTGGTGCTCGCTGCGTCGCGGCTGGCAGCCATTGTGGCGTGCGGTGGCAGTGCAGCTGCTGCTGGCGGCCTGCTTCGCGGTGGCGGCAGCACCGGCGCTTTGGGCGGGCGAGTTCCTGTTCCCCGAACCGTACGCCCATCACATGTCGGGGACCATGGACAACGACTCATTTATTTCCTCGGGATCGGTGGCGCTGTGGATCGCCAGCGCCACGAGCTTCTTCTTCGCCTATGCCTTTGGTCTCGCGGCCATCAACGGCTTTTCTTGGTACCAGCGATATCGCGATGCGGAGCTGCGGGTCACCGCCCTGGAGAGCGACTGGCATGCCGCACGCCTCGCCGCGCTGCGCATGCAGTTGTCCCCGCACACCCTGTTTAATTTGCTGAACACGATTCACGCGCAGATCGCCTGGGACCCGGAGCTGGCGCAGTCGATGGTCATCCAGCTCGCCGACCTGCTGCGGAGATTGCTGAATGCAGGCGAGCGCGAGTTTTCGCGTCTGGCCGATGAGCTGCAATTCGTGCGACTTTACCTTGAGCTGCAAATGCGCCGCTTCCCGGACCGCCTGAGTATTGCGCTTCCCGATGCCGCCGATGTACCGGCGCTCTGGGTGCCCAGCCTGATCCTCCAGCCGCTGGTGGAAAATGCCGTTGTCCACGGCCTTGCGGGCCATGAGGGCCCGGTGCTCATTGCCATCGAGACCGCGATTGAGCGGGACACATTGGTCTTGCGCATCTCCAATACGGTGTCTCCGGCCCGGGTGGTCAACCAGGCGGGGATCGGGCTGTCCAATGTCCGCGAGCGCCTCGACGTGCACTTTGGCACGCACGGCGAGCTGCGGACGAATCTTGAGTCAGCCAGCGGCTGGGTGGCCGAGGTCCGCGTCCCGGCGCTGCGGGATTCACCCTTGAGCCGGCCGGGCCTGGCCGCAGCTGGCGGCCGGCCATGAAGGTGATGATTGTGGATGACGAGCCCGCGGCGCGCCGGAGCCTGCGTGAATACTGCCAGGCCGAATCGGACTTGCAGATTGTTGGGGAGTTTGCTGACGGTGCGGCGGCCCTCGATGCCATCGCGAATCAGCGCCCGGATCTGCTGTTCCTGGACATCCAGATGGACACCATGACCGGCATCGAACTCGCACGCGCGCTCGATGTCGCCACCCTGCCGCTGATTGTCTTCGTGACGGCCTACGACAACTACGCGATCCAAGCATTCGAAGTCAACGCCATCGACTATCTGCTCAAGCCCTTCGATCGTGAACGGTTTAAGGCCACATTGTCGCGGATACGACGCCGCTACAGCGTTGCTCCCTCTCTCGAGGACCGCCACGAGCAACTGAAGACGGTGCTCGCCGCGCTTGAACAGAGCGCACGCGGACTCGCCCCGACGGCCACGCGACTGCTGGCCGAAGCCGGCGGCACGATGCGTATGCTCGATGCCGCCGCCATCGAGGTGGTAGAGGCGGACCGCAACTACGTGACCCTACGGGTCGGCCGCGAGACCTTTCACGCGCGCAGCACCCTGCAGCAGGCCGAAGATCTCCTCAAGGCGCAACCCATGTTACGCATCAGCCGCTCCTGCCTGGTCAACACCCACCTCATCCAGGAAGTCAGCCGAACCCCGCGGGGGGACTTCATCCTGGTGCTCCGTGGCGGCGCTACGGTGTCAAGCAGCGAGGGCTTCCGCGACAAGGTGCGGGCTCATCTGGAGCAAATGAAACTGGGCGGGAAGTAACCGAGCCAGGTGCCCCGCTTTTGTTTCCAACTCGCGGGCGGCAAGCCGTCGGGCTGAAGCGGCCAAGAGGACCGGTTCAAGATTCGATTACCTTCCGGGTGCAACCTTAAGACCCGGTGTCAGGACGCGTTCTTGGTGTCTGCGGGTTTCTCGCCCGCGTGCCGATCCGCATCCAGTTCAAACCACAGCGCATTCAGGATGGCAAACGCGCACGCCAGTCCCAGACCCAGAATCCAGCTGAAGTACCACACGGCGAGCTCCTCAGTAGTTGCTATCCGAATTCAATCGAATCTGCTCCGCCGTGACCGGCCCGCGGAGCATACGATAGACCCACCCGGTGTAGGCGAGCACCAAGGGCAACAGAACAATCACGGCGATCAACATGATGCCCAGGGTCCGCTGACTACTCGAGGCGTCCCAGACGGTAAGGCTGCTGCCCGGATTTGAAGACGACGGCAGCAGGAATGGGAACAGGCTCACCGCCATGGTGCCGATGACTCCCGTGATGCCGAGACTGCTGATGAGAAACACCACGAGCCGCTGGCGGATGCCGACCCATAGCGCCACGAGCAGCGGCGCCCCCAGACCGATCCCCGGCGCCAGCATAGTCAGCGGCCACTGGTGGTAGTTCCTGAGCCAGGCGCCGGCACTCTGGACCGCTGTCTTCGCTAATGGGTTCGGCGTTCCCTCGGGCAGTGCGCCGCTGGCTATGGTCACGCCGAAACCACTGCGCCACAACCATACACCGGCCAGTGCAAACATTGCCGCCCACAGCAGCGCGGAAATACGGGACACCGCTCTCGCCCGCGCGGCGATAACGCCCTCGGTCTTGATCGCGAGATACGCCGCGCCGTGAGTCGCCAGCATCGCCACGCTTACCACGCCGCACAGCAAAGCGAATGGGTTGAGCAGATCGAGAAGGCCGAATGCATAAGTGGCACGAAGTTCTGAATCAAAGGCGAACGGCACACCTTCGAGGAGATTGCCCATGGCAATGCCAAACACCAAGCTCGGCACGAAGCCGCTGACAAATATTGCCCAGTCCCAGACGCTGCGCCACCGGGCCTGGGGCATCTTGCTGCGAAACTTGAAACCCACCGGCCTGAGGATGAGCGCCGTGAGTACCAGCAGCATCGCCAGATAGAACCCCGAGAAGCTCGCCGCGTAGAGCGCGGGCCAGGCTGCAAAGGTGGCGCCGCCGCCCAGGACCAGCCACACCTGGTTGCCCTCCCACACCGGGCCCACCGTATTGATGATCACCCGGCGCTCGGAGTCATCGCGCCCAAGGAAGGGCAGCAACATCCCCACGCCCAGATCAAACCCGTCCGTGACCGCGAAGGCGATAAACAGCACCCCCAACAGCAGCCACCAGATGAACTTGAGGGTCGCAAATTCAAGAAACATGGCGCGCACCCTCGGCTCGCTCCTCGGGACCCAGGCGGATGTACTTGACGAGCAGGAAGACGTCGACAACGGCCAGCACCGAATAGAACAACACAAACCCGGACAGGCTCACTACGACGTTGGAAGTCGCAATCGGCGAAACCGCCAGAAATGTGGGCAGCACGCCTTCGATCGACCACGGCTGCCGGCCGTGCTCGGCGACGAACCAGCCGAGTTCCGCGGCAATCCACGGCAGCGGCAGACTCCATAGCGCGAGCCTTAAGAACCGAGGACGCAAATCAACCCGCCGCCGCATCGCCAGGTAGAACCCATAGCCGAACAGGCCGATGAAGAAGAAGCCCAGGGCCACCATGAAGTGAAACGACCAGAACAGCCAGCCCACCGAAGGCACGGTGTACCAGGCGGCCTGTTCAATCTGCTGGGGCGTCGCCCGTGCGGGATCCGAGACGTACCGACGCAGCAGCAGCGCATAGCCCAGATCGTCGGCCCGAGATTCCAGGACTGCCCGGGCCTGCGCATTTTTCGGGTCAACCCTCAGGGTCTGCAACGCGGAGTACGCCGGAATCCCATGCTCGATACGCTGGCGGGCCACGGCCACCAGGTCATAAATGCCCTCAACCTTCTGGTCGGTGGACCGGGTTGCGATCAACCCCAACATCCAGGGAATCTTGATCTCATCTTTCGTGGTTCGGTGGCGCGTATCCGGCACGCCGAACAGCACGAACGCCGCCGGCGCAGACTCGGTGTGCCACATGCTCTCCATCGCCGCAATCTTCATTTTCTGATGCTGGTTGGCGGTGTAGCCGCTCTCGTCGCCGAGCACCACTACGGACAGCGCCGACGCTAATCCAAAGCTCAACGCCACGGTCGCCGACCGGCGGGCGAGTTCGGTATGGCGCCCCTTAAGCAGAAACCAGGCGCTGATTGCCAGCACGAACATCGCGCCCGTCACGTAGCCGGCGCTCACGGTATGCACAAACTTCGACTGCGCCACGGGGTTGAAAATCACCTCGGAGATCGATTGCAACTCCATACGCATCGAGTCCGGATTGAATTTGGCGCCGACCGGATTTTGCATCCAGCCGTTGGCGATCAGGATCCACAGGGCCGAGAGGTTGCTGCCGATCGCCACCAGCCAGGTCACCGTCAGGTGCTGCAGGCGCGACAGCCGGTCCCATCCGAAGAAGAACAGGCCAACAAACGTCGCCTCCAGGAAAAACGCCATGAGTCCTTCAATGGCGAGGGGCACCCCGAAGATGTCACCGACGTAGTGGGAGAAATAAGCCCAGTTGGTCCCAAACTGGAACTCCATGGTAATTCCGGTGGCCACGCCCATCGCGAAATTGATGCCGAACAAAGTCCCCCAGTATCGGGTCATGTCGCGCCAGATGGTGCGGCCGGTCATCACAAACACACTTTCCATGATGGCGATCAGGATCGACAGCCCCAGGGTGAGCGGCACAAACAGAAAGTGATACATGGCGGTAACGCCAAATTGCCAACGCGACAGCTCCAGAAGCGTTGGATTGGTCACGGGCTACGCACTCCACTCCCGAGCGCTCCCGTCACAGCCGCCGCGGTCGCCGCCGCATCGCTGGCGGGTCGATTCGCCGGTCCTGAAAACAGGGCGAATAGCACGGCGAGCAGCGCCAGCTTGAGGGCCAGAGCCAGCGTGATATCGCGTCTCATCATGCCGCGCCGCGACCGCCAGACTTTCGATTTCAATTTGAGTGCCGAGCGCAATTGCGTCCAGCGCATGGGAGCGGGCGCCCGCTCTCGCGCGATTCCTCAAGGCCGCTCATTTTGAATTCACGCTGCCTGTCGTTACTCTGATTTCGTTTCTTCGATCACGCGGCCGTTAAGCGGTTGCGTCGGGCGGCTGTTGTGCGTGTAACGTGCCTTGAACGCCTTTAGTTGCGCCTCAGAGACCTCCACCGGCGTCTTGAGCACGAACCAGCGTACGTTTTCGCTGCAGGGCGGCGTGGTCAAAGACCCGTCGAAGGTGTAGTAGCCGTGATGCTCGGGCAGCAACCTCCCCACATTGAATGTCTTGCCCGCAACATCGGTCTCGGGAGTGCCTCGCGGCGGAAAATTGTCGAAGATTGGCTGCAGAAACTGGTTCGTTCTTCCGGTGCGGATCGGCACGGCGACCACTGCAAGCTCACCCTTGGCATTCTTGTGCACGATGTGCGCAACCATTGAGTAGCGCTTGCCGCGTACACGCTCTTCGGAGGGCTCGTGGAAGTGCACCTGCACGAAGTCGTAATGGTCGTTGCCGACCGTGAGGCCACCGCTGCCGGTGGCCGCATTGACCTGGATGGAGTGGCCGGTATCCGTCACCTTGAGCGGCGAGTCTCGGTACTCAAATTTCAGCTCGGGCAGATCCTTGACGACGGTTCGCTCAATATTGATCGGCGACTGGCGCTTGCCAACGCCGCAGGTCGCAAAGGCGGGATCCTCGGATCCCCAGTGCTCCGGTCCCGCTTCACCGACGTAGCTCCAATGTGCTGCGGCGTGAGCCCCCACGGCGGCGAACAGTGCCGCGCCGCAGACGATCGCTCGTGTACACACACCGGTTGAAGCAAACGCTTTGTGTTTCATGGCAGGCTCCAGACTGACGTGGCCTTTGCAGCGATTCGGTCCCGACAAACTCGTGAGTGGCGAATTCGCCAGGGAATTGTCTCGCGACTTAGGGGTCTGGTCCATCGACCACTGGTGAGGCGGCGCCCTGCCTGCGGTGGTCGCAACGCGCTCAGCAGCAATACTCAGATTGCACCCGCATTGTGCAGCGGGCCGCGATCCGATTCCTGAGTTCTCCTCTGCGATGCGTCTCTCGGGGCGGCGCAGCCCCAGCAGTGGCGCTCAACGTCGGCTCATGTAGGAGATCTGCCACGTGGCGAAGCGCCGTCAACTCATTGATTAGATTGCGCGCCTGGGGCGATGCGAACCTCCGCCTTCTGCTACGTGGGGGCTGCGCGACATGGGATCTGACCTGATCACAAGTGGCCAGCGGGCCATTGGTTGCCTCGGCCCACGCAATGCATGGAGCTGAGCATGTGGACTCATGTCGGGGACGGGCATAGACTCGGGGCGTAAACCGCGGATTGCGGTGACCCCGTGGTGCGGGCAGCAGTAGTTGTTCGAAGTGACTCCGCTTGCCCACGCTTTTTATTCCGCAGTTTTAGAGCCTGCACGCGTCAAACAATAATTACCTATCAAGAAAAATCAGAGGGATCCGATATGAATACGACTTACAGGGTGGTCCTAGCCGGTGCGATCGCGTTGTCGCTCGTGGCGTGTGCCAAGGCTCCGCCGCCGCCGCCACCTGTTGCAGAGGCCCCGGCCCCGCCTGCCACGCCGCCGAGCGCGTGCCCAGACACTCCACCGGGAACAAAGGTAGGACCAATGGGCTGCCCATGCGACATGACCGTGCAGCTGCAGTTCAAGTCAAATTCTGCCGACCTGATGCCCGAGGACAAGACTAAGCTCGATCAGGCGGCCGAGGAGCTGAAGCGCTTGCACTGGGTCAGCGGCACCATCGAGGGTTACACGGACGCGACACACCACGAGGAACACAACCAGAAGCTGTCCGAGCAACGCGCCGCGGCCGTTCGCGACTACCTGGTATCGAAAGGAGTCGGTGATGACCGAATGAAGGCCGTCGGCTTGGGTGAGGCGAATCCGATCGCGGACAATAAGACCAAGGAAGGCCGAGCTTTGAATCGGCGCGTTGTTATGCGCCGCACAGACTGCGAAGAGCAAAAGTAGCCGACGCGCAGGCGTGAGCAAACCGGCGGTTCGGCTGCTCGTTTAGAGCAGTCGAACCGCTCCTTATCGGGAATCCGCTTGCGAAGGCGTTGCGGAACATGGATTCATTCAGGGGGACATTCGCCGCGGCGGACGTCGGGATCATCCGAGCCGCGAGAGATTGACGCGCATTGGGAGACTCGGCATCCCGAGGCCGGGTCGCACCGGAATTCGTAGCAATCCGCACGGCGTTTCAACCGCAAAGCGGTCGTCAGCGCGGCGCCAACTCTAACCGGCGGACGAGCGCGGCCCGGCGATCACTACTACTTTGGTGAGGCCGCGCCCTCGGTGATCGTATACAGCTTGTTGGCGGCGACGTTCGGGAAGGTCTGCACCAGCCCGCTCGGCCATTTGACTTGGAGCGAAACCGATGTGGCACCCGCGAGGCCAAAGTGAATGCGCTTCGAGTCCTGCGACCAGCGATGATAGCGCCCGTCCTGGACGCGGAATTGCGTCACTCCAAGCGCGGTGGCGTACACGCGCGCGCCGGTGGCGTCGCGATCAGAATTGACGCCGACCAGGTCCAATTCAATCCAGTGGTTGTGGTTGCCGTTGTTGTGAAACAGTGAATTGGGTCCACCGATGTACCTGGGCTGCAAGTTGAAGCCATTGGTGACAAACAGATCCAGGAATCCGTCCTCGTCGTAATCCGCCGTGACCGCCGAATCAGCCGTGCCGGCGCCGTCGGAAATGGCCAGACCGATGGGGCCCGCCGCGCCAGCCGCGTCAGGTACGGCCGTAAACGTGCCGTTACCGTTATTGTGGTAGAGGATATTGGCGATATTGCTGGCGCCCGTGCGGCACGCCAGATACAGATCGACGTACATGTCGTTGTCAAAATCGCCCGCGGTCACGCTTCCGCATTGCACACGGGCATCGAGGTGCGCCGCAACCGTCTCGTCAACGAACGTGCCGCCGCGGTTCATCAGCAAGGTGGGACGGCCCGGCAGATCGGTGGGCCAAAGGCCGGTCGACTGCAGTCCGCTGATCGGGGCGCTCGCGACCACCTGCATGTAGCCCTGGCTGAATATACTCGGGCTGGTCTGGTTCAGTTTTGTGACGATCGCCAGCGTCCAGCGATTCGCCGTTTTGTCATACCCGATCTGCATCAGCGGCAAAGCGGACGCCGAGTTCGGCGCTGGAGGCATGCCCCACACCGAGGAGTTGGACGGATCGAGCGTGAACGTCGTGGCCTTCGGATGGGTGGCTTTCGAGCCTATCTGTATCTTGGTGATATCGGTACCGCCGCCCTCGACGGCCTTGTTCCAGTCGATCGTAAAGGTCACCGTGCCGGTAGTGACAAATTTGAAGCCCTTACTGCCGCCGGCCAGCAACGCCTCGACCTTGTTGAGTCCTCCCTGGACCACGGACGAGGGGCGGTTTTGCACGCCGCCCAGAACGAACATGTCCATGCGCCCATCATTGTTGAAATCCGCGATCGCGGAGTCCACGACGTGTTGGACGACCGGCAGGAATGCAGCCGGCTTGGCACTGTCGAATATTTTTTTCCACGGGAAACTCGAGGTGTCGTAGATCTTCTGCGGAAAGGTCGCTTCGTCCGGACACAGCACATCGAGGCGGCCGTCACCATTCACGTCCACCAACTGCGCGTAATGGAAGCGTATGCACAGCAATTTGGCGGAGCTGCTCAACTCTGTGAACGTGCCGCCCTTGTTCTGGTGGAACAGTTTGGCCACACCGCCGTACTGCGCGAGCAGCACGTCCAGGCGTTTGTCATTGTCGTAGTCGAGCCAAACGGGCATGCGACCGCCGAGATTGTCGATATCGAGCCCCGAGCCGTTCGTTTCAAAAGTAAGCTTGCCGTTTTGATTCACGAACCACTCGCTGGGATTGCCGGTACCCAGGCTCACCAGCAAATCCTGCGTGCCGTCATTGTTGAAATCGGCCCAGGATGCGCCATGCGTGTCGGCACCGGGTCGATTCGCCCAGGTACTGATTTTGGAAGCGACATCGACAAAGGTCCCATTGCCTTTGTTCTGGAACAGGCTCTTCATCGTGCGATGGTTGCTCACGAAAAGATCTGGGAATCCATCGCCGTTCACGTCGCCCCACGAAGCACCATAGGTCTCACTAAAGTGCGCCACGCCGGAAGATTCGGTCACGTCGGTAAATGCCGTCTGCGCGCCCGCCAAGGAAGCCGCCGCGGCCATCGCAGCGGCCACTGGCCACAGCAACACGCGTTTGCGAGCGCGCCGCAGGCGCGTGAATTCTTGGATCGAATTATTCCGACTCGCGAATCTTTTAAGGCAACGTTGCAACGTCGCGTTCGTGGCGTCCGTAACCGAACGACACGCAAGGCGCAGCACGTACATGACGGATCCCCTGGTTGAATTCTTGTGAATTCATTATATGACGGGGCTTCCTAAAGAATTGAGTTGCCACGATTTATTTAAACACCCATCAGTAGAAGAAGCTTTCGGGTTCCTACGTAGGGCATGGGTAATAGACAGTAGTCGCGGAGTATTTCTTTGACATAACCCTTCATTTATTATTGCAGCGCTGGCCCGGTCCGGCGGATGCGTCCCTGTGCCCCGTGAAACTGTGGGCCACATGATGCCAACACCTTTGATGCAGGGCGTCCCTCGACTTCGCGGCGGCGCGTCGATTCCATTGCCAGCGTTACGAACGGTATTTTCTCTTGATCCAACGCTGAGCGAAATACAAAATCCGTGCGCCCGAAAAATGTGCGGCAACATAGAGATTACACATGCGTGCATGCGATGCGCTCAAAGCCGTCAGTCGGTCGGACCGCGAGTCGCCGTGCAAGGTCAGTGGTGCGGTCGCGTGCATGCGCACAGAATTCCGGCACGTAGCAAAGTAGGGACCGCTCCGCACTTGCGCATCGACACAGCGGGCTCATTAAAAGGATATGCGGTGCCGTCCCTGCCGCAAGCGGATTATGATTTGCACACTCGCCTCCACTTCGCAGCAGGGGATACGAATTGGCAATGACTCGACAGCCACTCGGTCAATCCGGTTTGGTGGTGGCCCCTTGGGCTTTTGGCGGCAATGTTTTCGGCTGGACCGTCGATCAGCCGACTGCGTTCACGCTGCTCGACAGGTTCGTCGAACTTGGGTTCAACCTGATCGATACCGCGGACGTTTACCCACCCGGGAAACCCACTGGAACTTCGGAGACGATCATCGGCGCCTGGCTTGCCCAAGGCGGGGGCCGGCGAGAGCGAGTGCTCATCGCCACCAAGTTGGGAGTCCCCACGCCGGATGGAGGTGGGCTCTCGCCCGCGTACGTCGAGGGCGCGGTCGAGCGTTCGCTCAAGCGCCTCAACATAGACCGCATCGATCTATTGCAGGCTCATGTCGATGATAACGCGACGCCGATCGAAGACACGCTCGCCGCCTTTGATCGGCTGATTCGTGCGGGCAAGGTCGGCGTTCTTGGTGCTTCGAACTTCAGTGCGCCGCGTTTGGCGGAGGCGCTGAAAATATCCTCACAAGCGGGCTTGCCGCGCTACCGGATACTGCAGCCCTGGTACAACCTCTATGATCGTGACTTGTTCGAGGGCCCACTGCAGGATCTCACACGGCGCGAAGGACTCGGCGTGATCGCCTACTTTGGGCTGGCGTCGGGGTTCCTGAGCGGCAAGTACCGCAGCGAATCGGACCTCGCGGGCTCGGCACGCGCCTATCGCATCCGGGACATGCTGAACGCGCGTGGTTTACGAATACTCAAGGCGCTCGACGAGGTGTCCGCGCAATTGGGCGCAAAATGCTCGCAGGTCGCCCTCGCCTGGTTGCGAGCCAAGGGTTGTGTGCCCATCGTAAGCGCGACGCGGCTTGACCAGCTCGAGGAGCTCGCGCGATCGAGCGGAATAAACCTCGACCCCGCGGCAGTAGCGGCGCTCGATGCGGCCAGCATCATCGGGCCAGGTGAAGACCCGGTGCGCGCGCCACCGCCACGACCGCAGACCACAACAGCAAAGCCGCAATAGCGCCGCGTCGGGATTCCGGGCCCGGGAGCGGCCACATGACCCCCACAGGCTTTCCCCTCCCCGCGCGGCCAAGCCGCGTGGGGAGGGGCATTGTGTGGACACAGGCGATATGACGGTTTACTTACTAAGCAGCCTTGCGTCGCTCGTAGTACTCCGCAACCTCCGGACGGCTGGCGACTCGCTCAAAATGCTTGACGATTAGTGGCGCGACGCGGTCCACGAGGTCCTTGGGAATATAGTCGAGCGCTCCAGACCGGAGCCATCGGACCAGCATGAAGATCTTGAGGTCTGCGACCGTGAGGCGCTTGTCAGCGAAGTATTCCCCGCCCGCCGCCTGCAACCGGGCCTGCAGCTGTTCCAGGTAGCGCGTGATGCGCCCCGCAGAGAGTTCTTCGCGCGCCTTCTTCTTGGCATCGGCGGGCAAATCCATCGTGCTGGCAACCCGGGTACCGATGTCCTCGGCCGCATCCATCGCTTCATCGCACAGCAAGGCCTGCCAGTCGTCCTTCGGATACAGCCCGGCAAGCTTGCCGACGTACCGATTTATGCTGTTGGACTGGGTGACGACCTTGCCATCGAGCTCCAGTGTCGGCAGCGCCTGGAACGGCATCCGGTCCCGGAACTGAGGCCAGTCCTTGGGGCTGATTCGCTCGTCCTCGAAAGGGATGCCACCGATATGCAGCGCCAGCCGCGCCGGCTCGCCGCGTCCGCCGTCAAAGTCAAAATAGGTCAACTTGAGCTTTGTCATCTTTAATCTCCTCGCGATTTCTGGCCACGACTTGCATTCTGCAAGCGATTATAATCATCCGCTTGCACTATGCAAGTCGACAGCCTACGCTCATCTCATGAAGCAGACATTACGGTCGCGGCGCTCCGATTGTCCGATCGCCTGTGCGCTCGACTTGGTCGGTGACAAATGGACGCTGATAGTGCTACGCGACATCATCATGGGGCGCAGGCACTACTTCCAGGAGTTGCTGGCGAGCAACGAAGGGATCGCGTCGAACATTCTCGCGAGCCGGCTAAAGCAGCTCGAGGCCGCAGCAATGATTACCCGGCGGCGCGATCCAGCCGAGCCCAAGCGCGTGGTCTACGAGGCAACCGAGAGGGCTCTCGATCTGCTGCCGGTAATGGTCGAACTCATGCGCTGGAGCATGAAGTACGACTCGAATACAGTCCTCCCCGCCCCTCTCGCGCGCCGTCTCGCTGAGGATCGCGACGGGTTCATCACGGAAATTCGCGCTGCGCACAGTCATACCAGCCGTCGGTCAGGCCCTCAGGCGACAACGGGCACCCGAAGGCGCGCTTCAAACTCCAGGCGATAACACCCCGGGCCGCCTCCCCACCCTAGGGAATCCGCCATAGAATAAGCATTCTTTGACCGGTATCAGCAAATAAGAGGTGGATTCATGCCCCTTAAGGTCATCGGTGCCGGTCTCGGACGAACGGCGACATTTTCGTTGAAGTTTGCTCTCGAGCATCTGGGCTTGGGTCCGTGCTACCACATGTCCGAGGTGCTTGCCGGCGCCCGCCGGAACGTCCCGCTGTGGCTCAATGTGATCAAGGGCCGGCCGGACTGGGCCACGATCTTCGATGGTTACCAGTCGACCTCGGACTATCCGGCGTGTAGTTATTGGCGTGAGCTGGCTGACTACTATCCGAACGCCAAGGTTGTGCTGACCACCCGGGATGCGGACAGCTGGTTCGACTCTGTCTCCGAGACCATCTTCTCCGACCAGATGCAGGGTTCTCTCGCAGGTTCGGACGCCGAAGCAATGATGCAGGGTGCCATCTTCGCCGCTTTCGGGGGCCGCGTGAAGGACCGCAAGTTCATGACCGACTGGTTCAATAGGCGAAATCAGACGGTAATCGACACGCTGCCTGCTCATCGCCTGTTGGTCTACTCGCCGAAGGAAGGCTGGGGCCCGCTGTGCAATTTCCTGGGTGTTCCGATACCCGATGCGCCTTTCCCGCGAGTCAACAGTCGGGACGAAATTGGGCAGGCATCAAAAGAGCACGGCGGCCTACCTCCCGCTCCGGAAGAAGCGGAACAGTTCGCCAGGAATTACATCGACCAGCTCAAGGCCAAAGCGTTCGGGGGCTAGAACGCCTATAGGGTTATTGCGCTTGGGTCCATGGCCAATCGGGCGGCCTACGAGATGCCCGCCGGGCCGCAATGGGTCAACTCCGGTCCTGCTGGGCTCACAAATAAAAAATGAGTGCGCGAATGCGCGTACGGATTGCGCGCTCGTGGCGCGCCACGGTAACGCCTCACGGTCCGCTCGACAGCGTTGGCACTCGATCCAGGCGGAAACACTCAAGCGCTAGGTTGAAGCGTTTCGATGTTCAGTCGCGCCATTGCCAATTGACAACCTCCGGCAAATCCATGCCGTGCTCGCAGATGTACTCGCGGTGCTCGATGAGTTTTTTGCCCAGCGCCTGCTTGGCCGGCCCTGCCCTCGCCCCGAGCTGCGGCAGCCGATCGATCGCATCCCCGGTCAGATGGAAGCGATCGAGGTCATTGAGCACTGTCATGTCGAATGGCGTGGTTATTGTGCCCTCTTCCTTGTAGCCACGTACATGCAGGTTGTGGTGGTTGGTGCGCCGGTAGGTCAGCCGATGAATGAGTGTTGGGTATCCGTGAAACGCGAAAATGATGGGCTTATCGCGCGTGAACAGGTCATCGAAATCGGCGTCATTGAGCCCGTGCGGATGCTCGCTTGCGGGCTGAAGCTTCATGAGGTCGACGACGTTCACCACGCGGACCTTGAGCTCGGGGAAATACGTGCGCAAAAGCTTCACCGCTGCTAGCGTCTCGAGGGTTGGCACGTCCCCAGCGCATGCCATGACCACATCGGGCTCCGATCCCTGATCGGTGCTGGCCCACTTCCAGATACCGATGCCGGCCGAACAGTGTCTGATGGCGGAGGGCATATCGAGCCATTGCGGCGCGGAGTGCTTGCCGGCAACGATCACATTGACGTAATGGCGGCTGCGCAGACAGTGGTCCGTCACCGAGAGTAGGCAGTTGGCATCGGGCGGCAGATATACACGGATAATATTCGCCTTCTTGTTGACGACGTGATCAATAAACCCGGGGTCCTGGTGGGTGAAGCCGTTCTGGTCCTGTCGCCAAACATGGGAGGCGAGCAGGTAATTGAGTGACGCGATAGGTCGGCGCCAAGAGATGTTTAGCGTCACCTTGAGCCACTTCGCATGCTGGTTGAACATCGAATCGACGATGTGGATGAAGGCCTCGTAGGAATTGAAAAGGCCATGGCGCCCGGTAAGCAGATAGCCCTCGAGCCAGCCTTGGCACTGGTGCTCGCTCAATACCTCCATGACGCTCCCTGAAGGTGCAAGGTACTCGTCGCCGGCAATTCTCTCGGCCGTCCATTGCCGCGCGGTAGCCTCGAAGACCGCATTCAGGCGGTTGGAGAGCGTCTCATCAGGCCCGAACACCCGGAATGTTCGCGGACTGTCATTGAGCTTTATTACATCGCGGAGAAACCGCCCGAGAATACGCGTGTCCTCGGCCTCGACATTGCCCGGTGCCGCGACGCTCACGGCATAATCCCTAAAATCGGGCATCTGCAAATCCTTGAGAAGAGCGCCCCCGTTGGCGTGCGGGTTGGCACCCATCCTGCGAATCCCGGTCGGCGCCAGCTCGGAGAGTTCGGAGGTGAGTCTGCCGCGCTTATCAAAAATCTCCGCGGGACCGTAGCTGCGCATCCACTCTTCGAGCAATTTCAGGTGCGCCGGATTGGTGCGTACTTCGCCCAATGGCACCTGGTGCGCGTGAAACGTGCCCTCCACAGGCTCGCCATCCACCGTCGCGGGCCCCGTCCACCCCTTTGGGGATCGAAGCACGATCATGGGCCAGCGCGGGCGTCCCTCGAAGCCCGCGACGCGGGCGTCGGCCTGAATGCGCTTGATCTTCACGGTAATCGTATCGAGGGTCTTTGCCATCAACTGATGCATGCTCTGCGGTTCCTTGCCCTCGACGAAGTACGGTTCATAGCCGCAGCCGCTAAGGAACTGCTGCAACTCTTCCCGGCCGATACGCGCCAATACCGTGGGATTGGCGATTTTGTAGCCGTTCAGATGCAGGATCGGCAGCACCGCACCGTCAGAGACGGGATTCAAGAACTTGTTACCGTGCCAGCCGGTGGCGAGAGGGCCGGTCTCCGCTTCGCCATCGCCCACAACGCACGCGACCATCAGATCGGGATTGTCAAAAACGGCTCCGTACGCATGGGCGAGCGAATACCCCAGTTCGCCCCCCTCGTGGATCGAACCGGGGGTCTCCGGGGCGACGTGGCTCGGGATGCCCCCGGGGAAGGAAAACTGCTTAAACAACCGCCGCATACCCGGCTCGTCCTGGGTGACATGGGGGTAGCACTCGGTGTAGGTCCCCTCCAGGTAGGTATTGGCGACCAAGGCCGGACCGCCGTGGCCGGGACCGGAGACGTAGATCATGTTCAGGTCGTATTGCTTGATAATCCGATTGAGGTGGACGTAGATGAAATTTTGCCCCGGGGTGGTTCCCCAGTGCCCAAGCAGACGGGGCTTAATGTGCTGCGGCCGAAGTGGTTCGCGCAGCAAAGGGTTGTCATACAGATAGATCTGCCCGACGGAAAGGTAGTTGGCAGCGCGCCAGTACGCGTCCATGCGCCGCAGCAGGTCAGGCGAGAGGGGTTCATTCATGGCGCTGCTCCTATATTGACGCAACCCAATGACATTGCTATTGCTGAGGTCGGCTCGCCCTCACCCGGATGATGGGTTGAATTTGGCACGCGGCCCTTTCTCGTACCCGGTAACTCCCAGTCCGTGTACTTGCGATTGCAGACAAGGATCACGGGGTCAAGTTCAATTAAGCGATCGCCCGAACCGGAGTGGCCCAAGTCCAACAGCCCTTTCAATACTCTAGTGCCTCCTCATGAGGATAGCAGTAGAGCCAGCGCTCACTGGGATCCGCCGAGGCAATCACTGGATGTTGGCTAAGTTGCGCGTGCCCGCTCGCATGGCGATTGGGCGAGCTGTCACAGCAAAGGGTGATTCCACATTCCTGGCAAGTGCGCAGATGCACCCAGCTGCCGCCAGTCTTGACGCCTTCCGCACACACTCGGCGCTAAGGCCTCTTCACCGCTTTGATCGCAGCCAGGTCGGCGCAAACTTCTCGAGCCATCTCTTACATTCCCGGCCTTTCCGCTCGGCGGCTGGCGTGCGACTCGCTAAAACGCATCACATGTGAACTATAACGCGTTACGTCTGGAAGTAACGGGGCGGACGATCACTATCCGTTACTCGGCCTGGAGCTTATAATATCGAAGATTCATGGCGCCCGGAAATTTCGCGAAGTTCTCAATCTACGCGGCGCTCGCCAGTAATCTCGCGATCGCAGCCGTGAAATTTACAGCGGCTGCCATTACGGGCAGCTCAGCCATGCTGAGTGAAGGTGTCCATTCGCTTGTCGACACCACCAACGAGCTGCTGCTGTTGTATGGGATCAGGCGAGCCGCTCGACCCCCTGATACCAACCATCCCTTTGGGCACGGGCGCGAACTCTACTTCTGGAGCTTCATCGTCGCGGTACAGGTGCTCGTGGTGGGTGCCGCCGCGAGTGGTTATGAGGGTGTCAGCCATGTCCTGCATCCCCAGCGGATCCAACACCCACAGATGAACTACGTCGTCCTCGGCGCATCATTCCTGTTCGAAGCCGTATCCTGGTGGTTTGGGTTCAAGGCGTTTCGGGCAACAAAGGGTCTGCAGAGCTACTCGGAAGCCTTTCGCAACAGCAAGGACCCGACCTCATTCATAGTACTGTTCGAGGATAGCGCGGCACTGGTCGGGCTTCTGATTGCGGCGGTGGGAATTGCAGCTTCCCAGGTCTTCGACGCGCCACGGCTCGATGGCGTCGCATCAATCGGGATTGCCCTCGTGCTCCTGGTGTCGTCGCTCCTTTTGGCACGCGAGACTAAGGCATTGCTCATCGGTGAAACCGCGCACGCATACCTGCGTGATTCGATCTTGCGCATCGCCGGCGGGGATCCCGACGTTCGGCGCGCGAATGGAGTCCTGGCCGTGCAGATGGGCCCAACTCAGGTGGTCGCAGCGCTCAGTCTGGAGTTTCGCGAGGAACTGAGCACCAAGGAGATCGAGCAGTGCGTCAACCGCATCGAAACGTCAATATGCCAGGCCTTTCCCGATGTGGTCACACTGTTTGTCAAACCACAGAGTGCGGAGATCTGGCTCAGTCGGTTGAAGCGCCGGTTGCCAGTCCCAGACGACGACCCGCACGAATAAATGACTGCCGGGCAGGGCGAACTCACTAGGCGCCACCCACGGCCAACACCTGTACGGCCATATTTCAACGGCCGCATAGCCCGTTCGACGTTCAGTACGGAGCCTGCACCGCGGCGTGCAACTTCGGCACTCTTCGTTTGAATGCCGCTTTCAGCCGTTTTTGGTGTCGCTAAGGTTCTGAGCTTCAGTGACCGGTACTCGCCAGTGGCAGCAGGAACGCAAAGACCACTCCGAGCGCAAAGCAGCCGAGCGCGAGCAGGTAGAGCGCAGCACTGATCCGCCGCAGCCGCTGACACGACCGGGCGGCGCCCGGGTCTGTTGGGCACGGCAGGGACCGGCCATACCATAGCGCGAAACCACTCACGGCCAGCAATGCAGCGGCTCCGCCGAACACGAGCGGCTTGTGCTCGCTCAGCCAAACAAGCTGGGGCACGGCGGTAACAAGTCCAGCAAGCGCCGCGCCTGCCCCCACCGCCACGAGCATTGCTGGGAGCGCGCAACACACGAGTGTGGCCGAACTCGCCAGGAATGCCCCGGCCGCCAGGCCAGCGTTCCGTGACAGCGTCGGATCAACGCGGCTCATGGTTTGGCCTGCTTTACACGCTCACGCAGGTCAGCAATGGACGCATCGGTTCGATTAATCGTCTTGACCGAGTAGCCGGCATTTGTAAGCGCACGGCGTAAATCCGCGTCCTCAATGTCTTGGCCGTCCTTCAACGCGACGGCCACCAGTTTGTGCTCAAGGTTAACAAGCACCTCGGCGGTCGCCGGGAACTTTCGCAGCTGCTTTTCGATTCCTTGGGCGCAAAAGGCGCATACAAGGCCGTTGACGTTCATTTCAATGGTCGTCGCCTGGACGGATGTCCCGAAGGTGACTAACAGGGAGACCAGGAGACCGGGTATGAGTTTCATAGTGAATCGCCTTAAAAATTAAACATGGCCATGGCCTGAAGCTTGCCGTCATTCGAAACGCCGGCCTCGACCCATGCACCGCCTTTGAACAGTCGAAGGAGCAGCGCTGCGTCGACGCCTTGGTGAATTCCGCCTGTGTATTGTCGGCCTTGAATGACAAACCACGTTGCGAGCCCACTGTAATCATGCTTGTAGGGAGCTAGGCCGAGCTGAAGCGTGTCAACTCGATGCGAGAATGCGTTGCTTCGCTGCAAATCTGACTTCAACGAGGCGTAGATACGGCGGGTCTCGTAGTCGCCCTGAACGCCGGCATTTTCCGCGAGCAGCGCGCCCGAAAAGGTGTTGCCTGTCGCGCTACCTAAGCCGCCCCAAACAAACACGTTGGCCTGCGCGTCGTCAAGATTCCAGCGATGGGCCAGGTAATTGAGTCGCGCATAGTTAATTAGCGTGATCTCCGATGTCTCGTCGCTGGTGAGTTCCAGGTGCCCCGCGCCAACCGAGAAGTTGTAGCGCGGAGCGTAAAAGGCCTGCGCTTCTAACATCGTGCCAGCACCATATTCGGCCATCACGGTGGTGCCCTGGGCATACGCGATGGGCTTCGCGATGACCGAAACGGAACCGATAAGTGCCAGCGTACTGGCCAGTCCGATAGACCAACGATGCATGGAGTTCTCCGAAACCGTCCGAACTGGGTTCTGCGCTACGCACAGAACCCGGCGCTTGGCGGCTTAAGTGCCGCCAGCGAGCTACGTAGAGTGCAGCGTTAGACGATTGGAGGGCGGAATTGAGGAGATAGGACGTTCCGTGGTGAAGGCCACGGAGCCCGATTCCAACAGTATCAGGCGTGAAGGCGGAAGAATTAGGGGAACTTGTGAGTAAACAATCGTTGCAGCGATCGGACTAGCGGCGCAACAGACTGCGCCGAGGGCTCCGGCTGGACACGATGGGTTTTCGCTGCCGGCATTTCCCGCACCGTGGCCAGGACAGCAGTCAGTGATCGGTGGCGTCGTCGCGGCCGCCGCGTAGGCCAGGATAGGTCCTTGCACGCGTCATTGCGAGCACGACCAAAAGCGCGATGAAACGAGGGCTCATGGTCTCAGTGTATACCCCGAGCGATCGACGGGAAACAGTACATACGCACTATGAGCGCACAATTCGGGAGTAGTTCCCGGATCTATGACACATGCCGCATCCTCGAGGCTGCTCGGGCGGGACAAGCTGGGAGTACCCTGTCCTCCACTTGGAAGGGCCAGGGAGTGATTCTGATTCCTTTAGTCAATCGGCGCGCCTGCTGGAGATTCGAACTCCTGTCCTACTAGGTTGTAGGCACTTTCAGTCTTTTTGGCCCCTTCGCAATCACCGGCTTGCCGACTTTGTCCGATCTCAGACACAGTGTATCGGAGGCCGCGCTGCGGGACGCCCGGTGCAAGGCCGGCACATTTGTCGCCTCGTCGAATTGCAGATTAACGATAGGACTGACAGTAGGCGTAACCCGATTCATGCTGTTTGCCACTTGAGTTCTGTCATTCGACACCGTACGGTCAAATTAGTGGCGGCCGTGTTGCTTCCGCTCATTGTGATCATGGCGGGGGTGCTGCTCGCACGGAACTCAGATTTCTTGCGCTGGAGCTTTGTCCGCTTTGTCTCTTGGCAAAGCGGCCGTCCTATCAACGTCCGTGGCGCGCTGCACCTGCATCTTTTAACCGAAAGCCCGCGGATCGAGGCAGAACAGGTAACCATCGGCAATCCGCCCTGGACCAAGCCGGGGATTATGGCCGAAGTCGCGAATCTCACCGTGACCTTCGCACCCCTGCTGGGTCACCAGTCCGGGCTCAGTCTGCTTAAAATTGACACCGCGCAGCTGCACTTCGTGCGTGACAGCGCCGGACACGCTAACTGGCAGCGCGCCGACCCTGATAGATCTCCCGGGGAACCCCTGCCAATGATTCGCGCGCTGCAGCTCGCACATACCCATTTGACGCTGATCGATGAACGCTTGCACCTCGTCTTTGATGGCAATTTGTCCGTCGATGGCCCAGATTCGGCCCAGCCTTTGCAAATGAAGGGCTCCGGGATACTCAACCAGCGCGCGGTGAGCTTTCGTTTGACAGGCGACGCGTTGCCGTCAGCGTCGCCTAACAAACCTTATGCATTCGAGTTCGACGAGCGCTCGAGCGGTTCCTATGTCACGGCGCATGGGGCGTTGCCGCGTCCGTTTGACTTGCGCCTCGTCGATGCGAAGTTTGACGCCAGCGGCGCCGATTTGCGTGACCTGTATTACCTGGTCGGCGTCAGCTTGCCGAATACCGGTACCTTTCACTTAAATGGCCGGATGAGACGTCGGGGCAGCGAAACGCTTTTCGAAGATCTCAAGGTTGTTTCGGGCCAAAGTGACGTGCAGGGGCGCGTCTCGCTCGACACGCAACAAAGCGGCCGCACTCGTGTACACACCGATCTGAGCTCGGAGCTGTTGCGTTTGGCCGATGTCGGGCTGCGCGCCGCGGGACGCGATCCGCATCCCGACGCGCCGCCCAAACTTCTTTCCGACGTGGAGCTCATCACTCCGGCGACTCGACGCCTGGATGCCACCGGCAAATACAGCGCCCGGCGGCTGTTGCTGTCGCGAGTTGAGGTAACCGGGCTGTCCGCGCCGTTTACGATCGAGCGCGGCCTAATCAAGGCCCCAGAGGTTACCGGGCATTTCATGGGCGGCAGTTTCGTCCTGCATCTCGACGCCGATGCCAATCAGACCCCCGCTCGCACCCGCGTCGAGATGACGCTCACGGGCCTGCAGCTGGCGCAGATTCCGCATAAGGCCCAATCGCCGCCCTACGAAGGCTCGCTGCAACTGAAATTTCACGCTCAGGGACGGGGCGACTCGCTGCACGCCGTGGGTGCCAGCGCAGACGGCAACCTGAGCGCGCGTGTCTTGCAGGGAACGATGCGGGCCTCGCTGGCGGAACTGACGGGCGTTGATTTGCGCGGGCTGGGCCTGACTCTGACGGGCAGCAGCCGCGAGGTAGCCGTGCGTTGCGCCGCCGCGGACTTTGAGATTCATTCCGGCGTGATGCAGGCTACGAGTTTGTTCATCGACAGCGAGCCGGTATTTATACGTGGCGAAGGTCGCATGCTGCTCGACTCCGAGACGGTGGATCTGAAGCTGCACGGTGAACCAAAACGGCTGCGATTTATTCGCATCAAGGCGCCGGTGTTGGTGCAAGGCACGTTGCTGCAACCGAAGTTCAGCATCGATGCAGCCGACTCGGGCTTGCGATTGGTGGACCGCGGCACGCCCCACGATGCCGACTGTGCTGAGCTATAAGCTGGTTGGCCCGGTAGCGCGGGATTCGCCACGGTTACCACACCTCCCGACCGGAGCGGCATCCCGAGGCGTGTATCTTTGAAGACACTGCGTGCGACAGGCGGTCGCTTGCAGGCCTAGCAGAATGTCTCTCGGCAGTTGCGATTGGCGCGATAGCACCATTTGTGGCTGAGAGAACGCACCGTGGCCACCGGCAGTTCACGCCGAGCGTCACCCAATTACACCCCTCGCCCGGCGCCTTTCCGGCGTTACACGCTGCCTACCGCTTCGACGATCCACCTACTTGGGTCGGGGATCGACTAATCCCTCGTCGGGCGCCAATTGTCCTGCGCGCCGCTGCATGATGTGTGTGCTCAAAGCCCGCGCTGCGTTGCGCACTTCGTCGTGTAACGCCCAGTCCTTATCCAGCGCGTCGTGGCTGGTGGCGTACGGCCCGAAATAATCGATGTAGCGGTCAAGGCTGGCGCCCGCTCCCGCTTCGATCAGGTGCATATCTTTAAGCCAATCGGACAGGCACCTTCTCAAAGTCTCGGTCCCGGCCGCGTCTCCGTGCACGACGACCGAATAGGACCGGCCGGCGAGATGCCGCGGGTATGACCATCCGCTGAGTTCGAGCGCTTTGGCCTCGGCCGCTGACTTGCCATGAGTGGTGGTCGGGTCCGGGTTTCCACCATCCGCGCACACGAGCCTATCGATCATGAGTTTGAGCACGCTCGGGGCCTGGTACCAATAGACGGGCGTTACGATCATGATCCCTTGGGCGGCAACCCAGCGTGGGTAGATCTCGCTCATCCAGTCCGTTACCTGTCCCAGACTGTGATTCGGATAGCAGGAACATGGCCAGTGGCACAGCGGCATGGCCGTTGACACGCAGGCCTTACACGGATAAATGATTTTGCCGTACTCGGAGGTAAGTGCGCTCAAATCAAGCAGATCGACCTCGATGCCGGCGGCCTGGAAGACTGCTTCGGCCAGTTGCGTCAGGCGAAAGCTCTTCGACATTTCGCCCGGGCACGACTTGTCGTTGCGCGCGGCACCACATATAAGCAAGACTCGCAGTGGCGTCCCTGGCTGATCGTGGCGAGCCTGTGCCGCGCGGATCTTCTCTCGGGTCTCAAGCCAGTCCGTCGACAAGTCGTATTCCGGATCTGCAAACTCCGGTCCCGCCTTCCGGGTAACAGGACTCTTGCGTGCTGCCAGGTAATCGTCCCAAGCGATTTGCAGCAGCTTGTCGATGGCATCAGCGTCCTGATTGAATGCCGGATCCGCAAACCGCGCTCTATACCGACGCGCAAATTCCTCTCGCGTCATTGGCCACGACGCCTGACCCGTTCGAATGGCTGGGGCTTTGGGGGTTCTACTCACTTATTCGATTCGCCACCGCGTGGCGTGGGCACCCATGATTCTTCGCCTGTAGGGTATTGCATAAGTAACCACATCTAGCGCAGGCGCCGCCCCAAGTCTGACGTAAGGGGCTTCCGACATGCGCAGCCCCAGGAACCCGTCGCCCCGACCCCGCCATTCGCGTGTACCGGGTCCGCAGTTGCACCCGCCATGGTCCAGCCAATGTTGCAGTTGGCAGCCGGGGTCGTGTTGTAAGGTACCCTTCTACCTGGGTGGGAATGCAACCCCGCAAGGCGTGCGTCGTCCTTAACTGACACCGTGCCGACTCATAGTAGACAAAGGTCCTAAATGAACATTCACCGAGCCGTTGTCCCTTGGTTTCTCACGTCCACGTTCGCACGTCGGGCTGCCCTGACCGCCATGGCGGGCGCCCTACTGTTTTCCACCGGCGCCTTCGTCCTTGCCCAGCCGGAATCGGCGCCCGCCATCGCGGAGAACCCGGGGTTGCTGCCCTACGGCGAGCCAGGTCAACTGGTTGACATCGGCGGCCGGCGTATCAATCTGCATTGCACGGGCGCCGGCGGCCCAACGGTTGTTTTGATGGCTGGGTTATCGAGCTGGTCGGCAGTCTGGTACAAGACCCAGCCCGCAATCGCGCAACTTGCGCGGGTCTGCGCCTTCGACCGGGCCGGCTACGGATTCAGCGATCCGGCGCCGCGTCCGCAGATTCTCTCCGAGGTAGTGGACGACCTGCACGCGGCGCTCCAGGCTGGGGCGGTACCGGCGCCGTATGTGCTGGTGGGGCACTCGCTGGGCGGCCTGGAGGCCCGGGTGTATGCGCAGCGCTGGCCCAAGGAGGTCGTGGGTATGGTCCTCGACGATAGCAGCCCAGCCGGAGAAGGGCTCATTGACGAGGATCAGCCGGGTTTCGATGAGGTGGTCGGGCGAGAAAGCTACGCGGCCGGAAAGCTGCATTGCGCCTTGTTGGCCGCGCATGGGCCCCTTGAACCGTCTCGGCCGGAATACAAGGACTGCTCATTTGCCTTGCCGAGTGATACGCCCGCCGCGTTCAGAAAGATCGCGCCCCGGTTCTATACCGCTTACTATTTCGCCGACCAAGTCTCGCTCATGTCGTCAGTGTTCACACACCGCTATGACAGCGCCGACCACCGTCGCCTTGGCGACATGCCCCTCGTCGTACTGTCGGCGGAGAACTCATGGGAAACGCCCGCCGGCGCCCCGTTCAGCCAAGCTTACTGGGTCGCTCTGCACGAGGCCCTGGCGCACCTCTCATCGCGCGGCGTGCACCGGATCATCCATTCCGGTCACGAGATTCAGTTGGAACAGCCGCAGGTGGTCATCGACGCCGTGGACGATGTGGTCCGGCAGGCTCGTGCTGGCGCGAAGTCTTGAGAGGATCAATAGCCGCCCACGCGGTTCGTAGAAGGCTGACTATTGCGTCTACTAATTTCCCGTCGGCGAGTCATTTTGCCCATAATTCGCCTGTATGCGTTCACCCGAGAAGAGTACCAGGAGTTCCACCATGACCAAACACGGCCCGCTGCGAGCGCTTCGAATCGCAACCCTGCTGATTGCCGTCCTGGCGAATATCGCGCCGTTCGGCGTTAGCCGAGCTGCTACGCGAGGTGACAATCAAAGGCCGTTCCTGATATTGATATCGATCGACGGCCTGAAGCCTGAGGCCATTCTGGAGGCGCAGAGCCGTGGGCTGAAGGTGTCGAACTTGCGCGCCCTGATGACCGACGGTATCTATGCCACGGGCGTGCGCGGGGTTCTACCGACTCTGACCTATCCCAGCCACATGACGATGCTCACCGGAGCATCCCCGAACCGGCACGGCATCTACTCGAACACGACCTTCGATCCATTGCGGCGCAACGACTTAGGCTGGTACTGGTACGCTGAGGACGTCCGCGCGGAAACGCTCTGGGATGCCGCGGCGGCAGCGCATTTGAAAAGTGCCAGCGTCTATTGGCCGACGAGCGTCGGGGCGAACATTCTCTACAACCTTCCGCAAATATGGCGAAAAGGCACCGACGATGACCTGAAATTGCAGCGCGCCCTTGGCACGCCGGGCCTGGAGCGGGAACTGTCCGCTACGCTGGGACGTTACCCCGGTGGCATGGAGGAGTCCGTGGCCGAGGATGAAATCCGCGCGCGCTTCGCTCGGCGGCTGATAGAGACCCGGCATCCTGATTTCATCACTGTGTATTTCGCCGGACTGGACTCCGAAGAACATCTGTCCGGCCCGTTCAGCGCGGCCTCCAACTCGACGCTCGAACGACTCGATGTGCTGGTCGGCGATTTGCGTCGAGTGGCCGAGCACGAGGCGCCCGGGCGCGCGACGCTGTGCGTCGTCTCCGATCATGGCTTCGCCGCCGTTAAGCACGATGTCAATTTGTCCGCCGCTTTTGTCACTGCCGGCCTGATCAGCGTCGATGCCGCCGGGAAAATCACCGCGTGGAAGGCGGCGCCGTGGCCTGGAGGCGGTACGAGCGCAATTATGCTGGCAGATCCTCGCGACGATGCGGTCCGAGCGCAGGTCGGTGACCTGCTCAAGCGGCTAGCGGGCGACCCTGAGAGCGGAATTGATCGAGTGTTGGAGCACACCGAGATCACCGCGCGCCGCGGATATCCGGATGCGGCGTTTCTCGTGGCGTTCAAACCCGGCTTCGAACTTGGCACCTCGCTGAGCGGGGAGCTAGTCACGAAGCCCTCAAACCTCGGCATGCACGGCTATCTGCCCGATCAGCCGGAAATGCGCTCGGCATTCTTCATGATTGGCCCGCACGTCCCGTCTGGCCACTCTGTCGGCGAGATCGACATGCGCCAAATAGCGCCAACGCTCGCAGGCGTGCTGCACGTCACGCTCAAGGACGCCGAGATGGAGCCACTGGCACTAGGAGACTAGCGAGTAGCGGCGCTCTTAGGGAAATCGTGCATGACTTTTTGGGCCCCGACTGCCCATTGATTTCGGCGAGGGCGCGCGCGCGGCGGACCAGATATCCCTTGTGCAAGCCACATACCCGGCTGGGCATTTCTCGTAACAGAAAGGCGTCGGACAGGTACGACCTTAAGGCATCAACGGAACAACGGTTGATCGAGGATTGATCCCGTGCCGGTGCCGATCGGGGCACCTAGCGTGAGCCAAAAGGCGCTCGCGCCCGTTGCCCAGCCACCGCCCAGCGTGAGTGTTCCTATTGGAGTGCGTCCGCCAAAGAAGGCCGACACACCATAGACCGTCCCGTCCGGCACCGGATCGATGCGTCCGTAGAGATGACCGCCCTGCAACGTGAATCCTCCGTAAAGTTTTTGACTGAGTATCGGAAGGATATCGGCCACCTTCCAGAGAAAAGCGCCGGAGGCGGTCCAGTAACGGCGGGTGCGAATCTCACCCGGAGCATAGCCGGGAAAGCTCTGTGGACCTCCCAGGGCGAACGCGCGATCATCGGGCAGCGTGCTTCCGAGGTTCGTGCCGCCCGCGACCGTGAGCCAAAGCGTCAGCTGTCTGACCTCGACGCTCTTGAGCGCCGCGGCCTCGAGGCGTTGCCAGTCGCGGTCTGCACCCAGCGAACTGTCCGACTTGAAGTATTGAAGCTCCGCAGCGAGGCCCTGGATTGCAAAGCTCTCGGCCTCGCGACTGTCATAACTTGCCGTCGCGGCCAGACCGGCATCCGCGCTGTCGACGTTTGGCAGCAGCGGGATCCCGATGTCCACTTCCGAGCGGCGCTTGGAAGCAAAATACCCGGCCCGGAGTTGCCCGGCCTGCCCCAGATTGGCGCCGACGTCCAACAATCCACCGATATCGTAAAATTTGTAGCGGGCGATCCGATCGCCATTGTTGTACACGTCCTCTTGCGACCGCCGCGCAAGAAATCTGGGTTCGGTGAAGAAGGTCTGGGCAATGTTGAGCGGTTGGTACAGGCTGGTCTGCGCGAGCGAGTCTGAGCCGATCTGCACTCGGTTGCGCCACTCCCCGCCGTAGGAATTGACCCAGCGGCGCACGTGCTCCACGCTCACGTCTACGCGCACGTCGCCGCCGCCACCGCCGTACAGGCCGACGCTCGGCCGCAGATAATCCGGCCCGTTCTGCTGCTCTCTCGGCTGCCAGACCAGGACAGGATTGTCGGGATCACCTTTAAACTTGTATTCGACGCCGCTTAAACCGTCCACGACGGCCAGGCGCGAGGCGTCACGGCTGATGGCGGCGATGTCGGCCGTGTCACCCGCATGTACGCTCGTCAATGTCCGCAGGTACTCCGGATTGATTCGCTCGAGTCCTTCGAATTCGACCCCCGCGATCCGCGTCGTGATGCTCTGGCGCACGGTGACGCGATTTCGCCACGCGGCATACTCCTGTTCCGAGACGGAGAGCGCCGCCAGGCGGGGAGCTGCCGCCCGAGCCGCCTTCTCCCCGAGGTCGATAGTGTCCGGCGTCCGCTCGAAATCCCCGGCGCCGATGTCGCCCAGGTGGACATCGATGCGCACATCCTTGTCCGTCAGGGTCTGCAGTTGCAGCCGCTCGTTGGCTTCCGACATCACGTCATTGCTTCGCGCAATAAGGCTGGTCGGGCGCAGCAGTTGGTCGCGCGTCACGGGTTCCTTGGCAAGGTTCACAGCGATGACTACGTCAGCGCAGGTATTGCGCGCCACGTCGATCGGGAGGTTCCGAACCACAAAGCCGTCCGATAATACGTACTGATCAGTGACGACCGGTGCGAATGCGCCGGGAACCGCCATGCTGGCCCGCATCGCTGTCGCGATGTCGCCGTGATCGAACACGACCATATTGCCCGTCAGCATATCGGTCGCCACAGCGCGATAGGGAATGGGCAGCTTGTCGAAATCCGCCACCAAGCGAGCCTTGGCGACGTAACCACGCAGCAAATCGTCAATGCCGCTGGTCGCGATTACCCCACTCTGTGGAATGATTCTGCCGCCGTTGAGTCCCAGTTCCAGAGATCCCGTAGCACTATCGTAACGCTTCTGCTCTGGCGACTTCAGCAGGCGATTGCCAGCGCCACCGACGACCGCCTTCCAGTTGACCTGCCTGACAAATTTTTCAATTTCGCTTGCGGGCATGCCCGAGGCATACCCACCACCGACCAGTGCCCCCATGCTGGTGCCGGCGATGCAATCGATCGGAATCCGCAGTTCTTCCAGGACCTTGAGCACGCCGACATGGGCCCCGCCCCGCGCACCGCCGCCGGCAAGCGCTAGACCGATTCGTGGCCGCTTGACAGGCGCGCTGGACGCCGCTGTCTCTTGCGCCGCGGCACCGAATGCGAACAGCGTAAAAACGACCGTCAGTAGGCACAGGCACCAGTGCCGCGCCGCCCGGTTGAAGAATAATCGAGGCACTTCTATTCCTGAGGCGGTATATCGATAGTTGCAACTGTATCAGTAGCGCCGATCGGTTGCTGCTTGTTGCCTTGGCGATACTTGCTACGGGTCTTGCGCACCCGCCCGACCGAGGATTGGCCCGATCCAGTGCATTCCAGTGGCTAGATAAGTCGCTTAGGTATCCCCAAAATCCGCACCAACTGCGTTTCCAACCGGGACGGGTCGCCCGCGCGCGCGCGTCATCGACGGCGTGCCTACCTCGGAAACTTCAATTCCCGCACGATCGCCTGGAAACGCGGCTCTTGGCGCAACGGGTCCATGAGCGGGTCGGTCTTTAGCGCCTCCAGGCCCGCATCACGCAGCCGAAGTGCCGTCTCGAGCCACTCGAGAGCCTTCGGACTATTGCCTCGCTGCGCGTAGACCGTGGCGTACTGGTAGGCCATGGCATCGCCGTAGGATGCCTTCAGCTTCGACAGCTCAGCTTCCGCATCCGCGTGCCGGCCGAGCTTGTCATAGGTAACTGTTAGGCATAATTGATTGCCCGCATAGTCCCGATTGGTCTCGCACGAGGCGCGTGCGCGCTCCAGATCTCCGAGTCCGTAATAAGCTAAGCCGCGGTACGTGTAGAAGGCCTTGTAGCCGGGGTCAAGACTGATGCCTTCTGAGAACGCGACCGCCGCCTCCTCATATCGACGGGCCGCGTATAACGCCCGGCCGAGCACGGAATGGCTGTCGAGAGCGAGAGGGTCAAGCGCGACGGCGCGGCGCGCGGCCGCAACGCCGTCATCGATGTGCCCCATATAGACCGCAAAGTGTCCACTTATTCGCAAGACTTGTGCATTACCTGGCGCGAGCGCAAGGGCGCGTTCGTACGCCTCACTCGCCTGAGTGAAGTCAAGGGCTCCCAATTCAAAAAATGTCGCCAACGCAAGGTGGGCCTGGGCCAGTCCCGGCGCAAGCGCGACAGCCTGGCGCGCATCGGCCTGCGCTTTCTCAAAGCCTTCACGTGCCGCCGCGGGAGTCACGGCCTCGGCGGCGCCATAGGAAAAAGCGATTGATCGGCTAGCCAGCGCGAGGGCATAGTGCGGATCCAGGCGGATCGCTTCCGTGTATGCGGCAATCACAGTTGGGAGGCCTTCGAGTTCGTGGTGTGACACAAACACCTTGGCCCCGCGCAGATACGCATCGAACGCGGCCGGATTCCGCGTTCCGCCGAGCTCGACTTTGGCCGCGACATCGCCAAGGAGCGTGACCTTCAGAGCGCCGGCCACCTGCGTGGCAATCTCGGTCTGAAGTTTCAGCACGTCGCCCAAGTCCCGGTCATAGGTTTTCGACCATAAGTGAAAGCCCGTGACGGCGTTGATGAGCTCAGTGGTGATACGGATCGTGTGGCCAGAACGGCGCACGCTCCCTTCAAGGATCGCACCCACATTCAGTTTCCGCGCGATCGTGCCGATGTCGGCGTCCTTGCCCTTGAACGAGAACGCTGAGGTGCGGGCGGCGACCTGCAATTCGTTGATCTGGGCCAGCGAATTGAGCAACTCCTCCGTGAGGCCGTCCGAGAAATACTCCTGCTCCTTGTCGCCACTCATGTTCATGAACGGCAGCACGGCGACCGAGTGCGGTGGCGGGGCGAACGCGGTGGCTGTAGCGACCTCAGGGCCACGCTTCGATAGTACAAGTCGGTTGGCCACGAGATAACCGAGTGCAGTGAGGGCCAGCGCGATGACTAAGAGCGCGGCCCTCGATCGCCAGGAGGGCAAGACGCGTGTTCGGTTCGCCAGCACCGCAGACACGTGAGCGGCCGCCGAGGCGTTCCTGGTCGACTCCTGTGCCGGCTCGCCTGACAACAGCCGCAGTACACGCTCGACGAAGGTTGCGGGCGTAATACCGCCGGGCAGGCGCGTCCATTGCACCTCCCGAAACCGCTCCGGTACTCGTTCATCATCATTGCTCGAATCGTCAATGACGATCGGCAGCAGGAAGGCCATGCCCGTATCCATCAGCTGACAGCGATCTACCGCCAGTTTCCATTCCAGACGAAAGTACCCCTCGCGGCGATCGTGCGTGGTGCGCGAGATGACCGGGAGAAATAGCGCGCACGTTTTAATTTGCCTGCGGATCGACTGATCCCAGGCGTCTCCGCCCCGTAGCTCGCTCTGGTCGAACCAAACCTCGATTCCGCCGGCTCGCAGTGCCTCACAAATCCTCTGAGCCGCCTGGGCATCCTGCGAGGCATAGCTCAGAAATACCGCGTGCGAGGGCTCAGTCATCGGCAGGAATACCCGTGGGAGGCCGTCTCATCGCCTCGGTCGGCGGAAGCTTAGCTGAAGTGGCTAGGCATGGCCGAGCTGGGTTGCCGGCTGCGGGCGATGGGTCTGGATCAACTGGGAGCAGAGCCAATGTTCGGTCTACTTATCATGGACGGCGACTATGGGGAAAGCCGTCCGATCGCTCCGGTTTTTTGCGGTCGCGCTGGGTTGTTGATAATTGGCGCGCCTGGAGAGATTCGAATTCCCGACCTTCTGGTTCGTAGGAGTGCCTGAAATTATAGTGACGTGTTGAATCAACAACTTGGATGGCCGCCCTCGCTCTCCATTGACTCAAGGTGCGCTAAGACTCAACAAGCCTCTACGTATATATCGGTTCACCAGTCGTGTGACATAGTAGGCACCATTGACGTGCGAAGACCTGAGGGTCTAGGGTATACAATCACACCACCCAGCATTGTCCGCGTTCCTTTTTAAGAATTGCGATAGCCGAGCCCGCTTCCCCGGGGTGGCTGCGGACTCATCTACAAAGATCAACTGCCCCGTCGGGCGAATTAGGGGAAATATATGGACAGCAAAACTACTGCTAGTCGGAGATCCATCTCCACACTGCCAGTGCTAGTCGGGGCACTGTTTCTCGGCTTTCTGACGGTAGGCAGCACATCGGCCCGCGCCGCTCCAACGCTTTTAACACTGATCAACGGCTGGTCCGACTTCCAGGCCGTACCCAACAGCTATCCGGCCGTCGTGATATTCAACGGGCTAGTGCACTTCAAGGGCACATTGATACAAACGCAAGGGAACAACCCCGAGGCGTTTGTGTTGCCTCCAGGGTTCCGCCCGGCGACTGTGGTCTTCGTTCCCATCAGTTTGCGGTCCGCCCAAAAAGGCCGGCTTATCATTTACCCCAACGGTCAAGTGGTCATCCAGGCTGAGCATTCGTTCACCTATGCCCAAAGCTTTACGTCACTCGAGGGTGCGTCGTTTGCGCCTACTGACGCGGGTTTTACCCCTCTTACGCTGATCAACGGATGGACGAACGCGCCCTCTAGCACGAGCAATGCGGCCGTTGAGAACATCAACGGGATTGTCCACTTCAAGGGTGCTATCGCCACAGCCGGTAGTAGTGCCGAACCATTCGTGCTACCTGTGGGATTTCGCCCCGCAACCATGGTCTTCGTGCCCGTCGATCTGTGCAATGCTGCCAGTGGAATGCTTGCTATTTCGCCTAGCGGTGTCGTGGAGGTTCAGGCGCAGAATACGTTCAGCAGCGCCCAGTGCTTCACGTCACTCGACGGCGCATTGTTCGCTGCAGCAGGGGCGCCCGGATTTAAAAACCTTAAGGTGCTCGGCACCTGGAAGGGCGAACCGTTTGGCACTGGCAAGCCGGCAGTCCACGGTTTCAACGGCCATCATGTCCCGGTGTATCTTAAAGGCGCGGTGGCTGGCGCGGACAACTACTACGAACCACTGGTTATGTTGCCCGTTGCCGATCGCCCGCGTGTCACCGTACAGGTAGGCGTGGCTCTGTGCGACGGCAGCTATGGAACATTGAATATCTTTGATTACGGTCGCGTGGCTCTCGACGCGACGAACTCGCACAGCAAACCGCTGTGCCTCACGTCACTCGACGGCGTATCGTTTATCAAATAGTTAAAAGCGCCGCTCGCGATCGAGCGTAGCTCCCGGGGCCGGCAGACAGTCTCTGTCGGCCCTGCCGGGCCACCAGCTCTGCACTGAACGGGCATCGATGGCGTTCGGGTTTCACGCCCGCCACCGCAATGAGCAGCCAGCTGAGTTTCGCATCAGCGCAGCGTGCCGAGCCACTGCGAGATACCAGCACGCGCTAGCGCAGCAACACGCGATCTGATGGCGCGCCTGGAGAGATTCGAACTCCCGACCTTCTGGTTCGTAGGCGCGTAGCGCATTTTTCATGCTATTGATAGTTCGGAACTTTTCCGCGTGACGCCCGTTGCATTTGTCACAACAAAGCACTACTGAGCAGGGCCTATTCCTGCAAATTCCCCACAACCTCAAGGCTATAGGTTTGGAGGACAAACCTCATAGTCTTTGACCACGAGGTCGGGACTTTTGACCTCATGGCTAAGGTGACCTGACCAGCCTGTCAGCGGTCGGCTCACCCGAAGAAGCAGGCGTGCGCGTCCTCGGATACCAGCGTCGCGAATTCTTCCGCGGATTTTACTTCCGACTTTGGCTCATAGCTGCGCCACTTCAGGTCACTTCGCCGCCAGAAAACGCGCCACACACCGCGCGTTCTGACGTAGGTCGCCTTCGCTATCGGCGATTCGTGCTTCTCGTCGGAAGGTCCTCGCCAGCGCGGTCGGATCTCGAAAATCTCAACGCTTTGCCCGGAAATGCGGAATCCAAGATCGAGCTTAGGGCGAACGTGTGGCGGGGGCCGACGCTTTCCCATGAAGGCATCCATCGCTTTTCGCACTCGCGCCAACTCGAACTCAGCGAGCGCCATGATCGTCACGCAACTTTGTTCAAATTCACTGTCTGCGCCTTTAGGCCCACTTTAAGACGTCTTCGTACAGCGTCGAAAATTGCCGCCAGATTATCCATGCTTGGATTGCCTTTGGGCGACAGCATTCGATGAAGGCTCTTGCTCGGCATGGCCGTTGTTTTGGCGAGGCGTTCAAAACCGAGTGTCGCGTTCACGAGATCACGCAGAATAAGACGTGCCGTCTCTGGTTCGCCACTTAGAAACAGAGTTGCCGCCTCGTCCAAGAGCGCCTTAGCGAACGCAGGATCCCTTTCGACCCGAGCAACAACCGTCTTTTTGAAATCGCGTGTGAGCGCCATAGTCTTTACCTCTTACGCTTCCTGTCCTTACGATCAGGCGGCGGAGACGCCTTTCGCGCCTTGTATTCGGCATGTAGGGCCTTCGCCCGATCTATGTCCGCTTGCTGCCGCCGCTTGGTTCCACCGCCCAACAAAACGATTAGCGATTCACCATCTTTCGCCAGATAGATCCGATAGCCCGGACCCCAGTCGATGGCGTATTCGCCGATGCCCGCAAACCACTTCACATTCGAAGTGTTGCCGAGCTCCACGCGCAGCTTCGCGGTCGTGACTTTCGCCGCGGCTTGCACGTCGAGGCTGTCAAACCAATCCGCGTATGGACTCGATCCATCAGGGCGAATGTATTCTTCCACCCGGATCTTCATGAGTGCATAGTAACATTATCGTTACCATATGCCAAACGGTTGTCGAAATCCGCACCCACAATTCCCGCAACCATATGGCTTCGGTCGACGCCAAGTGCGCGATGCAGCGCTAATAGATTGATTGTGATTGGTAAGTTGGCGGGCCTGGAGAGATTCGAACTCCCGACCTTCTGGTGCGTAGGCGCGTGGCTCTTTTTCTAGGTTATTGATATTTAGGCACTTCTCCGCGTGACGCCCGTTGCATTGGTCACCACGAAGCACCACTGGGAAGGGTCCATTCCCGCAAATCTCCCACAACCTTATGGTTAAGACCGTGAGGTCGGCAATTTCGACCTACCGGTCAGTTAGCAAATATAGGTTCAAATCGGGGAAGCGATTTACGCTGTCCCTGCCGTGCCGGTCACGGTGCAGCTAAAGGCTGCCAATGGAGGAAATTAGGGCCGGGTGTAGTCAGTTCAGAAGTCCCCATAGCGGACATTCAGAGCTCCCTACCGTGCCCATCTCGCGGACCGCTGACCCACGATAGCGATCACAGACTGTAGTCGTTTTCTCGAGAATTTGCGTAATCACGTCAAACGGCGAGTCGACTTCACGTTCGAGCTTTTGCCGGAGCCAACAGAAAGGGCACTCCGTCCACGCGAGGATGTGGGCCAACATGAGCGGAAGCTTCGAATTCGAGGCGTTTTAACGCAAGGCCGATTTATGCGCTATCTGAGCGGAAATGTCACCCGTCGCGACATGCCGCGTCCCAGTGACCTCACGGGATCGCCTTGTCAGCGCCTATCGCCGCACGAGCATTCCCACGCGCATGAGGGCGAATTCTGCATCAGTGCGACTCACGGGGAGGTATGAGACGAGGACTCCTTATGTAGGAGGTCCGCGATTGCGCGCCTGAACTGAACGAGACCGGCATCGAAGGGAAGAATGACCATCTCTTCCGCGTTTCCGATGTCAATCGTTCGTTGCTGCGCTTCGATCATTCGGCGATCTTCAGTGAACGCTGCAACGACGCTTTGATACAGAGACTCCGTGACAGACTCGTCATCCAATGCGAATGAATGCGCCTGCATGAAAAAGTAATGCGTGGTTTTATCGGATTCGGGTGTCAATGCTTGGCAGCTTCGAAAAGCCAGAGCATTACCGCTATCTATGTTGCCGCTTGACGGAGTGACACCGCTATCCAACAACAAAACTCCAGGAATCAAATAATCGTAAATCCAATAACGATCGACCGTTCCGGTGAAGTGGCCATACTGTGTGTGATACGGTGCAGGAACGGTATTTTCGATTCGGCGCGTCAATCGGAGGCCCCTGGTAATTTTCTCGATTTTGGCGCGGGCCTCCGCAATGGCCGGCGTGCCACCCAACGTATTTTCGTGAATGTAGGAAAGATGGGAGAAATCCAGGAGATTGTCAGAAATTAATAAGTAACTCGCGGCGTAATGCATATACCCTGGCTTCATGCGCCAGTCCGGGTGCTTTAGCGCGGACACCTCAGGTAGCAGCAACGGATCGGCACTGCCAGGGTCGCCCATCCATACAAATACCCAACGACCTCGTTCCGCTACGGGATAGCGCTTCAATTGAAGTTTCGCGGGGATCGCAGATTGTCCAGGGATCTCCACGCAACGGCCGAGATGGTCGTACTTGAGGCCGTGATACATGCAACGTACACAGTCTCCCTCTTTTCGACCAAGTGATAACGGTGCATGCCGGTGACAGCAACGATCCGCCAAAGCAACCGGGCCACCATCGGCAGTTCGATACAGCAGCACTGGCTCCCCGAGTAGCGTGCGAGTGAACAGTTTGTCGTCGAGAATTTCATGACTCCACGCTGCGACGTACCAGCAATTTCTGACGAAGCGCTCGATCATGACCCTTTGTACCTCATTAATAATGATACAGTCGAAAGACTGCGAGTCCTGTACAAGCGCAGACTCATGCAACCCCTCAGTGCCTGTCGAGAAGGCGCTAAATGGCGTTGTCGGCCCGCGTGCTAGGGTCGGGCGTAAGGCGGGCGAAATGGTCGGCATCGGCCGTCGAGCCCGACCCTTGATAGCGGCTCTGTTGCGGATACGGGTACAGCTGGCGCGTGCCGCCGGTCGGAAAATTCTTCGCGACGCGCTTGTCGAGCAGTCCCCCGTTCGGAAGGGGTGAAAATGGGTTGATATTGGCGGCGACGAGCTGGTTGGGCGCCCGCCCGCTCTCAATCCACTCATTGATTGCCTGCAGCATAGTGGCGGCGAAACTGTCCGTGACCGGCCCACCGCCCCAATGGACCATGTTAGGGACCTTGAAAAGGCGGGCGAACTCAAGAGCACGACTACCTATCGCGCGGTTCATCTGTTCATACCAATTGCCAGCTCTCGACAATTCGAAGCCCGGGTTGCCCGCGATGATGCCGTCGCGCCCGCTGTTAGAGCAGCCGCACGAGAGGGTTGCCGTCTGCTCCGAGGCGACATCGCAGAGCGTCGGCAGTGGCACGAGTTAGAACCTCAGCTTGAACGTAACCGCGAACTCTCGTGGCGTCCCCGGATAGCCCGTTTGCGTATTAGATGGGTTGCTCGCCGGCACGTTGCCATTCAAGTTGACGAAGTAGTACTTGTCGAAGATGTTCCTTCCCTGCAAAGCCAATTCCCATTTGCCGCTTGCGTCACGATAGGTCAACCGTGCGTTAGCGAGGCCGTAGGCAGGGATCCGATTCAGCGGTCCATTCTGCGCAGCCGCATACTGTTCGCCCACGTAGAGATAGTCAAAGCGCGGTGTCACGGTGCCCGCACTTCCGAGGTGCACGATGTACTGCATTCCGGCGTCGACCTTGATCTTCGGAGTGAACGGCGCCGTGTCGCTCAATGGTATTAGCGCTGCTGGGTCCACGGACGAGTAGCGAAAATTAATGTAGGTAGCAGAAGCGTTGAGCATGAAGTTCGCGCCCGAGTGAATTTCCGTTTCAAGCTCCGCGCCCTTGATAACGGAGGTTCCCACGTTCGCCGGCAGGTAACAATTGGGTGGGGCGCCGGGGGGCACGAATTGGGGACAAGCGAACAGCGTAAGCTGCATGTCCTTGTAGTGCTGGTAGAACACGTCCCCATTCACTCGTACGCGGTTGTCCAGAAGGTCCGACTTCATCCCGAATTCGTAGGAAAGAACCGTCTCCGGTGCGAATGGTTGCACCTGCTCGGGATAATAGGGCCGCGGATTTATACCACCGCCCTTGAAACCGGTCGCCACTTCAACATAAGCATGAACATCGTTAGTTAGTTGATAGTCCGCTGTGGCGCTGTAATCGGAACGACTGTTGGTGTACGGCGGCGCCGAGAGGTTCAGTGAGGTAATCGAGGTCTCTATTCCCGTCGATGCCGCGGCTGGGCTCTCCGCGTTGGAAAAGCCTGGCGGTGCGGATCGAACATACGTGTAACGCTTGTAATCTTTGGTGTACCGAATGCCGCCCGTAAACGTGAGATCGTTCGTTGCTCGAAATTCCACATGCGCAAATCCCGCCTTCGAGTTCGAATGCACGGGGTCGTTGAAGAGAAAGTCGAGCGGCACAAAGAACGGTACTCCGACAGGAGTCGAGACTGCACCGTCGAGCGCGACTCGTCCGCCTTGGGTGGCGTTGTAGTCGAAGTAATAGCCGCCGACCGTCCAGTTGAACCGATCGACGCTTCCGCTCAGACGCAATTCTTGGGTGTATTGCCTGTAGTCAACCACCCAGTGATTGATCGCGAGCGAGAGCGGCGAGGGAACGGCGTCGACGGTCGTGGCCTGCCATAGATTCATCACAGAAGCGATCCACGTTAGGCTCAGATTGCTCGGCAGAGTGGCGACGAGTGTATTGGCAACTCCCCATTGGTGCAGCTCGTTCACCGGATCGAAGGAATATTGGCCGGGCGTCCCGGCGAGTCCGACATAATCGGCATAGTTGTAATAGGTTCCGTTTTGAGCCACGAAACTCGCGGCTAGGTTGGGTGATCCTGCGAGAAGATTGTAGCCCGGACCATACACCGTCCCTTGGGTAAGAAGAACCGACGCCGGCGGACCGTATTTGTTGATTGCCGAATCATAAGAAATGGTGTCATGTAGATTCTCGCTAGCGTCGTACCGTAGAGCAGCTCGAAGCGCCGTGACATTGACTCCACCGTCATTTCCCAACACGCAGCCTCGTTGCCCGCCCGACACCTGCGATCCGGGTACGAAGTTGAGTGCTGTGCCTCCCGGCGAAAATGGGCCTATCTCCCCGGGATTGAAATTCGGTATAGGAGATTGACCCGTTTGACATTGGTAGTCGAACCGCGTCACATATCCGTCTTGCGTCTCGCCCAATCCACTGAGCCGGATGAATAGCTTGTCCGGAATCAGGGTCCAGTCTTTACCGCCCCGAATTTGACGTTGGTTGTACGAACCATAAGTCGCCTCGAGGTATCCATCGGACTGATCGGACGGCTGCTTGGTGAAGAGCTTGATCGCACCTCCTTCGGAATTCTTTCCCGCTAGGGTGCCCTGAGGTCCACGAAGAACCTCGACGCGTTCGAGGTCGAGCAGGTTCAGTAGCGAGCCATAGATGGTACCGTAGTACACATCATCGACGTAGACCCCGACGCCCGGCTCGACAGCCAGATTAAAATCTGTCTGACCGACGCCTCGTATGCTGATCTGCGGAGTCTGCGCACCTCCTAGGGTGCCCGCATTAAAGCTGACCCCCGGAACACGTTGTGCGACGTCCAAGATGCTTTGCGAGCCTTGTGCCTCCATCATCTCTGCGGTGACCGCAGTAATGGCGAGCGGGGTCTTCTGCATGTCCTCGCGCTTAAACTGCGCGGTAACGACAACTTCTTCAAGCTCATTGCTATTCGCGGGTAACGGAGCGCTTTGTGCCCCCCCAGCGCTTGCTTGCTGTGCGTTCGCGCACGTCGGAAGTACATCCCACAGGAGCACGACGAAACTGGTGCAAATCACCAAAGATGCAGTGCCACGCCGTTGCCGCTGGATCGTTCTCGGAGCCCCTGAGTGAGACGAATTCATGTGCCAATCCCCCTTATTGATCAGCCGATTCCTTATTCTCACCGCGGTTGGCTGCCAACCAACCACGGGTGCAACTACCGACGCCAGGACGCGGCACGTGATTGCACGGACCGCCGTTAGTCGCGGCCAAAACTGCCTCTTTCGCGCATTACCCTAAAGCCGACTGCCTAGCAGCTCCGCCTTCTTTCGCCCATCACCAAGGTCCGAGAGCACTGGCGACCCGGTGATATGCACCGAGCGGAAATATATAAAGTCAAGTACCATCGGGAAATGCCCATTCATTCATCTGCTATATGCAGGCCATGCATTTACGAAGCCTTGACCTTAATCTGCTGATTCTCTTTCATGCGGTTTACGTTGAACGCAGCGTAAGTGCGGCGGCGCAGCGTTTGGGAATGTCCCAGTCTGCTTTGAGTCATGGATTAAGGCGTCTTAGGGACACCTTTCGCGACGATTTATTTGTTCGCAGCGGACTACATGTGCAGCCCACCCCGCGCGCTCATGAATTATTCGAGCCGATCGTCGAGATCATCGACAATCTAAATTCCAGAATTCTCCCGTCTGTCAGTTTCGATCCCACGAAAGCCGTTCGCGAATTTCGCATTGGGGGTTCTGATGTAGCAGAGGTCGTATTTCTGCCGTCGCTGATTCGCCAATTAAGCGAAGCTTTTCGCGGTTGCACTGTGCGCGTCTTACGGCTTAGTAACGCCGACATACCAGATGCGCTTGAAAGCGGCGAGATTGAATTGGCAATTGGCTGCCTGCCGGACCGGCCGCAGCATTTTCATGAGCAGGTCCTTTACTATCATGACTATACGGTCATTGCCCGGAAGGGCCACCCTCGGCTCAAAGAAGAACTCAGTCTTGATAAATACCTGGGCGAAGGGCACATCGTTGTCGCATCAGGCACGGACCAGCACCTGGTGAGAACCTCGCTCGCGCCGCATAATTTGAGGCGCAGAGTGATCACGACGGTGGGCGGTTTTTTGGGATTGCCGTGGCTGATGGAAAACACCGAATGGATCGCCACGGTGCCCACCCACATTGGCGATATTTTCGCGAAAACATTCCCCATCCGGTGCTACCCATTGCCGATGCATGTGCAATCATATCCGGTCGCAAGCCATTGGCATCCACGCACACACGATGAACCTGGGCATCGCTGGATGCGTCACTTCGTCGCAGACTTAATGCGCCGGTACCCAGACCTGCCGTAGCACTAGGCAAGCTCCGAAGCAATCTTGCGGGGATGAGCATCGCACGTAAGGGCGGTAGCCCTCTATTGCGACATCTTAATAGGGGCAAGCGCGACAAGCGCGCGGATCTCTGTTTGCTTACGTCTTTCAAGCGTGGGCTTCGCCGAGCCGCCGTCCCTCTCTCCCCATATCAAAGTGAATGCTGTTCTTGGCGCGCTTAGAGACTCCTCGATGATCGCGAGCGATATCCATGCGCGTCGGCCCTGGTAAAAAGGGGGTACGTAGCATCGGCATCACAGCTTGCGGACCGCGAAGAGGACAGGGCCGAGCCGTGTACAACTATGCGCAGTATCTGTATCTGCCGCAGCGGCGCGCAGTCATGGGCAGCCATCTCGACAGGTTGCGGGTGCAGGGCACTGCGATTGGCTCGCCACTCTCACCAAACCAAGTCGTTTCAGCATCATTAAGGCGCGGCTCTCTCCACGGCTGAGCGAATTCCCCAGTGGTCCTGCCAACTGTCCCTATCAGTCTTAGTCCCCGGCGGCACCACACACGACCAGGTGTTGCTACCGGCACTGAATTTTGGAAACTTCGGATAGTTGCAAGACGGGCGGGCAGAGTTCGTGTCCAGCTGCAATGAGTCTGGCGCACTGCCTTTCTCCACCCAGTCATACAGTGCCTGTCGGAGCACAGTGGTGTTGGCACTGCAATGACCGCCCGTGGTCTTCTGGAGGAAGCGAAAGTGCTCGCCGAGACCACGATTCTCACGCTGCTCGGTCTGAAATTCCACCCAATCGCGGGTGTGACGTGGGTTAGTAATGGGATCAGTGAATGTCTGCCATACGAGGAGTTTATGGCCGGTCCGCACGAGCTCGTGCAGGTCCTGCGAGTACTGACCGCCGGCCGCCGTGCCGGAATACGTCGATAGCCAGTTGTTCCAGGTCTGGCTGGCAAAGTCATACGCCAAAAATGAGGGTAGCCACAGCGTCGAATTGCCATTGTCGGCGGGCAGGTAGCCCGGTTGAACTGCCGCCCACCAATCAGGCGCGAACAATGCCGTAATGGATGCGGAGCCTACGCTGGGATTTACGATCGACTTTCCGGGCCTGACGAGATTGACGACCCGATGTTTGCTGCTGTCGTATCCCGAAATAAGCTTGTCGGCGAGATAGTCCTTCAGGAAGGCGAGCTCCTGCTCGCTAAGACCTGCTGCCGCGGCGATCCGCTGAAGGTCTGGGTGACACGATTCCGGCCAGTCAATGACACCATCCGCGGTACCATCCAGAGCGTCGCACTGTGCCAGGACCTGTTCCGCGATAAGTTTACTGGTGGCGCTGGTAGTGAACTTGCCAGCTTGCACCTCTTTCTGCCACAAAGGCCATTGGGCCATTTCCTGAGTATAGAAGACTGGAGCTCCCGCACTGATGCCATCAAATGTCTGTGGGTGCCACAATGCTATCTGCAGGCCCTGATTGCCACCCGTCGAACAGCCGATATAGTAGGAACGCGTTTGTGGTTTTCCATAAAACTTAGTAATCAGTCGCTTTCCCAAGACTGTCGAAAGATGTATCCCATCTCGGGAAAATAGGCGCGCCGCTCTGTTATTCAAATCCTGGTTGAGCCATAGCACACCCCTCTCCATGCTGTCGTTGTTCATCTGAGCATGGGCGGTTCCCTCGCCTAGAAGCGTAGGGTCCGCAATACCTGTCCATCCAGATGATGCGCCGCCCCCACCCTCATGCACGAAGCGACCATTCCAACGAGCGGGCAGAAAGTACGTGGAGGTTCCGTACCAGTCGCCAGGTTTGTCTAAATCAAAGTAGAAACTAAACGTCACGACGCAATGCAGCGGCGGATCAGTTGGCGTCGTGGGAGCTTTTACGACTGCGCTCACGAGCTGAACGCGAGAAACCCCGTCCCGCGCTGCTGGGTTCTCCATCGCATAACTATTGAGAGCGCCGCATTTTTGGGCGAAGGCTTGTGACCGGATGACAGTCTGTGCGCCCGCTGCGGACATCGCAGTTAGAGATAAGGCCGCCGCGGCGGCAACAATGCGAATCCTCGGGAACGACAAGGACCTGTGCGCAGGCGATCCCAGTCTTTGCATGTTTCTCCCTATTTCTGATGGATGTCTCTCGGAAAACAAAGATTCTATTTATGGATTTCTAGCCGCCATGGCTGGTGTTTTTCGCAGCCACGAACGCCCCGATCCAATCCCGCCTGATCATATGAAGTTGGCCTACCAAGGGGAAATACAGGTTCATTCATTCTGGGTATGCATCCCATGCATTCCCGATCTCATACACTATATGTTTTGTTGTAGCGACATTCGTAGGTCCCGTCCGCGACCCTTGGGAGCGGGGGCAACTGCGGCTTTGACGCGCGCGCAGGTGCTCCCCGCAGCAGTTCGTAAATTGCCTAATGAGGATTAGTACTTAAATGAAGTCACAGAACTCAACCAACAGATCTCTACAGCAAGAGATTGACGAGCATGGATCTGCGCTCCAGATGCTGCGTAACGCTCAGGCGGGACCCTATGTTTTTCCCATTGCTGCTGAATACTCTAACTGGCGCGTCGAACAGCGTGCCTGGCGAGAGACCGTAGCCCTCATGGACATGTCCTTCCACATGTCCGACCTCTATATCGAGGGGCCGGATGTTAAAGCGTTCATTGCATCGCTCGCCGTGAACAGTTTCATCAACTTTGGCGGTAACAAGGCGAAACAGTTCGTCGCGTGCGCACCGAGTGGGTACCTCATCGGTGACATGATCTGCATCGGCCTGAGCGACACGCTGGTAAACCTGGTAGGACGACCAACGCCCGCCAACTGGGTCGAATATCAGGCTTCACTTGGCAAGTACGACATACGCTGCGAGCGCGACGAGCGAAAGGTTGACAACATTCGTCCGCGCAAGACCTGCCGCTTCCAGATTCAGGGACCGAAGGGGTGGGAGTTCCTTGAGAAACTAAACGGCGGCAAAATCGATCAGCCGGGGTTCTTCCAGATGGGATCCATCGAGATCAATGGCCGAACCCTCCGCTCGCTCCGGCATGGCATGGGCGGAGGACCAGGTCTGGAGTTCTGGGGACCAGTCGAACTCTACGATGAGGTTCGCAACGCGATCATTGATGCCGGAAAGGACTTTGATCTTCGACTTGTTGGTGCGCGCGCGTACTCCACTACACCCGTGGACTCCGGTTGGCTACCCTGCCCTTTGCCGGCGTTCTACCACGGCGAGGACACGCGCGCCTTTCGAGAGTGGCTCCCCGCTGCGAGCTACGAGGGTGCCGCTTCTCTGGGTGGAAGCTTCGTTTCGGAGAACATTCAGGAATACTTTTGTACGCCGTGGGAGCTCGATTATGGTCGAGTTATTCGGTTTGACCATGATTTTATCGGCAGAGAAGCGCTACTGAGTCTCCAGGGCAGACCACAGCGGAAAAAGGTCTCCCTCACCTTCGACGGAGCGATGGTCGCGGATCTATTTCGCAGTCAGTTCGCCCATGGGAAGAACGGAAAGGGTATGGAGTTTCCAACAGCACACTATGCATCCTATCCCTACGACTCTGTTTTCGATGCCAAGGGACATCGGGTCGGCGTTTCGACATACATGTCCTTCATCGCGCCGGACAACGCCCTGGTCTCGCTTGCGGTCTTAGACGAGACGGCTGCCGCGGAGGGTACTGAAGTCACAGTTCTATGGGGAGAACCAGGTGGCGGCTCGAACCGGCGGACTGTTGAACGACACGTCCAGATGGAATTGAAGGCGCGCGTATGCAGGTGGCCCTTCTCGAAACTTGCGCAGTCCAGCTACCGGCCGACTGGCTCAAATGGAATGAACCACATCACGAAGCGGTGACCGACATCGCCGCTTCACAGATCTGCCAGGAGAGAACGAACGCACCAAGGCATCTTCCCGGGGCCGTGTCCGTCCCTCAACCGACCATTTCTTCGAGTTCCCGGCCGCGCGTTTCGTGCACCATCTTCAACACAAAGAAGATGGAGAGGAAGGCGCACGCGGTGTAAAACCCGTAGGTGATCGGCAGGCCGATGAACCTCGCCAACCATGGAAAGCTCATGCTTATGAGGAAATTGGCGGTCCATTGCGCCGCGCCGCTGACGGCCAGAGCGGAGCCGCGGATCTGATTCGGGAACATTTCCCCGAGCATCACCCACATGACCGGACCCCAGCTCAAGTTGAAGAACACCACGTAGAGATTCGCGCTGACCAGCGCGACCAGGCCAACGTTGGGCGCAAGATGCAGGGTACCGTTGCTCAAATTACCCGTGGCAAAGGCGACCGTCAGAACTCCCAGCGTGACGGCCATGCCGATGGAGCCGATGAGCAACAAGGGCCTTCGGCCAATCCGGTCAATGAGCCCGATGGCGATCAAACACGCCGCAATTGACAAGGTGCCGCTCAGGATATTGATTTTGAGCGAGTCCGATTCGCTGAAACCCACTGCTTGCCAGAGCACGGCACCGTAGTAGAACACAACGTTTATCCCGACCAGTTGCTGGAAGGTTGCGAGACCAATCCCCACCCAGACGATCGACCTGAAGCGCTTCGTCTTCTTGTCGATGAGATCTGACAATTGCGGGGCGTGATCCAAGGCAATGGAACCGCGAATTTCCGCAGTCTTGGCGAATGCTGCGGCTTGGCCGAATAGCCGCGTCAGTACCGCGCGCGCCTGCTCGTCACGGCCGCGCGCCACAAGAAAGCGCGGGCTCTCCGGGATCAGGAGCAAAGTAACCAAGAATACACTGGCAGGAACGATCTGCATCCAGAACATCCAGCGCCACGCGGGGTAACCCCACCATAGGATATCGGTGGATCTTCCTGCCGAATGCGCCAGAACATAGTTGGCAAGAAACGCGCCTGTCAGGCCGGCGATGATCATGACCTGCTGCAGGCTCGAGAGCCGGCCGCGCATACTCGCCGGTGTCACCTCGCTGATGTAGGCAGGCGACAGCACGCTAGCCGCACCGACACCTACACCGGCTGCGAAGCGCGCTAGGATCATCATGAGCGATGAATCGGCAGCGCCCGACGCTAGGGCACTGACGATGAAGAGGACCGCCGCCGCCACCATGATGCGGCGCCTGCCCCACACATCGGCGGATCGGCCGGCAAGGAACGCACCCACAGCACAACCGGGTAGCAGGGCGCTCACCGTAATGCCCAGCCATGTGTCGCTCAGGTGAAACGTAGTGCGCAGGCCGTCCTGCGTGCCGTTGATGACGCCGCTGTCATATCCGAACATGAAGCCGCCAATGGTGGCGACGCCGACAATGGCGGCAACCAGGGGCAGGTTCATTGTCACATCACGATTGTCGCTCACAGCCACTACCCCCGCTTGCGCGCGCCGTGCAGCGGCGCCGACTTTGTTTTTTGAGTGCCACAACTCACCCACTCAGGTATAAAATGATAGCGCTACCTTTCCGTACCGGCAGAAGTATTTTTGCAAGGCGGGAAAGTACGCGATTTGCCACATTGCATCGGCGCACACGCGCCGCTCTTTTTCGAGCGGTGACAGGTTCTTTCGCATGTACTTGGGGATCGACATTGGCACCTCGGCCGTGAAAGCCGTCGTTATCGACGACAGCGGCGCCGTCGTCGATCAGTCGAGCGCGCCCCTGAACGTCTCGCGGCCGCAGCCAATGTGGTCGGAACAGGATCCGGCCGAGTGGTGGTCCGCTACCCATATCGCCGTTGGAAAGTTGCGCTTGGAGTTGCGCAAGACGGTTCGCGCGATCGGCTTGTCCGGTCAGATGCACGGGGCAACGCTGCTCGATCGACACCATCAGGCGTTGCGGCCCGCCATCCTCTGGAATGACGGGCGCAGCGCGCAACAATGCAGGGAGTTGGAGAAGAGCGTCGCGGGCTTGCGGCAAATCACTGGCAATCGCGCCATGCCAGGATTCACGGCGCCGAAACTGCTGTGGGTACGGAAGCACGAACCTGAGCTCTTTGCCCAAATCGCCACCGTTCTGCTGCCCAAGGACTATGTGCGCTTGCGCATGACCGGCGATCTCGCCTCGGACATGTCCGACAGCGCCGGCACTCTGTGGCTGGATGTTGCGCGGCGGTGCTGGTCAGAATCGATGCTCGCAGCCACCGGTCTCGGGTCGCCAAACATGCCAACCTTGTTCGAAGGAAATGAGATCACCGGGTCTTTGCGTTCGGAAGTTGCCGAGGCCTGGAGCATGACGCGAGTGCCGGTGGCGGCGGGCGGCGGTGATAACGCCGCCGGTGCCATCGGCGTCGGCGTCGTTCGGCCCGGCGATGCCTTCCTGTCGCTCGGGACTTCCGGAGTATTGTTCCTAGTGAACGACGGCTATCGCCCCAATCCGGCCGGCGGCGTGCATACGTTCTGTCACGCGGTGCCGACTCGCTGGCACCAGATGTCGGTGATATTGAGTGCTGCCAGCTGCGTTGACTGGGCGGCGCGACTGTGCGGCTTGGCCGATGCCGGCGCGCTGCTCGAATTGGCGGAGGCGCGCAACCGCCCGGCCAACTCAGAGATTTTCCTGCCCTATCTATCGGGCGAGCGCACACCGCACAACGATCCGCACGCCAAAGGAGTGCTCTTCGGGCTGACGCAGGAGTCAGCGCCCGCCGACGTGGCGCAAGCCGTGCTCGAAGGTGTCGCCTTCGCTTTCCGCGACGGCATGGATGCGCTGTTGGCGAGCGGCACCACCATCGATTCAATCTCGGTTATTGGCGGCGGCGCGCGCTCGGCCTATTGGGGCGGCATCTTGAGTTCCGTAATGCGCCGGCCACTCACCTATCGCGATGCCGGCACGGTTGGACCCGCCTACGGCGCCGCGCGACTGGCGCGCATGGGCGTGGAACGTGCCGCGGTCGAGGACGTTTGCACGCCGCCGCCGATTCTGCATGTGGCCGAACCCGACCATCGCCTGTCCGATCTGTATTCGCGGCGCATCGGGAAGTTTCGCAGCCTGTATCGACACCTCAAAGACACATTCGTGGAGAACCCATCTTGAACCGCTCCTATTTTGCCGATATCGCACCCATCGCCTACGAAGGCCCGCATTCCACAAACCCCTTGGCGTTTCGCTTCTACGACAAGAATCGCCTGGTAATGGGCAAGACCATGGAAGCGCAACTGCGCATGGCGGTGTGCTACTGGCACACCTTCAACTGGGACGGCTTCGATGTCTTTGGCGCCGGCACATTCCATCGCCCCTGGCACGGCGGCGCGCTCGATCAGGCGGCCGCGGACCATAAACTCAATGAGGCATTCGAGTTCTTTACGCGCCTGGGATTGCCCTTTTTCTGCTTCCACGATACGGACGTCATGGCGCAAGCCCAGAACATCCGCGAGCATGTGTCATATTTCCTGCATATGGTGGAAAAGCTCGAACTCAAGATGTCAACGAGCCAAGTGAAACTGCTGTGGGGCACAGCGAATCTGTTCAGCCATCCGCGCTACATGGCGGGTGCTGCCACCAATCCCGATCCGGACGTATTCCGCTTTGCCGCTACCCAGGTGCGGCACTGTCTCGAGGCCACACACCGCCTGAAGGGCGAGAACTACGTGCTCTGGGGCGGACGCGAAGGTTACGACACGCTGCTCAACACCGACCTGAAACAAGAGAAGAATCAGCTCGGCCGGTTCATCTCCATGGTGGTAGAGCACAAGCACAAAATCGGGTTTCGGGGCCTGATCCTGATCGAGCCCAAGCCACACGAGCCGACCAAGCACCAATACGATTTCGACGTCGACACCATATACGGTTTCCTCAAGGATCATGGCCTGGAGAAGGAGATCAAGGTCAACATCGAATCGAACCACGCCACGTTGTCCGGGCACAGTTTCGAACACGAGATTGCGATGGCGATGGATTTCGGCATCTTCGGCTCCGTCGACATGAACCGTGGCGATCCACAAAACGGGTGGGATACGGACCAGTTCCCCAACGATATCCGGGAAATCACGCTCGCCCTGTACTACATCCTGAAAGGAGGCGGCTTTGCCAGCGGCGGCAACAATTTCGACGCCAAAGTGCGGCGCCAGAGCGTCGATCCGGCGGACCTGTTCTACGGACACATCGGCGCCATCGACGTCCTGGCGCGCGGTTTGCTCAATGCCGCGGCTATGCTGGAAGGCGGCGAGCTGACTTCCTTCATTGAGCAGCGTTACACGGGTTGGCGCACTGAATCGGCGCGCGCCATGCTCGCTGGCCGCACCACGTTGGCCACGATTGCCGATGCGGCCGTAGCGCACAACATCACGCCGCTGCCGCACTCCGGCCGCCAGGAATACCTCGAGAACATCGTGAGTCGATACACCTCAACGTGAAAGTGGCGATGGAGGACAGGGCCTTGCGTACCGGCGGCGCAGCCTGCACTCGCTGAAAGGCTTTCAACTCCTCGAGTGGGCGCGATACCATCTTGCATCTACTTTGATGATGTAGGCCGGTGCCGGGCATGACCGCGAGATCAGCAAGAGCAAGAGCGAGCCCACGGTCAGGGCGCAAGTCGAAACGTCGCAAACTGGGCGCACCGACCATAGCCGACGTTGCGGCCTACGCGGGGTTCGCCACGATGACGGTGTCGCGCGTGATTAATGGCGAGGACGGCGTCCGGCAGGAGACACGCGAGGCGGTGCAGAAAGCCATCGTGAAGCTCCGCTACTCGCCCAATCTCGCGGCGCGTACGCTGGCTGGCACCGAGCCGGTGCGCATCGGGATGCTGTACAGCAATCCGAGCTCCGCCTACTTGAGCGAGTTCCTGATCGGCAGCCTCGAACAGGCGCGCTTGAGCCATGTGCAGCTTGTCGTCGAGAAGTGCGATGTCGGTCAACGCGAGGTTGAGGTGGTTAGGGAACTGCTGGCCACCGGCGTCGACGGTATCCTGTTGCCGCCGCCGCTTTGCGATTCAAGGCGCATTCATGGCGTAGTCACGAAGGCCGGGGCGCTGGCGGTCGCCGTCGCGAGTGCCAGTCCGCGTGCGGGCTATCTCGCCGTGCGCATCGACGATTATGCTGCCGCAGTTGCCATGACACGCCATATATTGGCGTTGGGGCATACCCGCGTCGGGTTCATCATCGGCAGTCCCGATCAGACTGCGAGCGCGCAGCGCCTGGAGGGTTACAAGGCGGCACTGGCGGAAGTGGATATTCCGGTGGATCCATCGCTCATTCGCCAGGGCCTGTTCACCTACCGGTCGGGGCTCACGGCCGCGGAGAAACTCCTGGGCCTTGCCAAGCCGCCGACCGCGATATTTGCCAGTAACGATGACATGGGTGCGGCCACTGTAGCGGTCGCACACCGCCATCGCCTGGATGTGCCGAAGGACCTCACCGTGTGCGGCTTCGACGACACCGCGTTTTCCCGCTCGATCTGGCCGGAACTCACCACCATACGCCAGCCCATAGCCGATATGTCGAAAGCTGCGATGCTGTTGCTGCTGAAGAAGATCAAGGCACGCCGTGAGGGCCGCGTGGAGAACCTCAGGCATAATCTTCTTGATTTCGCCCTGCTTCGCCGTGATTCGGACGGCCCGCCGCGCGCCCGCTGAAGCCTCTCAAGCCCTCTACCGCTTCACTGCGCGAAACATAATGCTCGCGGTGAATGACTTCCCGGGCTCGATGATCGGCATGGCGCAGTCGCCATCGCGTCGATTGACCGCATCGTTGACGTGTGGCACCGGCTCGAAGCAGAAGCCATCGAGGTCGCTGCGGATGCACACCACGGCGCACGGCAAGCCGTCGGAGGCGGTAATCTCCAATGCCAGGGGCTTTTCCGGCCAGAAGACTTCGGCGCTTCGGTCCCAGCCGACGTAGCAGTGGTCGATGTCGCCGCGCGCCACTGACTTGGCACTCGAATAGTCGAACTTGCCAAAGGGCTTCACGCGCAAGCTCGGCAGTCCGTCGTCGCCGACCAGCCATACCCCTTGCGCCCCGAATCTCAAAAAGGCGTTGGCGCGTGGAAGGTAGGGGTGATGGCCGAATGCCAGCGGTACGGCCCGCTCAGCGAGGTTCACGACGCTCATTTCGATCGTCAAATTGCCTTCGCCCAGAATGATATGCTGCTGGGCTTCGAAGGCAAAGGGCCATGAGGTGTCTGAACTATGGCTGAGCGCGAGGGTGACCGAGCTGGCCTCCTGGCCACGCACCTGCCAGGGGCGCTGGAAACCCACACCGTGGATGGCGTGCGGTTCGGGAGGGAAGTTGCGCGCCAATTCGAATCGCTCGCCTTGCCATTCGAAACTACCGTCGCGGATGCGATTCGAAAACGGCACGAGGGGAAAGCTAGCCATGGCAAAAGGATCGTTGGCAGCGATACCAAGGGCGCTCGCCGAACGCAACATTTCTTGGCCGTTCATATGCCAGCCGGCAATGCTGCCGCCCAGGGCAGGAATTAGGTTGCAGCGGCCTGCGCCGCACGACAACGTCAGTATTTCGGTGGTGGATGGATTGGGTCTCAACTTTTGCGCCTCGTTTCGGTTGATTTGAGCGCTTTACTTATATCAGTGCGCATCGAGATGCTGACCAACAATCAGAGTATCGACGTTTACGTTCTTTTGGATGCCATTTCACTTTGCCTAGTCTAGCAATGCTGACTGTTGTCGTTTTCTCTGGCCATTGCTCACACACGGACTACAGAGTTTCTTTTCTAGCTAGTCGGTGCGTGCTGCACACGCGGCGTCGATGTGCTCCAATGTCTAAGCAAGGTGCGCTTTGTGCGTGCCACGGCCTACGTCAAATTGCCCGGTGCAGCGGAATAATGACAGCACCCGCCTTGAGTCCGTCCAGGTAGTCAGCCCACGATTGCATCATTTTTCGCCGCTCGGCCATGCGTGAAGCTCGGTTGTAAGCACCACGCACTTTGTTGCGTTCCTTGTGCGCCAGCTGCAGCTCAATGACATCTGGCGAGTAGCCCTGCTCATTGAGGCAGGTCGAGGCCATGGACCGAAATCCGTGCGCCGTCATCGCTCTTGAGTAGTGTCAAGGTTTCGAAGTCGTGGGAACGCCTTACGAACACCCTTGAAACGCCACTCACCCGCCTCTCACCCGCCTCTCACCCGCCATTCAACTACCACTCAAACGCCACTGAAATCCACTGTAAATGCCACTGTAACGCCCGCATTGATCCCTGCGACTACCCCACCGTCTAGGCCATCGGGCTTTTCAACGGAACCACTGCGCAGTGCGGTTGACTCAGCCATTGCCGAGCGTTAGGTTACCCTTCGAATCCCACCGCTGAATCCACAACGGTATTGGCCAGCGGGGCGAAAGCGACAGGCACAGTTGACGCGGATTTCGCCTGTCGCGGCAAGTTTTCGGATTTGCCCCGCGGACCGTTCTTGATTGAGTCATTGAACAAATGACCAGGCAGGAACGGGTATTGCTCCTCTCCAGATTGACCCCGCCCTGCCCGGTCCTGTGGGACGTGCGTGGCATGGCTAAGTCTGCTTACTCGCTCGATTCAGCTTCCCAGGGGCCTGGGGCGCCCTCGCGCTTCATTCGGTTGCGGGATGCGCCTGCCTACCTGGGCATGGACAAGAACCGCTTCAACGCCCTCGTACGGCCACACCTAATCGCGATTCCAATCGGCGCGCAGGGTGTGGCCTTCGATCGGCTTGATCTCGATTGCTGGGCGGATGAGTATAAGAGCCGCAACGGGCGTCCCGCGGTCAACTCTCAAAGGAGAACACCATGGGAACGCAAAGAATGCCAGGCCTCACCAAGCGAGGTGGCACCTGGCACATTGACAAACTGTACCGAGGAACACGCATTCGAGAAAGCACTGGCACAGGCGATCCAGCGAAAACCCAAGACCTGCTAGTCAAACGGATCGATCAGATTCGGGAAGCTCGGCTCTACGGCGTTCGAACGGACCGTACGTTTCGCGCCGCGGCAACGAAATATTTGCTGGAAAACCAGCACAAACGAAGCATCGCCAACGATGCTTCGGTGCTCCGACAACTGGACTCCCACATCGGTGGGACCGATCTTCGGAATGTGCATATGGGGACACTGCAGGATTTCATTGCCCAGCGCCGTGAGGATGGGGTCAAGACCAAGACGATCAACGCCGCACTGGCGACGATGCGTCGAATCCTGAACCTGGCCTCAACCGAGTGGATCGACGAGCAGGGACTCACGTGGCTGGAACGGGCGCCGAGAATCAAGCTCTTTCCAATCACCGATGCCCGCAGGCCGTATCCGCTCTCGGCAGAAGAACAGGCGATGCTTTTTAGGGAGCTGCCTGATCATCTGACGCGAATGGCACTGTTCAAGGTCCACACGGGCTGCAGGGAACAGGAGGTGTGTGGTCTCAAGTGGGGCCACGAGGTGAAGGTACCGGAGCTGAAGACGTCGGTCTTCATCATCCCTGGGGGCAAGGTGAAGAATGGCCAGGATCGCCTGGTCGTGCTGAATCGAATCGCCCGGTCGGTGGTGGAGAGCCTGCGAGGACTCCACCCTGAGTTCGTTTTCGTTCTCGCAACCAAGGGCAAGGCACCGAAGCCCTTGACGAAGATCTACAACACGGCCTGGAAGCGGGCGCGTGAGCGGGCTGCGGACAAGTGGGCGGAGCAGAAGCAGGAGACGGCACCGGTCGGGTTTCGAAACGTGCGGGTCCATGATCTCAAGCACACCTTTGGGCGGCGCCTACGGGCTGCAGGCGTGTCGTATGAGGATCGTCAGGACCTGCTCGGCCACAAGAGTAGTCGGATCACCACGCACTACTCCCAGGCGGAATTGTCGAGCCTGATCGCGGCGGCGGAGCGAGTGTGCGACGCAGAGTCCCACAAAACTCCTGCAACCGCATGGCTTCGGTCGACGGCGAGTTAGCAACGCAGCGCTAACTGATTGATGAAAATTGGAAAGTTGGCGCGCCTGGAGAGATTCGAACTCCCGACCTTCTGGTTCGTAGCCAGACACTCTATCCAACTGAGCTACAGGCGCGTTGCATATAATCTGAATTTTCCGGCATATCGCTGCGATGTCAACGAACAGCCAACCCCCCCGGGCTGGTAGTCGCCAATCCTGCATGCCCGCCGGGGGTGCGCATGCTATCACAGTGCCCTATTGGGACCCGATAAATAGAGGTGCTCCCGTTGAACAAAGGGATTGGACGGGCAATCCCCGCTGCTCGCCCACGGCTTGTCGCCGTGCCCGGCCCTAAAGAGTTTCCGTAAATTGCCGTATTACAAGGCACACAGGCGAATCGCCGCCAGGGTCATCGGAATAAATGGGCCTGTGCGAGTCCCGCTATGAATTTTGCGTTGCAGACCCCCTCTGACCATTGATTACCCACGACGGGGAGCCGACACTGCCGGGAGCGCGAGACCAAAGGGCCTTGTAGGTAACGCCTAAAGCACCGTGCAAATGCGAGGACAAAGATGCGCAGGCTAAAAGAGTTCTCGTTCGCTGCACTGGTGTACTCCGCGATACTCCTCGCAACCGGCTGTGCCGCCCCAAGCCACGTGGTTGCGCCTACTTCGGCGGCGGAGGTCGGAGAATTTCGACCCGGTCTTCTGAACGGCTACCTCCTGCCAAAGGAGCTGCCAGACAGCCTAGCTCTGCTACCGGCACCGCCGGCGGCCGGCTCCGCCGCGCAGGCCGATGACGACGCCGCATTCCATGAGCTGTCAAAGCTGCAAGGAACGCCGCGCGGAATCATCGCAGTGCATGATGCCGATCTCTCCTTTCCCAGCGCAGCCGGGACTTTCGCGTGCGCGCTTGGCGTTCCAATATCCGAAAAGGAAACGCCGAACCTGAACATGCTTTTGCAAAGGACGCTGACCGATGCCGCGCAGGCGACCTACAAAGCGAAAAATAAGTACCAACGTCCGCGCCCTTTCATGGCATTCAACGTTTCCAGCTGCACACCGGCTGACGAAGGCTACCTGAGAACGAACGGTTCCTATCCTTCTGGTCACACATCGATTGGCTGGGTATGGGCATTGATCCTGACCGAGATCGCACCTGAGCGCGCGGACGCCATCCTTCAGCGCGGGCGCGCGTTCGGTCAGAGCCGCGGGATCTGTGGCGTGCACTGGAAGAGCGACATCGAAGCCGCACGCATCGTAGGGGCCGCAACATTCGCTCGGCTGCAAACAAACCCGGTATTCAGTGCACAGCTCGAAGCGGCGCGAGTCGAGGTAACGAGGGAACGCGGCCTTGGCGCGACGCCTGCCGGCGACTGCAGTGCCGAAGCGGCGGCGCTCGCCACCGTCAGTTTGGCGGCGCCGTAAGCCGCACGTCTTCGTTCATGCAAGGCATGGATTGGGCAAACCGGCCAGATTACGGGGCCAGTTCGTGCGTTGCTGCCAAACTGCCTGATCGAGCCCTCAGCCTCGCTTTCTCGAGGCCGGCTTGTGGCGGTCCGTCTGCGCGCGCCTGAAACACTTCAGGGAATGGTCGTTGACGATTCCGACCGCCTGCATCCAGGCGTAGACAATTGTCGGACCGACGAATTTGAACCCCCGCCGCTTCAGATCCTTTGAGATGCGCTCGGAAAGCGCAGTGCGGGCCACCCACTTGCGTCCGTCACCAACCAACGGTTTGCCCTCTGTGAATGACCAGCAGTAGTTGCTGAAACTCTCACCCCGCTCTTGCATCTCACAATAAATTCGTGCGCCCCGAATGGTCGCCTCAATCTTGGCTCTGGCGCGGATGATTCCGGCGTTGGCCATGAGACGGCGCACGTCCTTTTCTGCATAACGAGCAACTCTAGCCGGTTCGAACTTCGAGAAGGCCTTGCGAAACGCCTCGCGCTTGCGAAGCACGGTGATCCACGCCAGACCCGCCTGAAACCCCTCAAGCATCAACATTTCCCAAAGCATCCGATCGTCATGCTGAGGGACTCCCCACTCGGTATCGTGGTACTTGCGCATCAATGGATCGCCGGCCGCCCACTCGCATCGAGGCCGCACATCACGGTCATTCATGTCTTGTGCCTCCGTCCAGAGCCCGCGGCAATCGCCGGATCAGTTCGACGGGTGGTCGCGGTTCATGTGAACCAGCACGTGGTAGGCAATCGCATCCCATGCATTGTGAATACCCGTAAACAGCAGCAGCAGAGCCGAGCCGGCCACGGCGAACAGACTCGCACGGAAGTCAGTCGGCACCCTATCGGCAGCCGCAACCAGCGTTAGGTAGGCCGCCACTGGAAGAATCGCGTGAAAGGCCCAGTCCTCGAATTCTGGCGTATAGACCTGCTGCGTCCGCATCCGCCGCACGACGAGCACAATGTACCCGGACCCACATACACCGACGATTGCGCACAACAATTGCACGGACGCGAGCGCATGCCAGGGAGCACGCAACAGCGCGGATAACAGCAACACGGCGCTGAAATGCACGATCGTCGGCGTCGCGAAGGCGGCACCGGCGTCGGCCGCCCGCAGCGGCGGTCGCTCCGCGATCAGCGTCATGACCACGAACTGCAGACCGATCAGCCCGCCCGCAGCCGCGCCGATGATGATGTAGAAGCTGTCCCATTCCGAAAGCTCGCTCAGAAACGTGCTCCTGAATTCAACGTATCACGGTGGGGGTTGTGAGGTGGGAAAGCCCGAGGCTCAGGCCGTTCCATACAATCTGCACGCCTATGGCGAACAGAATGAAGGCGCTGAGCCGCACCAAGATGTTGGTTCCGGAACTGCCCAATCTGCGCGCCATTTGTTCAGCTCTCGTGTAGCACACCATCACCAGGAGGCAAAGCAGCGCCATGCCTAGAAGGGCGGCGGTAAACCGGCGGGGAATGCCGCTCATCATCCCTGCGCCGACCTCGCGCCGTAGATTGGCCCCGATGGTAATGGCGATGCCGATACAGCCGGGGCCGACGGTAATCGGCAAAGTCAATGGGAAGAACGCCTGCGTCAAGGCATCTCCAGGCGGCGCGCGCGACTCCTGTCCCGCATCCGCGGGACTCTCCTGATTGAGCAGCTTCCAGCCGGTGGCCGCCACGAGCAAGCCACCCGCAATCTGTATGACGGCCAAACTGATGCCAAAAAAACCAAGGATCTCGGTCCCGACCAGCAGTGATGTGGCGAGCAGCGCAAAGCTGTAAACCGCAATCTTTCGGGCCAATACGCGACGCACCGACTGGGGATACTGTTGGGTGAGCGACAGGAATATCGGCGCACAGCCGATCGGATTTAAGACTGGAAACAAGCTCGTAAAGGTGACGAGCAGGACCTCGCTGAACTCGACCATGGCTCTCCGCTCGTTGATACTGGCCAGCGCCGGGACACTTCGTGCATCTTGCCCCGCAGCGACACGCTGCGGTCCTGCGGCAGCTCGGGTGCCGGACCTCTTGCGAGGATGCCTTGACAGGCCCGTTCCACGCAATACGTTTATTCGATCCCTGGCCTGTGGGCGCCACGGTAGAAGTAGGCCGGTTTGCCGGCGCTCGCGAGGTCAATCCGGGCCCCAAGACGGTGCCAAGGTATGATTCGCCGCTGATAGTGCTCCGCCGCGATAAGATCTGCAAAATGCGATGACCGGCTCGGCGCCCGGCAGGCAACGGCACATCAGATACGGGTTGAACAAATCCATCACGAGCAGGAGATTGAAATGTCGAGTGTTGGTTACCATGAACCGGTCGAGGAACTATCAGATGAAACACGTGATATGCATCGGGCGATCGTGTCGCTGATGGAGGAGTTGGAAGCCGTGGACTGGTACAACCAGCGCGCCCAGGCCTGCAAGGACCCGCACTTGAAGGCGATCCTCGAGCACAACCGTAACGAGGAAAAGGAGCATGCCTCGATGGTGCTGGAATGGATCCGTCGGCAGGATCCGACCTTTTCGAAGCAACTCAAGGACTATCTGTTCACGGACAAGCCAATTGCCCACGAGTGATCCGAATTCAGCCGTTCCTGGTCGCCCAGGCCTGACGGGTTTCCTGGGCTCGACGCGTCCTTGCTTGCGGCTCTGCTCGCGGCGCCTGCTAGTCGTTAACACGATCTGGAAGCGGACCTGGTCATTCGCTGGTCCGGCTGGCCAGCGCCACGGACCGGCGACACTATCCTAAGGACCTAGAAAGTCGTGATCGTTGTCGGGACCGCGGGCTGGTCCATTCCGCGAGCCTGTGCCAAGCGATTCCCCGAGGAGGGGACGCATCTGCGCCGTTACGGTCAGGTGCTGCGCGGCGTCGAGATCAACTCATCCTTTTACCGCCACCATGCCGCCGAGACCTACGCGCGCTGGGCAAAGCAGACCCCGCGGGCCTTCAGCTTCGCGATAAAACTGCCGCAACGCATCACCCATGATCAACGGCTGCGCGCCGCACGCCAGCCCCTGCAGCAATTCCTTGGCAGCATTGCTGGACTCGGTCGGCGGCTCGGGCCGCTCGTCGTGCAGCTGCCGCCCTCGCTGGCCTTCGAAGGACCTATCGCGCGCGGGTTCTTCGCGCTGCTGCGCCACCACCATCCCGGCCCTGTGGTGTGCGAGCCGCGACACCCGAGCTGGTTTGGCACCGCGGCCGAGAGGCTGCTGCTTCGCTACCGCGTCGGGCGCGTGGCCGCGGACCCAGCGGTGGTGCCTGCCGCCGCGCTCCCGGGCGGCTGGCCGGGAATCGTGTATTACCGCCTGCACGGTACGCCGCGAAAGTACTGGTCGGTGTATGAGGCCGGCCGCGTGGCGCAGTGGGCCCAAACGCTCAAGGGGCTGCCGCGCGGCACGCTGGCCTGGTGTGTGTTCGATAACACCGCCGCTGGCGGCGCACTGGGTAACGCCCTGCAGATGCTCGGGATGCTCCAAAAGTAGGCAGTCCGCCCGGGTGTCGCCAGGTCGCCGAAAGGCGTAAAATTGGCACCATGCCGCTCGATAACTTCCACCCTGCCGTCGCGGCGTGGTTCAGCCGCAGCTTTGCCGAACCTACCGCGCCCCAGCGTGCTGCCTGGCCCGCGATCCAGGCCGGCCGCCACACGCTGATCGCAGCGCCCACGGGTTCAGGAAAGACGCTGGCGGCATTTCTCGCGGCGATCGACGGCCTGGTTCGCGAGGCCATCAGCGGCTCACTCGCCGATACGGTACAGGTCGTATACGTATCGCCGCTCAAGGCCCTGTCCAACGACATCCAACGCAATCTCGAAGCGCCGCTGCGGGGCATCGCCGACGAACTGAACCGCCAGGGCACTCCCACGTCAGAGATTCGTGCGCTGGTGCGCACCGGCGACACCCCGCAGAGCGCGCGCGCGGCAATGCGCAAGTCGCCGCCGCATATTCTGGTCACCACGCCAGAGTCGCTGTACCTGCTGCTGACCAGCGAATCAGGACGCGCGATGCTCGCGAGCACGCGCAGCGTCATCATCGACGAGATCCACGCAGTCGCGGGCACCAAGCGCGGCTCGCACCTTGCCCTCTCGCTCGAGCGGCTGGCCTCTCTGGCGGGCCATCGGCTGCAGCGCATAGGCCTTTCTGCAACTCAGAAACCCATCGAGGAGGTCGCACACTTCCTGACCGGGGTAATCGACCCGGCGGACGCCTGCGTGGTCGTCGATAGCGGCCACACCCGTGTCCGTGATCTGGCGCTGGTGCTGCCCGACTCGCCGCTCGAGGCGGTGATGTCCAATGAGGTCTGGCAAACCCTGTACGACAAGATCGCCTCGCTGATCGGTGAACACCATACGACACTGATATTCGCCAATACCCGGCGCATGGTCGAGCGTGTCACCCGAAACCTGAGTGAGCGCATCGGTGCGCAGAACGTCGCCGCGCACCACGGCAGCCTGTCGCGCGAACAGCGTCTGGACGCCGAGCAGCGCCTCAAGGCAGGTACGCTGCGTGCGCTGGTCGCCACGGCCTCACTCGAGCTGGGGATCGACATCGGCGATGTGGAGCTGGTTTGCCAGCTCGCCACGCCGCGCTCGATTTCCACCTTCCTACAGCGGGTCGGCCGCGCGAACCACGCCGTGGGTGGCGTGCCGAAGGGTCGCCTGTTCCCCTTGAGCCGCGACGAGCTGATCGAGTGCACGGCGTTGCTCGATGCCGTTCGCGACGGCGAACTGGACAGACTGCACATCCCGTTGCAGCCGCTGGACGTGCTGGCACAGCAGATCGTCGCGGAAGTCAGCGCCCGCGAGTACGGCGAAGCGGAACTGTACGCCCAGCTGCGCCGCGCCTGGCCTTACCGGGACCTGCAGAAGAGCGAATACGACCAGGTGCTGCGCATGCTCGCGGAGGGTTATTCATCGCGCCGCGGCCAGCAGAGCGCGTATTTGCACCGCGATACGGTCAATCACAAACTGCGGGCACGGCGCGGCGCGCGGCTCACGGCGATTACCTGCGGCGGGGCAATCCCCTCCAACGCTGATTACCAGGTGGTGCTCGAGCCCACCGGCATGTTCGTGGGTACGTTGAACGAGGATTTTGCCGTCGAGAGCCTGGCCGGAGACATTTTCCAGCTCGGTAATACTTCCTACCGGATTCTGCGCGTCGAGGCCGGTCGGGTGCGCGTCGAGGACGCGTCCGGACAGCCGCCAACGATTCCTTTCTGGCTGGGCGAGGCCCCCGCGCGCAGCCGGGAGCTGTCGCTGGCGGTATCGGCGCTCCGTGCGCAGATCGACGCAGCGTTGCCCGCCGTCGATCCTGGCACGGTAGATGCCGCCATCCGGCTCGCGATGCACAGGCACGGCATAAACGAATCCGCCGCCCGCCAGATGGTCGAATACCTTGCCACGGCAAAGGCCACGTTGGGCTGCGTCCCCACCCAGCAGCAACTGGTGATCGAACGCTTCTTCGATGAGGCCGGCGGCATGCAGCTGGTGCTGCACGCCCCCTTCGGCGCTCGTATCAACCGCGCCTTTGGACTGGCATTGCGCAAGCGCTTCTGCCAGACCTTCAATTTCGAACTGCAGGCGGCCGCGACGGAAGACGCGATCGTGCTTTCGCTCGGTGAGACGCACAGCTTCGCACTTGAGGATGTGCCGCGTTACCTCAACAGCCGCACCGTGGAGCAGGTACTGACGCAGGCGGTGCTCGACGCGCCGCTGTTTACGACACGCTGGCGCTGGAACGCGACCGTGTCACTTGCGGTGCGGACCTCGCGTGCCGGGAAAAAAGTGCCGGCACCGCTCCAGCGCATGGCGGCCGAAGATCTGCTCGCAGTGCTGTTCCCGGACCAGCTCGCCTGCGCCGAGAATCTGCGCGGCGAGCGCGAGGTTCCGGATCATCCGCTGGTACGCCAGACACTGCACGACTGCCTGCACGAGGCGATGGATGTCGACGGTCTGATCGCGCTGCTGCAATCGATCGAAACCGGCCAACGGCGCGTGCTCACGCGCGACCTGCCACATCCGTCGCCACTGGCGATGGAGATATTGGGCGCGCGTCCCTACGCCTATCTCGACGACGCGCCGCTGGAGGAACGCCGCACGCAGGCGGTGGCCGCGCGCCGCTGGCTCGATCCGCAGAGCGCCGCAGAGTTCGGGCAGCTCGACCCGCTGGCGATCGCGCAGGTGCGCTCCGAGGCCTGGCCCGCGGTCGAGAACGCCGATGAGCTGCACGACGCGCTGATGATGCTGGGCGTGCTGGGCGAGTCGGAGGCCCCGGAATGGCAACCGCTTTTCGAGCTGCTGCTGCAGGAACACCGTGCGGCCCGCCTGCTCACTGGGGCCGCAAACTACTGGGTTGCCGTGGAACAGCTCCCGATGCTGGGGGCGATCTACGTCCAAGCGGGCGTATCGCCGCTACTGACCGTTCCTGCCGAATACGCGGCGCGGGAGTGGACCGCGGAGCAGGCGTGCGCCGAGCTCGTACGTGGCCGGCTGCAGGCGATGGGTCCGGTCACGGTGGCCGGACTTGCCGCCGCGCTGTCATTGCCCGAGGCACGCATCGACGCTGCGCTGCTGCAGCTCGAAGGCGAAGGATTCGTGTTGCGCGGGCAGTTCAGCGGCTCGCCGAACGACAAGGCCGTTGAATGGTGCGAGCGGCGTCTGCTCGCGCGCATCCATCGTTACACGATTCGCACGCTGCGGGCGGAAATCGAACCCGTCGCGTCCGCCGATTTCATGCGCTTTCTGCTCGACTGGCAGGGTGTCACGACGGAACCACGGCCCGAAGGAGCCGCGAGCCTGGCAACGATCATCGAGCAGCTCGAGGGGTACGAACTTCCTGCGGTCGCCTGGGAATCCGAGGTGCTGCCTGCGCGCATGGGCGCTTACGATCCGGGCTGGCTGGACAGCCTGTGCCTGTCGGGCCGAGTGCTGTGGGGACGCCTCGACCCGCCGCGCAATATCACGGCGGGCCCCGTGCGCGCCACCCCCATCGCGCTGTTGCGCCGCCAGAATTCAGCCCTATGGCGTGAACTGATACCGCCGCAGCGCGAGAGCGCGACGCTGTCGTCGGCGGCGCGAGCTATGGCCGATTACCTGCAGACCCACGGCGCATCGTTCTTCGATGAAATGCTCGGCGGCACGCGTTTGCTGCAGTCGCAGGCCGAATCCGCGCTGGGAGAACTGGTCGCGGCGGGGCTGGTAAGCGCCGACAGCTTCGGCGGCTTACGTGCGCTGCTCCTGCCGCTCGAACGCAAGCGCAAACTCGCGGCGCGCGGTCGACGCCTGGCGATTCACGGACTCGAGGAGGCCGGTCGCTGGAGTCTGATCCGCCCGCTGCAGCCCGCCCTACTCTCTGCGCCCGAGGATCGGGCATCGCCCGGCCCCGCGCAACTTGAAACCCTGGCCTGGCTGCTGCTGCGCCGCTATGGCGTCGTGTTCCGAAAGTTACTGACGCGCGAAGCGCAGTGGCTGCCACCCTGGCACCTGCTGCTGCGCGTTTACCGCCGTCTGGAGGCGCAGGGGCAGATCCGCGGCGGGCGTTTTGTCGCCACCACCAGCGGCGAGCAGTACGCACTGCCTGATGCGGTGGCTGCGTTGCGTTCGGTGCGCCGCCGCGCTAAAGAGCAGCGGCTGGTTTCGTTGAGCGCGGCCGATCCCCTCAACCTCCTGGGCATTGTGACTCCGGGTGCGCGGCTCCCCGCACTGGCCGGCAATCGGTTCCTGCTGCGCGACGGTTTGCCGGTCGCGATCAATGCCGCCGGCCAAACGCAGTTCCTCGAGGCTATCGCGCCAGGCGATGAGTGGTTGGTGCGCAGCACGTTGCTGCGACGAACGCGAAAGCTTGCGGCCCGCGATAAGCTGCAGTTGGCCTGAGCGGTACCAGCGCTCGAGGCGAAGCGCCGGCTCGGCGGCCAGTCGTCACGGTCAATCGTTTCTTGCGTCATGTGGAATAGGGCAACGCCTACATACAGCCTGATTGCAAATCGAACGCTCCTTTTACTGGCGGTACACGACGTGCGCGAATTTTCAAATCGAGCGGCTGGGCGGTGGCCCGATAAGGTATTCAAGCCGCCGGTGGCCGGGCCGCTGGCGCTCCTCGCATTCTGGGGCGGCATGGGCGTGGCAGCGCATGCTTATCCGGGCGGGTACGACTGGCGCTACCAGACGATTTCGGTGCTGCTCTATCCCGATCAAAATCCTCACGGCTATATCTGGGCATGGGCCGGCCTGGAGCTGTGCGGTCTCGCGGGTATCGCGTGGTGCGCAGACCTGAGCCGCCGCCCAGAAACTGCAACCGCCAGGCCAGGTACGAGAGGGCTTCGTTTGCTGCAATTGGGCTTTCTGTGCATGTGTTGCGCTCTGCTGCCCGATCGGCTGCTGCCATTGCCCAAGGGACACGAGATCTTCGCGATACTCGCCTTCCTCGGCATCTGCATCGGAGTGACGTGCCAGATGTCGGTGTTAGTTGACAGGCGCAAGTCCTGCCCTGGCGGAAGCACCCCGACAGGGATCAGGACCACAATGCGAATGGTCATGCCGCTGGTCCCGCTGGTTCCGCTGTTGCTCGCCGGCTTGGCGCAAGCCTACCTGGCCTTGGAGCGGCCAAACCTGCCTTGGGTCACTCAGAGCTGGCGGACACTCGGCATTTCCCCATTCCTGAGCTTCGGCCTTTGGGAATGGGTGAGCTGCGCCGTAATCTCGATGTGCCTGGTGGTGCTCTGGTACCGCCGCGCGAAATCCTAATGCCGATCTAACCGTACCCGGACGGAGGCCAAAATCCTAAGGTGGGAGTTCGAGGATTGGATGTTGCTGTGAGGATCATCGAACCGAGAAGATCACCTTGAGCGCACCTGGCACTATACGTCGTAGTACAAGACTGCCCAGCGCAAGCAGCGTAAATGCATCAAACCCGCCGCCGCCGCCACTCTTAGGAACTGGGTTTACGTTAATTGACGCCGACCCGGTCGCCACTTGGCCGTAGGGATCGGTAGCGGTGAGCGTTACTACGGTCGATCCCGTAATGCCCTGTGCCAGCGAGATCGCCGCGGAGCAGCTGAGCACCGTTGATCCGCAGCCGGAAGTTACGGCAATTCCGGTGGTCGGAAGTACAGCTCCGTTGCTGCTGGCAGCGTGTATAGAAAGAGGACCCGTTCCTGCGACCGTAAATCCGATGGGGCTTGCGGCGCCGCCAACCGTGAAGGACTGATTACCGGAAGTGAGGCTCAATATGGGGACCGCCGGCTTCCGCACCGTGACCATGATCGAACTCTGCGCCATTCGCATGGCGTTATCGAACACCTGAATTACCATTGACGCGCTGCCCACGCGGCCTAGTACCGGCGTGTATAGGATGGTGCAGGAACTGGTGGTGGTGCCACAGCCATCCGGTGCAATGGTTACGCCCGGAGTACCGGCCGGGACGATCTGCCCGGGTATCAGCGTTGCATCGGATCCGCCGACGGCGAGGCGAAGTGGCCCTACGCCGCCGACCGACAATTGATACGCCGCCGAGCTGGTACCGCCCACGACTTCGAGGCTGGGCCCTGTAGTAACTGTCGGAGGCGGTATGGATGCCAGCGCACTAAGTGCGTCCACTCGCCCGTACCCGAAGATGCCATCTGGAACTCCGGAGGAATTCTGACCGGACTGCAGGGCCAGCGTGAGCTGGGCGGGGGTAAGGATCGGAAATGCGCTCCGAATCAGAGCCGCAACCGCTGCGGCATTTGGCGCAGCAGCTGACGTGCCGTGGAAGAGTCCGTCCGGCCCGAGGTCAGCAGCAAAGTTTGTGCCGGCGGCGTCGACGTATACGGCATCAGGAGCCACGAAACTCGGAGCCTGAATCTGCATCGGCGCCGGAAAGAATAAGTTGATCGGTCCTTGTCCGCTGTAGGGCTCGATCAAACTCCCCGTGCCATCCGACCCATTCACCGCTCCAACAATTGCCACTCCGGGCACGAATGCCTGGGGTGAAACAACGCTGCCCGCGGTAGAGGGCGAAAGCAAGGTGCCGCCACTTGCGGCGATTAGTAGCTTCAAAAATTTGCCGTCCGTGGCCTGGTCGGGAGTGCCTACAAAGATGTAGTAATTGCCCGCCGTCACATTAAGGAATCCGGCGAGCGCGGTGTCAGGCCCGCCTGTCGCCGATAGACAGCCCATCGGGTTGTAGTACTGATCGGTCAAATAGATATCGAAGTTGCTCCCATTTTGACCAGGCGGGTCGGACCATTGCATGCGTATGGGATACGAACCGGTGGCATTGACGGTTAGCAATTCGATCGGCGTCGAGCCAAACAGACCTAGGAAGTTGTCCACCTGGCCATTTGCCGAACACGTAAACGAGGCAAATCCTATCGTTGCGGCAGGCGTGGATGTATAGGGACCTTCCCAATAACTGCCATTGAAGTTTTCGCTTACCGTAAACAACAGAGCCGACGGATTCTGAGTTAGATGTGTCTGTATTCCCTGGGCAAAGTCACCATTCGACGACATCATGTCGTCTGCGAAGAAGGCTATGTCATCGACGAGAATTGTGGCGCCGGCCAACATCAAATCCTGAAGGCACACTACATACTCCACGTCGGTCTCCGGCCCGCAGAACGCCAGGCCCGCGCCACCTGCCACGGCATGGACCTCTTCCAACATCATGGTCCCCTCGTCGGTAAGATAAAGATGCGGCGTCGGATTGCTTAGTGAAATCACGTTCACAGCGGGTAATTCACCGAGTCCCTGTATCGCTGCCAGGTTCGTGACGTCGTCAGAAATGACACCTACCGTCACCCCCGAGCCATTGGCACCGGTTTGAGCAATGAACTGATCGGCACGCATGATCGTAACGGCGGTGTCATCAATAGTCCGTCCGAGCAGCAGGGGCCTGCGACTGGCCGTGGTCCGCTGGCACAAATGGCGGTGGCGGCGGCGACCGAGTAGATGCGGCTGGTTTCTTGTGGGGTCTGCGAATCGAGTACGCTGGCAGCTTAATTACGCGTACGCCCGCAACTGACGCGAGATCAGGGATCTTTGCAGGTGACACCCAACCCTCGATCACGCAGAGCGGGGGCCTTTTAATCGAAGCGTTGACTCCTAACCCCGCCGTGGCGAGCGCCGCGGTGGGAGCCTTCTGTGAACAATCGAAGTGAACGTCTACCTGCACCCGGCCATTCTTGTCGGTTCGCGGGCCGGCGCTCGTCAGAGAATTGGGCTTAGCTGGAGCGGGTGATGCCGTGGCTGCGACTTTTGTCGCCAGGTCGACAATGACCAGTAAATCGCTCGATACTCGGGACCGCCAATCGGGTGACGCGTCGCTGCTAAAGGTTGCAGCGACAAGTGCCATTCCAGCGATGCACAGCGATCCCGCCGACGTCGTGGTTCGATTCATAGTTGTGTCCGTTACGGTCGATAGGCGGTTCGACTAGTAATCCTTCTTGTTCTGTGTTCGATCAGTGGATGCGTTGTAGCGCCTAAGCCCGAGTTTTGTAGTTGTAATTCATATCACCGTGGCCGGTGTCTTCCGCTGATGATCGTATGCCGGTTCGTACAGCGCCAGTGGGACGTTGATGCCAACATGACATATTCAACCGCCTCCATTTGCGAAACGGTCTGCGAGGCTGAATGTTGTCCTTTGTATTCAAGGCATTGATGGCCTCCGGTAGGGTATTGCAAAGGAAGACACCGGGGGTACCAACTGAACCGGATTGACACGTTTTTGGGTATGCCGAGACGTTTGAGCCAATGCGCGATCCGGCGTCAGTGGACTGGCGCAAAACCTATAGCCGTGCACCGTTAGGAATATCACTTGGGCGTCTGGTCGACCTATCCGGTCGACAGTGGTATGTTTCCACGTGCGAGTAGGTCTGTGCTTTGACTAATTTGAACAGAAAAGTGGCACGACGCGTCACATTAGTGACGTCGCTGGCGTTGCTTTTTGCCCAATACGGTGCGCTGGCGCACGCGTACTCGCACCTGCACTCCAGTTCGAATTCGACCTACGTGCTCGATGCGCACGGGAGGCAGTGCGCTGATTGCCTCACCTACGCTCCGCTGCTGGCAGCGGCCGGGGCTCCTGCGTCTGAACCCTTCATTGCGCCGCAGTCCGTCGATCCTGCTCCCGCGTTGGCGGTGCAATCACTGATTGCACGCCAATTTTCAGCCTCGTACTCCTCTCGCGCCCCACCGTCTCTTCGTTAGGCCTTTGAACTCATCGGGTCACCCTACGGGTGGCTCGCGGTGCATTGCCCAACGAGGAGGATTCTTCCATGTTGTTTTCCAAACGCCTGTTGGCGCCTATGGTGCCGACGATCATTGCTATTTCTTGCGTCCCTGCCCTGAGTTGGCCGGCCTCGGTGACAGATGGTGGTACCCCATCGACCACCGCTGGCCAGGCTGCCCTCGACGAAGTCGTGGTGACCGCTCGGCGTCTCAATGAGGCGCGCGCAGGCATCGAAACTGACACCGGCGCTTCCACGTACACCATTAACTCAGCCGCCATTGCCGCCGCGCCGGGTGGCGATAACACGCTGCTGAACCAGGTGATCCTTCAGGCGCCCGACGTGGTGCAGGATTCCTTCGGCCAGTTCCACGTGCGCGGCGACCACAACGACCTCCAGTACCGGCTCAACGGGATTATCTTGCCGGAAGGCATCAGCGTCTTCGGTCAGTCTCTGAGTCCGCGCCTGATTTCCTCGCTAAAGCTGATTACCGGTGCGCTGCCCTCCGAGTACGGTCTACGCACGGCCGGTATTATCGACATGACCACGAAGAGCGGTGCCCTAGAGCCGGGTGGCTCGGTGTCAGTCTATGGCGGCAGCCACAGCACCTTCCAGCCCAGCGTGGAGTACGGCGGCCGCTCCGGCAACCTGAACTATTTCGTGTCGGGGGACATGCTGAGCAGCGATCTGGGCATCGAGTCGCCCGATGGAAGTTCAAACCCGTTGCATGATCACACCACGCAATATCACGGCTTCGGCTATTTCGAGGATATCCTGGATGCCGCCAATCGCCTCTCGCTGATTGTCGGCACTTCAACGGGAAACTTCGAGATTCCGAACCAGCGTGGACTACAGCCCTCACTGGGACTGACCGTCAATGGGCAGACCGACTTTGACAGCGCGATTCTCGATGAGAATCAACGGGAAGTGAACAGCTACGTGGTTCTCGGATGGCAGCATGCAGCAGGCGCCGTCGACTGGCAGACCGCCGTGACAGGCCGCTACTCGAGCCTGACTTTCACGCCCGATGAACTCGGCGATCTGCTCTTTGACGGCATCGCACAAAATGCGTACAAGCGGGATATCGCCTTTGCCTGGCAGGCCGACATCTCCGACAAGCTCAACGATGCTCACACGCTGCGCGCGGGCTGGTATGTGCAGCACGATATGGCCACGACCGACACCACATCGCAGGTCCTGCCCGTCGACGCCAATGGGTTCCAAACCAGTGATGTGCCAGTCACGATCCCCGATAACGGCTCGCAAGGCCAGTGGATCGAGAGCGTGTATCTGCAGGACGAGTGGCAAGCCGCGGCGGCGCTGACGATCAACTACGGCCTGCGCTTCGATCATCTCGCCGCCTACACCAGCGGCAGCCAGCTAAGCCCACGCCTCAATGCCGTTTGGAAGGCAACTGCCGGTACAACCGTTCATGCCGGCTATTCCCGCTATTTCACGCCGCCCCCCTTTGAACTCGTCGGGACTGAAACAATAGCGAAGTTTCTCAACACAACCGCGGCCCCGGCGGTGACTTTAAGCGATCCTCCGGTCGCTGAACGAGCGGACTACTACGATCTCGGCTTGGAGCAGAAGCTGGGCCCGAGCCTGGTGCTGGGCGTCGACAGCTACTACCGGGTATCGAGCAAACTGATTGATGAGGGACAATTTGGGGCGCCCATTATCCTCACGCCGTTCAACTACCGGGACGGCATCATTAAGGGCATCGAGTTCACGGCCAACTACAGTAACGCTAATGGACTCACCGCCTACGCGAATCTGGCTTTCCAGAGCGCTCAGGGCCGCGCCATCGAAACGGCGCAGTTTAATTTTGCCCAGGACGATCTGGACTACATCGCAAGCCACTACATCCATCTGGATCACGAGCAGCAGTTCACGGCCTCGGGGGGGCTTTCCTATGTCTGGGGCCACAATCTCGTTGGTGCAAACCTGCTGATGGGTACGGGATTACGCGCCGACCTGATGCTGCCTGACGGCAGCAGCATTCCGAACGGCGCACATCTGCCGAGCTACACGCAGATCAACTTGGGCGCCAACCGGGTGATCCATCTGGGCAGCGCCGGAACACTGACCGTACGGCTGGATGTGCTCAATGTATTTGATAAGGTCTACGAGATACGCGACGGCACTGGCGTCGGGGTCGGCGCTCCGCAATACGGACCGCGACGTGGTCTGTTCATCGGGGTTTCGAAATCCATTTGAGCTGAGGTCGCCGTGGTCGCCATAGGGGCGACCGCCGCGACTTCACTTCGCTGCTAGGACTGCAATTGAGCAGAGGCTGTATACGCCAGCTAGCTCACAGGCTTCCAGCTGTCCGGCAACAGGTCGAACGTGACCGTGTCGCGATATGCAAACTGATTGGCCTCCAGCGTTTCAACTGGGGTAAGCATGTGCCAGATTCGGTCATCGTCGAACACATAACACTCGCCCAGTTCGCGCATGTTAAAGCGACTCAATTCGCGCTTTTTGTTATCGGTTATGACGACTTCGCCGCCTTGCGCTCCACACCGTGCCAAGAGATGAGTAGCCAGATACTTTTCACCGTCCTTGTGCAAGCCTGGCGGGCTGGTATCACACGGCCGGGACGGAGTCGCCGCAAATCGGATCACATGCATATTGACTGAGTAGGTTGCGCCAACCGTCGACAGCGGCAAGTACATAAGGTGGTGAGAAATCATCTTGTGAACGCCGGCCGTGTCGGCAATCTCCTTGGACACCGGGGCGTATTTGCGCGGCTGGCCTCCTAATGTAGTGTTGTATTTTTCGAGCTGCACGTACGGGATAGAATCATCGTGGGGCCATACACGAACCCCACCTTCGACGATCTCGGCTCTAAACCGATTTAATGACCGATACCGATCGCCGAGCTCATAGTACTGATCCCTTGGGAGGGACCAAGCTGCATCAGCCAGCGTGCCTAGTGCGCGCGCGACATCCGCGTCAATGCACAAAGGGCGGCGAGTAAACCCCTGTTCGAGCATCTCTTCCCGGGCCCGGTTGTCCGCTACAACCGAAATGAAAGCAGCCTCATGCATATGTCACTCCAATGCAGGGTGCGCCACTACAATCCCAAGTAACCGAGTTTCTCAGGTTCTATTGGAATTTCAGATGCGCCGCGAAGAACGGCAGTACCTTGGTTTCAAGACGCTGGCCGACTCGATTCACGTGGTCGCCGTCGTAGATCTCGAATTCATGTGTAATCCCATAATCCTTGAGAATCTGATCCATCGTACGTACTGTCGCTGCGATGTCCCCTAGGTCCTTGTCGCCAGCCTCGATCGCGATCGCGTCATATTTTCTAAGACTGGGAATGTACTGATCGACCATCGCGAGCGGGGCATTGGCCGCCCAACGGGCGACGACGTCATCCACCACCTTCCCGTCCTTGACGGGCAGATCAAAGTACAGCGGTGGATTGCGCGGATTCGGTGACCAGGCCGCAGCTAAGGCCACCGTGGCCTTGGTGAAGAAATCAGCCTTCTGCATATCCTCAGCAGTTTGAACCTTTGCGGCAAGCTCAACGGTCTGGATCGACGGATGCAGCTGTGCGTCCATACAGCAGGGATTCATGCTGTAGAGGCTGGAAAAAACAGCCGGGTACTTCATCCCGATGCGCAGCGTGCCGTAGCCTCCCATGGAGTGCCCAGCCAGGCCGCGGCTCGCCCGGGTCGCCAGCGTGCGGTAGTGCTTGTCAATGAAGTTCACCAAGTCCTGAGCCACAAAGGCCTCCCAGTCACCGGTGACGGCCGAGCTGGAGTACATGCTGCCCTGGTAACGGGTATAGGCGTTGGGCATCACGATGAGGAACTCACGCGAGCCGCTGGCAAACGCGTTGTTTGCCGCCCTCGGCACATCGACGAAGTGCGGACCACTCAGCCCGAACCAGTGATCGTCCGAATCCGTAAAGCCGTGTAACAGATACAACACGGGATAGCGGCGTTTGGGGGACGCCGAATAGCTGGGCGGTAGGTAGACCGAGACCATTCGATCTGGCGTATCCCCAGCGAGATTGCCCGCCAGGGAATCACCATGGACCTTGACGCGCTCAAGCTTCCCCGCTTTGGTTAAGTGCTGGGTCTCCTGAGGCTGGGCGGATACGCACAGCGCGAGAAGCGGTAATGCGGCCAGGACAAGCAGTGGCAGTGCCGAGATTTTTGAGCGCATAACTGGTTCCTTGATTCCCGTACCCTCCAACTCCCCCAAACTCGATAGGGGTCGCCGAAACTGTCATTTATGGTTCCTCGCGCCGCCTTCCCGACGGCGCCGCTTTTTCCGTCCCAAAGCCAACGGAGCCACGAATCAAGAGCGACCGATATGGCGCCTCCAGTCCGCGGACCTTAGCCTATCGACTCTCCTGCACGTAGATTGCGCGCTCATGAGAGAACGCTTTGAACCCAAAGACGCCATGATAGCTGCCCATGCCGCTCTGATTGACCCCACCAAACGGTAGCTGGTTTTCCAGATAGTGAGAAAAAAATCCGTTTATCGTCACTCCGCCCGATGAAGTTCTGCTGAGCACCTTGTCAATATTGGTTTTATTGTTGCTGTAGATGTAGAGCGCCAACGGCTTGCCGCGACCCGAGATGTACGCGATGACTTCATCGATACTCTTGTAGGTCAGAACCGGTACGATCGGCGCGAAGATTTCCTCCTGCATGATCTGCATGTCAGGGGTGACATCGGTGAGCATTGTCGGATGGATCGTGCGGTCGGCTTGCTCCAAAGTACCGCCGACGGCGACCGTGGCTCCCTTGGCAACGGCATCATCGAAGAGTTTCTTGATTCGGGCGAAATTCTGACCGTTGACGATCTGGGCGATGCTCTCTTTCTTGATGCTCCCGTCATCCCTGTACAGGTTCTGTTTGACCTTCGCTTGAAACTCCTCGACCAAGGCTCCTTTCTGCTGCTCGCGGATAAATACGTAGTCGGGGCTGATGCAGGCTTGCCCGCCGTTAAATTGCTTGGCGGCCGCCAGGTCCCCCGCAATCTTCTTCACATCCGCGCCCTCGTCAACGATGACCGGTGATTTCCCGCCGAGCTCAAGGGTTACGGTGGCCAGGTTCTTCGCCGCCGCGGCCATGACCAGCTTTCCGACTCGCGTGCTTCCCGTGAAGAAGATGTGGTTGAACGGTAGCTCGAGCAACGCCGTTGCCACACCGACATCGCCTTCGAACAAGGCAACTTCCTTCTCTTCGAATGCCTGTTTGATGATCTTCGCGGCGACTTTGGCGGTCGCCGGGCACAAGTCGGTAAGCTTGACGATGCAGCAATTGCCAGCGGCTATGGCGGCTGCGAGCGGACCCATGACCAGCCCAAGCGGAAAGTTCCACGGGCCCAATATGAGACATACCCCTCGCGCCTCGTGGACGATACTCGCCCGGTCGCCCTTGTTCTGGGACGGAACCACCTCGACGGGTTTCATCCATTCATCGAGATTGTTGATGTTCCTCTCGATGTTGGCGATGACGTTGAGGATCTCTGTCACCCGGATCTCGTTGTCAGGCTTGCGCGTGTCTTGTTTCACGGCCGCCACGATTTCATCGCCGTGAGTTTCCACGGCCGATTTCAGTTTCTTAAGTTTCTCCTTCCTATCGCCGGCAGTACTGGCTTTCACCTCCCATTGATGAACCTGCTGGAGAGCGAATACCCGTTCAATATCCGCGTATACGCCCTGAGTCATCTGTCTGTTGGGAGTGGACACGGTGCTTCTCCAATTAATAGGCCGAATCCCTGACTGTAGTGTATCGGACCAGGTTCATGCCCGACCTGCGCCCTTAACTTGCGCGCCACGTGTCCAGGAAAAGCAATTCCGGAACCGGCGTGACGAAGCCTCGCGTCACCGCCGGCGAAACGGACGGAACCAGTCGGGCGGTAATCGCGAGTGTGGACTCGCCCAAAAAGCTGACGGACAGAGGGGCTTCGAGCCCGCCTATAACCCCTGCGAAATCAAAAACTTACTGCTCACGAAGGAAATTCTGTAATTCATCCGACCGCGCCGTTTCGGGTTGATGTGCTCAACCAACGATTGCACGGGTTGAGATCGCTCATTCCATGTCCGCCGCGGATGGCAGAGCCATCCATGAGACCGCATGACCCTCGGCAATGAATTGACGTATGCCGGGACCTAGGGTAAGTCGTGGGCCACCGGACTGACGGGTTGGACGAGACAGGCGCCGGTCGGGGCGCCGCCGGCCATTTGGCACTTGTTCCCGTGGTAGACAAACTGGAAGAACGGTGTCTTCCGCACCATGCGCTCCAGCTTCCTGGCCCAGCCACACTGCAACGCGATCTTCTCCAGGGGACCCGCAAACAATTGATTAAACACGAGGCAGGCTGCTTGCGGCGCGCAATCGCTCTGCACGTCCCCTTGGCCCGTGATGGACAGCCCGTAACTCGAAAGAGGGTTGTCGGTGTTGCCCTTGGAGTTGGTGAGATTGTCTATGCAACTGACGATGGTCTGCTGATCTGAATTTCTCGGAGGTGTCCCGATCGTGCACTGGTATTCCGCGTCGCTGAGGACCATGCGCTTGTCGATGCCCAAAACTCGGGCGAGTCTGTCGGCCCGCTCCGCCCCCAAAGGCTCATTCAATTGGTCAGGAAATCTGGCAATGCTCGGGGTCAGGCGCTCCCACTCCGGATCTTCCTGGCAAGCGGGCGGCCAGGCCGGCCTCTTTTCAGCATCGCCGTTACGCTTGAAGCCGAAGAGATCTGAGAAATCAGCGTAGGGACAGCCTGACGGGGTGGCCTCGAGGCAGTCGTAAACCGGTGATGGAATACTCGCCATGTAGGCGCGGCATATTCGCGGCCGCGGCGGGATTGGAGATGTACAACAACAGGAAATTTACGAGATAAACCGCGGGCGTTACAGCGACTCCGTAGTTTTTGTCCGTTGCTCCGGGATTCGCTGGAGCCACCTCCGAAGCCGTCGCCGGATATCGTGGATATATTTTCGGGGCGTCGAGCTGCCCGGCCTCGCCCGCGCCAGCCATGCTTGAACACGCGATGAAAGCCGCTGTGACCGCAATTCCTTTCAGAAATCTGCTGCCCGTAATCATTGGTTTGACCCCCTGCCCGCTCGCCGACTGCCGTTAATTGTTCATGGACCGCACAGTGCACTTAGGCGAAAACTGGCAGTGAGGCCGTTATCTGCTCAGCGGACCACGCGCCTGTCAAGCTTCCAGCACCCGCCCGTCCAGGCTCAGAGAGTCTACAACGTGTCGTGGAGTGTCCGGTGCATTGCGGTCTTGCCACCGCATCGAGACGACGCACTGGAATTGCCAATGTCGGAGGAGTACTGCGCGCAGACCAGCATGATTCATTAGAGTGAACATGCTTGAAGGTTCCTTATGTTAAGTTGAGCGCCCAGTCCACTTCGGTTCATTGATGACTCCGGGGAATATCTTAAGAGCAGCCGCGCTGTACCAGATCCAAACTAAATTATTGAGGGCGCCACTACGACGATCGCCAGAGCGCCGACTGAGCTTCAGCAGTCCGCACCGGCCATACCTAATGTGAGCCTGGAAGGTGGGCGTGTACACCGCCGAGTAGTTCTTGGCGTAAGATCTTGAGTACGCGATTCCATGCTGCATTTGTGCCACGATCATAAAGAACAACGGCTCAATGGAGGATATATGAACAGTATCGAACCTACCGCAGTTGAGCGAGTTACTTCCCATCGCCTGCGAGCCGTTCCTCTAAGTCGGACGTTGGTGCACGTGCTGCTGATTGCTTCGCTGTTCGCGACATTCTGGGTCGCTACGCCTGCTTACGCGAGTTGGTCTAATGAACAGCTGGTGAGCGGCACGAGTAACGCTTGGGAGCCATTTGTCGCCGCAGATCCTTCCAGCACTTATGTGTATGCGGTGTGGTTTCTGCCGAGTGGCCCCGCTCAATGTCAGGGATGCCCGGCTTCCGGGCTCAGCTTCAGCCGATCCAGCGATTCTGGGCTCACGTGGACGGCACCGGTGTATTGCCCCTACTGCCCCACCAGCTCGCGTGGCCAGTACGATCCGACGATTAAAGTAGTCTCCAACCCGCCCGCCGGCACCGTGGCCAACGTGTACGTCATGTGGATGGACTGGAATTCGATCATGTTCAGCAAGTCCGCCGACCATGGAAGTACCTGGACACCTCAGATACAGATCTCCGGCACCCAGTGGGCCGACCACCCATGGTTCGGCATGTCCGCTGACGGCAAGGACGTCTACGCCTTCTGGGCGAAAGGCGATGTCTACGGCGTGGCCTCGCACAATTACGGGGCGACGTGGACGACACCAATCAAGGTCAACGGGGACAAGAACCGTCAATATTATGCCGAAGGCGTTGAGGTATTGTCCGACGGCACCGTGCTGCTGTCCGCGGCGGGCTATCCATGCTCCAAGGGCACGAGCCAGTGCAAGGGTCAGATCACTATTACGACGTTCAGGTCCACCAATGGTGGTGCGTCCTATACGCAGAAACTCGTGGACACGGTGTACACGGGTCCGCAATGGATGACGAACTCGCTTGAGACCGTTGCTTCGGACGCCAGCGGCACCCTCGTATTGATGTACACGGGAGCGCCCTCGCTCGGTGCGTTTAACGCGGTATTCGTGCGTCGCTCGACCGATAAAGGTCTGACCTGGTCGGCGGCCACGCCGTTGCTGGATGCAGGAGTGAGTGCGGACGCCTGCTACCCCGCCATTGTCGGTGGCGCCGCCGGAAGTTTTCGCGCGACCTTCTTCGATACTCGTACCGGCGAATTTAATGTCTGGTATCGCCAGTCGGCGGACGGCGGCGTGACTTGGTCGGCTACAGAGCGACTGTCGAACCAGAGCAGCGGCGCACCCTACAAGAATACGAACGGCTTCGGAGCACCGTACGGCGACTACAGCGGCATCTCGATCCTATCCACCGGAAAGAGTATCGCGATCTTTGGAGAGTCCGGGCCAGCACAAGCGGCCCCGGGTGGCATTTGGATGAATCGTCAGCTCTAGATTCACTCCGAACGTCAAAAGGGGCGGCGTCATAGGCACTGCCAAGTCGCAGCACGCTATGCCGAGTTAGGGCGCCCGCGTCTGCGGACCCGGTGCGCCGACTAACCGGAGCCTGGATCAATGGGCCGCAGCTGGTTCCTGCTTCCTAACTCGGACTTAATCACTAGCACCTTGTCGGTGCCGACCTCAACGCTCAAAGTATGAATGCCTGACCGGCCAGTATTATTTGAACCGTCGGAGCCAAAGGAAGTCCGACTCCAGGGCGAACCCCGAAAACACCGAGAAACGGTGCTGAAACGGCGGAGTATTTGGAGCCGAAGGCCGTTTAACAATTTAAATGACGGCGAGGAGCGAGGGATTCGAACGGATTCAAGACCCTTTTTGAATAGGCAACTTACTGATTCCGAAGGCAATGCTGTCGCTCCAAACGCCGGAAGCCGCCAGAGCTGTCAGCAAAGCTGTCAGCCGCAATCCCACCGTCCTGCACAATGAACCGGAGAGCCGGGCCGCCGGGCGGGAATATGGCAAGTAGTGTCAGTAGCAATTGACTGAAGTGATACCAACATGCATTTTGCGCACAATCGGAAGTGCCTGTGGTTCGTAAGTCTGGCCGTGCCGGCAGAGTCCTACATCGCACGACTTTAAGCGTATTTCTAATAGCAATTTGATGTGTGGTGGCTGAGCTTGCGTTGCCTGTAGGCCGACTCCATTCGCGGTTATCTCGGCGTATAAGTAACGGTCAGAGTTCACCTAAGGCACGGAACTGGATGTCAGACAAAATTCGAACTGGACCCTTCTTAGGCAGGTGCAATCAATTGGTATCCTCAATGCTTGATTGCAGGCTCCGAATTACGGCCGCGGCGGTCATAGTCCTTGTCGGCCTGCTTTCGTCGTGTAATGACGTGAAGGTGCAGGCGTCGCCAGCCCCGACGGCAAATAACCCCCCGCCAGTGACTCCGCCGCCGCCGCCACCTCCACCGCCGCCCCCCCGCCGCCGCCCCCACCGCCGCCGCCTCCACCGCCACCGCCCACCGCGAGCGTGGATCAGACGACCCTTACGTTTGGCTCGCAGCCCGTCGGTACTACGTCCACGGCGCAGGTCGTTACGGTGTCCAATGGTGGCACGGTACCGGTGAACTTCAACGGAATCGCCGCGACAGGGCCCGACGCTGCGATGTTCGCTCAGACCAGCACCTGCGCCTCGGTCCTGAATGCCGGGCAATCATGCACAGTGAGCGTCACATTTACGCCGACCAGTGCCGGCGCCAAGACGGCAACTCTGAGTCTGTCCAGCAATGCGGCAACCAACCCGGCGGTAGCGCTGTCGGGGACCGGGGCCATCGTCCCGCAAATTGGATTTACTGACGTAACCGACGCCTCCGGCGTGGCGCATGCCAGCGAGACCTACGGCGCCTCATGGGGCGATCTCAATGGCGACGGGTTCCCCGACCTGTTCGTGAGCAACCACCGCACCATGAAGAGCCTGTTCGTTAACCAGCGCAACGGGACCTTTGTCGATATCGCCCCGACGATCAATAATTTTGAAAATCGCCCCCAAGCGGACACGCACGGCGCATCGTGGGCGGATTTCGATAATGACGGCGACCAGGATCTACTGGTGAGCATAGGTACCGGCAACCCGAGCGAGTGGTACGTGAATACACAGGGCAAGCTGGCCTTTGAGACTCCTGGGTCGGGTTTTGACATTGTGAACGCCGGCGGTCGCATGCCCGTTTGGCTTGACTATGACGGTGACCACCGGTTGGACATGCTTCTAGCGCAGTACGGCGGTGTGGCCAAGTTGTTTCACCAGAACAGCGACCACACATTCACGGAACTGGGCAACGCGGCCAATCTGCATTGCAAGCGCTTTCATTACGCACAATTGGTGGACGTGAATGGTGACGGGCGCCTGGACGTGCTGTGTCCGGACGAGGCGACTTTCCCACAGAAGATCTATGACACGAAGACATTTCCGTGGAAGAAGCTATACGACAGTGCGCATCCGTCGAGGTTTCTGCCGCTCATCCACAATGTCGCGGACTCCGCGATAGCCGATTTCAACAATGACGGGCAAATGGACATGTTCATCCTGTCCGGCGTGCAAAACCGCCCCTCGTCGGTGGTGCAGGGAGGAACCAACAGGATCGAAGCGCTACTGGCCGGTGGGAGCAAGGGTTTCAAATTCGTATCCACAGGCACCGCGACTTTCACGATTGACTGGAACAAGGCTCCCGAAGGCGGTAATACCGATATTGCCAAGATACAGATTGGCGCGAAGGGTGCTCATCCTAACGCCTCCACATTCACTCTCGATCCGTCACAATCTTCTGTGTGGGGCATGCCCCCGGCTCCTACCTCGGTGTCGCAATTGCCGCTCATGCAGATCGGCTATGACAAGTCCACCCACCGCTGGACGCTGGCGATCGTAACCAAGATAGACCCGAACGCCACCGGCGGTATATTCAGTCAAGGCTACATTCAGGTCCTCACCGGCGCCCCGATCACCGGGCTGCAGTCAACCGGGCTTTGGCCAACCGATTTGCCGGGCCGGCCCACGTTGCTGATGAATCACAACGGCACTTTCGTCGACGAAACCGTGGCGGCGCACCTCGATAGCTCCTGTGCAGTGCGGCAGCGTGACGGCGGGCGATTTCGACAATGACATGTACGTCGATCTGTATCTGGCCTGCCGCACCGGGGCCAGCAACATCGCCAACATCCTCTACCACAACAACGGCGACGGCACTTTCACCGCCGTGCCGAATGCAGGCGGCGCGGCGGGCCCCATCGGCTTGGCGATTTCCGACGGCGTGGGCACGGCGGATTCAGTGGTCACGGCGGACTACGACGAAGACGGTTTCCTGGACCTGTTCGTCACCAACGGCTTCAATTTGCAGCCCAGGTACATCGGCGGGCCGAATAAGCTGTTCCACAACAACGGCAATTCCAACCACTGGATTGAACTGGACCTGGTGGGCGTTAAATCCGACCGCGATGCCACTGGCGCGCGCGTCTACGCCACCGCGCTAGGGGTGACTCAATTCCGCGTCCAGGACGGGCGCTACCACCGCTGGTCACAGGACTCGAGGCGCATTCACTTCGGCCTGGCCAGTGCCACGTCCGTGTCACTTACGGTCAAATGGCCGAGCGGGCTGGTACAGACTTTCCCGAGCGTAGCCGCCGACAAGCTGTACTCGATTACGGAAGGCATGGCGC
>CAVOVV010000002.1:0-527980 GCA_963699955.1 uncultured Gammaproteobacteria bacterium
CATGGAAGGTAGCGTGCGCAAATCAGGGGACCACTTGCGCATAGGGGCGCAGATGGTGCGCATCAAAGATGGCTATACCGTCTGGTCGCAAAGTTTTGATCGACGGCTGAAGGATGTTTTCAAGATCGAAGACGAGATCGCCACTGCAGTTGCAGCCGCCCTGCAGATCACCCTCAGCGGTGGGCCACTGACTCGTGAGCAAGGAGGCACCCAGAACCTCGAGGCCTACCAACTCTGTCTGCGCGCAGTGAGCAACCTGAGAGAGAACACGCGGGAGACAATCAAGAATGCGCGTTCACAGCTCGAGCAAGCGTTGAAGCTCGATCCAACATTCGGACTTGCGTGGTATTGGTTATCGGAGACATGGGTAATTAAAACCGAGATTGGTGATGTTACTCCCAGTGAAGGGTTCGAGCGTGCCCGGCACTTTGCTACCCGAGCGATCGCGGTCAGTCCGGGGATTGCCGAGCCTCACAAAGCGCTCGCATACGTGTACCGAAGCTACGACTGGAACTGGACGGCGGCCAACGCTGAATTGCAACGTGCACTGGCACTCGATTCGGGCAATCCGGAGGCCGTGATGCTGGCCGGGCAATTGGCACAGACGCTGGGTAGGCGAGATGAGGCCGAGCGGCTGCTGCGCGCCGCGCTGGTGCGCGATCCACTGTTCAGCTGGGGGCTCTTTAATTTGGGCAACGCGCAGTATGTGGCTGGCCGCTACACCGGGGCCGAGGCTACCTTCCGACGCGTGTTGGCGGTAGCTCCAAATTTTGCATGGACGCGCGCTTGGCTCGCCAAGACGTTGCTCGCGGAATCTAAGCCGCGTGAGGCACTCGATGTCTTGAACCGACTATCAATGACGATTTCGCTTTATTGTATTCCCCAGTCATTCTGCTGGCGAACGCGCGCCAGGCCGAAGCAGAGGCGGCTGTGCAGCGACTTGTCAGCCAGCAGGGAGCCGTTAGTGCATTCTACGTGGCTCAATATTATGCGTACGCAAATGACAAGGAGCGAGCGATGTACTGGCTCGAGCGCGCCTATAACCAAAAGGACGTCGGCTTGGTGGACATCGTCGGCGAGCCGCTGTTTAAAAATCTGACCAATGATCCACGCTACAAGGCGTTCCTGCGCAAGATGAATCTTCCATGACAGAGAACTCTCCGCCGCAGACATACAGTGGTAGCGACGTATTTGTCAGCTACGCCTCGCAGGATGCGGCCGTGGCTGATGCGATTGTCGAGGCCCTGGAAGCTCACGGGATCAAGTGCTGGATTGCGCCGCGCGATGTGCGGCCTGGAACGGTGTACGCCGATGCCATAGTAGGGGCGATTAACGAGTCGAAGGCGCTGGTGCTGGTGTTTCGTCAAATGCGATGCCATCCGCACATATAGGAAGGGAGGTAGAGCGCGCCGCGTCCAAGCGGAAACAACTCATCGCATTTCGGGTCGATGCCACACCATTAAGTCGGGAACTAGAGTACTTCCTATCGGACTCGCAGTGGATCGACGTGCCGAAACTGGGAATGCCCGCCGCGATGACAGTGTTACCGAGGCGGTGCGTCAGGGGTCTGCGGCTGTTCCCCAAACTGTGTATGTGGGCAGCAGTACTGGTGGATCGAAGAGGAAAGTCGCCATTGCTGCTGCGATCATTGGCGTGGGCATTGCGGGTGCCTTGGAGTGCACTTTTGTTCATTGAATCACAGCGGCGGTCAGACTCCTGCGGGCGCTGGGTTGACCGGGGTTCCGGCAAAGGCCGAGGCAGCCGTCGCAATCTCCGACAAGTCGATTGCCGTGTTGCCCTTCGTAGATATGAGCGAGAAGCACGATCAGGAGTATTTCTCGGACGGACTGTCCGAGGAGTTGATCGACCATCTCGCGCATAATCCCGACCTCAAGGTGATCGCGAGGACCTCCTCGTTTGCCTTCAAGGGCAAGAACGAGGACATGCGCTCCATCGCAGCCAAGCTCGGAGTAGCTAATCTCCTAGAGGGCAGTGTCCGCAAATCGGGCGAAGAGCTTCGGATCACGGCGCAGTTGATCCGTGCCTTGGACGGCGTGCATCTGTGGTCCGAGATTTATAACCGCAAGCAAACCGATATCTTCAAGGTCCAAGATGAGATCTCGACGACAGTGGCGAGAGCGTTAAATGTCGCGCTGAATGCGGGCAATGCCGCTGGAAGTCAAACCGAGTCAAAGGGAACCACGAACATAGAAGCGTACAACCTGTTTCTTCAGGGAAACTTCTACTTTTGGCGAGGCGACAGCGGTGACGAAGCCAAGGCCGTCGAATTCTTGCAGCAGGCACTCAAGCTCGACCCCCGTTACGCCACCGCCTGGGCGAGGCTGGCGCGCGCCTACGCCTATCAAGGGTTTGCAGGGGAACTCACCGGTGTTGAAGCGGAAGCCCGAGCTCGAGATGCCGTGCAACGGGCATTGGCGATAGATCCGAATTGTGCTGAAGCCTATTTCGCTCGCGGCAACATCTTCGGCCAAGTAGTCGGAGATTGGACTGCGGCGAAATCGGACTACGCGAGGGCGGCGGCACTCGATCCCCATGGTGAGATTGGCGAACGTGCACAAATGGTTAGTCAACTTTACGAGGCAGCATTCGACGGCAATTACGGCAAAGCTATCGCCGTACGGCGCCGGGCACTGGAGCGAAGTCCACTGGATACGGATTCCATATCACTCGTGGCTTATTTTCAATACCTCAATGGGCAGCTGGCCGAGTCCGCGGCCACTTCTCGTAAGCTGTTGGAACTGAATCCGGCCTACGCAACAGGGCAGGCGCAATACGGACTCACGTTGCTGCTCATGGGGAAGAAGTCGGAGTCGCTTGCTGCTGCGCAGAAGGAATCCGATGAAGCGAGCAAGTTGGTTACCTTAGCCTGCGTCTATTGGGCCATGGGTCGACGGACAGAGTCCGATTCAGCTCTCGGTGCGCTCGAACGCGGATTTGCGGATCGTGATGCATACGGTATCGCTCAGGCTCATGCTTATCGCGGGGAGGTGGACGCGGCGTTTACGTGGCTCGGGCGTGCCGATCAGACATTAAGGGCTTCCCTCATAGATATGAAGGCCGATCCGCTGCTTCGCAACCTGCACGGCGACCCGCGCTTCGATGCGTTGCTGCGTAAAGTGAAACTTGTGGAGTAGCAGAGGCGTGCGTTCCCGCCCGGATCAATAGCAGTGCAAAGGGGGTGGACATCGAATGCCCCAGTTCTGAAGCGGTTGAGTTCAGCCAGAAATGCCTTGCGACTGCTTGTGGTGTACGCTCGGCGTTAGCCAGCATCCAATAACATTCCTAGGGAAACAAATCATGCGGCGAATTAACCGACCGTGCCCTGCGTGGATGATTACAGCGACTTTGCTGCTGCTACCGGTACTTATCGGAGTGGCCGCGCAGCCTTCGGTCACCGATGTGCCGAAACGCCACGAGCAGCTGCGCGCAGTTGCCGATGACTACTGGGAATTCTACCTACGTGAAAACCCTGAGATCGCGACCACCCTAGGGAAGTACAAGTACAATGCGAGGTTAACCGACTATTCACTGGCTCATGTTGCCGAAGTGCGCAATCGAGCTGCCGACTTGCTGAGGCGCGCGCAGGCTGTCGATATCGCCGGTCTCGCAGATTCCGACCAACTGGATCAGCAACTGTTGGTTGGTGCGCTGAGTGACCAGCTGGAATCGATACGTCTCAAGAACTACGAGATGCCTATTGACCAGTTTAATGGCGTGCATCTCCTGTTGCCTCAGATCCCCACCGTGGCGCCCTTTGACAACGTCGCGCAGTTTCGCGACTACATCACGCGTCTCAATGCGGTTCCGGTGGCAATCGACCAGGTGATCGAACTCTCCAAAGCAGGCTTGAAGGACGGACTAGTTCAGCCGCGCTTCCTGCTCGAGCAGACTGTTGCCCAGTGCGCCGCGGTGGCCGATGCGGCCGGAGCCTCGAATCCATTCGCAGAGCCCGTGAATCGTATTCCGGCGTCGTTCTCAGCACTCGATCACCAGCAACTTCGCGATGCAATCATTACCGCAGTTGACTCAAAGGTCCGTCCGGCCTACGCCAAGTTGAAGGCCTTCATTGCTGCAGAATACGCACCGCGGGGCCGGCTGCAACCCGGGATCTGGTCGTTGCCGGACGGCGCAGCCCGTTACCGTTTCGCAATCCACACGCAGACTACGACGGAATTCACTGGCGCGCAGATTCACGAGTTGGGTCTCGCACAGGTTTCTGACCTCGAGAACCAGATTACTGTGCTTGCCAAAAGCGCTGGGTATACCGATCGAACCACCTTCGAGAAGACCATCGACGCCGATCCGAAGCTGCACGGCGCAACACGCCAGCAGATTCTCGACGCCTTCACGCACTACGTCGACCAGATGGAACCGAAATTGCCGAGCTCTTCGGGCTCCTTCCCAAGGCCAAGCTCATCGTGACCAACGTCCCGAGCTACATGGAGAAGGAGAACAGCACGCGGTACATTCCCGGCACACCGGACGGTTCGCGATCCGGACAGATCTGGGTTGACACCTATGATTACGCGACCCACGAATTGCTCTACGATGAGTCCACTGCGTACCACGAAGGGGTGCCTGGCCATCATATGCAGATTTCAATCGCCCAGGAATTGCCGGGGCTTCACCCCTTTCACCTCGCGCTGAATTACAGCAACTACAATGCCTACGCAGAGGGGTGGGGTCTCTATGCAGAGCGGCTCGGAAAAGAAGTGGGCTTCTACCAAGATCCTGCGAGCGATCTAGGCCGCCTGCGCAGCGAACTCTTTCGTGCAATACGCCTGGTATTAGACACAGGGGTCCACGACAAACGCTGGACGCGCCAGCAAATGGTAGATTACTGGAACGTGCACCTTCCGCCGGCGTCCGACGCCGAAGTAGACCGCTACATTGCGTGGCCCGGTCAAGCGCTGGGTTACAAACTGGGTCAGCTGAAAATTCTCGAACTGCGCCAGCGCGCTCAGACCGAGCTGGGTCCGAAGTTTGACATCAGGGCGTTCCACGACGAGGTTTTGAACGCCGGCGCGCTACCCCTCGATGTGCTGGAGACCCGCATCATGGCTTGGATCACACGGGTCAAGAGCGCCCAATAATCGGGCTGAGAGACGAGGCCCCACCGACACATCAGACAAGGGTGAGACATGGACGAAATCCGGAGTAGTCGATTGGTACGGTATCGACGCTGGAGCTTCAAGCGAAACAGGGTCCAGCGGGTACTGGATACTCAGGCGAGTATCGGAAGCGTTGAACGCCGGGTACTCCCAAGCCTTCAGCGCCCGTGGATGTCAATGGACGTTGTTGCCCCGTTTAGACGGTATTTCAGCAAAAAACCCGCATCTCTGCGGGTTCTTTGGATCGCCTTGGACGGCGTCGGACTCTCAATTGGTGGACGCGGGGGGAATCGAACCCCCGTCCGCAAGCCCTAGACTTCAGGATCTACGCGCGTAGCTGACTCTTTGTTTCTCATCCAGCGCTACCCGAGCAGCAGGGAAGACGCCAGACCAGCGACGGTGTCTCTTAACGGTGTCACCCCGTAGCACGGTGAACCGCGATCCTATGAGCGCGTCCCCAGGTGTAGCCGCATAGGCACGAACTATCCTGAGGTCAGCCGTGTTTAGGCGGCTAGAGCGTAGTTGTCGTCGTTGGCAACTAAGTTTTGCAGCAGTTATTAACGAGGGCCACTGCGCCTCGGCACGCCCCTGAAGGTTCGTAACCCACGTCGAAACCGGTCGCGCCCTTCAGGAAACCCCCTAATTATAACACTCCCGCAGATTTTCGGCCCAGAACCCCTCTGGGTCGCTAACCGCGCCTCAGCAGTCGCGCCTTGTCGCGCACCCAGTCGCGATCCTTTTCCGCCGCGCGCTTGTCGTGCTGCTTCTTTCCTTTGGCGAGCCCGAGCTGCAGCTTGGCGCGACCCTGTTTCCAGTAAAGTTCGAGCGGTACCAGCGTAAAGCCGCGCCTTTCAACGGCACCGATCAGGCGATCGAGTTCGCTGCGGTTGAGCAATAGCTTACGGGTGCGCACCGGATCGGCAATCTTGTGGGTCGACGCGGTGTTGAGCGGGGCGATGTGGGCGCCGATCAGAAATGCCTCGGCGTTGCGTATGTAGACATACGCCTCGGCCAGTTGCGCGCGTCCGGCGCGCATGGCTTTGACCTCCCAGCCCTCCAGGGCGAGTCCCGCCTCGAGCCGTTCTTCAATGAAGTAGTCAAAGCGTGCGCGGCGATTTTCGGCGATTAGCCTTTGTGGTGTGTCCGGTTTCGCCATGACGGCATTGTACCCGCTGAAGTTGAGTCGGCTGGCGCGATACTCCAGACTGCGCGCTATGAGAAGCCTGACTCGTTCGGCGTTGATTGCCCGCCCTCCGGCGCAGGTATTTGCGCTCGTCAACGACGTGGCGAGCTATCCGCAGTTCGTGCCGGGCTGCTCCAGTGCCGAAATACTGCTGCAGTCGGAGACCGAGATTGTGGCACGGCTGAGGGTGCATCGCGGTCCGTTGAGCACCCAGCTCACGACCCGCAACCGGCCGCGGCCGCACACCGAGATCCGCCTGGAATTGGTGGCCGGGCCGCTGCGCGCCTTGGACGGGCTGTGGACCTTTAGCCCCGTCGGCAGCAATGGTTGCCGCATCGAACTGCAGCTGCAGTTCGAGTTCTCAAATCCCATCAAGGCCGCGCTGCTCGATCCGCTGATCGAGGGAGTGGCGAGCTCGATGGTGCAGGCCTTCGTGGGCCGGGCGCAGCAAAGCCTTGCCTGAGGAGGCGCGCAAACGGTGTCTGCTGGCCCTTGATGCTCCGCAGGGGCCGATACTCTGCCGGCTTAGCTTGCCCGTCGACGCCACCGTTGCCACAGCGTTGCTGCAGGCGCGCGGCCAATTACGGGAGACCGGGAGCGATGCCGGCATCGACTGGGACGGCGCAGTGACCGGCATATGGGGCGTCAGATGCGAACGCCATGTGGTGCCGGCCGACGGCGATCGCATTGAACTGTACCGGGCGCTTGAGCATCGATCCGCGCCACCGGCGCCGTCAGCGGGTGCGCGCCGCCCGCGGCGCTTAGGAGGAAGGCGGGCGGGTAGGATCGGTCGGCGCTGTGGGCGTGCTGGAATCCGGTGCGGGCGCCGCGGGGCTGGGCGGTGCGGCGCTCTGCTCGCCCGCTGGCGCGGCCGGTGGCGCGGCGACCGGCGCACCCGCCGCAGGTCGGGCGGCGACCTCGCTGGACACCGGCATGACGTCGCTGTCCACGTGATCTACCACATCGTTCTGAAAGTAGACGGCGGCGCGGGCGCGGCGCGGACTCTTGAGCTGCCGCAATTTCAAATAGTAGTCGTAGTCCCAGCGATCGTTGTCAAAGCCGCCGGGAACCATCGGTGTGCCCAGCAGGTAGCGCACCTGAGCGCGGGTCATGCCCTTTTTGACTTGGACCAGGGAGGTGGCGTCGATGAAATTGCCCTGCTGGATCGGCATCTCATACACGCAGCCCGCCACAACCAGCAGGCAGATTGCAACGGACAGCGTGGATCGGACAGCCAATGTGGTAATTTGCATGATTCCAATCATACCGTTCAGGCACTCGTATGGAAGGGAAAGATCTGCGCAAGGCCGGACTCAAGGTCACGCTGCCGCGCCTGAAGATACTGGAGATTCTCGAGCGCAGCGCCACGCGCCACCTGTCCGCGGAAGAGATCTACAAGAGCCTGATTGGCTCGGCCGAAGATATCGGGCTCGCCACCGTGTATCGGGTGCTGACGCAATTCGAAGCCGCCGGACTGGTCACGCGCCATCATTTCGAAGATGGCATGGCGGTCTTCGAACTCAATCAGGGCGCGCATCATGACCATATCGTCTGTATGGACTGTGGTCACGTGGAAGAGTTCGTCGATTCCGGGATCGAATCGCGCCAGGACGAAATTGCCAAGGCGCACGGTTTTACGATCAGCGCCCACTCCTTGATCCTGTACGGAAGGTGCGAGCGCACCAATTGCCCGCGACGCAAGGGTCCCGCGCCGCTGCGGAACTAGCTGCGCGTGCCGCGCCGCCGGCGCGCTGCCACTACCGGACTCGCAGGAGCGGCGCTGCTGGCGGCCCGCTCCAGCATCTCGACCGCATGCGAACGCGCACGCGCCGTTATTTCAAGTCCACCGAGCATCCGGGCGATTTCCTCGATGCGCGCTTCGGCCGTCAACTGCGTGACCGTGATGCGGGTGCTGCGCCCGTCGGTGAGTTTGGCGACGCGCAAATGCTGATGACCCTGCGCGGCGACCTGCGCGAGGTGCGTCACGCACAGGGCCTGCGCCCCCGTGCCCAGGCCGCGCAGCTCGCGCCCCACGATCTCGGCCACGGCTCCGCCGATGCCGGCGTCGACTTCGTCGAACACCATGCACGGTGCGGCGGTGCGGGCGCAGCAGACCTGCACGGCGAGTGACAGGCGCGCGAGTTCCCCGCCCGAAGCGATCTTCGCGACCGCTCGGGGCGGCTGTCCGGGGTTGGTGCTGACGCGAAATTCCACCCGGTCGGCGCCGTGCGTCGCCGGTTCCGCGCTCTCCAGCGGCGTCACGTCCACTACGAAGTTGCCGCCCGCCATGCCCAATTCCTGCATGCGGCGGGTCACGGCCTTGCCCAGTGCGCGCGCCGCCCCGGCGCGCGCCACGGTGAGTTTCCGGGCCTGCTCCTGATAGGCCGCCATCGCGCTGGCGACCTGGCTACGGAGCGTTCCCAGATCGGCGGCGGAGCTCTCCATGCCGGTGAGCTCGCGTTGCAACGCGCCGTGCCAGGCGGGCAGGTCGGCCGGTTCTACGCGATGCTTGCGGGCCAGCTCCTCCACGGTGGCCAGCCGACGCTCGACCGATTCCTGGCGCGCCGGGTCAAATTCCAGCAATTCGAGGTAGCGCGACAGGGAACGCGCGACCTCCTGCACCTGCGTCACCGCCTCATCGACCGTGGGCTGGAGGGCAGCGAGGCGCGCGTCCATGGCGCCGGCCGTGCGCAGGGCCGCGGCGGCGCGGGACAGCAGCTGGTGGGCATTGCCCTGCTCGGATTCGTACAACCCTTCAAGCGCGGCGCGGGTGGTCTGCGCGAGCTTGTCGCTATGGCCCATGCGCGTGCGCTCTTCGTTCAGTGCGGCGATCTCGCCTTCGCCCAGGCGCAGGGCGTCCAGCTCCTGCACCTGGTAACGCAGCAGATCGAGCCGGGCGTGCCGATCGCTGGCGGCGGCCTCGGCCGTGACGCTGCGGTTCATGAGTGCCAGCCAGGCGCCGTGGGTGGCACGCACCAGACCGACCTGGGGTTCGAGTTCGCCAAATTCATCCAGCAGTTCACGCTGCGAGTGGCTGCGCATCAGCGACTGGAATTCATGCTGCCCGTGGATGTCGAACAGCAGTTCGCCGACGCTGCGCAACACCGTCACCGGCACGCTCTGACCATTGATCCAGGCGCGGCTGCGCCCATCGCTGCCGATTACGCGGCGCAACAGCAGCTCGGCCTCGTGCGCAATCGATTGCTCTTCGAGCACGTGGCGCAACTCGCCGCCCACGTGCGAGATATCCACGCTGGCGCTGAGCTCGGCCCGTTCCGCGCCCGCGCGCACCACTTCGGCCCCGGCTCGGCCGCCCCCGAGGAGCTCCAGAGCATCGACCAGGATGGATTTGCCCGCACCGGTCTCGCCGGTGAGCACGGTCAGGCCAGACGCAAAATCGATCTCGACGGCGTCGATAATCGCGAGGTCGCGGATCTGCAGGTGGCGCAGCATGGGCTTGCCGTCCCTAGCGTTCCCGGGGCTCGCCGCCCCGTCCCCAGCGCAGCTTCGAACGCAACAGGCTGAAGAAGTCATGGCCAGGCGGATGGAGCAGCGTGATCGAGCCCCCGGAGGTCGAGACCTCCAGACGGTCACCCGACTGCAGGTCGCCGAGCCGCGCCCCATCGCAGGTCACCTCGGCCAGTCCCGTGCCGCGGCCCATCGAGCGAATTTCGATGCTGGCATCGCCCGGAACCACGATCGGCCGATCGGAGAGCGTGTGCGGGCAGATGGGGGCCATGACCAACACGTTGAGTCGCGGATCCACGATCGGGCCGCCGCAGGAGAGCGCATAGGCGGTCGAGCCGGTGGCGGTCGCGATCACGATGCCATCGCCCCGGTGCGAGTTCAGATAGCGTCCGTCCACCAGGGTTTGAAAATCGAGCATATGCCCGGCTTCTCGACGCAGCAGCACCACGTCGTTGAGCGCCAGATGCCGCGCTACCGGGCCCTGGCCGCGCTGCAGGCGCGCTTCGAGCAATGGGCGCCGGTCCGCCGCGCACCGACCATCGAGCATCGCCTCAATGCTGGTCCCGATCTCGCGGGGCAGCACGTCGGTCAGGAACCCCAAGCGACCACGATTGATGCCCAGCAGCGGCACCTCCCGGCCCACCACCAGCCGGGCGGCCTGCAGCAGGGTGCCGTCGCCCCCGACCGCCACCATGTAGTCGGCCTGCTCGGCCAGTTCGCCCCGCGGCACGGCGCGCGCCTGGGAGCCGAACGGGCCGGGCTCGTCCGCCGCCACCAGGGCCTGGACGCCCCGTTGCCCGAGCACCGCCAAAACCGCCGCGGCGCTGTCAGCGATCCGTGGCTCGGCAAAATGTCCAATCACGGCACAGGCCTGCGGCTTCGGATTCATGCCGCGCAGTTGTAACATGCCTAGGCAGGCCGGCCAACGGCGCGCGATGGTTCAATGCTGTAGGCTGCGACCTGTGACCACTTTTTTTGAGTGCTATGAGCGTCGATTCGACTCCACCGGAATCGTTAAATGAACGGGCCCAGCACCTGCTGCGGGTGCTGGTGCAAAGCTATATCCGAGACGGTCAGCCGGTCGGATCGCGCGCGCTATCACGCGATTCGGGCCTGTCTTTAAGCTCCGCCACCATCCGCAACGTGATGGCGGACCTGGAGGAGCTGGGTTTTGTCAGTTCGCCGCATACCTCGGCCGGACGGATACCCACCGATCGCGGCTACCGGTTTTTCGTCGACGCGCTCCTGCGCGCCGAACCCCCGGCCGCCGACGCGGCGGAACTTAAGAACGTGCGCGACCAGCTCGCGGCTGCGCGCGAGGGCCCCAAGGAGCTGGTGGCCGCAGCCTCGCAGCTGCTCTCGCGCATCACGCACCTGGCCGGCCTGGTCACCTTGCCGCTGGCCCCGGCAGCCTCGCTCACGCAGATTGAATTCGTCGGCCTGACCGAGAACCGGGTATTGGTCATCTTGGTGTTCAACGATCGCGAGGTGCAGAACCGCATCGTGCAGCTCGAGCGCCGCTACGGACCGGAGGAACTGCGGCGCGCGGCCAACTACCTGAACGACCATTGCCGGAGCCGTTCGCTGAGCCAGATGCACGTGGAATTGCTCCGGCAGCTGAAGGAAACCCACGCCTCGATCAATCAGGTGATGCTCGAGGCGATCGCCATTGCCCAGCAGGTGTCGGGGCAGGGCGCCTCGCAGGAGGGCATTGAGTACGTCATCGCCGGAGAGACCAATTTGATGGGCTTAGGAGAGCTGTCCAGTGTCGACAAGCTCAAGCGGCTGTTCGAGGCCTTTACGGAAAAGCGCGATATCCTGCACTTGCTGGACCAGAGTCTGCGGGCCGAAGGGGTGCAGATTTTTATCGGCCACGAGTCGGGCTACCAAATTCTCGATGACTGCAGCGTGATCACGGCCCCCTACAGCACGGGCGATGGGGTGGCCGGCGTGCTGGGCGTGATCGGTCCGACGCGCATGGCCTACGAGCGCGTTATACCCATCGTCGATCTCACGGCGAAACTTCTGGGCACAGCCTTGAATTCGCGGCGCTAGCCCCAATCTCGGCGTCGCAGGCGCGCGAAAATCCTATAGATGACATTAGATATTACTAGTAACCTATTGAAAATTAAAGAATACCTGTGAACTCTGAACCCGAATTGGAATCACCCGAAAGCGAGGAAGAGCAAGTCGCGGTGCTCAAGACCGCGCTCGAGTCCGCCGAACAGGCGGGGGCCGCCGCGCGCGACGCGCAGCTGCGCGCGCTGGCCGAACTGGACAACGTGCGCAAGCGGGCGCAGCGGGACATCGAGAGCGCTCAACGCTTTGCGCTCGAGCGCTTCGCGGGCGAGCTGCTCGGCGTGCGCGATAGCCTCGAGCTGGCCGCGCAGAATGCCGGCACGGCCGACGCGCAGAGCCTGGCCGCGGGGCAAAAGGCGACCCTGCAGCTGCTCGCCAAGGCGTTCGAGAAATTCTCCATTCAGCGCATCGATCCGACCGGCGCGCCTTTCGACCCGACGCTGCACGAGGCGGTGCAGGTGCAGGAGTCCGCCACCGCGCCGCCCGATAGCGTGCTGCAGGTGCTCCAGTCGGGCTACCAACTCAACGGCCGCCTGCTGCGCCCGGCGCGCGTGGTGGTCGCCCGCGCGCCGCAGGATGATGCTTGAATTTGGGGCCGCCGGCCCCAGCTATGCCACCTAAGAACCTGATATTTCGGAGCAAGTCATGAGCAAGGTCATCGGCATCGATCTGGGAACCACCAACTCCTGCGTCGCCATCATGGAAGGCGGCAAGCCGCGCGTCATCGAGAACAGCGAGGGCGATCGCACCACGCCATCGATCGTCGCGTTCACCAAGGACGATGAAGTGCTGGTGGGCCAGTCGGCCAAGCGCCAGGCGGTCACCAATTCGCAGAATACCCTGTTCGCGGTCAAGCGCCTGATCGGCCGCAAGTTCGCCGATGAGGTGGTGCAGAAGGACATCGGCATGGTCTCCTATAAGGTGGTCAAGGCCGACAACGGCGACGCCTGGGTCGAAGCCCAGGGCAAGAAGATGGCCCCGCCGGAGATCTCGGCGCGCGTGCTCATGAAGATGAAGAAGACCGCCGAGGACTATCTTGGCGAAGCCGTCACCGAGGCGGTCATCACCGTACCGGCCTATTTCAATGACTCGCAGCGCCAGGCCACCAAGGACGCGGGGCGCATCGCCGGTCTGAACGTCAAGCGCATCATCAACGAGCCCACCGCGGCGGCGCTTGCCTATGGCCTCGACAAGCAGGGTGGCGATCGCAAGATCGCCGTCTACGACCTGGGAGGCGGGACCTTTGACGTATCCATCATCGAGATCGCCGCGGTCGATGGCGAGCGCCAGTTTGAAGTGCTCTCGACCAATGGGGATACCTTCCTGGGCGGCGAAGACTTCGACATGAAGATCATCCATTTTCTGGCGGATGAATTCCAGAAGGAATCGGGTGTCGACGTGCGCCGCGATCCGCTCGCCATGCAGCGCCTCAAGGAAACCGCAGAAAAAGCCAAGATCGAACTGTCCTCGAGCCAGCAGACCGACGTGAACCTGCCCTACATCACCGCCGATGCGAGCGGGCCGAAGCACCTGAGCGTCAAGCTCACGCGCGCCAAGCTGGAGTCGCTGGTCGAGGATCTGGTCAAGCGCACCATCGAGCCGTGCCGCACGGCGCTCAAGGACGCCGGGCTCGACGCCTCGGGCGTCGCCGAGGTCATTCTTGTCGGCGGCCAGACCCGCATGCCGCTGGTGCAGAAGTACGTCAAGGACATATTCGGCAAGGAGCCGCGCAAGGACGTCAATCCGGACGAGGCGGTCGCGGTCGGCGCTGCGGTGCAGGCCGGGGTGCTCTCGGGCGAGGTCAAGGACGTGCTGTTGCTTGACGTCACGCCGCTGTCGCTGGGCATCGAGACACTGGGCGGGGTGATGACCAAGCTCATCACCAAGAACACCACCATACCGACCAAGGCCGCCAATGTGTTCTCGACCGCCGATGACAATCAGACCGCGGTCACCATTCACGTGCTACAGGGCGAACGCGAGCGGGCCCAGGACAACAAGTCACTGGGCAAGTTCGACCTGGCGGATATTCCCCCGGCGCCGCGCGGCATGCCCCAGGTCGAGGTGACCTTTGACATCGACGCCAACGGCATCCTGCATGTCTCGGCCAAAGACAAGGCGACGGGCAAGGAACAGCGGATCGTCATCAAGGCCTCCAGCGGCCTGAGTGAGGATGAGATCAAGCGCATGGTCGGCGACGCCGAGGCGCACGCCGAGGAAGACAAGAAATTCCGCGAGCTGGTCGAAGTACGCAATCGCGCCGATGCGATGCTCCATTCGGTCGAGAAGTCGCTCAAGGACCTCGGCGAGAAGGTCAGTGGCGCCGATCGTGCCAAGGCGGAATCGGCGATGGCCGACCTGCGCGCGGTGCTGAAGTCCGACGATGGCGACGTGATCGCCAAGAAGACCGAGGCGCTGACCACGGCGGCAGCCGGCATCGCGCAGCAGGCCTACGCCGCGGGCCAGGGCGAAGCGGGTGCGGCCGGTGGGGCCAGCGCCGGTGGCGGTGGCGAAGGCGCGGCTCCCGGCGGCCAGGACAATGTCGTCGATGCCGAGTTCGAGGAAGTAAAGGACAAGAACAGTGGTAAAGACCAGCGCGCGAGCTGAATCCCGCTAGGGCCCGCGCATGGCCAAGACCGACTATTACAAGCTGCTTGAGGTGGCTCGCAATTGCAGCGAGGCCGACATCAAGAAGGCCTACCGCCGCCTGGCGATGAAATTCCACCCGGACCGAAATCCGGGGGATAAGGGTGCGGAGGACAAGTTCAAGGAGGCGAAGGAAGCCTACGAGGTACTGTCCGACTCCTCCAAGCGCGCCATCTACGACCAGCACGGCCACGCCGGCATCGAGGCCGCGCGGCAGGGCGGGGGCGGCGGAGCCGAGCAGTTCAGCGACATCTTCGGGGACGTGTTCGGCGACATATTCGGCAGCGCGCGTCGCGGCGGCGGCCGCTCGCAGGTCTATCGCGGTGCGGATTTGCGCTACGCGACCGAGTTGGATCTGGGCGAGGCCGTATTTGGCCGGACGCTGGAGATCGACCTCACCAAACTGGTGGAGTGCGAAGTGTGCCACGGGAGTGGTGCGGCCAAAGGCAGCAGCCCCGTCACCTGCGAGACCTGCGCCGGTTCGGGTCAGGTTCGCGTCTCCCAGGGCTTCTTCACTTTGCAGCAAACCTGCCCCCACTGCCGCGGCAGCGGCCGCGTGGTGCGCAATCCCTGCGACAGCTGCCTGGGGCAGGGCAGGGTCCGCAAGCATAAGAAGCTGGCGGTAAAAATCCCGCCGGGTGTGGATACCGGCGATCGCGTGCGGCTGGCGGGCGAGGGGGAGGCGGGGCGCAATGGCGGGCCGCCGGGCGACCTGTACGTCGAAGTGCAGGTGCGCGAGCACCCGATCTTTGAGCGCGATGGCCCGCACCTGAGCTGCGAGGTGCCCTTGTCCTTTGCCACCGCGGCCCTGGGCGGGACGATCGAGGTGCCGACCCTCGAGGGCGAGGTGACGCTGAAGATTCCCCCGGAATCGCAGTCCGGCCGCGTGTTCCGGCTGCGCGGCAAGGGCATCAGGCCCGCGCGCGGTGGCGAGCAGGGCGATCTGTTCTGCCGGGTGACGATCGAGACCCCCATCAAGCTCTCGGCTGAACAGCGCGAGCTGCTGCAGCGCCTGGACGAGTCGCTGCGCCAAGACGGCAACCGGCACGCGCCGCGGCAAAAAACCTTCCTGGAGGGTGTGAAGCAATTCTTTAAGAGCGTGACGTGAGCGCTCTCGCCGCCCCGGTTCCGGTCGTCATCCTGGGGGCAGGCGGGCGCATGGGCCTGAGCCTGCTGCGCGAACTGGCGCGCTGCCCCCAGTTGCGACTCCAGGCCGCGGTGACGGGTCAGGACAGCCCACACCTGGGCCGCGATGCGGGCGAACTCGCCGGTTTGGCGCCCATGGGACTGTCGGTACGTGCCGATCTGGAAAGCGCCCTGGCGGGGGCCGCGCTGGCCCTGGATTTCTCCACCGCCCTGGCCGCTCCCCGACACATCGCCCACTGCGCCGCCGCGGGCGTCCCCCTGCTGCTTGGAACCACCGGTCTGGGCCCGGACCTGCCGGCCGTGATTGCGCGGGCGTCCGAGCGCATCCCGCTGCTGGTGGCCTCCAATACCAGCCTCGGGGCGGCCGTGCTGCAGGACCTGGTGCGCCGCGCCGCCGCGGCGCTGGGGACCGGCTTCGACGTCCACGTCCAGGATATTCACCATGGCCAGAAGAAGGACGCCCCGTCGGGAACCGCCCTGGCCCTCGGACAGGCGGCCGTAGAGGGCCGCGGCGGGCCCGACCGGCTCGATTACAGCTCCATACGCGGCGGGGACGTGGTCGGAGAGCATGCGGTGCAGTTTCTGGGCCAGGGCGAGCGTCTGGCCCTCGCTCATGTGGCCACCGACCGGGCGATTTTTGCCCGCGGGGCGCTTCAGGCGGGGCTTTGGCTGGTGCGCCAGAAGCCCGGGACTCATCACATGGCGGACATATTCAAAGAAAAATAAATTCCTGCGCAATGGCGCGCGGTTTTCACTAACGTCATCTTTTTAAAGGGTTTTTGGAGCTCATTTTTACCGGAGGCGGCCCCCGTGGCGCATGGACACGGGCAAGCGCGATCCTTAGAATTTCTCGCGTAATCCGATTGTCGGGTTAGTCCGCACAAGGCGGGGGGCGTTCCAAAAGAACTCCTCCCGCTTTGTGCATATGCGCATCGGAAAGCGGAGTCACTGACGAGGATGGCTTAAGTGATTTCACCAGCGGTGCTGGCTCTCGCAGATGGCAGCATCTTCCGGGGCCAGTCGATCGGCGCTAGCGGCAACACCACCGGCGAAGTCGTTTTCAATACCGCCATCACCGGTTATCAGGAAATTCTCACCGATCCCTCGTACGCGCGACAGCTCATCACCTTCACCACTCCGCACATCGGCAACACCGGCACGACCCCGGAAGATATGGAGTCGGGCCAGGTCTACGCCGCGGGTCTGATCATTCGCGCGCTCTCACCGATCACCAGCAGCTGGCGCGCGGAAGGCTCACTAAGCGATTTTCTAAAGCGCTCGCGTGTGGTGGCCATCGCCGGGGTCGACACGCGACGGCTCACCCGGTTGTTGCGCGAGCGCGGCGCGCAGGCGGGCTGCATCATGACGGGCAACAAGATTGACGAAGCCGCCGCGGTGCGTGCGGCCACCCGCTTCCCGGGGCTCAAAGGCATGGACCTAGCCAAGGTCGTCTCGACCAAGGAGCCTTACCAGTGGAACGACGGGCTCATTGCCCGCGGCGCCGATCGGCCCAGCTTGCGTGCGCAGCAACGCCTGCACGTGGTGGCCTACGACTTTGGAATCAAGCGCAACATTCTCAGGCTGCTCGCCGATCAGGGCTGTCGCATTACGGTGGTGCCGGCGCAAACCAGCGCCGCTGAGGTGCTGGCGCTCAAGCCCGACGGGGTGTTCCTGTCCAACGGACCGGGCGACCCGGAGCCGTGCGATTACGCGATACGCGCCATTCAGGAACTGCTGGGTACCGACGTGCCGGTCTTCGGCATCTGTCTGGGCCACCAGCTGCTGGCTCTGGCCAGCGGTGCGCGCACGGTAAAAATGAAATTCGGTCACCACGGCGCCAACCACCCGGTGCAGGAGCTGGCCGGCGGGCGGGTGCTGATCAGCAGCCAGAACCACGGCTTTACGGTCGACGAATCGAGCCTGCCGGAAAATCTCAAGGCGACCCACCGCTCGTTGTTCGACGACAGCCTGCAGGGCGTGGCGCGCACCGATTGCGCCGCGTTCAGTTTCCAGGGTCACCCCGAAGCCAGCCCGGGTCCTCACGACGTGGCACCGCTGTTCGACGCGTTTACCCAGGCCATGCTGCTGCGCCTGCAGGCGCAGTTGCGGGCGCTGCGCGCCGCCTCGCGCAAACAGGTTGCCGAGGGTTAGCGCCCGTCGCGCCGCCATGCCCAAGCGCACCGACATAAAAAGCATCCTGATCATCGGCGCCGGTCCGATCGTCATCGGCCAGGCCTGCGAGTTTGACTACTCCGGAGCTCAGGCCTGCAAGGCACTGCGCGAGGAGGGGTACCGCGTCATCCTGGTGAACTCGAACCCGGCGACGATCATGACCGATCCGGAAATGGCCGACGCCATTTACATCGAGCCCATCAACTGGCGCACGATCGCCAGCATCATCGAGAAGGAGAAGCCCGACGCGTTGCTGCCGACGATGGGCGGCCAGACGGCCCTCAACACGGCGCTCGATCTGGCGCGCGAGGGGGTGCTGGAGAAATTCGGCGTCGAGATGATTGCGGCCTCCCGCGCCGCGATCGACATGGCCGAAGACCGGGAACAATTCCGTGACGCGATGCGCGAGATCGGCTTGGAGACCCCGCAGTCGCAGATCGCACGGAGCCTTGAGGAAGCCATCGGGGTGCAGGCCAACTTTGGCTTCCCGGTGGTGTTGCGGCCCTCTTTTACGATGGGCGGCAGCGGCGGGGGCATCGCCTACAACCGCGAGGAGTTCGAGACCATCGTGACGCGCGGACTGGAGGCTTCGCCCACCCACGAGGTGCTGATTGAGGAATCGGTGATCGGCTGGAAAGAGTTCGAGATGGAGGTGGTGCGCGACAAGGAGGACAACTGCATCATTGTGTGCTCGATCGAGAACCTTGATCCGATGGGCGTGCACACGGGCGATTCCATCACGGTCGCCCCGGCTCTGACGCTGACCGACAAGGAATACCAGCGCATGCGCAATGCCTCGATCGCGGTGCTGCGCAAGATCGGGGTCGACACCGGCGGGTCCAACGTGCAGTTCGCGGTCAATCCGCGCGACGGCCGCCTGCTGGTCATCGAGATGAACCCGCGCGTCTCGCGCTCTTCGGCATTGGCCTCGAAAGCCACCGGCTTCCCGATCGCGAAGATCGCCGCCAAGCTGGCGGTCGGCTACACGCTCGGTGAGTTACGCAATGAGATTACCGGAGGTGCGACGCCGGCCTCGTTCGAGCCCAGCATCGATTACGTGGTCACCAAGGTGCCGCGCTTCACGTTCGAAAAGTTTCCGGCGGCGAATAACCGCCTGACCACGCAGATGAAGTCGGTCGGCGAGGTGATGGCGATCGGCCGCACCTTTCAGGAGTCGATCCACAAGGCATTGCGTGGCCTGGAAACGGGGCTGGACGGCTTTGACCCGCTGATTACGCTGCCGCTGACCGAGGAGGCTGCCACGCAGCTGGCCTACGAGCTGCGGGCGCCGGGCGCTGACCGGCTCCTGTACCTGGCCGACGCGATGCGCGCCGGCTGGACGGCCGAGCGCATCCACGAGCTCAGTGGCATCGATCCCTGGTTCCTGAGGCAAATCGAAGAGCTGATGGCCGAGGAGGCGCAGGTGCGGCGCGAGGGCGAGAAGACCTTTACGGCCGGGCGCCTGCGCGAACTCAAGCGCCTGGGCTTCTCGGATCGGCGCCTGGCCACACTCGCCCGCAGCACCGAGCAGCAGGTGCGCGCGCGGCGCCGCGAGTTCAGCGTGCTGCCGGTCTACAAACGCGTCGACACCTGTGCGGCGGAATTCGCCACCTCCACGGCCTACATGTACTCGACCTACGAAGAGGAGTGCGAGGCGGAGCCCAGCCGACGCCGCAAGATCATGATCTTGGGCGGGGGTCCCAATCGGATCGGCCAGGGAATCGAGTTCGATTATTGCTGCGTGCACGCGGCGCTGGCGCTGCGTGAAGACGGCTTCGAGACCATCATGGTCAATTGCAATCCGGAAACGGTCTCCACGGACTATGACATCTCCGACCGCTTGTATTTTGAGCCACTGACGCTGGAAGACGTGCTTGAGATCATCCACAAGGAACGCCCCGAAGGGGTGATCGTGCAGTTTGGCGGACAAACGCCGCTCAAATTGGCGCGCGCGCTCGAGGCCGCGGGCGCCCCGATCATTGGCACCACCCCCGATTCGATCGACATTGCGGAGGATCGGGAGCGCTTTCAGCAGCTGGTCAAGCGCTTGGGCCTGCGCCAGCCGGCCAATGCCACGGCGCGCAACGAAGAGCAGGCGGCGGCCCTGGCGCGCGAGGTGGGCTACCCGCTGGTGGTGCGTCCCTCCTACGTGCTCGGTGGCCGTGCCATGGAGATCGTCTTCAATGAGGAGGACCTGCGCAGCTACGTCAACACGGCCGTGAAGGTCTCCAACGACAGCCCCGTACTGCTCGATCGTTTCCTCGACGTGGCCGTGGAGGTCGACGTGGACGCGGTGTGCGATGGCGTCGACGTGCTGATCGGCGGCATCATGGAGCACGTCGAGCAGGCCGGCGTGCATTCGGGCGATTCAAGCTGCTCGCTGCCCCCCATCAGCCTGTCGCCGCAGATCCAGGATGAATTGCGAGAGCAAACACGCAAGCTGGCGCACGGACTGCAGGTGGTGGGGCTGATGAATATCCAGTTTGCGATTCAAAACGGCACCATCTACCTGCTCGAGGTCAATCCCCGCGCCTCACGCACGGTGCCCTTTGTGGGCAAGGCGACCGGCGTACAGATCGCCAAGATCGCCGCGCGCGTCATGACCGGACGCACCCTGCGGGAGCTGGGTGTGCTTGAGGCAGCGCGTGCCGCCTTACTACTCGGTCAAGGCGGCGGTGTTCCCGTTCAGCAAGTTTCCCGAGGCCGATCCGATACTGGGCCCCGAAATGAAGTCTACCGGCGAGGTCATGGGCACCGGGCGCACGTTCGGCGAGGCCTATGCGAAGAGTCAGACGGCTTCGGGCGTGACGCTGCCGCGCACCGGCGTGTGCCTGCTCAGCGTCCGCGATCGGGACAAATCCGGGCTGGTGGCACTGGCCCAGCGCCTGCGGGCGCGGGGCTTTGAACTGGTCGCCACCAGCGGCACCGCCGCGGCGCTGACCGAGGCGGGTATCGAATGCCGCCGTGCCAACAAGGTGCGCGAGGGGCGACCGCACATCGTCGACATGATCAAGAACGACGAGTTCGACCTGATCGTCAACACCACCGAGGGCAAGCAGGCGATCCTGGATTCCAACTCCATCCGTCGCGAAGCGGTGCATCGCGGCGTCACCTATTACACGACGCTGGCGGCCGCCGTGGCGACCTGCGAGGCGCTGGATCACATCGATGAGGTGGAGGTCAACAGCCTGCACGACCTGCATGAAGAGTTGCGCGCATGAAGCGCTCGCCGATGACGCTGCGCGGCGCCGAACTGTTGCGCGCGGAATTAAAGCGGCTCAAGGGCGAGGACCGGCCGCGGGTTATCAAGGCGATCGCCGAGGCCCGTGCGCACGGCGACCTGTCGGAGAATGCCGAGTACCACGCGGCCCGCGAACAGCAGGGTTTTATCGAGGGGCGCATCAAGGAGATCGAGACGCGCCTGGCGGCCGCCGAAGTGATTGACGTCGCGCAACTGGCGCGCAGCGATCGCGTGGTATTTGGCGCCACCGTGGACCTTGAGGACCAGGACAACGGCAGCGCGGTGAGCTACCAGATCGTCGGGGAGGACGAGGCGGATATCCGTGCCGGACGCATTTCGATCGCTTCCCCGATCGCGCGCGCCCTGATCGCCAAGAACGTCGGCGATGTGGTCGAGGTGGCGGCCCCGGGCCGTACCTGCAGTTACGAGATCATCGCGGTGCGCTACACCTGAGCATCGGGCAACACCAACCGCGGTATGGGACTGGCCGCCCGGTACAGCACCGCCACGTGCCCAATCCGGGTCACCAGGGTGCAGGCCGATTGGCTGACCAGCTGCGCGAGCCAGGTCTCGCGCTGCCTGCGGTCGGTGGTGCGCATCCTGACTTTGATCAGCTCGTGGTCCTTAAGGGCCTGTACGGTCTCGGCCACCACGTTGTCGGTCAGCCCTTTCTGGCCGAGCATCACCACGGGTTTGAGCCCGTGGGCTTTGCCGCGCAGGAACCGGAGCTGTTTTTCACTGAGGCTCATGACGGGCATTATCCATGACGCGCCGCTCGCAGAGCAGCGGTCGCTGGCTGCAGGAGCACCGCAACGACCCCTACGTGCGCCGGGCGCAGGCGGAGGGTTGGCGCTCTCGGGCGGTCTATAAACTTGAGGAGGTGGACAAGAAAGAGCATTTGTTGCGGCGCGGCAGCATCGTGCTTGATCTGGGCGCCGCACCGGGGGCCTGGAGCCAGTACGCCCGCACGCGGGTAGGACCCAAAGGACGAGTGGTGGCGAGCGATATCCTGCCCATGGACGCGCTGGCGGGGGTGGAGTTCGTGTCGGGCGACTTCCGCGAGGAGCAGGTCTTCGCGCAGCTGCTGGGGCTGACCGGGCCTCGCGCCGTCGATGCGCTGCTGTCCGACATGGCCCCCGATCTGAGCGGAATGGATGTCATCGACCAGCCGCGGGCCATGGAATTGTCCGAGCTGGCCCTGGAAATGGCCGGGCGGGTGTTGAAACCTTCCGGCCATGCCCTCATCAAAGTGTTCCAAGGCAGCGGCTTTCAGGAACTGGTCGCGGCCGCCCGGCGGCAATTCAAAACCGTTCGGTTTATCAAGCCCGCCGCCTCCCGGGCACGCAGCGCGGAGATCTACTTGCTGGCCAGTGGCCTGCGATTGGTGTAGCGTGAACCGACTGGAGCCTAAGCCTTGAACGATACGGTCAAAAACATACTTTTGTGGGCGGTTATTGCGCTGGTGCTGGTCGCGGTACTGACCAAGTACATGCCGGCCGCGGGCAAGCCCGAGGAAGTGCGCTACTCCACCTTCTTAAATGAGGTGCGGGACGGTCACGTGGACAGCGTCGTGTTGCAGGGCGACACGATCTTTGGGGTGCGCAAGGACAAGAGCAAGTTCGAGACCTTCAACCCGGAAACCAACTACACCGCCCTGATTGGTGACCTGAGCAAGGCCAACGTGGGCATCGAGGGCCGGCCGCCGCCCCAGCCGAGCTTTTTCACCCAGCTCCTGCTGCAGATGGCCCCGGCGCTGCTGCTGATCCTGGTTTTTGTCTACATGTTGCGCCAGATGCAGGGCGCCGGAGGCGGGCGGGGGGCGATGAGTTTCGGCAAAAGCCGCGCGCGCCTGCTGGGCGAAGACCAGGTCAATGTGACCTTCGCGGACGTGGCGGGTGTCGACGAGGCCAAGCAGGAGGTCGGGGAAATCGTGGATTTCCTCAAGGACCCGGGCAAGTTCCAGAAGCTGGGCGGCAAGATTCCCAAGGGCGTGCTGATGGTCGGCAGTCCCGGCACGGGCAAGACCTTGCTGGCACGGGCGATCGCCGGCGAAGCCAAGGTGCCGTTTTATACGATATCCGGCTCGGACTTCGTGGAAATGTTCGTGGGTGTCGGCGCCTCGCGGGTGCGTGACATGTTCGAGCAGGCCAAGAAGCACGCTCCCTGCATCATCTTCATCGACGAAATCGACGCTGTCGGGCGCCACCGCGGGGCCGGCCTGGGCGGTGGTCACGACGAGCGCGAACAGACACTCAACCAGCTGCTGGTTGAAATGGATGGCTTTGAGGGCAACGAGGGCATCATCGTGATCGCCGCCACCAACCGACCGGACGTGTTGGATCCGGCGCTGCTGCGCCCCGGGCGCTTTGACCGGCAGGTGGTGGTGCCGCTCCCGGACGTGCGCGGCCGCGAGCAGATCCTGCGTGTCCATATGCGGCGCGTACCGCTGGCCGACGATGTCCGTCCGGCCATGATTGCGCGCGGCACCCCCGGATTCTCGGGCGCCGACCTGTCCAACCTGGTCAATGAAGCCGCACTGTTTGCGGCGCGCGCCAATCACAAGCTTGTGACCATGGAGCAATTCGACCGCGCCAAGGACAAGATCATGATGGGCGCCGAGCGGCGCTCGATGGTCATGACCGATGACGAAAAGCGCATGACCGCGTACCACGAGGCCGGTCACGCCGTGGTCGGTGTGACCGTGCCGGAACATGACCCCGTCTATAAGGTCACCATCATTCCGCGCGGCCGCGCGCTCGGCGTGACCCAGTTTCTCCCCGAGCAGGACCGTTATTCGCTGAGCAAGCGACGCCTGGAAAGCTCGATTGCCACCTTGTTCGGCGGCCGCATCGCCGAGGAACTGATCTTTGGAGCCGACGCCGTGACGACCGGCGCCTCAAATGACATCGAGCGGGCCACCGAGCTGGCACGCAACATGGTGACCAAGTGGGGCCTGTCCGACCGATTGGGCCCGTTGACCTATGCGGAAGAAGACGGAGAAGTGTTCCTGGGCCGCAGCGTCACCCAGCACAAGAAGGTTTCCGATAAGACCGCGCACGAGATCGAGGAAGAAGTGCGCCGCGTCATCAACAGCAACTACGACCATGCGCGCCAGATCCTGCAGTCCAACCTCGACAAGCTGCACTCGATGGCGCGGGCGCTCATCAAATACGAAACCATCGATGAATCTCAGATCAGAGACATCATGGCCGGCCTTGAGGCCAAACCGCCGGAAGGCTGGGACGATACCGGCGGTGGCACCGGCGGCAAACCCGTCGTGGCCGACCCGGGCGAGCGGGCCAAGCCTCCCATCGGCACCCCGGCAGGTCAGCACTGATCAGCGGTTCCACGCCCGGGCACCTGCAGTTACGCCACGCGCGCGGTAGCCTGGCGCTCGATGAGCCCGCCGTCATGGGCGTGCTCAATGTCACACCCGATTCCTTCAGCGACGGCGCGCAGTACCTCGATCCCGACCGCGCCCTCGAACGCGCGCAGGTCATCGCCGCTGAGGGCGCAAAAATTGTCGACATCGGCGGCGAGTCCACGCGTCCCGGGGCCACGCCGGTGCCGGTGGCGGAAGAACTGCGCCGAGTCATCCCGGTGGTGCGCGCCGTGGCCCGGGACGGCCAGTTGCTGATCTCGGTCGATACCAGCCGGCCCGAGGTGATCGAGCAGGCGGTGGATGCGGGCGCCGCCATGATCAACGACGTGCGCGCCCTACGGTTGGGCGGAGCGATGGAGGCCGTGGCCAAGAGCGGGGCGGCGGTCTGCCTGATGCACATGCGGGGCGAGCCCGCGACAATGCAGGAGTCGGTCCACTACACCGACCTGCTCGGGGAAGTACGCGCCATGCTGGCCGCGCGTGTCCAGGCCTGCGTGGCGGCGGGCATCGACGCCGAGCGCCTGTGCCTGGATCCAGGCTTCGGCTTCGGTAAGCTCGCGAGCCATAATCTGCAGCTGTTGCGAGAATTCGGAACCCTGCTGGAGCTCGGGCGACCCCTGCTGGTGGGCCTGTCGCGCAAGTCATTGCTCAGGGAGCTGACCGGACGCGGGAAACAGGAGCGCCTCGCGGGTAGTATTGCGCTGGCGACCGCGGCGGTGCTGAGCGGGGCGAGCATCGTGCGCGCCCACGATGTGGCGGCGACCGTCGATGCCGTGCGCGTGGCCGCGGCCCTTAGAAGCGGAAGGACAGGATCTTGAGCAGAGTCTACTTCGGGACCGACGGTATCCGCGGACGCGTGGGCGAACACCCCATGACCGTGGACTTTGCGCTGCGCCTGGCGAGCGCCGCGGCGCGCGTGCTGGCGCCGCAGGGGGGCGCCGTGCTGATCGGCAAGGACACGCGGCTTTCCGGCTACATGTTCGAATCGGCCCTCGAGGCCGGCTTCGTCGCCGCGGGCGTCAACGTCATGATGATGGGCCCATTGCCTACGCCGGGCATCGCCTACATGACCCGCCAGCTTAATTGCAATTTTGGGGTGGTCATCAGCGCCTCCCACAATCTTTACGAAGACAACGGCATCAAGTTCTTCGATGGGAGCGGGGGCAAGCTCTCCGACCAACTGGAGGAACAGATCGAGGCGCAGCTGGCCGGCGAGCCTTTGACGCGCTCTTCGGGCGAACTCGGTCGGGCCCGCCGTGTGGACACCACGCGCGCCATGTACCAAGAATTCTGCCGCAGCACCTTGCCGGCCGGCGTCAACCTCGCCGGCCTCAAGATCGTGGTGGACTGCGCCAACGGTGCCGCTTACAAAGTGGCGCCGCGCGTCCTTGCCGACGTCGGCGCCGATATCGTGCCGATCGGCTCCTCGCCGAACGGGCGCAATATCAACGTCGGTTGCGGCTCGACGGCCCCCGAACTCCTGCAATTGACGGTGCCTGGTGTGCACGCCCAGGTGGGCATCGCCCTGGACGGGGATGGCGACCGGTTACTCATGGTCGATCATCTGGGGCGCATCGTGGACGGTGACCAGCTGCTGTTCATCATCGCCTGCGCCCGGCACGAGCAGGGTGCGCTGCCCGGACCCGTGGTGGGCACCCAGATGAGCAATCTGGGTTTGGAATTGGCGCTCCGGCGGCACGGCATCGCCTTCGAACGCGCTGCCGTCGGTGATCGCTACGTCCTGGCACGGCTTCGCGAGACCGGCGGAGTACTGGGCGGGGAGACTTCAGGGCACATCCTGTGTCTCGATCGCACCACGACCGGTGATGGCCTGGTCAGCGCCCTGCAGGTGCTCGGGGTCATGCAGCAGACCCGCAAATCCCTCGCCGAGCTCGCCTCGGGCATGACCCGCCTGCCCCAGGTGATGTTAAACGTGGAGGTGGCCGAGCGTTTCGATCCCATGACCAAGCCCCATCTCAAGGCGCTGTTGCATTCGCTGGAGAGGCAACTGGGTGACCGTGGCCGCGTGGTATTGCGGGCTTCGGGAACCGAGCCGCTGATTCGGGTCATGGTGGAAGCCCAAGAGGAGTCGCTGGCCCGCCGCTGCGCCGAGCAGCTTAGCGCCGCGGTGCGCGCGGTGGGAGCTTAGGGAGCGCAGGGCCGGATCAGCCGATGCGCATTGCGCGGACCCGGGCGCATGGCTATGATCGCGCGCCCCAAGCGGGCCATCGACCCTCACAGGATGTTCAGAGGCCTTCCATGGGCAACCCCATGCGCCACAAGATTGTCGCCGGCAACTGGAAAATGCATGGATCGCGCGCTGAAAACGCGGCCCTGATCGAGGCGATCATCGGCACCGTCACGGACGATCGCGTGAGCTGCGTGATCTGCCCCCCGTTCGTCTATTTGCACGACGCTTGGCGAATGTTGCGCAGCAGCGCCGTGGCGCTGGGCGCCCAGGACGTCTGCGCCGAAGCGGTCGGGGCCTATACCGGTGAGGTCTCGGCCGCGATGCTGCAGGATGTCGGCTGCCGCTACACGCTGGTCGGCCATTCCGAGCGCCGCGCCATGTACGGGGACACCAACGCGCTGGTGGCCCGCAAGTTTGTCGCCGCGCGCAGCCGTGAGCTGATCCCGATCCTCTGTGTCGGCGAGCAACTGGCTGAGCGCGAGGCGGGCCATACCCACGAGGTGGTGGGGGCGCAGCTCGACGCGGTGCTGGAACTGTCCGGGGTGCAGTCTCTGGGACGCGCGGTGATCGCCTATGAACCGGTCTGGGCCATCGGTACGGGGCGCACGGCGACGCCCGAGCAGGCCCAGGAGGTACACGATTTCATCCGCCAGCGGGTCGCCCAAGGGGATGCTAAAATTGCCGCCGGGCTGCGTATTTTGTATGGCGGCAGCGTCAAGGCCGGCAACGCTCGGGACATCTTTTCGATGCCCGACGTCGACGGCGGACTGATCGGTGGCGCATCGCTCAAGGCCGAGGAATTCCTGGCCATCGTCACCGCAGCCCTGGTTCCCCAAAAAGGTTAATTAAGATCATGTTGCACACCTTGTTAATGATCGTTCATTTCTTCTCGGCGGCCGGCATCATTTCCCTGGTGCTGCTGCAGCGAGGCAAGGGGGCCGAAGCCGGAGCGGGCTTCGGTGCCGGGGCCTCGGGCACGGTATTTGGAGCTCGTGGTGCCGGTACCGCACTGTCGCGCGCGACCGCCATCCTCGCGGGCATTTTCATGTTGACCAGCCTGTCGCTGACCTATGTGGGCTCGCACACCCCGGCAGCGCCGAGCACCGTGCTCGACCGCCTTTCCCAGCCCACGCCCAGTCAGCCCCCGCCGGCCAACCCGAAACCGGGGAGTCCCGCGCCGCTGAGCGCGCCGCCCGCGGCTCCCGCGCCCGCTAACCCGGCGCAATGATATTTTTGGCCGACGTGGTGGAACTGGTAGACACACTAGCTTGAGGGGCTAGCGCCGCAAGGTGTGGGAGTTCGAATCTCCCCGTCGGCACCAATTCTCTCGTAGAATTGAGGTGACAATCGGGGGCGGATGGGAAACTGTCCGCCCTTTTTAACACCAGGTGGTTAGGCATGCTCGAAAATTACCTGCCGGTGCTGATTTTCCTGGCCGTGGCCGCGCTGCTGGCCGCTGTGCTTCTGGGACTGGGCGCCGTTCTCGGCCGCCTGGGTGTACGTCACGGGCGCGATCCCGCCAAGCTCGCGGCCTACGAATGCGGATTCGACGCCTTCGAGGACAATCGCGGGCGATTCGACGTGCGCTATTACTTGGTGGCCATCCTGTTCATCGTCTTTGATCTGGAAATTGCCTTCCTGTTTCCCTGGGCCGTGTCACTGGGCCCGACAGGCCGCTACGGCCTGGGCGTCATGGGAATCTTCCTGGGGATCCTGGTGGTGGGCTTCATCTACGAATGGAAGAAAGGGGCCCTGGAATGGGACTAGGCGCCGAAGCGCAGGCCGCGCCGGACGCGGGCATGGACGCCGCGGGGTTTGCGCAGCGGGGCTTTCTGACCACGCAACTCGACAGCCTGGTGAGCTGGGCGCGCACCGGATCGCTGTGGCCAATGACCTTTGGCCTGGCCTGTTGCGCGGTGGAAATGATGCACGCCGGCGCTTCGCGCTACGACCTCGATCGCTTTGGCGTCGTGTTCAGGCCCAGCCCGCGCCAATCCGACGTGATGATCGTCGCCGGCACGCTGGTCAACAAGATGGCGCCCGCGCTGCGTAGGGTCTACGACCAGATGCCCGAGCCGCGCTGGGTGATCTCCATGGGGTCCTGCGCCAATGGCGGTGGCTACTACCACTACTCCTACGCGGTGGTGCGTGGCTGCGATCGCATCGTGCCGGTCGATGTGTACGTTCCCGGCTGTCCACCGACCGCCGAGGCTCTGCTGTACGGCATCATCCAGCTGCAGCGCAAGATTGACCGCCACCACGGCGCCGCGACTTGAGTTCCGCCAACGACACTCTGGCGGCCGATCTGCGCGCGGTATGCGGCGAACGTCTGGCGCTGCACCAGCCGGCCGACGGCGAGCTCGGCGCGGAAGTCGCCGGCGCGGATCTGCTGCCGGTGGCGAAGTTGCTGCGCGATGCGCCTGAGCTGCAGTTTGCGATGCTCATCGACGTAGCGGGCGTGGACTACCTCGACTACGGCCGCAGTGAGTGGCAGACCGAGCAGGCGACCGCGAGCGGCTTTAGCCGCGGCGTCAACACGACAGCCGGCCATACGCTGCGCGGTGGGCGCCGCTTTGCGGTGGCCTACCAACTGCTGTCGCTGACACGCAATCGGCGCTTGCGGCTGCGGGTCTGGTGCGAAGGCGAGGAGGAGCCGAGCGTCGACTCGCTCACCGAAGTGTGGGCCAGCGCCAACTGGTTCGAGCGCGAGGCCTTTGATCTGTACGGCATATTGTTTCGCGGTCACCCCGACCTGCGCCGTTTGCTCACCGACTATGGGTTTATCGGCCATCCGTTTCGCAAGGACTTTCCGCTGATCGGCAATGTCGAAGTGCGCTACGACTCGGAACTCAAGCGCGTCGTGTACGAGCCGGTGACCATCGAGAACCGCACCTTGGTGCCGCGCGTGATTCGTCACGACAATCGCTACGAGCCCGCCCTGGTCGCCGCTCCCGCGCCCAAGACCCCGGGGGCCGCCGGTGGCTGAGATCCGCAACCTCACCATGAATTTCGGTCCGCAGCACCCGGCCGCGCACGGCGTGTTGCGTCTGGTGCTGGAGATGGACGGCGAGGTGATACAGAAGGCCGACCCGCATATCGGCCTGTTGCACCGGGCCACCGAGAAACTCGCCGAATCGAAGCCGTTCAACCAGTCGATTGGCTACATGGACCGGCTCGATTACGTGTCGATGATGTGCAACGAACACGCCTACGTGCTGGCGATCGAGAAACTGCTGGGCGTGCGACCGCCGCTGCGCGCCCAGTACATCCGTGTCATGTTCGACGAGATCACGCGCATCCTGAATCACCTGATGTGGCTGGGCGCGCACGGCCTGGACATCGGCGCCATGACCGTGTTCCTGTTTTGTTTTCGCGAGCGCGAAGATCTGATGGACTGCTACGAGGCGGTGTCCGGCACCCGCATGCATGCCACCTACTACCGGCCGGGCGGAGTGCACCGCGACTTGCCCGCCGCCATGCCTCGATATCAGGCCTCCCGCTGGCGCTCGCAGGCCGACGCCGAGCGCCTGAATAAGGCGCGCGCCGGCTCGCTGCTGGATTTTATCGCCGACTTTACCCGGCGCTTTCCCGCCTGCGTCGATGAATACGAGACGCTGCTGACTGACAACCGCATCTGGAAGCAGCGCACCGTCAACATCGGTGTCGTGCCGCCCGAGCGCGCCATACAGCTCGGCTTTACCGGACCGATGCTGCGCGGCTCCGGCGTGGCCTGGGACCTGCGCAAGCACCAGCCCTACGAAGTGTACGAGAGCATGGATTTCGACATTCCGCTGGGACGCAACGGCGACTGCTACGACCGCTATCTGGTGCGCGTGGCTGAAATGCGCCAGTCCAATCGCATTGTGCAGCAATGCGTGGAGTGGCTGCGTGCGCATCCTGGACCCACCATGATCGACGATCGCAAGGTGCGCGCGCCGAGCCGCGAGGAAATGAAGGACGACATGGAATCGCTGATTCACCATTTCAAGTTCATGACCGAGGGCTACTGCGTGCCCGAAGGCGAGAGCTACGCGGCCGTCGAAGCACCGAAGGGCGAATTTGGCATCTACCTGGTCTCGGACGGCGCCAACAAGCCGTATCGGCTCAAGTGCCGTGCCCCCGGGTTTTCCCACCTGGCCGCGCTCAGTGAAATGGTGCGCGGGCACATGCTCGCCGACGTGGTGGCCGTGATCGGCACGCAGGACATCGTGTTCGGAGAGATCGACCGATGAGTGCCGACGCCGAAACCGTAGCTGCGCTTGCCGCGCACACGCGCGAGGAGATTGATCGCTGGGTAGCGCGCTTCCCGCCCGGACGGCAGCGCTCGGCCGTGCTCTCGGCACTGCGCGCGGCGCAGGAGCAGAACCACGGCCACCTGACGACCCCGTTAATGGATGCGGTTGCCGCCTACCTGCAGTTGCCGCCGATCCAGGTGTACGAGGTCGCGAGCTTCTACTCGATGTTCGAGACCCGTCCTTGCGGCCGACACCATGTGAGCATCTGCACCAACGTCTCGTGCATGTTGCGCGGCGCCGAAGAGCTGGTGGCACACGTGGAGCGGCGCCTGGGGATCCGTCTGGGGGAGAGCACCGCCGACGGGCGCATTTTCCTGAAGCAGGAGGAGGAATGCCTGGCGGCGTGCACCGGGGCCCCCATGATGATGGTCGATCACGTCTACCACGAGAACCTCACGGCCGATCAGGTCGATCGCATTCTCGATGAGCTTCGCTGAGGACCGGGCGCGCATGGGTGCATGGGAAGATAAAATGAATCTGGTGTGCTTCGAGCCGCTCAAATACGAGCGCTCGTGGACGCTCGAGGTCTACCAGCGCATCGGCGGCTACGAGGCCTGGAAAAAGATCCTGGCTGAGCACACACCGCGCGAACAGATCATCGATGCCGTCAAGGCTTCAGGCCTGCGCGGCCGCGGCGGGGCCGCGTTTCCGATGGGGGTCAAATGGAGCTTCATGCCGCGCGCGGCGCCGATGCAGAAATACCTGGTCTGCAATTCCGACGAGAGCGAGCCCGGCACCTGCCACGATCGCGACATTCTGCGCTACAACCCGCATGCGCTGATCGAGGGCATGGCCATCGGGGGCTATGCCATGAACGCGACCGTCGGCTACAACTACATCCGCGGCGAGTTCCTGGGCGAGCCGGTGCCGAGGTTCGAGGAAGCGCTGCGCGAGGCCTACGCCGCGGGCCTCCTGGGCAAGAACATCCAGGGCTCCGGCGTTGATTTTGATCTGCACACCTTTGTGGGCGCCGGGTGCCTATATCTGCGGCGAGGAGACGGCGCTGCTCGATTCCCTCGAAGGCAAGCAGGGCAAGCCGCGCTTCAAGCCGCCGTTTCCGGCCGCCTTCGGTCTCTACGGGGCGCCGACCACGATCAACAACTGTCAGAGCATCGCCTCGGTCCCTACGATCATGCGCAAGGGCGCGCAATGGTTCGCCGCGCTGGGGCCACAGAATTCGGGCGGCACCAACATATTTTCGGTCTCCGGCCACGTGGAACGTCCGGGAAATTTCGAGGTGCCCTTGGGGATCCCGTTTGCCGATCTGCTGGCGCTGGCCGGCGGCATCTGGAAGGGCCGGGGCCTCAAGGCCGTGATCCCGGGCGGATCCTCGGTGCCGGTGGTGCCCGGCGAGACCATGATGAAGGTCAACATGGATTACGACTCGCTCAAAGCCGTCGGCTCGAGCGTGGGATCGGCGGCGGTAATCGTCATGGATGAGAGCACCTGCATGGTGCGCATGCTGGAGCGACTGTCGCGCTTTTACATGTCGGAGTCCTGCGGCCAGTGCACGCCTTGCCGCGAGGGCACGGGTTGGCTCACGCGGACCCTCAGGCGGATAATCGACGGGCAAGGTACACGCGAGCATCTGGGACTGCTGCTGGATGTGGCCAATCGCATCGAAGGCCACACGATTTGCGCGCTCGGCGATGCGGCCGCGTGGCCGGTGCAGAGCTTCCTGAAGCACTACCGTCACGAGTTCGAGTTCATGGTCGATCACGGCGGGCGCAGCATCGTCGCCCCGGATTCGAAGGCGGCCGCGTGAGCACTGAGTTCGTCAACGTCGAAGTAAACGGCGTGCCGGTCAAGGCGCCCAAGGGCGAGATGATTATCCGCGTGACCGACACGCACGGCGCCTACATTCCGCGCTTCTGCTATCACGAGAAGCTCGCGATTGCGGCCAACTGCCGCATGTGCCTGGTCGAGGTCGAGAAGGCGCCGAAACCGCTCCCGGCCTGTGCCACACCGGTCGCCGAAGGCATGAAGATCTACACGCGCTCGCCCAAGGCGATCGCGGCGCAGAAGGCGACGATGGAATTTCTGCTCATCAACCACCCGCTGGATTGCCCGATCTGCGATCAGGGCGGCGAGTGCGAGCTGCAGGATCTGGCCGTGGGCTATGGACGCGACATTTCGCGCTACCACGAGCGCAAGCGCGTGGTGAAGGACCTGAGCCTTGGGCCCCTGGTCTCCACGGACATGACCCGGTGCATTCACTGCACCCGCTGCGTACGTTTTGGGCAGGACATCGCGGGCATCCAGGAACTGGGCACCACCGGCCGCGGCGAGAACATGCAGATCGGAACCTACATCGAACACAGCGTCGATCACGAGCTGTCGGGCAACATCATCGATCTGTGTCCGGTGGGCGCCCTGAACAGCAAACCGTTCCGCTTCCAGGCGCGCGCCTGGGAGATGACCCAGCATCCGTTGGTTTCACCCCACGACGGGTTTGGCAGCCGACTCTACGGGCACGTGTTGCGCGGCCGGCTGATGCGGGTGGTGCCGCAACCGTGCGAAGAAATTAATGAGACCTGGATTGCCGATCGTGACCGCTACAGCTATCAGGGCCTCGAAGCCGCCGATCGCCTGACGACACCACGCATCCGCGCCAGCAACGGCAGCTGGCTGGACACCGACTGGGATACGGCGCTCAGTGCGGCCGCCAAGGGCCTGCAGAGCGCGGCATCAGCCGGCAGCCCCCGGGAGCTCGGGTTCCTGGCGCACCCGTCGAGCACGCTCGAGGAACTGTACCTGCTCGGCCGTGTGGCCGAAGGGCTGGGGTCCGCCAATATCGATCACCGCTTGCGCCAGCGCGACTTCCGCGATCAGAACAGCGATCGGGGCGCACCGGGACTGGGGATGGCGCTGGCGGAGGTGGACGCGCTCGAGGCGCTGTTCATTATCGGCGCCAATTTGCGCGCCGAGATCCCGATGCTGGCACACCGCGTGCGCAAGGCCGCAGGGCGGGGCGCGCGCGTCAGCCTGCTGCAGCCGGCGGACTTCAAATACCTGTTTCCGGTGGCTCAGTCGCTGACCGTGCCGCCCTCGCAAATGGTCTCGCAGCTGGCCGGAGTGTTGCGGGCTGCACTCGATGGGGCCGGAGCGGCCCCTTCCGGCGGGCTCGCGCCGCTCCTTGCCAATGTAGCGGTCAATGACGCTCAGCGCGCCGTGGCCAGTTCACTGGCCTCGGGTCGTCGCGCAATCTGGCTGGGTGCGCTAGCCCAGCGTCACTCGGCCTATGCGGAATTGCGCGCTCTGGCGCGCGAGCTGGCGCAGGTCACGGGCGCCACTCTGGGTGAATTGCTGGAGGGCGCCAACGGCGCGGGCGCCTATCTGGCCGGCTGCGTCCCCCATCGCCGTCCGGCCGGACAGTCACGGTCCGCCAGCGGCCTGAACGCGCGCGACATGCTGGAACGGCCACTGCGTGCCTACCTGCTGGTGGGCACCGAACCCTGGGCCGACGGCGCGCCGCCGCAGGCGCTGATGACGCTGGAAAACTCCGACTTCGTGGTGGCGGTGACCGCCTTCGCCTCGCCGGCCATGCAGGAGGTTGCGCAAGTTCTGCTGCCAGCGGCGGCCTTCGCCGAGACTTCGGGCACCTATGTGAATCTCGAGGGTCGCTGGCAAAGCTTTGCAGGAGCCGCCCGAGCGCCGGGCGCGGCGCGGCCGGCGTGGAAGATCCTTCGGGTACTGGGCAATCTCCTTGATCTACCCAATTTTGACTATCAGACCTCGGAACAGGTGCGCGAAGAGTTGCGGACAGCGGCGGACCAGGCGCCGGCGCGCAGCTATTCGGGAGAATTTACGGCGCCGCCATCCGCGCAGGTCGAGATACTGCGCGACGTGCCCATGTATCAGCTGGACCCGGTGCTGCGCCGCGCCACCGCGCTGCAGTTGACCCGCCTGGGCCGCGAGCCGGCCCTGGAGTTCCGGCCGTGACCGGCGCCACCCACTGGATTGCGGACCGGTGGCTGTCCCTGCCGGCATTTGCGCATTCGACCGCGTTCATACTGGCATTGACGGTGGTGCTGATCATCAGCGTCGCCTACCTGACGTTGTGGGAGCGCAAGCTGATCGGCTGGATGCAGATGCGACGCGGCCCCAATCGAGTGCGCCTGTTTGGGATACCGCACACCGAATACATCGGGCAGCCCTTCGCCGACGTCGTCAAGCTGCTGATCAAGGAAATTGTCACACCCGAGCGCTCCAACAAGATACTGTTTCGGCTGGCGCCCGCAATCACCTTGATTCCTGCCTTTGCCGCCTGGGCGGTGATTCCGATCGCGCCGCGTTTTGCCATCGCCAATGTCGATGCCGGGCTCCTCTATGTCCTGTCACTGACCTCGGTGGGAATCTACGGAGTGATCCTCGCCGGCTGGGCGTCGAATTCCAAGTACGCGTTCCTGGGCGCCATGCGCTCGGCCGCGCAGATCGTGGCCTACGAGATCGCGATGGGCTTTGCGCTGGTAGGGGTCCTGATGGCGGCAGGATCATTGAATCTGGGGACCATCGTCGCCCGTCAGCACGGTGGTCCGCTGACCTGGAACTGGTTCTGGCTGTTCCCGCTGTGCATGGTGTATTTCATCTCGGGTGTCGCCGAAACCAACCGTGCGCCCTTTGACGTGGCCGAAGGCGAATCGGAGATCGTCGCCGGCTTCCACGTCGAATATTCCGGGATTGGCTTTGCGCTGTTCTTCCTGGCCGAGTACGCCAACATGATCCTGGTGGCGGCCCTGACGTCGGTGTTCTTCTTTGGGGGCTGGTTGAGCCCGTTCGATGGCTATCTGCCTGTCGGCAGCCCGATCCGCAACGTACCGTTGCTCGGTGCCCTGTTGGGGGATGGCACGCATTGGCTGGTATTCAAGATCTTTCTGCTGCTGTGCGTCTTCCTGTGGCTGCGCGCCACCTTCCCGCGCTATCGCTACGATCAGATCATGCGCCTGGGCTGGAAGGTCTTGATTCCGATCACCATCCTGTGGATTGGGATCGAGGGCGTGCTGGCCTGGTATCGCGTCGGTCCCTGGCGCGCCTGAGGGTCACGGTATGGCGATGTTTAGCACGGTCAAGACCTTTACGCTCTGGGAACTGCTCAAGGGCCTGTCGGTGACGCTGCGCTCGCTGTTCCGTCGCAAGGTCACCATCAATTATCCGGAGGAGAAGACCCCGCAATCGGTGCGCTTCCGCGGCCTGCATGCCTTGCGCCGCTACCCCAACGGCGAAGAACGCTGCATTGCCTGCAAGCTGTGCGAGGCGGTTTGCCCCGCGCTCGCCATCACCATCGACTCCGACGTTGCCGCCGACGGCACGCGGCGCACGACGCGCTATGACATTGATCTGTTCAAATGCATTTACTGTGGATTCTGCGAGGAGGCGTGCCCGGTGGATGCCATCGTCGAGACCCGGATCCATGAGTATCACATGGAGCACCGGGGCGAAAACATCATGACCAAAGACAAGCTCCTCGCGGTGGGCGAGCGGTATGAAGCCATGATCAACGCCGACAAGGCGGCCGACGCGCGCTATCGCTAGGCGCCCGAGGGGGAGGGGAGGCACATGCTGGTTACGGTCTTGTTCTACAGTTTCGCCACCATTCTGGTCGCGGCCGGCGTCGGCGTCATCACCACGCGCAATCCAGTGCATGCCGCCCTCAGCCTGGTGCTGTGCTTCTTTACCAGCGCGGTATTGTGGCTGCTGATCGAGGCCGAATTCCTGGCCATCGTGCTGGTTCTGGTGTATGTCGGCGCGGTCATGGTGCTGTTTCTGTTCGTCGTCATGATGCTCGACATCAAGGTCGAGGAACTCAAGAGCGGGTATACCCGCTACGCCTGGCTGGGCTGGATCGTGACCGCCACGGTCATCGCCGAGATTGTCGGGGTCATCGTGCAACGGCGTCTCGGGCTGGACGTGACGCGTGGCGCGGTGCCCTTGCCGGCCGGCTACAGCAACGCGACCGAACTCGGTACCGCGCTATTTACCCGTTACGCCTACGCGATCGAGATCGCGGCGTTGCTGCTGCTGGTGGCCATCATCGCCGCGATCTCCCTGACGCTGCGACCGCGCCGCGGGCTGAAGGTGCAGGACGTACGCGCGCAGGTCGCAGTGCGGGCCGCCGACCGGCTGCGCCTGGTCAAGATCAAGCCTGGGGAAACGCCGTCATGATTACGCTGGGTCACATGCTGACGCTGTCGGCCGTGCTGTTCGCGCTGTCGGTGGCCGGAATCTTCATCAACCGCAAGAACGTGCTGCTGTTGCTGATGTGCATTGAACTGCTGCTGCTCTCGGCGAATTTCAACTTCATTGCATTCTCGCGCTTCCTCGGCCAGCTCGACGGCCAGGTGTTCGTGTTCTTCATCTTGACGGTCGCCGCTGCGGAATCCGCCATCGGCCTGGCCATTCTGGTGGTGCTGTTCCGCGAACGCCGCAGCATCAATGTCGAAGATCTCGATACCTTGCGCGGCTGATCGTGAATTCACACCTGCTGATTGCTATCCCCGTGCTGCCTCTGGCGGCGGCCGTCATTGCCGGGCTGGGCGGACGGCTGATCGGTCGTGCGGCCGCGGCGGCCGTGACCATTACCGCGGTCGCGGTGTCCTGCGCGTTATCACTGCAGGTGCTGTATGCGCTGCTGCACGGCTCTCCCGGCTTTGACGGAACCGTGTACACCTGGCTGGTGAGCGATGAGGTCACCATGCGCATCGGTTTCCTGATCGACCGGTTGTCGGCTCTGATGATGGCGGTGGTCACCTTCGTATCGCTGTGTGTGCACGTCTACACGATCGGCTACATGCACGAGGATGAGGGCTACCAGCGGTTCTTTGCGTACATTTCGCTGTTTACTTTTGCGATGCTGATGCTGGTGATGGCCAACAACTTCCTGCAGCTCTTTTTTGGCTGGGAAGCGGTGGGCGTGGTGTCTTACCTGCTGATCGGCTTCTGGTACACGCGGCCGAGCGCCGTGTTCGCCAGCCTTAAGGCGTTCCTCGTCAACCGGGTGGGCGATTTCGGTTTCCTGCTCGGCATCGCCGGGGTGCTGTATTACACCGGCTCGCTCGACTACCAGACCGCCTTCATCCAGGCGCCGCAGATCGCAGCGCACACCCTGCACGTGCCTGGCACCGCCGGATGGCCGGCGCTGACCGCAATCTGCATTTGCCTGTTCATAGGGGCGATGGGCAAGTCGGCGCAGGTCCCGCTGCACGTGTGGTTGCCCGATTCGATGGAAGGCCCCACCCCGATTTCCGCCCTGATCCACGCTGCCACCATGGTGACCGCAGGCATATTCATGGTCGCGCGCATGTCGCCGCTGTTCGAACACTCCGAGACCGCGTTGTCCTTCGTCATGGTCATCGGCGCGACCACGGCCTTGTTCATGGGATTCCTGGGCATCGTCAACAACGATATCAAGCGGGTCGTGGCCTATTCGACGCTCTCACAGCTGGGCTACATGACCGTGGCGCTCGGTGTCTCGGCCTACAGCGTCGCCATCTTCCACTTGATGACTCACGCCTTCTTCAAGGCCTTGCTGTTCCTGGCGGCAGGTGCCGTGATCATCGCCATGCATCATGAGCAGGACATGCGCAAGATGGGCGGCTTGCGACGGCGCATGCCGGTCACCTACTGGACCTGCCTGATCGGTGCGCTGGCGCTCATTGGCACGCCGTTCTTTTCCGGGTTTTATTCCAAGGACACGCTGATCGAAGCGGTGCATGACTCGCACCGGGCCGGCGCTGGATATGCCTACTTCTGCGTGATTGCCGGCGTGTTTGTGACCGCCTTTTACACCTTCCGGCTGATGTTCATGACCTTCCATGGCCCCTCGCGCCTCGACCACCATGCGGAAGAGACCTTTCACGACGTCGGCTGGAGCATGAAGGGGCCACTGATAGCACTCGCCATCCCCTCGTTTCTGATCGGATTTCTCACCGTGGTGCCCGAACTCTTCGGTGGGTTTTTCGGCGGCTCTATCCAGGTGTTGGATGCCAACAATGTGGTCGCCGAGGTCGGCCGGGAATTCCAAGGGCCCACGGCATTTGCCCTGCACTCGGTGACGACGCTGCCGGTGTGGCTCACCGTGGCCGGCGTGCTCTGCGCCTGGTACTTCGTGCTGCGCCGCCCGGAGCAGGCCGACCTGATCCAGCGCCGCGCGGCATGGCTCTACCGCCTGCTGGTCAACAAATACTATTTCGACTGGTTCAACGAAAACGTACTGGCACGTGCCGGCCGGGGCCTGGGTCTTGCGCTCTGGCGCGGGGGTGATCAGGCCGTCATCGACAATACGGTGGTCAATGGCTCGGCGAGCGCCGTGGCCTGGTTTGCCGGGCGCGCGCGCCTGATCCAAAGCGGATTTCTATATTCCTATGCATTCTGGATGATCGTCGGACTGGTGCTGCTGTTGGGCTGGTTCCTGGTTCGGGTCTAGAGGCACCACATCGGCATGCACGGCACGCACATTCTCTCTTGGCTGATCTGGCTGCCCGTCGGTGGCGGACTGCTGGTGCTCGCGCTTGGCGATGCGCGCGCCCGGCAGGCGCGCTGGCTGGCGCTGGCGGTATCACTCGCCACCTTGCTGCTGTGCCTGCCCTTATGGCACGGCTTTGACAACAGCACAGCGGCCTTTCAGTGCGTGGAGCGTTTCGCCTGGATCCGGCAGCTGCACGCCCAGTATTACCTCGGCATCGACGGTATTTCCCTACCGCTGATTGTGTTAACGGCGTTCATGACGGTGCCGGTCGTGATTGCCGGATGGAGCGTCATTGAAAAGCGCGCCGCTCAGTATTACGCCACCTTTCTGATACTCGAGGGCTTGATGATTGGCGTGTTCTGCGCCATGGATGCGCTGCTGTTCTACTTTTTCTGGGAAGCCATGTTGATCCCGATGTTTCTGATCATCGGGATCTGGGGCGGCCCGCGGCGCGTGTACGCGACCCTGAAATTCTTTCTGTACACCTTTTTGGGATCGGTGTTGATGTTGGTCGCGCTGGTCTACCTCTACCTGCAGTCGGGCGATTACGCCATTGCAGGTTTCCAGTCCCTGCCGCTCGGATTATCGGAGCAGCGCTGGATCTTTCTGGCCTTTCTAGTGGCGTTCGCCGTCAAGGTACCGATGTGGCCGGTCCATACCTGGCTGCCGGATGCGCACGTGGAAGCACCCACCGGCGGTTCGGTCATACTGGCGGCCATCATGCTGAAGATGGGTGGCTACGGCCTGCTGCGCTTTAGCCTGCCGATTACACCTGATGCCAGCCGCGAGCTCGACTGGCTGGTTATTGGCCTGTCACTGATTGCCATTGTCTATATCGGTTTCGTGGCGCTGATGCAGACCGATATGAAGAAGCTCATTGCCTACTCTTCGGTGGCCCACATGGGCTTCGTCACGCTCGGCGCCTTTCTGGCCTTCGACATTCAAGGCGCAACCGGTGCGCTCAGCGGCGCGATCAATGGGCTCGATGGTGCAATGGTGCAGATGATCTCGCACGGCCTCATCTCCGGGGCGCTGTTTCTGTGCATTGGAGTCATGTATGACCGCCTGCACAGTCGCGAAATCAGCGCCTACGGAGGCGTCATCAACGTCATGCCCAAGTTCGGCGCCTTCATGGTGTTGTTCGCACTCGCCAACTGCGGGCTCCCCGGCACTTCCGGGTTCGTCGGGGAGTTCCTGGTGATTCTCGCGGCCTACAGGGCGAATTTCTGGTATGCCTTCCTGGCGGCCACGATCCTGGTGTTGGGCGCGTCCTACACGCTCTGGCTGGTCAAGCGGGTGATCTTCGGGCCAGTGGCCAACGAGCGGGTCAAAGCGATGCAGGACTTGAACGGCCGCGAGTTCCTGGCACTCGGCGCGCTGGCCGTGACGGTACTGCTGCTAGGGCTCTGGCCGGCGCCGTTGGTGCGGACCATGGAAGCCTCAGCGCAGCATTTGCTGCAGCAACTCTCCATCAGCAAGATACCGGCGGGCTAGGTATGAACGAGACCGCCATGACCTTTTCCGCGCTGCGTCCCGCGATTGCCGAGATCTCCCTGGGCCTTTCGATCTGCGTCGTGCTGCTGGTCGACGTATTCGCGGGTTCCTGGCGACGGCAGCTCACTCCGGCCCTGACTCTGGTGCTCTTGGCGGTATGCGCCTGGCTGACCGTCAGCCTGGGCGCTGTGCCGGTGCGCACCGAGCTGTTTGACGGCCTGTATGTCGCCGATCACCTTGGAATGTTCCTCAAGCTGGCGGCATTCTTCACCGTCGGCCTGGCGCTGTTTTATTCGCAGGCGTATCTGGACCGCCGAGGAATATCCGGCGGTGAATATCAAGTCCTCGCCCTGACCGCGTTGCTGGGCATCTGCGTGCTGGTGTCCGCCAACAGCCTGCTTACCGTGTATCTGGGACTGGAACTGCTGTCGCTGTCGCTCTATGCCCTGGTGGCCTTCGATCGCGACTCGGGCGTGGCTGCCGAGGCGGCCATAAAATACTTTGTGCTGGGCGCTATTGCGTCGGGGGCATTGCTGTATGGCATGTCGATGCTCTACGGGCTGACCGGTAGCCTAAACCTCGACAAGATTGCCACTGTCAACGCCGCACACGGCGCGGGATTCGTAATTGCCGTGACCTTTATCGTGGTGGCCGTGGCGTTCAAATTTGGTGCGGTGCCGTTCCACATGTGGGTGCCCGATGTCTATCACGGCGCCCCGGCGAGCGTGGTACTGCTGATCTCCACGGCGCCCAAGCTTGCTTCGTTTGCGCTGGTGATGCGGCTCCTGACCTACGGTCTGGGGGCGGATCCCGCCCTATGGGTGCAGATCCTGACGGCCCTGGCCGTGCTGTCGCTCGTGGCCGGCAACTTGATCGCCATAGCGCAAACAAGCATCCGCCGCATGCTCGCGTATTCGGCCATTGCCAACGTCGGTTTCATACTGCTGGGCTTTATCTCAGCCAACAGCGGTGGCTATCGGGCGGCGTTGGCATATACGTTGATTTACGTCCTGACGACCCTCGGATCCTTTGCCGTCGTCCTGCTGGCCGCACGGAGCGATGGGGAAGCCGAGGCGCTGGACGACTACAGGGGTTTGGGTGCACGCGACCCGATGCTGGCGTTGCTGATGTTGGCGCTGATGTTTTCGACCGCTGGAATTCCGCCGTTTGCAGGCTTCTGGGCGAAACTGTGGATCATTCAGTCGCTGCTGCACACGCACCATATCTGGCTTGCCACCCTCGCCGTATTGGCCTCGGTCATAGGCGCCTACTATTACCTGCGCGTCATCTGGTTCATGTATTTCGACGCCGGGAGGCCCCAGGCACCCATCCCACGTCAAACGATGGCCCGGGTCGCACTTGCACTTAACGCCCTGGCCGTACTCGCCTTGGGCATCCTGCCCAATGCCCTATTGGCGCTGTGTACCAATCTGATCGGCTAGCGCAAAGTAGGGCGGGGCTGGCTAGTACACGTTGCGCGGCCGGGACGGGCCAATGGGCCGTTGCGCCGGCTTTTCATTCTCCGGAGTTGGTGTAGAATGCGCGGCCCTTCAGGTGCGGGGTGGAGCAGTCTGGCAGCTCGTCGGGCTCATAACCCGAAGGTCGTAGGTTCAAATCCTACCCCCGCTACCAAGTTTTCTACAGTTTGCAGCACTGGCCGCAGCCGGTAACAAGACCTCTCGATCAAGCCGCGGAGCGAGCGGCGGCGTGCAGAGAGGTTTAATGGCGGCCTCGGGCTGTCCACTGCAACAGCTCAATACTTTGGAGTTGTCGGTGAGCAGTTGTCGGCTGCGTACGTGGCCAGGGGCCGCGGCTGCAAGTGAGGGTGAGCTCGGCGTCTAATACGCTCACCTACTTGAACGAGTACGTCACACCGACATTGACAAGATCGACGTTAATCTCGCCGGTCTTGTCTTTGTCACCAACGTTGACAAAACGCGTGTATTCCGCGCGGAGCGTCCAGTGGTCAACCACGTGCCAGGCCGCGCCAGCGCTAAACAGCAGATCGACCGAATTAGCTGACGCCGGGGAGATGGCCTGGAAATTGAACCCGGGGCCCACGTGTATCGGGGTGACGAACGCATCAACCACCACTTCCGAGAAGAAGAGTCCCGCCCTGCCAAAGATTTCCCAATCGGCAGCGATCGGCAGAATACCGAGTGCAGCAAGTGTCGGACCTTTCGCGCTGGTCTGGACATCCGCGGTTACGGTCTCGTAAAAAAGGGGGTATTGGAGCTGGCCGCTCGATTTGTAGGTGAGCTTGCCTAAATCGGTATAACCGGCCTCGATCGCAAACTCCGGCGTGACTCGGTACCCGACCAAGGCGCCAAAGGCAAAATGCGTCTTATCCAGCGACGATGAGGTAATCTGGGTGGAGGCCGGGTCCCCAATCGCGGCTGTTTCGAAGTTGTCACCTTCGATGATGGCCGCATCGAAGTCACCCGTGTTCTTTTGAAAGAGCGACTCCCCGGCCGTCGCGCCTACATAAAAGCCTGTAGCCGCGAACGCCGGCACGGCTGCGGTTGCAGCCACGACCGCTGTAAGCGCTCGCAGGCACATCCTCTGTCGAAACACCATAAGCAGACGCTATGTTGCAAATCTGGACAAACTGTCGTTCGCTCCGGATACAGCCTACCGCGTCGCCTCAACGCATTTCAACATCAACGAAATGCGGTGCTATGCACGCAGTCGCCGGTTCGCCCTTCGCGGCCGGGAACTCCCCCCAATCAGTGGCGATCGCGGGCGAGGCCGTAATGGCCTCGGCGCTCACACTGTCCCCGCGCTCGCTCGCCTTTGGCAATCTTCCGATCAACACCTCGAGTGCCGCGCAGTCAGTGACCGTGACGAACACCAGCGCTAACCCCGTGGCCATTACAGGCATCGCGCTGAGAGGTACGGCTCCGGGGCAGTTCTCCTTTACCGACAATTGCGGCAAGTCTTTGGCGGCCTACAGAACCTGCACTCTTGAGGCAACCTTCAGGCCGACCACGAAGGGCGCAAAGACTGCCTATCTGGACGTGAACGGCGGAGGCGGGGGCCTGCGCTCGGTCAAGCTCACAGGCACGGGCACGTAACCGATTGCAACCACGTCCGTTTTCCTGGACGTGAACATTTTCGGCGGGGCGAGGGGCTTGCGGTCCGTAAGCCTTCCTGCCCTGTGAAATATCGTTGCCGGGCAGCGACTCCCGCTACCGCATCTCAATGTCAACAAAATCAGTAATGTGGGAAATACAAATCACGCCCCCGCTACCAATCTAATCAGTTAGTTACGAGCAACTCCGGCCTCCGCATTTACTGTTGGGGTAGCAGCGGGGTAGCACTGAGTTGGATTCAGGCGCGCTCGTACGGGGCTGGAACGCCACTCCTCAAATCTAATCGGTCCAGATGTGCATCAGGGCAGAGACGGGCCACGTGCATTCCAGCGGCGTGGTGCTCCAGCTGGGGCTGCAGCGACGGCACACGGTCGCCTAACTCAACGGTCGACGCGGGCAGTGGTCCAGACCTCCAAATTCGGTTGGGTCGGGGGGGGGGGGGAGGCGTTTTATCCTCCCACATCGTCAGTGCGGCCCCAAAAAAAATCTGGTGGTAGTCGTGGAACCTTGACACTTTCTTGAGTCGGAGCAAGCTGCGCCGCTAGCGCCCGCTGTCCGACGTCGAATAAGAGTGACCACCAGCACGGTTAGGGCCACTGTGCGCACGTGAGGTGAATCGTGAACGAATTAATTGCTAACGACGGTCGCAGTGACGAGGGGTGGAGGTGGCGGTGGTCATCGGTGCGCCAGTGCCTGATCGGCCTTTCGCTGGCCGTCGTCTGTCAGTCCACGCTGGCGCAGGCGATGTATCGCATCAAGTCTTTGGGCTACCTGCCGGGCGGTTGCAAATCGCTTCCTAGTTGGAGTGGCTTCAATGGAATGAACAAGGTGACAGGCGCTACGTGCAATGCGCATGGAGACTTTCACGCGTTTTTGTGGAAGAACGACGGTAGTCCGATGGTGGACCTCGGACCGCCAGAAGTCGGATCGCAAAGCGATGGCCTTGCCATTAGCGCGTCTGGGCTGGTCACCGGCGACGCGCATGACAGTAGTGGTTACTTTGCCTTTGTGTCCTCTGGCGATGGCACGCCAATGACGAGAATCCTGAATGGTTTGGGTGGCAGCGTAATTTATCCTTACGCTATAAACGACCTAGGGCAGTTGGCGGGAGGTGCGCTCACGGCCGGCGACAGCGTCTACCACGCCTTCATGTGGAAGAACGATGGTTCCCCGATGCTCGATCTGGGTACTTTCGGCGGTACTTCCAGCTACGGCGAGGCCATTAACGTGTCCGGTCAGGTCGCCGGCAATGCGAGTCTTGCGGGCGACGTAGCGCATCATGCGTTTGTCTGGAAGAATGATGGATCGCCAAAGCTTGACTTGGGTACTCTCGGTGGCACATCCAGCAACGCCTTATTCATAAACGCCTCCGGTCAGGTCGCGGGAGTTTCGGACACCCCCCGCGGCGGAACGCACGCCTTCTTGTGGAGGAATGACGGTACGCCGATACAGGATCTGGGCACGTTGGGCGGCCTGTATGTCGGGATTAATGCCCTCAATGATTCAGGACAAGCTGCGGGGAGTTCATACACACACAAGCCCGGAGCAATAAATGTGCACGCGTTCGTGTGGTTGAACGACGGGACGCCGATGAAGGATCTCGGGACCTTGGTGGAACCGAAAGTTCTTCGAATGACATAAACTCTTCGGGGCAGGACGACGGGCTTCGCCGATCTGGCCGGCGACCAAGTCTTCCACGCCTTCCTCTGGAGAAATGACGGCACTAAAATTCAAGATCTGAACAATCTCATCGACCCGACCGATCCCTTGAAGCCGTACGTCACCCTGACGGGGGGCGAATTCATCAACGATCTTGGCAATATTGTGGCCGATGGAGCCGACAGCCGTACAGGGCTGGGCGACTTGTACCTGCTGCAGGGGACGGTACTCACGCTGTCCCCGCGCTCGCTCGCATTCGGCAACCACGCAATCCACACCATGAGCGCCGCCAAGACGGTGACCGTGACGAACACCAGCCCAAAGGCCGCCGCCATCTCCAGCGTGGCGCTGACCGGCACCGCCGCCGGGCAATTCGCCCAAACCAACAACTGCGGCAAGTCACTGGCAGGCCACGCGACCTGCGCGATCAAGGTGACGTTCAAGCCGACCACCAAAGGGGCCAAGACGGCCTTCCTGAACGTGAACGGTGGGGGCGGTGGGCTGCGGTCGGTCAGTCTGACGGGTACCGGGACGTAGAAGTTCATCGATACCAGGCTGCCTAACCCGCCTAAGAGTTGGTCACCATGGCCCTCAACCGACCTGCACAAGAAAAGGGCATGGCGGCGACTGTTTTAGTCTCTATCGCCGCGCAGAGATTCAAACATGTCTGAGACACTCCGTTCAGTGGCGCGTTCCTCTCGCCAGCGCTCCTTCCAGACATCCTGCATGTGGTCCTCGTAGGCATCCTGACCCTCAAGTGCTTCGGTTTTCTCCTGCTCGACACGTTCAATAAGGTCACGGGTGGCTACGCCTAACTCAGCGTGAAAGAGACGTAGATCCTCAATCAGCACATCGAACTGGCCAGCCGAGCCCCCGCTACCAAATAAAACACCAACTTGCTTCTGCCATTCGCTTGGCAACCTGCCGCTCTGTAAGTTCAGGGCAAGGTAGGCATTTACCCCCTTGACTCGATCAGCGGTCAGCGCATGCTGCGCCAAAGTCCCAGAGTGTTTGACCTGCGACCATCCGCTGGCAGACATGGTGTTTAACAGGGAGCTTGGTCATTATGATTTCCCTACCCAATTTAGATCGCAGGCCACGAACCTTGCGCACACGAGCAGCCGCAGTGCTGTGCGCTGTACTGCTTCCCCATGAGTTGATTGCGGCGACAGCCAAATTGCAGAGCGTTGCCGTTACGCCACCGGCCGCCTCGATCGCTGTCGCCCAGACGCAAACCTTTAAGGCGACGGGGACTTTCAGCGATGGGTCTAAGCACGTCTTGGGACCGGCCATCAGCAACATCGCAGCGGGGTACGAGCACACCTGCGCGTTGCTAATCAGCGGTGGCGTGGAATGCTGGGGCAGCAATTGGGCTGGGCAACTAGGCGATGGCAACACCGTCAATTCGCTCATCCCGCGTGCGGTCAAGGGTGTCAGCACCGCCACGGAGGTGGCGGCGGGTGATCATTTCAGTTGTGCATTACTCGCCAGCGGCGCGGTGAAGTGCTGGGGGGCTGCCTACTTGGGTAACGGGTCCGATTCGAGTTCAAGCATCCCGGTGTCTGTAACCGGGATCGACACCGCGACCGCGCTGGAGCTTGGAAGTTTCTTCGGTTGTGCTCTACTGGGCAGCGGCGCGGTCCGGTGCTGGGGCCAAGACTTCTATGGCCAACTAGGCGATGGGTCCAATTCGGATTCAAAGATCCCGGTGCCTGTGTTCGGGATCACGACTGCAACCGCGGTGTCCGTGGGTGGCTCGCACAGCTGCGCCCTGCTGGCCAGCGGCGGGGTGCAATGCTGGGGGGAGAACGACGGCGCCCAGCTGGGCGATGGCACCCGAACCGATTCCAATACGCCAGTCGCCGTCCATGGGATAAGCAGCGCTACGGCCATTGCGGCCGGCGATAATTCCAGTTGTGCATTACTCGCCAGCGGCGCGGTCCAGTGCTGGGGAACGAATGATGTGGGTCAGTTGGGCAATGGGTCCAATGCGGATTCAAGCATCCCAGTGAATGTGACCGGGATCAACACGGCCATCGCGATCACAGCCGGTGGAACATATTACTGCGCTGTACTACGCAGCGGCTCCGTACAATGCTGGGGTTACAACTACTTTGGTCAGTTGGGCAATGGCACGCGGAAAGATTCAAACCTGCCTGTCCGTGTCCGCGAGACCTATGCGCCCACGAGGCTTACGGCCGGGCAGTTCCACACCTGTGCACTGTTCTCCGGCGGCGTGATGAGATGCTGGGGATCCAATGTATATGGACAGCTGGGGAACCGGCGAACGAGCTTAGCAACCTCCTTGCCCGCCACCGTCGTCGGCACGCCGGGTGTGATGTGGCAAAGCAGTGATCCCTCCAAGGCTACGATTGGTCGCCACGGAGTGGCCACGGGCCATGCCGTCGGCAACGCCACGATCACGGCGACCACCGCTGGGTTCATCAACGACAATGCGGTGCTCACAGTGAAGTAGAGTTCCCTGCAGGCGCTACTGCGGGCGCTAGACGAATGCGCAATCAGGTCTGGTGCATCGATTGCCACAGGTTCACCAGATTGCCAAGCGCTGATTCTGTGGCGCCCGCTCACGATCGGCGGCTACAGTTCAAAGGGCGGTTGCCGATCAACGCATCTCAACTTCAACAAATTCAATGGTGTGCGAATTCCAACTCACGCCCCCGCTACCACTTTTATCATTCCGCTTTTTTTCTAGCCACTAGCCGCAGCCATACTCAGGAACCGAACCGACCAGGTCAAGTATCGCCGGTACATGCCTTCATATGTCGCGGTTAACCCCTGAGAGGTTCCCGAATAAGCGGTCACTATATTGGGATGAGGCCACCCAAGTGTTAGATATTCCCGGCCCTGATTTCTGATTTACCTTCGGTGGTCGGGGCGTCTGACTGAAGGATGGGTGTGGGGTCGTTAGCACCAAAAGCGGGCGTTGCCTAATGAAGCAGCGCCGCGGGTTAGCGTACGCACCTGTCCAACTCAACTGGCCCTGGAGATGTTCTACGAATCGCCCCCGCTGCGTGTTTATCTTCCAATTCCGTCGGTGCTTCTACAAAAATTGGCTAATTGTGGTATTGACACCACCTTGGATTGGCGCAGGCTGCAGTGCTGGTACCCGCGTTCCGATGCGGAGACTTGCTGTTTCAGGGGGGACTGTGAACGCAATTAGATGTAATGACTTTCAGAGTCCGAGTCCGAGAAAGGAGCATTGGGCCATGGCCCGTCGGTGCGTGATCGGCGTCGCGCTGACGGTGGCCTGCCAGACCGCCCTGGCGCAGGCGATGTACCGCATCAAGCCCATCGGGATTCTGCCGGGCGGCTGCATATCGGTGGAGCCAATTGCCGTTGCTTTCAACGGGGCTGACCAGGTGACCGGAGTTGCGGCCAACGCTGCCTGTGACGCTCGCGCCTTCTTGTGGACGAACGATGGCACCCCAATGAGAGATCTAGGCCCCCACCAAGTGGGAGCCAGTAGTGATACGGTGGATATCAACTCGCAAGGATTGGTAACGGGTAGTGCGCAGGTCACCTCGGGTGAGTTTGCCTTCTTGACGACTGGCAACGGTACACCAATGACGAAGATTCCTAACGGTTTGGGTGGCGACACCGTCCTTCCGTCTGCGATGAACGATCTTGGGCAGGTTACTGGCACTGCCGCCACGGCGGACTCTGCGCATGCGTTTCTCTGGGCGAACGATGGTTTGCCGATGCGAGACCTGGGAAGCCTCGGTGGCGCCAGTTTTGGCGTCGACATAAATGCGTCCGGCCAAGTGACTGGCGATTCATTCATTCCGGGCAGTAGTGCAACTCTCCATGCCTTTATTTGGAAGAACGACGGCACACGGATGATCGATTTGGGCACATTTGGGGGCAGTTATTCGTTCCCCATCGCCATCAATGCATCCGGGCAGGTTGCCGGTGATTCGGCTCCACGGGGTGACCATATAGAGCACGCGTTTTTGTGGAAGAACGACGGTTCGCCGATGCAAAACCTGGGCACACTGGGTGGCGGTAGTAGCTTCGCTGTTGCCCTTAATGATTCAGGGCAGGTCGCGGGATATTCATTCACCCAGAAGGGATCTGTTCAAGTGACGCACGCGTTTGTATGGATGAATGACGGCACGCCGATGAAGGATCTGGGGGCCATAGGCGGAACGCAAAGTAAAGCATATGACATTAATTCCGCGGGCCAAGTCACTGGCGCGGCAGACGAGTTTTGTGCGGGCGAGTGCTTCCGGCACGCCTTTCTTTGGAGAAATGACGGCACGAAAACGCAGGATCTGAACAAGCTGATTGACCCCACCGATCCTCTGAAGCCTTACGTAACCTTAACCGTAGGCAATTTCATCAACGATTCCGGCGATATCGAGGCCACTGGAATAGATAGCCGAACAGCTTTGTATGGCGAGTATCTCCTGCAGGGGACTCTACTCACCCTGTCACCGCGGTCGCTCGCCTTTGGCAACCAGCCGATCCACACCACGCGCGCCGCAAAGTCGGTGACCGTGACGAACACGAGCCCGAAAGTCGTGGCCATTACCAGCATCGCGCTGACGGGTACCGATGCGGGGCAGTTCGCTTCGACCAATAACTGCGGCAGCTCCCTGGCAGGCCACGCGACCTGCACGATCAAGGTGACATTTAAACCATCTGTGAAGGGCGTCAAGTCCGCTACGCTAAATGTGAACGGCGGGGGCGGGGGCCTGCGTTCGGTGAAACTTAAGGGCACGGGCACGTAACCGACCGCAACGACGACGAAGGGCCCGAAGACCATTTTCCTGAACGTGAACCGCGAGTGCGGGCGCCTGCGGTCCACGTGCAGGGAACACTTTTGCATAGCAACGCCCGGCTACTGCATCTCAACATCAACAAAATTAATAGTGCGCGAACTCCAACTCACGCCCCCGCTACCACTTTTATATTTCCACTTTTTTTCCCGCCACTGGCCGTAGCCATACTCGAGCTCAGCAGTTCTACGCCCGCTAGAAGAAGAATGCTGCGAGCCACTGCACCGCGAGATTTGACTTAACTCTGGGTCGCGAGTTCGCGCGGTCGAAATGGTCCGGCACAGTGCTTTACGGATGAAAGCGGCCGCTGGAGAATTTCTTGATGTTAATCCGTAAATGCGCGTATATCTTGAACCCAGATTTCGGGCGCGCCGATATTGAGTCTCGCAGAGCCTGTTAGCGCGCCGAATTACAAAACATTTTTGAGGGCATGCCGACCATGAAGAAGACACAGCACGAAACCTCATGGGAAAACTGATCATGCTCGGCGCAGGCCTGACGCTACTGCTCGGCCTCCCGTTGGCGTTTGCCAACTGCGCATTCGCCAATCCGACCCCCAAGTTCGCTTACGTGGCGAATCTGTGCGACTCTTGTTCCGAGGCAACGTGTCGGCTTACACCATCAACAGCTCCACGGGGGCCTTGAGGGCGGTCGCCGGTTCGCCCTTCGCGGCCGGGACCAACCCTGACTCGGTGACGGTGGACCCCTCGGGCCGGTTCGCTTACGTGGCGAATTTTTGCGTCTCTGGCAATGATTGTTCAGTAGGCACCGTCTCGGCCTACACCATCAACAGCTCCACGGGGGCCTTGCGCGCGGTCGCCGGTTCGCCCTTCGCGGCCGGGAACGGCCCTGGCTCGGTGACGGTGGACCCCTCGGGCCGGTTCGCTTACGTGGCGAATTCGGGAGATAACACCGTCTCGGCCTACACATCAACAGCTCCACGGGGGCCTTGAGCGCGGTCTCCGGTTCGCCCTTCGCGGCCGGGATCACCCCTCCCTCCGTGACGGTGGACCCCTCGGGTCGGTTCGCTTACGTGGCGAATTTTGCGTCTCTGCCAATGATTGTTCAGTAGGCACCGTCTCGGCTTACACCATCAACAGCTCCACGGGGGCCTTGCGCGCGGTCGCCGGTTCGCCCTTCGCGGCCGGGGACGACCCTCTCTCGGTGACGGTGGACCCTTCGGGCCGGTTCGCTTACGTGGCGAATGAGTTTACGTCGACTAAATTGGAGGCAACGTCTCGGCCTACACCATCAACAGCTCCACGGGGGCCTTGAGCGCGGTCGCCGGTTCGCCCTTCGTGGCCGGGCTGTCACCTACCTCGGTGACGGTGGACCCCTCGGGCCGGTTCGCTTACGTGGCAAATGACGGAGTGCAACGTCTCGGCCTTCACCATCAACAGCTCCACGGGGGCCTTGCGCGCGGTCGCCGGTTCGCCCTTCGCGGCCGGGAGCGGCCCTTTCTCGGTGACGGTGGACCCCTCCGGCCGGTTCGCTTACGTGGCGAATTATGGACGATGGCACCGTCTCGGCCTACACCATCAACAGCTCCACGGGGGCCTTGCGCGCGGTCGCCGGTTCGCCCTTCGCGGCCGGGATCCAACCTTTCTCGGTGGCAATCGCCGGCCAGACCGTAACGACCTCCGTGCTCACGCTCACCCCGCGCTCGCTCGCCTTTGGCAACCTTCCGATCAACACCTCGAGTGCCGCGCAGTCGGTGACCGTGACGAACACCAGCGCCAAAGCCGCGGTCATTACGGGGATCGCGCTGCGCGGTACTAATCCAGGGCAGTTCTCTTTTACCGGTAACTGCGGCAAATCGTTGGCGGCGTACAGAACCTGCACGCTTGAGGCGATTTTCAAGCCAACCACGGAAGGCGCAAAGACCGCCTTCCTGGACGTGAACGGCGGGGGCGGCGGCCTGCGTTCGGTGAAACTGACGGGACAGGGAACTTAACCGGCCACAAGCCCGTTAGCGTTCATCGCATCTCAATGTCAACAAAATCAAGGCCGCTCGAATGCAAAATCGCGCCCCCGCTACCACATTATATTTCCCTTGTTTTTCAAGCCACTAACTGCATACAGTGCAGTGGAATCGAGCCCGATTCGGGCCTCCGGGTGGGTCGCATTGGCGTTCGGAAAAAGCTCCACTTTTCCACCGAGCGAAGCGCGCAGTTGAGCTTGTGCTCGCCCCACGTCGCGCCCCAGGGCTTGGAGCGGTGCATTGATCAGCGCACGGTAACGGTCGGCTGCACGCGGCAGGAATTCCGCCAATTTTCGGAGTGTCGCGTCGTCGCTCCCGGCTTCTTGTTCGGCGGCAACCAGATCCGTCTCGGCAGCTAAAATGGGCTAATTGCCTACTTGACAGCACCTCGGGTTGGAGCGGTCTGCGTTAATACCCGCGTTTTCGATGCGGAGCCGTGCTGTTTCAGGAGGGACTGTGAACAAAATCAAAACTGATGGCTTGCCGCATCCGAGTCCGAGTCCGAGAAAGGGACAGGCTCGCCGATGCGTGGTCGGCCTCGCGTTGACAGTGGCCTGCCAGTGCGCGCTGGCGCAGGCGATGTACCAAATAAAGCCCTTGGGTTATCTAGGCGCCTGCACTACCTCAGCGCCCACAGCAGTCGGCCTTAGCAATCTCGACCAGGTCGCCGGCACCGCGTGCAACGCACACGGCGATACCCACGCCTTCTTGTGGCGCAACGACGGCAAACCGATGGTGGATCTGGGGCCTAGTGACGTGGGCTCCACCAGCAAGGCCGTTGCCATCAACGCGTTCGGGCTTGTGGGCGGAAACGCGACAGACAGCTCCGGCAGCTTCGCCTTCGAGTCGTCGGGTGGCAACGCGGGCATGAAGAGGATCGGGTTGGGCGGTCGCTCAGTGCAATTCACGGCCATGAACGATCTCGGGCAGCTTGCAGGGGCAGGCACGAAGACTGGCATAGGCCGGGATCATCTGTTCTTGTGGGCCAATGACGGCACAGGGCCGAAGGACCTTGGGGAGCTGCCGGACGATTACGGGTACGCCTCCGCCATCAATGCGTCTGGGCAGATTGCCGGTTACGCGAGCGATGCGGAGGGAGGCGCATACGCCTTTGTGTGGAAGAACGATGGGTCGCCAGTGCTCAATCTTGGCGATTTTGGGGGAACTAATAGCGGTGCCTGTTGCATCAATTCGCGCGGTGAGGTCGCGGGGAGCAGTAGTTTATCTGGCCGCAACCAACAACATGCCTTTGTTTGGCGGGATGACGGAAAAGGAATGATCGATTTAGGCACGCTTCCGCATGGGTCGCAGAGCGTTGCATATGCCCTGAATGAATTGGGGCAGGTAGTAGGTTCGTCGTTCGTTCGCTACTACGCGAATGAGCGCGCCGTCGAGTGGATGAACAATGGCACACCCATGAAGGATCTAGGGACGCTAGGCGGCAATACAAGTCGAGCTACTGCCATCAACGCGTCAGGTGAGGCAACGGGCTGGGCCGCTCTCGCGGGTGACTCGGTGCTCCATGCGTTCCTGTGGCGCAACGACGGCACCAAGCTGCAAGACCTCAACGCGCTGATCGACTTGGCCGACCCCTTGCGTCCCTACATTACGCTCACAAGCGGCGCATTCATCAACGACCAGGGCGATGTGCTGGCACAAGGCACCGACAGCCGGACAGCCCACTCCGGCCTCTACCTGCTCCAGGGCACGGTGCTCACCCTCAGCCCACGGTCACTCGGATTCGGCAACCAGAACATTCACACCACAAGCGCCGCAAAGTCGGTGACCGTGACGAACACGAGCCCGAAAGTCGTGGCCATTACCAGCATCGCGCTGACGGGTACCGATGCGGGGCAGTTCGCTTCGACCAATAACTGCGGCAGCTCCCTGGCAGGCCACGCGACTTGCACGATCAAGGTGACATTTAAACCAACTGCGAAGGGCGTCAAGTCCGCTACCCTTAATGTGAACGGTGGGGGCGGGGGCCTGCGTTCGGTCAAGCTCACAGGCACGGGCAAGTAACCGAACGCAACTACCGCGGAGGGCGCGAAGTCCGTTTCGTGAACGTGAACCGCGAGCGCTGCGGCCTGCGGTCCACGCGCTGGGAGCATTTTTGCATAGCAATGCCCGGCTACCGCATCTCAATGTCAACAAAATCAAGGGTGCTCGAATACCAACTCGAGCCCCCGCTACCAATCCATAGCAGAGCGCCCGCCGCCTTCAAAAAGGCGGCCGGGCTGTGGCCAACCTCGGCAATCAAGTATTTGCCATCAATCGCCGGCCTCAGCCTAACCGGCCCGCCCATCAACTCACGCAAAGCGATTCTCGCCCTATGGACGAATCCGCTCAGCGCGCAGTAGCACATGATAAATTCGCAGCAATTGCTCGCGGGCGGCTGGGAAATTGAAGTCGTCCATTCAAGTCGAGGTGGTTTGCCTCAGGTGGGGATAGGGACTGCAAAAGCGGTCTGCTCCAGGCGCCAATAGGTCGTCTTTCGTAGACGTTGCGAATATGTCTGACGAAATGTGCTTCCCGTGTGCTTCCGAGCACTGACGCCGCTCGCCTGAAACCCCACCGCGAAAGTAACACGCGTTTCGACAATGACGCTGCCGCGGGAAACGATGCAGACGGCGATCGCGAACACCTCGGAGATTTTGGACCCCCGCTACTAGCATTTGGGTATATTCCGATACCTATTTTCCCAACTAGCTTTTTGACAAAGCCTTGTCATAGGGTAAGCGCCAGTCGAACTACAACTGGGGCACGTCCATGACAAACGTCGACCAATTCGACCTGGCCGCTGCGATCCGCGATGCCGGCATCGCGCAGGGAGGGGACGCTTTAGATTTAGCCGCCGACATCGTCATGCGGCTCTGCGCGCCGACCCCTCGAATGGTTTGCGAAGCCGCCCTAGATCGCGCCGCGACGACAACGGGGCTTGACGAATACTGCGAATAGACAAGGCCTTAAAGGGCAGCCGCCCAGGCCGTTTGAGTATCGTCATATAGGCTGCCCGTGCCGTCCATGAATGCACGAAACTGTTTCCACATGGCGGTCTGCGACGTGCCGGAGACACACCCCACAGGCATTTGTAATCTTGCGAAGCCAAAACTTACCGTGCCGATCCACATCGTGCCAAACAACCCCTTCTTCGCCTTGTGAAAATTTACGTCAACACTATGATCGGTGGACGCGAGCATCTGACGGTACGAACTCTCACCGGTGGTTGAAATTCCTCGCGTCAGCCACATCTTAATCATTTGTTCTTTGGAAACAGGGGCAAACAGGACCAGACTGTTTGGATCGGCGATGCTTGGCTTAAACTCTCCGTCGCTTTTGACCGACCCATACCCGTGGAATGATTCGATCGCGCGCCCAACTTCGACTAAGTCGCGTTTTCTTGGTTTGCGGGTGGCAATATCCATTGGCATTTCTCGTTATACGCCGGACGTTGGTCCCCCCAAGGGAGGCTCTATTTTATCCAAGCTTTTGACGATCCGTACTTCTTGCGCGCAAATGGTTTGCGAAGCGGCCATAGGTCGCGCCGCGACGACGACGGGGCTCGACTTCAAGCCGACGACGAAAGGCGCACAGTCCTCCACCCTGAACGTGAACGGCGGGGGCGGGGGCGGGGGCCTGCGGTCCGTAAACCTTAAGGGGAAGGGGATTTAGCTATTTCGCATAGCGACGCCCGGCTATCGCATCTTAACGTCAACAAAATCAACGGCGCTCGAAACCCAACTCAGGCCCCCGCTACCAAATTTGACACAGTTTGCGATGCCAGCCACAGCATCCAGCAGAATTCTGCGATTGAGACCCAGTCAGGCCACGAGAAAAGGCTTTTCGCCGGCCTTCGGCACACCCGGCCGCAGAGGCACCTTGCCGCCAAAGGCTCCAAACAATGCGTTCCTGCCTTGCACAATCAACCGTGGATCACGCAGTCCCGATGTTAGGATACTTACGGTACCGCTGGGCGACACGATCATTTCCACAGCAGGTGATGTCCACTGATCCGTCGGTTCGGGCATAAAACAGGGAACTCGATGCTGCACATGAAAGCAATAGGAGCGGTTTTTGTGCCGTTGCTCCTGGCGCTAACCGCATGCGCCTGCCTGCGATCAGGCGGTAAAGCGGCCGCGACTGCGGCTACTCCCCCCGCGGCGCCACCCCCGACTGCACCCGAGGTTGCAGTCCCGAAACCGCCGCCGCCCAGCCCGAGCCCGGCCGGAGCTGCGGCCCCAGACAGTCAAATTGCCAACAACGCTCCGGCCCTGGCGACAAATGCAACTTCTGCAGCTGCGAGTCCGCCGGCACCTGAAAGCCCAGCCAAGAGCAAGCGGCCCTCTCCGCCTACGACACCGCGCCCGGCACCTGCAGCGCAGGGAAACGCGAATGCACCAAAGCCGGCTGTGGTCAGCCCGATCGCTGAGCAACCCGCCACGGCAGCGCCTCTGGACATAGCGGCGCTGGAGCAACGACTTAAGGAAACGCATGCCATCGGTCTCTTCACCAAGCTCTCCCTTAAAAACCAAGTCGACGATCTGTTGGCCCAATTCAAGGCTCACTATCGTGCCAACGGGGCCCCGCCGTTGAGTGCACTGCGGGAACGCTATGACCTGCTGATGCTCAAAGTGCTCAGCCTGCTCCAAGACAGTGACCCTGCTCTAGCTAAGACAATAGGGTCCTCGCGCGAGGCGATTTGGGGCATTCTTAGCGATCCGAACAAACTAGCGGCCATTTCATCGTAAGCACAGGAGTAGGTATGAGCCCCGTTTTCAAAGCTTTCGCCCTCATAACTCTGATGACCACGCTGGTCGGCGCCCCGGTGGTCAATGCAGAGGACTCAGCCTTTGGTAAGGATCTCATGGCGACGATCGCCTTGCAGGGACTACCTTGCGATAAGGTCGTGAACGCAAAGCGTAATGCTGACAGCGACTACGTGGCCACGTGCAAAGACGGTCATCGATATCATGTCTATGTGAACACTGCCGGTCGAGTTGTCGTCGATAAACTCTGATCCTTAAAGCAAGCTGATAATCATAACCCGCAGTCCCCGCACCATTTCCTGAGCCATAACAAATCAGCCTCTCGCCGCGTCCTTGCCTGGGCCCGGCTGCGCGAGCCCCAGCACGGCCCTAATTGAGTCGTATCCTGAGTGTTCGCGCGGAAAAATAAGTCCCAAATCCTGCCCCCGCTACCAATAAAACAATAACTTACCTTGGCCGTTGAGTTGCCAGCCTGCCATTGAGAGTAAGAGCCGCGCAAACGTGGGCACTTTCCCCCACTTGACTTGATTTGCGCTCGGCGCATGCTCGGCGAAGAATCAAGGATGTTTGCACTACGAACATCGGCCATCTGACATCCTCAGCAAGTGGACGGGACGGAGTCGTCATGGCTCACGCCAAAAAGTCACGCGCTAGCTCGCTTGGCCCTAGCGAGCAAAAACTGCAAAGCAGGGGAATGCCGCCATGAGAATCCAGAGTCATATTGTCGCTCAGCTCGCACTGATCACATTGTTTGCCGCGGTCGGTACCGGTCCGGCGTCGGCGCAAGTCGGTAATACGGCGTACGGCACTGACGCACTAGTCTCGAACACGACCGGCAACGATAACAGCGCATTCGGCGAAGCAGCGCTCAACAAGAACACGAGCGGCTTTAATAACACCGCGAGCGGTTATCAGGCGCTCTTATCGAACACGATCGGCACCGCGAACACCGCCAGCGGTGTTCAGGCGCTCGTATCGAACACGATCGGTAACTACAACACAGCGACCGGCATATATTCGCTCGCAGCGAACTCAAACGGCGTGTACAACACCGCTACCGGCGCGCGGGCACTGTTTAAGAACACTGGCGGTAATTACAACACGGCCAACGGTGATGAGGCGCTCTACTGGAACAACGGCAGTTACAACACTGCCAGCGGTCTCTATGCGCTTCGGTTCAATCAGACGGGCAGCAACAACACCTCCATGGGCAGCAGTGCGCTCTATGGGAACTTTACGGGATCTGGAAATGCGGCGTTCGGAAGCAACACCTTGTACAAGAACACGAACGGCGGCTATAACCTCGCCATTGGATATCAGTCTCTCTACAGCAACACCACCGGCTCCAACAACACCGCCAGCGGGTACGCTGCGCTCTATTCGAACACGAACGGCAAGAATAACATCGGCGTCGGTCAATTCGCGGTCTATTACCCGACGACCGGCAGCAACAATATCGAGATTGGCAACCGCGGGTGCTGCCGCAGACAACGCAGTGATCCGCATTGGCACCCAGGGGACACAGCAAGCACTTATCTGGCGGGTGTGCGTGGAGTGAATGTCACGGGCGGCGTGCCGGTGATGGTCACAGCGAAGGGACAGCTGGGCGTCATGTCTTCCTCGCGGCGATACAAAGAGGATATTCGCTCGATGGGTGATACCAGCGATCGATTGCTCAAACTCCGTCCGGTGACGTTCCGTTACAAGCAGCCCGATGAGAGAGGTCAGAAACCGGAACAATACGGGTTGATCGCCGAAGAAGTGGCGAAGGTGATGCCGGAACTGGTGATCTACAACGAGAAGGGTCAGCCTGAGACCGTGGCCTACCAGACGCTCACCCCACTGTTGTTGAACGAGCTACAGCGGGAACATAGCCAGCTCCAACAGGATCACGCCCAGCTACAGCTGGAGCACAGCCAGCTGGACTCAATGAGAACGCAACTGGCCGAAGTACAGGCGTTACGCGCTGAAGTGGAGGAGCTTCGTCGATTGGCGGCGCATCTGATGTCGGAACACAGTCGGTATGACGTCAAATAGGAGCGCCATGGGAGGTCGCTGGGGCGGGTTGGTGTGTCTCGCCATCTGCCGAGGACTTCACAGGAAGGACAGCTGGATTTAGGGAAGTCCCTTTTTCCCCGCGCTGCTGCAGGTGAAGATAGGCCGTCGCCGACGAGATGGTCCTGATTTTGGTTAGCGCAATTCAACTTCAACAAATTCAATGGTGTGCGAACGCCAACTCACGCCCCCGCTACCAATATAATCAGCGAATTACCTGTCAATTCCGACTCCCCATCTCCTATTGGGGTAGCAGCGGGGTAGCACCGCGCCAACGGGCGGGGGCTCGGACAGCACGCCTACCAAGGTTCGTCCCTCAATGCCTACCGGGCATGTGATGGCCAGGCGTCTGGGCGAGCTTGGGGACACGCGGCCAGTCAGGCCCGCAGCCAGGCGCGCGACCACCACCGATCGGTGCGGCGCGGCTCTGTGCGCTCACCCTGGTTCGCCTCGATTAAACCGATCCGGACGACGCGCCCGGTTGGGTCAGGGGAGTGTAATTGCTATCTACCACTCCGACAGTGACCTCCAAAAAAAATTGGAATCGACTTCTGACGAAAGACAGCTGTCGAGGCCCTTGATGAACCCGCCGTCAATGTTTACGTGACGAGCATTCTGGCGACGCGGGCTGCCAAAATCCCTGCCGCAGTCCTCCTATTGCCCCACGTGAGTTTGGTCAACAATTCGCCAGGGGTGCCGAGCGGCGTCTGGTCAATCTGACGCCGGCGAATCCTTTGGGTTGCGCCGGGCCGGGGTCGCTTTCCTGGCGGGCCGGAGCCGGGCCGCGGCATTTGCCTCTATGAGCCGAATTATGTCTACACAATACACCCCATACCCTTGTAGGTGCGGGCCGGGTGTCCGGTGCTCTAACAAGGAGTAGATTCGGGACATCGCCTGAGGTCGTTGTCAGGAGAACTACAGGGGAGGCCCATGGACGAATTCACCGTGGTCGGTTCGACGCGCTATCGCCGGCGTAATTTTGGGGTTGCGCAGCGCTGGAAGATGGCGCGTGGGGTGGTCTTCGGTCTCGCGTTGACCATTACCTGCCAGTCTGCGTTCGCGCAGGCGATATATCGGATCAAGTCGCTGGGGTTTTGGACGGTTGCACCTCGGGTTTTCCAACCGTGCAAGACTTCAATAACGCCGACGAGGTGACAGGCCAGGCGTGCAACGCGCAGGGCGATCTGCATGCATTTTTGTGGAAGAACGACGGTACGCCTATGGTGGACCTCGGACCACCGGAGGCGGGTTCAACGAGCGAGGGGGTCGCCCTCAATTCCTCCGGCCAGGTCGCCGGTGATGCGCAGGACAGCACCGGTGAATTTGCATTCCTGTCATCGGGCGACGGATCGTCCATGATCAGAATCCATGATGGCTTGGGCGGAAGTGCGGTCCATCCGTTTGCCCTCAATGATCTTGGGCAAATGACAGGCTATGCCGATACGGGTGTCAGCGATTACTTTCATGCGTTTGTGTGGAAGAACAACGGTTCGGCGATCCGCGACCTGGGCACCTTCGGCGGCCACCGCAGCGCCGGCCTTGACATCAACGCGTCCGGCCAGGTGACCGGGTGGGCGGATTTCACGAGCACGCCCGCTCACGCCTTCATTTGGAAGAACGACGGGACACCGATCTATGACCTTGGCACGCTCGGCGGCGCGGAAAGCCACGGCGACCTCATCAACGCTTCGGGACAGGTCGCCGGGACCGGTGACTTGGGTGGCACACGAAGCCGGGTGCATGCGTTTCTCTGGAAGAACGACGGTACCCCCATGCGGGATCTGGGCACGCTCGGTGGTCCCTACAGCAACCCGACTGCCCTCAATGATTCAGGCCAGGTCGCCGGGACCTCGTACACGCACACGTCCGGGGCAAGCAACCAGCACGCGTTTGTCTGGCTGAACGACGGCACGCCGATGAAGGATCTCGGGACTCTGGGCGGAACCAAGAGTGAAGCAGGTGACATCAATGCCTCGGGACAGGTGACCGGCTATTCCACTCTTGCCGGCAAGACGGAAACGCACCCCTTCCTGTGGAGGAATGACGGCACGAAGATGCAGGATCTGAACGCGCTTATTGACCCGCTCGATCCGCTCAAGCCTTACGTCACCTTTACGGAGGGCGCGCAGATCAATGATCGGAGCGATATCCTGGCCTTCGGGACCGATAGCCGTACCGGACGGTCCGGGCCGTACCTGCTGCAGGGGACGGTGCTGACACTCAACCCGCGGTCGCTCGCCTTCGGCAACCAGCCGATCAACACCACCAGCGCCGCGAAGTCGGTGACTGTGACGAACACCAGCGCCAAAGTCGTCGCCATCACCAGCATCGCGCTGAAGGGTACAGGTGCCAGTCAGTTCGCCTCGACCAACAACTGTGGCAGCTCGCTCGCAGGGCATGCGACCTGCACGATCAAGGTGACGTTCAAGCCGACCACCAAGGGCGCAAAGTCCGGGTTCCTGAATGTGAACGGCGGGGGCGGGGGCCTGCGTTCGGTCAAGCTCACAGGCACGGGCACGTAACCGAACGCAACTACGACGGAGGGCGCGAAGACCGTTTTCCCGAACGTGAACCGCGAGCGCGGCGGCCTGCGGTCCACGCACAGGGACTGGGATCACTTTGCATAGCAACGCCCGGCTACCGCATCTCAACATCAACAAAATCAATACTGTGCGAATTCCAACTCACGCCCCCGCTACGATTTACAGCAGGCGCCTTACTGGCCGCCCCCGGCTACCGCATCTCAACATCAACAAAATCAATAGTGTGCAAACTCCAACTCACGCCCCCACCACCACGAACCTCTCAGTCTAAAGTGGCCAACGAACGCTGGCTTTCTTATTTATGGAATCCGTGTAGGCACTGCTAGGCTCAGTGGCCCCTTCGCCCGCGCTGGACTTAGGGAGGGCTGGAGCGTATTGACTGATGTTGATCTGCGGCGCGCAATGCCGCCTTTGAAGTCCCTTGGTCGCGTGACACAACCAGAATCGAAATCGGAGAATACGGATGAACACGGTCTCCAGGTGGTTGGCGGCTCTCGCATTGATAGCTTGGTCGGGAAGCGCCCTTGCGCAGGTGATGTATCGCATGACGCCACTCGGCTTCTTGGACCGCTGCATTGCGCCTGCTCCAGAAGCGCATGCCTTCAATGGGGCCGGCCAGGTGACCGGAACCGCGTGCAACGCGATCGGCGATTTGCACGCCTTCTTGTGGAAGAACGACGGGGCCCCGATGGTGGATCTCGTGCCGGTTGCAATGGGTGTCGTAAGCTTTGGCACAGGCATTAACGCGTCGGGACTGGTGGTTGGCAATGCTTCGGACAGCACGGGCGAATTTGCCTTCCTATCCCGTGGCGATGGCAAGCCCGTAAGGAGGATCTATGACAGTTTGGGTGGCGATACAATCTACCCTTCAGACCCTAACTACCTCGGCCAACTGACGGGTTTCGCCTATACGGCCGGCGATGCCTCGACCCGCGCCTTTGTATGGATGAACGATGGCTCGCCGATTCAGGCCCTGGGTACCCTCGGCGGCGATTCCAGCTCCGGCAACGCCATCAACGCCTCCGGGCAGATCGCCGGGACTTCGGATCTTCCGGGCAACGCAGACCATCACGCCTTTTTCTGGAGGAACGATGGAACGGCGATGCAAGATCTGGGCACTCTGGGCGGCCAATTTCAGCGAAGGGCTTTTCATCAACGCTTCCGGTCAGGTCGCGGGCTCCAGCCGTCTCGTCGTGAATACGGTGGTAAGGACTCACGCCTTCTTTTGGAGGAATGACGGTACGCCGATGCAGGATGTGGGCACGCTGGGTGGGTACGACAGCTTCGCAAGGGCCTTCAATAAATCGGGGCAGATTGCGGGAGACTCGTACACGCACGGACGGCAGGATATTAGTCAGCACGCGTTCGTGTGGTTGAATGACGGCACGCCAATCAAAGATCTCGGAACGCTGGGTGGTACCCGGAGTTTCGGGAATGATATCAACTCCTCGGGTCAGGTGACGGGCCAGGCGGATACTGCCAACGTCATTACTCAGACTAGCGGGCACGCATTTCTGTGGAGAAACGACGGCACGAAGATTCAGGATCTGAACAAGCTCATTGACCCCAGCGATCCCTTGAAGCCTTATATCATTCTGATTCACGGCCGTTTCATCAACGCATCGGGCGATATCGTGGCCGATGGGATAGATAACCGTACCGGGTCAAACCCTACAGAAGACCTCTACCTGCTGCACGGGACGGTGCTCACGCTGACTCCGCGCTCGCTCGGCTTTGGCAACCGTGCGATCGACACCACGAGCGCCGCAAAGTCGGTGAAGATGACAAATACCAGCCCCAAGCCCGTGGCGATATCCAGCGTCGCGCTGACCGGAACGGCTGCCGGGCAGTTCGCGTCTACCAACAATTGCGGCAAATCGCTGGCGGGCCACGCGATCTGCACGATCAAAGTGACCTTCAAACCGACCACGAAAGGTGCAAAGTCCGCCACCCTGGACGTGAACGGCGGCAATGGCGGCCTGACTTCAGTCAGTCTCACTGGCACGGGCACGTAACCGGCCACCAGACCGAACGTTTATCGCATTTCAACGTCAATATAATGAAGGGCGCTCGAAACCCAAATCCTACACCCGCTACCAATACAAATTAAAATTTACGCAGTTATCCGCTCATCAACCTGAAGTTGGCCTTTGCCGCGCGCAATGATAGGCCTTGTCCGACTTGACTGGATCTACGCTCGGCGCAAGCTGGGGTGATGAAACCAAGATTAATTCACTGCGAACAACAGCCGTCCGAAATGTTCAGCAAGTGAAATTAGAGGGCTTCGCCATGATTCAGACCAATCGCGGGTAATGGACGCTGGGCGCGGGGGGATGCCGACCATGAAGAAGACTCATGACGAAGCGATCGTAAGAAAACTGATCATGTTCGGCGCAGCCCTGACGCTACTACTCGGCCTCCCGTTCGCGTTTGCCAACCGCGCCTTCGCCAATCCGACACCCAAGTTCGCTTACGTGACAAATAGCGATGGAAACAGCGTCTCGGCCTACACCATCAACAGCTCCACGGGGGCTTTGCGCGCGATTGCCGGTTCGCCCTTCTCGGCCGGGAAAGGCCCTATCTCAGTGACGGTGGACCCCTCGGGTCGGTTCGCTTACGTCGCAAATTTCGAAGACAACAACGTCTCGGCCTACACCATCAACGCCTCTACGGGAACCTTAAGCGCGGTCGCCGGTTCACCCTTCGCGTCCGGGCACGGCCCTTGGTCGGTGAGGGTGGACCCCTCGGGCCGGTTCGCTTACGTGGCCAATCGAAGAGATAACTCGGTCTCCGCTTATACCATCAACAGCTCCACGGGAACTTTGGGCGCGATCGCCGGTTCGCCCTTCGCTGCCGGGAGCAGCCCTGGGGCGCTGGCGGTGGACCCCACGGGCCAATTTGTTTACGTCGTTAATCAGTGTTACCCACGGACTTGTTCAGCCGGCAACGTCTCGGCCTACGCCATCAATAGCTCCACTGGGGCCTTGAGGGCAGTTGCCGGCTCACCCTTCGGGACCGCGAAAAGCCCAACCGGGGTCGCGGTGGACCCGTCGGGCAGGTTCGCGTACGTGGCAAATTCCAATGGATACAAGATCTCGGCCTACACAATCAACAGTTCCACGGGTGCCTTGAAAGCAGTTGCCGGCTCGCCCTTCGCAGCCGGTTCCGTCCCGAGCGTGGTCGCGGTGGACCCCTCGGGCCACTTCGCTTACGTGACAAATTACTTAGGTGACAACGTCTCGGCCTACACTATCAATCGCTCCACGGGGGCCTTGCGGGCAGTCGCCGGTTCTCCCTTCGCCACCGGGATCACCCCTTATGGTGTTGCGGTGGACCCCTCGGGCCGGTTCGCCTACGTAGTAAGTAACAACGACAACAACGTCTCGGCCTACACGATCGACAGCTCCACGGGGGCCCTGAAAGCAGTTGCCGGTTCGCCCTTCGCGGCCGGGAGCCTCCCTCTTTCGGTGGCGATCGCCGGTCAGGCCTCGTTCCTGACGCTGTCCCCGCGCTCCCTCGCCTTTGGCAACCTTCCGATCAACACTTCGAGTGCCGCGCAGTCGGTGACCCTGACGAACAATAGCCCCAACGCCGTTGCCATTACGGGGATCGCACTAAGGGGTACGGCCCCAGTGCAGTTCTCTTTTATCGATGACTGCGGCAAATCGTTGGCGGCCTACAGAACCTGCACCCTGGAGGCGATTTTCAGGCCGACCACGAAGGGCGCAAAGACGGCCTACCTGGATGTAAACGGCGGGGGCGGGGGTATGCGTTCGGTGAAACTCACGGGCACGGGCACCTAACCGACGGCAACGACGACGAAGGGCGCGAAGTCCGTTTCCTGAACGTGAACCGCGAGCGCTGCGGCCTGCGGTCCACGCGCTGGGAGCACTTTTGCATAGCAATGCCCGGCTACCGCATCTCAATGTAACCAAAATAAAGGGCGCTCGAATGCAAAATCGGGCCCCGCTGCCACTTTCGAGAGGTGTATTCCGGTCACATCGCTGTCGTTTTATACCGGGCACATGATTGACACTTTAGCAGGCAGCCTTCGCGCCAGAGTTGCACGTCACGAGCTAGGTCTTTGAATTTGTCGACCTGGTCCCGTGGTAGCATGCTTACTCGTTTCCAATTCAGGGCCGCCGCCGGAGCGCCATCCTCCCTGCGAATTTCCATGAGACCGCGCACCAAATCTTGGCTGGGATTCGGCGTGTTCTGTTTTATCTTCGCGGCGCTGCTAGGTATACACCAGCGCTATGGCGCGTTGGACCACTGGATGGCTCTTATCTGGTTAAGTTTTCTAGTTGGCGCCGGAGTTTATGCACTCAGAGCCAATCCCGGTAAGGCTCTATACGGCATGCCCACATTTCTTGGTGTTTTCCCTAAAAGCTGGCAGCGCTGGTTTTTAGGCGAACAGGACCAGGAAGACAGGCGAGATTGAGCGCCCGCGCAGCGCCATCCTCCAGCGGAAATTCTTGATTCCTGCCCGAGCTACCGCAGCTCAACGTCAACAAGATCAATAGTGTGCAAACTCCAACTCACGCCCCCGCTACCAAATTTGACGGGGTCCTTACCGGTCACATAGGTAACGGATCATTACGGGCACATGGGTAAGTTGGTCTCAATGGGTCATCGAAACACTCGACTCCAGAATATACGCTGGAGTCTTCCAATTTAGAGTCTCTCGAGGTCGAGTATTGAGCTTCCTGGCCACAGCATCCAGCTGAGCTTGAGTGACTGTCGAGAGATCCATCCCTTTTGGGTAGTACTGTCGAAGCAGCCCATTGGTATTTTCATTGCTCCCCCGTTGCCAAGGGCTGGAGGGATCACAAAAATAAACTTGGACATCGGTGGCCACAGTGAAGGTGGTATGGCTGGCCAGTTCCGCCCCTCGATCCCAGGTCAGCGATTTGCGCAATGAAGTGGGGAGCTTACGCACCGCCTTGATGAGAGCATCAACTACGGTGTCAGTGCCTTTCTCGGAGAGTTTTACCAGCACAACGAACCGGGACTGGCGCTCAACTAAAGTGGCGATGTAAGTGCCGCGAGACCCTTCCACCAGATCGCCCTCCCAATGCCCGGGAACTGCTCGGTCTTCAACCTCAGCCGGCCTTTCGCGGATGGAGATCGCGTCAACGATGGCACCTCGACCTTGTCCCCGATAGGTTGCATGACGGGATCTGCGATATCGTCGTTTCGTGCGCAAGTGGCTGACGAGCTGTCTTTTTAGGGCGCCGCGCGCTTGGATGAAAAGACTTCGATAGATCGTCTCGTGCGACACCCACATCTCCGGCTGACCGGGGTAGTGGTCTCTGAGCCAGCCAGCAATCTGCTGCGGAGACCAGTCTTGCTGCAGTTTAACGGTTACGATCCGCTGCAATTGCTGGTTCTGGCTCAGAACACAGCTCTTGGGTCGACGTGCGGACTCCCAGGCTTGCCAGTCTGCTTCGGCCGCGCGATACCGCTGGCGTCCCCCGTGCCGAGACACTTCTAGGCTCACCGTGGAAACAGCTCGCCTAAGCCGTCTCGCAATGGCTCGGCACGTATAACCCGCAGCAAGCCCACGGGATATCTCCTCTCGCTCGTCAAACCGCAGCACTCGATGGGAGCGCTTCCTGAGGACAGGCGCTATGCCGCCTGAGGCTTCCAGCAAGCGATTGATATTAGCAGGCCTCTGTCGCAGCGCTCCTATGATCCCCAGGACAGACTCGCCAGCTTTATACCGACGCCAAAACTCGTCCCGTTGCGTGGGCGTAATCGTCGAGGGTCGTCCGAATCTCATGCCAAACACCTCCTAGCCTTAGAATAGCTGGAGTGTTTCGCCGACCTATTGAGACCACCAACACTTTAGCGCCAAAGGGGTTTTCGGCGCTATTGATGTGCTCGGTCTGGCGATCGAAGAAGCCCAGGTCGTAATGCATGAAGCTGACGAGCCAGATCTTGTCGCTGATCGGCGGCCGTTGTTCGTATACCAAGTCTCTTTTGTTGCGGCACTTCATTCGCGAAAATGCACCCCGACTTGCACATCGACTGTGACAAGAAGCGACTCTGCTGGACTGATTCTCGTCCTGGGAACGCACCGCTCGACCTCAAGCAGTTTCAACAATAGGTTTTGCAGCATCCCGGGGGCAAGATGCCTTCGAGGTATTTTTACAGTCACTTTAGTCCTCACCTTCAAACCCTGTAAATCCACACTCCCCAGTCGAATGTCCCGGGCATCGAGCCTCCGCGGCGGTCCGCACGTTCAACGATGGATTGGGGTATTTAACCTATTGCCTTCCTTGGTGGTTTAGTGCAGCGTGGCTCAAACCTCGCACCTCAGCTTGAGACTCCATGCGAAGGAAGTATCCGACGAGCTGCGTCCACAGGAGTACCGAAATGACCCGTTTCAATTTATCGATGACAGCCACATTCAGCCTGGTTTTAGGCGGTCCGATAGGGCTGTCGTACGCAGCCCCCGGGGACACCGAACTCATCAGCGTAACCGCGGACGGTTCCGCAGCTGCCTCGGGGGGTAGTGGAGCTCTGAAATCGGTGAGCGCCAACGGGCGCTTTGTGGCCTTCACGTCCAATTCGCCCAACATACTGTCGGACGGGAAGACTGGAGCGACCGATGTGTTTGTGCGGGATCGACAAACGGGCAAAACTGAACGAGTGAGCGTTGCACTCAGTGGGGCCGCCAACGACGAGAGTTACGGGCCTTCGATCAGTCCCGATGGACGCTATGTGACCTTCTACTCTGCCGCCTCAAATCTGGTACCGGGTGACACCAACGGCTGGATCGATTGCTTCCTGCGAGATCGACAGACGGGGAAAACTGAACGGGTAAGCGTCACCACTAACGGCACTGAAGCCAATGATTACAGCTATGAGCCCTCAATCAGTGCCGATGGACGCTATGTGGCGTTCTATTCGTACGCGACCAACCTGGTTCCGGGCGACACGAACGGGGAATATGACATTTTCGAGCGTGATCGTCAGACGGGGACGACGACGCGCGTGAGCGTCGATGCCACTGGCGGGCAGCTCAACGGCCCCAGCATTAGTCCCTCGTATAGCGCCGACGGCCGCTACATGGCGTTCTTGTCGTATGCCAGTAATCTTGTGCCCGGCGACACCAATCAGCAACCCGACGTCTTCGTGCGTGATCGGCTGACCGGACAGTCCGAGCGGGTTAACGTGAGTTCCAGTGGAGTCCCGACTGGCTTAAGAGGCCACAGCGAAGATCCATCAATCAGTGCCAATGGACGTTACGTGGTGTTTCAATCCTACGCGACCGGCTTGGTGCCTGGCGACACCAACAAAGAGCCGGACATCTTCGTGCACGACCGGCAGACGGGGGTGACCGAGCGTGTAAGCGTCAGTTCCAGTGGAGCGCAGGCCAATTCTCAAAGCACCCTCGCCTCGATCAGCGGCGACGGACGCTACGTGGCGTTTTCATCGTACGCGAGCAACTTGGTGCCAAAAGACTCCAACTACCGGCAAGATGTTTTTGTACACGATCGAGTGACGGGCGTGACGCAGCGCGTAAGCGTACCAACCGGCCGTCGGCAGGCTAACGGCGTAAGCATTGCCCCCTCGATAAGCGTCGATGGGCGATTCGTGGTGTTTAGTAGCACAGCGACCAACCTCGCGACCAACGATGACGATGGTTTATACGACGTGTTCATACATCAACGCGCGAAATGACACCGCTGAATTTGCTTTTCGTCCCAGGAACGCACTGCTCGGCCTCGAGCAATATCAGGCTTTAGCGCCTCTGCTTTTGAACGAGCTGCAGCGGGAGCACAAACGGGCCACTATCCGCATAAAGTGCAATGTCTTCGAGGGCAATTCTCGCCTTAAGCTCAGTGCCGTTGGCCTTCGGAAATAGCTCGACTTTTCTACCGAGCAGCGCGCGTATCTGAGCCCTGGGTCGTCCAACGTCGCGTCCCAGGGACTCGGGGAGAGCCTTGATCAGCGCAATATTCTTGAGCCGCATGCGGAAGAAATTCCGATACCTTGCGCAGCGTCTCGTCGTCGCCATTGGCCTCCAGATTTCATCTAAGGCTTCGGGTGCATATTACTTCTTCACTTCCGATCCGTGAATGGCTACGCACTGCCACTTACCGTCGGGCATCTTCACCCAGGTATCGGTCCAGCGCGAAAGATAATCGAAGGCATTCCCCTTTGGGTCTGTACCCTCGAAAGTGACTAACACTCTGGCGATGGCTGTGTCACCAAACGCCGTGACCTGCAGTTTCTCGACGTTGACACTGGAGTTTTTCGATGCCTTCTCTCCCGCGATGAACCATGCCCGATCGCTGATCTTTCCTTCGGTATCAACCTCGAGAGATTTCTCGGCCAACCACGACGCCTCCAAATCAGTGTTGTTATCCCTCTGCACCTGTGCCCAGTTCTGCTCCAGAGCCGCAACGGCCTTCTCGGTGTCTCCACTCGTAACATCCGCCTGCGCGATCAGGGCGCAAGCGAGTGAAAGAGCGCCCGCCAACATCCACGTCACGGTTTTCTTCATGTCATTTTCCCCATTTGTTATTCGTTAATTTCGAGGTCAGGGCGCACCAATGCAATGCGGCACCACTGGCGGGTTGGATACTCCGCATGTGTACCTGTCAAAGCGCGGCCCACGGCGCGCGCGCTCCGATTTAGATCGCCCGGCGGCTGAAGCTCGATGACTTTCCGCAAGGAGCCGCAGCGCCGAGGCGCATTAGTACTTGTTCTGTCCGGACGACTTCTGGGTGGCGGCAAGCGTTGGCCCATTGACCTGTTCCAAAGCTCGTGCGAGCGTTTCGTCGACGCACTTGATGTACATTTGATGGTGCGCAAGGCTCTGCGGATGCCGAGCCTCGAGACTTGAACAGAGGCTACGTGTTTTTTGTAGCAGGCGTTCATGAGCGACGCGCTGTCCCTCGGGAGTGGTAAGATTGACGTCGCCGAGCGATACCCTGGCAGTTATAGATTCGGGCGCCGGTTCCGGTGGGGGCTCCGCCGCGCTCACAATAGGAGCGATGGCACACAGCGCTATCAAAGCGGCTTTAAGTGTTGGGTGCTCCGGGCTGCGGGAATACTGCTTCCTGATGTTCATATTACTATCTCCAAGTGCTTGTTAATTCAACGCTTCTGGCAGTTGCGAGCGCCTCATTAGGGCGCGATCGACTGAGCGTCGACTGTGCCACCGGGGAAGCTGTGGAGTCCTGAGGACGGCATGCGTTCGGGCTGAGGGTTCGATGAACATCCGATAAATCCACTCCTCCGAGCGTGTACGGCTCGGTCACGCCGGTGCTGCGAGCACGGTCATGTGCGGCGATCGTGGTTGTGTGTGTATATTTGCAAAGCGCGCTTCTTCGTCGCTTTCGGGTTGCCAACGCCACTTTGCTCAAGAACTTCGATTAGCCGCCTCTGATGAACCTGCCAAAGCATCCCGTACTTCGAATCGGCGCGTGGCGTGCCGATCCGGAGCTCGATGAGATTTCGAATGACGGCGCGACCGTCAAACTCGAACCACGGGCAATGCGCGTTCTCATGTGCCTCGCTGAGCGCGCCGGGCAAGTTGTAAGCGTTGAAGAGCTGCTGGACGCCGTTTGGAATGATGTGATCGTCACGCACGATTCCGTCTATCGGGTGGTCTCTGAGCTGAGGCGCGCACTGGGCGATGACCCGAAGGAGCCGGTATACATAGCCAACGTGCTGCGCCGCGGCTACAGACTGGTAGCTCCGGTGTCTTTGTGGGTTGACAACGCGCAGATCACGAATCGTGAGATTCCGCCTACTGGCGAGGCTCCAGTCCCATTAGATTTTACCGCGACGTCCGCTCCCTCTAGGGTTCGGTGGCCGTGGGCGATCCTCATCGTGGCCGTGGCAGTGGCGGTGGGATACCCGATCGCTGAGAAACTCCGGCCACCCAAACCTGGCAGGACCGCTGAACCGGCAACGCCGGCAATCACAGTGAGCATCGACGAGCGTTCGGTCGCGGTGCTGCCGTTCGTCGACATGAGTCAGAAGAAGGATCAGGAGTACTTCTCGGACGGTTTATCGGAGGAACTTATCTACCTCCTGGGTAACATCTCGGCATTGCGCGTGCCGGCCCGGACATCATCGTTCTACTTTAAGGGCCGGCCAGAAGATATTCCGACCATTGGCCGCCGGCTCATGGTCGCGCATGTGCTCGAAGGCAGCGTGCGCAAGGAGGGTGATCACGTGCGCATCACCGTCCAGTTGGTGCGAGCTGATAACGGTTACCACCTGTGGTCGCAGACCTACGATCGCAAGCTGAATGACATCTTCAAGGTTCAGGATGAAATCGCCAACGCAGTCGTCAAGGCGCTTAGGGTCCCGTTGCTCGGCGGCGGCGCGCCACGGAACCTGGGCACCCAGAATACCGATGCCTATCTCGTATTCCTTCAGGGCCGCGCAAAGATGGCGACTGAAAAGTTGGCGAATTTCAAGGAAGCGGCAATCGACTTCACGCACGCTCTCAAGCTCGATCCGAACTATGCGCTTGCTTACGTCGAACTCGCCAATGCGAAATTGCAACTCGCGGAATTCGAGGGCAAGAGCGGTCGCCTCGAGGCCTTCGAGTCTGCCAGCAATGAGGCCAAGCTGCTATTGGAGCGCGCGCTCACCCTCGACCCCGACAACGCTCAGGCCTACATCGCGCGCGGTTATCTGCGCGAATTCAGCTTCAGTGATCCGGCCGGCGCTGAGAAGGACCTTCGGCACGGCATCGAGCTAGACCCGAATTCGGCGCGTGGTTATTCCGGACTGGCCACCGTGCTTTACGAAGACCCGCTTCGGCGTGACGAAGCACTGACCATGGTCGAGCGGGCGCAACAGCTCGATCCGCTAGATCCCGATTACCAGATCCAAAAGGGGAAATTTCTTTTTATGGGTCGCGACAGTCTCCGTGACGCCGATGCTCTGTTTGCTGACGTCGTGGCTCGCCACCCTACTTTCCCGCCTGCAGTCGGGTACCTCGCTTTTGTCCGCTATGCCGAAGGCAGTTACGCCGACGCGATCATGTACGGCGAGCGGGCCCTTGATCTCGATCCACTCGAAGAAGGGGTCCTCATGGATTTGATCCGGACTTACAGCGATATTGGAGATCCCGAGGCTGCGCGCCAGGTGGCGGATGAGGCACCCCGCCAGCTACCCATCCGGCGCTTGCCAGTGTTGATCAGTGAAGGCGACTGGCACCAGGCCGCCGCGATCACGTACGCCTCCGAGCGCATACCAGTTGCGATGGAAGCGCGAGCCGTATTTGTCCTGCGCGTGGACGCCCACCGCACCCATGATTTTCGCCGCGCGCGTGCTGTGTTTGAAAACTGGTGCGGGGCTACATGGAGCGCGGACGGGATGCCAACGCTGCCCCCGCAGACGGGCTTTGGCTACGCCTGCGTGGCGCTTGGCGACATGCTGATCAGTAGTGGCGAGCGTGATCGGGGTGAGAGACTACTCAATGGGAGCCTCGCCGCCATGGACTATGCCGTACACGAACTTAAGCGCGGTGAATTCTGGTATATGACCGATAAGGCCACGGCGCTTGCTCTGTTGGGCGATCGGAGGGCGGCCCTAGCTGCACTCCACACGGCCGTGGGCGCGGGCTATATTACAACGTGGTCGCTAATCGAATTAGACCCGGCCTTCGATTTTCTGCGCGGTGACGTCGAGTTCCAGAACTTGATGCGCATGATTGCAGCCAAGAAGGACCATGAACGGCAAATCGTTGCCCAGATGCGTTCCGACGGTCGCGTGCCGGATCGCAGCGGCCCGACGGCTCCGAAAGCCCATGTAGCCGGACCAGGATCAGGCTAAGGTGCAAACATAACAATCTGTAATTGGCCGCCCGGTCGAAAGGCGGCCGGTCGACGAGCGAGCATTAGAAGCCCGTCTTCCTGCGCTATACCTCGCACGATGCCGAGCCGGGACGACCAGTTCCCTGCATATAATTCCTAAACGCGCCCCCGCTACCACATTATTTGGGTCCGTTCCGATCACATAGGTAACGGATCATTCCGGGCACATGGGCAAGGTGGTCTCAATAGGTCGGCGAAACACTCCAGCTATTCTAAGGCTAGGAGGTGTTTGGCATGAGATTCGGACGACCCTCGACGATTACGCCCACGCAACGGGACGAGTTTTGGCGTCGGTATAAAGCTGGCGAGTCTGTCCTGGGGATCATAGGAGCGCTGCGACAGAGGCCTGCTAATATCAATCGCTTGCTGGAAGCCTCAGGCGGCATAGCGCCTGTCCTCAGGAAGCGCTCCCATCGAGTGCTGCGGTTTGACGAGCGAGAGGAGATATCCCGTGGGCTTGCTGCGGGTTATACGTGCCGAGCCATTGCGAGACGGCTTAGGCGAGCTGTTTCCACGGTGAGCCTAGAAGTGTCTCGGCACGGGGGACGCCAGCGGTATCGCGCGGCCGAAGCAGACTGGCAAGCCTGGGAGTCCGCACGTCGACCCAAGAGCTGTGTTCTGAGCCAGAACCAGCAATTGCAGCGGATCGTAACCGTTAAACTGCAGCAAGACTGGTCTCCGCAGCAGATTGCTGGCTGGCTCAGAGACCACTACCCCGGTCAGCCGGAGATGTGGGTGTCGCACGAGACGATCTATCGAAGTCTTTTCATCCAAGCGCGCGGCGCCCTAAAAAGAGAGCTCGATCGGCCACTTGCGCACGAAACGACGATATCGCAGATCCCGTCATGCAACCTATCGGGGACAAGGTCGAGGTGCCATCGTTGACGCGATCTCCATCCGCGAAAGGCCGGCTGAGGTTGAAGACCGAGCAGTCCCCGGGCATTGGGAGGGCGATCTGGTGGAAGGGTCTCGCGGCACTTACATCGCCACTTTAGTTGAGCGCCAGTCCCGGTTCGTTGTGCTGGTAAAACTCTCCGAGAAAGGCACTGACACCGTAGTTGATGCTCTCATCAAGGCGGTGCGTAAGCTCCCCACTTCATTGCGCAAATCGCTGACCTGGGATCGAGGGGCGGAACTGGCCAGCCATACCACCTTCACTGTGGCCACCGATGTCCAAGTTTATTTTTGTGATCCCTCCAGCCCTTGGCAACGGGGGAGCAATGAAAATACCAATGGGCTGCTTCGACAGTACTACCCAAAAGGGATGGATCTCTCGACAGTCACTCAAGCTCAGCTGGATGCTGTGGCCAGGAAGCTCAATACTCGACCTCGAGAGACTCTAAATTGGAAGACTCCAGCGTATATTCTTGGAGTCGAGTGTTTCGATGACCCATTGAGGCCAAGAACACTTTAGCGCCGAATGGGTTTTCGGTCTTGCGATGCCGTCCGGTCTGACGAAGAACCCCCGGCCGTATGGCGTAAAGCTCATCTGACTGATTTGATCGCTGCGGGGTTTGACGCGATCGCCTTAACTGGTTCGCCCAGCACCCAACGCAAATCAGCCGGCCCGCCCAGACACGAATCAGCGCGGGCGAAATCCAAAGAACCCGTAGCTATAGGCGATTGTAAATTCGCGTCCGAGCTTGTGGCCATTGCGTGCCGTGAGACCCTCCAAGTAGGCGGCTGAGAATGTCGAGCTGTCCGAGTAAGACCACGAGGCACCCACACCGGCATCTGTGAAATCCGTGGCGGCGAGCTGATCGTGATAGGGAAAGAGCGGACTTGTTTCTGACGGTGGACCCGGAAACTGGATCCCGCCAATGGTCCTTTGCCACTGGTAGAGCCCCTCTACGCTTAGGTATGGAGTTATGTAGTAGCCCGCACTCGCCTCTATGTTCTCTTTATCATGAGAGATGCCTTTTACGTGCTGGACCGCCGCATAGGTGAAGCGGGACGTTAGAAAGCTATTAGGTATCCACCTGTCGAGGCTAATCCCGATCGCCGCGCCCAGCCACGTCTCATCCAGACCTCGACCGGGGGCTGCGTGGCCGAGCGTCGAGTAACTGTGCGTGGGAAACGAGTACGCGACGTAAGGGGCGATGGCGATGGGGTGCAGCATGAGCTGATAATGGGCCTCGACTCGCAGGTCCGTGAACGTCGCGTGGTAGCTGCCGTCGTCGGTTGTGGTCGGGTGCGGATAGGCGCCGTGGTACACGGACCGGATCAGGGGCACGCTGGCGTTCAGCATGATCCGGTCAGTCGGGCTGTACGCCGCGGCGAAGGTGTAGGTGTAGTAACGGATGTGGCCGGCGTCGATTTCCTGGCCGGCCGAGGTGACGTGCTTGGTATCAAAGGCATCCGTGTAGGCCACCCCGGCGCTGGTCTCGTGCGCGTCCGGCAACCAGGCCTGGGCGAGAGCAGTGGCGGCCCACATTCCGCCCATCGTGAGCGCGAGCAATGGTGCCGCTCGCCCCCTCCTATAACTGCAGCGCACGCTGCGCACGGAAGTGGTTGTGTCGATGAGGCCCCCCGGGCACTTCGAACCCGCTGAGTATGCTCCTCATGCGCCACCTCCATCAACTCATGGGCCTGCGTCGTCGGGCGTTGAGGGGCTTAGTCCCGTTCAGTTGGGCTCGGATCGGCCCGAAATCGCGCCGCGACCGCGAATCCGGCAGTTGGCCTAAGGTGCACAGCGGGTTTACTCGCTGGCGTGGGAGCGCACGATTTTGGGCGACGGCATGCACCCACCGCCTAACTCATGATCGTCCTGGATGGGCTGCTTACGGTAGGCTACCGGCATGTGGTATCGAAGAGCCCGTCAATGGCCGACTGCATCGAACCGGAAATTTCTCAGCTTTAGTCTGCTGACGAGAGCACCGTGACCGAACCAGGCAGGGCAGTGTTTCTGAGCTATGCCTCACAGGACGCCGAGGCGGCGCGACGTATTTGCGAGGCGCTGAGAGCCGTCGGGATCGAGGTCTGGTTCGACCAGAGCGAGCTGCGTGGCGGGGATGTCTGGGATCACAAAATCCGCCAGCAGATCCACGACTGCGCCCTTTTCGTCCCGATCATCTCGTCGCACACGGACGCACGCACCGAAGGCTACTTCCGCCTGGAGTGGAAGCTGGCGGTAGATCGCTCCTACCTTATGGCCGACGATGCGGCTTTCCTGTTTCCGGTGGTCATCGACGCCACGACGGATGCCGGTGCGCGCGTGCCGGAGAAATTCCGCACGGTGCAGTGGGCAAAGCTGCCCGACGGTGCCACATCTACCGGGTTCTGCCGGCAAGTCAGCGCCGTTTTGGCCGGCGCTGCGCGGCCAGCGCGAGCGCAAGCAAGCGCAGTGCCCATCCGCGGTCACCGGTCCAACCGCGGACCCCTGGTGATTGGCGTCAGCACACTTCTGCTTGCCGCGGTCGCTCTGCTTACCTGGCTCACAGTGAGCAGAGCACCAACGGTCGCGCTAACGCCTCAAAAAGCCACGACATCCCCCGCCAGTGTCATTCCCGAGCATTCCATTGCAGTGCTGCCCTTCGTAAACGTGAGTGCTCGCGAGGACCAAGAGTATCTTTCCGACGGACTGTCCGAGGCGCTGCTCAACCTCCTAAGTAAAGTACCTGGCCTGCAGGTCGTCGCCCGCACATCGGCGTTTTCGTTTAAAGGACGTGATGTAGACGTGCCCACCATTGGCCGCCAGCTGATGGTGGCCCACGTGCTCGAGGGGAGCGTTCGCAGAATCGGCAACCATCTGCGCGTAACCGCCCGGTTGGAGCGTGGCGACAGCGGTGTCCAGCTCTGGTCGGAGACCTACGATCGGGAGCTCGGTGACGTGTTCCGCATTCAGGACGAGATTGCGGCTGCAGTCGTCAAGGCGCTCAAGGTTCCGCTGCTCGGGAACGCTGCACCACAAGGCCAAAGTACTCAGAATTCTGAAGCCTATCTCGTTTATTTGCAGGGCCGCGCCAAGATGGCAACCCAAAGGTTGGCGGACTTCAAACCTGCGGAAGCAGACTTCGAGCGCGCTATCAAACTTGATCCGAACTACGGCCCGGCGTACGTGGAACTCGCCGACGCGAAATTGCAACTCACGGAATTTGGGTCGACGAGTGATCGCATGACCATGTTCGAGTCAACCAGAACTGAGGCCAAGTTGTTAATTGAGCGGGCGCTCGCACTTGACCCCAACAACGCACAGGCTTATGTGGTACGCGGTTACCTGCGCGCGTACTCCGATATCGCGGGCGCTGAAAAGGATTTTCGACGCGGCATCGACTTGAATCCCAATTCCGCGCGCGGGTATGCTGCTCTTGCAAGGCTACTTTTTGAGGTGGAGGATGCGGCGCGACGCGACGAAGCGTGGTCAATGCTCCTACGAGCACAACGGCTCGATCCGCTCGAGCCCGAGTACGAGATCCTCAAGGCAAAATTCCTCATATTGGCGCGCGGCAATCGCCCGGAAGCCGACCGCCTACTGGTTAATTTCGTGGCTCGACATCCGATCTACGAGCCAGGACTCGGGCTCCTCTCGTTTGTCCGCCGCACCGAAGGCAAATACGCCGATGCGATCATGTATAGCGAGCAGGCCCTTAAGGTCGACCCGCTGTCGGATTACACTCGCCGGGATTTGATCCAGAATTACAGCGATGTCGCCGACTCAGTCGCTGCGCGCCAGGTGGCCGATGAGGCACCGCACCCGCTACCGATCCAGCGCTTGACGGTGTCGACAGCCGCAGGCGACTGGCGCCGAGCCGCCGAAGTCTCCTACGCCGCTTGGGCCGACGGCACCATGAAGCCCGACAGCGAGCCGAATGCCGTGTTTGCCCTGCGCATGGACGCCCATCGCAGCGGCAATTTTTCCCGCGCGCGCGCGGTTTTCGAGCGATTGAGCGAGGTATCGTGGAGCACGGAGGGCATCCCAACGCTCCCTCCGCAGCTCGGCTTCGGCTACGCCAGCGTAGGACTTGCCGACATGCTAATCAGTAGCGGGGAACGTGCGCGGGGAGAGAGACTGCTCAAAGTCAGTCTGGCAGACATGGATCATGTCGCGCACGAGCTCAAGCGCGGTGAATTCTGGTACGTGATCGATAGAGCCACGGCACTCGCCCTGCTGGGCGATCGGAAGGCGGCCTTGGCGGCTCTGCACAACGCTGTCGGAGCGGGCTATGTTTCGACGTGGTCGCTGATCGAGCCGGATCCGGCCTTTGATACGCTGCGCAGCGATGCGGAGTTTCAGAGCTTGATGCGGGCGATCAAAGCCAAGGTATCCAGTGAACGGCAGCTCCTCGACCGGATGAGAGCTGACGGTCGCGTACCGAATCGCACGGGCTTGGCAGGCCAACGAAAAAATTAAGTATTGGTATCGGCCGGCGGCCGGCAATCCATGGATAGCCCCTCTAGGATCGGCTTGCTGAGCTATGGCTAGCAGGATGCCGAGCCGGGACGACCACTTCGCTACATATAACGCATAAACGCGCCCGGTTGCCTATAAAAAATAATAGCTTACAAAGTTATCCGCTAACGAACCTGAAGTCGGCTTTTGCCCGCGCAATGGTGGGCATCATCCCACTTGACTGGACTTATGCTCGGCGCAAGCTGGGCAAAGAGTCCAAGATACATTCACTGCGGACAACCGCCGTCCGAAATGTTCAGCAAGTGAAAAGAGGGGCGTCGCCATGATTCAGACCAATCGCAGGAAATGGACCTGGCGTGCAACCGTAACCACAGTGCTGTGCGCGGCACTGCTCGCCACGGGGGCAATGGCCGCGACACCCAAATTGGAGAGCATCGCTGTTACCCCGGCGGCCATCTCAATTGCCGTCGGACAGAAGCAAAACCTCACGGCCACGGGAACATTCAGTGATGGGACCAAGCATGCTCTGGGGCCGGATATTGCCAATATTGCTGCCGGGGACCACGACACGTGTGCCTTGCTCGGCAGCGGCGGCGTCGAATGCTGGGGCAGCAACGGAGTAGGGGAACTCGGCGATGGCAACACCGCCCCGTCACCTGTTCCGCATCGAGTCTCTCGCATGGCTACCGCCAAAGCAGTGACGGTTGGCTATGCTCATGCTTGCGCGCTTATAACCACTGGTGCCGTGAAATGCTGGGGTTTCAACGAAAATGGCGAGCTGGGTAACGGAACCAATACGAATTCAGAATTGCCAGCGTCCGTGTCCGGAATCACTACAGCCACCGCAGTAGCCGGCGGTTTTGGTTTCAGCTGTGCGCTGCTTGCCAATGGTACGGTCCAGTGCTGGGGGGGCAACTTTCAGGGCACGTTAGGAAATGGGACCAACACGGATTCAAATACCCCCGTTTTCGTGACCGGTATCAATACGGCCGTCGCGATAGCCACCGGGTTTGACGAGGCTTGTGCACTGCTGGCCAGTGGCGTCGTGGAATGCTGGGGGGCAAACGGTGTCGGCCAGTTGGGCGATGGTGGCATGGAACTTAGTTCAAATACGCCGGTTCCCGTACAGCTCGGGAAGGGCAGCGCCCGCGCCATTTCGACGGGCGGACTTGGCGCCTGCGCATTACTCACTGACGGCACAATCCAGTGCTGGGGAGACGGCGGCTACGGAGCGTTGGGTAACGGGAGCTATACGACTGCCTATACCCCAACGCCCGTCAGCGGGATCACTACCGCAGTGGCCATCGCTGCAGGTCTAAATCATGCTTGCGCGCTGCTGCGCAGCGGTGCCGTCATGTGCTGGGGATCCGACCAATTCGGCCAACTGGGCGATGGCGGATCGGGTATCTCGAATGTTCCGGTTCTGGTCAGCCAGATCAAGGGTCCGACCAAACTGGCGAGTGGGTGGAACCATGTTTGCGCACTTTTCTCGGGCGGTTTAATGACCTGTTGGGGAGAGGACTCCAATGCTCAGCTGGGCATCGGGTACAAGAACTTCAAGAGCAATCCGCCCTTAAACGTGATCGGTACCCCAGGAGTGGTTTGGGCAAGCAGCAATACATCCAAGGCGACGATCACTTACCGCGGAGTGGCGACCGGGCGTGCGGTCGGCAACACCACGATCACGGCGACCACCGCCGGGTCCATCAACGACAACGCGGTGCTGACGATAAAGTAAAGGTTCTAGAGAAGGTGTTTTGTTTCATGGCGGGCGCTCATGCGACGGTAGCCTCAGCGCATCTCGACATCAATAAAATCAATGGTGTGCGAACTCCAGCTCACGCCCCCGCTACCAAATTATATGCCGTTGATTCACAAGCGATTAATATCAGCGTGGGATCAAGCCGCAGCGTTAAAACAGCGCCGCCGTCAGCCCCAGTCGTAACGGGCACGCGCCCTGCCAAGAACTCAAACACGGGGCGCGGGCTTCTTTAAATTCCGCGTCCGTCAGCACGCTGTTCTTTAGCAAATTCTGCGCGCTCCCCAGCTGCTGCACGACGTTGCGGTAGGCGCGCGCAGCGTCGCGCATTAGGCGTGCGACGTTGGAATCTGAATCGTGGCCAATAAGTAGTCGTTGAGTTTCTAAATGCGGGCAAGTCAGTAGCTGTGCCATCACTCTGGCTCAGCCTAAATCACCCTGGCGTCAAACTGAAAATTCACGTCCATAGGCAACTCTTTTGGGGCATTGATCAAACGCGAGCCGTTGTCGCTGGACTGCTCATATCGGTTGTGGTTCTGGTAGTCATTGTTACGCAGCTACACATACTATGGATTGCGGTGGTGACGGCCGTAGTTTGGGGGATGTTTTCACTTGTGCCGGGCGCAGCTGCGTTGCGTGCCCCCGCCACCAATCCTTTCAATGAGCTAAGACGATCACGCGGATGGAAGCTTTCGCGCCTTGCCTCGGGTCCATTTATGCGGAGTATAAGCGATGCTCCCGCTTTCGGGGCGTCGCTCCCCCTTATACTGCAAACACAACAGTAAAGTATCGGTAGGAGTGGCTCCTACAACCTTGTTCATTACCCCGAGACAATCGAGAAATTTCAAGTGCGTGTTGTCAGCGAACAGATCAGTGATCGTGGCCCGTGGCGGCAGTTGTACGGCGTGCTGCGGACGTGGCTTCCCGCCTTAATCGTGGGCATCGCGGTGTCGGTCCGCGTTCCAACAGCACACGCCGATGGCGCGGCGGTTCCTTCCGCGCCCGCGGCTACGGGAGAGACGGAAACAAAAGGCCCGGAATCACCCTGGCTCCTGGTGCCAATTCTATCGTCGAATCCAAAGCTCGGGACTTCGGTGGGTGCAATGGGTGCGTATATGTACTACTTCGACCCAAAATCGCAGGTCTCCCTGTTTGGAGCCAGCGCACAGTACACGTCGACCGGTTCGATCATCGGTATGTTGTTCGCGAAGACCTCGTTCGCGGCGGATCACCAACGGCTGAATGTCTTCGCCGTAGGTGGAAATATTAAGAATGACTACGACGATTTCCTGGGTACGGGGAAGCCCCTGAAGTCCGAGGACAATTTGCAGGCACTTGCAGTGCGTTACCAAATTCGTGTTCGGGGCGACTGGTTCGTTGGTGTGCAGGGGGTGAACTCCAATTACGAAATACTGGGCCAGTCAGAACTTGAGAATGAAACGCTGCAAACACTTGGCCTCACTGGCTTTAGTGGGGGCGGAATCGGCCTCCTCGTCAACTTCGATTCCCGCGATAGTGAGTTCAGCCCGCACAAAGGCTGGCAAGTGAATATGAACAATATTGCTTACCGCGAATGGCTTGCAGGCGATAACAACTATGACGTATACAGGGCAGATATCCGGTACTACTGGGGACACGGCGACCGCAACGTACTCGCCCTTCGTCAAAGCAACCAATGGACGGTTGACGCGCCGAACAGCGCGTATGCGCCAATCACCTTGCGCGGATATAAATTCGGACAATACCTCGGCAAATACATGTCCTCTCTTGAAGCCGAGGAGCGACTCTACATTGCAGGAAGGTGGACGGCCACGCTGTTCGCGGGCGTCGCTTGTCTCTACGGTGGGGACCTCACATGTAGCGACACAGAGAACGTTTATCCTAATGGGGGTGTAGGCGTTCAGTATCTCATCAAGGAAAAGGAGGGCATGGTGCTGAACTTTGAAATCGCAAAAGGCAAGGGAGACAACGAGGGCGTATTATTGAAAATCGGTTATGGCTACTGAGGCGCAAGCCTGGTTTTGGTCAGTAGTGTGCAAAGCCCAACTCACGCCCCCGCTACCATTTAATGGCCGCCTAGAATGCGATGGCCAGCGACTAGGAACGTAGCCGCCGCTAGCCTCGCTTGCGGACTTTCCAGATATGCTCGGAAGGGAATCGATGCGCCCAGATCGCCGGCGTGCCGAACGGTTTGCCTGCCCCCGGATCCGGAGCCTGCAGTTCCTGATAGTCGATGACGTCGAAGCCGGTGCGGTCGAGCAAGCGGAACCAGGCGCCCGTGTGCAGGGCAAACTCGATGCCGCTCGGATCGAACTGCACCTGCCGCCAGTCGATGCGGTGAAGACTGAACCAATCCCGCACCAAAGTCTCGGAGGTGGGCGAGCCATCAAGCGGGGTGCAGACCAGGGTTAGCGGGTGATTGCCGAGGAAGGCCAACACACCGCCAGCCCGTAACAGCCGGTGCGCTTCGGGAATCCAAACAAAGGGGTCGCACCAGATTGCAGCCCCGTACTCGGAGATGGCAAAGTCGTACGAGCCATCAGGCCGCGGCACCTGTTCGGCGTTGCCGTGGATCCAGGTGATCTCCAGTCGATGCTTGGTTCCGAGCCGACGGGCAGTCTCTAGCTGGCGATGGGAATTGTCGATGGCGCTGACCTTGGCCCCTCGCCGGGCCATCCAGGCCGAGACATACCCGGTGCCACAACCCAGTTCGATTGCGTCCATGCCCGTCATGTCCACCGGCAGCAGGCCGACCGTAGTCTCTGGTACCTCCCATACGCCCCAGTAAGCCTCGGGGGCGGCCCACGCTCGCTCGCCAGCAGCTACCCAGGCCGCAGCATCTGCGTCCCAGTGTGTGCGATTCACCAGCACATGTTCAGGCAGTTCATTTCCTATGCTTGCATCCATACATGCGATTGTGGCGAATCCTGAGGCAGACCGCCATGTCGCCCATAAACATGACTGGTGAACTTCGGCTGTCGGTTAGCGGCCCTCGTTGATCCGTGTGCAGCGGATGTTCGCTAGGGCGGTAACGGGCGTTTCGCACGATTAAGAAGAACTTGAAGCCGACTGCAGCCTGTCCGCAAACTGCTGAGATTCTGTGAGTGACCCTTGAACCGAAAAAGGAAACCGGAAGTGAGAGCAAACCTTACTGCCGCCCAGAATCGCAACCAGCCGCAGGCGTACACGGCGGGTTAAACTAATCAGCGCCAGGAACGCGGTCCATGCGCGCAATCGCACCGCTGATGCCCGGAAACACTCCGTCGCACCGCAAATCCAGACTCGAGGCAGCAATTTAAGGACCGCCACTCTGCCAACTCAGTCGTCAGGACAATTGGCGAGCAAAAACCCCTTTGCCTCTGCCGCCATGGCAGAGACAAAGGGGGAGCCGAAGCCGCGGAACGAAAACCTATTTGACCGTGTGGGACACGACGGCCGAGTTATCCTCGGCCCGAGTTCCTTCAAAATCGGCATCACCGGCGTACACGGCTCTTATCGAATTGCGGCCAAATTCAAGCCTCGAGGTTGTCAAACTGGCCACACCGCCGTGCAAAGTTCCACTGCCCAGGACCTCTCTGTCCGTCATGAACAGCACCTTGCCGCCGTCCGGTGGCACACCGCCACCCGAGGTGACGACCGCGGTGACGGTGACAGGCTCACCACTCACCGACGGATTTGGAGATGAGCTGATTTCGGTGCGAGTAAATGCCGCCGCGACGGTAACTGTTTTGGTAGCACAGCCAGGAGGGCAAGCCAGACCAACGGGACCACCGGCACCTTGGGCATTAAAAATCCTGATTTTTTCCTTGTTGCCCACCGCGAGTGTGAAATTGCTGGTGCCCCATTTCCCGGCAAATCCTCCCAAAGTGATTTTTGTATTTGTCCAGCTATGCACAATTAGCGTAACGGTATCCCCGTCTGGCTTGTATCCGGCTTCCCATTTCTTGTTTTGATCGTAGAAGCTGATGAACGGAGAGACACCGGTGTACGCCTTATGCGTCCCAAAACCAGTTCCGATGATCGTGATGGTCTGGTGTTGCGCGGTGGTAATCATACTGACTGAGGTAATTCTCGGCGTCGCGGCTGCCGACACGTCCGACACCTGTGCAGTTGCAATCGACGATATTGCAACGATACTCAGTAACATCACACAAGAGCGTCGGATATTGAGCGTCACCATGGCATTGTTCTCCTTATTTATTTGTTAGCCCGCACCAGAGCGGGCGCAACTATCGACAAAAACAAATGAATTTGTCAATTAGGTGCGCGTCTCCATGCCTGCTATGGCATACGCCTCTGCAGGCAAAGAAAGTGCTACCAGCCGAGTGGAACAGGAAACCCGACACACGCCAGCCCTAAGCTACCGCTGCTCAATGTCAATTATGTTAAGGATGCGCGATCTTGATTTAAACCGCTGCCAATTAAATCAAGAGTTAATCGCCATCGCCTAACGCACTTTATCTCTCAATCTTCAATCCAGCCCTCATCACTGTGCTCCAGGCAGCAGGGCACAAGGGGGGCAGAACGGCCATTGTCGCTTCGACTCACGTAATTAAGACTCCGTAATTGGGGTTCCGGACAATCTCTGCCGCCGTCCATTCGGCGAATCCTTCTGGATCTTACACACGCGATCAATTTGCGGCCTGTCGCATGTAAACACATCTGGCCTAAGGAATACTGTTCGGCGTCACCATAGTTGTCGAGCCACCAGCGATCTATGCCATCTCCGGGACCGGCGCGAACGTTACCGGACCTATCGCCCACTTGGCCTTGACGTCCTCAACGGTGATTAAGAGATGCGGCTTCGTTTTCTTGATCACCAACTCGACCGACTGATTACATCCAGACTCTGGGGCACCGCCTCATCGCCAGCACAACGCAGGCAGCCTACGGCAGATCTCCGTGACAGGGGAGTGATTCGTCAGTGAAATCGAAGCGGCGGACGCCCGCTACGCTGCGGTGCTTACGGCTGCCGTGCTGCGGCAGCATGGCAGCCGTCCGCCACGAGCGGTTGCCCGCGACTGTGCCATACCCGTCGACGACTGGGCCCAGACCTCGCCGCACCAAAGATGACTCACATTCGGGTCGGCTCCGTTATTTTTATCGCAGCGACTCTGTGGCACGTGGATCGGCCGTTCGCCTATGATCTGGAAAGGGCGAGGTCTGGCGAGACAGATTCGCCAGTTGGGATACCAATGGAGGGAGAAGTTATGAGATTCAGGAACCTGTTAATTGCATGTGTGATGGGACTTGCCGCGCTCGGCGCCGTCGGCGAGTCGCGTGCTGCGGACGTAAGAATGTTCATACGCCACGAAGTTGCGGATTACGGTGCTTGGAGGAAGGCTTACGATTCCTTTGCAGCGACGCAGACGAAACTGGGCGTTACTTATCAAGCTGTGTATCAGTCAACAGATAACCCAAATGACGTGACGGTAATCCACGATTTCCACAGCCTGGAGAAAGCCAAGGCATTTGCCGCTTCGAACGAGCTGAAGGCCGCGATGGAAAAAGCCGGCGTAAAGGGTGCTCCCCAAATGTGGTATACGGTTAAGAGCACCAAGTAAGAGCCGGATTTGCGTGCGCGGAGCATGCGCTGGGGGTGCGCACCGTTTCCTTGTCGGTCGCGGCAGGCGGGCCAAGATACCTAAGCCCAGGCGCCGTTTGCCCGGCCTTGGCGATCGGCCGTACCTGGCTGATTCGTGCCAGCGGCAACTGTCGCCCGGACTGTGGGGATTTTGCATGAAAACGCTGTTTCTCATTCGCCACGCGAAGTCGAGCTGGGATGACCCGGCCTTAGCGGACAAGGACCGACCATTGGGGCCTCGCGGTCGGCGCGACGCGCCAAAGATGGGTGCTAGATTGGCGAAGCGAGAGGTGAAACCCGACTTGATTCTTTCGAGTCCCGCGGCGCGCGCGCTCTGTACGGCGGAAATCATGGCCAAGAAGCTTGATTACCATGTTCGGGATATCGTTGTAGATGAGCGGTTGTATGCCGCCGCGGCCGATGAGGTGCTCAGTGTCATACGCACGCTCGATGACAAATGGCGGGACGTGATTCTTTTTGGCCATAACCCAGAATTTACGGAGCTGGCGCATCGCCTCTCAAGGAAGATCACTCGTATGCCCACCTGCGCAATCGCTGAGTTTACTTTCGCTGTGAAGTCGTGGTCAGACGTCGGCAGGTAAAGCCCACCAAGGTTGCGCTCGACTATCCAAAACGATCGTAAAACGGCATCGCAGCAGCAAGATAAGGACTACAGAACTTGAGATCGCCCGGCACACCATCGTAGAGGCATTTGAACGTAAATCCCGCCGGGCTCATTTGATAGCGCATACGCACGGGGACGCTGATGGATCATTGCACCAGAAGAAAAGTGGGCGGCGACGCTTTCCTTGCGTCGTGCAGACGGCTGCAGTGGCCATGGTCGCGCCGACGCGCCCGAACCGGCGTCGGCAACGGCTCGGCCTCGACTGCCACATGACACTCACGGACTGGCCGCTATGGTGACACTGGATGTGCTCGTCCTCGCCGCGTACCTGGTCGGCATCCTGATCGTCGGAATCTGGACGCAGCGCAAGGCCAAGACGCAGGAAGACTTTCTGGTGGCGGGCAGATCGGTGGGGCCGGTGCTGTATTCCGGCACACTGGCGGCGGTAATCCTGGGTGGTGGGTCGACCGTCGGTGGCGTCAAGCTCGGCTACGTATACGGCATCTCGGGGATGTGGCTCGTCTTCATGTACGGGCTCGGCATGATTGTGATGGGTCTGGTACTGGTGCCGCGCATCCTCGAGCTTAAGCTGTTCACGATCACGGAGCTGCTCGGCCGTCGCTATGGGCCGGCCTCGCGCATCGCGGGCGGGGTGGTCATGGCCGCCTACGACCTCATGGTCGTTGTTACCGGTACTATCGCGGTCGGCGCGGTCATGGAAGTGATCGTCGGTATCCCGCGCACCCCGGCCATACTGATGAGCAGCGGGGTGATGGTCGCCTACTCGGTGTTCGGGGGCATGTGGGCGTTGACCGCGACCGATATCGTGCAGTTCGTGATCAAGACGATTGGCGTACTTATGGTGTTGCTGCCGGCAGCGATCTATCACGCGGGTGGTTTAGCCGGTATGCGCGCGCACCTGCCGCCCGACTTCTTCTCGCTGACGCATATCGGCGGCACGAAGATACTTGCGTTCTTCACGCTGTACTTCTTTGGCATAATGATAGGGCAGGACGGCTGGCAGCGCGTGTTCACTGCGCGCAGTATGAAGATCGCGCGCAATGGCGGCGTCTACGTCGGGCTTTACTGCTTTGCCTATGCGATTGGCGGAGCGACCATCGGCGCGGCCGGGCATGCATTCCTGCCGCCGCTCGCCGATCCCGACCTCGCCTTCGCGACCATCGTCAACGCGGTTCTCCCGGCAGGAATGCGCGGGCTGATCCTGGCTGCGGCACTGGCCGCAATCATGTCGACCTGCAGTGCCTGCCTGCTGGCTTCCTCGACCGTGCTGATCGAGGACGTGTATTTTCCCCTGCGCCGGTCCAAGAGTATCGGATCGGTGACGCTGACCCGCGTGATCACTCTGCTGCTCGGGGTGTCCGCGACGGTCGCCGCGTGCCTGACCGCCGATGTGATCGCCGCGCTCACGGTCGCCTATGATCTGCTCGCAGGAGCATTGTTCGTACCGGTCATCGGTGCAATCCTGTGGCGACGCGGCACAAGTCGCGCCGCGCTGGCCTCGATTGCCGTGAGCGGCATCGCCGTTATTGTGCTGCTGGTCCTGAAGGGCATGAATTCCGACGCGCCAATCTATGTGGGGCTATGCTTGAGTCTCGTGATATATGTATCGATGAGTCTGCTGGAAAGACCGAGGTACCCATGAGTTACCAAAAAAAGGGCGTCGTTGACCGCCTCGATTACGAGCCGATGAAGGAGCCGCGCTACGGCGAAATCGCCACATTCATGCGGGCGCCGCTGGCCGAGAACCTCGCAGACGTCGACATAGGGCTGATTGGCGTACCAACCGATCTTGGCGTCACGAACCGCCCCGGTGCGCGGCATGGCCCCCGCGAAATCCGAAATTCGTCGAGCCTGATGCGCGCGTTCAACCTCGGCCTGCGCATGAATCCCTACGAACTGTGCCGGATCGCGGACCTCGGCGATGTGCGTTTCACCGGCCGCTACGATCTCGAGGCGCAGACTGCCCAGATTGCCGACTATTACCGGCTGGTGCATAAGGCGGGCGTCATCCCGGTCACTGCGGGCGGGGATCACTCGATTACGTTCCCGATTTTTCAGGCAATCGCTGCCGACGGACCGATCGGCATGGTGCACATCGATGCGCACTGCGACACCTGGGGCGATCTGTACGGCTCGAAGTTTACCCACGGCGCGCCATTCCGGCTCGCCGTAGAGCACGGGCTGCTGGACCCGAAGCGGACGATCCAAATTGGCATCCGCGGCGGCCAAAACCTGATGGACGGTGTCAATTTCTCACTGGACCATGGCATGCGGGTGGTGTTCATGGAAGAGTTCGCCAAGCTGGGTGTCGAGGCTGTAATCGCCGAGGCGCGGCGCGTCGTCGGTAACGGGCCGACATACATTTCATTCGACGTCGACGGTCTGGATCCGGTGTATGCGCCAGGCACCGGCACACCCGAGGTCGGCGGCATCACGACGCTCGACGCGCAGCGGCTCCTGTATGGGCTGCGGGGCCTCAACCTGATCGGCGGCGATGTCGTCGAGGTCGCGCCGCCCTATGACCAGACCGGTAATACCGCGCTGGTGGGCGCGACGATAATGTTCGAGATCATCTGCCTGATTGCGGACCGGCATTGGGGAAAGCAGAGCTGAACCTGTCGCCATATGCGTCGAAGTGACTCCCCTTGCGCGCGCAGATGCTTGGTCGCAAATTCACATCGGCAACAATCATTGGGCAGGAATTCGAACTTACGTTTCCGCTATCTCTTGCGGCGACCGATCGCACCTGTAACGACCGGTAGCGGACTCATTTCGCCCCAGCGGCCGTTTGTAGATGCCCGGGCGTCTGAACAGTGACTACTATGGACGCGCGAGGGGCTTGTCGGATCGATGTCGAAGATAATTCGCCAGCCCGTCGAGCTGTAAACCCTGAACGTGGTCTACCACGGGCGCGAACTTGCTCAAATCGTCCGGAGTGTAGCCTCCGGCGCGGTACCACAGTACGATTCGCGTGCCACCATCGATGGCGGACAAACGCCACTCAAGAACCCCGGCTAAACCCATTCCCTGGAGTGGCCCAAGACCGCCGCTCATGCGCAGTAGCTTGCCCGGATCAGCGAGCACTACCTGCATGTGCTGCGCCTGCCGGCCCTCAGCCGTTTCGCAAAAGCAGCCTCCAGCGCGCGCATCGATCGTCAGCTTGGAGGCCTGACCCCACCAGCTATGGTCTTTCGGCCACCACGAATCCACATCGCCCACCAAAGCCCGCCAAGCGGTCACCGGGTCTACCGGGACCTCGGCCGAGTTTTCTATCGTAAATCCAGAAGTGGACGCGTCCTTGACTGCCGCGTGTGCAGGCGAGGCCACAACCGCCGCTGAGACTGAAAGAACGACGACCCAAGAAAGGTTTTTACCCACGATTCACCTACCTGACACAATTGACACCGGAATTAGCAAGAAACTGTCCGAGGAGTTAACTGTAGGGCAGGGTGTCGCTGCACGTTGAGCAAGCGCCAGGCTTCCGAACCTTCCGTAGTGTTCACGAATGGTAGGCGAATTTCACTGAAACCTCAGTCCTCAGTTCGCCTGGCTAACTCCCATGATCCCCCGAAGGGCGCAGTTTCGCACGTTTCTTGATACCGACCTGCGCGGCTATTTCCGCCCAAAGTGACGCATAGATCTGTCCAGACAGACTTTGCGGCGCATAGGAGGGAATCGGCTTGCATCGTACACTCATGCGTTCGATCTCACTCGCGTACGGGACCTCGGTCGCGAGCAGTGAGGGAAATAACTCGCGCGTGCTGGCGATGATCTCCCAGTGCAAGCCTTTGCGACGGTCGACCATCGAGAAGAAGGGCAACAGTTTCACCCCACCCCATTCCTCCCGAGCCAACAACTCGCGCAACTGCACCAGCATCCGCACCGAGAGGGGAGTCGGCAGCAAAGGCAACACGATGGCATCGGCGGCGCGAAGCACATTCTCCGTGAGCAGCGAGAAACCAGGGGGGCAGTCCAAAAACAGGACTGCGTACTCTTCAGACAGCGAACGGCTCATCTTCAGTAGGCGTTCCGTCGGATTTTTGCGCTCGTGCAGATGAATGTCGAAATTCCGATAGGAGAAGTCTGCGGGCAGCACGTCCAGGTGCTCATAATCGGTGTGTACCACCAACTCAGGCAGCTCGTGCTTGCCGGCCACAATCTTCCTGGCGGACACGTTCTCGTTCGGCTCACAGCGCATCATGTACGTTGCCGCACCCTGAGGGTCCAAGTCCCACAGCAACGTCGGGGTACCACCAGCCGCACAGAGGTACGACAGGTTAACGCAGGTCGTCGTCTTGCCAACGCCCCCTTTAATATTGGTGACCGCCACAATTTGCATAGGTATGGACCAATAGTTACACGAATATGCCGTGTGCGATGGAGACGGTGCGCTGCGGGGTCAACTGTTTGCCAAGATTCGAATGATACTGTTCCTTACCGATGATCATAGGCGCTAAGAATTAGTTCGAGCTTGCCTGAAGCGATGCTGTGAGGACCGCCGGCGCTCGGCTCTCCGGAATTTGCGTTGCCGTTGGATTTACCATAAGTGGCGTGGTAGCCAATGGTTGCAGGAGCGTTTCCACGCAAGAAAATCAACAAGTTGTCCGTGCAGTTGCAGCCATGCCTTGGGCTTGACCTTGTCCGCCGCCATAGGTGCTATTGAGCAACCCCCATGAATTCGTCAATTGCGGTGCGGAGAGCTTCTGGACATTCAAGATAGGAAAAATGCCCGCAATGTCCGAGTATTACAACCTGGGCGTTAGAGCTTGCCTGAGCGATATGCTCAGCGATGACTGGAGGAATAAAATCGTGATCGCCCGCCACAACGAGCATGGGCACGTTCAGCTCGTGGAGCTTGGGCAATAGATCATAGGTAGGAAGCTGCCAGGAATCACCCATGAGTCGGTCTTCGACTGCTCGCGCCTTCTTGATGCCGTCGCTTCCCTGTCGTACAAAAGCGGACTGCATCCGGGTCATCAGTTTCTCGTAGTCCTCAGCGTTCACAAAGGCAGGCTTGAAATGGATACGGTAGCGTGCGGTAACCGCGGACGGATCACCCTCTTGGTAGGCGGAGCTGGCGACAATTTCCTTCTGCCGATCCATTTCCGGCCCCAGCGCTTCCAGGTAGTTCTGGCGAAACAACTTTAGATCGGCAGCGGAGGCCGGCGCAGGATTGAGCAGAATCAGGCGAGAAACGCGGTCGGGGTGTTGCAGAGCGTACTCCAGCGCGAGGTCTGTGCCCCAGGAGTGACCCAGCAAAATGACCCGATCGAAGTGGAAGTACTCGCGCACCGCGTCGATGTCGGCGATGTCAGAAGCGAGCGAAACGTCTGCCGGATTCACGCCTGCGGCTGATCGACCCCGTCCCCTCTGGTCGTAATAAACCAAGTGGAACAAATCGGACAGCCGGTCCATTTCAGGCAGCAGGTAGCTTTGGTCGAAATCGGGACCACCGTGCAGGACAACGACGGGCGCCCCCCGTCCTATTTCACGGTAGTACAGCGTGGCGTTACCCACTGAAACAGTGCCTGTGTGCGCCGCGGTGCGGCTTGGGTCGATCAAGGTGGCTGAGGGTTCGTGACGCGGAGGGGCGCCACATGCAGACATGACGAGTCCGAGGATCAGAATTACCGTCCTAGGGACGGATGCTCCTACACCGCAACGGCGCCTTCCATGCCAGGCCGTCCGAGCGCACAGTATCGACAGATGGGTTGAAACCATGGGTTCCCTCCGTGCCACGATCGCTCCCGATGCGCCTGGTTGCGGCGCATGGAGAGGGTAACACTTCGATTGAATCTCAGAGCATGTTGCGGATTGGTGTGATGGAACGAGGGTGCTATCTTGCTCCTGTCGGGAGCACTGTGGCGCACGATTGCGGCAGCGCAAGACTCATCTGGCGCCCATGGCTCAGAACGGTCAATCGCAGGTTCACATTGCTCGCCCCGGCCTAACGGTCTGGCGGGAGCAGCAGTTCTTGTTGCCAATCCCTCGGAACTTGACGATCATCGTTTTTAACCCGGCGACTAGACTAAGGCGAAAGGCTTGCCCGGCGTAATACTTAGCGATCAAAAGCCCAAACATGAGGTCCACACGTCGGGGGCACTGGCGAGCGCCGGAACAGCCACCGATCTGAACTAGGCCTTTTAGCTTAGAGGAGATGCCAACGTGAAAAAGGATGTACTTAACCGACGTGAATTCACTGTGCGTTGCGCGGCCTTTGGCTTATCGCTTCCCACATTGAGTGCCTTGCTGGCGGCGCAAGCCACGGCACAGGATACCAGTACTGATGCTGCGGCGAAGCCCGCTACCCGAACCGTAAGGCTTCCAGATGGCACCACTGTCCCGCCACTCGGCCAGGGTTGCTGGCATCTCGGTCAGGGAAGACATCCAGTTGCCGAAGAGGAAGAGGCGCTGCGTACCGGCATTTCGCAGGGCATGTCGTTGATTGACACGTCGGGGAACTACGGCAATGGCCGTTCCGAGCAATTCATAAGCCACGTCATTGCTGGGCAGCGCGAGCGCATATTTCTGGTTTCCAAGGTGGAGGGCAATCAAGTGTCCGGCGATGGCATAGCACGCGCCTGCGCGGCGAGCCTCAGTCGCCTCGGCTGCGAGTATCTGGATCTCTATTTGCTGCACTGGCCGGTTCCGAGCGCGCAATTCCCCGGCGTGGTGACAGCATTTGAGCAACTCCGCGCGGCGGGGAGGATTCGCGCCTGGGGCGTATCGAACTTTGACGTTGGCCAGATGGACGATCTGTTTCGTGTTCCCGATGGCCATCGATGCGCCACCAACCAAGTGCCTTACAGCATCAATGACCGGCACATTGAGCGCGATCTCCTGCCGTGGTGCAAGCAGCACAGTATGCCGGTCATGGCGTACTCCCCGCTCGGCGGCGACCATAACCTCGTAATAGGCAACCGCGCCCTGGCCCAGATCGGCACGGCCTATGGTTGCTCGGCGGCCGCGGTGGCGCTCGCCTGGGTGATGCGCAGCGGAAATGTCATCGCTATACCCGAATCTGGCTCTCCAGCGCACGTCAAGGAAAATGCTGCGGCGCTTTCCCTAGCCCTCACGCCCCAGGACCTGCAGAGCTTGAATGCAGCGTTTCCTGGACCTGCCGGAGCGGCCTAGCGACGACCGCGCAGCGTATGCAGGTGACCGGCGGGTTTGAGCTTCCGTACGGCTGGCAGTCGCGGGTTGCGACCCGAAGGCGGGATTTTGCCAGCCACCACAGCCGTGGGGTTGTTGTTCGGATTTCCAGATTCCAGCGGCGCGGGTTCCGGCCGTTCCCTGTCGGTAGGGTCACGACTTAAGGCAACTCCGATGTTCGCCATCAAAGCGCAAGTTGTCGATTCGCGGTCGAGGAGCTTCACTTTCACCGCGCAAAAGACGATGTACGGCGGCAAGCAGATCGCAGCAGGCGATACGATCTATGTGTTCGCAAGCGAGAACGAAGGCGGTCAGGGCCTTATCGCCCGCGGCATCGTTATTCGTGCCAAGGCCGTCCCAAAGAGATCCGGCCTCGCTCGGCAAACGCCGCGCGTGAGCATCTCAGTCAGGCGCACCGCGCTCGCCAAGCGCACCTTAGGGCGCCGCGAACTCAAGCCCCTTACTAACTGGAATGATTGCCAGCCCGGAACTGAACTCAATTTCAAGTTCTACCGGCAAGCCACCAACAAAATTGTCGGCATCTCGGATGGGGCGGTGGCGTTCCTAAACAAATTCTTCTAGATTCGCTCGACTGCAAGCGGAATATTGCGGTACGTGCGGGTCGCGTCTGGGCCGGCTGGCGCCCGAGTTCCATAATGGATCGGTGGCACCACGCATGGCTAAGGACTCATAGCGCTCGTGAGGTCCGTTTAGGCCAGCATCAGTGTAATGAACGATAGTCGCCGAAGCGCGCCAACGGTCTGTCAGCCATAGGGCCACGCACCGAAACCGATAGGCGCCGTAAAAATGTGTAAAACTCTAGTGAACACTAGCTTGAGGGCTATGCAATGAATGGTCGTGTGGCACTAGTTACTGGAGGCGGGCGAGGGATCGGGCGCGAGACAGCGCTGCTGCTTTCGGCAGCTGGCGCCCGTGTGATGGTTGTTTCGCGCAGTGGGACCGAGCTTGCGGCCGTTGGCCTCAATTACGTCGTGGCCGACCTCGGCACGAGCGAGGGTTGCGCGGCCGCCGTTGCTGAAACGGAGCAACGTCTGGGGCCGATTGATGTGTTGGTCGTGAACCACGGTATCGGCTCTGCTCACGAGCGGTTAGTGTGGGAGCAAGACCCCGCGACCTGGCGCGAGACGATGCGCATCAACCTCGACGGCCCATTTGAGCTTGCGCGGCTGACCGTCGGTGGCATGTGCAAGCGGGGGTTCGGCCGCCTGGTATTCACGAGTTCGACCGCCGGTGAGAAAGCGGAGCGCTCCGGCAGCGCATATACCGCTTCCAAGCACGGGGTTATCGGACTTGCACGCGCGGTCGCGCAGGATGCGGGCCCGTTTGGAGTCACATCCAACGCGGTGCTACCTGGTTGGGTAAAGACCGCAATGGCCGAACGCTCGGCGAAGGCAGAATCGGAACGTCGCGGCATCGGCGTCGAGCAGGTGTGGCAGGAGCGCGCCGCCATTTACCCGCAGAAGCGGGTCCTTGATCCGCGCGAGATCGCGCAGGTAATTGCGTTCTTGTGTAGTGACGCTGCCGGAGGCATTAACGGTGAGGCAATTACCGTCGCTCTCGGGGGCATGTGGTAGGGAGTTTGGGAGCTCTGCGGGGCGCTGTGCCAGTGCCCCGGCTCCGAACCGGCGTAACTGTGATACTTCTCAATTAGTCAACGGATGCCACCGTTGGTGGGTCGGCCGAGTCCGGATTGATTACCCCAAAGCGCGCCGGGATATGGGCGTAGAAAAGTCTCACCTTTTCTTGGTGGATTAGTGCCAACAGCTGCCGGGCTTCATCGTCGGTGACTATGAACTCGATCTCCACAGTAACGTTGCCGGCTAACTCAATAAAATGCTGCTCGTGCAGCATGTGATGGCGTCCAAAGCCTGCCAGCGCCCGGAACGCGGAACCCCCGCGGATCCCAAGCTTGCTGGCCTGTTCGAGTAGCCATTCCCATACCAAGTGGTGCCGATGGCGATGCCCCTCGTGCACGTAAAATCGCAGGAATGAGCCGTTCATGGTGGTGCGTCCCTTTGGATCCTTGGATTTATCGTGGATGTTATGCCGCCTCGATCACGACCTGCCCGCGGTCGCGAGGTTCGGCGCAGCCCTCGACCTCGCCGATGAGATGTTAGTGCGCGCGCGCATTGGTCGGATCTGGCGGCTGCGACGTTGCTTCAATTGTACCCCTCGCGGGTAATTCCGTGTCGATCGATCCTACGCTCCCCGCCCCATGTATTCCGGGCGAGCCGATCCATGGCATATACGGGCAAAGCGTCGACCAGAGATTTGATAAGCTCCTGAGGCAGCTTATGCATTGCCGGAGCAAGCGCGCATGGAATACGTACGGTTGGGTTCCTCGGGGCTGAAGGTCTCGAGGCTGTGCCTCGGTTGTATGAGTTTTGGCTCCAGCTTCGAGTGGATGTTGCCGGAAGAGCCGAGTTTCGCCCTTGTGCGTAAGGCACTCGATCTCGGGATAAATTTCTTTGACAGCGCCAATGTTTACTCATCGGGCGAGAGTGAACAGATCCTGGGGCGTGCGCTGAAGAGATTTGGAGTGCGGCGCGACGATGTGATCGTCGCCACAAAGCTGTATTTCCCGATGGGTCCCGGTCCCAATCAACGCGGCCTGTCGCGCAAGCACGTCTTTCAAGCTATTGACGCCAGCCTGGAACGACTCGGTGTTGATTATGTGGACCTCTATCAGATCCATCGATTCGACCTCGAAACGCCGATCGATGAAACGCTGGAGGCACTGGCGCAGTTAGTAAGGAATGGCAAGGTGCGTTATCTGGGCGCGTCAACCATGGCGGCCTATCAGTTCGCAAAAATGCTGTTTCGGGCTGATCAGTTGCAACTGCCGCGCTTTGTCAGCATGCAGAACAACTACAGCTTGCTCTATCGCGAGGAGGAGCGCGAAATGATTCCGCTTTGCCGGGAAGAAGGAATCGGACTCATCCCATACAGCCCAATCGGCGGCGGATTGTTGGCGGGGAGCCGGCGGGCGGGCACCGTTCGTTCCCAGTCGCCTATGGCACGCGACCGCTTCAACCGGCCGGCCGACGAGGCGGTAATCGACGCCGTTGCTGCAGTGGCGCGACAAAGGGACGAAACCCCGGCACAAGTCGCGATCGCGTGGCTACTCGCACAGCCAGGTGTCACAGCCCCAATCTTAGGCGCGACAAAAATCGGCCACCTTGATGATCCCGCGAAGGCTCTTGGCGTACGGCTAACGGATGAACAGGTCGCTCAACTTGAGGGTGCCTACGTAAGCCAGGCACCGCTGCCATTCTATATGCGGCCGCCGCCGACCGAGGTTCGGAGAAGTTAGTGACTTGGGCGATGTCACGCCCGCCATGCGTGCAAGGCGGGTCCTCGTATGTACGTGCACGGACGCCAGCCCATTTAACGAACTAGTTAACGAGCCGCGAAAAGCCATAACTCCCATGCAGCGCAAATTTACGGCTCCATGGCCCCCGGGTACACACGCTCTTCGGTCACTATGCGATTCATTGGAATGTCATGCGTTTGGGGATAAATTGACGCGAGCTCCCCGGACTGGAATCCAAGACCGACGCAATAGGGTTTTGGCGCCGCTTGCGCCAAGGTACGGTCGTAGTACCCTCCGCCATAACCAAGCCGATACAGCGCTGCGTCAAAACCCAACAAGGGCACAATCAAGGCGTCCGGGAGCAAGGATTCCCTCCGGGCAGGGACTGGAATGTTCCAGACGCCACGCGTCATCGCTATGCCTGGCCACCATCGCCAAAACTCCACTGGTGCCGCCTTCTCAACGACGACGGGCACAGCCACGCGGCCCCCACGCGCAATGTGCTCGGCAGCCACATCGAGGATGTTGATTTCGCCTCGCATGGCGCAGTAGACACCCAGCGTTTCGTAGCGACTGAGGTCCACGGCCTGAAGGAGACGTCCAATGGCCTGGCGCGCCATTTGCTCGTGCAGCGCCGGATCGCGGGACAGTCGCGCCTTTGTCAATAGTCGGCGGGTGTGGACGCGCCAACTGCGTATGTCCGACCACTCTCGCGACGGCGGTTCTGTAATTATCGGGCACATAAGCAATATTACCGCCATAGCACCGGGCCCGGCAGGCAGTTCCAGCCTGCAGGAAACCGAGCGCCGCACGGGCCGCGTTTGCTGAGCGTCATTAAGAGCTGCGGTCCACGCCTTGTGGGCCTTGGGTCGCATTCACTGTTCCGCACCGGATGCGCGGAAATAAGTCGACTTCAATACCAAGACACGCGATCGATGAAACAAACGGCGGAGTCGTGACATCCAATGTTATAGATGCGAAATCCGCATCCGGAGCCGTGGCCAGATTCCCCTGGAGCGGCGCACCGCTAGTCTATTCAGGAGCTTGAGCTGTCATGAGAAAAATTACTGCCTTTGCGTCCATGGTTGTCATCGCAGTCGGTAGCGCGTGTGCCGAAAGTGCGCCGCCGACCGATCCTCAGATCGCGGCCATTGTCGTTGCTGCAAACCAAGTCGACATCGATGCGGGCAAATTGGCCAAGTCCAAGTCGGGATCCAGTCAAGTAAAGGAGTTCGCGCAGCGGATGATCACCGATCATTCCGGAGTGCTCAAGGCCGCCGTTGACCTGGTGACCAAACTCAAGGTTACTCCAGAATCAAATCCAACCAGCGAAAGCCTTACGAATGGCGGCAAGGACAATATTGCCGCGCTCACCAAACTCACCGGCGCCGAATTTGACCGGGCTTATGTCGGCCACGAAGTCGCGTACCACGAAGCGGTGATCAAGGCGGTGGATCAGGACTTGATTCCTAATGCGCAGAATCAGGAACTCAAGGCGTTACTTGTTAAGGTTCGGCCCGCTTTCGTAGCGCACCTGGAACACGCCAAGACCTTGCAGGCAGTACTCGGCAAGAGCGGTACCTAGCCCGTCGTGAACCATGCGAAGCTCCTGGTAATTGCGTGCGTGTTCTTCGCACCTGTCTGGGCACACGGTGAAGGCGCGGCGTCCAAGGCCGCGCGCTCTCCGACGACCTACAAGGTAACGATTGAAGACATGCAGTACAAGCCGTCACAGCTAAGCGTGCATGTGGGAGATTGGATCGTGTTCTCGAACAAGGATCTGTTCCCGCATACCGTGACCGCGACTGGCAAGGCCTTTGACTCCCGGGCCATAGGAGCGACTGCCTCGTGGCGTTACCAGCCAATTAAGCCCGGAGAGTATGCTTACGGCTGCTCCTTTCACCCGACAATGAAGGGCCAGATCACCGTACGCTGAGAACTGAGGTATCGTGGACTTTATGAATGCACAGACTGCGCCAGACGATAGCGAACTCTCTGACATTAAGCTCGCCCAGCGGATTTCACGCGGCGATCGCCAGGCATTTGAGCTGCTTATGCGTCGATACAACAAGAGTCTCTATCGTTTGGCGCGGGCCTCACTGCACGACGATGCCGAGGCCAAGGATGCGCTGCAGGATGCCTATCTAAGCGCCTATCGGTCAATCGGTCAGTTCCGCGGTGATGCCGCTCTCAGCACATGGCTGTCGCGACTGGTCTTGAACGAATGCGGAGCTCGTCGACGTCGGTCGGCGCGACGCAACAACATTTTTCCGATTGTTAGTATGGACTCGAATACCAACATGGCCTCAAACGTCGCCGATCCCGGGGTTGCGCCTGAGAGCGCGCTGACACGACTCCAAGTGCGTGAGATTCTGGAGCGAAAAGTTGGCGAATTGCCCGAAATTCTGCGGGTGGTATTCGTAATGCGCTCAGTTGAAGAACTGAGCGTGCAGGACACGGCCGATGTGCTCGGAATCCCGCAGGAGACTGTCAGGACCCGACACTTTCGCGCCAAGGCGCTGCTGCGCGAGTCCCTGGCGCGGGAAGTGGACGTAGCTGAGCGAGACCTCTACGAGTTTGGGGGTCAGCATTGCGACGCGGTAGTCGCAGCGGTTCTTGAGCAACTCGCTAAACATCCATCCTAGAGAGACGCCGCGACGACCAGTTCGCGCTCGATCACCAGGCGATCGGCCACGGAAGATATCCACATTCGCCGTCCAGGTCGCCGGTTCGCAGAATACGTGTATTTTTCATATACACTGCGTGCGATGAAAAGGACGGGCGGCGCGAAGTGAGGTGCAAGTACTACCTGCTGGGCGGGCTTGCGCTCGCAGCCCTTGGCGCGCGCACGGCGGATAGCAAGGAATGCCAGGGAGTAAGCTTCCCGGATCAGGCTCACAGTGAGGGCACGGCGCTGGCGCTCAATGGGCTGGGCCTGCGAAAGGCGACGGTATTCAAGGTTAAGGTCTATGTCGCGGCGTTGTACGTGGCTAAGACTTCAGCCAATCCCAGCGTCATACTCGGCGCGACGGCTCCGTACGAATTGATATTGCACTTCGTGCGCGACGTAGGCGCCAAGGACATTAACAAGGGCTGGGTCGAGGGGTTCGAAAGAAACGCCGGCGACCAGCTGCCGGTCCTGCAGGAACGCGTCACCACACTCACCAAGTGGATGGCAGATATTAAGTCCGGCGAGCGGCTGCAGTTTTCCTTTATTCCGGGCTCGGGCTTGCAGGTAATCGTCAAGGGTGTGATTAAGGGCACCATCAACGGCGACGACTTTGGCAGGACATTCCTATCAATCTGGCTGGGCACACCCCCCAACCCTGAGGTCAAATCAGGCCTGCTCGGTGGCGCCTGCAGCTGATTGCCAGCGAGCGCTCAGTTGACCCGTTTCTGATCTTTTTGCCGGGCGCGACTCGAGTTGCTGGGCGCGCTACAGCGTGATTCCCAGGGATTGGCGGTTTTGCCGTCGGCGTTCTGCGGCTGCAAAGCTGGTCCATATTCTGACGGCGCAAGGCCCACTCCTAAGTCGGCGGATTTGGTGGCCCGGAGCCAGGACATCCTGGAACTTACCGACGCCGGTAAGGCGGACGACACAGTGAAGACGAAGGTGCTTGAAACCTACTTCATGGGCAGAGAAGTCTATCGGCAACCGCCACGCTAGCTGCACGAGCGCTCCTGTGGCCGCGGGAGCCGCTTATACTGGCGCTCGCGGTTCGCGCATGGTCTTTGGGTGATTGTTGAGCGGATTAAACAACAAGGTCGCACTGCTTGCCGATACCAATTCGCTCATTTGTAGCATTAGCGCTGCGCGCGCTCGGCTCGAGCTGCGCAGCCGGGATGTGGCCGACGCCGCTGGCAAGGGGCCGGCTGTTGCGCCAGTGTCAGCATGCGATCGTATGGTCCGATGAGCACTAAGGCCGAGCCCGACGCGCGCGGCCACCGGTTTCAAACGTCGCCATCCCGGCCGAACATGAAAGCCGTGGTGACCACCGGAATCGGCGGCTACGAACGGCTCGAGTACCGGGATGTGCCCAGGCCCATTCCAAGCTCGGGCGAAGTCCTGCTGCGAGTGTTGGCGGCCGCCGTCAACAATACCGACATCAATACCCGTGTCGGCTGGTATGGCGCACGAGTAACGGAGGGAACCGGCGCTGCCGCATTGGCAGCGCAAGGCGGGGCGCCGGAGGGCATGGCTACTGGCTGGAGCGGGGCGACTCCGTTCCCCCTGATCCAGGGGACTGATTGCTGCGGCCGCGTCGTCACCGTCGCAGAGGGCGGCGAGAAATCCGCTCTCGGATCGCGCGTGCTGGTCCGGCCGTGCATGCGGCCGCCTGGAGCTTTATCCACGGACAGTGTGTGGATGGGCTCCGACTTCGACGGTGGATTTGCGCAGTTCGTGAAGGTGCCCGCATCGGAAGTGTTTCCGGTGCAGTGCGAGTGGAGCGATGCCGAGCTGGCCTCGATACCCTGTGCCTACGGCACGGCAGAAAACCTGCTGATCCGCGCCCGACTTGCCGCAGGCGAGCACGTCCTTATCAGCGGTGCGTCCGGCGGTGTCGGCTCGGCGGCCGTGCAGCTCGCCAAGCGGCGCGGCGCGCAGGTGACGGCAATCGCCGCGCATTCGAAGTTTACGGCCCTGCGTTCGCTCGGGGCCGATCGCCTGATCGACCGCGACGCCGGCATTATGGCGAGCCTTGGGGAAAATTCCGTCAACCTGGTGATCGACAACGTGGCCGGCGCGGCATTCCCCGATTTGCTGCGGGTATTGCGCCGCGGCGGCCGCTACGCATCCTCGGGCGCCATTGCGGGGCCGCTCGTGACCCTGGATTTACGCACTCTGTACTTGAAGGATCTGACGCTTGTGGGCTGCACGACCTGGGACCCGTCAGTATTTCCGAACCTCATCAACTACATCGAGCGTGGCGAGATTCGGCCCATTATTGCCAAGACCTTTCCGCTGGCGCAGATCGTGGCGGCGCAGCGCGAATTTCTCGAGAAAAAAGCAGGTCGGAAAATTGATACTGATCCCACCGGCACCCTTGGAGCCAGGCGACGAATGAGAAATGCGCCGCACGTTAATGCGCCGACCGCAGGCCCACTGCGATCGCCGGCCGGAGGGACGCCAAAATTGGGCGGCCCGAGTTGAAGTCCGTCGACCTTGGCGGGGAAATTGCCGCCGCCCAGGCCGAGCTGGCCGTCACTGAGTGTGGAAGTCGGGGAGTAAACCACGAATGTACATCCGCATCGCTGTCATCATCGCCTGCGCCATGCTGTGTTACCCCGTGAGTCAGGCCGATGCGGCACATGAAGCCTCAAAGGCCGACACCGCACTGCGGGTATTACTCGCGGACGAGTGGGCGAGCCGCCTGCAGGATGATCCCCTGTATGCCACGCAGGAAGGGGTTCGCGACTACGACAATCTATTGCCCCGAGTAGCGCCCGCGGACTACAAGCGGCGCGACGACCGCAATCATGATTACGCGCGACGACTGGCGGCCATAGACCGTGCGGGTCTGAGTGCGGCCAATCGCGTCAACTACGACGTGTTTGATTTCGAGATCCATCACCGACTGGCTCTGGATCCGTACCAGACTTGGCGGATTCCGCTGACCAGTGACGAAGGGTTTCATATCGAAGTGATGCGCATGGCGATAGGTGTGATCATGTCGACGCCGCGCGACTATGAAAACTACATCGCCCGACTGCGCGCGATTCCGGCCTACTTTACTCAGCAACAGGCGAATATGCGGGCCGGGATGGGCGCTGGGTTTACGCTGCCCGCCGCAATCATGCCGGGAATTATCAAAGTCCTCGATGGCCAGCAATATCAATCGGCGGAAAAGACCCCATTCTTTGAGCCATTCACCCGCATGCCGGAGACCATGGATCGCACGCAACGCGAGCGTCTCAGCGCCGCCGGTCGGGAGGCGATACAAACGGATGTCATCCCCGCTTATCAGCGTCTGCACAAATTCTTCGCCGAGGAATACGTGCCGGCGGCGCGCCAGTCCGTGGGCGCGAGCGAGTTGCCGCAGGGTGGGGCGTATTACGACGCGCTGGTCAAGTTCTATACGAACCTGGACCTGACGCCCGCCCAGGTCCATGAGATCGGCCTGAAGGAAGTCGCGCGCATTCGCGCGGAAATGGACGCCGTCATACGGCAGACCGGCTTTCAGGGCAGCTTCCCGGCATTCCTGGAGTTCTTGCGCACGGATCCGCAATTTTATGCGCACACTCCCGAAGAGCTGCTCAAGGACGCCTCCTACATCGCGAAGCAGATCGACGGCTTGTTGCCCGGCTACTTTGGCAAGCTCCCGCGCATGCCCTACAGCGTGCAGCCGGTGCCGGCGGAACTGGCCCCCAATTACACCGGCGGCCGCTATTCACCGGCGCCGATCGGTGGGCGCACCGGCGGGGAATTCTGGGTCAATACCTATGATCTGGACAAGCGCCCGCTGTACTCTCTCACGGCGCTGGCCCTGCACGAAGCGGTGCCCGGCCACCATCTGCAGATCTCGCTGGGCCGTGAACTCACCGACGTGGCGCCATTCCGGCGTGATTTCTATTCGCACGCCTTTGGCGAAGGCTGGGGGCTGTACTCGGAAAAGCTCGGTGAAGAAATGGGGATGTACAAGACACCGTACGATCATTTTGGCCGCCTGTCGTATGAAATGTGGCGCGCCTGTCGCCTGGTGGTGGACACCGGCATGCATGCCATGGGCTGGTCGCGCGCACGCGCCTTGCAGTACCTCGCCGACAATACGGCTCTGTCCACTCAGGAAGTGCGCACCGAGACGGACCGGTACATTGCAAATCCCGGTCAGGCGCTGGCGTACAAAATGGGCGAACTCAAACTGTGGGAATTACGCGCCCGGGCACAGCAGGCGCTGGGCGAGCGATTTGACGTCCGTGCCTTCCATGATGCGGTAATGGCGAATGGCGCATTGCCTCTGCCGGTGCTGGAGCGTCAAATAGACGAGTATATTGCCGGCGCCAAGGCCGCTTCCGCGCCACCTCACTGATTGGCCTTCGCCGTCGCAAGTTGCCTGCGCCCCACCCACGCGGAGCGCAGCATCAGTATCGCCGCGTAGAAGACCACGAACACCACCATCCAGCGCAGCCAGACCATTGGCATGGATTTGACGAGGTACACGGCAATCAGCACGGCCGGGATGCCGCCGAGCGTTAGCCCGAGGGCCGCCGAGACCTCGTAGCGCCCGGTCTGCGCGAAGCGCTCGCCGCCGATCGGCATCAGAAACGCGCACGAACCCATCATGATCGGAAAGGCCGCCAGCGGGTTCATGCCGAGGAGGCTTACGAGTATGAGGCAGGGGGCGTACAGGCCGATACCCAGCATCATGAGGGCGCCCAGCACGAAGCTGACGGCGATGGCGAACACCAGTGAGACGCCGTGCAGCCCGAGCGCCGCACCTCCACCGGGTAGCCAATTGGTATTTTTTGCCGCAAACAGGGCAGCGGCCACGAGCAGTGCAGCGCCCATTCCCAGCTGGATTGCCCTGCGCGGCAGCCGAGCGACGACACCAACGCCCAGCCAGGCGCCGACGACGGCTGCCCCGATCATGGTCACCAGCGTGACCACGTCGACCGCGACGGCCGAGATGAATATCAGCGCCTCGACGACGACAGGGAGCGAATGACCGACGTTCAGGGTGCCGGGAATGTTCTCGTCGGCTACGCGGCGCCGCAATTTGTAGTATGCGGTCGTCGGTGCAAAATTTCCGATCCCGAGCGCGTCAAAGAAATTGGTGACAAAACCGACCGCACAGTCTTCCGTGCTAGGCCAAAACCTTCGGGTTGGATCGTGTAAGCGCCGTGTGCGCTCGATGGCCCACCAGCGGAGCGTAAACCAGACGGCAAGTATGCCGAGCCCACCGAGCAGCGCCAGCGTTGCGAGCTTCACGGCCGCTGCGTTGCGGGCTCAGGGCGGGGCGGTGACGCGGAATGTTGCATGTGTTGTTCCATAAATCTGAGGAGGTCAGCGGGAAGCTACGGCGACTCGCGCAGAGCCACGAGAGTTGCCGCTGCTAACCTTGCACCTGCCGCTACGGCGCGCTTTCCGTGATCTGCAGGATCTGGTCGGCAGGGATTCCGTTCAGGGTTTGCACGATACCGCTCGGCCAATACACCGTGATGGTGCTTACCATGGTGTTGCCGGCCAGCCCGAAATGCAAACGTTGGGAATTTTGCGATATGCGGTGTGTGCCGCCATTCTGTTCACGCATCTGACTCTTGCCGCCAGCCGTCACGATTACCCTGGCACCGATTCCGTCCCGGTTCGACCGCACGCCCCGCAACTGGAGCTCCAGCCAGTGGTTGCTGTTGCCTAGGTTGTGAAACAACTGATAGGGACCATTGGTATAGGGTGTTTCGCCATTCCCGTTAGTAACAAACAGGTCTAAAAAGCCGTCGTTGTCGTAGTCCGCCACACTCACAGTGTCGCCCCGGCCTAGGGTCGATCCCTCGGCGCCCCCGGCGAAGGGCACCACCGTGAATTTTCCGGTACCGTCATTCTCCAGGAGTATGTTCGGCAGGTTCGTGGTCTGAGCCCGGCATACCAGGTAGATGTCCACGTCCATGTCGTTGTCGAAATCTCCAGCGCCCACCGACTCGCAGGCGGTCTTGGCTGTTAAGGCGGGCTGGTTGGATGCGTCAACGAAGCCCTTACCGGTATTTAAGAACAGCCGGTCAGCAATGGCCAAAATGGACGGATTGAGATTGATTTGCACCAGATTTGTAATATCCGAAGAAGAGCTGATCATCGCGTTCATCGCGAGCCGGCCGGCCTTGGTGGCGCGCACGGTCCAGGTCTGGGTGGGCACGTCGTAACCAATATAGAGGCCAAAGCCAGCCCCCGGCGTGTGGCTCGCCATGCCGACGGTTGCAGGGTTTGCCGCCGAAACGCTGAAGGTATTGGTGGTCGGGTGGGCTCCGGCAGCGCCGATAAAAACCTTGCTCGGGCTGATTTCCCATGGCGGCCCCAAGGTGAAGATCAGGTCACAAGCGCACACAAAGGATAAGCCGCGCTCTGCGTCGGTTACCGTGAAGTTGCTCCTGAGCGTCCTACTGTCCGTAAGGACGGCGTCAGAAGCTGATCCATCCAGGGTCGCCAGATAGAAATCAGGTAGCAGATCGCCGTTAAAATCTTCAATCGCCACGTCCCGTACGTTGAGGATCAAGGGAAGCTTGAGCGTAGTGCGCAGGTTGACTGTCGGGTTGGCGCCAAACGCAAATATGGGACCTGGGTAGCCGTCTGAGCTGTGAATGATCAGCATCCGTCGACCGTCAGCCAGCAGTTGACTGGATTGAGCGAACAGACTGTTCAGCTTCGGGGGCAGCCCGGCAAGGCTCTGAGTGCGGAAGACTCCATTGCTCTGCAGGTAGAGGGCACTCGGCGCTTGACCATCGGGTCGGGACAGGTTCGACATGAACATGTCCAGCACACCGTCGTTATTCCAGTCCAGCCACAGGGGCGTTCTTCCGCGACCCAACGGCAAATCCACGCCGCGCGTTACCGCCTGATTCGTCATTGTCGGGCCATTGTTGACCATCAGGAGATTCGGGCTTGAGCCTGTTCCCTCACCGGCGCCCGATAGTTCCATGATGTCCTGATCGCCATCATTGTCGAAGTCTGCAAAGGTAGCGCCGTGCTTATCGGCTGTTGACGGGTTGGTCCAACGAGCCGGAATTACGTTAGTAAAGGTGCCGTTGCGGTTATTTATCCACAGGCTTCCCAGAGTCGAATGATTGCCGGTGTACAGGTCTGCCCAGCCGTCGCCGTCAAAATCCCCCCAGGAGGCGCCAAAGCTTCGTCCGGTGAAATTTATGCCGCTGCGAGCCGTGACATCCTCAAAAGCGATGCTCTGACTCAACTTCAGGTTAAAGTCGCGAACGAACCGGCAGTGGGCTGGCAATCGGAACCGCGAGGCCGCTGTCGACCTGATCAACGTAGCGAGCGGCCGAGGCACTCTCGTAGCTGATTTGCAGACCGGCGCGGCCCGCCTCAAGCAGCTGCGAACTGTCGATCGAGTACGGGCCGCCGGCGGTTGAGGTCGCCGACGCGCCCGCTGCGGCGAGGCTGCACTGATCGTCAAGGCCGGCGTTGCACGCGAAGCGGAAGATCACGTGGGCGCCCGTCACTCCCGCCTGAGAATTGGCGTCTCTGACCGTTCCCTGGAGCACGGCGCCGCCGAGCACGAGCGAGGCGTCGAGCGTTGCAGGGGCCGCCGTCACGTCGTAACTCACCGTGCTCACGAAATAGCCGTTGGTTTGAAAGTAGAGTATTCCAGTGCTCTGGCCGCTGAGCTCTGAAACCGATAGCCAGTAGCTGCCATTGCCATCGGAGACAGTGAGCGGCGTGCCACCGGCATTAGTCAGCACCCCGACGTTCGCTAGCGGCGCGCCTGTGTCGCGGTCCGTCAGCGTTCCCTGGATGACGATTGGGTCGTCGGCGAATGCCGGGGCGGCAGACAACAGTGCGCATGCCAGCAGCGCAAGCATGGCGTGCCACGAACCCCGCGCCTCGAGCCTTCCGTGGGCACGCTGGCCGCGGCTGGCGCAACTATCGAGTGTCAGTATCACGCTTGTCCCCCCCGCGTGCTTTCTGGTTCCTCTACTTAAGGAGTCTCGGCGACTTCTCGATCAAGAGCAAGCGTGGTGGATGCCTCTGGACGGGCTGGTTGTAGGACCAATTGCGTGATGCGAGAGACCGGCAGGCGCCCGATGGCTAGTTGTGTGACCTGCATACCGCTGAGGGGGCATACCCGTCGTTATGCTGGGCGTATGGACGCCTCCGGCATAAGGAGCCAACCGCTCTGCGTTCGCCGTTTTGCCGCCGGCGCGTCCGTCGCCGGATAGCTCAACATGCGCGTACGCGCCAAAGTCACCATCTTGCTCGGGATGCTGTTCATGGCGCTGCTCGCCGCGCAATGGAGCATTCAGCAGCGCCTGGTGCTGCCCAAATTCGTGGAGCTTGAGAGGGAAAGCGCGAGCACCGACATGCAGCGCGTGGTCTACGCCCTCGAGCGCGAGGAGCAGGCACTCGGGGCGCAGGCCGCCGACTGGGGCAACTGGAACGATACTTGGAAGTACATGCGCCGGCATTTTGCGGCCTATGAGCATGACACGCTCACCGATACGGCGGTGAAGACACTCAAGGTGGACTACATCGCCCTGGTGGCGACCAACGGCGGCATCGAGTGGAACCGCGCGCTCGACCCGCTGTCCGGCAAGCGCTTGACGATTCGACTGAACGGCACAAACCAGCTGGAGCCGGCATGGTCGCAGGCGCTCTCCCAAGGGCAACCGATCGGCGGGCTCGTCGCGACGGACGGCGGCGTTCTAATCGCCTCGGGCGCACCGATCCTCGACGGCTTTGGCCACGGGCCGGCACGAGGCATGGTCATCATCGGGCGCTTTCTCAACTATGCGGAATTGCTCCGACTGGGCAACCAGGCCCAGGTCAAGCTGGACATGCGCGCCTGGTCCGCTCTACCCGCCGCTGGCGCGCGCTCATCGGCGAAGGAGGGTTTGGACGACGTCAGGCTCACGGAATCGGCGATGACGACCCGCATCGAGCGCAGCTTCGCCAACCTTTCGGGCGCGCCGCTGTTGGTCTTTGGCATCAACGTGCCACGCACCATCTCCCACCGGGGTGCGGAAGCCGTGCAGTATTCGACCCGGATGGTGGCCGCCGCGGCCGGCATTGCCTTGATAGCCTTGATGGTGTTGTTAGGGCGCATCGTGCTTAGCCCCTTGGCGCGCGTCACCGACCATGCACAACGCATCGCCACGGCGGACGACCTGTCGGCCCGCCTCGACTACGACCGGCGCGACGAATTGGGCACACTGGCCGGCGCTTTCGACAACATGGTGGAGCGCCTGGCACAGACGCGCCGCGAGTTGGTCGACCGTTCGTTCGAATCGGGTGCCGCGGAGAATGCCAGCGGCGTATTGCACAACCTCGGCAATGCCATGACGCCGCTCTCGGTGAACGTCGCCGGTCTGCAGCAACAGCTGGGGACCATGTCCGTCGATGACCTGCAGCGGGCGTTGCTTGAACTGCAACACGGCACCGGCGATGCCGACCGTCGGCGCGACTTGCAGCAGTTCCTGCTGCTGTCGGTCGCGGAGCTGAAGCGTGCCCAGAGCCTGGCAAGCGAGCGACTGCGCGACATCATCGAGCAGGCCGCTGTCATCCAGGCGGTGTTGGCCGAACAGCACCAGCGCCAGCGCCGTGGTCCGGTGATGCTGCCCATGACGCCGGCCGAGCTGGTTTCGCTCAGCCTGCAGCAGGTGGCCCCGGCGCATCTGGAGCGACTCGAGCTCGACATTTCTCCGCGCCTTGCGGCGCTCGGCACCTTGCCTTTGCCGTGCACGACCTTGACCATGGTGATTCAGGCCCTCGTCCAGAATGCCGCCGAGGCGGCTGCCGCCGCCGGGTTGGCGCGCGCGCGCCTGCGTATCGAGGCCGAGGTACTCTCCGGCGAGGATCAAAAAGCGCTGCGCTTCACGATTAGGGATGGGGCCACCAACATCGCGCCGGAAGAGATGCCGCAGCTGTTCCAAAAGGGCCACTCGAGCAAGTCGCCGGCGAGCAAACTCGGCTCCGGGTCTGCATTGGTGCGCCAATACCCTGGGCGCACTGGGCGGGAGCATCAACGCGTACAGTGAAGGCCTCGGGCACGGAACCCGTTTCGAACTCCTGATACCCCTGCGCGGAGCCGGTGCCCAGACCGGCCACCGTGCGGCCTAATATAAATAGACTGAGCCGCCGAGCCTCCCGTCCGTCGGCGGAGCACACCTAGGTACCGTCCCGGTCGGCTAGGGTCGGGCCGTTCAGCGATCCAGCGGCAGGCGCTCGTCCCGGACCCGGCGGGTCTTGGGGCTCCGGAAGTGCAGGGGCTCGTGGTGTGCAATGGTCCTGCTCAGCCTCCCAAAACCCAGTGGGTCGGCTCGGCCTGACCGCAAGGCAGCCAGCCGCGAAGCGCGATGAGCTCAATTCGCGGGTCTGGCGGAACGAGTCAGTGGCTCGGGAGCGACAAATTTATCCCCTAGGCCAGTGGAAAAGGGCTCCGGTCGATGGTTATAATCCGGCCGCGCGTCCGCACAACGATAACTCGGAGAATATTAATGTCGCCATTCAAGATTTTACTGATGTCTGTTCTATGCGCTGCTTCGGCCAGTGTGTTTGCCCAGACGACCATCGAGGGCATCGATGCTTGCATGAAGATCAAGTGGAACGCTCAGTTCCTTAAGGAACACCCGCGCGCTCCTGCAGGTTGCCAGGAAGTGGACACCAGGAACGGCATGCGATACGCCAAGTTCTCGGGCACCGTGAAGTCAATGTCCAATGGCACCGCGGTCGTTGCCATGAAGAACGTTGCCGGCACGGAAGTCGGGAACATCACGGTCAGCACGACCGGTGGCGGCATGGTCACGATCAATGGCAAGGAAACTAAGGCGGCCGACCTTAAGGTCGGCGACAACCTGAATTTCTACGTCAAAGAGGGTGAGTTCGGTGCCTCGCCGACAATGTCGGATGCACCGGCAAAGACCGTCACGCCGAAGCCGATGCCGCCGAGCAACTAAACGCCGGCACTTGGCGGTAGGACACCGCCAGCCTGGCAAGGGGTCGCGAGTTCGCGCCCGTCAGGTTCTATAGTCCTAATTGGGGCTCTGTCGTAATCGGGCAGAGCCCCTTTTCTTTGACGACACCAGGGGTAGCAGCACGTGAATGACAATAACGTCGTCATCCAGGCGTGGAATACGGTGCTGTTCGACAAATTCGTGCGCTTCAAGCATCTGTTGATCGGCGGTCTGGCCAGTCACAGCGACGAGCTGTTCTCGCGGCGGTTATTTCCGCCGGGCTCGCGGGTGCTGGACGTTGGCTGCGGTTTCGGCGACAGCACCGTGCGCATCGCGCGCGAAGTCGGTCCGGCGGGGGAAGCGGTCGGGAACGACTGCGCCGACAACTTCATCCAAGCCTCCGAACAGGACGCACGGGCGGCCGGCGTCGCCAATGTTTCCTTCTTTAGCGCCGACGCGCAGTGCGATGATCTACGGGGCCCCTATGATCACGCGTTCGCGCGCTTTGGCACCATGTTCTTCATGATGCCGGGCGCTGCGCTGCGGAATATCCGCGCTGCACTCAAGCCGGGGGGAGTTTTTACGCAGGTGGTCTGGCGCAAGCGTGAGGACAATCCTTGGCTGCACGATGCGGAGCTGTGCGTCCGGCAGATCGTTCCGGTGGTATCGCACGAGGAGACCGAGCAGGTGCACTGCGGCCCCGGTCCGTTCTCGATGTCAGGGCCAGACATGGTCAGTTCGATGCTTAAGGCCGCGGGGTACCGGGGCATCAGCTTCGAACGCTTTGACACCGATATCTGCATCGGGCGCGACCTCGAGGATGCGATCGAATTTGCGATGGCGCTGGGACCGGCGGGCGAGATCATCCGCCTGGCGGGTGAGGAAGGGGAGCGGCTCAAGCCGCAGGTGGTCAATGCACTGCGAACCACGCTTTCGCGCTATGCGACCCCAAAAGGAGTCTGGGCGCCTTCGAGCACCTGGTTCATCACCAGCCGCAACCCCGGCTAAGCCGCGCAGTGGCCCGCGGCGCGACCGTCCACAGCTTCCAGATCTCGCTCAGCGACGCCGATCGCGGCGTGTATGAAGCGCTCGATTTTCGCGTGGCACGCCATCCGTCAGAGACCGCCGAATTCCTGTGGACTCGGGTGCTGGCCTATTGCCTGGAATACGGCGAGGGTCTGGCCTTCTCCAATGGCGGACTGTCCAATCCGGACGCACCGGCCCTTGAGATACGCGATCTCACGGGCCGACTGCAGAGCTGGATCGACATCGGCACACCCGAACCGGCACGCCTGCACAAGGCGGCCAAGGCCGCACCGCGCGTCGCGGTGTACGCCTACCGTGAGCTCACCGGGCTGCTGGAACGCTTGGCGGCCGAGCCCATACACCGCGCCGGTGAGATTGAGCTCTATGCCATCGATCGCACGCTCCTCGCCGCACTCACCGCTCGATTGGACCGGCGCGTGTGCTTTGACCTGGCGATCAGCGGGCGCGAGCTGTACGTTTCCATGGCCGATGCGACCCTCACCGGGCCAGTGACCGCCCACCGGGCGGCCGTGGATTAAGGGTTGATATTCGGGACCACAAAGCACTAAAATCCGCCCCCGGTGGCCGTGACCGCCCTGAATGGATGGTTACGGACAGTCGCAGATTATGCGGCCAAGAGCTTGATTTTAAAGCCCCACTTGGGGCTTTTTTCGTTTAGGTGGGGCCGCGGCCCTTTTTTTTGGTCCGCTGTTTTTGGGTGGTGCCGGGAGGGAACCGTGGCGGTGGGCTTGAACGAAAAGCTGCTCGCGCTGGTCGAGCCCTTAGTGGGCAATCTCGGGTACGAGCTGGTGGAACTGGAGTTTGGCGGCGGACGCGGATCGGGAACGCTGCGTGTATATATAGATCGGGCGGAGGGTGTCGGCATTGAGGATTGCGAGCGGGTCAGCCGCGAGATATCGGCGCTGCTGGATGTCCATGATCCGATACCGACGGGCTACCGCCTGGAAGTGTCGACGCCGGGACTGGACCGGGTCCTGCGCACGCCAGCGCACTTTGCGCGCTTCGCCGGGGCCCGTATCGAGGTGGAACTGATCGCGCCCCGCGAGGGTCGGCGCAGGTACGCGGGCCAGCTGCTGCAGGCCGGAACGACAGGAATTGAAATGGCGGTAGATGACATGCAGGTGCCGGTAAGCTACGCGGAAATTTTCCGGGCGCGACTGGTTCCGGAGTGGCCGGATATGTCCATCAAGGGTAGAAAGCGATGAACAAGGAAATCCTCCTGGTGGTCGATGCCGTCTCGAACGAGAAGGGCGTCGACAAGGAAATCATCTTCGAGGCGCTCGAGGCCGCCCTCGCAGCGGCGGCGCGCCGTAAGCACAGCGAACTGTGGGACGTGCGCGTCACCATCAATCGCAAGACCGGCGACTACGAGACCTTCCGCCGCTGGAAGGTATTCGCCGACGACTCGCGCGAGATCGAGAATCCGGAAGCCGAATTGCGGCTCGAGGACGGGCTGGACGTCGACAAAGCCGCGGCGCCGGGCCTGTACGTCGAGCAACCCATGGAATCGGCGGCCTTTGGGCGCATCGCCGCGCAGCAGGCCAAGCAAGTGATCGTGCAAAAGGTGCGCGAGGCCGAGCGCGCGCAGGTGGTCGAGCAGTATCAGGACCGGGTTGGCACCCTGGTCAGCGGGGTCGTCAAGCGCATCGACCGCAACGGCATCTACGTCGATCTCGGCAGTAATGCGGAAGGCTTCGTGCCGCGCACCGACATGATCGTGCGCGAGCAGCTCAAGCCCCAGGACCGCGTCAAGGCCTTCCTCAAGGAAGTGCGTGCCGAGCCGCGCGGGCCGCAATTATTTCTCACCCGCACCGCGCCGGAATTTCTGATCGAGCTGTTCAAGCTCGAGGTGCCGGAAGTGGGCCAGGGGATGATCCAGATCCTGGCGGCGGCGCGCGATCCGGGCATCCGCGCCAAGATTGCGGTCAAGAGCAACGATCCGCGCATCGATCCGGTGGGCGCCTGCGTCGGCATGCGTGGCTCGCGCGTACAAGCGGTCTCCAACGAGATCGCCGGTGAGCGGGTCGACATCATTCCGTTCGACGCCAATCCGGCGCAGTTTGTCATCAACGCCATGTCGCCGGCCGAGGTGCAGTCGATCGTCGTCGACGAAGAGCGCCATGGCATGGACATCGCGGTGGCCGAAGACAAGCTCTCCCAGGCGATCGGCCGCGGTGGCCAGAACATCCGGTTGGCCAGCCAGCTGACCGGCTGGGAACTCAACGTCATGACCGAATCCGACGCCGAAACCAAGAGCGAGGCGGAGTCCAAGGCATTGATTGCCTCCTTTATGAAGCAGCTGGACGTGGACGAGAACGTCGCGAGCATCCTGGTGCAGGAGGGGTTCTCCTCGATTGAGGAGGTGGCCTACGTCCCGGCCGCCGAATTGGCGGGCATCGAGGAATTCGATGAGGAGATCATCAAGGAACTTCGCAACCGCGCGCGCGACGTGCTGCTGACGCAGGCGATCGCCAGTGAGGAAACGCTGGACGCGGCGATGCCGACCGACGATCTGTTGACCCTCGAGGGCATGAGCCCGGACTTGGCTCTGGCCCTGGCGCGCCGCGGGGTCCGCTCACGAGAGGACCTCGCCGACCAGGCCGTCGACGACCTGGCGGACATCGAGGGGCTGTCGGCGGAAGAGGCCGGCACACTGATCATGAAGGCCCGCCAGCCCTGGTTCGAGGCGCAGCAACATGGCTGACGTGACCGTTAGTCAATTCGCCGAGGCGCTCAAGGTGCCGGTCGACAAGCTGCTCGCGCAGCTTGATCAGGCCGGCATCAGCGTGGCCGGGGCCGATGACTTTATCAGCGAGGACGCCAAGCTCGAATTGCTGACGCACTTGCGCCGTAGCCACGGGAGCGGTGCGGCCAGCGCCGGCTCGGCACCGGCCCGCATCACGCTCAAGCGCAAGACCCAGAGCGAGCTGAAGCTGGCCAGCACCCAGGGCCGCGCCCGCACCGTCAGCGTCGAAGTGCGGGTCAAGCGCACCTACGTCAAGCGCGACGTGCTCGAAGAGCAGAACCGCGCCGCCCAGGAGCAGATCGACGCGCAGCGCCGCGAAGCGGAGGCCGCCCAGGAAGCGAGCGCCGCCAAGGCGGAGATGGAGAGGCGCGAGCGTGAATCGATGGAGTCGGCCAACCGCAGACTGATCGAGGAAGAGCAGGCCAGGGTCCGCGCCCAGGAAGAAGCGCGCCGCCAGGCCGAACTGCGCGCCCAGGAGGAGGCCGAACGCCAGCGACGCGGCGGCAGCGAACCGCGGCGCGAAGAGCCCGCGCGGCCGGCCCATGCCCCGGCGCGCGAAAAGCCCGATTTCCGCGCCACCGAGGAAAACCGTCCCAAATTCGGCGCCCGCCAGGAATTGCACATTGCCGGGGATGTCAGCGCCCGTCACAAGAAGAAAAAGCGGCTCAAGGCGCGCACCGCGCCGGCCGACGCCGAGCCTCGCCACGGCTTCGAGAAGCCCACCGCGCCGGTCAAACGCGACGTGTCGGTCGGCGAGACGGTGGTAGTGGCCGACCTGGCGCAAAAGCTCTCGGTCAAGGCGACTGAGGTCATCAAGGTGCTCATGAACATGGGCGTGATGGCGACCATCAACCAGACCATCGACCAGGACACCGCGATATTGGTGGTCGAGGAGCTCGGCCACAGCGCCACCGCGTTCAAGGAAGAACATATCGAGGCGGATCTGCAGGCCGTGGACGCCGAGCTGGTGCCCGAGACCCGCGCGCCGGTGGTGACCGTCATGGGTCACGTCGATCACGGCAAGACCTCGCTGCTCGATTACATCCGACGCACCAAGGTCGCCTCAGGCGAAGCCGGCGGCATCACGCAGCACGTGGGCGCCTACCACGTGGAGACGCCGCGCGGCATGATCACGTTTCTTGATACCCCGGGCCACGCAGCGTTTACGGCCATGCGCGCGCGCGGAGCGCGCGTCACCGACGTCGTGGTGCTGGTGGTGGCCGCCGACGACGGCGTCATGCCGCAAACCATCGAGGCGATCCAGCACGCGCGTGCCGCCGGCGTGCCCATGGTGGTGGCCGTGACCAAGATCGACAAGCCGGACTCCGATCCGGAGCGGGTCCGCAACGAGCTGGCCAAACACGAGGTCATCCCGGAGGACTGGGGCGGCCAAAACATGTTCGTCAATGTTTCGGCGCGCAGCGGCGCGGGCATCGACCAATTGCTTGAGGCCATTCTGCTGCAGGCGGAAGTGCTTGAGCTCAAGGCGCCGCGGGGCGGCCCGGCCACGGCCTTCGTGGTCGAGGCCAGCATGGAAAAGGGTCGCGGTGCGGTGGTGACGGCGCTGGTTAAGAAGGGCACGCTGAAGCGCGGCGATTACATTCTGGCGGGGAGCGAATTCGGGCGCGTCCGCGCGATGTTTGACGAAGCCGGCAACCCGGTGGAGCAGGCCGAACCCTCAGTACCGGTGGTGGTATTGGGCCTCTCAGGCGCGCCCAATGCGGGCGATGAGTTGCTGGTGGTCGAGAATGAACGCCGCGCACGCGATGTCGCGCTGCACCGGCTCGGCAAGACCCGCGATGTCAAGCTGGCCAAGCAGGGCGCGCGCAGCGAGGATGTTTTCTCGACGCTGGGTGAGGCCAAGGCCAGCCAGGTCGCGGTGCTGATCAAGACTGACGTGCAGGGCAGCGCCGAGGCGTTGCGCGATGCGCTCGGCAAACTTTCGACCGACGAGGTCGCGGTGCGGATCATCGCCAGCGGGGTCGGCGGTATCACGGCCTCCGACGTGCAGCTGGCGGCCGCTTCCAAAGCCCGTGTTATCGGCTTCAACGTGCGTGCTGACAGTGGCGCGCGCGAGGCGGTCAAGGAAACCGGGGTCGAGATTAATTATTACAGCATCATTTACGAGGCGATTGACGACATCAAGCAGTTGATGGGCGGCCTGCTGGCGCCGGAGATCAAGGAAACGATCGTGGGCGTCGCGCAGGTGCGCGAAGTATTCCGATCCAGCAAGTTCGGCGTCGTCGCCGGCTGCCTGGTCACCGAAGGCACCGTAAAGCGCAACAACCCGATTCGCGTGCTGCGGGACAACGTCGTGATTTTCGAGGGCGCGCTGGAGTCCCTGAGGCGCTTTAAGGACGACGTCGGCGAAGTGCGGGCCGGCACGGAGTGTGGGATCGGCGTAAAGAACTACCAGGACGTGCGTGCCAACGATCAGATCGAGTGCTATTCGCGCACTGAGATCGTGCGCACTATTGAATAGCACGCAATCGAGCCGTTAGTCATGCCACAGCGCAATTCGCGGCCCCAGCGCATTGCCGCTCAAATGCAGCGAACTCTCGCGGAGCTGGTACCGCGTGCGGTCAAGGATCCGCGCGTGGGCCACCTGACAATCACGGCGGTCTCCTTGCTCGAAGATCTCAGTTGCGCGCGCATCTGGTTTCTGCCCTTTGGCACCAGTCGCAACGTGGATGAGCAATTGGCCGGATTGCGCAGTGCCGCCGGGTTCCTGCGCGGCGAGATTGCTCGCCAGTTGGGCCTGCGACATGCGCCGCGCTTGGAATTCTTGGTCGATACCAACCTTGAACATGCCCAAGCCCTGACCCAGTTGATCAACGCTGCGGTCGCCAACGACCGGCGGCTCGAGGACGACGCCACGCCGGCCGCCGATACCAGCGCCCAGCCGGCCGATGATTAGCGACGCCGCACCGCACTGCGGCATTCTGTTGCTCGATAAGCCCTTAGGCCTGACTTCCAGCGCGGCCCTGCAGCGGGTGCGGCACCTGCTGGGGCGACCGAAGGCCGGTCACACCGGCAGCCTCGATCCGCTGGCCACCGGAATGCTCCCGATCTGCATTGGCGAGGCCACCAAGGTGGCCGGCGCATTGCTGGCCGGTGCCAAGGGGTACACCGTGGAGATGCGGCTGGGCGAACGCACGGACACCGGCGATGCCGAGGGCGTGATCGTGGAACGCCAAGCCGTTCCGAGGATCGACGAGGCCGCGATTGCCCCGGCCCTGCAGGCGTTGCGCGGCCCCCAGCAGCAGGTGCCGCCCATGTACTCCGCACTTAAGGTGAAGGGCCAGCCGCTCTACAAACTGGCGCGCCAGGGCGTCAGCGTCGAGCGGGCGCCGCGCGCGATCGAAATCTACGTGCTTGAATTACTGGGGTATACGGCCCTTACTTTGCGCCTGCGGGTCGAGTGCTCTAAGGGGACCTATATCCGTACGCTGGTGGAAGAGCTCGGCGCCCGGTTGGGAAGCTGTGCGCACGTGATCGCGCTGCGACGGGACTTTGTGGAGCCGTTTCGTGGCGAAGCCATGCGCACGCTCGAAGAGGTGCAGGCGGATGCTCCCGGGGCCGCGCTGCTGCCCGCCGACCGCGCCGTGCCGCATCTGCCGGCGGTCCGCCTGTCGCTGAGCCAGACGCGCGCCCTGTCTTTTGGCCAGTCGATTCCCGGGATCGGCGCCGATGGCGGGCCGCTGCGCCTGTATGACCCTGCCGGGCGTTTTCTGGGGCTCGGCATGGGGCTGGAGGGAGGTATGGTGCGTCCGCTGCGGCTGTTTGTGCCCGCTGCGCCCGGGCCCTCGTAACTGGCTGTTCGGCTTGAGGGTTGGGCCCGCTGCCGCTACAATGCCCGGCTTCAAAACGGGACCACATATTTAAAACCAGAGGGTTTTCGCGTAATGGCTCTGACTACGGAAAAGAAAGGCGACGTACTCGCCAAATACCGCCGGGATCCGAAGGACACCGGCTCGCCTGAAGTGCAGGTTGCGCTGTTATCCGAGCGCATCAATGGTTTGGGAGAGCACTTCAGCGCGCATAAGGCGGATCACTCCTCGCGTCGTGGACTCGTGCGTATGGTGAACCAACGCCGCAAACTTCTGGATTACCTCAAGGCGAATAAGCCGGCGAGCTACCAGCAGGTTGTCGAGCGTCTTGGTCTGCGCCGCTAAGGCGGCGTTCGCGGCGCTGCCGGTTTTGAGCGCCGCTCTCCAATCGAAATCTCCTATCCGTACTCATTCCACCTATCCGTATTCCGAGGGTTGAAGCGTGACTGCCTGCAAAAAATCTTTTAGTTTTGGTCCCCATACCGTAACGCTGGAGACCGGCGAACTGGCCCGTCAGGCCAACGGCGCGGTACTGGTGACCATGGGCGATACCGTGGTTCTGGTGACTGCCTGTGCCGAGGCGCAACCGCGACCCGGCCGTGATTTCTTCCCCCTGACCGTGAACTATCAGGAGAAGACCTACGCCGCGGGACGCATACCCGGAGGGTTCTTCCGGCGCGAAGGTCGTCCGAGCGAACGCGAGACGCTCACCTCACGGTTGATCGACCGGCCGATCCGCCCGTTGTTCCCGGACGGCTTTCTCAACGACGTCCAGGTGGTGGCGACGGTACTGTCCCTCGACCCGGAAATTCTGGCCGACGTTCCGGCCATGCTCGGCGCCTCGGCGGCATTGTGCCTGTCGGGCGTACCCTTCAAGGGCCCGATCGGGGGAGCGCGCGTCGGCTATCGGAACGGCCAGTATGAATTGAATCCCAATCGCACGGATCTTGTGGCGTCGCAGCTGGATCTGGTGGTCGCCGGCACGGCGCACGCCGTACTGATGGTGGAATCCGAGGCCGCCGGCCTCTCAGAAGATGTGATGCTGGGCGCCGTGGTGTTCGGTCACCAGCAGATGCAGGTGGCAATCAAGGCCATCAACGAGCTGACCGCCGAAGCAGGCAAGGCGCGCTGGACAGAGCCCGCGACCGCCAAGAATGCGGCGCTCGAACACGCGGTCAGTGCCAAGGCGCTCACCGCACTCAGCGAGGCGTACTTGCTCACCGAAAAGCAGCAGCGCTACGCGCGCATCAAGGAAATCAAGGCCGAAGTCAGCGCGGCGCTGGTCGCGAGCGAGCCCCGGAGTTCAGCGCCGACCAGGTCGGCGACGAGTTTTTCCGCCTCGAGAGCAAGATCGTGCGCGAGCGCATTCTCGACGGCAAACCTCGCATTGACGGTCGCGACCTCAAGACGGTACGCCCGATCACGGTCAAGGTCGGGGTGTTACCACGCGCCCACGGTTCGGCTCTGTTCACGCGCGGTGAAACCCAGGCGCTGGTCACGACCACGCTCGGCACGACGCGCGATGCGCAGATCATCGATGCGCTCGAAGGCGACCGGCGCGAGCGCTTCATGCTGCACTACAACTTCCCGCCGTTCTCGGTGGGCGAAACCGGCATGATGGGCAGTCCGAAGCGCCGCGAGATCGGTCACGGGAATCTGGCTCGGCGCGGCGTCAATGCCATGATGCCCGACATGGCCGCCTTTCCGTATGTCATCCGCGTGGTCTCGGAGATATTCGAATCCAACGGCTCCAGTTCGATGGCGAGCGTGTGCGGAACCAGCCTGGCGCTGATGGATGCCGGCGTGCCGGTCAAGGCGCCGGTGGCCGGCGTGGCCATGGGCCTGGTGCTCGAAGGCAATCGCTTCCAGGTCCTCACCGATATCCTGGGGGACGAGGACCACCTCGGCGACATGGATTTCAAGGTCGCCGGCTCGCGCGAGGGAATCACCGCCCTGCAGATGGACATCAAGGTCGAGGGCATCACCCCGGAGATCATGCGGGTGGCCCTGGCGCAGGCTCGCGATGGGCGCCTGCATATTCTGGGCGAGATGGCCAAGGTGCTCGAGACCCCGCGCGCCAAGATGTCCGAATGGGCGCCGTCGATCATCACCTTGAAGATCGATCCGGAGAAAATCCGCGATGTCATCGGCAAGGGTGGCGCGGTGATCCGGCAGATTACCGAAGAGACCGGCACGACGATCGACATCGAGAACGACGGTACCGTCAAGATCGCTTCGGTGATCGGCACTGCGGGCCGGGAAGCACAGCGCCGCATTGAACTGATCACCGCCGACATTGAAGTCGGCCGCATCTACGAAGGCAAGGTCGCCAAACTCATGGATTTCGGCGCCTTTGTCACGATTCTGCCGGGACGCGACGGTCTTGTGCACATCTCGCAGATATCCGAGGAACGCGTCGAGCGCGTGGCCGACAAGTTGCGTGAGGGTGACGTGATTCGCGTCAAGGTGCTCGAAGTGGATCGCCAGGGCCGAGTACGCCTGTCGATGCGCGATGTGGGTCCTCCGGCCTGACCCTCAGCTGCGGCGCTGTTCGGCGCTGCCGGTGGCGAGAAACGCGCGCAGGCTCCCTTCCAGATGCGAGGCGGTAGCGGCGGCCGGTGCGAGGTCGTAGCTGCGTATCAATTCGGCGAGAAACGCCTCGCTTAGCCGCGCGGCGGCGCCGAGTTCCTGCTCGGCGATTACCTGTAGCAGCACACTGCGGGTAATGTCGCGGCCGCTGCGCTGCTCGATGATGCGCGGCTGGGTGCGGGCGGCAATCAGCGCGCGCACATCGTCAATCGTGATGTAGCGACTGAGCTCGGTGTCGTACAGACGCCGATTCGGGTATTTCTTGATCAGGCGCGGCTCGCTCATCGCACACCTCCCGGCAAGAAGCCCTACCATATCAATCGGCTGGCAGGGTTGCCACACCGCGCAGGGCTTCCAGCCGCCAGTGGGCAATCGCCCATCCCCACAGCGCCCCGAGGGGCTCGTGCGCCAGCTCTGTAGGCGGAGACTGGCGCAACAAGCGCAGTATCCGCCACAGCTGTTGGGTCGGCGGCTCCTCATGCACGCCCAATTGGCGCTTGGACTTAGACAACTTGGCGCCGTCAGGTTCACAGACCAGCGGCACGTGGGTATAGCGCGGCTCGGCTCGGCCGAGCGCGCGCAGCAGCGACCGTTGCCAGTAGGTGCTCGGCAGCAGATCATCACCGCGCACCACGTCGGTCACCCCTTGCGCGGCATCATCGACGACCACCGCCAGTTGGTAGGCAAAGCAGCCGTCACGGCGCCGGACAATGGGATCCCCCAGGGCCTCGGAGTCGTAATCAACGAGTCCGTGCAATCCGTCGATTGACGGTCCCACCGGGCTCAGATCGGCACGAAAGCGCGTGGCTGTAGGACCCTGCCGCTGAGCTCCAAGGCGACACGTGCCCGGATAGCCGCCGCTGTCGCTGGTGGATCCGCGATCGCTCCGGGTGCAGCTGCAGGCGTACGCCAGGCCGCGCGCTGCCAGATCATCGAGGGCTTGTTGATAGAGCTCCAGGCGCTGGCTCTGGTAGGCCACCGGCCCGTCCCACCAGAAGCCCAGTGACTCGAGGGAGCGTAGGATCGAGTCGGCCGCCTCGGGTCGTGCGCGCGCCGTGTCGAGATCTTCGATGCGCACCAGCCACCTGACCCCTCGATGGCGCGCGTCAAGGAAGCTTGCGGCGGCGGTCGTGAGCGAGCCCAAGTGGAGCGCCCCCGAAGGCGAGGGCGCAAACCGGCCCGCCCCCGGCACCGCACCCTTAGCGGTAGCGGTCGTCCCGATCGCCGTATTGCCGTTCACGGCGTTCACGGCGTTCCTGCGCTTCCAGGCTCAAGGTCGCCACTGGGCGGGCTTCGAGTCGCTTGATGCCGATTTCCTCGCCGGTTTCCAGGCAGTAGCCGTAACTGCCGTCCTCGGCACGCTTCAGGGCCTCGTCAATCTTGCGGATCAGCTTGCGTTCCCGATCACGGGTGCGCAGTTCGAGACTGAACTCCTCTTCCTGGGTTGCCCGGTCATTGGGATCGGGGAAATTGGCCGCCTCGTCCTTCATGTGGGTGACGGTGCGATCGACTTCCATCATCAGATCCCGCTTCCAGCTCGCCAGGATCTCCTGGAAATGCTTCAGTTGCTGCTTGCCCATGTATTGTTCGCCGCGCTTGGCAACGTAGGGTTTTACGTTGCGCGGACCGGCCAGCAGACTGCTGGGCTCGACGCCCTCCAACTCGTCACGCTCACCGCCGGCTCGTGGCGTGGGCCGCGGCGCAGGGACGGCGGGCGGGGCCGCAGTGCGCCCCTGAGCCGGCGGAGCGGCCTTGACCGGGCGGACCGCGGCGACCGGCTTGGCCGGTTCGGGGCGTGCCCCCAGTGCGACCGGGCGAGCCGGGGCGCGGGCCGCGGGCCTGACGGCGGCGCTGCGGCGCGCGGCATTTGCGCCCGGGCGGCTGGTGCCGGTACGGCGTGCCGAGGCGGGGACTTTGCGGGGCTCAGTCCGGTGCGCAGCGGGCTTGCGGGCAGCGGGCCGGGCGGCAGGCGTCCGGGTCGCCTTGCGGACCTTTGACGCTGGTTTCTTAGTGGGCATTTCGCCCTCCTTAGCGGGCGGAATCAAGGTGCGGGTCAATTTTCGAGCGCGCGATTATACCGATGGGCATAGCGGTGTACAGTGTGTGAGGCTGGGTCGCTATCGGCGCCCGCCGGGGGCGCCTGTACGCCAAATGCCTAGGGCAGGGTGACGGGCGACGTGGGTTCCCACCGGGGGCAACGGTGCTCGGCCACCACGGTGGTGGTGATGCCCCCTCGAACGTTGAAGCGCGCCGCCAGGCGCAGATAGCGCGGCTCGAGGGCGCTCACCAGCGCCCCCAAAATCTCGTTGGTCACGGCCTCATGATAGGCCCCACGGTCGCGAAAGGACCAGATGTACAGCTTGAGGGACTTGAGTTCGACGCACAATCGATCCGGAATGTACTCGAGCTCCAGTGTCGCAAAGTCGGGCTGACCGGTGCGCGGACACAGGCACGTGAACTCCGGCAGGCTCATGCGGATGGTGTAATCCCGCTCCGGCGCCGGATTGGCAAAGGTTTCGAGGTTAGTGGCTGGCGTTGTTGGCATGGTGGTGCGCGGTGATCGAAAGCCGCGTGCGGATAATCTACACTACCGGCCCGCGGGTTGCCGCAGGTCCAACGGCGCACGGGAAACTCAAGGAGCCTCATCCTACATGCGACTGAGCAAAATTCGGCTCGCGGGATTTAAGTCTTTCGTCGATCCGACCACGGTGCTGCTGCCGAGCAATCTCACCGGCGTGGTAGGACCCAATGGTTGCGGCAAATCCAACGTCATCGACGCCGTACGCTGGGTAATGGGTGAACTATCGGCCCGACACCTGCGGGGCGAATCGATGGCTGACGTCATCTTCAACGGCTCGAGCTCCCGCCAACCCATCGGCACGGCCTCGGTGGAATTGGTGTTTGACAACGGCGACGGCAAAATCGGCGGTGCCTACGCCAACTATGCGGAGGTGTCCCTCAAGCGCGTGGTCGCGCGCGATGGCAGCTCGAATTATTTCATCAATGGGGGACGCTGCCGGCGCAAGGATATAACGCAGTTGTTCCTGGGCACCGGCTTGGGATCTCGAAGCTACGCGATCATCGAGCAGGGCATGATCTCGCGCATTATCGAGGCACGGGCCGACGACATGCGCGCCTTCATCGAGGAGGCGGCAGGCATCTCGCTGTACAAGGAGCGTCGCCGCGAGACCGAAGGTCGCATCGCCGACACGCGTGAAAACCTTGCGCGCGTTCAGGACCTGCGGGACGAAGTCGACAAGCAAATTCGCCACTTGCAGCGCCAGGCGGCCGCGGCGCGTCGTTACCAGGATTTGCGGTCCCGCGAGCGGACCTTAACGGCGGAACTGCTCGCGTTGCGCATGCGCGAGCTCGACAGCGGCGCCGAGGTTCACGACACGGCGACCCGATCGGCCGAACTGGTGATGCAGCAGGAACTCGCCGAGCAGCGCGCCTGCGAGGCGGCGCTGGAAAAGCAGCGCGAGTTCCATGACGAGCTCGGCACCAAGCTCGGCGGCGTGCAGGGACGTTATTACGAGTTGGGCGCCGAAGTCACTCGCACGGAAGAGAACATCCGTTATACGACCGAGCTGCGCACGCGCCATCGCGAGGATCTGGCGCAGGCGAGCGTCGCGCTTGCCGAGGTCGGAGCGCAAATCGTCAGCGACCAGCAGCGCGTGGCGCAGCTGGAGGGAGAACTTGCAGTCCTGACCCCCGAACTCGAGGCGCTGCGGGCCGCCGAACAGGGTGCTGCGACGGCGTTGGCGGCGGCCGATACGCAGTTCGCCGACTGGCAGGCTCGCTGGGAAATCTATAACCGCGAGCTGGGCGGCGCGCGCCAGGGGAGCGAAGTCGAGGCGGCGCGCATTGAGCAACTGGACAGCCAGCTGCTGCGGCTCAAGGCGCAGGCGGATCGTCTGGCCGTCGAACACGACACCCTCGGACGCGCTCAGGACAGCGCCGTACTACAAGAACTGGCGACGCGTGAAGCGGCCGCCGCACAGCAGGCCAGTGCTCTGGAGGCGCGCCTCGCCGCGGCACTGGCTGAGGCACAGCAACTGCGCGCGCAACAGCAGGAAACCGAGCAGCGTCTGGAGGAATTGCGGCGCCGCCGCGATCAGGTCCGGGCCGAATTCGTGTCGCTCGAGGCCGTGCAGCAGGCGGCGCTGGGCGAGAAAGAGTCTGGCGTAAGCGCGTGGCTGGAGGGTTTTGGCCAGCGCTCAGGACAAGGGGAGTGCGCCCGCCTGGCCGCGGAACTGAGCGTGGATTCCGGTTGGGAACGTGCCGTCGAGACCGTGCTGGGTGATTACCTCGAGGCGGTGTGCGTAACGGACCTCAATCAACTGGGCGAGGAGCTGAAACTCCTGGAGCGTGGCAGCCTCGGCTTTCTGGAAACTACCGAGCTCGGGAGTGCGGACGAAGGCGCGGCAGCAGATCACGGGGCAACTCTGGCGGCGAAAGTGCGCGGACCCTCGCCAGCACGGGCAATGCTCGCCTCGGTGCGCACCTGCGACACCCTGGCACAGGCATTGCGCCGGCGGCGCCAACTGGCCGCGGGCGAGTCCTTGGTGACCCCCGGCGGCGAATGGGTCGGACGCAACTGGCTGCGCCTGCGGCGCGGGAGCGATGCGCACGCAGGCGTACTGGAGCGAGCGCAGCGCCTGAAGGAACTAAGCCGCGCCAGCGCAGCCGCCGAAACGGCCCTGCAAGCCGGTGAGCAGGCGCGTGCCACGCTGCGCACGCAGGGGCAGGAGAGTGAGCGGGCGCGAGATGAGGCACAACGCCAGCTGCAATCCGCGCATCGCGAACACGCCGAACACCGCGCGCAACTGGGCGCCTCGCGGGTCCGACTGGACGAGGCACAACTTCGCCGCCAGCGCTTGGAGGCCGACCGCGATGAGGTCGCATCAGAGATCTCACGCACGCTCGAGGACCTCGGCCAGGCACGGCAGGCCCACGGTTCGGCGCTCGAGGCGCTGCAGCGTCTGGATGCCAGCCTGCCCGCGCTTACTGATGAACGCGAGATGTATCGGGAGCGTACCGGCACGGCACGCGCCACGTCCCAGGCGGCGCAGCTGGCGCTGCGCGACATTCTGGTCAGATACGAGAGCCGGCGCTCCACGCACGAGTCAATGGTTAGCACGGCGGCACGGCTGCTTGAACAACGCTCGCAGCTCACACAACGTCACGAGAATCTGACGGCCGAACTGGCCGACGGCGATGCGCCGGTGCACGAGCTCAATGCGCGACTGCAAGACGCGCTGGACCGCCGCCTGGAGATCGAAACTGACCTGGCCGTGGCGCGTCAGTCCCTCGAGGATGCCGATTCCGCATTGCGTGCGCTCGAGCAGCGGCGCCTGGCCGCCGAGGGACGGGTGGCCGCCGCGCGCCAGGCCATGGACGAGGCGCGTATGCGGGCCCAGGAATCGCGAGTGCGCCGCGAATCACTGGCCGAGCAGTTTGCGCAGACGCGCTGCGACCTGACGGAGGTCATGGCATCGCTGGCCGATGAGGCCATGGTCGGCGATTGGGAATCCCGCCTGGGCGATGTGCGCGCAGACATCGAGCGCCTCGGCCCGGTCAATCTCGCGGCCATTGAGGAGCTGCAGCAGCAGTCGGAACGCAAGAGCTACCTGGATCGGCAGTACGGGGATGTTAACGACGCCCTCAAGACTCTTGAGGATGCGATGCGCCGCATGGACAAGGAAACCCGGGCGCGCTTTGAGGACACGTTCAATCGCGTCAATGCCGGCCTCAAGGAAAAATTTCCGCGCCTGTTCGGAGGCGGACACGCCTACCTCGAACTGGTTGGCGAGGATCCGCTGGCCGCGGGGGTAGCGGTCATGGCGCGCCCGCCCGGCAAACGCAACAGCACCATCTCCCAGCTTTCGGGAGGCGAGAAGGCGCTGACGGCAGTGGCCCTGGTATTTTCGATCTTCGATCTGAATCCCGCACCGTTTTGCCTGCTGGATGAAGTGGACGCGCCGCTGGACGAGCACAACGTGGACCGGTTCTGCGACATCGTGCGTGACATGTCCAGCCGGGTGCAGTTCATCTTTATTACCCATAACAAGGCAACCATGGAGCTGGCCTCGCAACTGCTGGGCGTGACAATGAACGAACCTGGGGTGTCGCGCCTGGTCTCAGTCGACGTGGACGCTGCCGTGCGACTCGCGGCGGTCTGAGGAGCCCATGGCCTGGCTGCGCCCGATCCTGCTGCTCGCCGGCGCGCTTTTCATTGCCTTTTTGGTCTGGTGGGAACGGCGCCGGCCGCGCCAGGCCCCCGAACCCTCCGCGATGCGTGCGGAACGCAGTGAGCCGGCCCTGGAGCCGGCCAGTTCAACCAGGGCCGAACACGACCCGGCGCCCCGTATCGAGGACACGCCGCTGGAGTACGCGGATACGCGGGATCGCGAACTGCATCGGACCCCGCCGGTTATTGACTGGTCGGAGCATGCGCGCGCGGCCCCGGATGCACCGCAGTTCATCGCGGTCGATCCAGTGGCCCCGGGGCCCGAACCCGAATTGATCGTCGATTGGCCCGCTGAGGATACGCGCCGCATCGTGACCCTTCGCATCTTGCCGGCGCGCCAGGATCGACTGGCGGGCCGGGCCCTGCGCCAGGGCCTGGCGGCCTGCGGGTTTCGGCATGGTCAGTTCGGGATCTTTCACCTGGCGGGCGAGGACGGCCGGGTGTTTATCAGCGCCGCAAGCCTGGTTCGCCCTGGCATGCTCGATCCAGCCACCATGGATTTTCAGCGGTTTGCCGGGATCAACGTCTTCGCCGTGCTTCCCGGGCCGGTGAGCCCCGAGGTGGCGCTGCAGCGACTCGGCCAGGTGGCCGTCGAAGTCGCGGCCCGGGTCGGGGGGCGGGTGCAGGACGAGAACAGCGCACCATTCAGTGCCGGCGAAGCAGGGCCGTGGCGCCAGCGCTGCCTGAGTGCAATCGAAGGCGCGCCAGCGGCTGCGCGACCGGCAGATTGAGCGGCCCGGAGGCGCGGGCGCTGGAGCTGCGCGCGCAGATCGCGCGCCACGATTACCGCTACTACATTCTCGACGACCCCGAAGTCCCGGACGCTGACTACGACCGGCTGCTGGAGGAGCTGCGCACTCTCGAAGCCCAGCATCCGCACCTGATCACCCCCGACTCACCGACGCAGAGGGTGAGTGGTGCGCCGAGCGCCACCTTTGCCGCGGCACGCCATGGCGTGCCGATGCTCTCGCTAGACAACGCCTTTGCCGATGCGGCGGTCGAGGACTTCGATCGACGTGTGCGCGAGCGTCTGGGCACGGATCACGTCGTCGAGTATTGCGCCGAACCGAAGCTCGACGGCCTGGCTGTTTCGCTACGCTACGAGCAGGGCGTACTCACACGCGCCGCGACCCGCGGAGACGGCACCACGGGCGAAGAAGTGACCGCCAACGTTCGCACGATTCGCTCCGTGCCGCTGCGATTGCAGGGCAAGGCGCCGGCCGAACTCGAGGTGCGCGGCGAGGTCTTCATGCCGATCGCGGGGTTTCAGCGGCTCAACGCGAGCGCCACTGCGGCGGGCGAGAAACTGTTTGTCAATCCGCGCAACGCGGCGGCCGGTGCGCTGCGCCAACTTGATCCCAACATCACCGCCGCTCGGCCGCTGGAGGTGTTTTTCTACGGCATCGGAGCGTGGCGCGGGGTCGCGGAGCCGACGACGCAGCAACAACTGCTGGCCCAGCTCGCGGCCTGGGGCTTGCGCACCAATCCGGAAACACGGGTGGTCGCAGGCGCGCCCGGCTGCCTGGAGTTCTACCGCACGCTGGCTGCGCGCCGGCCGAGCCTGCCCTACCAGATTGACGGCGTTGTCTACAAGGTGAACTCGCGCGCCGATCAGCAGCTCCTGGGCCAGGTCAGCCGGGCTCCGCGCTGGGCGGTGGCTCACAAGTTCCCGGCCGACGAGGCGCTCACGGTGTTGCGCGACGTCGAGTTTCAGGTGGGGCGCACCGGCGTGCTCACGCCGGTCGCTCGTCTCGAACCTGTCATGGTCGGCGGCGCATCGGTCAGCAATGCCACGCTGCATAACATGGACGAGATCGAACGCAAGGATGTGCGCTGTGGCGATACGGTGGTGATACGCCGGGCCGGCGATGTAATTCCGGAGCTGGTGCGCGTGCTGCCGGAGCGCAGGCCCGAGGGCGCACGCCGCATCCGACTGCCTGAGAGCTGCCCGGTGTGCGGCTGGCCGGTGCTGCGTGTGCCGGGCGAGGCGGCGGCGCGCTGCACCGGGGGCTTCAATTGCGCGGCTCAGCGCAAGGAGGCTTTACGCCACTTTGCTAGCCGACGGGCCATGGATATCGAGGGTTTGGGCGACAAGCTCATCGACCAACTGGTGGAGCGGGCGATGATCGCCACTCCGGCCGATCTCTACACGCTGGGGGCCGGGCAATTGGCGGAACTTGACCGCATGGGGGAGAAATCCGCCGCCCGCGTGCTCGCATCGCTCGAACGCAGCAAGCGCACCTCGCTGTCGCGCTTCCTCTATGCCCTGGGAATTCGTGACGTCGGCGAGGCCACCGCCGCCGGACTGGTCGGACATTTCGGCACCCTGGCCGCACTCGAATCCGCCACACTCGAACAGATACTGGAGGTACCCGACGTGGGCCCGGTGATTGCGGCGCAGATACAAGCCTTTTTCGCTTCGCCCTCGAATCGCTCGATCGTGCAACGATTGATTGCTGCCGGCATCGCCTGGCCCGAGGCGACGCCGGTCGCGCGCGCCGCGCGCCCCCTGAACGGGATCACGGTCGTGCTGACCGGCACGCTTGAGACGATGACGCGCGAACAGGCCGGCGCGGCGCTGCAGGCGCTCGGCGCCAAGGTCAGCTCGGCGGTATCGAAGCGCACCAGTTACCTCATTGCCGGGGCGGAGGCGGGCTCCAAGCTGGCACGCGCCGGGCAGCTGGGGGTCCCGGTGCTTGATGAGAGCGGGTTGGCGCGCTTGTTGCGCGGCGAGCTGCCGGCCCGCGACATCAGCGCTTAGCAACCAATCCGTGCGAGCCCGCGTGTTCGCGTGCGGTGAGATCGCGCAGCATCGCCAGCACCGCCGTGCGGGCGGCCGGAGCGTGCACCAGCAGTCCCACGACATCGCCCGCACGTGCCCACTGCAGCGCCTGTTCCGCCGCCTCGAACTCACCGGTTTGCATCATCACCGCCGAGTCGGGCACGCCTGCGCTCAGCAACGCGTTGCGGATGATGCGCGGGATCTCACCGGGCGCGCGACCGCGCAAGTGCGTGGGAATCTCCTTTACCACCACCAGATCGGGCCGCGCCCGCGCCGCGACGCGCGCCAGGTCCTCGATGTCGGCGTCCTGTCGATTGCCGGCATGCCCGAGCAAGATTGCGAATCGGCCGGTGCCGGCGCGCAGGTGTTCGGCGACGGCCAGAAAACCCCGCAAGCCGTCGGGGTTATGCGCGTAATCGAGCAATATCCGCACGCCGCCGATGTCATAGCGCATCATGCGGCCCGGATTGTCATCGACCTCGGCGCCGAAGTGCGCGTACACGCCCGCAATAACCTCGGCAGGAATGCCGAGTGCGCTGGCCGCCAGTGCCGCGCCGGCCAGGTTGGCGATGTTGTAGGGCGCAAATCCGCCGATGGTCAGTGGCATCGCCGCCGCGATGCCAAGATCATGTTCACCGTCCGGGTCCGCCAGGACCAACCGCCCCGCACGCACTCCGCAGGTGCGGCCTCCCTTCGCGCGATGGATGCGCAGCGTTTCCAGGTCGGCATCGAGCGCAAACCATCCAAGCGTCGGACAGCTCCCAAAGCGTTGCGCCAAGTGCGTTGCTTTGGTGCGCAATTGCGTGTCCTCGGCATTAAGCACCAGCACGCCTCCGGGCCGTAGCACTCCGGCGACCGACAGCTTGACGTCGGCCAGCCCATCAAGGTCGTGAATGCCGTATTCGCCAAAGTGATCCGAGCTGACGTTGGTCACGACGGCGGCGTGCGCCTGCGAGACCGCAATGCCCCGCCGCAGGATGCCGCCGCGCGCAGTCTCCAGGATCGCCGCCTCGCAGCGTGGTTCCCTCAGCACCCGGCGCGTGCCGGCCGGCCCGGAGTAGTCTCCGCTGGCCAGGGTCTCATGGTCGATGTATACGCCGTCGGTGCAGTTGTATGCCGCCTGCCAGCCGTGCGCACGCGCGCACGCCGCGAGCAGGCGCACGGTGGTGGTCTTGCCGTTTGAGCCGGTGACGAGCACGGTCGGGATATCATGCAGCGCCTGCCAGGCCACCTCATCAACGCCAGGCAGCGCGGCCAGCGGGAAACTGCGCCCACCGCACCCTGCACCCAAGGTCAGCTCGGCCTCATCAAGCACGTACGGCAGTCCGCGCGCGGCCTGTGCCGCCAGCAAAGCTCGCAGGTCGGGGCGAATCTCACGCTCGGCCAGCAACTCGAAGCGCGTCATGGCCGCTGATTCCTCGAGCACGGGCGCCAGCACGGTCGCAGGATCCAAAGCATCGGCCAACGCGGCGGCGTGCAGTGCTTCCTCCAGCCCGCGCCCGCGCGGCGGGTCACGCTCCGCCACCGCTGCGCACCACGCCCACTCGTTGACTTCAGTGGCAAGGTACAACAGGTCACAGGGTGCGGCAATCGCCAAGGAGGCGCCCGTGGCGTGCACTCTCGCCACGATGCCGGGAATGTGCCAGCCCAGGCGGGTGCGCGCGCGCTCGATGCGATTTCGCCACGCCCTGAGCAACTGTGCGTCGGCCGGAACACCGACGACCTCGAGCACGGCGCCCGCAGACGCAAAGAACAGATTGCTGCCGGTGAGGCGCCGTGAATCGTCAAACGGCAGCACGGGCGCGAGGTTCAGTCTTCGATCTCCGGTGCCAAGCGCACGCCGCGCTCGTCGCGAATCAGTCCTTCGGCGCCGAACTCAGTGATCGGGGCGTCCGAGCTCCTGGGGGCGCTCGGGAAGGCGAGGGCGGCTTCCTCGGGTTCAGAACTCAGCTGCGGGCCGCTCCTCGGGAGCGGGGCACCGGCAGGCTTGAACTTGGTGATCTGCTTCCAGGAGCGCACCAAGGCGTCGGCAAAAATCAGCAGCAGGTCGCCCGGCGCCCCCATGCGCAATGCCGCCTCGATGGCCTCCTGCTCGTCCGGAATGCAAGAGATAGAGGCCTCGGCGACTCCGGCGGCACGCAGTGCCCGGGCCATGATGCGCGGAACTTCATCGGACGCGCGATCGCGCAGGGCGTCGTCTCGCCGGCAAATATAATGCTCGAAGCGGCCGGCGACCGCCTGGGCTATGGCCACCAGATCCTCGTCGCGCCGGTCGCCGGGGCCCGCCAGCACGACGATGCGCCGGCCGGCGACGTCCAAGCGTTGCGCCAGATCCGCCATGGCAGCAACCGCGTGGGCATTGTGGCCATAGTCGAACAGAACTTTGAAGGGATGCTCGTTGAACACGTTCATGCGCCCGGGCGCCTGAAAGAAGGTCGAGTCGAAGGTTCGCAATCCCTGGCGAATCGCATCGAGCTTGATGCCCAGTGCAAAAGCCATCGCCGCCGCGAACATGGCATTTTGCACGTTGTGGGTGGCGCGCCCTTCGAGGGTCGCCGGTATCAGGTGCGTCCACAGCAACGGGATCTGGCCGCCCCGGTCATAGAGGGCAATCATCTGGCCATTGACCCCGGCCTCGAGCGCGCAGGCCCGGCCACCGGCGCGAATGTGTTCACGCACCAGCGAATGATGGGGATTGACGGTAACGTAACAGATGTTCTTGGCCTCGGTGTAACCCGACATCTTCAGCACCAGCGGATCATCGGCATTGAGCACCGCGCAGTCCGTGGCGACCTCGATCACCACTCGCTTGACCTCAGCGAGTTGCTCGAGCGTATCGATTCCCTTGAGACCGAGGTGGTCGGCCTGCACATTGAGCACGGCGCCCACGTTGACTTCGTTGACTCCCATACCGGCGCGTAGCAGGCCGCCGCGTGCGGTCTCGAGCACCGCGATATCGATCTGCGGATCGGCCAGCACCATGCGCGCAGAGATCGGGCCCGTCATGTCGCCCTGCACGGTGCGCTGGCCGTTGATGTACACGCCGTCGGTCGTGGTCAGACCCGGCGTCAGGCCGCCCATCTTGGTAATGTGCGCCAGCATGCGCGCGGTGGTGGTCTTGCCGTTGGTGCCCGTAATGGCGGCGATCGGCACACGCGAGGCTGATCCGGCGGGAAACAGCATGCTAATCACGGGGCCGGCCACATCGCGAGGGGTGCCTTCGCTCGGCGCAACGTGCATGCGAAAGCCGGGCGCCGCGTTCACCTCGCAGATCCCGCCACCGATCTTGCGATAGCTCTCGGTGATGTTCTTGGACAGGAAATCGACGCCGCCGACGTCCAGACCAATGGCGCGCACCGCGCGCTCGGCCATCTCGCGGTTGTCGGGGTGGATGACATCGGTCACGTCGGTCGCCGTGCCGCCGGTGGACAGGTTGGCCGTCGATCGCAGATAGACGATCTGGCCCGCGGCGGGGATCGACTCGGCGCTCAGTTGCGCGCGCTCCAGCATCCTTTGCGCCTGGGCGTCCAGTTCCAGTCGCGTCAGCACCTTTTCATGTCCAACGCCGCGCCGCGGGTCCTGATTCACGATCTCGATCAGTTGAGCGATGCTGTGCTCGCCGTCACCCACGACATGCCCCGGCGTGCGGCGGGTGGCGGCCACGAGCTCGCCGTTGACGACCAGCAGACGGTGATCGTCGCCTTCGAGGAAGGTCTCCACGATCACCGAGCGCGAATGTTCGCGCGCCGCATTAAATCCCTGGGCGACCTCCTCATCCGTCATGAGGCGAATGGAGATGCCGCGGCCGTGGTTGCCGTTGTAGGGTTTGGTGACCACCGGAAACCCGATGCGTTGCGCGGCGCGCACCGCTTGCACCGCACTGTTGACCAGTTCCTGCTTGGGAACCGGCAGCCCCAGGGTCGCGAGTATCTTGTTGGTCTCCTCTTTGTCGCTGGCAAGTTCGACGGCAATGTGCGGAGTCCGGCCCGTGACCGTGGCCTGGATACGCTGCTGGTACTTGCCGTGACCGAGCTGCACCAGCGACTGATCGTTGAGGCGCAACCAAGGAATGCGGTTCTGCTCGGCCGCACGCACTAGCGACGCCGTCGAGGGGCCCAAAGCGCGGCGCTGTGCGAACCGAATGAACTCATCGCGCGCTTCCGGCCAGTTCCAGTCCTTCGGCACGGCATTGGCGGGTCGGATCGCCTCGGGCAGTAGTGAGCACAGCAGCCGCAGTCCCAGCTCACCCGCGGCTATGCCTTCATCACGCTGGGCATACTCGTAGACGACGCTGTAGATGCCGGGCGCGCCGGCGCTGCGCGTCTTTCCGAATGTGACTGCTTCGCCCGCAATATTCTGCAGCTCGATGGCGACGTGTTCGAGCACGTGCCCCAGCCAGGTTCCTTCGTCCTCGCGCATCCGCCGCAGAAACCCGCCCGGCACCTTGTAAGAGCAGCCGTGTTCAGCCAGCCCTGGCAGGGCCGCCGCGAGTGCGTCCACGAATTCGTTGCCGAGCCGCCCGGTGGGCCACGCCTCGAGCGCGCCCAGATCGAGTTCCAGGCGGATTACGGGGAAATGCGCGTAGAGGGATGGCCCGACAAAGACTGACCGATCAAGGATTCGCACCGGCGCTATTCCTTAGCGCGAATCCGTGCCGACGCAGACGCCTGGCGCGTGTGCAAGTTGAAGGTTGCCCCGGCGGTAAGGATATGCAGTCGCAGGCCGAGGATGCACACCGGCTGACCCTCGGCAACCTCGCCGATGGATGAATAGCTGACATCGGCGGCGTCCACGACCGTGACGCCACCGCTCCCTTCGACCTCGATGGTCTCGTCCGGGCCGACGAAGGCGGCGGTGTCCTCATCGAGGCCAATCCCGATGGCAAACGGATTGTAGGCTAACGCGGTGATAAGCCGCCCAAGCCGGTCGCGTTCCCGAAAATGCTGATCGATGATAAAACGATTGGTGAGTCCCAGGCCCGGCGCGAGCCGCACGCTGCCTGAGATGACCGCTGAACCCTCGTCACCGAAAGCGATCATGTGTTCGCTCAGGATGCTGGCCCCGGCGCTGGTACCGCCGACGGCCACGCCGCGGGCGTTGCGCACGCGGATCAGCTTAGCGACTGGCGTGCCGCCCAGCAGGGTCGTCAGGCGCAGTTGGTTGCCGCCGGTGAAGAAAATTCCCGTGGCTTCCTCCAGGCGCTTGAGGCGTCCGGGCTCCTGGCAGTCGCGTCGCGTGTCAAAATCCATGGTGGCGACCTGGGCGGCACCTAGTTCGGCAAACAGCTTTTCATAGCGTGGTCCGGTCTCGTGCATCCGGCTGGCGGTGGGGATCACGACGATATTGGCGGCGTCGCCTCCCGATACACGCACGAACCGCTCCAGAATATGGCGGTCATTCTCCTTGTTCTCGGCACCGCCGATCGGCACGATCCAGCCGCGGGATTCACCTTCAGGTGTTCTGCTCGGCATTCAACCTAAACCCTGTGTTGCCAGTGCGGATGCATTCCCAGGCCGCCGTGCGTGCCGAGCCCCATGGACTGCAATTTGAATCATGACGGTTTGCGCGTCTCCTGTCGCCTCCGTCGCACGCCCGCCGATTATTCGCCTCGATCCATTCTAGTTAAGATGTATAACAAATTGATTATAGTTGATATTTCTTGTAACCTTTCTCGCTCCGGCGAGATCGTTCAAGGCCCTGCTTCCCGCCTCGTGGAGCAGCCAAAGTAAAGGGGCTGCGTCGGGTGATTTGATTTCGCATCTCCGTGCCCGTACCGGCTCGTGTGTGGCCCGCCGAAAAATTCACAGCGCTGCCCGCCGTAGACCTCTCGAGCAGCGGGTATGCTTGGGGCGCGGATGCGTTGCGTTCGACATCGGTCCGCGGGGGTATTGCTGTTTTCGACACACGGAACAGTGCTGCGTGCGCAGCGGACGGTGTGGCCAGTTCGCCCCACCGGCTGCGGTCCAGCGCCGGCGGGCGGCCTGCCGTGGCATGATTTAAATCGAAGAGGGGGCAGGCATGGCTAAGAGTGACGCTTCCGGAAGAGCCGACAGCGGCATGGAGCACTTCGGTTATAGGGAATCGCTTGATCGCAGTATCGGTGCGTTCGGGAGCTTTGCGGCCGGCGTCAGCTATATATCGATACTTACTGGCACCTTCCAACTTTTTTTCTTCGGCTTCGGCACCGCAGGGCCCGCGTATCTTTGGTCCTGGCCGCTGGTCCTGGTCGGTCAGATGGCAGTGGCGCTGTGCTTCATGGAGCTGGCCGCCAAATACCCCATTGCCGGATCGGTCTATAACTGGTCGAAGCAACTGGGCAGCCGGATCGTGGGTTGGTCCTCGGGCTGGCTGATGCTCACCGCATCAATTGTTACCTTGTCGGCCGTTGTGCTGGCGCTGCAACTGAATCTGCCGCGGCTGTGGAGCGGCTTTCAGATCGTCGGCGATGGCAGCGGACCTTACGATGTCGCCACCAACGCCGTGATTCTCGGCACGGGGTTGATCGTGTTCACAACCGTCATCAATGCACTCGGGGTGCGGTTGATGGCCACGATCAACAGCGCGGGCGTCTTTATCGAGCTGATTGCAGCGTGCCTGATCGCGATCATCCTGGCCCTGCACACCAAGCGCGGTCCCGAAGTGTTCTTCTCTACCAACGGCTATGGAGCTGGCAAAAGCGGGGGGTTTCTGGGCGCTTTCCTGGTGGCGTCGCTGGCCTCCGGCTACGTGATGTACGGGTTTGATACTGCTAGTTCACTGGGTGAGGAGACACTGGAGCCTCGACGCACCGCTCCCCTGGCCATTCTGCGCGCCATACTGGCATCGTTCGTGATTGGCGGTGCCATCCTGGTGTTCGCGGTCATGTCGGCGCCAAATCTGGGAGATCCGAGAATCGGCAGCAGCAGCGGCGGCCTGCAATTCATCGTCGAGCAAGTCATGTGGGGACCGCTGGGCAAGATTTTTCTGGTCTGCATCGTGGTCGCAGTGACCGTGTGCTCGCTGGCCGTGCACACGGCCGCGATCCGTTTGACCTTCGCAATGGCGCGTGACAACGCGCTGCCGTTCGGGGAGAAGCTTGCGCGGGTCAATCCCAATACGCAGACGCCGATCGTGCCTGCGGTCGTGATCGGCATAATTGCCGAGCTGATCCTGATCGTTAACATCGGGCAGCCGAAAATCTTTACGGTGCTGACCTCGATTGCAGTCATCATGATCTACCTGGCCTACCTGATGGTGACGGGCCCGATGCTCAAGCAGCGCCTGCAAGGCCAGTGGCCCCCCGCAGACCTTAGGGCCGGTGGCTACTTCACCATGGGCAGGTGGGGCATGTTCGTCAACGTGCTCGCGGTGCTGTGGGGCGCGGGCATGGCGCTCAACCTGGCGTGGCCGCGCGAAGGGGTCTACGGCACGCCGTGGTACAACACCTGGGGCGCATTCGTCTACATTGCCGTGATTCTCGGTGCGGGCCTGTGGTGGTATGCCGTCAAAGGCCGCGCTCAGATCGGCACGCTGGCCTCGCACGCGGCACCCACCAAGACCGATGCAGCGCCAGTGAGAATCTGACCCAGAGTTCGCCGGCGCGACTGCCGAGCGCGCGCACCTGTTCAGGCCAACGTCGCGTCTGGATCGAAGGGCGCGCGCTCTGCGATCCGGTCAATAGCGAATCCGCACGCCCGCATAAACGCTGAATGGCTGTGCGGGACTGACAAAGCGGTTGTCGACACGCGGGTCATTGCTGTCGGCATCGGCCGGAATACCGGGAGCGCCAATGCCGGTGGGGTCGCCCAATTCACCGAATGTCGAGTAATGGCGATTACTGAGATTGACGAGGTGGGCGTAGACCTGGACCCGTTCGTTGATCTGGTAGCTCGAGTGCATGTTGATTACCGCGTAGCCGGGAAGCGCGGGCATTTGGTTGGATTCATCGCCGCCCAAGTACTGCGGGCTGGCTGACTGCAAGTCGCCTCCCACCAGCCAAGCGGGCGTCACCCGAAGGTCCGCACCGAGTTTGAGCCGGTGCGTCGGTATGCCCGGAAGGTAGTCGCCGGAGTGCACGAGGATGTTGCCCTGGGCATCGGCGAAGCTGTTCTGTGGCGAGGGCAAGAGCAAAGTGGATTGGAAGGTGGCGGCGACGTAGCTGTAACTCAGAAACACGCTGCAGCGCGGCTCCTGGTAGTGCAGGCCCAGTTCCACGCCCTGGCGCCGTGTGCCGCCGATGTTCTGAAAGTACCCGCTGCTCAAGGAGGTGGCCACCCCGTAGATGTCGTCCTTTACGTCGGTGCGAAACAGCCCCGCGTTCCAGCCGATCTCCCAGGAATGCGCATCGCCTGACGCCGACTTGCCGCGCAAACCCGCCTCCCACGTGCGGGCAACCACCTGACGCAGTGTCGGCGGATCGCTCGACAGACTCGAGGGCAGCAGGCAGGGTTTGGCCGGATCCGAGCATTCGATTTCCCCGGCGGTCGGCACTCGATTGCCTTCGGCGTATCCCAGGTAGCCGGTCACCCGGCTCGTGAACTTCTGGGTGACGCCGGCGGCCGGATTGAAGCGCTGGTAGCGATTTTTCCCGGTGAGCGCGGTGCCCAACTGGTCGGCCAGATCCACGTCCGCCACGTTGTAGCGGCCGCTGACCGTCAGGGCAAGCGCGTCTCCGGCGCTGAAAGTGTCGGCCGCCAGGAGTCCGTAATAGTAATTCGATGCGTGCAGGGCGACCGGCGTCGCCGCCCAGGAGGTGTGCTGTGGCGTACTTACAAACAGGCCGGAATGGGCGACCTGCAGATCGGCATTTATGGTGCCCATTTCGGACCAGGACTGGAAGTCGGTGCTGTCGCGATCGATACTGATCGCGCTCGAGAGGTGATTCTCATGGCCAAACAGCAGCGCCGTGCTGGTGAGTTGTAGGGAGGCGCCGGTGCCAACGGTTCGGGTGGACTCGAAGTCGTTTTCGCCGATGTAGAGTGACCCGCCCTCAGAGATGTCCGGGATCGGCTCGCCCGCGGCATCGGTGAGCGGGGTGGCACCGTCCGCCTGGCACAGGCTCCCCGCGTGGCTCGCCGTCGAGCAGGGGATGTAGTCGGTCGTATTGCCGTTGATGACGGACTGACGGAACGCCCGGTAGTACCCATTGCCCTGCACGGACAGGGTATCGCTCGCGGCATAGCTGAGATTCAGTGCGCTGAAGATCACCCGATTGTCATTTTCCTGCGGGCTGGTGAACACCAGCGATCGATTCACCGCCAGCTCCTGCACCGGAGTGGGCGATTCGCCCGACAAAGCGTTGTCCGCTCCGGTAACGCTCCAGTCGAACGCCAGCCGGTTTTCGCGATATGCCACATCCACGTAAAGTTGCGCGAGCGAATCCGGTGAAAATTTCCGCCAGCCGTCGTCCTTGAGGGCCCGGGCCGCCGCGTAGAAGCCCCAGCGGCCATCGTTGATCCCGTACTGGACCGCCCCCTGAAGCTGACCCCAGGAGCCGCCTGAGCCCTCGAGAGTCCCGCCTTGGTCGCCGAAGCCATTCTTCATGGTCAGCACCATGGCACCGCCAAGCGCATTCAGACCGTAGACCGGGTTGGACCCCACCACGTCGATTCGCTCGATGGCGATGTCGGGAATCAGGTCCCAGTTGACGGTGTCGCCGAAGGCTTCGTTGACCCTTACGCCGCTTTGGTAGACGGCGAGGCCTTGGGGCGTCCCCAGGACGGGGGAAGCCTCGAACCCGCGGTAAAGAATGTCCGGCTGGAAGGGATCATCCAGATCGTCGTTGAAGTTGACGCTCCCCAGGTGCCTGTCCACCGCCGAGAGCAGGCTGGCGGCCCCGTTGCGGGCCAGATCAGCGAGGTTGACGCTTTGAATATTGCCCGGCAGCTTGTCGACGTCGATGCCGGTGCCCGGCAGCGGGGTGGTGCCGATGACCGTAATTTCCTCCATGGGCTTTGCGGCCGGCGTCGGCTGGGCGTCGGATTCGGCGTGGGCCAGGACGCTCCCGGCAGTCAGCAGAACTACACCGAACCACTGTCGTGTCGCTAATGCCCGCATGCCGTCTGTGCCGTGGTTGATCGGTCGCAGTTAGGCACGGGCGAAGAGCGCAGGCGCGCGCCGGCCGGCACGCCACCCGCGCCCGGAACGATCCACGCGGGCGCGGGCGCAAATACGCGGCGCAGTTGCGACCCGGTTAGCCCAGAGAACTGCTGCTGTGCTCACAGATCTCACTGTAAAGGGCTTGCAGCGGCTCTGGCTCTACCGTCAACGCGGGCGGCCGCGTCGGCCAATCCGGGGCAGATTTGCAAAGCCGTCGCTTTTAGACAAGAATATCGTCGCATTCCGACAGGTCGTTGCGCCAGCAGCGCGGTGATAGACGTGCACTCTGACAGCCCATCCCAAAAAAGCCATTTTGCGTTCCTGACGCTGCCGCAATATTCCATGATTGCGTTGACCAACGCCGTTGAGCCGCTCCGTATGGCCAACAGCATCAGCGGTCAACTCGCCTATGAATGGTCCATTGTAAGTCTGGACGGCGCACCCGTTCTCGCCAGCAATGGCCTGACACTGAGTTCCACCAAGTCACTCCTGACACTGGATCGCGTGGATATTCTGTTTGTGTGCGGGGGTGTGCAGGTGCGCGAAGGCGTGTCGCAGCCGCTGCTGAGGGCGCTGCGGCGGTTCGCCGACCGCAAGACGGGCCTCGGCGCCCTGTGCACCGGCGGCTATGCGCTGGCGCGTGCCGGTCTGCTGGATACCTACCGGGCCACGATCCACTGGGAGAATCTCTCAGCGCTGCGCGAGGAATTTCCGCGCGTCATGCTCAGTAACCAGGTCTTCACGATCGACCGGGATCGGTACACCGCCTCCGGCGGCATTGCGCCGCTGGATCTGATGCTGCACCTGATCAAGGGTAAGTTGGGGGCGCGCGTGGCGCAGTTAATCACCGAGCAATTCATCGTTGATCGCGCGCGCAATGACCGCGATCAGCAGTTCGTGCCGCTACGAGCGCAGTTGGGTGCCAGCCACGACGGCCTGATCAAGGTCGCGCAGTTGATGGAAGAGCACATTGAGAAACCGATGTCGCTCGATGCCATTGCCACCGCGACGCGCCTGTCGCGGCGCCAGATCGAGCGCCTGTTCAAGAGGCACCTCGACTGCGTGCCCAAAAAGTATTACCTGCAGATGCGACTGCGTCGCGCACGCGAATTGCTGCTGCAGACCGCGATGCCGATAATGGACATCACCACGGCGTGCGGATTTCAGTCGCCGCCGCACTTTTCAAAGTGCTACCGGAAGGAGTTCGGGTGCCCGCCCAGCGCCGAGCGCCAGATTCGTCATACCCACGCCGGTGGCCGCGGCCGCTCTTCGGTGCTGCTGCGCGAGGAACTGGCATGAACGCCAAAGTGGACCGGATCTCTCAAATCCGACGCGCGCCGGGACGGCCTGTCGCCTGCAGACATGCCCCGGTCGCGAAGCGACTAGTCCCGGCGGTACGCCCCACATACCATTCGCACAGCTTGCGGGAGACCGACTTATGAGCGAAGCGCCTGACGCCGAATTTGACCTTAACTCGTTGAATGACGAGGAGCTTGCTGAGCAGGTCCACGACGATTTGTACAACGGGCTCAAGACCGAGGTCGAGCAAGCGACACATATTTATCTTAAGCGTGGCTGGAGTGCCGAGCGGGTCCTGAACGACGCCCTGGTGGAAGGCATGCGCATTGTCGGCATCGATTTCCGCGATGGCATACTTTTTGTACCCGAGGTGCTGCTGGCTGCCAACGCCATGAAGGCGGGCATGGAGATCCTGCGCCCCTTGCTCGCCGAGACCGGCGTGGAGCCCATCGGCAAGGTCGTGATCGGCACCGTCAAGGGCGATATCCACGACATCGGCAAGAACCTGGTCTCGATGATGCTCGAGGGTGCTGGGTTCGAAGTCATCAATCTTGGCATTAACAACGCCGTCGAGAAATTTCTGGCGGCTCTGGAAGAGCACAAACCCGACATCCTCGGCATGTCGGCGCTGCTGACCACCACCATGCCCTATATGAAAGTGGTGATTGACACCATGAAAGAGAAGGGGATCCGCCAGGATTACATCGTCCTGGTGGGCGGGGCCCCGCTCAATGAAGAGTTCGGCAAGGCAGTCGGTGCCGACGCGTATTGTCGGGACGCGGCGATTGCCGTCGAGACCGCCAAATCGCTGCTGCTGGCGCGCCGCAACGCCGCGCGGGCGCATTAGTCCCCTAGGGGACACCTTGTGACCGCCTCTGCACCCCGCGCTCTGATCATTGCCTGCGGAGCCCTGGCGCAGGAGATCGCCGCCCTGCGACGCATTAATCGCTGGGAAGCCCTGGACATCCAGTGCCTGCCTCCCGAACTGCACAATGTCCCCAAACAGATCCCGGGCAAGGTGCGTGAGGCAATTCGCGCGGCGCGCGACCGCTATTCCAGGATCTTTGTGGCCTACGCCGATTGTGGCACCGGCGGGAGCCTCGATGCCGTGCTGGCGGAAGAGGGGGTTGAGCGTCTTCCCGGCGCGCACTGTTACGAGTTTTTTGCGACCGCGCAGCGCTTCAGCGAACTTGCCGAGCAAGAGCCTGGGACCTTCTATCTGACGGACTTTCTGGTTCGCCACTTCGACCGCCTGGTCGCGCAGACGCTGGGAATCGATCGCCACCCCGAGCTGGTCGCCGAGTATTTTCGCAATTATCGACGCGTGGTCTACCTCATACAGGACCAGGCGCAGAGCGACGTGGACCAGGCGGCACGGATCGCCAAACGCCTTGGTCTTGAGTTCCAGACCGTGATCACCGGGTACGGCGAACTCGAAGGCAGCCTGCGGCACGTGGCTTCCGGACCCACGGAATCCCCCATCAAGTGGGCGACATGGCCTCGCTGATCATCATTTCCTGGCGCGACATACCGGCTCAAGTTGTCGTCAAGCAAGGTCGCGAGACCGCCAAGGTGCAGTTGACGCACCGCTTCCAGGAAGCGGTCGACCGCGCCGCCATGCGCGCGGGCAAGGGCAGCTCGGACGCCTATCTGGCCGATTGGAAGCGCAGCGATCCGCGCCCGGTTTCCGGCGAGCTGGAGGCCCTGGCGCGCGCCGAAGCCGAACGCATCGAGGCCCGCTACAGCGATGAAGATCTCGAGCGCCTGATCCGAGCCCACGGGCTCGAGCCAGCGAGTGATCCGGCGGACGCGGAGCGTCCCTGATGTACGCTTTACGGCGCTGGTCGGTGCGCCACGCACGCGGCCTCAATTGGTTCTACCGGAAGTTCGAAGCCGTGCTGGTCGCCGGCCACCCCGTTTGGCGCGCCATCGGCTACCAGCGCTTGGAGCGCCCTGCGGCCGCCATGGAACGCGTCGTCAAGGGCGCGTTGTTCGACTGCAAGATGTGCGGTCAGTGCGTGCTGAGCGCCACCGGCATGTCCTGTCCCATGAATTGTCCCAAGCAACTGCGCAATGGTCCCTGCGGGGGAGTACGCGAGAACGGGAATTGCGAAGTGCGCCCGGAGATGCGTTGCGTCTGGGTGGACGCCGTCGCCGGGGCGGGACGCATTCCGGGCGGCGAAGAGGCGCTGCGCTTGGGCCAGCCGCCGGTCGACCGTCGCCTGCAGGGGCGTTCGTCTTGGTTGCGCGTGGTCCAAGAAAAAACGGCGCCGCGGCCATGAAATTCGATGACGAACCGGTACCCGGCTATCCGCTGCCGATTCTGCCTGGGCACACCTCGCCGGGCCGCTTCGAGCGCGTGCTGCGCGCTGGCCAGTTTGCGGTAACCACGGAGCTGGCACCGCCCGATTCAGCCGACCCACAGGAAGTCTACGACCGGGCGCGCGTCTTTGACGGCTACGTCGATGCCATCAACGCGACCGACGGGAGCGGTGCCCATTGCCACATGTCGAGCCTCGCGGTGTGCGCGCTGCTCACCAGGGTGGGCTATGCGCCGGTCATGCAGATCTCCTGTCGCGACCGCAACCGCATTGCGATCCAGGGCGACATCCTCGGCGGCGCGGCCATGGGGGTGTGCAATCTGCTGTGCCTGACCGGCGATGGCGTGCAGGCGGGCGACCACCCGCAGGCCAAACCGGTATTCGATTTGGACGCGGTGACATTGCTCCAAACCGCACGCACCTTGCGCGATGAGCATCATTTTTTAAGCGGACGCAAGATCAGCTACGCGCCGCGGGTATTCCTGGGTGCGGCCGAAAATCCGTCCGCAGAACCGCTCGAGTTCCGCGCCCAGCGCGTGGCCAAGAAGGTGGCTGCCGGGGCCCAGTTCATCCAAACTCAGTATTGTTACGACATGGTGCGGCTGCGTGATTTTATGCGCCGTGTCGAAGATCTCGGCTTGTCGGGCAAAGTATTCATCCTGGTAGGGATCGGGCCCCTGCGTTCCGCGACCACTGCCGAGTGGATGCGCAACAACGTACCGGGACTGCACATTCCGGACGCCATCATTAAGCGCCTCGCTGCCGCCGGCAGCGACGCACAGCGCGAAGGACGGACACTGTGCGTGGAACTGCTGCAGGAGCTGCGCGAAATCCGCGGCGTCGCCGGCGCGCACATCATGGCCTATCGCCAGGAACAATCGGTCCGCGAAATCGTCGAGCGCTCCGGGGTGCTCGCCGGCCGCCAGCCCTGGTATCCGGGGCGCGACTTACCCACTCCAGAATCGAGGACTTCTACATGACGGAAACGGTGATTAGTTCAGCGCGCCGCGAGGTGATCATCGGATTTGATCATCCCTTTGTGATGATCGGCGAACGTATCAATCCGACCGGGCGCAAGATTCTGGCTGCGGAAATGGCCGCGGGGGATTTTACTCGCGTTTCGGCGGATGCACTGGCGCAGGTGCAGGCCGGAGCGCAGATGCTCGACGTCAATGCCGGTATTCCGCTCGCCGATGAGCCGGCGATCCTCGCGCGCGCCATACAGCTGGTGCAAAGCATCACTGACGTGCCCCTTTCGATCGACTCTTCGATCGTTGCGGCCCTGGAGGCCGGCCTGGCGGTGTATCAGGGCAAGGCCCTGGTCAATTCCGTGACCGGTGAAGAGGAGCGCCTGGAATCGGTATTGCCGCTGGTCAAGAAGTACGGCGCCGCGGTGGTGGCCATCTCCAACGACGAAACCGGAATTTCCGAGGACCCGGACGTGCGATTCTCGATCGCCAAGAAAATCGTCGAACGCGCCGCGGATCACGGCATCCCGGCCTGCGACGTAGTCGTCGATCCACTGGTGATGCCGATCGGCGCCATCAACCTGGCGGGCCGCCAGGTGATGCACCTGCTGCAGCGCTTACGCAACGAACTAAAGGTCAATTCCACCTGCGGTGCGTCCAACGTCAGCTTTGGTCTGCCGAATCGCAATGGCATTAACGCCGCGTTCCTGACCATGGCGATCGGCGCCGGCTTGACCTCGGCGATCACGAACCCGCTGCACGCCGAGGTCATGCAAGCCTGCCTGGGTGCCGACGTCATGATGGGGCACGACCCGCACTGCGCAAATTGGATCAGCAAGTACCGGGAGGTTCCGGCGCCGGGCGTCGCTGGCGCCGAAGGAGCCCAGCGTGGCCGACGCGAGGGTGGCATGCGTCGTCGCGGCTAGCGGCACGGCGCAAGGTCGCGGACAGCTATGACGAGTGCAGATGCGCTGATCGTGTTCACCCCTTCGGGAAGACGTGGGCGCTTTCCGCTCGGCACCAATGTGCTTGCGGCCGCCCGGTCGCTCGGCGTGGACGTGGATTCGGTCTGCGGGGGCCGGGCCATGTGCGGGCGCTGCCAGGTGACGGTCATGGAAGGCGACTTTGCCAAGCACGGCGTGAAATCCAGCGCGCAGAATCTGTCCGGCGTGAGCGAGACCGAACAGACCTACGCCCGGCGCCGCTCCCTGGCCGCCGACCGAAGGTTGTCCTGCCAGGCCAGGATCCAGGGTGATCTGGTGATCGACGTGCCGAGCAGCAGCCAGGTCCATCGTCAAGTCATACGCAAGGCCGCCGATGAGCGCGAGATTACGCTCAACCCCGTAGTCAGCCTGCACTACGTCGAGGTGCTCGAGCCCGACATGCACAATCCGGCCAGCGACCTGCAGCGGATGTGCCAGGCGCTGGAGCGTGAATGGCAGCTGGTCGATCTGGAATGCGATTTGTCGCTCCTGCAAACGCTGCAACCGGTGCTGCGTCAGGGCAAGTGGGCGGTGACGGTCGCGGTGCACGCGCGAAAATACATCATCGCCGTGTGGCCGGGCCTGCACGAACGCGCCTTTGGCCTGGCGGTGGACGTAGGTTCGACCACGATTGCCATGCACCTGTGCGATCTGCTGACCGGCAACGTGCTGGCGACCAGTGGCGCCATGAATCCCCAGATCCGGTTCGGCGAGGACCTGATGAGCCGCGTGTCCTATTCCATGATGCACCCGGAAGGCGCACAGCAGATGACGGCCGCAGTGCGCGCGGCATTGAACGAGCTGATCGCTGATGTAACCAAGGCGGCGCAGGCCACGGCAGGCGAGGTCCTGGAGGCCGCATTCGTCGGCAATCCGATCATGCACCATCTGCTGCTCGGCATCGATCCAGTCGAACTCGGCGGTGCACCGTTTGCGCTATGCACGGACGGAGCCGTTACCGTCCCGGCCTCGCAGCTGGACTTGAAACTGCACCCGAATGCCCGCGTCTACGTGTTGCCCTGCATTGCCGGCCACGTCGGGGCCGACACCGCCGGGGTCATTTTGGCGGAGCGGCCGGACTTGCGCTCGGAGCTGACGCTGCTGGTCGATGTGGGTACGAACGCCGAGATCGTTCTGGGCAACCGCGATCGCCTGCTGGCCTGCTCCAGCCCGACCGGGCCCGCTTTCGAAGGCGCGCAGATCAGCGGGGGCCAGCGCGCCGCGCCGGGGGCCATCGAACGGGTACGCATCGATCCCGATACCCTCGAGCCTCGCTTTAAGATCATCGGCTCGGACCTGTGGTCCGATGAACCTGGGTTTGAGGCAGCTGCCGCCAGCACCGGAATCACGGGCATCTGTGGCTCGGGCATTATCGAAGTGGTCGCGGAAATGTATCTCGCGGGCATCGTCAGCCAGGACGGGGTAATCGTGGGTTCGCTGGCCAAGCGCAGCAAGCGCGTGGTGCCCGCCGGCAGGACTTTTTCTTATGTGCTGCACGAGGGGGCGACCACTCTGCAGATCTCGCAAACGGACGTGCGCGCGATTCAGCTGGCGAAGGCCGCGCTGTATGCGGGCATCAAGCTACTGATGGAGCACCTGGGCGTTGAGCAGGTGGACAGAATTCGTCTGGCAGGTGCCTTTGGCGCGCACATCGATGTGAAATACGCGATGGTGCTCGGCATGATTCCCGATTGCGATCTGGCGCACGTCACTTCAGCCGGCAACGCCGCTGGCGCGGGCGCGCGCATCGCCCTTCTGGATAATGAAGCGCGCCGGGAAATCGAACGGCTGGTGCGCCGAGTCGAGAAAATCGAGACCGCCATCGAGCCGCGCTTTCAAGAGCACTTTGTAGATGCGATGGCCATACCGCACAAGAACGCGCCGTACGAGAAGTTGCGAGCCGTGGTCGCACTGCCTCCGCCCATCGCGGCCGAACCGGGCGAGAGCACTCGCGCGCGCAGCCGCCGACCGAGCCCGAAACCGCGCTGAGCGTCCTGGAGTGACACGTCGGCAGTGACGCGCGCCGGGCCGCCACCGCAGAAGATCCTCGATTTCTGTCAAATCCTTGCGACTCTATTAAGCGCCGGGCACGTGCAGTGTAGGGTCCGTCCTACGGTGACCGCGAAGCATTGCTCAAAGCCAGGGACGGTAGTACCGTTGAGGCATCGCATCGCGAGCACTAGGGAAAGGTAGTGCTGCACGGTGCAACCACTGCATAGACCGCGCAAGCCCATCACGATGAGCGAAGGCGGCAAGGCAGGGGACACGACCAGAATATAAATCGTTAGGGGGAAGTCATGACTCATTTGACGTCGAAAATTCTGATCAGCTTCGGACTGCTGACGGCGCTGTGTGCGTCGACTTACGCAGCCTCCGCGGCGGAAGCTCGCAATCCGGAAGCCATCAAGCGGCTGGAAGCCGAACGCGGCGGCACCCGGGTGAGCATCAATCCCGCTACGGGCACCGCCCGATTCGTACGGCTGCCTCCAAGCGCCGCCGCCGCCAGTTCTGTGGCACCCAGTGCGCAGGTAATGCGCGACAACGCGGCGGCCTTTATCAACCAACACTCACAGGCATTCGGGCTGAGTACCGGCACGGCTGAGTTGCAGCTGCAGAAAGCCGAAACGGACAGCGTCGGGACCACGCACCTCACGTACGCTCAGCAATACGCAGGACTGCCCGTGTTTGGGGCCGTGCTCAAGGTGCACCTCGACGCGGCAGGCCAGGTGTCGGTGGTGACGGGGACCCTCGTTCCCGATATCACGGTTTCTTCGGCGCCCGCGCGCAGCGCCGCGCAAGTGGAAAAGGTCGCGCTTCAGTACGTGCAGGCCCTCAAGCCGGGTACCACACTGGCCGTCCGTGGCAGCCGGCTGCTGGTGTTTCGCGAGGGTCTGGCCAAAGGCGTGCCCGGTCCCAACCATCTGGCTTTCGAAGTCGAGGTAGGAGACGGCGGCGCGGTGCGGGAATTCGTCTATGTCGACGCCCACACCGGAAAGTTTATCGATCGAATCAGCGGTGCTCCGGACTCGCTCCGGCGTCGAGCCTATGACGGCAAGAATTTGCCGAATGTGCCCCCGTCCTATCCCGGCAATCCGTTCTGGGTCGAGGGTCAGGCGTTCCCGACCGGCAATACTGAAGCCGACAACATGATCCGGGTCTCGAAAGACACCTACAACATGTACCTGCATGCGTTCGACCGCGATTCATTCGATGGCAAGGGCGCGACGATGGACTCCATCTTCGATCGTGGTTACGACTGCCCGAATGCGTCCTGGAACGGGGTGTTCATCTCGTTCTGCCCGGGCTTCACCGCCGATGACATCACGGCCCACGAGTGGAGCCACGCCTACACACAGTACACCGATGACCTGATCTACCAGTGGCAGCCGGGTGCGCTCAATGAAGCCAACTCCGACATATTCGGCGAGACGGTCGATCGCATTAATGGCCGCGGGCTCGATGGGCCCGACAAACCGCGTACCACCGGCAGTTGCTCGGCCCGCAGCAGCGGTGTTCCACCGCCGAAGTTGACGGTCAATTCCCCGGCCGCGATCGCCGGCGGCTACGGTTCCCTGTCGACGCTGTTACACCCGCCCTTGCCTGTAACCGTGAGCGGCGCGGTGGCGGCGAGCAGTCCGGCCGACGCCTGCACGACGGTGACCGGCGTCAAGGGTAAGATCGCGCTCATCGACTGGGCGGGCGGCCTGTGCGGGTCGGTCACCAAGACCGGAAACGCCTTCAATGCCGGCGCCATCGGAGCGATCATCGTCGCCGATCCCACGGGCCTCATCGGGCTGACCGGCTCGGACGCGCTCCCCGGGGTGCAGGTCTCCAGTGCCGATGGTGCCTTGCTGCACAGCCACCTGCCGGCCAATGCGACCATTGCCATGGCCGCGGCAACCGACAACTCCGTGCGTTGGATTCTCGGCGAAGACGGCAAGGACCCGAGCATCATCGGGGGCTTGCGCGACATGTGGAATCCGACCTGCTACGGCAATCCCGGCAAGGTGAGTGACACGCTGCAGTATGCGTGTTCGGCCGACGACGCGGGCGGGGTGCACACGAATTCCGGCGTCGACAATCACGCCTACGCGTTGATGGTGGACGGCGGCCATTACAACGGCCAGACCCTCACCGGCATTGGCCTCACCAAGGCGTTGCATGTCTACTTCCGCGCCAAGACCGTCTACCAGGGGCCGGCAACGGACTTTGCCGAGCATGCCGACGCGCTCGAGCAATCCTGCTCCGACCTGGTCGGAGCCAACCTGAAATCCCTGACGGATGGGACGCCCTCCGGCGAGGTCATCACCAATTCCGATTGCGCCCAGGTCGCCAAGGCCCTGGTGGCGGTTGAAATGCGCAAACCACCGACGCAATGCGGCTTCCAGCCACTGCTGGCCAAAAACCCGCCGCCACTGTGCGCCAGCCCCAAGAAAGTACAGGCCATTTTCCGGACCGGCTTCGAGGGCAACGCGCCAGCCGCCGCGAAGGACAGCTGGACGACCAGCCACAGCGGCACGACGCGCGATTTCACGCCGCGCGAGTGGACCATCGTCAGCAACTTGCCGGGGAATCGCAGCGGCCGGGCCTACTTTGGGGCCGATCCGGACATCGGTACCTGCGCGGCAGGGGGCGATGAATCGGCGGTCCTGCATCTGACCAGTCCGCAGATCCTGCTGGATACCAAGGTCACCTCACCGCAGTTGGCCTTTACCCATTACGTTGCGACCGAAACCGGTTGGGACGGCGGTAACCTCAAGATCAGCGTCAATGGCGGACCGTGGAAAATCGTCAAGGCCTCTGACTACCTCTACAACGCCTACAACGGGACCCTGTTTACCACCGCCGAAGGCAACACCGATCCGATCGCTGGCCAACCCGCATTCACGGGCGCCGACGGCGGCGAGGTGACCGGAAGCTGGGGACAGTCAATCATCAACCTGGCGCCGTACGCCAAAAAGAACGACAACGTGCGCCTACGGTGGGATATCGGCAACGACGGCTGTGGCGGCAACAAGGGCTGGTACGTGGACGACATCGTGCTCTACCAGTGCCAGTAGCCTTCGCGTCCCGCGGCAAGGGACGCCAAAGCACAGCACTCCGGGGCGCCCGCACGGGCGCCCCTTTTTTTGCATGCCGTGTTCCTCTGCGCCGCGCGGGTGCATAAAATGGCGCTGCGGGAGATTCATTCTTGGAGTTCTGATGAACGACCCAGGGCAGATCGTATGAGGCACGAGGGACAGGCGCCCCGGCCGCGCGGCTATGGCGAGTGAGCCGACGGCGCAGGGAGGATGCCTCTGCGGCGGAGTGCGCTACCACACCAGCGCGCCGCTACGCGACGTGATCGCCTGCCACTGCTCGCAGTGCCGGAAGACCAGTGGGCATTTTGTGGCTGCGAGCCAGGTGGCCTCGGAGAATCTGCACTTGACGGACTCGGCAACGCTCCGCTGGTATCGCTCATCCGAGAGCGCGGAGCGCGGCTTCTGCGTGCGCTGTGGCGGCAACCTGTTCTGGAGGGAGACGGCACCGGGCTCGAAATACACCAGCATCATGGCCGGAACCCTCGATGTTCCCACGGGCCTGCGAATTGTGCAGCACATCTACACGGCGGATAAGTCGGACTACTATGACATCGATGACGGCGCGCCGCAGTCGGCGCGGGAACCTGCGCGATCCTGAGCGCATGAACAGCGCCGTCGCTTGGGCGAGCGTGATCCTGCTTTGCAGCGCCGGCGCCGCCCGCAGTGCCCCTGCGAATTGGACCGCGGCCCCGCCCATGGCGACCGCGCGCGCCGCGCACGCCGTAGTGGTCGCTGCTGGGGCGGTTTACGTATTGGCGGGCACCGGCGCTGACGGTCGGCCAGTCCTGGACGTCGAACGCTTCGATGGCCACAGCTGGGCCCATGAGACGACACTTCCCGGACACGGGTTGAACGCGCCGGCAGCCGCCGTGCTCGGCCCGCGGATCTACCTGATCGGCGGGTTTGACACCACCACCAACGTGCCCGTGGCGCAGGTGCTGGTGTACGACACCACAACGCATCGCTGGAGCGAGGCGCCGCCGCTGCCGCGCCCTCGCGGCGGACACGCCGTCGCCGTATTGGAGGGCCGCATCCACGTAATCGGCGGCGGTAATTCAGAATCGACCATCCCGGATCACTCGGTCTACGACCCGGCGACGGAGCGGTGGCTGTCTCTGGCCCCGCTACCACGCTCCATGGGCAGCCCGGCCGCTGTCGTGCATGCGGGCAGCCTGTACTCGATCGGCGGGCGCAGTGGGTTAGAGGATTTTGGCGATGTGTGGCGTTACGACAGTGCCGCGGATCGCTGGCTGGCCGGTCCGGCGATACCGGCACGCGGTACGCACGGTGCGATTTCAGCATGTGGATCGATCTACGTGTTCGGTGGCGAATCTCAGCCGCAGGCTCGCGTGCTCGCCGACGTTCTACGATTGGACAGCGCGAGCAATTCCTGGGTCACGCTCGCCCCGCTGCCGACGCCCCGCAACTTCGCGCGCAGCGTGCTGTTTCAAGACGCGGTGCTGGTGGTCGGCGGCAGTCTGGAGCCCGGGAGCAGCCATTCGTCCGCGGGCAGCCGCACGGTGGAGCGCTTCGATCCGGGTTGCCGCCCTTGATCGCAGCGCGCCCTTAGACGTTGGAGTCTGGAAACGAAGCCTTGCGGCGGTTCATGTAGTCAAGCAACGCTTCGTCCACGGCCGGGTCGAGCGCCGGGGCCTCGTACTCGGCCAGTTGGCGCTTCCACAGGGCGTTGGCGCGCTTGTTCATGTCGCTCGCGCCTTCGGCTTCCCACTGCTCGTAGCTGTTGTTGTCGGCAAGCGGGGATCGGTAAAACGCGGTCTCGAAGTTCGCCTGCGTATGCGCGCAACCCAGAAAATGCTTGCCCGGTCCGACTTCGCGCATCGCATCGAGGGCTTGGCCGTTCTCCGACAAATCGACTCCCGCCAGAAGCGTGTGCATCATCGCGGCTTGATCGGCATCCATGACGAATTTCTCGTAACCCATGGCCAGCCCACCTTCGAGCCAGCCCGCGACGTGCAGTACGAAATTGACGCCGGCCAGACAGGTGGGCAGCAGGGTATTGGCCGCTTCGAACGCCGCCTGGGCGTCGGCGATCTTCGAACCGCACAATCCCCCACCGGACCGAAACGGTACGCCCAGTCGCCGCGCCAGTGCCGCCATGATGTAGAGGACCAGCGCGGGCTCGGGCGTGCCAAAGGTGGGCGCCCCGGACTGCATCGACAAGGACGAGGCGAAACTTCCCAGCACCACCGGCGCTCCCGGATTGACCAGCTGCGTCAGCGCCAAGCCAGCGAGCGCTTCGGCCAGCGTCTGCGCCACCGTACCCGCGACCGTCACCGGCGACATCGCCCCGGCGAGGATGAAAGGCGTGACAATCGTGGCCTGATTGGCACGGGCATATTCCTTGAGCGCACCGAGCATGGTGGCGTCGAAGGTCAGCGGAGAGTTGGCGTTGATCAGGCTGATGGTCATCGTGCGCAGGCGCCCAGTGGCCGGATCCGTGGCGTCGGCGCCAAACAGGATCTTGGCCATTTCCACCGTGTCGCGCGCGCGTTCCGGATGGGTAACCGACCCCATGAACGGCTTGTCGCTGAACTTCATGTGGCTATAGACCATGTCGAAATGCCGCTTGTTGACGGGCAGGTCAACCGGCTCGCAGATCGTGCCACCGGAGTGGTGCAGTCCGTTCGACAGGTAAGCCAGCTTGACGAAATTCTGGAAATCCTCGATGCGCGCGTAGCGACGACCTTCATCGAGGTTGCGAATGAACGGCGAACCGTAGGCGGGCGCGAATACGGTATTGGCGCCCCCGATCACCACATTGTGCGCCGGGTTGCGCGCGTACTGCGTGAATTCTCGCGGCGCGGTCGCCTTGACCAGCGAGCGGCACAGTCCGCGCGGAAACCGCACCCGCTCTTCGTTGACGTCGGCTCCCGCGGCCTTGAACAGGCTTAAGGCTTCGGAATCGTCGCGAAAATCGATGCCAATCTCCTCCAGGATGGTGTCAGCGTTGTATTCGAGCAGCTCCAGTCCGTCATTTCCCAGGACCTCGTAGTAAGGGATTTTGCGCGTGATGTAGGGAACGAAATTGTGGGAGCGCGCGGTTCGAGCGGCACGCTTGGCATCGCGCCCGCTGGGCCGGCGGCCCCTCGGGGCCGGGGCGGAGGTTTCGTCCATGGGCTGCACTCCTGCGCGAGACAATCCCCAGTATGGTAGCCGCCGGGCCGCCGGACTGCTCCGATTGCGGCCTTGACTTGTGCATGTGCGGCATCCTAAAGCGGCGAGTGACTCCCCGGGACGTCCGCGGAGCCGGCCAGGGCGCGCAGGATCTCCGCCTCTCCGCAGACGCCGCACAGCTTGCCATCGTCCTGCAGCAGCACGGGATGGCCGCTAAGGGCGCACAGCTCCACGATCTGCTGGAGCGTGAGGGTGCTGGGCGCCACATAGATGCCCGGCGCTCCATCCGTCGGTGGCGAATCGCCCGGAACCCTGACGGCCACAGTCTGTCCGTCGAGGCGGACTCCCGAGGCGCTCCCGGCGTGGTCCACAGAAACCACATAGCGCCCGGCCGTGTCGATCAGCAGTTCCCGCTGGCCGCTGACCGCCAGCAGGGTGTCGCGGTGGCGCATGACCATGTCCCCGCGCAGCACGTGCAGAGGATTCATGTGCTGCACGAATTCGGCGACTCGTGCATGTGCTGGCCGCAGCACGATGTCCTTCACGGTGCCGGTCTGCAGTATCCGGCCACCTTCGAGGATGGATATCTGATTACCGAGCCTCAAGGCTTCGTCCAAGTCGTGACTCACAAACAGGATGGTCTTCTTGACGCGCGCCTGGAGGGCGAGTAGTTCATCCTGGAGCTTGGTGCGGATTAGCGGATCCAGCGAGGAAAACGGTTCGTCCATGAGCAGGATGTCGGCGTCGGTGGCAAAGGCGCGCGCCAGACCCACGCGCTGCTGCATGCCGCCGGACAATTCGCCCACGAACCGCCCCGCCCAGGGCGACAAACCGACCAACTCGAGTTTCTCATCCACCACGCGGGCGCGCTGCGCGGCCGATTCGCCGCGCAGTTCGAGCCCAAGGCCGACGTTGTCACGCACCGTACGCCACGGCAACAGGCCAAACTGCTGAAACACCATGGCAATCCGTTCGCGGCGGAGCCGCCGCAAATTCGCGGCGCTGCAGGTGGCGACATCCGCCTGACCCTCGCCGTCACGCAGCAGCACGCGCCCGCGCGTTACCGGATTGAGGCCGTTCGCCGCGCGCAGCAACGTGGATTTTCCCGAGCCCGACAGTCCCATCAGCACGCAGATCTCGCCGTGCTCGACCTTGAGATTGGCATCGGCCACTCCCAGTACCACGTCAAACTGCTCGGCAATTTGCGCGCGCGTGCCACCGCTATCCAGAGATTCGAGCGCCAGCTGCAGCGCACGCCGGGCCTTGCGGCCCTGAAGGCGCGTAAACAAAATGTCGACGTGCTGGAATTCCAAGGCGCTGGGCGTCATGCGCCTTCCTTTTCCGACGGCCGGCTCATGCGATCGAGAATGATGGCCAGCAGCACGATGGCAAATCCCGCTTCGAACCCCATGCCGACCTGCACCGTGTTCAGTGCCCGCACCACCGGCACGCCCAGCCCGCCGGCACCGACCAGCGCTGCGATCACGACCATCGACAGGCTGAGCATGATGCATTGGGTAATGCCGGCGACGATGGTTGGCGCGGCGCACGGCAATTCCACCTTCCAGAGCAATTGCATGGGTGTGGCGCCAAAGGCTTCGCCGGCCTCACGCAGCGACTGCGGCACCGAGGACACTCCCAAATGCGTCAGGCGAATCGGCGCAGGCAGGGCAAAGATGATCGTGGAAATCAGGCCCGGTACCACCCCGAGACCGAACAACACCAGGGTGGGTATCAGGTAGACGAAAGTGGGCAGCGTCTGCATCAGATCCAGCACCGGGCGCAGCGCCTGGTACAGACGCGGACGATGCGCCGCCGCGATGCCTATCGGCACGCCAATCAGCGTCGAGAGCGCGGCGGCGACCAGTACCAAGGACAGAGTCTCCAGCGTCGCCAGCCAGTAGCCTTGATTCATGATGAACAGCAATGCCAAGACCACGAAAACCGCCAGCTTGATCGAGCGGCGCAGCACCCACGCCAGGCCCGCCAGTGCGGCAATCAGCAGCGCAGCGGGAACCGCCACGAGTGCCGCGGTCACGCCGTTGACACTGCCGCGGATGGCGCTGGCAATGACGTTGAAGAAGCCCGTGCCGTGCGTCTTGATGTACTCGATGCCGACCGCGACCGTGTCGCCGAGCGGAATCTTGTGCATCGTCACCCAACGCTCGAACGACCGGCCGGGCGTAATCCCTGCGGTCCCCTGAAGTGCCAGCAGCGCCGGCCGGCCGTCAAAGCTGCGCACACCCTCGAGCCAGTGCGCCACCATTTCGCTATGCGTCTTCAGCCACGCGTTGGCGGCGACCTCCGGCTGCAGATGCTGGTCGATGATGGCGCTCATCATTTCGCTCTCGCTGCGTAGCGTAAACTTGAGATTCTTCAGCAACTTTCCTATGTTGGGGCACTCGGCGCTGTATCCCATGCGTGTATTGGTGTAGACGGTCGCCGCCCCGAAGTTCGGTCCAAACGTCGCATCACCCCCGGTGAGGTAGCGCAGATCAAAGCGCATGTTCATTGGGTGCGGGTCCCAAGCCAAAAAGACGATCGGACGCTTGTCGTGTACGGCGCGTTCCACCTGAGCGAGCATCCCCTGTTCGCTCGATTCGATCAGCTTGAAATTGCCCAGGTTGTAGCCATTCTGCTGGATGATGCCCAACACCAGGCGGTTGCCGTCGTTGCCTGGTTCTATCCCGTAGATCGTGTGCCCGAGGCCATCGGCGAAGCGCGCAATATCGGAAAAGTCGTGCAACCCGGCCGCGTAGGTGTAGGCGGGCACCGCAAGAGTGTATTTCGCGCCCTGCAGGTTGGCGCCAATCACCTCGACCGAGCCGTCGGCTACAAAGGGCTTCTGATTGGCCGACTGCGCGGGCATCCAGTTGCCCAAAAAAATGTCGATGTCACGATTCTTCATCGACGCGAATGTCACCGGCACGGACAGCACCGTGATCTTCGGTTGGTAGCCCAGTTGTTGGAGCAGCGCGGAAAAGATCGCCGTCGTGGAGGTGACGTCGGTCCAGCCAATGTCCGAAAGGCGCACCGACTGGCAGCTGGGCGCGTCAGTGGACGCGGCTACGGCGTTGGCCCGGCCGGTTCCGCTCCAGATCGAGGCGATCAGCCATACCGTGGCGAGCCATGGCCATCGTGCCGCCGGGGAGGCTGGTCGGGCACGGCTGCGTCCGAGGCCGATTGCTCTGAGCTCCATAGTTGCTCCGCTATTGACCGCCGCTTCGTCTGGTCGGCATGATGGGATTTTGACACAGATTGATCGCGATATAGCCCCGCATCGCGCCGATCCCCGGCGAGGTAAGCAGCACTTTGAAGCAGAAAACAGCCCGTCGTCCGTCGCGCGCCGCCTCCGCCAAGCGTCCACGGAGCCGCGCCGCCACGTCCCGCTTTGCGACGATCAATCCCGCCACCGGTGAAGTCCTGGCGAGCGTGCGTATCGCCGGCGTTGCCGCCGTCGAGGCGGCGGTGCGCGCCGCGCGAGCCGCTCAGCCGGCATGGGCCGCGTTGAGCGGCACCGAACGTGGCCGCGTGCTGCGCCGTGCGGCTGATCTATTGCGAGCACGGAACGATGAACTAGCGGAGCTCGAAACCCGCGATACCGGTAAGCCGATACAGGAAACTCGTGTCGTCGATGTCGTTTCCGGGGCCGATTGCCTCGAGTACTTCGCGGGCCTGGCGCCGACGATTGCGGGCGAGCACTTGGACCTCGGATCCAGCGCCTTTGGCTACACGCGGCGCGAGGCTCTCGGAGTGGTGGCCGGCATCGGTGCCTGGAACTATCCACTGCAAATTGCCTGCTGGAAATCCGCGCCGGCACTCGCCTGCGGAAATGCCATGCTGTTCAAGCCCGCCGATCTTACTCCGCTGACTGCCATGAAACTGCAGGAGGTGTACCGGGCCGCGGGACTGCCGGCCGGCCTGTTCCAGGTGTTGCAGGGTCCGGCCGAGACCGGACGGCTGCTGAGCCGTCATCCGCAAATCCGCAAGGTGTCGCTCACCGGTTCTGTGCCGACCGGCCGAGCCGTGATGGCCGATGCGGCGGCGAGTCTCAAACAGGTCACGCTCGAACTGGGTGGCAAGTCACCGATCATAGTGTTCGCGGATGCGGACCTCGATAACGCCGTGTCCGGCTCATTGCTCGGAAACTTCTACTCGGCCGGCGAGGTTTGCTCCAATGGCACTCGGGTCTTCGTGCACCGTACCGTGATGCAGGCTTTTCTGAAGCGCCTGCTGCCGCGGGTGCGAAAGATGCGCATCGGCGATCCGCTCGATCCAGCGACGCAAGTCGGCGCGTTGATTTCGGAAGCCCACATGAACAAGGTCCTGGCCTACATCGAACAGGGGCGGTCCGCGGGTGCCCGAGTGCTCATCGGCGGACATCGGGTGACCGAGGGCGCACTCGCCAAGGGTTGGTTTGTGGCGCCCACGGTCTTTGATCGATGCCAGGACAAGATGAGCATCGTGCGCGAGGAAATCTTCGGTCCGGTGATGACCGTCTTGGAATTCGATAAGGAGGAGGAAGTGGTGCGGCGCGCTAATGCCACCGACTTCGGTCTGTCGGCGGCGGTATTTACTCGCGATCTGGGCTGCGCACATCGCGTGATCGCACAGTTGCAGGCCGGAACCTGCTGGATCAACCACTACAATATCACCCCCATTGAACTGCCATTTGGTGGCGTGAAATCATCGGGTCTGGGGCGCGAGAACGGCCGCGCCGCTATCGAACACTACACACAACTCAAGAGTGTTTACGTCGCCATGCGCGACGTCGATGCCCCGTATTGATTTCCCCCGGCCGCGGTTTCCAACAGAGTCTAGATCATGGAAGAATTTGACTACCTGATCATCGGCGCGGGTTCCGCCGGCTGCGTGCTCGCCGACCGGCTCACCGAGGACGGTCGGCACAGCGTCCTGGTGCTCGAGTACGGCGGCTCGGACCGCTCGATCTACATTCAGATGCCCACGGCGCTGTCCATCCCGATGAACATGCCGCGCTATAACTGGGGCTTTCAGAGCGAACCGGAGCCGCATCTGGGCGGGCGGCGAATCGCTACCCCACGCGGCAAAGTCCTGGGAGGCTCCTCGTCCATCAACGGCATGGTGTACGTGCGCGGCAATCCCATGGACTTCGAGCGCTGGCGTGACGAGGGCGCCGCGGGCTGGAGCTACAGCGACGTGCTGCCGTATTTTAAGCGCGCCGAGCGACGCGGCGAGGGCGGCAGCGACTATCGTGGTGACTCCGGAAAGCTCCACACTTCCTATGGCACGCTGAACAATCCCTTGCATGCCGCCTGGCTGGAGGCCGGGCGCCAAGCCGGCTACCCGTCCTCGACCGACCTGAATGGCGCGCAGCAAGAGGGATTCGGGCGTTTCGACATGACCGTCGGCGGCGGTCGGCGCTGCAGTGCAGCCCGTGCCTATTTACGCCCGGCGATGGGCCGCAAGAACCTGACGGTGCGAACGCACGCGCTGGTCACTCGCATCGAGTTCGAGGACCGCCAGGCGCGAACCGTGTGCTACCGCATCGGAGAGCAGGAGCGAAAAGTCCGCGCCCGCCGCGAAGTCCTGCTGTGTGCCGGCAGCATCGGCTCACCCCAGTTGCTCAAACTCTCAGGCATCGGGCCACCCGAGGAGCTGCGCAGCCAAGGCATCGACGTTGTGCAGGCGCTGGCCGGCGTGGGCGAGAACCTGCAGGACCACCTGGAATTCTACTTTCAGGTGGCCTGCAAAGAGCCCGTCTCGCTCTATTCGGCGCTCGGCCCGCTGAGTCGATTTCTAATTGGCGTGCGCTGGCTGCTGCGCCACGACGGGCTTGGTGCCAGCAACCACTTCGAGACCGGCGCCTTCATTCGCAGCCGGGCCGGAATCCGCTATCCCAACCTTCAGTACCATTTCCTGCCCATGGCCGTGAGCTATGACGGTTCCAGCCTGGCCAATGAGCACGGCTTCCAGGTCCACATTGGACCCATGCGCTCGCAGAGCCGGGGTTGGGTGAGATTGCGCAGCGCCCGCATCCAGGATCACCCACGCATCCTATTTAACTACATGAGCCGACCGGAAGACTGGGAAGAGATGCGGGCCTGTGTGCGTCTGACGCGCGAGATATTTGCGCAGCCCGCCTTCGATCGCTACCGCGGGCGGGAAATACAGCCGGGTGCCGCCGTCCAGTCCGACGAACAGATTGACGAATTCATACGGCAGCGGATAGAGACGGCTTACCACCCCTCGTGCAGCTGCCGTATGGGGGCCCCGGACAATCCGGCCGCCGTTGTCGACCCGCAGGGACGGGTGTTCGGCCTCGAGGGGCTGCGCGTGATCGATTCCTCGATCATGCCCTCGATCACGACCGGCAACCTCAACGCGCCGACGATCATGCTGGCGGAGAAGATGGCCGACCACGTGCGGGGCAAGCCGCCGTTGGCGCCATCGCAGGCGAGCTTCCATGTGGCTGCCGATTGGGAGCACCGCCAGCGCTAGCGCGGCCGGCGCAGATTTCAGGTCAGCCAGGGGACCCAAGGCCTCCCGCATCGGTCCCAGCCAGGGCTCGAAGTGTCGCCACTGGTCCAGACCCTCGGTGAAGACAGGCCGCCGCACCTGCTCAGAGCTTGCGGTGCGCACGTTGCGTCCGAGGCGATGAAACTCCAGGCATTGCGGATCGAATTCGAGCTCCAGGAAATCGAGCAGGCGTCGCACCTGGCCTTCCAGGTCGGTGACCAATTCCTCGTACTGGACGCGCAGCACGTGGCGAGGCAGCACTGCCTCCCAGTGACGCATCAACTCGACGTAGGTCCGGTAGTAGCGGCCGATGTCTTCCTGGCTATAGGTGAATTCCTGGCCCTCGGCAAAGAGCTGCTTGAAGTTGCTGAAGCAGCAGGCCATCGGCTCGCGCCGCGCGTCGACGATCCGCGCACGCGGCAAGATCAGGTGGATCAGGCCGAGATGCCGAAAATTGTTGGGCATCTTGTCAATGAAATGCGGCCGGTCGGTACGCCGGTAAACGCGCGTATCGGCAATATATCGCTCTCCCAGACGTGACAGGTCGGCACCGGTCAGGCTGGCGAGCACGCGCGGATAGCGTGGCTCGCCCTCGGCTTGTCCGCGGCCCTGGAGTTCCAGCACCATCCGCGGTATGTCGGCCAGCTCCATGGTGCCTTCGACGCGCGGGTGCGCGGCCAGTATCTGCTCGATCAGCGTCGAGCCGGACCTTGGCAGGCCGACGATGAAGATGGGCGCCATGTCCGTGCAACCCGAACGTACATGGCGGTCAAACAGTTCCGTCGTGCAAATCTCGATTTGCAACCTGGTGTTGCGTTCGATGGTCTCCGGGCGGTAGTGCGAATCGGATTTCCTGAGCAGATTGCCCTGTTGGTAGAACTGGAATGACTCGGCCCAGCAGCCACGATCCTCGAGCGCCTTGCCCAGGGCAAAGCTCAGCTGAATCCGGTCGCTCGGCGCCGTCGTGCTCGCCGCATGTGCGGCCCGCATCTGCTGCAGTTCCTCATCGGTGAACCGATAGGTCTTTAGGTTGGCCAGGCTCCAGTAGGCGTCGCCGAAGTCCGCCTTGGTGCGCGCAGCCTCACGGTACGCCAGGATCGCCGCGCCTGAATCACCCATGGTTTTCAAGCAGTGCCCAATCGACAATTGCAACTCGGCATTCGGCGGGCCCGAGTGCAACAGTTGTCGATAGATGGCGAGCGCCTGTTCGAAACGACCCAGGCCTACGCAAGCTGTGGCGAAGGTGGTCTGGAATGCGCGATTGGCCGGCTCGGCCTTGCACAGGCGATCCAGTTCGACCAAGGCCGCCTGGTGACGGTGACGCTTCAGGAGCACGGTGGCGTAGTCGAAACGCGCAGCGTGGTAGTCCGGCGCCATTTCCAGTACCGCGCCGAGCAGCAACTCGGCTTCATCGCGCGCATCCTTTTCGATGGCAATTCGCGCCAGCAGCCGCATCGCCTCGATGTGATTCCCGTGGCGCAAAAGGTAGCTGCGGACGAGCCTCTCGGCAGCATCGAACTCGCGGTCGGAGAACATGCTGGTCGCCGTCACGATCTCGGCCGGCATCTCGGCCAGGATTGCCACGTGACCGGCGGCCGCCTTGGCGCCTGCGGCATCGCCGACCATCCGGTATAAGCGTTCGAGCATCGCCCAGCTGCCGGGCAGCGCCGGGTTGCGGTTCACCGCCTTCAGGAAGGCTTCGATCGCAGCGGGCCCGTCGCGCAGCCCGGTGCGGCAGTACCCGATCTCCTGGTACAAGCGGCTGTAGCCGGGGTGAAGGGCCCGCAGGCGCTCGAGCGTTTGGAGCGCAGCCGGTTCGCGACGCAGGCAGCGCTGGCAGACCGCGATCGAATACAGGACATCGCGATTCGCGGGAGACTCCAGCGCCAATTGCTGCGCAGCGCGCAGTGCCGGCTCGTAGGCACTCTCCTCGATCAGAGTCCGGATTCTCTGTAGCTCAGGCTCAAGCGCCGTTGCAGCCCCAGGAGCGGTTTCCGGGCCGGCCATGCCCGTTCGGTCCGGCACTCTAGAACTTGCAGCCGAAGGTCACCCCGATGATTCGCGGGCGCAGCGGCGTTTCCTCGACGATGAACTGGTCCGTACTGGTGAAGGTGCTGGCATTCGAATTGCCCAGATTCTCGACGAAAAGGGAGGCGTTCAAGTTACCCTTCGCGACGCCAACGGACGCCTCTACCAGCGTATAGGGCTGCAGTTCGAATCGCAGCCGGGAGGTCGTCAATCCCGCCTGGGCCAGGGTCGGGTTCGAGCCCGCCTGAGTATAGGAATGCGCCGTGTGCGACGCCCCCGCCTGCACGAAGGCGTGGTATCCAGCGACGGCCCACTCGTAGCGGGCGCGTACGCTGTATTGGACCGGGGGTGCATTGGCGCTGGGTGAACCTTTCGGGCCGAAGGGACTGCCCACTGGGTTGCAGTTTTGCCCACTGCTGTCACAGACCTCAGTGATCGGCTTGCCGAAATTCACGCTGCCCGGCACGTTGTCAATTAGGGCCGGTTCGTTGGTCTGCTCGCTGTGGTTCCAGGCACCGGAACCCTGCAGCGTAAGGCCATCGGTGATCCGCGCCACGAACGAGGTCTCGATGCCCCTGACGCGGAAGTTCTGGCCATTCGTGTTGAAGAAGATGTTGCCGGTCACCCCAGGGTTGAAAAAGGCAATCTGCACGTTGTCCCAGTTCTCCTGGTACAAGGCTCCGTTCCATTGCAGGCGGTGATTGTAGAACTCGGTCTTCCAGCCGATCTCGTTGTTCGTCAATTTGTCCGACTGGTACGAGCTCGGATTGGCGAACTGGGGCACGGCGTCAGGGCCGTACGCGTGCTGCGACCCGCCGTTCTGGTTGAAGCCGCCGGGGCGGAAGCCCTGCGAGAACGTGTAGTACAGCATGGCGTCCGGCGTAACGTGCCAAGTCACGTTGCCGCGGCTCTTGAAGCCCGACTCGGAGTCGGAGAGATTCTGCGCGTTCAGATTGTAGGAATACGCCGGATTGAAGCACCCCTCGGGTGTCGCACCGACTCCATAGCAGCCGAAGCTGGAGGTGACGCTGCCGGCCGCAGAGTTGTCGAACTTGAAGTGACGGGTGCCGAGCGTCAACGTCAGGACCTTCGGGATCAGGTCGTAGTCGACCGAGGCGAAGAAGGCCGTCTGCTTGGTTTGGCGCCAGGTATCCTGGTAGAAGGAACTGTTGTTGGTCTGCGGTCCCGGATTTCGCACGCTGGACCCCGGGGCCGTGCCGATCGTCGCGAAACAGGGCGTGACGGGCACCGCGCCGCAAGTGGGCTCGGTCCGGTAACGCCAGTCGGTCTGGTCGAAAAGCTTGTTGACCTCGTAAAAGGCGCCGACGATGCCACGCAGGCGCCAGTCGTCGGGCGTGCTGAGCCGGAATTCGTGTTGCATGTGCTCGTTCTGCTCGGCGCTGTGCCAGGCTGCGCTGGGCGAGAAGCAGGCCGTGGCGCCATAGCACTGGTAATAGTCGGCGTAGTAACCACGGGCGTAATTGGTGTAGTCGCCGATCTGCTCGACGTGCCGCTCCAGGTAGCCCCCGGTGTACACGGCCTTCAGGTCACCGAACTTGCCATTTACGGTCAGCGCGACGTTGTTGAACCAGTCCTCGTTGCTGGTCTGGTTGAACAAGGTCACTTGCATGGAACCCAGCGGCGCACCGTCAGAGGCGTTGGGCTGCTGGTAGAACACGCCCTGTGAATTCATCTTCTGGTACATCTCGGAGATCAGGGCGTCCCAGTCGTCGTTGAACTTGTACAGCGCCTCGATGCGACCGCCCTTGTAGGTCACGGGGTTGATGTTCGAATCGACGATGGCACTGTTGTTCAGCGCGGGACTGCCCGGCGGCACGCCAAAGGCGGTCGGATTGCCTCCCCCGGGACACACGCCTCCGACCGGTGTGCCGCTATCGCAGGCGGTCGCGTAGTTCGCGTAGTGGATGCCGACGTCGGAGTCCTTGCGCGTGAACGTCCCCGGCACGTTGTCGATGTAACCGCCGCGGTAATCGTAGAAAAACACGCCCCGCGCCGCCAGCTTGTTTTCGATCAGCGGCAGGTTCAACACGGCGGTCAGGTCACCGCTTGGATCTCCGCCGGAAGTCGTGCCGCCCCCGACCTTGACGCTGCCCTCGATCACATCCAGTTTCGGCTCGTTGGTTAGATAGCGAATGACGCCCGCTTCGGCGCCGGAGCCGAACAAGGTGCCCTGCGGTCCTGCAAGCACCTCGATCCGCTGGAGGTCGGCCGCGTAGATATCCAGGTTACGGTTGGGCAATTGCCCCGACTGGTTGTCCAAGTAGATCGCGACGTTCGGGTATACGCCGGTGGAGCCGCTGCCCTGGCTGGCCTGGGCGCCGGCGCTGAGGCCACGCATGAAGACCTCGTTCTGCCCGGGCCCGTTATTCGCGGTGGTTACGTTCGGCAAATACTGGATGTAGTCGTCGAGCGTAGCGATATTGAGCTGCTCCAGCACCTGCCCGGTGAACGCCTGCATCGCGATTGGCACGCGCTGCATGCTCTCCGAGCGGCGCTGTGCCGTGACGATGACCTCCTCGAGCGAGCTGGAGCTGGCATCGACGCCGACGTCGGCGGCGACACCCGTGGAGGCCATGGAGACGCCGCCCAGGATGGCCGCAATGGCGCAGGATAGCTTGGTGTTCATCAGCGGGAGTTCCTTCTGGGCGGGATTGCCACAAACGTTCGGCGGCAATGTGCGGTCATGGATTATGGGCGCTGTTGCGCAGGGCCAACGTCGAGCCAGGTGCAATCGGCAGGCGTGAGTCCCCCTCGTCGACCAGTATGATCGGTGGCCCTTTAAGGTCACCCGTTTATCTTCGCTAATCGGCGAATCTGATGCAAGCAGGCCGCCTGTGCGAGGTCGGCGGCGCGCTCGAGATCAATCGGGTGCGATGCCCGGATATTCCCTGGCCGCGAGCGCGAGCAGCGCCGAAACATAAGGGATGAATGAACGCCACGCCTGCAGTTGCCAGCGCTCTTCGGCCCGTCTCCACAGTACCACTTCGGTCTTGGCAAATACGGTACGGCCGCAGAATCCAACCGGGGCGACGGCGTCCCTCAGATCCAGCGGGCAGGCGCTGTTGATCAGTGTGGCGGCGTACGGGCCCGTCAGTTCAATCGCACCCTGGCGATGACCGACGTCGACGAGCGAATACGCGAGTCCATGCAGCGCTTCGTCGGCGGCGGCCGCGAATGCTTCCGCACCCTGTTCCGGTCCGATCAGCAGCTGCTCGTCCGGGCCGAGCCACAGCGCCGACCATTCGCCCTGCACGCGCGCACGGCAAGGCGTCGTGGATATGGGCAGCAGCGGCGCCGCGCGCGCCGCGGCCGCGGCAAGGTCGACGCGCAGCGAGTAGCGCGAGCGCGGCGGGCCCGGCGGCCAGGCGGAGCCCGCAGGGAGAATCACCGTGCTGCGGCAAACGGATTCAGCCATTGAGCCGCTCTCCCTTGGGGTCGTAAAAAACGGGGCTGCAGATCGTCGCCTTGTGCTCGCCGCTGCGCGTCGGCACGAAGACCTCTTGTCCCATGCGCGCGCGGCCGCCGCTGATGAGGGCCATGGCGATCGAATGTCCGAGGACTGCGCTGTGGTAGGAGGAGGTCACATGCCCGATGAGTTTCATCGGCGGTCTCTGCCCGGCGTTGGCGGCGACCTGGCTGCCTTCCTCGAGCACGAAGCCTGGATCTGCGGTCTTGAGGCCGACGAGCTGCTTGCGGTCCGGTGCGCGGAGCGCGCTCTTGCGCATCGAAGCGAAGCCGACGAAATCCGCCTTGTTCTTGCCGACCGCCCATCCGAGTCCGGCATCATCGACCGTGACCGTGCCGTCAGTGTCCTGGCCGACGATGATGTAGCCCTTCTCCGCGCGCAGCACGTGCATAGTTTCCGTGCCATAAGCAACCAATTCGTGCGCCTTCCCGGCCGTCCACAGCGCGCGCCATAACTCGAGCCCGTAGTCGGCCGGAACGTTGACCTCGAAGCCAAGCTCGCCCGTGAAACTCACGCGAAACACCTTGGCAGGGACGCCGCAAACCCGGCCCAGGCTCATGGCCATGTGCGGCAGGGCGGACGCCGACAGGTCGATCCCGGACACGAGCGGTTGCAGCAACTCGCGGGCCTTCGGGCCCTGGAGCGCGATGACGGCCCATTGCTCGGTCGTCGAGGTGAGCCACACCCGAAGCTCCGGCCACTCCGTCTGGAGATAATCCTCCATCAGCGCCAGTACGCGGGGCGCGCCGCCGGTGGTGGTCGTGACGTGGAAGCGGTCCGGCGCCAGCCGCGCAACCACGCCGTCGTCGAAGACGAAGCCGTCGTCGCGCAGCAGGATGCCGTAGCGGCAGCGTCCAACCGCCAGGGTATCCCAGCCATTGACGTACATGCGGTTAAGGAATTCGGCCGCGTCGGGGCCGACAACCTCGATCTTGCCCAGGGTCGATGCATCGAAGATGCCGACACCGCGCCGCACGTCCAGGCATTCGCGCGCCACGGCGGCGTGCATGTCCTCGGCAGCTTGCGGAAAGTATCGGGCCCGCTGCCATAGGCCGACCGGCTCGAATACCGCGCCATGCTCGACGGCCCAGGAGTGCATCGGCGTGCAGCGCACCGGGTTGAACAATTCGGCGCGTGCATAACCGGCGAGCGCACCGAAGCTGACCGGCAGGTAGGGCATGCGGAAAGTGGTGTGTCCGACCTGCGGTATCTCGCGCTGCAGTTGGCGCGCGGCGATCGCCAGGGCGTTGAGGTTCGAGGTCTTGCCCTGGTCCGTCGCCATGCCGGTGGTCGTGTAGCGCTTGATGTGCTCGATCGAACGGAAGCCTTCGCGCACTGCGAGTCCGATGTCGGCGGCCGTGACGTCGTTCTGCCAATCGACGAACGCCTTGCCGGTGACCGGGCCATCCGGCTGTGGCAGTGCCCCGAGCCAACCCCCGGCGTACAGCTGCGGCGCCCCTGCAGGCCCGGCACAGGCTCCTACGCTGCGGCAGGCCTGGGCGGCAGCGGCGGGCACGAATACCTGCGCCTCGGGATCCCAGTGCAGTTGGCCGCGCGATTGCGAGAACAGGTGCACGCTCGGGGTGAAGCCGCCGCAGACCAGCAGCGTGTCGCAGAGGATCCATTCGGCAGCCCCCACCTTGCCATCCGCATCCACCGTCGCGAGGCCCAGGGCGGTGATGCGCCGGTCGCCGCGCGTGCCGATCGCGGTCGAGCCCGTGCGGATCGCGAGTCCCGCGCGGCCCGCGGCTTGCGGCAGGGCGCCGCTGGCCGTGCGGCGCAGGTCCGCGAGCACGACGATATCCGCGCCCGCCGCGCGCAATTCCAGTGCCGCTCGGTAGGCCTCATCGTGGGCAGTGACGATCGCGATGCGCGCGCCTGGAAGTATCCCGTAGCGCTGGAGATACGTGCGCGCGGACCCGGCCAGCATGATTCCCGGACGATCGTTGCCAGGGAAAACCAGCGGTCTTTCGATCGCGCCGGTGGCGAGCACGACTTCGGCCGCACGGACCTGCCACAGCCGCTCGCGCGGCAGCGACAACGACGGATCCGGCAGGTGGTCGGTGAGACGCTCGACGAGCGCCACCATATTGTGCGGCAGGTACGCAAAGGCGGTCGTACGCGTCAGCAGCGTGACGTTGGGCAGGGCCCCGATCTCCGCCAGGGTCGAGCGCAGCCAGACTTCGCCGGGGACTCCGTCAATCTGGTCGCCCGGCGCCAGTAGTGAGCCACCAGGCTCCGCCTGCTCATCGCACAACAGTACCTGCGAGCCTGCGCGGCCAGCGGCGAGCGCCACCTCGAGGCCGGCCCAACCCGCCCCGACCACGAGCAGGTCGCAGTGGGCATAGCGCTGCGCGTAGCGGTCGGGGTCTGGCTGCGTCGGTGCGCATCCCAGGCCAGCCGCCGCGCGAATGCGCGGTTCGTAGAACCGATGCCAGGCGCTGCGCGGCCACATGAAGGTCTTGTAGTAGAAGCCCGCCGGCAGGAACCTCGACAGGTAATCGTTGACTCGCCCGCAGTCGAATTCCAGGCGTGGCCAGCGGTTCTGGCTCTCGGCGATGAGGCCGTCATAGAGTTCGACCTGCGTGGCATTCAGGTTGGGCGTGTAGCGCCCCGCATCGCGCCGCACCGTGACCAGGGCATTCGGATCTTCGGGACCGGCGGCCATGATGCCGCGCGGACGGTGATACTTGAACGAGCGGCCGACGAGGTGCACGCCGTTGGCGAGCAAGGCGGAGGCCAGCGTGTCGCCGGCGATTCCCTGGTAACTGCGCCCGTCAAACTCGAAGCGTAATGGGCGGCTGCGATCGAGCCGGCCGCCGACTGGCGTGCGCCAGCGCGTGCTCACGACTCGCCCCGCCGGTAGCTGCGGATGATCCGATCGGTGGTCGTGTCGCGCACGACGTAGAAGAACCGGCTGCAGCCGTGCACGTGCCGCCAGCGCTCGGCGTGCGGGCCGCGGTCGTTGCTGCGTTCGTACTGGTAGGCCGTCCAGGCCGGATCGCCCGGTGCGGACTCCGGGCCTGGCCTCACGAGGTGCGCCTGGCCACCGTAGCTGAATTCCAGCTCGGAGCGGGGACCACACCAGGGGCAGGGGATCAGCAGCATGCCATGTACTGTCTTACGTGCTAGTGCGAGACCGCGGCTGCGGCGGCTTCGTCGATCAGCGCGCCATCGCGGAACCGCTCGAGCGTGAAGGCGGCATTGAGTTCGTGCGGAGCATCGTGCGCCATGGTCCAGGCGAGCAGGTGGCCCGCACCCGGCGTGGCCTTGAAGCCGCCGGTGCCCCAGCCGCAGTTGACGTACAGGCCGGGCACGGGTGTCCCGGCGAGGATCGGCGAGCGGTCGGGCGTGACATCGACGATCCCGCCCCAGTTGCGCAGCATGCGCAGGCGGCGGAACGAGGGGAACAGCTCGCAGATCGCCTCGAGCGTGTGCTGGTTGACGTGCAGCGCGCCACGCTGCGTGTACGAGGTGTACGCGTCCGTGCTCGCGCCGATCACGAGCTCGCCCTTGTCGGACTGGCTGACGTAAGCGTGGATCGAATTGGACATGACGACGCACGGCAGTACCGGCTTCACCGGTTCCGACACCAGCGCCTGCAGCGGAAAACTCTCGAGAGGCAGGCGGATGCCGGCCGTCTGCAACACGACCGAGCTGTGGCCGGCGGCCGATACCCCGACGCGGCGACCGGAGATGAAGCCGCGGTTGGTTTCGACGCCGTCGATGGCGCCATTGGCATCCCGGCGCAGCTTTGTGACCTCGCAATTCTCGATGATGTCGACGCCCAGGGCGTCGGCCGCGCGCGCGTAGCCCCAGGCCACCGCGTCGTGCCGCGCCGTGCCGCCGCGCCGTTGCAGCGCGCCGCCGAGCACCGGGTAGCGCAGGTCGGAGCCGATGTTCAGCGGCGGGCAGAAACGCTTGGCCTCGGCCGGCGACAACCACTCGTTGTCGACGCCGTTGGCATAGTTGGCATGGATATGGCGCTGCGCAACCTGCACGTCGTGCACGCTGTGCGACAGCATGAGCACGCCACGCGGCGAGTACATGACGTTGTAGTTTAGCTCCTGGGACAGGTTCTCCCACAGCTTGAGCGCATGGTCATAGAGCGCCGAACTCTCGCTGTACAGGTAGTTGGAGCGGATTATGGTGGTGTTGCGCCCGGTATTGCCGCCGCCGATCCAGCCCTTTTCCAACACCGCGACGTCGCGGATGCCGTGCTCCTTCGCCAGGTAGTACGCCGCTCCCAGTCCGTGCCCGCCGCCGCCAATGATAATGACGTCGTATCCGGCCTTAGGCGTCGCCGCCCGCCACTGTTCTCGCCAGCCGCGCTGGCCCGACAGGCCGCCGAGTAACAATGACCACGCAGAGAATTTTCGCATCAGCGCCGGTTCAAGGCCCTAGGGCCCTAGCTCCGCAATTGCACGTTGTCAGGATCGTACGGCGACTCGCGCACCACGACGGCGGGATGACGCCTGCCCAGAATCTCGATCTGCAGCTGGGTGCCCAAGGCAGAAAACTTGGGTTGCACATAGCCGATGGCGATGCTTTGCTGCATGACATGGCCGTAGCCGCCGGCCGTGGCTCGACCCACGATGGCGCCGCGTTGATCGAACAGCGGCTCGTTTCCCAGCGGATCCGCGTCGGTGACCTCGTGCACCTGCAAGGTCACGAAATGATTGGGGACGCCGGCTGCCTGTTGCTTCAGCAACGCCTCGCGCCCCACAAATTCTCCCTTGTTCAGGCGCACGAACCGGTCGAGGCCGGTCTCGAATGGCGTGTAGTCGCGCGTCATATCGCTGCCCCACATGCGGTAGGACTTCTCCAGGCGCATGGATTCCATCGCGCGCATGCCGGCCATGCCGATGCCGTATTCGGCCCCGGCGTCGAACAGGGCGTCAAACAGATGGTGGGCGTATTCAACCGGAAAGTGCAACTCCCAACCCAGCGAGCCGACAAAATTCACGCGCAACGTGAGCACGTCGACCGCCAGCCCCACTTCCAATACTTGGCTGGACAGCCAGGGAAAGGCGCTGTTGTCGAGCGGCGCATCGGTGAGCTTGGCGAGCACGTCGCGCGAGCGGGGACCTGCCAGCACGAAGCATCCGCGGGTGGTCGTGATGTTGCGCAAACTCACGGAGCCGTCCTCGGGCAACCGTTTCTGCAGATAGTCCGCGTCGTAACGCTCGGCCGCGCCAGCGCTCACCACATAAAAGCTGCCGTTCGGGAGCCGTGTGATCGTGAACTCCGAGCGGATACCGCCGCGCTTGGTCAGCGCGTGGCAAAGCGCAATTCGTCCGGCCTTGACCGGCACCTTGTTGGCCACGAGCGTATCGAGCCAGGCCTCGGCGCCCGGACCGCTGACCTCATGCTTGGTAAAGGGAGTCAGGTCGATGATACCCACGCGTTCGCGCATCCGACGGCATTCGTTGCCGACGTGTTCGAAGTAATTCGTTCGCCGGAAACTCCACTGGTCCTTGCGCTCCACGCCGGGCGGCGCAAACCAGTTGGCGCGCTCCCAACCGTAGCGTTGACCCCATACCGCCCCAAGTTGATCGAGCCGGTCAAAGACCGGGCTGGTCTTGGCCGGACGCGCGGCCGGGCGCTCCTCGTCCGGAAAATGTATGGTGAAGACCTCCTGATAGGTTTCCTCGTTCTTAGCGACTACATAGCGCTTGGAGGTGTAGGGACCGAAGCGCCGCGGATCGACCGCCAGCAGGTCGATGCCCGGTTCCCCCTCGACGATCCATTCCGCCAGCTGCCAGCCGGAGCCACCCGCGGCGGTGATGCCAAAACTGTGTCCTTCGTTGAGCCATAGGTTGCGCTCGCCCCAGGCCGGGCCCACCAGCGGGCTACCATCGGGCGTGTAAGAAATCGGGCCGTTGATGATGTCCTTGATTCCGCAGCCATCCAGTGCCGGTACGCGGCGCGCGGCCGCCTCGACATGGGGCACTAGCCGCTCAAGGTCGCCCTCGAACAGGCTCTTGCCAAACCAGTCCGGCACGCCGTCCGCGAAGCGTGCCGGTGCGCCTTTTTCATAGGGGCCCAGGATCCAGCCCATTCGCTCTTCGCGCAGGTAATAGGACTGATCGGACTCACGCAACACCGCAAGCTCGCGGCCGCCGGTGCTGCGGTAATCCTTAAGCTTCGGCGATTCTTCAAACAGGATGTACTGATGTTCGACCGGAATCGCCGGCACGTTGAGACCGAACATGCGCCCGGTCTGGCGCGCATAATTCCCGGTCGCGCACACCACGTGCTCGGCAACGATGTCCCCCTTGTTGGTGCGCACCTGCCATTCGCCCGACGAGGTGCGCGTCACGCCCGTGACCTCGGTGTGCTCGTTGATTTCGGCGCCGCCCGCACGAGCTCCCTTGCGCAACGCCATCGTCAGGTCCGCCGGCGCAATATGGCCGTCGTCGGGGTGGTAAAGCGCGCCTACGATCTTCGCGGTCTCGGCCCCGTCGCCCAGATTGATCAGCGGCCAGAGCTTGGCGACCTGTGCAGGGGTTATGACCTCGAACGGTACGCCAATGGTATTGGCGGTGCCGCAGTACTTGAGGTATTCATCCATGCGGGCCGCATTGGTCGCGAGGCGCAGATTCCCGGTTACGTGAAAGCTCACGTCCTGGCCGGTTTCCGCCTGCAAACGCTTATAGAGATCGACCGAGTATTTATGCAGCTGGCCGACGGTATAGCTCATGTTAAACAGCGGCAGCAGCCCGGCCGCATGCCACGTTGAACCCGCGGTCAGCTCGGCTCGCTCCACCAGCACCACGTCCGACCAGCCCTTCTTCGTCAGGTGGTACAGGGTGCTGACGCCCACCACGCCCCCGCCAATGACCACGACTCGAGCATGAGACTTCATGATTGGGCTCCCCTTCGGACTAAGTCTAGCTACTGGCCCGGGTGGCAGCACTCCATTTGCGACAACAATTTGTGCAAAAACGTCAGCGCCACCGGCGTGCGATTCAATCCCGGCTACTCGAGTTGCTCAGGCTCATCACGGAGCAGATCCTTGGTGCGGGATCGCCTGCGGGTCGAGCGCCGCAACACGGGATAGGCGATGCTCGCCAGGTGCGAATGCACGCGCCTCAGATCGCGCACGATGCGCAGCAGCAGCCCGCTTTCTTCCACGGCCAGATTGACGGAATCCGCGCCCTCGCTGCGTCCCGCCACCGCCGCTTGCCGCAACAGCCTGACGCTGAGGGCCGTGGCGTCGGCTTCCATTTTCAGGAACTGGCGCTTGCGGGCCTGCAATCGCTGCGCATCGCCGATATCGCCGCGCAGGAACACCGCCAATGCCAGCCGGTGACTCTCGACCAGCTCGGCGTACATATCCGTCACGATGGCGACCTCGTCGGGAGCCAGCAGTTGACCGCGCTTGATCTGCTTTACGGCGAAATCCGTCAAACTGTTGGCGACAATGTCGGCGACATGTTCGAAATTGATGACCGCCGACAGAATTTCTTGTCCCTTGGCGCCCTCACGCCAGTCGTCCAGCGTCTGCTCACCGCCAATGGCCACCAGGTAGTTGCGAATTGCTCCGCCCAGTTGGCGGGTGGCCTTATCGTTGGCGGCAATACCCGCCGCATGCGCCGGGTTACCGGTGCGCAGCAACTCGAGCGCCCCCTGCAGCATCGCGGCGATCAGATCCGACATGCGCAGCGTTTCGCGGGCGGCGTTGGCGAGCGCGACGGTGGCCGAATCGACCGCCGCAAGCTCCAGATAGAGAGGTCGGCCCGGATCGGAAGGGCGCGGCGGGTCAGGCAGGAGCCGCAACAGCAGGCCGGCGGTACGCTTGACGTTCATCAGAAACAAGGCGGCCAGCGCCAGATTGAACAGCAGGTGAAAATCGACCGCCAGGCGCGCGTCCCCCGGGATCAGCCGTTGCATCAGGTGCGTGAGCGGTGTCAGCCACGGCAACGCCAGCAAGACGCCAATGAGGCGCACCAGCATGTTGCCCAACGGCAAGCGCCGCGCTTCCGGCGTGGAAGCGTGGAACAGTGGCGGCAATGCGCCCCCGAGATTGGCGCCCAGCACCAGGGCGAGCGTCTCAGGGGCGCCGATGACCTGGCTCGCCGACAGCGAGCCGATCACCAGCACCATCGCGACGCTTGAATGGCACCCCCAGGTCAATATCGCGGCGAGCAGCACCGCCAGTAACGGGTCGGACGCGAGCGACTGCAAAAATGAGCGCAGCAGCGGCGTGTTCTCGACCGAGCCCAGGGTGTGCTGCAGCCCCGACAGTGCCATCAGCATCAGGCCGAGGCCGATCGCGGCACGCCCGATGTTGCGCAGCCGACTGCCACTCGACCAGCGAAACGCCAATACCCCGCACAGCAGCAGCGGCGGCGCAATCACCGCGACGTTGAACGAGAGCGCCTGGGCCACCAACGCCGTGCCCACGTTGGCGCCCAGCATGACGGCCAGGGCCGGGGCCAGTGCAATGACGCCTGCGGCGGTGAACGAGGTCGCCATCAGGCCGGCCGCGGTACTGCTCTGCAGCAGCGTGGTAATGCCCAGGCCGGTAAAGAACGCGCGCCAACGATCGCCGAGGTTTCTTTCCAGCGCTCGGCGCAGCGTGGTTCCAAAGCCGCGCTGTACACCGGTGCTGACCATGTGCGTGCCCCACAACAGCAGGCCGACATAGCCGGATAAATTGATCAAGATCGAGGTGCCGGACACCTAGACAGCCCTCAGTGAGTAGTTCAAATCAGACCATTGGGCGTGATGAGCAACGCCACGCCTGCGAACCGCGACCAAGGCTAGGCGCTTTTTCGGACATTGCGCCGCATCAGCGTCAGGGCCAGCAGCGCCGAGGCCACCATCAGGAACAGGCTCACGGCGTTAAGCACCGGTGTCGCGCCCTCGCGCATCCGTCCGTACATCATGATGGTCAGCGGCGAGTCCGCGCCCACGAGCATCAGCGTGGTGTTGAAATTCTCGAAGGACATCAAAAACGCAATCGCCGCGGACCCGATCAGGGCGGGACGCAGGTACGGGAGTGTGATGGTCGTCAATACCGCGGCGCGCGAGGCCCCAAGATTAAGCGCCGCATCCTCCAGCGTGCGATCGAAACGCTTGAGCCGGGCGCTGATCGTCAGGGTCGCGATTGCGGCGATGAACGAGAACTGGCCCAGCACCACCAGCGGCAGGCCGGGCCTCAAGAAGTCAACATCCCATCCGAACATGTCGCTGCACAGGTCGGCAATGCGGCTCGCAAAGGCCAGAATCGAGATGCCGAGAATGACGCCCGGGATGACCAACGGCACCAGCATGAGCATCGACAACACGCCCTTGCCGGGAAACTGCGCGCGTTCCATCAGGAAGGCGTTGGCGGTTCCGACCGCCAATGACAGCACGGTGACCCAGCAGGCGACGACAAAGCTGGTCCAGATGCTGGCGAGCAGTTCGCTGTCGCCGAACAGCCCGACGCGGCCCGTGTGCGCATTGCCGAGGAACCAGTCGAGTGTAAATCCATGCCAGGGCGGAGCCGGATAGGGCGCATCGTTGAACGCAAACACGGCGACGATGACCAGTGGCAAGAACAAAAACACCAGGAACAGCGCCAGGAAGGTGACGGTCGAGACACGCAGCCACAGCGGTCGGGGAAGCGAAGGGATCATGTGCGCCGCATCACGTCAGCGAATTTCTGGCCGCTGAGTTTGAGTCCGACCCAGACCATCGTCGTCGAGAGCGCCAGCAGCAGGAATCCCAGCGCGGCGCCTTGTTCCCAGTTAAAGCGCGTGATGAACTGCGAGTAGATTTGTTCCGTGAACCACAGTGAGTTCTTGCCACCCAGCAGGGTCGGCGTCAGGTAATTCCCCAGCGTGAGCATGAATACGACGATACAGCCGGCGGTTATGCCCGGCGCTGCGTGCGGTATCACGATCTTGCGCAATACCGACCAGCCACTGCTGCCCAGGTCGTAGGCAGCCTCGATCAGCGAGTTATCGAGGCTTTCCAGACTGCCAACCAGGGGCACCACCATGAACAGGAGCGAGGTGTAGACCAGACCGACCAGTATCGTGGCGTCATGGTAGAGCAGCTCAACCGGCACCGCGGTCAGCCCGAGATGTGTGAGCAGTGCAGGCAGCACCCCGGATTCGCGCAGCAGGATCATCCAACCCAGGGTGCGCACCGTTTCGCTGATCCAGAAGGGGATCAGGCAGAGCATGAAAAGTATGGCCCCCATTCGACCGGTGGCCAGCTTGGCGATCGTCCAGGCCACCGGAAATGCAATCAACAGCGTCAGCGTCGTGGCAATGGCCGACATGACCGCGGTGCGGGCGAACACGTGCCAGTACAGCGGCTCGGAAAAAAAAGTCCGATATTGCGCCAGGCTGGGCACGAACTCGCGCGGCCCGGTACGTTCGCGAAACGAGAGCAGCGCCAGATCCAGGTGCGGCAGCACGATCAGCGCGAACAACCAAATCAGTGCCGGAGCCAGCAGCAGACCCAGCATCAGCCGCCGGTGCCAGGCCGTGGTCGCCGTGGGCTCAAGCATGCGGGGTGGGGGCCGCAAAACACACGGCGCGCATGGGATCGAAAGTAAACACGATCGGTTCGCCCACCTTCAGGTCCGCGTAGCGGCCGGTTTGCGGCAGTGCAATTCGAAATTCGAACCGGGTGCTCTTCTCCTGGAGCAGGACCGCAGAATTGGCGCCGTCGAACAGCAGACTCTCCACCACACCCTCGTGAACCCTCTGCTGCGGGCCGACGGCCAGCTCGCCGGCACTGCGCCCGATGGTGGCAGCCTCAGGCCGCACGAAGGCCTCGACCGGGGCGCCCGGGGTGATGGTGCCGCTGCCGCGCGCGCGGATCACCCAGCCCTCGGTCGACTGCAGTTCCACTAATTCCCCCTCGACGGCCACCGCCTTGCCGATGATGCGGTTGTTTGCGCCAACGAATGCGGCGACAAAGGGCGTCGCCGGCGAATAATAGAGTTCCTGCGGCGTGCCCAACTGCTCAAAGCGTCCGCGGTTCATGACGCCCACGTGATCCGAGAGCACCAGGGCCTCGGACTGGTCATGGGTGATATACACAAAGGTCGTTCCAAAAGCGGACTGCAGCTGCTTGAGCTCAATCTTCATGTGTTCGCGCAGCTTCAGGTCGAGGGCGCCAAGGGGCTCGTCGAGCAACAGCAGCGTCGGCTCAAGCACCAGGCTGCGGGCGATGGCGACTCGCTGCCGTTGTCCGCCGGAAAGCTCGTCCACACGCTTGTAGCTCGCGCCGCCCAATCCAACGCGCTCGAGCATGGCCTCGGCCTTGCGGGTTCGCTCGGCGCGCGCCACGCCGCGCCGCGCGAGCCCAAACGCCACGTTCTCACCGACCGACATCATCGGAAATAGCGCCAGCTGTTGAAAGACCATATTGACCGGCCGGCGATTCGGTGCGACGCCAGCCATGCTGCGTCCGCCGATGGCTATGTCCCCTTCGTCGGGCGCGATAAACCCCGCAATCATCCGCAGCAGGGTGGTCTTGCCGCAGCCGGAGGGGCCGAGGATCGAAAAGAAGCTGCCGCGGGCGACGCTGAAGGACAAGGCATCGACCGCCACGTGTCCGGCGAAACGCTTGCCGACGCGGCGTGCCTCAAGGTCGGGAGCCGTGGTCTCAGCGGCCACTGCGGGCACGCTCAATTGGCCGCCTTGATCCGGTCAAGTACCCGGCCTTCAATTTCCTCGAGACCGGGAGGTATGGCCGGATACCAGATCGCATTCTTAAGACCGTCCGGGAAGCTTTCGGCAAACTGCGCCTTGACGCGTGGATCCATGAGCTGCGCGGCGCCCTGCGAGGCCGTGAAATTGCCGATGGATTTTGCGATCTTGGCGGCCACGTCGGGACGCATTGTGAAATTAATCCAGGCGTACACTCCGGCGTCATTGCGGCCGCGTGCCGGCAAGGCGAAGGTGTCGAGCCAGAATATTGCGCCCGATTTGGGGTTGATGAACTTGATGTCGGGGTTCTCCCGGTTCAGCTTCCATGCGATCGAGTCCCACGACATGGCCGCAACCACTTCATTGGTCCGCATGCTGTTGAGCAGCTGGTCCTTGTTGTCAAAGAAGAATCGCAGGTTGGGTTTGCAGGCCGTCAGGGTGCGCCCGACCTGCTCCATCAGCGCGGTGTACGCCTTGGGATCGCCGTACAGGGAAAACGGGTTTTTGCCCAAGGCGAATGCGAAGGCCATCAGGGTCGGCCGCCGCAGGCGCAAGGTCGTCTTGCCCTTGTATTCGGGTTTGCACAGGTCCTGATAGTCGGTGATCTTTGCGCGCTTGGTATTGGCGACCATGCCCTCTGCCCCCCACACGTAGGGCAGGGCGTAGAGTTTGCCGTCGAGCGAGGCGTTCTTTTTGACGGTCGCCAGCAGGTCTGGCATGAATTGGGCCACCTTGACCTTGCTCAGGTCAATCGGGCGGTAGATTCGAAACTCCTGCTGGGCGCTGATGATCCGATCCTGCGAAGGTTGGGCAAGATCAAACCCGGCGCCGCCCGTGGCCCGCAACTTCGAGATGATCTCTTCGTTGTTCGACAGCGAGACCTCGACTTGGATGCCGGTTTCCTGTTTGAATTGCGCGATGACTTCGGCGGGCACGTAATCGGACCAGGTGATGATGCGCAGCTTCTTTGCGTCGTCCGCGCGGGCGGCCACGCCCAGGCCGAGCCCGGCCACCAGCAGTATCGAGAGGATGGGCTTCATCATAGTGAGTCTCCACGACCCCGGGAATCGCGCCGGTTCGCACGCACGCCAATGCTACTGTGAGATGCGCCGCGCGTCACTCGCGGAGTTCGCCTAGACCATGCGGGAGCTTGGGCCGCTGGCCAACGGAACATTCGATCTCCAGGGCCATCGGGGTGCCCGCGGCCTTTGGCCCGAGAATACTCTGGCCGGTTTTGCAGGTACTCGTGCGCTGGGGGTCACCACCTTTGAGCTCGACTGTGCGGTCACGCGCGATGCCGTGGTGGTCGTAAGTCACGATCCTCAGCCCAATCCCGATCACACCCGCGACGCGCAAGGTCGCTTTCTTGAGGCTCCGGGACCGCCCATCTGCACGCTGAGTTACGCACAGCTGCAGCAGTACGATGTCGGGCGGTTGAGGCCCGGCACCGCCTACGCGGCGCAATTCCCGCAGCAGCGGCCCGTGGACGGCGAGCGCATCCCGCGCCTGGCGGACCTGTTTGCCCTGTTTGGCGCGCCGCATGAGCGGGTGGTTCGATTCAACATCGAGGCCAAGCTGTTCCCCCTGCAGCCCGCACTGACCGTGGCGCCGGACGCATTCGTGTCTTTGTTGCTCGACGATGTGCACCGCGCCGGATTGGACAGCCGCGTCATCATCCAGTGCTTCGACTGGCGGGTGCTCAGGCTGGTGCAGAAGCTGGCGCCCAAAATCGCCACCGCGGCGCTCACCGACCAGCAGGGCGATGACGACACGGTGTACGCCGGCCGCTCCGACCCGTCGCCCTGGCTTGCGGGATTGGATATCAGGGAGTTTGGCGGCTCCGTGCCAAGGCTCGCGAAGGCGAGCGGGGCCACCGTTTGGTCACCCAACTACCTCGATCTCAGCGCGCCCGCGCTCGCCGAGGCGCACGAACTGGGCCTGCTTGTAACCCCCTGGACGGTCAACGAGCCGGCCGACATGCGCCGCATCGTGGCACTCGGCGTGGACGGGATGATCAGCGACCGTCCAGACCTGTTGCGCAGCGTACTGCTGGAGCAAGGGATCGCCGTGCCGGCACTGCCCGCACCGGCCTGAAGCGGTCTAGTTCCGGGCGCTTTGCGGCCTGGTGAACAGGTCGGTGCCGAAGCCGCTGAGACCGGGCTGGGCGGCATAGCCCAGGTGCGGCAGCTGAAACAAATCCTCGACGCTCTTCAGCAAGGCGTAGTGGTTGTAGGGCACCATCGATACGGTATCCGGGTGTATGTAAGGCGAGAGCATGACCGCACCGACACGCCCGCCGCCCGGACCGATGATGCCCGGTCCGTTCATGTTTTCCCATGTGCCGACCGCCGCGGGGTTGTACGGCGGGATGTTCGGGCCCGGCTGCTCGTTGCAGCAGGCCGCGCCATCGCCGCTCAGCACCGTGACGCCGGTGCGACGATTCAGGGTTTCCACAAGATCCGACTCGTCAAAGGTGATGATCAACAGACCGTCGTGGCGGTACGCCGGCGAAGCGAGAATCTTGGGCACCAAGTGACTGAGAAACTGGTCAGCGGCGACCAGGCCACCGGGCGCGCCGTCGACACATCGACCACCCCCGGTGCCATCGTGGGCGTCGTGGCACAGATTGGGCACGATGAACAGGTAGTTGGGGGTGGTGGCGGCCGACTTCAGGTCGGAGGCGAGGGCGGCCAAGTTGACCACATGGCGGTGGCAGCTGGGACTGTCAATGATGGCGTGAAAATAGACGAAGGGGTTGTGCCGCGCGGCGTACTGGTCGCCGACCTCGGCCAGCTGGGTATTGTCCGGAGCGCCGATCGGCGGATGACCGCAGGTGGCACTCTCGCGCCGCGGGTTGTTGCCCATGTCCTCCATGTACCCCTTCCAGGTGAGATGCGCGGCCTCGAGCTGATTCGCCAGCGTCGCGACCGAAGGCGGGTACACGCAACCCTTGCCCATCGCCTGGCCGTCCGGGGTAAGGCCGGTGCTCACAAACTCCGTGTAGACCTCGCAATCCAGATTGACGCTCTCATTGGGCGCCTGCCCGCTGATGAGCGCCAAATAGTTGCCCAGACTAGCGTGGCTGGTCGCAAAGTAATTGACCGCCAGCGCGCCGTGTTGAGCTAGCCCCTTCAAGTAGGGCGCCTGCGATTTGCCGCCAAACGTGTAATCGAACGGTTGGTTCTCGAGCATCACCACGAACACGTGGCGTATCGGAGGCAGAGGCGCGCCGGCCGCGACACTTGCTAACGGCGCGGCGGCCGCGGCAAACACCCACAGCGCCAAAATCCGACGCCATCGCTGCACGATCGAGAGCCGAAATTCGGTCAAGCGGCGGCCGTATGGCGCGGGTCGTACGGCACGCGACTGAACACCTGGCGCAGCAGCGGTTCGAACTCCGCCAGCGACATGGTCCGATAGGCGGGATCAAAGGACGACTGGTCGTAACGCTCGCAGAAATTCACGCACGACTCGTACCAGCGGTGCTCGCGCAAGCGCTCGCGGGCATAGCGATCGCCGCCGGTATGATGCACGAAGTAATAAGTCTGAAACAGTTCATGCTGCTCGACGATCCACGCCACCTGTTCGCGCACATAGGGGCGAATGACGGCTGCGGCGAGTTGCGCGTGGTTGTAGGGGGCCAGCAGATCGCCAATGTCGTGGATCAGGGCGCCGACGACCAGATCGTCATCGGCACCATCGCGCCGCGCGCGGGTGGCGGTCTGCAGCGAGTGCCCCAGCCGGGTGACCGGGTAGCCTTCCACGGAATGGTCCAGATCGCGCAGTGCACCCAGCACATGATCCGGGAGCTGTTTTGCGAACTCGCGCTCGGACTGATCGAGGAGCAGATAGTCCTCGCGAGTACCGTCTTTCATCTGCGTAAAACTGACAAGCCGATTCACGTCTGCCTCCAAAGCGTCGTGGAATGAGCGATAATCCTTGCCGCGACGCCAAGGAGTAACCGCGTGACCGACGCCCCGATTGTAGCCCGACGTCCCTCTGGACGCGACGCCCGCCGGGCGGAGCGCGCCGGTCCGCTGCCCGATCACTTGCGCCCGGTGCGCCCTGGCATGACCAGCGGGCGGTACAAGCCACTGAGCGACAGTGACGTCGAGCAGATCCACCAAACCGCGTTGCGCCTGTTGGCCGAGGTCGGCCTGGGAGATGCCACGGACACCGGCGTCGAGATCATGACGCGGGCCGGGTGCACGATGAGCCCGCAAGGCCGCTTGCTGTATCCGCGCTCACTGGTCGAAGACACGCTCGCCAAGGCAGGTCGAAATTTTGTGTTGCACGGCCAGGATCGGAAACACGACCTCGAGCCCTGGGGCAAGCGGGCGTACTTCGGCACCGCGGGGGCGGCCGTCAACATCGTTGATCCAAAAACCGGGTACCGCGACTCGACGATCCAGGATCTGTACGACATCGGCCGCATCGTGGACGTCATGGATCATATCCACTTCTTCCAGCGGGCCGTGGTGCCGCGCGATATTCCCGATCCTTACGAGATGGATTTCAACACCTGCTATGCCTCGGTCATGAGCACGACCAAGCACGTGGGCAGCAGCTGGGTGCATCCCGACCATCTGGAAAGATCATTGGAGATGCTGCACGCCATCGCCGGGAGCGAGCAGCAATGGCGCGATCGCCCCTTTGTCAGCCAGTCCAACTGCTTCGTGGTACCGCCGATGAAATTCGCCGCGGACGCGTGTCGTTGCCTCGAATTGGCAGTCCGCGGCGGGATGCCCGTGCTGCTGCTGTCGGCCGGGCAGGCGGGCGCCACGGCGCCGGCAGCGCTGGCCGGTGCCCTGGCCCAGGAAGTGGCGGAGGTGCTGGCCGGCCTCGTGTACGTCAATGCCATCAAGCCCGGGCATCCGGCGATATTTGGCACCTGGTGCTTTGTGTCCGATTTGCGCACCGGGGCGATGTCCGGGGGCAGCCCTGAGCAGGCCTTGCTGTCATCGGCGGCCGGACAGATGGCGAACTTCTATCAACTCACCGGCGGCACGGCCTCAGGCATGACCGACTCGAAGATTCCGGATGGCCAGTCGGGGGCGGAAAAAGCTCTCAATCACGCACTGGTGGGTAACAGCGGCGTGAACATGATCTACGAGTCGGCGGGCATGCACGCCAGCCTGCTGGGTTTTTCGCTCGAGAGCCTGATCATCGACAACGACATCATCGGCGCCGCGCAGCGCACCATCAAGGGGATCGAGGTCAGCGAGGAGCGGTTGTCCTTCGAGACCATCAAGGACGTGTGCTTGAACGGGCCCGGACATTTTCTGGGCAGCGGCCAGACCCTGCAGCTGATGCAAACCGAGTATCTGTATCCGACGGTGGGTGATCGCCGCAGCCCGAATGAATGGCGAGAGCAGGGCGCGAGCAATGTCTCGGACCGTGCCGCGCGCAAGGTCGCGGAGATTCTCGCCACGCACTATCCGCACCATGTACCCGAGGCGGTGGACGCGGAGATTCGTCGCCGTTTCCCGATACGCCTTGCACGCCAGGGCATGCGACCCGCAGGTACCTAAGGCCTGATGACACTTCCAGCTCAGGCCAGCGTCGTTATCGTCGGGGGTGGCGTCGCGGGTTGCTCTATCGCCTACCACCTGACCAAGATCGGGGTCACCGACGTGGTGCTGCTCGAGCGCCGCCGGCTCACCTGCGGTACGACGTGGCATGCCGCGGGGCTGGTGGGACAGCTGCGCGCCACCCGCAATTTGACGGAGCTGGCGCAGTACACGGCCGATTTGTTTCGCTCCCTGGAGTCCGAAACCGGCCAGGCGACCGGCTTTAAGCAGAATGGCTCGGTCAGCGTGGCGACCTCGCCGGCGCGTTTTGAGGAGCTCAAGCGCGGCGCGTCCATGGGCAAGACCTTCGGGCTCGAAATCAACCTGCTGACCGCGGCCGAAATTAAGGAGCGCTGGCCGCTGCTGGCGGTCGATGACCTGGTGGGCGGGATCTTTCTGCCCAAGGACGGACAGACCAACCCGATCGACACCACGCAGGCCTTTGCCAAGGGCGCCAAGATGCGCGGTGCGCGGATCTTTGAAAATACCACCGTGACCCGGATTCGCGTGGAGCAAGGGCGGGCGGTCGGCGTCGACACGGTCGACGGCGACATCAGGGCAGACACGGTCGTGCTGTGCGCCGGCATGTGGTCGCACGGGCTGGCCCGTGCCTGCGGGGCCGCGGTCCCGCTGCACGCCGCCGAACACTTCTACATCGTGACCGAACCCATCAAGGGTCTGCCGGGGAATCTGCCGGTACTGCGGGTGCCGGACGAGTGTGCCTATTACAAGGAGGACGCCGGCAAGCTGTTGGTGGGTTGCTTTGAACCGGTGGCCAAGCCCTGGGGGATGGGCGGAATCCCCGAGGACTTCAGCTTTGAAACCTTGCCCGAAGACTACGATCACTTCGAGCCGATAATGAACGCCGCGGTCAAGCGAGTCCCGGCGCTGGCCGATGCCGGCATCCAGCTGTTCTTCAATGGTCCGGAAAGCTTCACGCCGGACGATCGTTTTTACATCGGCGAGGCTCCCGAGGTGCGCGATCTGTTCGTCGCCACCGGCTTCAACTCGACCGGCATCGCCTCCAGCGGCGGGGCCGGCAAAGTGGTGGCACAGTGGATCCTCGACCGCCGGCCGCCGATGGATCTTGCGGACGTCGATATCCGCCGCGTGATGCCGTTCCAATCCAATCGCCGCTATCTGCACGATCGCACGGTCGAGACACTGGGCCTTCTGTACGCCATGCACTGGCCGTACTACCAGTACCAGAGTGCGCGCGGCGCGCGCCGCACGCCCCTGCACGACCGTCTGGTTGCCGCCGGTGCCTGCATGGGCGAGACCGCCGGCTGGGAGCGGCCCAATTGGTTTGCGCCGCCCGGTTCAGAGCCCCGCTATGTCTACTCTTACGGGCGCCAGAACTGGTTCGATGCCTGCGGCAGCGAGTGTCTCGCGACGCGCGACGCGGTGGCCCTCTTTGATCAGTGTTGCTTCGCCAAGTTTCTGGTCCAGGGGGCCGACGCCTGCACCATCCTCAATCACCTGTCGACCGCGGATGTCGATGTGGCGCCGGGACGCATTGTCTATACACAATGGCTCAACGACCGCGGCGGGATCGAGGCCGACCTTACGATCACGCGCCTCGCCGCGGACGAATTCATGGTGGTGAGCTCGGCGATCTGTCAGACGCGGGATCTGGCCTGGCTGAAGCGACATATCCAGGCGCACGCCGGCGCGCGCTGCTCGGTCACGGATGTCACCGCGGGCGTTGCCATGCTGGGCGTGATGGGTCCGCGCAGCCGGGAGCTGCTGCAGAAACTGTCGGGCGCTGATCTGTCAAACGCCGCCCATCCCTTTGGCCACTCGCGCGAGATCGAGATTGGTTACGCGCGGGTGCGGGCCAGCCGCATCACCTACGTCGGAGAACTCGGCTGGGAGCTGTACCTGCCGGCCGAACACTGCCTCGACGTCTACGAGCAGTTAATGAGGGCCGGGGTGCCGATCGGACTCAAGCACGCGGGCTACCACGCCATGGCGGCCTGTCGGGTCGAGAAGGGGTACCGCCATTGGAGTCACGACATCGCCGATGAAGACACCCCCCTCGAGGCCGGTCTCGGCTTTACCGTGGCCTGGGAGAAACCGGGCGGATTTCTGGGTCGCGATGCCCTGTTGGCGCAGCGCGGACGCGGCGTGCTCTCGAAGCGCTTGGTGCAAGTCATGCTCCAGGACGACTCGACCGAGGCGCCGCTTCTCTATCATGAAGAACCCATTGTCCGCGACGGTCGCATTGTCGGCTCCATCAAATCCGGGGCCTGGGGCTTTCGGCTGCAGCGTTCAATTGGCATGGGTTACGTCAGTACCGACACCGGTGTCAGCAGCGATTGGCTGTCCACCGGGCAGTGGGAAGTGGAAGTGGCCTGCCGCCGCTGGCCGGCACGGGTGCAGTTCCAGCCCTGGTACGACCCCAAGAACGAGCGCATCAAGAGTTGAGTCCGACCGCGGCGGCGCCGCGCTAAAGCTTAAGTGCGCAGATGCCCCGCGAAGGGGCGCCCGGTCGCGGTCGAGCGCACCAGCGCTTCAGCGAGGTAATCCGCAGCGCCCATGTGCGCGCGATTTTCGATGACCGCGCTGTCCACGTGCGGGTCCGCAGCGCCCGCACGGCGCGCGGCTTCGAGCGCAAGCTGCTGGGAAACCTGACGGGCGTAATCGATCGCCGGCTCGGCCGTTCTAAAATCGCGGCTCCCCGCAGGATCGTGCACGCGAAACACGCCGAATGCAGGCTGGTTGACCAGAATTTCTATGCTCTGGGAGACCACCCCGGCGACCGCGCCCACGGCGTTGCAGACCGCGGCGTGTGGCGGGATGGACAAGCTGGCGTTCAATCGACGGGCGACTTCCGGGTAATACGCTGCCACGGGCGCGCCGATCGCCACCAGGGGCGTCGCGAGCGAGATTCCCGCGTGCACCAGGGTTGCGAAGGGTCGGCCGGCCACGAGCTCTTCGATGAGCCGGTCACCCAACAGGCCCCACGATCCCGCCTGTGACTCCACTCCCGGATCGTGGGCGAGAGCGGTCGCCGCGACCATCCGGGTCGATTCGCGAATCACATGTTCGACCGTGCGCGCGCAAAAACTCCGCGCGTCGGCCGGTTCGCTGGCGCCGTGAATATTGCGCTCTTCGATCGCCAGCAGGCGCGCCCCCAGCTCTGCCGCCTCCGTATTCCATCCTTGTTGCCGTCCCAGCACGTGCAGCGCGTCGGTCGGCGTGAATGCCCCGATGGTGGCAAGCCCCGCATCGGCCAGGCGGCGCAGTGCGGCGAGACCGGGTGCGTTGTTCAGAAGTTGTGAGACCCGCCGCGGCTCGTGGCTCAGTTCATTCCATACGCGCCGCTCGATGCCCGACAAGTGAACCGGGGCCTCGCGCCCGGGATTGCGCAGGGCAAACAGGGTGGCGTGATCGGGAAGGTGCTGCAGCATCACCAGTTTGCGCAACTCCACGAGCGCCGCGGGCGCCTGGTGCGCCAGCAGGCAAAGCGGCAGGGCTTTGCGTGGCCCCACCGTCATGCGACCGTCGCGGCTGATGGACACCTGGCTGTCACCACCGAGGCCCGTGGTGCGCACGTCCACGGCTTCCACCATGGTTCTCCAACCACCGATCAGCGCGCCCTCGGCATTGATGGCGGGCCGCCCGGCATTCACGACCGCGCAGTCGGTCGTCGTGCCGCCCATGTCGGCGACCAGAAAATCCTCAAATCCGGTCAAGAAGCCGGCACCTACGACGCTGGCTGCGGGCCCCGAGAGGATCGTCTCGACCGGATACTCGAGCGCGACCTCCGCCTTCATCAACGAGCCGTCGCCCTTGACGATCATGAGCGGCGCGTCGATGCGCTCCCCCTGGAGCACGGCCGTGAGCGCCTCGATCAGGTGCCGGATCTGCGGCGTCAGTCGCGCATTGAGCGCGGCGGTGAGCGCGCGCCGCGGCGCGTCCAGTCTGAAACTTAACTCATGGGCGCAGGTCACGGGCTTCGGGGACAGCGTGCGGATCAGCTGCCGCGCGTGCAATTCGTGCGCGGGATTCCGTACTGAGAAGCAGGCGGCGACGGCGTAGCCCTCCACCCGGGCCGCGCATTCGCGCACCGCGGCGGCCAGACCTGACTCGTCGAGAGCCTCGAGTTCCTCACCGGTGGCGTCATGGCCGCCGCGGACCATGATCACGGGCCCGGCGCCATCGCGCTGCAGCCCGGAACGTGTCCGCATTCCCTCATCGAAACCAATCAATATCGTGGCCACCGGGCTGAACCGATTCTCAACCACGGCGTTGGTGGCGAGTGTCGTCGACACGGACACGAGCTGCACGTGTTCGCGCGTGGCCGCGCCGGAGAGCTCTTTTAGGACGGAGCGGATCGCTTCGCGGACGCCGACGGTCAGATCCCAGTGGGTGGTCAGCGACTTTGCGCTTGCGATGACACGCCGCCCACCGGCGAGCAGCACCGCATCCGTGTAGGTTCCACCGGTATCGAGGCCGAGCCACAAGACCTCTTCGCGCGCACCCTCCGTCTCTACTTTCCGCTTCAATGACCACCCGTTACCCGCAATTGTCCGGACCGTACTTTAAGCCCGATCGATCCCCAACTGGAAAATGTCGTAGCATAGGCCCATGAAAAATACCGGCCATTTCTACATCAACGGGAGCTGGGTCGAACCGCTCAGCAAGGCGACGCAGGCGGTGATCAACCCGGCCACGGAGGCGGCGATCGCCACGATCGCCATGGGCAATGCGGCCGACGCCGCACGCGCGATCGGCGCGGCCCGGGCCGCCTTCCCGGCCTTCGCGCAGACCTCCAAGGAGCACCGTCTCGGGCTCCTCAAGCGCATGCTGACCCTCTACAACGAACGCGCCGAGGAACTGGCGCAGGTGGTCTCCGACGAAATGGGGGCGCCCCTGCAGTTCGCCCGCGAGGCGCAGATCTGGGCCGGACGCGCGCACCTTGAGGCGACCATCGCCGCCCTGGAGGCGTTCGAATTCGAGCAACAGCGCGGCAAGACGCGCATCATTCGCGAAGCCATCGGCGTCGCGGGCCTCATCACGCCCTGGAACTGGCCGCTCAACCAGATCGTGACCAAGGTAGCCCCGGCGATCGCAGCGGGCTGCACCATGGTGCTCAAGCCCAGCGAGATTGCGCCGCTCAACGGCATCATCTTTGCCGAGATCGTGCACGCCGCCGGTGTGCCGCCCGGGGTCTTCAATCTGATCAACGGCGACGGCCTCACCGTGGGCCAGGCGCTGGCGACCAGCCCGGACGTCGACATGGTCTCCTTTACCGGTTCGACCCGGGCCGGCGTCATGGTGGCCAAGAGCGCGGCCGACACGGTCAAACGCGTGACCCAGGAACTCGGCGGCAAGTCCGCCAACATTATCCTTCCCGATGCCGACCTGCGTGCGGCCGTTACCCAAGGCGTGGCCGCCTGTTTCAGCAACAGCGGCCAGTCCTGCGACGCGCCCACGCGCATGCTGGTACCCAAGGCGCAGCTGGAAACAGCCCTCGAATACGCCAAGCAGGCGGCAGAAAGCCATACGGTGGGCGATCCGCGCGGCGAGGGCATTCAGCTCGGACCCGTCGTCAGCGAAACCCAGTACAACAAGATTCAAAAACTCATCCAGTCCGGCATCAGCGAAGGCGCCGCGCTGGTGACCGGCGGTCTGGGCCGCGCCAATGGACTGCAGCGCGGCTATTTCGCCCGGCCCACGGTGTTTGGCCCGGTCCGGCCCGGCATGACCATCGCGCGCGAGGAAATCTTCGGCCCGGTGCTGTCGATCATCCCCTACGAATCAGAGCAGCAGGCGGTCGATATAGCCAATGACACCGTGTACGGCCTGGCGGCCTACGTGCAGTCCGGCAACGCCGAGCACGCCCGCCAGGTGGCGCGGCAGCTGCGCGCCGGGCAAATAAACGTGAATTACCCGGACTGGGATACGTCGGCGCCTTTTGGCGGCTACAAGCAATCGGGAAATGGGCGCGAATACGCGGATTGGGGCATCGGCGATTTTCTTGAGCTCAAGGCCGTCGTGGGCTTCGGCTAGGAATTCTTGGGGATGACTTCGTAGCCTTCTGCCTCGGGCTCATCATCGATCATTTCTGCAGGAAAGCCGGTACCGAGCACCTGCACACCGCAGGCGTCTTCCAGGCGCCGGATGATGTTAGGCGAGTGTTCGCGCGGGCCGAATCGCTGCGCCCCGTCCTTGAAGATGCCCAGCACCAGCGGTGATATCTCCAGAGGAACCCTCAACCCCTGCGCCCACTGGTCGAACAGGCCCACGTCCTTGATGACCAGATCCATCGTGAAGCCAATGTCGCGGCTGCCGTTGAGGATGACCTGCGATTCGGTCTCGTGGACAAATGAATTGCCGGACGAAATCCGAATCGCCTCGTAAGCGGTGTTCATGTCCATCCCGGCGACCTTGCACACCGTGAGGGCCTCGGCGAGCGCGCACAGGTGCACCGTGCACAGGTAGTTGGTCACGACCTTCAGGGCCGATGCCGAACCGATCGGACCGGTGTGGAGTATCTGCCGACCCAGGATTTTCAGTACCGGCAGCACCTTCTCGAAGGCCTGGCGGCTGCCGCCGGCAAAGATTGAGATATTGCCCGTCGCCGCACGGTGGCAGCCTCCCGACACCGGGCAATCCATCGCTAGGCCGCCCCGCGCTGCCACCAGCGCGCCCAGTCGAATCACCTCCGCCTGATCGGTGGTGCTCATCTCCAGCCACACCATTCCGGGCCTGAGGCCGGCGAGCACGCCATCGGCGCTCTCCAATACGGCCGCGGAAGCGGCCGGCGAGGGCAGGCAGGTGATGAGCAGATCCACCTGCTCGGCCATCGCGCGGGGGGAGGCGGCGCTGTGCGCCCCGCGTGCCACAAATCGGGCGACCAGGTCATCATTGAGGTCACGCACGGTCAGGGGCAGGCCGTGCCGCAGGAGGCTGCCCGCCAGCTTGCCCCCGACGTTACCGAGCCCGATAAATCCAATCCGCATTTGATCCACGATTGACCCCGCAATGGCCGCCTTAAGCCTTCTTCCGCCCGGCGGGCGCGCCTGCCCGAGCAGTGTACACAGCCGCGCGGGCCGCGATCCGAGCGAGCGAGACCCGCGCCGAGCCCATCGAAAAAAGGCATATAGCGCCGCGGCCGCATCTGAATCTGCCCGCCGTCGCCGGCTCGGCCGGTTAGATCGAACAGCGAACGGCATTTCAGGCAATATCGGCGGCCACAGCCCAGCGGATGCCAGATCCATGAACCAGGCGGAAGCGTTCGTACAAACCGGGACCGTCGCGGCCGTGCCATCGCTGGCCGCGCGCTGGTACGTGCTGATTCTCATGTGCGCCGTGTACACGCTCAGCATTACCGACCGCTACATGGTGACCCAGGTGCTCGAGCCGATCCGCCTCGAGCTGCACCTGACGGCCGGGGGCGTCGGTGCGCTCACGGGCCTGTGGCTCGGCATGTTCTACATCACGATGGGTTTTCCGATCTCATGGCTGATCGACCGCGGTAACCGCCGCAATATTGTGGCGGCCTCGATCGTGGGCTGGTCGGTAATGACGATGTGCACAGGACTGTCGCGCAACTACTGGCAGCTGTTGGTCTCGCGCATCGGCATCGGGGTTGGCGAGGCGGGCGGTACGCCCGGCGCAAACTCATTGATCTCGGACTATTTTCCCGTGGTGCGCCGGCCCATGGCTTTGACCGTATTCTCGCTCGGGGCGCCCATCGGTGCTTACTTTGCCTCCGACACGACCGGCGCGATCGCCGACCTGCACGGCTGGCGCGCCCCGTTCCTGTGGCTGGGGGTGCCGGGCCTCCTGGTCGGCATGCTGATCTACTTTACAGTGCGTGAGCCCCGGCGCGGCAATCTCGACGCGCACATCAGCGAGCACTCGCCCTCATTCATGGACGCGCTTCGATATCTCTGGTCGCAGCGCTCCGCAGTCCACGTGATGGCGGCCAGCGCACTGACGGCGCTTTGGGGATGGGGACTGATGTACTGGACGCCGATGTTTCTCAACCAGAGTTACGGGCTGTCGGCCGGTCAGGCCGGAGCGATCACCGGCAAGATTCACTTGTTTGGCGGCGGCGCAGCGACCATTTTCACGGGCTGGCTGCTTACCCGGCCGTCGATGGCGGATCCACGGCGCATTGTGAAATTGATGGGCTGGTGGATTGGAGCGGCGAGCGCAGTGTCGCTCGTCATCTACACGACGCATTCGCTCGCGTTGGTGCAGGTACTGTTCTGGCTCTTCATCCCGTCAATATATTTCTATATCGGCCCCGCGTTCGGCCTGCTTCTCAATCTGGCCGAGCCGCGCATGCGCGCCGTGTTCTGCGCCGCCACCCTTTTTGCGGCCAATTTTCTCAACCTGATTGTCGCGCCGGTGGGAGTCGGCTCGTTGAGCGATTGGCTCGGGCCCGGTCATGTCGAGAACGCCGAATCGCTGCGCCTGGCCATGCTGTGCCTGGTGCCCACCGGCTTTTGGGCCACGTTCCATTATTTCTGGTCGGTGCGCGGCATCGTGGCCGACCAGGAGCGGGCCACCGGCGTGCCGCTTGCGTACGCTTCAGTTCACGTTTAAGGCACGCCACTCTTCCGGTGCTGGCGTGCTGCATCGCGAGCCGCTGTTGTTGACCGCGCTTGGTGTTCCATTGCCACGCATGGTCGCTCCCTCAGGGCGCAGTGCCTCCGTAGCGCGCGCGATGGACTGTGGTGTCGCGGAAGCGGCGGTGCGGACCGTGGCGCTCCGGGTCGGCGGCTTACCAGTGGAAGGCGACTCCCAGCAGTGGACCGTTGAGACTCATGGAGTCAAGGTTCGAATCTGACTTGAATTTGTAATCGAGATAGCGCCAGCCGCCAATAATCTCGCCCCAGTTAAATGCGTAGCCAATGCCGGTCGCCACCTGCCAGGTCAGGTCAGAATTGCCGGTGCCTACATCACCATAGTACGGTATGAACCACTTCAGGTCCCGCCCGAAGGCGAGGCGGCCTTTGAGTCCGACGATTCCGTCCGTGAAATGATCCTTGGCCGATTGCTCGCCTGCGCGGCCCGGCAATGCGATGGGCCCGATATTGCCATTGAGCGTCCACTGCAGTGACTGCTTGAGATCGAGCAGTCGCGCGCCGGCAAGCAAGTCCAGCTTCACCGCCTGTGTGTTCACTGGCCGGTAGGTGGCCGCCAGCGTCCAGACCGTACTCTTCAAGTCGAAATTTGCACTCGCCGAAACGTCCGCGGGCAAACCGACATTGCCGATCGTGAAGTTATGGAACCTGGAATTGAACTCGCCGACATTCATATAGAGGACGTCGGTAAACCCACCCCAGCTGCCCTTGCGTACCTCGAAGGCCCCTATCATGCCGAACTTGAGATTGCTGTAGATATCGCTGGCATTCACAGTGATGTCGGAGGACTGTCCGTTGGGAAATGTCACCTTGCTGTTGATATCCGGATAATAGGCGTAAATGAAGGCACTGAACTGCCATGCGTCCGGGCGGTTGACATCGACAGCAACGGCTGCCGCGGCCGAGGCGGTGTCGGGTATCGCCACCGACGCGCACAGCGCCATGGCCATCAGGGGGATTATGCGCTTCATAAATTCCTCGAAAATCTGATGAAGGATTTGTCGCGGTGCGCTGGTCGAATTACTGACAGCGATTGCGCGGTCGTGGATTCGCTCCAGGCGCAGCGATTAACGCTATCACGGAAAAGCCGCTCGTTCCAAGATTTGGCGCTGACTGCATTTGGCAAAGTCCCGGTGTTCGGTGGATCTGATCCGTCAACAGACCGGTGGTTGGCTTAACGTAGCAAGGCGGTTCCTAACTCATGGGCGGTGTCGGTTGGCCATCGATGCTGACCGCTGCGGTGCGGCGGTACGACCAAAAAGCCCTAATAACACTTCTGCAATAATTGTCCGCACGGCATACCTGTGCACTCAAGAATATCGCCGTCGCTGCGCAGACCGGAACTCCGGACAGGAAAACCGGCCTGCGCCGGCATTTGCTATTTGGGCGTCGCGTCCTCGCGCGCCCGACGGGCGATGGCGTCCATGCAGTCGATCTGCTTGTCCGCCGGGCCTTGAACGTTGTCCAGGCGGCAACGCAGGCGCGCGCCGTATTCGTCCATATTTAGCTTGATCTTGTCGAAGTCCATGCGGATAGGCTTGTCGCCACCCCCGCGCACCCCCACGTATTGTGCGAACACCTCGTTCGTTGCGCTATCGGTGAGCTCGGTTTGAAATACCATCTTCAAGATGTCGAACTCTTGCGAGAAATCCTTAAGTGCATCCACGCCAAGCTTCACTACGGCGCCGACGGGTGTGTAGGCGAGAAGCCCGCGTTTCTTCTTCACCAGCTGAAGGTCGGTGAGCGCCAAGCGGATATACAGCACCCCAGGCCCGGGTTGTTCGACGACGTTGTAATGGCCCGCCTTCAAATGATCACTCATCGCGGCGCGCATGCCGTTGGCGATGGCCAGCAGATTTTCCGGCTTAGCGCTCTTATACGGCGAATCGGGGCTCATCAGGATCACCGGTTGATCCACCATCACGGCGTTATACTTCACTTCACCCGAGACGGCGCGCGGGGCGATAAAGGCAAAATCTGTGCCTTCGCCGCTTTGCCGTGGCACCAATCGGCTGTAGTCGGTCAGAAAGGATTTGTCGAAACTGACGTCTTGCGCCGCGGCGATCTGCGGCAGGCCCAACGTCACGGCGAGCGCGCTAACGCTGGCCCAGGTTTGAATTCTGTTCATGGGAAGCTCCAACGGCGGCAGATTATGGTGGGTGCACGTCTCGGGTGGAACGCCCGCGATTATCCGCAGTTGCCTGCCGAAAATCAATTGTGACAACCGGACGACGGATCGAGAAAGGCGACGAACCCAGAACGGCAAATCCCGACCAAGAACGACTGGCCCCGCGCTGCTGGCGCGTCGGTCGCGTTGCAGCCGTGCGATAAGCACCGGTGCTTTTCGCGTTGGTCCGGGCCGTGGAGAGTAACGACCCGACGCCATTCATGAAGCACTTTTAACGCTTTTGTTCGGCCCCCACTGGGCTGCCCTCTGGCAGGGTAGGCAGTCGCGCTCTGGGACCCCATGAGTCACGAGTGCGGCCCCTGTGCTACACGACTTCGAGGCTCCAGCCGCCCTGCCAGGGAGCGGCGCAGCCGCTCATCCCTCAACGCCAGCTCTGGACGTCGCAGATCACGCTGGCGGCCACGCGCCCGCTTACCTGCAAGTGTGCGGAGTGGATTGACAATTTTGGGTTGGCGGCCCCGCCTCGCCAGTCGACATGTACAGCGAACGATCAGCGCCCGCGAGCAGCCGAGGGGTGAGCCGTGGCATGGATCAGATAGCGATAGTATAGTGCCGCCCGCAAATCCGGCGTCCGTGCTGCACAATATTCAGCCTCTTGCGGAGCACGCAATTCGGGAAACGGATCCTAGGGGGACGTCAGTCGTGCGGTCAGAACGCGACACAGAGCGGCGATTCTCCGTCGGGTTGCGGGCGCTGACGCTGCTGTGGCTTGGCGCCCTCGGCCTGCTGACGAGCCCCCAGGCAGGCGCCGCCGAGGCCGATCCGCAGACCGACACCGATACGGAGCTGGCCAAGAAGCTCGCGAACCCAGTCGCCGCATTGATCAGCGTGCCGTTGCAGTACAACCACGACGACAATATAGGCGCGCCCGGCGGGTCCAAGGATTACCTCAACATCCAACCCGTTATTCCCGTTGCACTGAACACCGACTGGAATCTCATCACGCGCACGATTGTGCCGCTGGTCGAACTGCACGACCTGCCCAGACATGGCGAGGGCGAATCCGGACTGGGGGACGTCCTGGCCAGCCAGTTCCTTTCCCCGACGCAACCGACCAGTAGCGGCTGGATCTGGGGCGCCGGGCCGGTCGAATTGCTGCCTACGGCGTCCGATCGTGCGCTCGGCAGCGGGAAGTGGGGAATTGGGCCGACTTTTGTAGCGCTGAGGCAAAAAGGGCCTCTGAGTTTTGGCGTCCTCGCCAACCACGTCTGGTCGGTGGCCGGGGACGGCGACCGGAGCAGTGTCAGCTCCACTTTCGTGCAGCCGTTTTTCACCTACATCACCAAGACGCACACGACCTTTAGTCTCAACACCGAGTCCACTTACGATTGGCGCAGCTCAAGCTGGTCGGTTCCCATCAACATTGGGGTCGCACAGCTGCTCAAGGCGGGTTCCCAGATCCTGCAGCTCCAGGTGGGAGCCCGATACTGGGCGACTGCGCCGGCCAACGGACCTGCGGGTTGGGGCTGGCGGGCGGCACTGACGTTGCTTTACCCGAAGTAGGGTGACCCTCATCATAGCTTCGGGTCGGGGGAGTTCGGATACCGAGCACGGGGATCGAGGATAAAAAGATGCACAGTGCACTAGTCGCCCTCTTTGTGTTTGCGTGGGTATGCGCCGGTCTGATGTTTGGCATATACATCCGCCGGGTGCTGCCGAAGGAGCACCTGCGCGATGACACGCGCCATGTCATCCAGCTGAGTATGGGTCTGATTGGCAGTCTGACCGCTTTGCTGCTGGCGATGGTGACCACCTCCGCGAAGGAGAGCTTTGATTTCGAGGCCAGCCAACTCAAGCAGGCGGCGGTCAATGTGTTGATGCTCGATCGCCTGCTCGCGGACTTTGGACCCGAGACTGCTCAGATACGCGCGGCGTTGCGGGTTACACTGGCCCGTCGCATCGAACTGACCTGGCCGGACGCGAGGAGGCAAGCGGTAGTGCTGCAATCTGCGGAAACCGAGTCTGCAACCTATGGACTGATCGAGCGAATCCGGCAACTTGCACCTCACAGTGACTTCCAGAGAAATCTGCAGTCCCAGGCATTGCAGCTCACTGATCAGCTGGTGACGTCGCGCTGGACCATGCTGGAGGAAACCGACACTGCCGTGCCGGGGCCGTTTCTGGTTATCGTGGTGTGCTGGCTGAGTTTGATTTTCGCGAGTTTCGGGCTATTCGCGCCGGCAAATCATACCGCTACGGCGGTGCTGCTGATCTGCGCGCTTTCAGTCGCTGCGTCGGTTTTCCTGATCCTGGAGCTGCAGACGCCTTTCAGCGGTCTGATCAAAGTGTCGGGTGCGCCGCTCAACTATGCGCTGGCGCAGCTGGGTCGATAGTTCGCCGGGACTGCCTGATTGCGCGAGCCTGTTATTGTGCTGGTCTCACGGTCGACTGCGGCCGCTCCCGTGTCGCTGGCCGATGTTGAGGCTCGGAAATGAAGCTCAGAGACATCAAGACCTTCGTGGTGGGCAATCCGCCACCCCACTACGGCGGGCGCTACTTCGTGTTCGTCAAACTGATCACCGACCAGAACGTCGAGGGACTGGGCGAAGCCTACTGCGTGCCATTCCATCCCCATCTGGTGGCCAAGATGATGGAGGATGTGTTCGAACGCTACCTGCGTGGCGAAGATCCGCACGATATTGAAAAACTGTGGCGTCGCGTCTACTCGGCGGGCTTTGGCCAGCATCCGGACCTGTCGCTGATGGGCGTGTTGAGTGCCCTGGAGATGGCCTGCTGGGATATCGTCGGCAAGGAAGCCGGGCAACCGATCTACAACCTGCTCGGCGGACGCGTGCACGAGCGCCTGCGGACCTACACCTACATCTACGCGCGCCCGGGCGATGCGACCGACGTATATCAGGATCCGGACCTCGCCGCGGCCCGCGCACACGAGTACCTGCGCCAAGGCTTTACGGCGCTGAAATTCGATCCGGTGGGGCCATACTCGGCGTTTGACGGTCGGCAGCTTTCTCTTGGGGCGCTCGAATTGTCGGAGCGCTTCGCGCGCCAGCTGCGCGAGGCGGTTGGCAACAAAGCGGACCTGCTGTTCGGCACCCACGGCCAGATGACGGCCGCCGGGGCCATTCGGCTGGCGCACCGACTGGAGCCATATGACCCGTTGTGGTTCGAAGAGCCCGTGCCGCCGGATGCGCCCGAGGAGATGGCCAAGGTGGCGCGAGCGACCCGCATTCCCATCGCTGCCGGTGAGCGCCTGGCAACGAAGTATGATTTCGCTCGTCTCCTGCAGCTCGGCGCGGCGGCGATCCTGCAGATGAATCTGGGGCGGGTGGGAGGCATCCTGGAATCCAAAAAGATAGCGGGCATGGCCGAGGTGCATCACGTGCAGATCGCACCCCATCTGTACTGCGGCCCGGTGGTCGGGGCGGCCAACATCCAGCTGGCGACCTGCAGTCCAAATTTCCTGATTCTTGAGGGCATTGAGCGCTGGGACGGTTTTCATGCCGAGCTGCTACGCAAGCCCATCCGCTGGAGCGAAGGGTATGTCATCCCACCCACCGAGCCAGGCCTCGGCGTCGAACTGAACGAGGCGGTGGCGCTGCGCCATCCGTACACTGACTCGAAGCTGCATCTGGACATGGTGGGATACCCTGTCATCTAGGGCGCAAGTGCCAGTGGAGCCGGTCGATTACATCATCGTCGGGGCAGGCACGGCCGGTTGTGTACTTGCCGACCGGCTCACCGCTGACGGTAAGCGGCGCGTGCTGGTGCTCGAAGCGGGCGGTTCGGACCGACGCTTCTGGGTTCGCGTGCCGATCGGCTACGGGCGCACCTTCAACGATCCCGAAGTCAACTGGATGTACGAAGCGGAAGCCGAGCCCGCCCTGGGCGGGGTCCGCAGCTTCTGGCCGCGCGGCAAAGTGCTTGGCGGGTCGGGTTCGATCAACGCCATGGTCTACGCGCGCGGCCTGCCCAGCGACTTTGATGACTGGCGAAACCTCGGCAATCACGGCTGGGGCTGGAGCGATGTCGTGCCGCATTATCAAGCGATCGAGCAGCGCACCGGCGGCCCGCTCGCGATCACCGACGTCTCGACGGCGGCCCACCCATTGTGCCGCGCTTACATCGAGGCCTGCGCCACGCTCGGGTTCAAGTTCACGGCGGATTTTAACGGCCTGACTCCCGAGGGCGTCGGCATCTATCAGATCACGACGCGCGACGGATTCCGCGAGTCGACCGCCACCGCCTTCCTGCGTCCGGCGCTCGGGCGCGCCAACCTCCAACTGCAGCTCGACGCCCATGCGCAGCGCGTCAATTTTCTGGGCCGCCGAGCCGTGGGCGTAAGCTACCTGCGAGCGGGACGTAGCGTCACGGCACACGCCGCCCGAGCGGTGATACTTGCCGCCGGCAGCGTCAATTCCCCGCAGCTCCTGCAACTCTCCGGAGTCGGACCGGGAGAGCTGCTGCAACAGCTTGGGATTGCGTCGGTACTGAACCTGCCTGCCGTAGGCCGCAATCTCCAGGACCACCTGGGCATCAACTACGTGTACCGCTCGCGCGTACCGACGCTCAACAACACGCTGTATCCGTGGTGGGGAAAAATCGGTGCCGGAGTTCGTTACCTGTTGACGCGCAGCGGACCGCTCTCGATGAGCGTCAATCAGGGCGGCGGTTTCGTGCGCAGCAGTCCGGAATTGCGAGCCCCGGACTTGCAGCTGTATTTCAATCCGGCGAGCTACACCGGGACGAGAGAACGCACCCGCCGGCTGATGAATCCCGATCCGTTTCCGGCCTTCATCACCTCATTCAATTCCTGCCGGCCCACCAGCCGCGGACACCTGGCCATCCGCTCGGCGGACCCCCACGTGGCACCGGCCATTTATCCCAACTACCTCTCGACGGAGCAGGATCTGCGCGAGGTGCGCGCCGGCGCACATTTGCTCCGGCGCCTCGCGGCCGCGCCCCCGCTGGCCGCACTGATCGAATCGGAGATGCTGCCCGGGCCTGAGAAAGCAACCGATGAGGAGCTGCTGCAGGATTTCCGCGCGCGCGCCGGGACGGTCTTCCATCCGGTCGGCACCTGCATGATGGGAGTGGATCCGGCCGTCGCCGTGGTCGACAATCGGTTGCGGGTCCACGGGCTCGAAGGACTGCGGGTCATGGACGCCTCGATCTTCCCGACGATCACCTCGGGCAACACCAATGCGCCCACGGCGATGATCGCCCACCGGGGTGCCGCGATGCTGCTGGCCGACGACACTCACTAACCATTCCCTTACCAAGTGACCCCTATGCACCCACAACACCGAACCGGCACCCTGCGATACCTGGCGTTGCTGACCTGTGGGGCGTTGCTCGGCGCCGCACCGGCCACGCGGGCTGATGAGCCCCCCAGCCGGCCGGTCGTGGACTCGCCCGAGCTGGCGGCGCTCGGCCGCTATGCCGTAGGGGTGCGTACCCTGACCCTGGTGGAACACGGCGCGGTGGACGTCATCGCACCCGGGAAGGACCGGTCCGTGGTGGTCGATCTCTGGTATCCGGCCACCGTGCCGGCGGGCTCGCATCCGGAGGTCTACAGCGCGAGCCTGCAGTCCGAACCGCCGAACCCCAAGCCCCCGGTGCACTTCACCATGCCGGGTCTGGCGGTGCGCGATGCGCCGGCCCAGGGGGGACCATACCCCTTGGTGGTGGTCTCGCACGGACGCAGCAACGTGACCATCGCCCTGAGCTGGCTGACCGAGAATCTGGCCTCCAAGGGCTATGTCGTCGCCGCCATTCGCCACGAGGACCGCTCGCGTACCGATCCGGCTGAGATCCCGGAAATGTTGCTGCGACGACCGCTCGATATCGCCTTTGTCACCGGCGCGCTGCAGGCTTCCCTGGCGCACCAAGGGCTGATCGACCCGGCACGTACCGCGTTGATCGGCTATTCAATGGGCGGCTACGGGGTGCTGTGCGGTGCCGGCGCGAGCCTTGATCCGCAAAGTTCGGCCCTCAAGCTGATACCCGGCGCATTGCTGGCGCCCTATGCGAGCGGCGGCGCCGAGCGGAAATCGATCCGGGTGCAAAACCTCAAGGCCGTGGTCGCCATCGCGCCGTGGGGTGGATCGGTGGCGGTCTGGGGGCCGACGGGACTGGCCGACATCCGTGCGCCGCTGCTGCTGATCGCGGGCGATCATGATCACTCCGTCGACTACGGGAGCGGTGCGCGCGCCATCCTCGAGGCCGCCACAGGAGCGCATCGCTACCTCCTGACTTACAAGGGCGCGGGTCATGCGCTGGGATTTGGGCCCGCGCCCGCCGAGATGCGCCACAGCGTCTGGGACATCAGCTGGTTCGAGGATCCGGTATGGCGGAAGGAGCGCATCATCGGCATTAATCTGCACATGATCACGGCGTTTCTGGATCGCTTCGTCAAAGGCGACGAGAGCCGTGCGGCCTACCTCGACGTGCCGGTGCCGGACTCGAGCGCCGGACGCTGGCAGGCTCCCGAGGGCACAGCGTTCGACGTGCTCAGTCCAGGCACGGCGGGCATCACGCTGTGGAAGGGATTTCAGCGTGACTATGCCGAAGGCCTGGAACTCCTGCAGCGCACGCCAAATCTTCCGGCCCAGCCTTGATTCGCCGCCGTGAAGCGAATCTGCTTGCTGGACGGGGGCACGGGGCGCGAGCTGCTGCGGATCGGGGCACCCTTTGGTCAGCCCGAGTGGTCGGCGCGCGCGCTCATACAGGCTCCGGAATTCGTGACGCGCGTGCATGAGGCGTTTGTGGCCGCGGGTGCCGAGGTCATCACCACCAACAGCTACGCCGTGGTGCCTTTCCATCTGGGCCAGGCGCGCTTTGATGCCGATGGACACGCCCTCGCGGCGTTATCAGGGCGATTGGCACGGGCGGTGGCCGATGCCGCCCCGCGTCCCGTAACCGTCGCCGCCTGCCTGCCACCGCTGTGCGGTTCCTACCAGGTGGATCGGTACGATGCCGCCGCGGCCCGGCCGATACTGGCGACCCTGATCGATGCACTCAGACCGTCGGCCGATTATTGGCTCGCGGAAACTTTAAGCGCGCCTGCCGAAGCGGAGTTGGTGCGGGAAGTGCTGGGCGCGGACGACAAACCCTTGTGGCTCTCGTTCACGCTGGCGGATGCAGACGGGGCTGTGGGTGGCCCGCGATTGCGATCGGGGCAGAGCGTGGCCCAGGCGGTGTCGACCGCCGCACGCCTGGGCGCTGCCGCGGTGCTGTTCAACTGCAGTCGTCCGGAGGTCATGGGAGAGGCTGTCAGCGAAGCGGTGCGGGTGCGAAGCGCCGTAGGCGGCACCGCCGATACGCTGCAGATTGGCGTCTACGCCAATGCCTTCGTGCCAGCGGAGCAGCCCATCGAGGCGAATGCCGGGCTCAGCGATCTGCGCCGCGACGTCACCGCGCAGGCTTACCTCAGCTGGGCACGTGATTGGGTGGGGCGCGGTGCGCAAATCGTCGGTGGCTGTTGCGGAGTGGGTCCTGAACATATCGCGGCGCTAAGGAGCCTCAATGCCAGCTAATTTTCTGATCTTGATGGCCGATCAATTGACCGCCGGCGCCTTGAGTGCCTATGGGGGGAGGGCGCTGACGCCGCATATCGACACACTGGCGCAGGGCGGGGTGGTTTTTGAATCTTTTTATTGCAACAGCCCGCTGTGCGCGCCATCGCGATTCTCGTTTCTTGCCGGTCAATTGCCCTCGAAAATTGGCGCCTACGACAACGCCGCCGAGTTTTCCGCGCAGACTCCGACCTTCGCCCATTACCTGCGCCGGTGCGGCTACCAGACCGCGCTCAGCGGCAAGATGCACTTTTGTGGACCCGACCAGCTGCATGGCTTCGAGGAACGGTTGACGACCGATATCTATCCGGCCGATTTCGGCTGGACTCCGGATTGGACGCGTTTTGAGGAGCGGCCCGCCTGGTACCACACCATGGACTCGGTCACGCAGGCGGGCCCCTGCGTGCGCACCAACCAGATCGACTTCGACGACGAAGTCGTCTATGCGGCCCGACAAAAGCTCTTTGATATTGCGCGCGCCAGAGACTCGCGGCCGTTCTGCCTCGTGGTTTCCATGACCCATCCGCACGATCCGTATGCGATTCCGCAATGCTACTGGGATCGGTATCGAGACATTGAGGTCACGATGCCGAGTGTCGCCGCCGCGGCGGTCGCCGACGACCCGCATTCGCGCCGGATCCGCCACGTGATCGGGCTCGATCAGCAAGCGCCTAACGAGCGCCAGATTCTCGCCGCGCGCCGCGCGTACCTGGGGGCGGTATCGTACGTCGATGACCAGGTTGGCACGCTGCTCGGTGCGCTGAGCGACACGCGTCTGGCCGACAATACCATTGTGGTCCTGCTGGCCGACCACGGCGACATGCTCGGAGAACGGGGCCTGTGGTACAAGATGAACTTCTTCGAGCCCGCCTGCCGGATTCCGTTCATCGTGTATGCGCCGCGGCAGTTTGCGCCCAGACGGGTCAACGCGCACGCCTCGCTCCTGGACGTGCTCCCGACCTTGGTGGAACTGGGCCGGGACGGTCGAGTATCGGATTACGCCGCGCCCCTCGACGGTCGCAGCCTGGTCGCGCGCCTCACGGGCCGCGACGCCGGAGCGCAGGATCCGCCGGACGAGGTCGTCGGTGAGTACCTGGCCGAGGGAGCCATCGCACCGATCGTGATGATTCGGCGCGGCCGCTACAAATTTGTGCATTCTCCGGTGGATCCGGATCAGCTGTACGATCTTGAGGCCGATCCGCTCGAGCAGCTCAACCTGGCCGGGTCCGTGGACCAGGCGGCGACGGTGGCGGAATTTCGCGATGAAGTGAGCCGGCGCTGGTCTTTGGCTGTCGTACACGAGCAGGTGCTGGCCAGCCAACGCCGACGCCACCTGGTGGACGCCGCACTGCGCGTCGGCCGCTATACCCCCTGGGACTTTCAACCCAAGCGCGATGCGAGCCGCATGTACGTGCGCAACGATTTGGAACTCAACGATACCGAGGCGCGAGCACGCTTCCCGCCCCCGCCTGGGCGCAATTAGATCAATCGGGTGGAGGAGCAGCGTCGCCCGGGGGCATCAGGCGGCTCAGAACTCGCAACGGCCCGAGGTGCTTCTCGTAGTTTCGCCAGCGCCCAACCGAGCGGCTGCTGATTTTCTGTCGCACCTGCCATTTACTGGCCGTGATGACCACGCGATCGGTCTGGTGAAAGTCCAGGCATCTCGGGTCCCACGGAAGTCCGACAAAGGCCAGCATGCGCCGCGCCCAGGCCTCCGGCTCAGCCACCAGCGCCTCATAGGGAATCTCGAGCAGCGTGGTTGCCGGCAGCACGCGGCGCCAGTGGTCCATGATGCGCAGATACTCGCCGTAGAAATGCGCCAAATCCGCCAGGTCGTGGGCATAGGAGCCAATGTTGAAAAAATTCTGGAAGTAAATGGACAGGCAGGTGTCAAACGGATGGCGCTGCATGTGAATGATGCGGGCCCGCGGATGGGCCGCGTGCAGCAAACCGCAGTACCAGAAGTTGGCCGGCATCTTGTCGACCACCCGGCTGGCAGTGCCGCCCAGCTTCTGCAGCCGATCCAGGTAACCGCGAGCCAGGTCCGGTATGCAATCCAGAGCATTCTGATGCTTCACTTCGGCCTGCCGGAACGCATCGTACCCGCCATTCCAATACATCAGCTCGCCGGCGCCATAGACCGATGGGTGCGAGGCCAGCATCTGCTCGGCGAGCGATGTGCCGGAACGCGGCATGCCCACGATGTACACCGGCAGCTCGGAACCGCTCGCCGGGCCGCCGATCTGGTGAATGAACGCCGCATCAAAGCTGCGGATCATTTGGTCGACGCGCACTGTCAGTTGGCCGCGGTCGTAGCTCGAGCTTAAGCGCTTGCTCCACCGGTTGGCATGCGTGTAGCGATCGAACGCGAGCTCGAATTGGCCGACGTCGTCATAGTACTTGCCGAGTGCGTACTGCAGACCGATAGCATGTGCCATAGGCAAGGCTTGCTTTGCCAAGGATTCGGCGCCGCCGAGCCACACCGTGTCATCGGTCGTCATTCTGCGATGCGTCGCGATGCTGGAATACGCGGGGGCATAGTCCGGATTGAGATCGATCGCCCGCTGAAATTGCCGTTCCGCTTCAACAAATTGCCCGCGGTCCGCTCGCAGTTCGCCAAGCAAGGACACCGCCTCAACGTAGTTGGGATCGATGGCCAGCGCGGCCTGGCAACTGGCCTCGGCCGCTTCCGGTCGACGCTGCTGGCGAAAGGCGAGCGCCAAACCTAGGTGCGCCGGAGTACAGTCGGGCCTCAGCGCCAGCGCCTGATTGAAACTTGCCACTGCCTCATCAACGCGGTGGGTCTCAAACAGGACCGCTCCCAGGTTGGCGTGGCTGTCGGAGCGTCGCGGGTCTAGCTCGATGGCCCGGCGAAATAGGGGGGCGGCCTGGCGACGATCGCCTAAATCACGCAGCGCATTGCCCAGGCCATTGAGCGCGTCGACAAAACCGGGGTTTCGTGCCACCGCCTGACGAAAGCTTGCCACTGCCTGTTCACGCTTGCCGAGGGCCGATTGCGCAAATCCGAGATTGCAGAGGATTTGTGCGTCGTTGGGTTTGCTTTCAAGTGCTTTCCGGTAAGCACCTTCCGCATTGTCATACTGGTGCAATTCCAGGTAGGCGTTGCCCAGGTTATTGCGGGCTTCGGCTTCGCCGGGATTGAGTTGTAGCGCGCGTTGGTAGAGCGGCACCGCATCCGCAGGTCGATCGAGTTTCCGCAACGCATTGGCTGCATCGAGGAGCGTACTCATCTCATTCGGCTGCAGCGCCAGCGCCCGTTGCAGGCTCGAAAGCGCCTCCGCCCACTGGCCTGTGTCGTAGAGCGCGGCGCCCAGGTTGCGGTGCGCTTCGCCATCCTCCGGCATCAATTCCGTTGTCCGCCTAAGCGCGCGCAACGCGTCCTTGCCCTGTCTGACCAGCGTCACGCTGAGGATTTTCCAGAGGATTCCGCTACCCGGGTACCGCTTGAGCAGCGTCTGGCTCTGGAGCTCCGCCTCGCTCAGACGATCCGCATGGACGAGCTCGACCAGGGCTCCGATCTCGAGCGGACCGAGGGGGCTGTGCCTAGGCATCGCGATAGCGGGTCAGCGCATCGCCCAGGGCGTTCTTCAGTTCGCCCAGCCAGGGCTCGAAGTTTTTCCATTGATCGAGGCCCTCGCGATAGATGGGCATCCGAACTTGCTCCGAACTGGCGGTACGGACGCTCCGCTGAGTCTTGTGGTACTCGACGCACTGGGGTTCGAAATCGAGACCGCAAAAATCCAGCAGGCGACGCACGTTGCCCTCGAGATCATCGACGACATCTTCATGCTGCATGCGCAGTATGTGACCGGGCAGCACGCGACCCCAGTGCCGCATCAGTTCCAGGTACGTTCTGTAGTAGCGGGCAATATCTTCAATGCTGTAGGTGAACTCCTGGCCCTTGGCATACAGTTGCTTCAGATTGCTGAAGCAGCAGGCCATGGGTTCGCGCCGCGCGTCGATGATCCGCGCGTTAGGTAATATGAGATGAATAATTCCTAAATGCCTGAAATTATTAGGCATCTTGTCGATAAAGAACGGCTTGCCGTGACGAAACACCTGAGCGTCGGCCAAGTATTGCTCGCCCAGCCTGCGGAATTCGTCGCTGTCCAGTTCGTCCAGCACGCGCGGGTAGCGCGGATTGTTTAGATCCGAGTCCCGCCCGCGGAGCTTGGTGACGATCTGCTGCACGAAGGCCAGTTCCTGGGTGCCTTCCACCTTGGAGTGCGAGGCCAGGATCTGCTCAAGCAATGTCGAGCCTGAGCGCGGCAAACCGACGATAAATATCGGATCCGGCGCCGTCGCGCCGACACCGCGGTGGCGCGCAAAGAACTCACTCGTGCACACCTCAATCTGCAACCGCGTGTTGGTCTCGATGATTTCCGGGCGATAGCGACTCTCGGCACGCTTGAGGGCATTGCCCTCTTCGTAATAGTGGAAGGACTCAGCGTATTCACCCAGATCCTCCAGCGCCTTGCCCAGTGCGAAGCAAAAGTGGTAACGATCAACGGCTGCGACACCCGGGGCATGCCACCGACGCCTTGAGGCGCGAGAGTTCCTCCGGTGTAAAGCGGTAGGTCTTGAGGTTGGCAATGCTCCAGTAGGCGTCACCGAAATCTGGGCGGGCCGCGGCGGCGTTGCGGTAGGACTCAACCGCTTCCTCTTGGCGCCCGATGGTCTTGAGCGCATGCGCGATCGACAGGTGCACGTCCGCGTCCGCACGGGTCCCCCGCAGCAGCTCGCGGTACAGAGTAACCGCCTTCTCGTGTTCGCCGAGGCCCACGGCGGCCGTGGCTTGCAGCCCCTGATAGCTCAGCCGGTTCGCAGGATCCTCGCGCACCAGTCGATCGAGCTCCCGGGTGGCTTGCGTATGCTTTTGCATTTCGATGAGCACTTCGGCGTATTCCGCGCGCGCCGCCCGGTAATCGGGCGCGAGCTCGAGCACCGCGGAAAGCAGCAGCTCCGCGTCGTCGAAGACCTTGCGGGCGATGCCGATCCGGGCCAACAGCCGCATGGCTTCCACCTCATCACCGTGCTGCAGCAGAAAGGCGCGCACCATGGGCTCGGCCAGATCCAGGTCCCCGTCCAGGAACAGCGCCGTGGCAGCCACCACTGGTGGTGGGAGCTTGCGCAAGGTCGCGACCTGGGTGGCCGCGGCACTCGCGCTTGCGAGGTTTCCGGCCATGCGGTTGAGACCCTCGAGCATGCTCCAGCTGGCGGGCAGGGCGTAGTTGACTGTCACCGCCTGCTCGAAGGCCTGCAACGCCTGGGGTGCCTGGCGCAGGGCGACAAAGCAGTGGCCACGCTCCTCGCTCAGCCGACTGAAGCGAGGATGGTGACGCTCAAGCACTGCAAGTGTCTGCAATGCCTCGGAGACCTGGCCGAGGTTCCGCTGCGCAATGGCCACGAACAGCAGCGCGTCCCGCTGCTGGGGCTCTCGGGCCAGCAGGGCATTCCCGTTGGCCATGACCTCGGCGAACTGCTTCTGCCGAAGCTGCGCACGGAGCGAGGCGATCTCGGTCGCCGTCACCGCCGCAGTGTCCTTGACATCCATCTCCGTCATGCAAGTCCATAAAAAAGGGGCGGACACGAGGTCCGCCCCTAATGTTACTGCAAGCGAATCGGCTTAGAACTTATAGCCGAATTGCAGCGTCACCACGCGCGGGCGCAGCGGCACCTCGGACTTGATGAACTGGCCCGAACTGGTATGCATGCTGGCGTCCTCGTTAGACAGGTTGTTGCCTGTCAACTGAAGCGTCCAGGCGTCCTTCGCCATACCGAGCGCCGCGTCATACGTCGTATAGCTGGCCATCGTGTACCGGAGCAGGGTCGTGGTCGGCGGGTTGAACGCCGGATCGTTGCCATCCGGGTAACTCGCCGGCTGGTTGCGCTGCGAACCCATAAAGCTCATGCCCGCCATGGCAAAGTACTTGATGTCTCCCGACGCCCAGTCGTAATGCAAACGAGCGTTGTATTGCTGCGCCGGAGAAAACGCCGGGGAGGTGCCCAGAATTCCGTACGGATTGGTGTAGGGCACACCGTTGACCTGCGTGATGCAACTGCCGACCGCGGCACCGGTGGCTGTGGCTCTGTTGGCGATCAGGCACGGTGCGTCGGTCTGTTCCGAATGGTTCCATACGCCCGAGCCCTGCAGCGACAGTTGGTCGGTCAAGCGGGCGTTCACCTGTATTTCCAAACCCTTGACGCGATAGCTCGGCCCATTGACCACAAAGGTGGTGTTGCCCAAGTGCACCGGATCGAACAGCACCAGCTGGGCATTTTTCCAGTCCATCTGATACAGCGATCCATTGATCTGTATTCGGTGATTAAACCACTCCGTCTTGAGTCCCAGCTCGTAGTTGGTCAGATCGTCTGAATCGTAGCCGGCCGGCTTGTTGAACTGTTTATCGACCCCGCCGGCCCCGGCGGGTGCCACGGCCTTGAGCACGACGGTGCCATCCAGATCGACCTTGGTTCGATTAAAGCCACCCGGACGGAAGCCCTGTGACCAGGTGAAGTAGGAGAGGATGTCCGGCGTGATGTGCCAGGTCAGGTTCGCGCGGCTCTTGAACCCACTCTCGCTCTTGCTGAGATTGATGCCAAACCCTTTCACAGGCTGGGTGCCGTTCGCCACGTTCAGGACGCTCGAGGTGGCGCTGTAATATTCAGAGCCCTGCTCGAATTCGTCGTAATGGTAATGACGGGTGCCGGCGGTCAGGGTCAACACTTTCGGGATAAGGTCAAAGTCGACCGAGGCAAAAAACGCCACTTGCTTGAAGCCACGCCGGACGTCTTCGCCGAACGCCGTATTCGTGCCCTCTCGCAGGTTGGGATCCCGTGCGTAATAACCCGCGGTCGGTCCGGTGGCCGCCACGCAATCCGGGCCGCCCGCCAGCGCGATCGCCAGATTGGCCGGATCGCACTGCGGAATAGGCATGTAATTAAAGTTCATGTTGTCTTTAATTACGTTGTTCTCGTAGAACGCGCCTAACAGAGCCCGCAAGCGGTTGTCGTCCGAGGTGCTTACCCGCAGTTCATGACTCTGATGGGTGATGTCCACCTGATCGCGCCAGGTGCCCACCGATTTGTAGCACGTGGTGGGTTTGGCCGATCGGAAGTAGGCGTAACCCGCGCCCGAACCACTGCAGGCGTAATACGAGCCGTGGTGGGAGGTCATGTAGTTGGAGTAGTCGTTCTGCTGATCGATGCTGCGATTGAGATAGCTGCCGGTGTAGATCATCTTCAGATCGCCGCCGCTGCCGAACAGCGCCGGGAACTTCCCATTGAAGGTCCATGCCGTGCTGTTGTACTTGTCCTTATTCCAGGCGGGCGCAAACGACATGGTCTGGTAAGGTGCTAAGGCCTGGCCATTCGGACCGATCGGTTCAGATGCAAAATAGCCGTCGGCCTCCAAACTCTGGAAATTCTGCTGCAGCAGCAGGTCCCAGTCGTCGGTGAATTTGTACGCCAGCGAGACGCGACCGCCCTGATAGGTTGCGGTATTGAGATTTTTTCCGGTCATGCCAGCGTTGTTGGCGATCGGGCCGGCGGCATGCGGCAGCGGGGTAGTGGCTGCGGGAACCTGGATCGTACCGACCTCGTTATCGATATAACCGCCGCGATTGTCGACAAAGAAGGTTCCGCGAACGGCCATCTTGTCCGGAATGATCGGTAGATTGATGGTCGCGTTGGCACTGCTGTTGGGATCACCGCCCGAAGTCGTGCCGTAGCTGGCGTTCACGTCGCCTTCCGTCTTGTCCAACTTGGGCTTGTTGGTGATGTAACGCACCAGTCCCGCCTGCGAACCTCCGCCGAACAGGGTGCCCTGCGGGCCCTCCAGGATCTCGACGCGTTCCATGTCGACCAGGTAGACGTCATTGTTGTGGCCGGGGAAGGCCATCGACTGGTCGTCGAGGTACAGCGCCACGTTTGGCATCGGGGCGATGGTCGCCTGAGACTGGCCGGGGGCGCCGCCGTAACTCAGGCCGCGCATGAAAATATTGCCCATGCCCGGACCGTTACTGCTGAAGGTCACGTTGGGCGTGTACTTGAGCAGCTCGTTGACCGTGGAGATATTCAGTTGCTGCAGCTGGGCGGCGGAGGTCGCCTGCACCGTGATGGGGACGTCCTGCAGGTTTTCAGACTTGCGCTGCGCCGTAACAACAACTTCTTCGAGGCCCACCACGTTGGTGGCGCCCGCGGTCGTATCGGCGGCCAGCGCACGCGGACCTATGGTAGCAGCGGCGCCCGCGGTACCCAGAATGGCCAAAATCGTCCGCTGAATCGATTGGTTTGAGTTCAAGTGACGTCCCCTGTTAGATAATTAGCCGCGCCCAAGACACGCCGGTCCGACGGCCGGCGAAAACTCCGGGCCGACTCTACGCGTCCTTTTGCGCTGAATCCAGTCCGGGTCGATCTTAATTCTCGATTTGCGCATACCTATTTTAGATCTCTGAGGCTCAGAAACAACATCGTAGCGTCGGATTGTTGCAGCCCGGTTTCAGGGTTTTCCCGAAAACGAACGCGCCGCCCTAAGCACCTGCGCATGACGGAGGCGAATCAAGTCAGTCTCTCGACTGCTGTTGCACGGGGACTCATCAAAGCCTCAGTATCGCGCGCGTGACCCCCTCAGATCCGCCCGCACCTGCACCGGAACAGCTCAACCCTGACGTGCCGGTGGTCCCCAGGAGGCGCGAGCGAGGGCGTGCCGTACGTTCCACCGGTCCGTCGCTGGCGCCAATTGCCCGCCTCAGCAATCCCTGGGCGCCGCTCGAGATCCTGAGCTCGGAGCAGGTCGAACGAATCCTCGACGGCGCCTTTCGGGTCCTGGAGGAGGTCGGACTCGAGATTCGAAACGCCGAGGCGCGCGACTACTATCGGCGGGCCGGGGCTCTGGTGGATGACGCCTCCCAAATGGTGCGCATGGGGCGCGAGCTGGTCGAGGCACAGCTGGCGCACGCGCCCGAGCGCTTTGTGCTGCACTCCAGGGATCCGTCACGCCACCTGCACGTCGGGGGCAACGTCGTTAATTTCGGGCCCGTCAGCGGTGCGCCCAACATCAGCGATATGGAAGGAGGGCGCCGCTACGGCGACCTGGCGGGGTTTCGCAATATCCTGCGCTTGACGCACACGCTCGGCGTCCTGCACTGGCAGGGCGGCATCGTCGTCGAGCCGGTCGATATTCCGGTGCCGGTGCGGCACCTGGCGATCTTTCAGGCCCACATCGAGTATGCGGACATCGTTTGGGCGGCGCGGGGCGTGGGTGGCGTGCAGGCGGAGGACGCGATCGCCATGTCGGCCATCGAACATGGTTGCACGATCGAGGAACTGGCGACGCGGCCCACGCTGCTGACGGTCACGAACGTCAACTCTCCGCGGCGGGTGGACGCCGAGATCCTCGATTGCATCATGGTGCTGGCCCGCCACGGGCAATGCGTCGTCATCACGCCCTTTACGCTCATGGGGGCGATGGCGCCGATCACGCTGGCCGGCGCGCTGGTCCAGCAGACCGCCGAGGCCCTCGGCGTGGTCACGCTGTTGCAGCTGGTGCGGCCCGGGGCACCCTGCGTCATGGGGGGCTTTACCTCCAATGTGGACATGCGCACCGGTTCGCCAGCCTTTGGCACGCCCGAGTACGTGCACGCGGTAATTGCCAGCGCGCAGATCGCACGCCGGCTCAAGCTCCCGGTGCGCAGCAGCGCGGTCAACGCCTCACCTGCCGTGGACGCCCAGTCCACCTATGAGACCGCCTTCTCGCTGCAGGCGGCGATTCTCAGCCACAGCCACCTGATCAATCATGCCTGCGGCTGGCTGGAGGGTGGACTGACCGCTTCGCTCGAGAAAGTGGTGATCGACGCCGAACTGTTGCGCAACTGGGCCGCGATTCTCAAGCCGGTTCAGTTCAACGACGACGACCTGGGGGTCGAGGCCATCAAGGAGGTCCCGGTCGGGGGGCACTTTTTCGGCTCGGCGCATACCCTGGCCCGCTACGAGACCGCTTTTTTTCGGCCGCTGTTGTCCGACTGGTCGAACTTCGAAAACTGGACCGACGCGGGCTCCCGCAACGCGACCCAACGGGCGACCGGACTGTGGAAGAAGCTGCTGGCCGAATACGTCGCTCCGCCGCTCGATCCCGCGGTGAAGGAAGCCCTCGAGGCGTACATCGCGCGCCGCACCGCCGAGATCGGGCGCGACGGCTGACGACTCGCGCCTTTACGACCGATGATCCCGTTGATCATGAATGCCCGCATGTACGCGGTGACCCCCGAAGTCGAACGCGGCTGGCAGGAGTTGCTGGGGCATGTGGCGGACGACGCCGGCGTAGCCGCTCCGTTACCTGCCATACCCCGCACCGCAGCCGCTCGAGGCGCTCTGGGCGCGCTCGGATCTGGGCCTGGTGTTCATGTGCGGTTACCCGATCGCGCTGCGACTTGCACCGGTCGCGCCGATCGCCGCCCCGAGGCCAAGGGCGGCCTGGGCGCAGGGTCGTGCGGTGTACCGCACGGATCTTATCGTCCGCCAGGACAGCCCGTACCGGAGTCTTGAAGAGACCTTTGGCGGCCGTGCCGGCTACACCGTGGCGCACTCCCATTCGGGGTTCAACGCCTTCCGCCACCACTTGCTGGGCTACCGCACACCAGGGCGGCCCGTCTTGTACCGCGAGATGCTCGGCAATCTCATTACCGCGCGCAATGTGCTCGACAGCGTGCGCAGCGGACGCATCGACGTCGGGCCGCTCGATGCCTATTGGCATGCGTTGATTGCCCGTCACGCACCGTCGCTTAGCGCGGGCATTCGCGTGCTGGCGTCCACGTCCATCGCGCCGATGCCCGCCCTGGTCGCGAGTCCGAACGTCCCGCACGAGACCGTGGAGCGGCTGCGCGCCGCATTGCTGGGGGCCGCCGATCAGTCTTGGTTCGCTCCGTACGGGGAGCTGCTGCTACTTGAGGGCTTTGCCGCCGTCACCGAGGGCACGTATTCGGTACTGCTCGACTGGGACGCAGAGGCCAGGGCGGCCGGGTACGATCAGCCCGCTTGAGGGACTCGGATCCGGGGTGTCGGGTGCTGGAGCTCATCGTGCGGCGTGAGCAGAAAGCGGCGCGCCACGTCAAAGTACGTCACGTAAACGAGCCCGCCATTCTCGGCGACCAGGCGCTCGCGAATCAGGCGATAGCGGGCGTTGTAGCGATACCAGGGAACACTTGGCGCCTCGTGATGAAGCGAGTGCAGATTGTTAAACAGGAACAGCGGACCAAGGAACCAGGAACGCTCGACGATCGCGATGCGTTCACGCACGCCCGGGTGCGCCCGATGTTCGGCGAAGGATCGGATCAATACGATTGCCGTGGCCGGCAGAACCATCGTCAGCCCATAGACCCACAGCGGCATCCCACACACGAACTTCAGCCACAGCACCACCGGAACGCACCACAGCACATGCTCAAGCCACACCCGGCGCACGTTCGATTTGTTCCGGAGCAGCGACCGCAACTCGTGGCGAAAGAATCGGCCGATGGTCCACAGCGGACCAACAATCATCCGGCCGGCCAGTGTTTGGTTGATCAGCAGCAAGGCGCGGGTTGGGGGGCTAAATTCTGCCAACTCCTCAGGCGCCCAATAATAGGATTCCGGATCGTCGAAGGGATCGGTGAGGCGATCGTCGCGATGGTGCTGCAGGTGACTCTGCCGGTAACGCGCGAAGGGCAGCCACAGTGTCAGGGGCACCATCGCCATCAGCCGATTCACTGCGGGCCATCGTGTCGGGTGGCCATGCACGATTTCGTGTTGCAATGAACCGTGGAAAGTCACCAGCAGAGCGCCGATGGGTGCGACGAAAATCAACGGCCAGTGGCCATAGGCCAGGGTAATGGCGATCCAGCCACCGTAGGTGGCGATGACCAGCAGCAATGTCGGGAATTCCACGGCTGCGGTCTTGCTGGTTCTTTCGCCGGTCGTCTTAATCACCTTGGGCTTACACTTCGGATCAGCTTGATCCTACACGTCTGTAGATCCTAGTCCTACATTATACCCGCGCACAAGGGGTCCGACCGTGCGGCGCGTCTCCTTATCTTTAACGTAATGCGGCGGTTAATCGATCTGGAAGGCCCGGAAGTAGCGCCGTTCGATCGTGGCCATCGAATCGTAGAGCAGAATGGCCATAAGGCCGGTCACCAGGCCGCCCTGCAAGATGAACGCCGTGTTGTTGGACAGCAATCCGGCGATGATGACCTCGCCCAAACCCTTGGCCGCAACCGTGGATCCGATGGTCGCCGTACCCACGTTGATCACCAGCGAAAGGCGCACGCCCTCCAGGATCATGGGCATCGCCAGCGGCAGTTCCACGGAGCGGAGCCGTTGCCAGGCGCTCATGCCCATGCCGCTGGCCGCTTCCAGCAGCGCCGGCGGGCAGGACTTCAGTCCGACGATGGTGTTTTCAAAAATGGGCAATAACCCATAAGCAAACAAGGCAATCAAGGTGGGTTTTTCGCCAAACCCGACCAGCGGCACGGCGACCGCCAGCACGGCCACCGGCGGGAAGGTCTGGCCGACGTTCACGAGGGTGCGCGACAGGGGCAGGAATTCAGCGCCGCTGGCGCGCGTCACGCCAATACCCAGGGCCACGGCGACCACTGTGCTGGCCGCGGCGGCGGCGATGACGGTACCGAGGTGCGCGAGGGTCAGGGTCAGCAGGTCACCCTGATCGTAGATGGGCGGCGCACCGTATTGAGTCAGCGGCTCAAACAAAGGGGCGAAATGCGCCGGGGCGACCAGGAAGGTCAACAACAGGGCGAGGGCGGACAGGCGCAGTATCGTGGCGCCGCGCGGCATCAGTGCGAGCGTCCGAGCGCGAGTATCGTGGCCATGCTCAGAGCCCCGCAGGCTCGGCCTTCGGCGTCGATGACCGTGGCGGAATCCGCGCCGCGCCAGACCAGTTCGGACAAGGCATCGCGCAGCGACACGCTCGCCGGGATCGGCACCGCGCCGGTGGCTCCGACCACGGCCGCCTCGCCCGCGGTCATCAGCGACAGCAGCTTCAGGGCGCGATCGGCACTGCCGGTCATGCGCGCCACGAACGGGTCGGCCGGATCGGTGAGCAGCTTTGCCGGGCGATCGTACTGAAGCACCCGGCCCTGGCTCATGACCGCGATGCGGTCACCGAGCCGAAAAGCTTCATCCATGTCGTGAGTGACCAGCACGATGGTGGTGCCGAAGCGGCGCTGGATGTCCAGCAGGTCCTCTTGCGCCTTGCCCCGAATGATGGGATCAAGCGCGCCAAAGGGCTCGTCCATCAGCAGCACGTTGGGCTCGGCAGCCAGGGCCCGCGCGACCCCGACGCGCTGTTGCTGGCCCCCCGAGAGCTGATGCGGGAACTTGTGTGCGTAACTGGCCGGCTCGAGCTGGAACACCGAGAGCAGTTCGTCGACCCGGGCGCGTATCCGCGCCGGCGCCCACTGCAGCAGCTGAGGGACAGTCGCGATGTTCTCCGCCACCGTACGGTGCGGGAACAGCCCGTTTCCCTGGATGACATACCCGATGCGCCGCCGCAGCAAGTGCGCCGGTTCCGCGGCGGTGTCGTTGCCGTCGATCAGTACTCGCCCGCTCGTGGGCTCGACCAGTCGGTTGATCATGCGCAGCAAGGTCGACTTGCCCGAGCCCGAGGTACCGACGACGACGGTGATCGAGCGCGGCTCGATCATCATCGACACGCCATCGACCACCGGCGTCGGGCCGTATTGTTTGCTGAGATTCTCTACCTGGATCATGCTCGGGTCCGGTCCATCGCCTCGACCAGCGCATCGAGCAGCACCGCGGCCGAGAATGCCAGCGCCACGGTCGGGAGGGCGCCGAGCAGCACCAGGTCGATGGCGGTCTGGCCGATGCCCTGGAAAATGAAGGTCCCCAGTCCACCCGCCCCAATCAGCGCCGCAATGGCCACTAGGCCGATGTTCTGCACCAGCACTATGCGGATTCCGGTGATGATCACGGGCAAGGCGAGGGGTATTTCGATGACCCCTAAGATCTGCCTGCGCGTCATGCCCATGCCGCGGGCCGCTTCCACCGCGGCTGGCGAGACGCGCTGCAGGCCCAGGACGGTATTGGCCACCACCGGCAACAACGAGTAAAGAAACAGCGCGATCAGCGCCGGCGCGGTACCGATGCCGCGGATGCCGAGCGCCGCGGCCAGCGGCACCGCCGCGGCCAGCGCCGCCAGGGGCGCCATCAGGATGCCGAACAGCGCGATGGCCGGAACGGTCTGGATCAGATTCAAGGCGCCCAGCACGCCAGCGCGCAATCGCGGCACCCGGTGGCAGAGCACCCCGAGCGGCAGCGCCACAATCAGCGCGGCCCCGAGCGAGCCCACAGCCAGCCACAGATGCTGCTGGAGCTCGTGGGCAAAGCGCACGGCATTCACCGCGTATTCGCGCATGATCGAGAGCTGGTCAAAGGTGCCGTGGGCGAGACTGAGGGTGGTGATCCCGAGGAACAGCAGCAGCGCGAGCACCCGCACCAGAGGGCGGGGTCGCAACCTCGTGATCGCATCAGTGACCATCAGAGCCAGGCTGCACAGCAGCAGCCAGAATCCGGAGCCGGGAGCGACACGCACCACCTTGTTGCCTGCCGGCGTGAGCGCGTGACCGGCGGCCGCCACGGCGAGGCTCACGGCGACCACGCCCAGCAGTGCGGTGGCAAGGCGCGCGTAGGGATTGGCTACGCGAATCGCCACCGCGGCCGCGATGACCACGGCCGCAATCACCAGTACCGCCGTCGTCGCTGGCAGGACGTCCAGCAGGCCGCGTGGGGTCCCGGGCACGATGCGATTGGCCTTTTGGACCACAAAGGGCAGGAACAGCAGCGCCGCGGCGGCGAAGCTCGCCAGCAGGGCGCCCAACCGGTCGATCGGCGCTGACACGAGCGGCCTCACGGCATGAGGCCTTTCGCTCGCAGGTAGTCGGCGGCGACGGATTCGGCCGACTCCCCGTCCACTTGGACACGAGCGTTCAGTCGCTGCAGGGTCGCCGTATCAAAGCTCGCCATCAGTGGCTGCAGCAGGCGCGCAATCTGCGGCTGGGCCTTGAGGGCGGACTCGCGGATGGTGGGGACCGGCGCATAGACAGGCTGATCATGGCGATCATCCTGCAAGATCCGCAGATTCGCCGCAACGATACCGCCGTCGGTGCCGTAGACCATGGCGGTGTTGACCCCGTTGGTGCGTGCGGCGGCCGCGCCGATCGTGGCCGAGGTTTCCCCGCCGGCGAGCACGATGAGCTGGTCGGGGCGCAACTTAAAGCCGTAGGTCTGCTCGAGCGAGCGCAAAGTGCCGGCGTTGGCGAATTCCGCCGAACAGGCGAGCACGGCCTGGCCCCCCGAGCCGACCCAGCGCGCGAAATCACTCATCGTGTGCAGGCGATTGGCCGCGGCGACGTCCTCGCGCACCGCTAGCGCCCAGGAGTTGCTGGCATTGGCGGGTGTGAGCCAGACAATGCGGTTGGCGGCATAATCGAGTTTCGCGCCGAGCTCATAACCCCGCCGCCAGTCCTTCCAGGCCGGATCGGAGGCGCGATTGAAGAAAAATCCCGCGTTGCCGGTGTATTCGATATAGATATCGATCTCACCCGCGATCAGCGCCTTTCGCACCACGGGGGTTGCTCCCAGCGTGGTGCGGTCCACGGTCGCGATCCCGTGGGCATTGAGCAGCAGCCGCATCATCTGGCCGATCATTACCGACTCGCTCGACAACTTCGAGGAGACCACGACCGCGGCGTGCAGCGGGGCTGAGCAGAGCGCCGTCCACACCATGCCGGCGCACAGCGACTTTAGAATCTTGCTCAATCTTCCTCCCTCACGCGCAAATTGTCGCTTATGGGCGAGCGCGTCAAGTCCCGCCACGCGGCCCGCTTGCGTTACTATGCGCGGCACCAATGAAGGCGTCGCCAGCAATCCACCCGCAGTCCGCTCCGGGCGTGCGACACGGCGGCGGGCGCTACTCTGGCCTGCGCTTATTGCTCGAGGGCCTCAGGGGGCAACGCGGCTGGCCGCGCGCCTGGGCCAAGGCGGTGCCGCGGCCACGCTATCAGGTGGTGATCGTCGGCGGCGGCGGGCACGGCCTGGCCACCGCCTACTACCTGGCGAGCGCCTTTGGCATCACCGATGTGGCGGTGCTTGAAAAGGGTCCGATCGGGCTGGGCAATGTGGGGCGCAACACGACGCTGATCCGATCGAATTACTTCCATCCGGACAACATTCGCTTTTTCGACTACTCGCTGCAGCTGTGGGAGCGCATGGAGCGCACCCTGAATTTCAATACCATGGTCAGCCAGCGCGGCACCCTCAATTTGTTTCACAGCGAGGCCCAGCGCGACCTGTTCACGCGCCGTGCCAACGCCATGCGGGTGTTGGGGGTGGACGCCGAGGCATTGAGTCGCAGTGCCGTCAAGAAACTGGTGCCGCTGATCGATCTCGATAATGGCCGCTTCCCGGTGCTCGGCGGATTCCTGCAGCGGCGCGGCGGCACCGTGCGCCATGATGCGGTCGCCTGGGGTTACGCGCGTGCGGCTTCCCGCGCGGGCGTCGACATCATCGAGCACTGCGAGGTTTCCGGAATCCGCAGGACCGGCCAGCGTGTCACGGGCGTTGACACCACCCGCGGCCATATCGCCGCCGACCTCGTGTGTCTGGCCGTGGCCGGCCACTCCTCGCGCCTGGCGTCGATGGTGGACCTGCGCCTGCCTATCGAGACTCACGTGCTGCAGGCCTTTGTCACCGAGAGCATCAAGCCCATCCTTGACGTGGTCCTCACCTATGGGGCGGGACATTTTTACGTCAGCCAGTCGGACAAAGGCGGACTGGTGTTCGGCGGCGGCATCGACGGCTACAACAGCTACGGCCAGCGCGGCTCGTTGTACACCGCCGAAGACGTCGCCGCAGCGGGCATTACCGTCATGCCCGCTCTCGCTCGGCTCCGGGTTTTGCGGCAATGGGGCGGTGTGATGGACATGTCGATGGACGGCTCACCCATCATTTCCAAGACGCCGCTCGACGGCCTGATCCTCAACGGCGGTTGGTGCTACGGGGGCTTCAAGGCCATTCCCGCGGGCGGCATGTGCACCGCGCACCTCATCGCGCACGGCGTATCCCATCCGTTGGCCGCGCACCTCGATCTGGGCCGCTTTGCCGCGGGCCGGACGGTCGACGAGCGCGGCATTGGCCCGTACCCCTATGCGCACTGACCCACATCCCTGAAATCATGTTGCGTATTTCCTGTCCGTGGTGCGGTGTGCGCGACGAAGTGGAATTTCGCTACCGCGGCGACGCCTCCGGCTCGCGTCCGACCGGCGACGCACCCATGGCGGCGTTCGCGAGCTACGTGTATGAGCGCGAGAACGGCTGCGACTGGCACCTGGAGTGGTGGCTGCACGTGGGTGGTTGCCGCAAGCTACTCAAGGTGGCCCGCCACACGCTCACTCACGAGATTCGCGCGGTGACCGGCTGATGTGGGGGCCGGCACGCATCGGGCAAGGGCTGCTGACCGATTCCCACAAGCCGGTCGAATTCCGCTTTGACGGCCGTCGTATGCGCGGCTTGGCCGGCGATACGCTGGCCTCGGCGTTGCTCGCCAACGGCGAGCGCATTGTCGGGCGCAGCCTGAAATATCCATCGCCCGCGCGGCATCGTGACGAGCGGACCGGAGGAGCCCTGCGCCCTGGTGGACGTTCTCGGGCCCAACGGCCGCGAGCCTAATCGGCTCGCCACCACGCTCGAACTGCGCGAGGGGCTCGAGGTCGAAAGCCAGAATCGCTGGCCCTCGCTGCGCTTTGACGCCCTGGCGATCAACGACCTGTTGGCCCGCTTCCTGCCGGCCGGTTTCTACTACAAAACCTTCATGGCGCCGGGGAGGTTTTGGGAACTCATCTATGAGCCCCTGCTGCGCCACGCCGCGGGCTTGGGGCGACTCCGTGCCGGCGCGAACGCGCCGCAGGCACCGGCCGAGACCGTGCACGATCACCTCGACGTGCTGGTAGTAGGGGCAGGCGCGGCCGGCCTGGCGGCGGCGCAACGCTTAGGCCTGCGCGGACTGCGCGTCCTGCTGGTCGACGAAGACGCCGTGCTGGGCGGGGGCTCGCTTCTCGACGATCGCTGGACTGCGTGGCGCGAGGCCGCCTGCAAAACACTCGGCGCCCTGGGCAGCGTGCGTTGTCTCACGCGCACCGCCGTGATCGGTGCGTATGGCCACGGCGTATATGGGGCACTCCAGACCCTCACGCCGGCGGAGGCTGCCCGCGCGGGCGGATTGTGCGAGCGCCTGCGGGTCGTGCATGCCCGGGCAGCGATTCTGGCCACCGGGGCAACCGAACGCCTGATCGCCTTTGCGGGCAATGACGTCCCTGGCGTCATGCTCGCCGGGGCCGCGCACAAATTCCTGCGGCGCTACGGCGTCGCAGTGGGCCGCCGTCCGGTGTTTTTTCTCAATACCGACGAGGGCTACGAAGCCGTGTACGCCTATGCCGCGGCCGGAATTACCAGCCGCGCGGTCGTCGATGTTCGCGCGGCGAGCCCGGGCGCGGAGCGCGCGCGCGCACTCGGCGTCGAGGTCATCACCGGGGCGACGGTCGAAGCGGTGCGCGGCCGCGGCGCGGTGCGCTCGGTGCGCGTTGCTCACCGCGACGGTCGCGCGGCTCGCAAGCTCGAGGCCGATTGTCTGCTGATGTCCGGCGGATACACTCCGAACATCTCGCTCGCCAGCCAGCTGCGCGCCGATTTGCAATGGCGCGAGGAAATTGCGGCCTTCGTGGCCGCGCTCCCACCCGGCTCTGCTCAGGTGGCCGGCGCGGCCCGCGGGGTGTTTGGACTGGCGGCGGCGGCTCGCGATGGGGAGTTGGCGGCCCGCAACGTCGCAGCGCAACTCGGAACCGAACTGGGCGGCGCAGCCGCCGACTCGCCGCCATTCCCGCCCGATGGGAACCATGCCCTGATCAGTGCGGTGTGGGAAGTGCCCGGCCGCGGCAAATCGTTCGTTGACCTGCAAAACGACGTGACCTGCGAAGACGTACGCCTTGCTGCGCGCGAGGGTTACGAGCACGTCGAACACATGAAGCGCTATACGACGCATGGCATGGCCACCGACCAGGGACGCATCGGCGGCCTGGTCGGCAGCGCGGTCCTGGCACACGCCCGCGGACTCAGCGTGGCCGAGGTTGGGCAGGCGAAACCGCGGCCGTTCCTGCAACCGGTACCGTTTGCCGCACTGGCGGGCGCAGAAGCCGGCGCGCACTTCAAGCCCAAGCGGCGCCTGCCGCTGCACGATTGGCACGAAGCCTCGGGCGCTACGTTTGCGAACATCGGTCTGTGGCTGCGGCCGCTGGTGTACTCACAGCAGCCGGGCTGGGAATCCGTGCTCAGGGAAGCGCGCGCGGTGCGCACCTCGGTCGGCCTTACCGATCTGTCGACACTGGGCAAGATAGACGTGCAGGGCAGCGGCGCAGGGAAATTCCTTGATTTCGTATATGCGAATACGTTTTCCAGCTTGCGGATCGGCGGCGCGCGTTACGGCATTATGCTGCGCGAGGACGGCATGCTGCTCGATGATGGCACGACCTCGAGACTGGGAGCGGAGCACTTCCTGATCACCACCACGACCGCGAACAGCGCCGTGGTGCTCGAGCACCTGGAATTTCACTTGCAGGCCGTGTGTCCGGACCTTGAGGTGCTGTTGACCGACGTCACTGACCAGTGGGCGCAATTTGCCGTCGCCGGTCCATGCTCGCGCGAAGTGGTGGCCGCCGTGGTGACCGGGCTCGACCTGGGCAATGAGGCGTTTCCCTTCATGTCCGCGGCCGCCGCGCAGGTCGCCGGCATCGCCGGCCGCGTATACCGCATCTCGTTCTCGGGCGAGCTCGCCTACGAGTTGGCGGTGCCCGCGCAATACGCACGAGTTGCTTGGACCGCGTTACTCGATGCGGGGACGCGCTATGGCATCGTGCCCTACGGTCTGGACGCTTTGAATACCCTGCGCATTGAGAAAGGCCACGTCACGGGTGCCGAGCTCAACGGCAATACCAGCGCCGACGACCTGGGGATGTACCGTCTGTTGAAGAAACACGGAGATTTCGTGGGCCGCGCGCTCTCGCGGCGTCCCGGGCTTAGCGCACCGGATCGCCTGCAGCTGGTCGGCGTGCGCCCGCTCGACGCCACCCGGCGACTGCGCAACGGGGCGCAGCTGATTCGGCCAGGGGCCGGCCACGAGAGCCTCGGTTACCTCACTTCCGCGACCCCATCGGCAGCCCTTGACGGCTGGGTGGGGCTCGCTCTGCTCGCGGCGGGGCGGGCGCGCCACGGCCAGCAGTTGGTCGCGGCCTCGCCCGCACACCAGGAGCAGACGGAAGTCCAGATCGTGAGTCCGCACATGTTTGATCCGGAGAACCAACGTGTCCGTGCATGAGGCCAGCCCGGGCACGGCGGCCGAGACCGGCGTGCAACTGAGCGATTACCGATCGGACGTGGTCGAGATTGCCGCGCAGCGTGGGTGCGTTCGGGAGATCGAGGGCATCGCCGCAACTCGCGGCCTCAGCTTGCCCGGATTCGGTCGCGTCGTCGCTACCGGCCGATGGCTGACGATGAGCGTGCGGCCAGAACGTTGGTTGGTGTTGCAGGCTGCGACAGTGGCGGGGGCGCGCGCGGCGCAATGGCACACCGCATGCCTGGGAGTCGGCGTTGCCGTGGACCTGTCCTCTGCCCTGGCCGTGCTGCACTTGGCGGGACCCGGGGCGCGCGAGCTGCTGGCGCGGTCCTGCCGGGTGGACCTGCATGAGGCCGCCTTGCCCACCGGGCGGGCCGTCACCACCCTCATGGCGCAGGTCAGCGTGGTCATCGCCGCGATACCCAGCGGCCTGCTGCTGCTCACGCCCTCGACCACGGCCCGTCATTTTCGCGAATGGCTCATTGGCAGTGCGAGACTGTGCGGACTGATGCCCCAAGCCGCGCGCGCGGCGGTCGAAATGTTCGGAGGGAGCGGCTAGTGAGAAATTCCGCAAGGGCGGTGGTCATCGGTGGCGGGGTGGTCGGCGCCAGCACACTCTTTCATCTGGCCAAGATCGGCTGGACCGACACGCTGCTGCTGGAAAAGAGCGAACTGACCTCGGGTTCGACCTGGCACGCGGCCGGCGGCATGCACACGTTCAACGGCGAGGCCAATATCTCGCGATTGCAGAAATACACCATCGACCTGTATCGCGAGATCGAGGCCATGTCCGGCCAGTCCTGCGGACTGCACGCCAACGGCGGCTTGATGCTGGCGGCGACCCCGGGTGAGCTCGACAGCCTCAAGCTGATCTGCTCACGCGCCCGCTACCTGGGCATGGAAACGGCGATGATCTCCCTCGAGGAAGCGCAGCGGCTCAATCCACTGATCGACGCCCGTTATTTTATTGGGGCGCTGTGGCGCGCCGACGGCGGTCACTGCGATCCGTCCGGCACCACCCAGGCTTACGTCAAGGCGGCGCGCCTGCTCGGCGCGTCGGTGGAACGCCACACGCGCGTACTGTCGTTGCAACCGCGGCATGACGGTTCGTGGGACGTTGTGACGGACAAGGGCACGGTGCACGCTGAACACGTGGTCAACTGCGCCGGCCTGTGGGCTCGCGAAGTGGGCCATATGGTCGGCATTGAACTGCCTGTGCTGGCCATGGAACACCACTATCTGCTGACCGAAGACATTCCCGAGCTGCAGGGCCGGGAACGCGAGATCGTCAACACCACCGACTACGCGGGCGAGATTTACATGCGTCAGGAGCGCGGCGGCGCACTGATCGGCACCTACGAACCGCACGGAATCGTCTGGGCGCCGCTCAGGACACCGGATGATTTCTCCATGCAGTTGCTGGCGGACGATTTTGAACGGCTCGCCCCCCAGTTCGAAGTCGGGTTCCGGCACTTTCCGGCCCTCGGTCGTGCCGGCATCCGCAAGGCCATCAATGGGCCGTTCACGTTTGCGCCCGACGGCAACCCGCTGGTCGGTCCGGTGCGTGGACTCCGGAATTATTGGGTCGCCTGCGCCGTCATGGCCGGATTCAGCCAGGGCGGCGGGATAGGACTGGTGCTGTCGCGCTGGATGGCTGAAAACGACCCGGGCCAGGACATCATCTCCATGGACGTCGCGCGCTTCGGCGCGTTTGCGACCCCGAAGTACACCGCGCTCAAGGTGCCTGAAAACTACGCCCGGCGCTTTCGCCTGGCTTACCCCAACGAGGAATTACCGGCCGCGCGTCCGGTGCGTCGTTCCCCGATCTACGATCGGCTGCTCGCGGCCGGCGCGGTGATGGGTGCGAATTTCGGTCTGGAGCAGGCGCTGTGGTTCGCGCCGCGCGGTGTGGCGCCGACTGAAACACCGACCTACCGGCGCTCGGAAGCCTTCGAAATCGTCAAGGCCGAGTGCCGGGGCGTGCGCGCCGCCGTTGGCCTGTATGAAACCAGCAATTACGGAAAATACGAAGTTACCGGCCGCGGTGCGCGCGCCTGGCTCGATGGCGTGTTTGCTTCGCGCATTCCGACCCCAGGACGGCTCGCGCTCGCGCCGATGTTGAACCCGGCCGGCCGGATCATGGGCGACCTTTCGATTGCCTGCCTCGATCCCGAGCGATTCATGATTGTGGGATCGGGATTTGCGGAGGAATTCCACATGCGTTGGTGGCAGGCGAACGGCGTACCACCCGACGTGTCGCTGCGTTCGGCCGCCTCGACGCTGGTCGGCTTATCCATCGCCGGGCCGCGCTCGCGGGAACTGCTGCAGCCTTTGGTTCGCGACGACATTGCGCCATCGGCCTTCCGGCTTTTCGACGTCAAGGAGACCGCCGTGGGCTTGGCGCCGACCATCCTGACGCGCGCGGGATTTACGGGGGAGCTCGGTTACGAGCTATGGACGACGCCGGATTATTTTCTCACGCTGTACGAAGAGCTGCTCGAGGCCGGCGCCGGGCTTGGCTTGATTCATTTTGGCGGCCGTGCGCTTTCCTCGCTGCGCCTGGAAAAAGCGTACGGGTCCTTCAACAAGGATTTCCGGCCGGACTATACCGCCGCCGAAACCGGTCTCGATCGTTTCATCGACTTTGGCAAGGCCGAGTATATCGGCCGCTCCGCGGCCTTCGCCGAGCGGGCCGCGGGCCCGCGACGCCGCTTCGTGGTCTTGGAAGTGGACGCCGGCGATGCCGACGTCGTGGGCTACGAGTCGATCCTCAAGGAAGGGACTGCAGTCGGCTATGTGACCTCCGGCGCCTACGGCCATTGCATCGACAAGAGTCTTGCCGCCGGATACGTGCCCGCCAATCTCGCGCGCGAAGGCGAGGCGCTCGAGATCGATATTCTGGGCGAGTCGCGAGCGGCGTGCGTCAGGCTTGCGCCGCTGTACGATCCGAAGGGTCTGCGACTACGCGCGTAGTGCGGATTTTAGGATAGGTTACTGCTTTAACATATTGAATACTCATTATCTATAGTCGGCACTTCGGCCTGCACGAGGTGGGCCCGAGGGGACCGCGCGCCGCCGCAGCGCCGCCTATACTGACTTGGGACCACAGCACGTTCGCCGTTCGGGGGTTACTTGGCGCATCGACCAATTATTGAAGTGCACTCGATTGACTACGTGCCGCGCGCCGAACGCCACGGCAAGGTGCGCGACCTGTGGCCGGTGTGGTTCTCGGGGGACGCGAACCTCGCGACGCTGGCCGTCGGCGTCATAGGCATCGCGCTCGGCGGGACGATGCTCTGGACCGCGATCGCGGTGATCGGCGGCTGCGCCCTGGGCACCTTCTTCATGGCGTTTCATTCCACTCAGGGACCGCAGCTCGGTTTGCCGCAGCTGATCCAATCGCGCCCGCAGTTCGGGTATATGGGCGCGTTGCTGGTCTGGGTCGTGGCCATGATCGCCTACATCGGCTACAACGCCTTTAACGGGGTGCTCGGCGCTCAAGCCGTGCACCATCTCATGGGCCGGCACACCGCCAGCAACACCGCCATCATCCTGTGGTTTAATTTTTTTGCGCTCGTGATAGCCGCCGTAGGCTATGACTGGATCCACCGGCTGCAGCGGGTATTCGCCTACCTGATGCTGGCGCTGCTCGGCGTGTTCACGCTCGGCGTGCTGGTGGTCATTCCAGTGGCCCCGACATTGCTGATCCTTGGCCAATTCAGGGCGATTCCGTTCCTGGTGCCGTTCTTCGCCGCCGCCGCCTACCAGCTCAGCTGGTCGATATACGTCAGTGACTACTCGCGTTACCTGCCACCCGATGTGGGTGTGAGCGAGTCATTCCTGTGGACGTACGTGGGCGCTTTTATCGGCGGTGTGTGGATGATGCTGGTGGGGACCTTTGCAGCGGCCGTCAACCCGCACGCCGACGTGGCCGGTGCCGTGCAACAGGCCGCCGACGCTCTGGTGCCGGGCTTCGGGTGGCTGCTGCTGGCGGGCGGTTTGCTCGGACTGGTGTCAATTTCGGCGCTCAACTTCTATGGCGCTTCGCTGACGTTGTTGAGCGTGGCCGATTGCTTCAAGCCGCAACATGCCGGTGCCAAGGGGCGCGTGGTGACGCTGCTGATTGCGGCCGCAGTGTCGATCGGCATGGCGTTGGCGGCGTCCAAGGATTTTGTCAACCGGTTCGCCGACCTGCTGAACATACTGCTCTATCTTTTTACGCCCTGGACCGCGATCAATCTGGTGGACTTCTACTGGGTGCGCAAGTGCCACTATTCGGTGCGCGAGATCTTCAATCCGCACGGAATCTATGGGCGCTGGAGCTGGCGTGGATTACTGGCCTACGGCTGCGGATTCGCGGCCATGATCCCGTTTTTCAGTACCGGGCTTTATACCGGCCCGGTCGCCAAGGCTCTGGGGGGTGCGGACCTGGCGATGTTGGTGGGTTTGCCCGTGTCTTCGATGGTGTACTTGTGGTGCTGCCGCTCGCTGGACATCAAGGCCGAGTGGGCTGCCGCGGAACGTGCCGATCGGGGACTCGAGCCCCCGACTCTGGCCCCGGGCGCTACCCGAGCCTAGTGTCCTTGAGCACCGCGGCGTCGAGTTCATAGCCCAGGCCCGGCGCGTCGCTGAGATTGATCCAGCCCTGCGGATCGACGCGCAACGGCTCACGCAGCATGAAATCGCGCCGCTGCAGATTCCATTCCGGCGGGTCAAATGGAAATTCAAGGTAGGGCGAGTCCGCCAGCCCGGCCGCCAGGTGCGCGTTGGCCGTGACGCCCATGCCGTTGGTCCAGGTGTGCGGCGTGAAGATGACGCCGTGCTCCTGCGCCATGATCGCGACGCGACGTAATCCGGTGAGGCCACCCACCAAAGCCACATCGGGCTGGAGCACGTCGACGCAGTGCTCGGCGATCAAGTCGCGAAATTCGTGCAACTGCCGGGTCATCTCGCCCGCCGCAATGCGTACCGATGTGGCCTGTCGCAGATCCCGCATCCCCGCACGGTCGGAGCGATGCAGCGGCTCCTCCATCCAGTACACGTCAAGTCGCTCCAATTCCCTGGCCACGGCGAGCGCGTCCTTGAGGGTCCAGGGCGCCTCGGTATCCCAAGGAAGGCGCCAGCCCTGGTTGCAGTCGACCATCAGCTCGAGCTTCGCGCCCACGCGCGAGCGCACGGCCTCGAGCGCCCGGATGTCCTCGCGCCAATCGCCGCGGTGGAAGCGCAATTTCATGGCCGGGAAACCGAGCGCCAGATACTTCTCCGCGACCTCGGCCATCGCCGTTGCGTCCCGCAGCGTGCCGGAGGACGCGTAGGCGCGCACCCGGTGCGAGAGGCCGCCGAGCAGCTTCCAGCACGGCTGGGCGGTAATTTTTCCGATCAAGTCCCAAAGCGCCAAATCGAGCGGCCAGCATCGGCCGTAGTGGAAATCGAGATGCGAAAGCACCCGATAGTGGCGCTCGATCTGCAACGGGTCCCAGCCGACAAACAACGACTCGTGACCTGAAAATCCCAGCATCAAATCGCCCGACCCCCAGCCGATCAGGCCCGTGTCCGTCGCGACGCGCACGATGGTGGCATCGAAGTGCTCTCGGGGCTTGGTGTCCCAACTGGCATGGAACGGCGGCGCGCAGGCAATGCGGTGGTGGGACACCTCGACCGAGCGGATCCGGTGCGCCGGCACCGCGCCGGCGGCGGGCAGGGGGAGGGCGTTCACCGGTAGGTTGTCCAGATCGTCTTCAGGTCGGTGTATTTGTCGATCGCGTGGGGCGAGCGGTCGCGCCCGAAGCCGGACTGCTTGAAGCCTCCGAAGGGCGTTGCCATGCTGGAGCGAAAATACGTGTTTACCCAGACGGTACCCGCGCGCAGAGCATTTGAGAGCCGGTGCGCCTTGTCGATGTCGCGCGTCCAGACCGCGGCCGCCAAACCATAGACGGTGTCATTGGCGACGCGCAGCGCTTCGCTCTCGTCCTGCACGGCGGTGACCGTCAGTACCGGGCCAAAGATTTCCTCGCGCGCCACGCGCATCTCGGGGCGCACCGCATCGAGTATGGTGGCCTCAACATAAAATCCGCCACTCTCCTTGAAGATCTGGCGACCGCCGAGAGTCAGCTCGGCGCCGGCTGCGACCCCGCCGTCGATGTAGCCGAGCACACGTTGCATGTGTCCTTGATCGATCAACGCACCCATGCAGGTGGCGGCATCCAGCGGGTGACCGAGGGTGATGGTGGCCGCGACGCGTTTGATCTCGGCCAGCAGTTCGTTCTTGATGCCCGCTTCGCAGATCACGCGCGAGCCGGCATTGCAGGTCTCGCCCTGATTGTAAAAAATGCCCCAGGCGATGTCGCTGGCCGCCGCGCCCAGGTCGGCATCCCGCAATACGATCTGCGGGCTCTTGCCGCCCAGTTCCAGCGCCACGCGTTTGAGATTTGATTCCCCCGCGTAGCGCAGCATCAATTTGCCAACTTCGGTCGAACCGGTAAAGGTGACCATGTCCACGTCCGGATGGAGCGCCAGTGCCTTGCCGGCCTCTTCGCCGAAACCCGGCACCACGTTCAATACTCCGGGGGGTATCCCGGCCTGCAGGGCCAGTTCGCCCAAGCGCAGCGCCGTCAGCGGCGACTGCTCGGCCGGCTTGAGCACCAGGGAATTGCCGGTCAGCAGTGCCGGACCGACCTTCCAGGCCGTGATGATCAGCGGATAGTTCCACGGCACGATTGCCGCAACCACGCCGAGGGGCTCGCGGCGGACCAGCGCCAGATCGTTGCGTCCGGTCGGGGCGACCTCATCGTACAGCTTGTCCGCAAACTCGCCGTAGTAGGCAATGCAATCGGCTGCCGAAGGAACGTCCGAAGTGAGGGAATCGCGTATCGGCTTGCCGACATCGAGGGTTTCGAGCAGCGCGAGATTGGCGAGATCGTCGCGGATCAATTCGCTCAGCCGCAACAGCACGCGCCTGCGCTCCTTGGGTTCGATGTGTCGCCAGACACCCTCCTCGAAACTGGCGCGCGCGGCGGCCACCGCGGCATTGACGTCCGCCGCCTCGCAGCGGGCAACGCTGCTGAGGACTCGCCCGTCGATCGGGCTTACGGCATCAAAGGTCCGGCCGCTGCTGGCCGCACGCCGCTGGCCACCGATAAGGGCGCGACCATCCGGGCGCAGGGTCCGGGCCTGGGTTTCCCAGTCGGTCCGGGTACGAGTTGCCAGTGCGGTGGCCATCGGGGCAGGTTTCCATAATTGGCCGTGGCCGGAAAGCCGATAATAGGCATGTCGGTATCGAAAAATGTCATGGAAACCCCGGGCGCGCCGGTCATTACCAAGCCCGGTCAGCCGCGCTACTATGCGCAGCCATGAACAAACCCGCCATCGGCCGGCGCTGGCTGCCCCTCAACGCGCTGCGCGCCTTCGAGGGCGTGGCCAAGCACGGCAGCTTCACGGTTGCGGCCAACACGCTGCTGATCTCCCAGAGTGCGCTGTCGCGCCATGTCATCGCCCTCGAGACCCTGATTGGCGTGCAACTCTTCGAGCGCCGTCCGCATTCGTTGGTGCTAACGCAGGCGGGCCAGCATCTGCTGCCCGCCGTAGTCCGCTCCTTTGACCGGCTGGAATACGCACTCGATGACATTCGCAACGAAGGCACCCCGACGCAGCGCACGCTGCGGGTACAGATGCCACCGAGTTTTGCGGTGCAGCTGGCGGTCCCGATCTTGAGGGATTTCCGGCGCACCAGCGCGGAGATCGAGATTGACCTGGTAAGCCCCTATGGCGTGGGGCCGCCGCAGAGCGATGTCGACGTGGCGGTGATTTATTCCAAACCGACGGTCACGCACATGATCGCCGACCTGCTTTGGCCGGTGCGCTTGAGTCTGCTGTGTCACCCGAGCGTCGCCGCGAAACGCGCCGGCAAGGATCTGCCCACCTTCCTGGCAAGCAACGAACTTATTCATGTGCGCCTCGCGGATCTTCCGCGCCATCACATTTGGGCGCAGTTCCTGCGTCAGGCAGGCATCAGTTCCGTCAATTTCGAGCGCGGCCTGGTTTTTGATACCGCGACCTTGGCCGTTCAGTACGCGCTCAGCGGCGAAGGAGTGGCGCTGGTGGACGAGAATCTGTTTGCGGACGAAATTCGCAGCGGCCAGCTCGTCAGGCCACACGAAGCCACGCTCGATGACGGCTACGGCTATTACCTGATCACACATCCGGAAGCGCTTAGCGACGCGGCGGTGGGGCTGTTTCGCACGTGGTTGATCGAGCGCTTTGGCCGGACCGCGCCGACGGCAGAATCGGGTATTCGGCTGGCCGTATCGAATGAGTGACCTGGAAGCGCGCGCCGCGCGCCGCGGTCGCCGGCGACCCGGCGCGCCCGAATCGCTCGCGTCCGCCCCGGACCGATCGCTGAGCTACCGGCACCTCGAAAACCCGTTCGAGCCGCTGCGGGTGTTCTCCGACGATCAGGTCGCGGCGCTGCACGGCGCCGCGCTCGACATCCTCGAGACGCAGGGCATGAAGGTGTTGTCGGCCGATGGCCGCGCACGCTATGCCGCCGGTGGCGCCCAGGTCGACGAGGATTCGATGCTGGTGCGCCTGGACCGGGGGTTAGTGGCGGAGTCGCTGAGCCACACGCCCCATGCGCTTACCCTGCATGCGCTTGATGCCGCCCACGACGCGAAGCTCAGCGGCCGTCACGTGGCCATGGCACCGACCTCCGGCCCGCCCAATATCATGGATATCGAGAACGGGCGGCGCGCCGGTACGCTTCAGGATTTCTGCAACCTGATGAAGCTGTGCCAGAGCTTTGAGGTCATCCAGGTGCTGGGCGGTGCGGTCGAGCCTCAGGACATACCGGTACACGTGCGCCACCTGGAAGTCATGCGCGCACAGCTCCTGTTGACTGACAAGATCCCATTTATTTTCTCGCGTGGCCGCCAGCAAATTGCCGACAACTTCGCGCTTTTGCAGATAGCGCATGGTCTGAGTGCGGAGGAGTTCGCCCAGCGGCCATGTACCTACACCGTGATCAACACCAATTCGCCGCTGCAGCTGGACATCCCCATGTCCGAGGGCATCGTCGAGTTCGCGTTGGCCGGCCAGCCCACAATCATTACTCCATTTACGCTCGCGGGGGCTATGGCGCCGGTCACCATCGCCGGGGCGCTGACGTTGGCGCACGCCGAGGCGCTCGCCGGCTTGACGCTGGCGCAGATCACGCGGCCGGGAGCGCCGGTGATCTACGGAAGCTTTACCTCCAACGTCGACATGAAGTCCGGTTCCCCGGCGTTTGGCACCCCCGAGTACGTCAAGGCGGCGATCGGTGCCGGCCAGTTGGCGCGGCACCTCGGGTTGCCGTGGCGCTCTTCGAATGCGACCGCTGCCAACGTCCCCGATGCGCAGGCCGCGTATGAATCCCAGATGAGCTTGTGGGGAGCGCTGATGGGCGGTTGCAACTTCATCCTGCACGCGGCGGGGTGGATGGAAAGTGGCCTGGCGACCTCCTATGAGAAGTTCATCCTCGATATCGAGATGCTGCAGATGTTCGCCGAGGTGTTTCAACCGGTCCACGCATCGGCCGCCGACCTGGCGGTGGAGGCGGTCGCGGAAGTGGGGCCCGGCGGCCATTTCTTTGGCTGCGCGCACACCATGGAGCGCTATCGCACCGCCTTCTACGCTCCGCTGGTATCCGACTGGCGCAACTATGGCACCTGGCACGAGGACGGCGCGCGCACCGCGACGCAGCGCGCGAATGCGATCTGGCACGCCAAGCTGGACAGTTTTGTGGCACCGGCACGCGATCCGGCCAAGGTACAGGCACTCGATGCTTACGTGGAACGGCGCAAGGCGGAGGGCGGCGCGCCGCCGGTCACCTAGCCGCGGCCATTGCGCCGGGTCCCCATATGAAAACCAACGTGAGAGTAGTTGTCATCGGCGGTGGGGTTGTGGGCGCCAGCGTGCTTTACCACCTCACCAAGCTGGGCTGGAAGGATGTGCAGCTCCTCGAGCGCGCCGAACTGACCTCGGGCTCGACCTGGCACGCTGCCGGAGGCATGCACACGGTGAATGGCGATCCGAACGTCGCCAAGCTCCAGCAATACACCATCAAACTCTACGAAGAGATCGAGCGAATCTCCGGCCAATCCTGCGGGATGCACGTGACCGGTGGGCTCATGCTCGCCGGCTCGCGCGAACGTATGGATTGGCTGAAAATGACCCAGGCGCGCGGTCGCTACCTGGGAATGGATCTGCAGCTGCTGACGGCGAGCGAGATCGCAAAGATCTATCCGCTCATGGACCCGAAGCATTTTCTCGGCGGCATTCTCGATCCCATTGAGGGCCACATCGACCCGTCCGGAGTCACGCTTGCGTACGCCAAATCCGCGCAGCTGGGGGGCGCCGAGATCGTGCGTCAAACCCGCGTCGTGGAGATGCGTCAGCGCACCGACGGATCCTGGGATGTGATCACCACGCACGGCTCGGTGCACGCCGAACACGTCGTAAACGCGGGCGGACTGTGGGCCCGGGAAGTCGGTCGCATGGTCGGGCTGGAACTGCCGGTGCTGGCCATGGAGCACCAGTACCTGATTACCGACGATTTGCCCGAATTTGCCGGGCAGCCCGAGTTACTGCACTGCATCGACTTCGAGGGCGAGATCTACCTCCGTCAGGAGCGGGGCGGCGTGCTGCTGGGCACCTACGAGCGCGCCGGTGTGCCATGGTCGCCCAAGGTCACGCCCTGGGACTTTGGCCAGGACCTGCTGCCCAACGATCTGGAACGCATCGCACCCAGCCTCGAAGTCGCATTTCAGCATTTTCCCCGGCTCGGGGAGCTCGGAATCCGCAAGGTCGTTAACGGGCCGTTCACGTTTGCGCCGGACGGCAATCCACTCGTCGGGCCGATCGCAGGGTTGCGCAATTATTGGGTGGCCTGCGGGGTCATGGCCGGCTTCAGTCAGGGAGGAGGCGTCGGGCTGTCATTGGCGAACTGGATGGTCGAGGGCGATCCGGGCGCCGATATCTGGGCCATGGATGTGGCCCGCTTTGGCGACTGGGCCACGCCCAGTTACACCAACGCCAAGGTGCGCGAGAATTATTCGCGCCGCTTCCGGATTCGCTTTCCGAACGAGGAACTGGAAGCGGCGCGGCCGTTGCGCACCTCTCCCATATACGAGCGACTGCAGGCCGAGAATGCCGTGTTTGGGGAATATTGCGGGCTGGAACATGCCTTGTGGCATGCGCCCAAGGGGAGCGAGCCCCGAGAGCGGGTGACCTTCCGCCGTTCGAACGCGCACGAGCACGTGGCGGCCGAGTGTCGCGCGGTCCGCGAAAGCGTCGGGGTCATCGAAGTCACCAATTACGGCAAGTTCGAAATCACCGGGCCCGGGGCCGTGAGCTGGCTGAACCGGGTGATGGCCAACCGGGTCCCGGAGGTGGGACGCATCGCGCTCTCGCCAATGCTCAACGAGCGCGGCCGGCTGATTGGAGATTTCACGCTCTGCCGCATCGCCGAGCAGCGCGTATTGCTCGTGGGCACTTACGCGGCAGAAAAATACTACCTGCGCTGGTTCGCCGATACGCAACCGGGCGAGGGCGTCGTGATACGCCCGTGCGCCATGGAGTACGCCGGCCTATCGGTGGCCGGCCCGAACAGCCGTATGCTGTTGCAACAACTCGTCAATGAGGACCTGTCAAACGACGCCTATCCGTTCCTGAGCTTTAGGCCCATGGATGTGGGCATGATCCCGGCATTGGTCGGGCGCGTGTCGTTTACCGGGGATCTGGGCTACGAAATCTGGGTGACGGCGGACTACCAGCGCGCACTCTACGATCGATTGCAGGACGCCGGACGCCCGTTTGCACTTCGGCCCTTTGGGGGCCGGGCATTGAATTCGATGCGCCTGGAAAAATCCTTCGGTACCTGGGCGCGCGAATACCGCCCGATCTATGGGCCCTATGAGGCCGGGCTGGGTCGATTCGTAAACTTGGGCAAAGGCGATTTCATAGGTCGCAGTGCAGCAGCCGCGGAGCAGAAACAGGGCGGCAAGCGGCAGCTCATCTCCCTCGCAGTGCAGGCGGAAGATGCTGATGCGATCGGCGACGAGCCGATCTACTATGAGGACGAGGTGGTGGGCTGGGTGACATCGGGAGGATACGGTCACAGTGTGGGTCAATCCATTGCACTGGGCTACGTCCAAGCGGCGCGCGCCGCGCAAACGACGGGCTTCGCCGTGGAGATCATCGGCGAGCGCCGCTCCGCCGTGCGCCTGGCGCAGGCCCCGTTCGATCCCGCCGGCACACGCATGCGCAGTTGAGCGCTCGGTTCGGACACCGCAATGACGTGTCCATGAGCATGCCAGTCCGAGCGATCAGCACTGGATTGCTGGCTATGACGGTACTGTCGGTGGCTACCGTACGCGCGCAACAGTTGACCCCAAACGCCTACGCTCCGTCCCCGGTGGGGGCAAACATTGCCATCCTCTCGGACAACTACAGCACCGGTGACGTATCGGTCGATCCGAGTTTGCCGGTCCAGGATCTGCACGCGACCATCAATACCGCCGGCGTCGGCTACGGGCGAACGTTTGGACTATTCGGCCGCTACACCAATATCGGCTTCCTCTTGCCGTACGTGCACGGTGACCTGCATGGCACGTACCTTGGCCAACCCCAGGCCGTCAGCCCGACCGGCTTCGGGGATCCGCAAGTCCGGCTGGCCGTCAATCTGTACGGCGCGCCGGCCATGTCGCTGCGGGATTTTGCAGGCTACCTTCCGCAAACAATCCTCGGGGCGAGCTTGGTCGTCGTGGCGCCCTTCGGCGACTACGACGACACAAAACTGATCAATATCGGTTCAAATCGCTGGGCCTTCAAGCCCGAGCTCGGTTTTAGCCGTACAAACGGACCGTGGACACTGGAGGCGGATGTTGCCGCATGGCTATTCACCGACAACACCGACTTCGCCCGCGGCAAGGTACGCTCGCAGGAACCGATCGGTGCATTGCAGCTGCATGCAACCTATACGATCAAGCCGCACATGTGGGTCGCGGTGGACGGCACCTACTATTCGGGCGGCCGCACGACAATTAACGGCCAGCAAAATTTTGATCTGCAAAAGAATTCCAGAGTTGGAGTTACCTTTGCATTGCCCCTGGGCCGACAGCAGTCACTCAAATTCGCCTATAGTCGTGGGGCGCGCACCACGATCGGCGGCGATTTCGAAACCATCGGCGTGAGCTACCAGTACCTATGGTTCGACCGATAGAAAACGAGCAGTGGGTCTATACGCGGCGTCCCGAGGCGCGGGTCGGCGCCGAGCATTATGAGCTCCGTCGCGTCGCCCTCGAACCGGGTCTCGCCGCGAATGAAGTGCTCATCGCCACTCGCTACATCAGTGTCGATCCGTACATGCGCATACAACAGGCGGCGCGCGATACTTACGACGTGCCCCATCCCTTAGGCATCGTGCAGCGCGCCGGCACCGTGGGGCAGGTGATGGCGAGTGCCAGTGAGCGCTTTGCGATCGGCGATTGGGTGCTGGCGTATGGCGGCTGGCAGCGTTTTCACAAGTCCCACGCCGATGAGCTGCAGAAGCTGGATCCGGAAGCCGCGCCCGTTTCGACCGCGCTAGGCGTGCTGGGAATGCCCGGACGCACCGCCTGGTTTGGGCTGATGGACGCGGGTCGCCCCAAACCCGGAGAGACGCTGGTGGTCTCTGGCGCCGCCGGGGCGGTCGGGTCTCTGGTGGCTCAATTTGGCAAGCGTGCAGGGTGCCGCGTGGTGGGCATCGCCGGTGGCGCGGCCAAATGCGCCTTTCTTTTGGACCGATTGGGGCTGGACGCCGCCATTGATTATCGCGCGTACTCAACGACCGCGCCGCTGGCGGCCGAGGTCCAGCGCCTAACGGCCGGCGTGGATGTGTATTTCGACAATGTCGGGGGCTGGATTACCGACGCGGTGATCCCGCTGATCAAGCGCCGCGCACGCGTCATCATCTGTGGGGCGATCAGTCAGTACGATGGCGGATTGGATCGTCCCGATTCCGGCCCGAGATTGCTGCAGCATCTGTTATTTCAGCGCGCAACCATCCAAGGGATTCTGGCGCGGGACTACGTGTATCGGATGGACGAAATGAAGGCGATCGTCGCCCCCTGGGTGAAAAACGGCGACATCGTCTACGAAGAGACCGTGCTGGATGGTTTCGAGCAGCTTCCGGCGGCGCTCAACAGTCTTTTTTCCGGACAGAACCTGGGAAAACTCCTGGTCAAGGTTTGATCGCGCCGTCCGGGACTACTGACGCAACATTGTCCGGAGGGCATGAATGATGCGTTCGACTTCGGCAATCGTGTTGTAGTGCGCCAGCCCGATGCGCAACACTCCTTCGCGTTCATCTAACTGCAGCGCCCGCGCCACTTCCAGCGCATAGTTGTGCCCGGACCAGACGTTGATGCCCTGATCTGCGAGGGAACGTGCCAAGGCCGAATTGGCGTGCTTCGAATGCGTGACCGATATAGTCGGCACGCGCTCCGCTTGCCGGCCTGCATCGGTGATGCCGTGCACTCTGAGATCAGGAATCTTCCGCAGCTCGTCGATGAGATGCTGGGCCAGCGGCATCTCGTAGGCAGTCGCCGCCTGGTAGGCGCCGCTGATCTGCGCGCGGCGCGTACCGGATGTGCCGGTGAGAGCCCCCAGCCAGGCGAAATAATCAACCGCGGCGGCCAGACCGGCGAGCATCTCGGTCTGCGGAGTGCCGGTGTCATGACGCCCCGGAGGCGATTGCGGCGCGCAGCGCACCGCGTAGGGGTACACCTCGGCGAGCAGTGCCTCGCGACCCCACAAGATGCCAAGATGAGGACCGAAGAATTTGTAGGAGGAGCAGGCAAGAAAATCACAGCCCAGTTTCGCGACTTCCGCCTTGGTGTGCGGAACGGATTGCACTCCATCCACGTACACCAGCGCGCCCGCCGCTTTGGCCATGCGCGTCAGAGATGCGACCGGATTGATCGATCCGGTGAGATTGCTCGCGTAATTGAGCGCCAACAATCGCGTGCGCTCATTCAACAACGGCTTGAGCTCTTCAGGCTCGATGCGCCAACTGTCGCGATTAAACGGTAACCAGCGAATCTGCAGGCCACGCTCTTCCGCCAGCCTGAGCCACGGCGAGATGTTTCCTTCGTGATCCATTCGAGTGACTATGATCTCGTCACCCGTGCGCCAGCCATGACCCAGAGAACGCGCCATCTGGAAGGTCAGCATGGTCATCGACTGACCCACTATGATCTCCCGAGCGGACGCGGCTCCGAGGAAGTCCGCCATTGCCGCCAGTGCGCGCTCGTAGATTGCGTCCGCGGCCTGCGAATCGGCAAAGTAACCGCCGAGATTACTCGCGGCGCCGCTCATGGCAGCGGCGACCGCTTCGATCACAGGGCGCGGCACCTGCGTGCCGGCGGGGTTGTCCAGGTACGCGCAAGGCCTGAGCAGGGCTGGAAATTGGCGACGCACTTCCTCGATAGGAAATGCCTTTGTCGGAACTTCGGCAGTTGCCTGTAGGGCATTGGCCGCTTCAGAGCGGGCGCCGGCCAGCGGGCTTGATTCGTTATTCATCAAGGGCGAGAATCCAGAGGTGACTACGACACGCGCAGGATGTCCCAGGCGCGTGATCAAATGCAACCGGTCTGATCGACCGCGAGCGCCGTAGCCCGCCTGCAGCCAGGGAGGCAGCAAATGACCGAGGCCACAATCGACCAGCTCATGGACGATCTCAAGTCGGTCGCCGCCAGCGCTGAGGCTCTACTGGCCGCGACCGCCAGCGATGCCAGCGAACGTGTGCGCGACGCGCGCAGGCGCGCGAGCGAGACGCTCGACAAGGCCCGCGCTCGGCTCAAGGGCCTCGAGGAAGAAATAAAGGGCCGGGCCACGGCAACGGCCCGCGAAGTGGACCACTATGTGCACGAGAATCCGTGGACTGCCATCGCCGCAGCTGCCGGAATCGGCGCGCTCATTGGGCTCTTGCTGGGCCGCCGCTAGGCAGACCGCGACGTGAACGATTCCCGACCGGAAGCGCACGCAAGCAGCGGGCTCCTTGGCTCGCTACGCAAGGCGTTGGCCGACCTCATCAGACTCGCTCATACTCGGATCGAGCTGGTTAGCGTCGAGATGGAGGCCAGGCTTCTGAATTCACGGCACGTGATGCTGTGGTCGGTGGTCGCGCTGTTCAGCGCGTCCCTCGCGCTGCTGACACTCTCCCTCACCGTGTTGATCATATTTTGGGATACCCATCGCCTGCTGGCCGCCGTCTCGATCACAGCGTTCTTTGCGGTCATGGCGATCGCAGCGGCGCTCGTGGTTCGTCGCCGACTGCATGAGCGGCCGCGGTTGCTGGCTGCGACCATCGAGGAACTCAAGCGCGATGCCGCCACCCTGGACGGGTCGCACTGATGGGGATGCACGAGGCCAGGCTGGCCGCCCGCCGCGACGAATTGCTCCGGCAAAGCGCAGAGCTGCGATCCCGGATCACTTATGATGCCAGCTCGATTTCCAGTCATCTGCGCGTAGTCGACAAGACGAGCGCCTTCCTACGCTCCGACGGCGGACGCACCATGCTTACCGGTGGCCTGCTGTTGCTGATGTTCATGGGACCCGGCCGTATCCTCAAGTTCGCAGGCCGCGGGGCCTTCGTGTGGTCATTGCTGCGTCGCTCGTTGCCTCGTGTTCTTGCACTGACGCGGGGACGGCATCGAGCTTAGACCGTGAAATTCAAGGACTACTACGCCAGCCTTGGACTTGAGCGGGGCGCGACTGATGCCGCCATAAAAAAAGCCTACCGGAAACTGGCACACAAATATCATCCCGACGTGTCCAAAGAGTCGGGCGCCGAAGCCAAGTTCAAGGAGATCGCGGAGGCCTATCAGACCCTGAAGGACCCGGAAAAGCGTGCGGCCTACGATCGGCTCGGCATGCACACGCCAGGAGAGGAATTCAGCCCGCCGCCGGAGTGGGGTCCGCAGCCGACTGGCCCCGAACAGTCGTTCGAGGGTCTTGATCTGGCGGACCTCCTTGCCAGCCTGGCCGGGGGCCGGGCCCGCGCCGGCGCCGGCGGCCGCATGTCCTTCCGTGGCGAGGACTACGAAGTACGCACCGCCATCACCATCGAACAGGCCTATCAGGGCACGCTGATTGAGCTGAACCTCAGCGTTCCGGAGCACGACGCCGAGGGGCGCATCAGGCGCGTGCCAAAGTCCCTTAAAGTGAGGGTCCCCAGGGGAGCCACCGACGGCCAGCGATTGCGGCTCGCGGGCAAAGGCGGCAAGGGAGTCAACGGCGGCCCCGACGGTGACCTGTACCTGACCGTGAGCCTGTTACCTCACCGTTTGTACCGCCCCGACGGTCATGATCTGTATCTGGATCTGCCTCTGGCACCCTGGGAAACCGCGCTTGGCGCCAGCGTGGAAGTGCCGACTCCCGGCGGGCCGGTGCAGCTGAAGATCCCCGCCGGCACCGCCGCCGGCCAGACGCTGCGGCTTTCCGGGCGCGGACTACCGCGCCCGAAGAGCGGTAGCGGCGACCTGTACGCCAGCGTGAAGATTGTCATGCCCAAGACCACGACAGCGCGCGAACGGGAGCTGCTCCAGGAGCTGGCGAACACTTCGGGATTTTCCCCCCGGTCAGAACTAGTGCGGGAGCCGACCCATGAAGATTGAAGTGACGGAGGTGAGCTGGCTCGACGAGCCGGTTGAATACAGCCTCGAGGAGCTGGCCGAGCGCTCGCACCTCACGCCAGCGGAACTCGAGGGATTGATCGATTGTGGCGCCATTTCCTCCCGCGATGAACGAGCCCTGGAACTCGCGAGAACCGCCGCGCGACTGCGCGGCGACTTTGAGGTCGACCTGCACGGAATCGCCCTGGCCTTGACGCTGCTGCGCCGCATAGAAGAACTCGAGAATGAACTGTGTGGCCTGCGCGCGCGCGTGCGCCGCGCCACATAGCAGAATCGCAGATTGAGATTCCATGACCCGCACCACCTCGCTGCGTCGGTGAACTACGTGCTCGATGCACAAGCAGGCCGCCGCGTACGACGTCCCTAGCGCCGTGGCTTAAGGGCGCTTGCTCGCCGCATAGGAGTTGTTCCGCGGTCATCGTATAGTGGCTGACGCGATCGCCACGACGGAGCCTCGACCAATGATTGTGAATGCCCGTTTCAGGTCACTGTCGCTGATCTGCCTGGCGCTCGCATCCTTCGCGCAGGCCGGAGAACCCGGCGACCTGGAGAGGCAGTATCTGCGCGAAGCCGCCCACGGTAATCTGGAGCATGTGTTCCTGTTTAGGCATCTGTACGGATACGTCGCGCTGCCGCGCACTTTTGTGATGCTGGAAAGATCCAGCCCCGACGACGTCGTGTTCTTCGTGGAGCCGCACAAGGATGCCACGCTGAAGGACACCGGGATGGTCATCCCCGGCGTGTTCCTGGCGGGCAAGGACGGTTTGCGCAAGGACGTGGACACGCAGCACGTGCTGCCGTCCAAACCAGTGCACTCGGAGCTTCGCGGCGCAGTGACGGTGGATTATTTTCACGCCGAGGGCGATTGGGCCTCCGATACCGTCATGATTACCAACCAGATCTACTACTTGCTGCTCACCGGCTCGGCGACATCGTTGCTCAATGACATGGTCCGGACCGTGGTCGCGCTTTCGGGGCCACCCGACGTGCTATCACCCGGCTGGCACGGCCTGGAAAAATGGGAAGACCTGCCTCCATGGGGTACCGCGGCAGTTTCCGATCCGGTTGCGAACGAAGCGCAGTGAACTGCCCGGGATTTGAAGTGACTACCCGGCGCGTGGTGGAGCGGCGCTCCTTCAGTACACCCGAACACTTGCCCGCGGGGCCATTTCCAATGCCCACCGCATGCTGAGACTCCTTGCCACCCTGATCATCGTACCGGGGCTTCTGCTGAGCTGGCGGGGCGCAACGGCCGCGGAATCCTGGGTTTCGGAATACCCGCGCGTGGCGGCGCGCGCGGAGCAGGATTGCGCATCGCCGCGGTTAAGCGAGTGCCGTCGCGAACTGTTGCGGGTCGCTGAACTCCTCGACAATCGCACCGACGTCCTCTACCGCCTGGCCAAGGTCGAAGCGCGATTGGGGCACGGCGCGGCGAGCTTGGCGTACCTAAAATCGTATGCCTATTCACAGCTGGACTTCGGCGCTCCGGAGGCTCAGCCAGAATTCCAGACGCTGCGCACCAGCGCCGCTTTCCAGCACTTGGAGCAGGTTTACCGGGACGGCTTGGGGCCTAAGGGCGCATACCTGCAGCTCGCGCTGGCGCCCGCAACCGATCTGGTGGCCGAAGACCTCGCTCTCGATACACGGAGCGGAATCCGCTACGTGAGCAGCGTACATTTGGGCAAGGTGTTGGCGCTTGATCACGCTGGCCACTGGAGCGACTTCGCCGGCCGGGCGGAACTCTCGGCCTGGGGCATCTATGCACTTGCCCTCGACGCGGCGCGTGCGCGGCTGTGGATCAGTACCACGGCGGGTGCGGTATCGCCGCCATTCCTCACCGCCGAGCAGGGCCGGTCGGCGATTCTGCGCCTCAACCTCAACAGCCACGCGCCGGAGCAACGCTATGAACTGCAGGACGGGCACGCTCATGCCTTCGGCGATGTGGCATTAGGCACGCAAGGCGAACTGTACGTCTCCGACGGCACAGGCGGCGGTGTGTACTGCATTCGAACCGAAGCGGGTGCCGCCATGAGCGCGCTAGTCGGACCGGGAGCTTTGCGCTCCCCGCAGTCGCCCGTGCCACTGCCCGACGGCAGGCGGCTGCTGGTCGCCGATTACAGCCGCGGCATCGCAATTATCAATTTGCAGGGTCCAAAGGTCGTGTCATGGCTCAAACATCCGCCGGAGCTGGCCGTGTACGGCATCGATGGGCTGTACCTTCATGGCCAGACCTTGATCGCCGTACAAAACGGAACGATTCCGGAGCGCCTGCTGCTCATGCGGCTCGATCCCACCTTCACGCGGGTTCTGAGCTGGCAGGTCGCCCTGGCACGTGTGCCGGGCCTCGGTGATCCGACGCACGGCGTAATCCGGGAAAATCGATTCGAGTTCATCAGCAACAGCGGCTGGGATCGCGTCGACGATCAGGGACGCATCAATGCCACGACCGCGGCAACTCCGCCCGCGCTGTGGAGCATTGAACTGCCCCCATAGCGCGCGACTATTTTCCCGCCGTGCCCTTCTTGAACACCAGCACGAATCGGTCGGTCTTTCCGAGCATGGGTTCCTTGTAGGAAATCTGCTCGCGCGGGTCGTCCTTGCGGCGCAGCAGGTCGCTACTCGCCACCACCCGCATGCCGCGCTTGGTGAAATCCTGTCGCGCGAACGCTTCATCAATGCGATGCAAGGTCGAGGCATCGGCACTGCCGTGGCCGTTCTTGGCCGAATGGTCTATCAACAACAGCACGCCGCCTGGTTTTAGCGCCTGCACCAGCTGGTCCAGCACGCCACTGGTGTTGATCTTTGGCCACAAACCCTTGGTTTCGTTTTGCGTGTCGACCCAATACAGGTCGTGATACACCTTGCTCAGCACGATCGCATCCAGCGTACCGGTGCCGAGGTTCATCTGGTCAAGATTTACGATTCGGTACTCAATGTTGGGCAACCGATTCCCTGCCAGGCGCGCCTGGTGATCGCCCTCGGACCAATGGTCGAACGCACTGTTATTGAGCATCAGCACGTGACCGGTCGGTCCGACCAGGTTCGCCAGCAGTTCGCTGTAGTAACCGTCGCCGGCGAGCACGTCGGCGACGCGCATCCCGGGTTTGATACCGGTCAGCCGCAGGATATCGGCCGGATGATCCAGGGCATCGCGCTTGAGATCCGCCGCGCTTCTGCCGGCGCGGCCGACCGCTGCATCATAACTGTCGGCGGCATTGCCTACGCTGAACGCAGCACACGAAAAGGCGAGCAGCAGAAGCGAGGCGCGGGTCACTTTGGCGGCTAGATTCATGGTAATTCCCCCCGAGGAACTCAAGCTGACTCTATCATAGTGCAGGTCTGAAATCAGAGCAGGAAAGGGCTGCCATGGCGGTTCGAACAGCGCAAACCCTTCATTACCTCTGTGGCCTGACGGTGCTGCTAACACTCAGTCCAGCGCCACTGCCTGCCGCAAGCGCCGGCGGCAAGATTCTTAGTGACGTGGTGTTCACCCACTATGGGGAAGCCTCGAGCAACCGCGAGATGATTCGGCGGCTGTTGAGTCCGGCGACTTCGGCGCGGCTCGAACGCCAGTTCGCCGCTGCCGGGGAAACCCTATCGAGCCAGCCGGTTGACCTGGCCGCCGAGAGGTACATTGTTTATGTCCCCTCCCAGCACCCGGCCAAAGGCTACGCGCTGGTGGTATTCGTGCCGCCATGGCAGCAGGCGGGACTGCCGCAAGGGTGGGGCGCGGTACTGGACAGCTACAGTGCCATCTTTGTGAGCGCGGCCCGGTCGGGCAACAATGAAAATACCATGGCTCGCCGGGAACCTCTGGCCCTGCTCGCGGCCCAAAACATCATTGCCGATTATCAGGTGGACCCGGAGCGCGTCTACATTGCGGGGTTTTCCGGTGGCTCAAGGATCGCCCTGCGACTTGCGATCGGCTACCCGGATCTGTTTCGCGGCGCCATCTTGAATGCCGGCAGTGATTCACTTGGCGATCCCAGTGCCGAGCCACCGATTCCACTGCCGCCGCGGGAGCTGTTTTACCAGTTCCAGGCCGGCATGCGCTTGATCTACATTACCGGCGAGCGCGACGCCGAGCGCGTGGATGAGGATTTATTGAGCCTGCGCTCGATGCGACAGTGGTGCGTATTCAATGCTGAAAGCATCGTTGAGCCCTTGCTGGGCCATACGGTGGCACAACCTGAGGCACTTGCCCGAGCACTCGGCAGCTTGCTCGGCGGCGTGCAAGCTGACCAGGACCGGCTCACCCGGTGCCGAGCTACCATCGATGCAGATCTGGACCAGAAGTTTCAAAAAGTGGATTCGCTGATCTCCAGCGGCAAGCGCGCCGCGGCCGACAAACTGCTCGACAAGATCGATCAGCACTACGGCGGCCTGGCAGCACCGCGCAGCCTGGAAAAGCTCCAGAAATAGCGCCGCTGCGGCGGTGGTGTAGGCACCGCAACAATTAGCACACGCATTGCCTGCATCCGAGCGCAGGCGGTATAGTTCTCGGCTCGCCCACGCGGCCCGACGCGACCGTGCAATTTTAAGGTAAATCCCATGAGCACCTTTGACGCAGGTAAGACACCGGCCCGAAACAGCTACGATTCCGAGGTTCCGCCGAACCTGCTGGAATTCATGCTCAAGAGCTGGAATCCCAAGGGTCGGAAACTACCCAAGGTGCTGCCGAATGCCGCGGTGCTCCGCAAGCGCCGTGAGCGGGTGTCGCAAAACTTTCCGAATGAACTGCTGGTAATTCCGACTGGCCATCGCAAGGTCAGAGCCAACGACACGTTCTATGTGTTTCGCCCAGGTACTGATTTTTATTATCTCACTGGAGTCCTGGAACCGGACTGCGTGCTGTTGATGATTCCGAACGGTCAGGGACGTGGGCACGAACATGTGCTGTTTGTGGAGCCCAATCCCGGCAAATCGGACACCACCTTTTTCACCGATCGGAATAAGGGTGAGCTCTGGGAAGGACCGAGATTCGGCGTGGCGGAGAGCGCGACCCGATATGCGCTGAACTGCCAGCCCCTGAGCGCTCTGCAGTCCACTCTGGAGAGCGCGACCCCGGCCGGCTCGCGGATCAGGGTGCTGCGGGGATTTTCGGACACCACCGAACTCATGCTGCACGGCGAGCGCGCGGATCAGGCGCGCCACGACCAAGAACTCGCGGTTTTCCTGTCCGAGATGCGTTTGCTCAAGGACGCCACTGAAGTCAAGGCGCTGCAGAGCGCGGTAACCGCGACCAAATTAGGCTTTGAAGACGTGATCGCGCGTCTCAAGACAGCGACCAATGAGCGCGAACTCGAGGGCGTGTTCTGGACCCGGGCCCGCATGGAGGGCAACGACGTGGGCTACACGTCGATTGTGGCCTCGGGTGCCCACGCCTGTACCTTGCATTGGAAACAGAATGACGGGGCGATCCGCAAGGGCGACCTGTTGCTGCTCGATGCAGGCATTGAAGGCCATTCGCTGTACACGTCGGACATCACTCGGACTTTGCCCATTTCTGGCAGCTTCAGCCGTGAGCAGCGCGCCGTCTATGAGATCGTGCTGGCCGCACAGCGCGCCGCGCTGGCGCAAGTCAAACCGGGCAACGACTTCATGGCCCCGAACCAGGCCGCCATGGTGGTGCTGGCGACGGGGCTGGAGCGTTTGAAGATCCTGGCGGTCTCGGCTGCCGAAGCGCTGCGTGACGAAAACCAGTTCTACCGGCGCTATTCCCTGCACAATGTGAGCCACATGCTGGGTTTGGACGTGCACGATTGTGCCCAGGCGCGCGCTCAGAACTACAAGTACGGCAAACTCGAAGCTGGGATGGTGCTCACGGTGGAGCCCGGTCTGTATTTCCAGGTCGACGACCTGACGGTGCCCGCCAAGTACCGCGGCATCGGAGTGCGTATCGAGGACGATGTGCTGGTCACGGCGAAGGGGCACCGCGTGCTCTCATCCGACCTGCCGAGCGATCCGGACGAGGTGGAAAAATGGATGAAGCGCGTATGGAAGCGCCGCTGAAAGGCTGCTGATGGCCGGCAGCCAGGACTTTGCTCCCGATCCGCGCAATGCCCAAGCCCTGATTTATCTCAATGGCCGGCTGGTGCCGCGCGCCGAGGCCAAGGTGTCGCTGTTCGACGCGGGATTCCTGGTGGGCGATGGCATCTGGGAGGGCATCCGCCTGCACAAGGGGGCGCTGCTGTTCGTTGAGGAGCATCTGGATCGACTGTACTGGGGTGCGGGTCAGATCGGCCTCGATATCGGCCTTGAGCGGGTGACGCTGCTTCGTGAACTCAAGCGCACCATCGACACGAATGCCATGCACGACGGTGTGCATATCCGGTTGATGGTGACCCGCGGGGAGAAAGCCGCCCCGAATCAGGATCCGCGCAATGCCCTGGGCCAACCGACCGTAGCCATCGTCGCCGAATACAAGCTGCCCGACCCGAAACTGATGTCCGAGGGCCTGAGTCTGGCCACCTCGAGCATCCTTTGTACGCCAGCGGAGATGTTCGACATGCGGCTGAACTCCCACAGCCGGTTGAATCTCATCAGGGCTTTGTTGCAAGCCATCGAGGCCGGCGCCGACGAAGCACTGATGCTTGATCCGCACGGCTTTGTGTCAAGCTGCAACGCCACCAACTTTTTCATTGTGCGCGCCGGCGTGGTCATTACCTCCAAGGGAAGCTACTGCTTTAACGGTGTGACTCGCGGCCAGGTCATCAGCCTTTGCCGCGGCGCCGGCCTGCCGGTGGAGCTGCGCGATTTTGCCTTGCCAGAAGTTTACGCGGCCGACGAGGCATTCGTAACCGGCACTTTCGGTGGCATCACACCGGTGCGAGTGATCGACGGGCACTCACTGTCGCACGCGCTGCCGGGACCGGTGACGCAGCGGGTGCATGAGTTGTACCGCGGATTGCAGGACGCGCAGGCGACTCACAAAGCATGACCGGGGCCGAGCCGATTCGGGTGGCCATGTGGTCGGGGCCACGCAACATTTCCACCGCCCTGATGCGCTCGTTCGGCGCCCGCTCGGACACCGCGGTGGTCGACGAGCCGTTCTATGCCGCCTACCTGGCCGCCAGCGGCTCGCTCCATCCGATGCGCGGCGAAGTCCTGGCTTCCCAGCCGAACGATTGGCGCGAAGTGGTTGCCGTATTGTTGGGCCCGGTGCCCAGCGGCAAGCCGATCTTCTATCAGAAGCTCATGACCCACCACATGCTCGACGGCTTCGGCCGCGAGTGGATGCGCTCGATGCGCAACGCGTTCCTGATCCGCGATCCCACCGCGGTGCTCGCTTCCTACGTGCAAAAGCGCACCCAGGTCGTGCTCTCGGACATCGGCATCCTGCAGCAAAGAGAGTTGTTTGAGCGTGAGGCCGACCGGCTTGGCCGTGCGCCGCCGGTAATAGAAGGTACGGACGTGCTTGCAAATCCGGCCAGAACGCTGCAGCGCCTGTGCGAGGCGCTGAACATTTCCTATACGACGGCGATGCTGAGCTGGCCGCCTGGCAGGCGGGACACGGACGGTGTCTGGGCGCCGGCCTGGTACGAGTCCGTCGAACGCACCACCGGATTTGCTGCGCCAGCGGCGCCGACCGCGCTCGAATTGCCCGACGAACTGCGGCGCATCGCAGAGCTCGCCCAGCCCCACTATAGGATCCTGGCCGCGCACCGGCTCCAGTGAGCCGGTGCGGCCAGCAACCTCCGCTCTAAGCTATTTTTTCTTGCTCGGGTCGTCGGCGGGATTGACGTACGTGATGGCAAACGGTCCCATCAGGTCAACCTGCACGACGGCGCCGGTCTTGGTCCAGGCGAAATGGTGCATGTTGGCTGGGGCCACACCCCAGCCGCCCGCCTTAAGCACCTTGGAATTTTTCTTGTCGAGCGTATCGCCCATCCCCAGTCCCAAACTCCCCGAAACCACCGTCACGCGCTCATCCGTCGGATGCCAGTGAGGCGCGATCGCATAGCCCGCCGGCATTTTCAGGCGCAAGGTCACCGGTCCGGATTTGGCCGGATCGCCTGCCAAAACGGCCATTTGCGCACCCGCAGCGAGCACCGGCGGGGCCGGACCCCACTTGATCTCTTCCGGCTGCATGGGGCCGGATGGATCCGCCGCGCATAGCAAAGGAGAGGCGGCGACGGCAATCAGGGTCAATGCGACGGCATGTACACGAGCTGAAATCATTGGATTCCCCTTATTCTAGTTCCCAGCGGCCGAATGATGTACCCCGGAGCGCCGTCCCTGCAACTCCCGAGCATTCGACGACGGGGCCGGTCGGCTTCCCGTGTTGATTCGCGCCGCCGACGGCGTGCGCCCGTGCCCCCTCAGCGCCGTGCTAGTCGTTGCTGACTAAGAACTGGAGGCGCACATTCAGGTTGACGGAATCAGGCGGGGCGATGGCCAGCCAGAGTTGCACGGTACCATCGTCGGCCGGCGCGACATTTCGAGTGCTAATCGAAGCCGCACCGATGGCCGGGTAGTCGGCAAGTCCGCGCTGCGGCGCGCTTAATTCCGTGACCGACACAAACACACCGCTGTGGCGGTCCACGCCGCCGACCGGGTCAATATCACGCGTGGGAAACTGAAACGTCAGTACATCGTTGGCCGAGGCGGTGGAAATTTCGGAAAACCACCGCGTCACCGTACTCATGCAAACTCCGAATTTCTGTCAATCATTCGGTTCGGAGTAGCGGCGCGTGTCACTTGCCTCGGCGGCGCCGGACTCATCTTCGATCACGCTGCCCAGCCGCAGCCGGCGCATCGGCTGGGGTGCGTCGTCAGCGCGCGCCTTTTTGGAATCCGCTGTGCCCGGAGGCGGCGCCTCTCCGGACCATCGACCGCGCTGCCCGGTGAGCTTGGTGCCCCTGATGGCTCGGAAAATCTCCTTGCGACGATTGGCCCGCAGGTCGGGCGTCGGATCCTTGTACTCGCTCATACCGGAGTGGGCGCGGCCGCGACCGGTCGACTGTCGGCCGTTAGCGGCTCCGGGCGCGGTGTTTGCTGCCCTGCATGTACATCACAACGCCCGCCACAAGTATCAGTACACACCCACCCACCCCCTTGAAAATGAACAAATCAGGATGCGGGCTTCCCGGAGGCGGAATCAGGCACACGATGCCTGCGAATATTGTCGCCGCCATACCCAGTCCAGCCACCAGCCAGCATACCACTGGTCCCCCGGGAATCAGGGTCACGCCCTCGTTACGTCCCGCGGCGCGTCGCCGCAGCAGCGGGAGTGAGGCAAAGATGTAGACCCAGACCACGCAGACCAGGGCGACGGTCATGTCGATCAACAACAAATAAGCCTCATGGATGGCCGAACCCGATATGGCCGCCAACAGCACCACCGTGGTAGCGGCGGCCTGTGCGAGCAGTGCTACGTGGGGTGTTCCGAATTTGGGGTGAATCTCCGCAAAGCGCTTGGGCAGGTAATTGCCGAGGCCGACCACAAACGGCAAACGGGCGCTGCCGGTGATCCATCCGCCCAGAGCGCCGATGCTCCCGACCGTGAGCAGAGCCGCCGTCAGTACTCCAAAGAACGGCATGCCGGCGCGAGTGCCTATGGCCTGCAGGGCCTCGGGAATCCCGGTGATGGCATTGATCTGTGACGGCGGCAAGGCCACCAGCAGGGTCATGGTGCCAGCCACGTAGGCGATGGCGATGATCGCGCCGGCCAGGAACACCGCGCGCGGGATGACCCGGGCAGGATTACGGATCTCCTCGGCCATGATCGGCCCGAGTTCCAGGCCATCGTAGGCGAGGATCAAGATCGAGAGCGCGCTCAAGGTGGGCAGCGCGGTGAAGTCCGGCAGCAGACTAGCCGCGGTGAAGGGGGTGGCCGATCCGTATCCGTGCCAGGCAATCGCACCGCCGAGCAACAGCAGCACCGCCACTGCGACGGTAGCCATGCCGCCCAGATTCTGCAGCCACTTGGCCCTCGCGAGGCCGACCAAATTCAGCAGCGTGGCCGCCCACAGCAGGGTAATGGTCGCAATGCCATTATAAAGCGGGCTGTCTGCGAGCCGCATCCAGGATGGGCCGCCCAGGTGCAGGAAGACGCCCGTAGCGAACAACAGCAGCGACGGGAAGAACACCAGATTCGAAAGCCAGAAAACCCAGCCGGCCAGAAAACCGTGCATGTCACCCAGCGCCGCCGTGGTCCACTGGTAGAGCCCACCCTCGTGCGGAATGCGCGAACTCAGTTCGAGCACCGCCAGCGCCGAGGGAATGAAGAAAGTCAGCAGCGCCAGTCCCCACAAGACCAGGCTTGATGGCCCAATCTGCGCCGCGGTCGACAACCAACGCAGACCTATGATCGTAACGATATTGAGCAAAACGAGGTCAAACGTACCCAGAGCCCGGCGCAAAGTGCCACCGGACCGAACCCTAATTTGCATACGAGCCGCACCCCCGCGAATTTACCGCGGACACGGCGCGGCTATGTTGCGCGCCGCTCGTGTCCGGGATCCATTATATTATAGCCGTAACATTAAAAAGGTGCCGATTCCCGGGACGTAGCTCACGATTCTGGGCGCTGCCAGCCAACGAGGTCTGCATCGTGAAGGAAATTAAAACGCTCGGATTGCTGGGCACCGGAGTCATCGGCGGTGGCTGGGCGGCGCGGGCACTGCATTTTGGGGTTGACGTTATTGCGGCAGACGTCAAACCCGAAATGGAGAAATGGATCCGCGAGGCGGTGGCGAATGCCGAGCCGGCGCTGGCGCGTCTGACGCTGGCACCACTCCCACCCAAAGGCAAATTGTCCTTTACAACCGACCTGCACGCCATGGCGCGACAAGCGGATTTCATCCAGGAGAATATCCCCGAACAGCTGGAACTGAAGCAACGCGTGCTGGCGGATGTCAGCCGAACCGCCGGACCGGAAGTCATCATTGCCTCGAGCACCTCTGGCCTGATGCCCTCGGATTTGCAACTGCACATGCGGGCTCCGGAGCGCTTCCTGGTGGCGCATCCTTTCAATCCCGTATACCTGCTACCACTGGTTGAGCTGGTCGCCGGCAAGCAGACGGCTGCGGCCACCATCGAGTCGTCGCGCCGGTTCTTTACCTATATCGGTATGCACGCCTTGCACGTGCGTCGGGAGGTTCCAGGCCATCTGACCGACCGACTCCAGGAAGCGATGTGGCGCGAGATTTTGCACATGGTCAACGATGGCGTCGCCACCACCGGGGAATTGGACGAGTCCATCATTTACGGCCCCGGATTGCGCTGGGCGGCGATGGGCATGAATCTGATCTATCACCTCGCCGGGGGCGAGAGCGGCATGCGCCACATGCTCGAGCAGTTCGGCCCCTGCCTGAAGTGGCCCTGGACGAAGCTGGAGGCGCCCGAGCTCACGGACGCCTTGATCGATCGCATGGTGGAGGGCACCCAGGCGCAGGCGCAGGGCCGATCGATCCGCGAGCTTGAGCGGCTCCGCGACGACTACCTGGTGGCGATTCAGCAGGTCCTGCGCCAGTCCGACATCGGCGCCGGCGCCACACTGCGAGCGTTAGAACAGCGCCTGTACGCCGACTATGCCGGCAGCAAGGTGAGCGCCGCGGCCGCTGGTGGTGCGCTCGCACCGCTTGCCGGTCAGGTCCGGCCCGAATGGATCGACTACAACGGGCACATGACGGATTCGCGCTACCATCAGGTGTTCGGCGATGCCATGGATGCATTGTGTCGTCGGATCGGCATCGACGAGGATTATCGAAAGCGTGTAGGTATGTATTACACGGTCGAAACGCACACCACGCACCGCGCCGAACTCAAGGTTGGCGAGTCGTTTTATGTCAGCACGCGTCTGGTGGCGCTCGATGCCAAGCGCCTGCGCGTATTCCACAGCCTGCATCGCGCGGGCGATCACAAGCTTATCGCCACGGGTGAGCAGATGCACTTGCATGTGGGGGTGGCGAGCGGCAGGACCGAAGCCGCACCTCAGCAAATCCTCGCCATGCTCGAGCGGATCCGCGCGGCGCAGCCCGCCGAGCCGGAGCCCGCGCAATTGGGACGCGCAGTAGGTCAGCCGCCCAGCGGGGACTGAGAGTTGCCGAAGCTAGTCGATCACGCACGTCGCCGCGACGAGATCGCACTGGTCGCCTGCCAGGCAATTGCGCGGCGTGGCTTCGCGCAGGCAACGGTCGCCCACATTGCGCGGGCCGCCGGCTATACCACCGGCATGGTGGCCCATTACTTCGAGTCCAAACAGCAGATCATTCTGGCCGCGCTGCGCTTGATACTGCGGCGGATCGAACTGCGGCTCACGCAGCGCGCCGGCAGCACTTCTACCGATCTGCTGAGTGTGCTTAGCGAAGCCTTGCCGATCGATGCGCAGCGACGCACCGAATGCGCATTCTGGATCGCATTCTGGGGGCAGCTGCCGGCAGACCCCGAGCTGAAGCGTCTCAATACCTGGGTGCATCGTGAATACCGGCGGCTCTTCGACCGCTGCCTGCGCGAGCGCTGGCCCGAGTCGGCGCACTGGCCGGCGAGGTTGCGCGCCGACGTCTCCAGGTCAATCATTGCATTCATCAATGGGATCATCGCCAGTGCCGTGTCCAGCCCCAGGGATTGGCCCGCGAACGAGCAAGTCGGACAGCTGCGCATGCATCTGGCGCAGTTGCGGGCATGGGCACATGCGTCGACCGCCAAGGAACCTACGGAGAAGCAGGCATGGACTTTGCGCTAACCGAAGAACAGGAACTGATCATTACCAGCACCCGCAATTTCGTGGAGCACGAGCTCTATCCACACGAGAAGGAAGTCGAGGACACGGGCTTCCTGCGTCCGGAACTGATGAACGAGTTGAAGCAAAAGGCGATCGCGGCCGGCTTATACGCAGCCAACATGCCCGCCGAAGTCGGCGGCGGCGGACTCGATACGCTCAGCTGGGTGCTGTACGAAAAGGAGCTCGGCAAGGCCAATTACGCGCTGCACTACAACTGCGTCGTGCGCCCCTCCCACATCCTGATGGCCTGCCAAGGAGAGCAGCGCACGCGCTACTTGCTGCCCTCGGTGCGCGGCGAACGCACGGATTGCCTGGCCATGAGCGAGCCGGGCGCAGGTTCGGACCTGCGCGGCATGAAAACCACCGCAGTCCGCGATGGCGAAGACTTCGTCATCAATGGCACCAAGCATTTCATCAGTCACGCCGATCACGCGGATTTCGTGATTCTGATCGCGGCCACCAGCGTGGAGGAGTCTGCCACGCGCGGCCCGCGCAAGAAGATGACCGCATTCCTGGTCGACATGGGGCATCCAGGCTTCGAAGTGTTGCCCGGCTACCGGAACGTCTCCAATCGCGGGTACAACAACTGCATTCTCAAATTCAACGACTGTCGCGTGGGTCCTGAAGCGGTGCTGGGCGAAGTTGACAAAGGGTTTGAAGTGGCCAATACCTGGCTTGGCGCGACTCGCCTGCAGGTGGCGGCGTGTTGCCTTGGGCGCGCCGAACGGGCGCTGGGCCTGGCCAAGCAATGGGCCGTAGACCGCGTACAGTTTGGTCAATCGATCGGCAAATTCCAGGGCATCAGTTTCAAATTGGCGGACATGGCGGTGGAACTCAGAGCCGCCGAGCTATTGGTGCTGGAGGCGGCCTGGAAGAATGATCAGGGCACGGCCACCGATTCCGACTTTGCCATCGCCAAGCTCAAGGCCACGGAAATGCTGGCCATGGTGGCCGACGAAGCCCTGCAGATCCACGGCGGCATGGGACTGATGGCGGACCTGCCGCTGGAGCGAATCTGGCGTGACGCGCGCATCGATCGTATCTGGGACGGCACCAGCGAGATTCAGCGCCACATCATTTCGCGCGCGTTGCTTCGTCCCCTGGGCGGCTAGCGACCGGTCCAGCGCGGCGCACGCTTTTCCGCAAACGCCTGGGCTCCCTCGAGCAGGTCCGAGGATCGCAACACCCGCTGGACCGCATCGAGCGAGTCGTGAAGCTCGAAGGCCTCGTGCTCGGCGACCATCTCGGTGTGGCGCAGCAGCTGCTTGATCGCCGGAAACAGCAACGGCGGCCCGGCGGCCAGCTGGCGCGCGAGTTCCCGGGCTCGCGTTAGCGCGCCGCCCTTAGGCACCACGTAATTGACCAGGCCCCAGTGCTTGGCCTCAGCCACGTCCATCCAGCGGCCCGTCATCAGGAACTCCACCGCGACGTGATATGGAATTCGCCGGCGCAACTTGATGGTGCCGGCGTCCGCCAACACGCCGACGTTGATCTCGGGCAGTGCAAAGGTGGCATGCTCCTCGGCGACGATGATGTCAGTCCCCAGCATGAGCTCAAACCCGCCGCCGCAGGCGATGCCGTTGACGGCGGCAATCAGCGGCTTGTTGAGGTTGCGCGGATGATTCAAGCCGGCAAATCCGCCTACGCCCCAGTCGGAATCAGACTTCTCGCCGCCCGCGGCCGATTTAAGATCCCAACCTGCGGAAAAAAAGCGCTCACCGGTGCCGGTGACGATTGCGACCTTTAGTTCCGGATCGTCGCGAAACGCCGTGAAGGTGTCATTCAGCGTGCGGCTGGCCGCCAGATCAATGGCATTGGCCTTAGGTCGGTCCAGACGGACCTCGACCACGGGGCCATCGCGGGTTACTTCAATTCCATGAGGCATGACTAAATCTCCTTGCCTAGACGAATCAGCGCGTCGACCGCGGCAACACCCGCGCCGACGGGGCGAACGATGAGCGGATTGACATCGAGCTCGGCGAGCACCGCGAGGTGATCCTCGGCGTACCGGGCGACCGCGAGGATGGCGTCAAGCAACGCCGGCACATCGCCCGCCGGCCGGCCGCGATAACCACCCAGCAGACGATACACCCGCAGGCGTTGCAGCGCGTTGTGCACCGCCTCGCGGCTAAACGGCGGCAGCAAACTGACGGTGTCGCTCAGCAGCTCTGTGAGTACGCCGCCTGCGCCCAGGACCAGTGTCAGTCCGAAATGGGTATCGACGATGGCTCCGACCAGCAGCTCGGCCACGCCGTCGGCCACCATTTGATCGACCAGCACCGTGTCCGCGAGCTCGCCAAGCCGCTGGGCGGCGGCGGCGGCTTCGGCCGGCGTGCGAATATTCAGCACCACACCACCAACCTCCGATTTGTGGGCCAGCGAGTCGGCGGCAGCTTTCATCACGACCGGGTAGCCGATCGCCGCGGCGGCCGTCACCGCTTCGCTCACCGGCACTCGGTGCGACTGCGGAACCGGCACGCCATAGGCGGCGAGTGCCGCCTTGGCCTCAAATTCCGACAGGGTGCGAAGTGCGCTGGGCGGCGCGGCAGGCCGACGCAGTTGCACTCGGGCACCGTCGCGCCAGCTCTCGCCGACGGCGCCCGCCTGATCGAGCGCCTCCAGAGCTTCGCGCTGGCCCTGCAACGGAACGACGCCGGAGGCCAGACAGTGAGTGCGAACGCGCCCGGGAAGCGTTTCCGGAAGCGACGCGAGCAGCGCGGCTCGGGCGGCGGGGCGGGCGGCGCCAGCCGCCACAAATTGCTCGATCGAGTTGGTAAAGGCGGTGAGGTCCGAGGACTCGGGCGGGCAATCCAGCATCAGCGCCACGGAATCGAAGCCACAGGCCATGACGTAGTCATAGACCTCGCGTTGGCGTGCCAGATCAAACCAGATATAGGTGTGCAGGTCGAACGGATTGGCCACACTCACGCGCTCCCCCAGGAGCTGCCGCAAATGCTGCGCCTGCTCGGCTTGGAAGGGTGGAAATGTCAGGCCGAGGTCGCGCGAGACGTCGGCTGTCATGGCCATGTCCCCGCCCGAATAGCCCATCACCAGGACGCGCCGACCCGCCAACGGGCCACCGACGTGAAGCACCTTGAGGGTTTCGCACAGGCCGCTCAGGGTGTCGCAACGCGCGATGCCCGCCTGGCGGCAAAAGGCGTCGAATACCGCGTCACTTCCGGTCAATGCGCCGGTGTGGCTTTGCGCGGTGCGCACGGCCACCTCGGTCCGGCCGGCCTTGACCAGCGCGATGGGCTTGCCGGCCGCACGCGCCACGGCGGCCGCCTGCGCGAAGCGCTCGTGGTCCTTGATGCCTTCGACGTACAGTCCGAAAGCGCTCACGCGCTGGTCCGTACACAGCATTTCGATCAGATCCTCCAGCGCCAGGCGCGTCTGGTTGCCAACCGTAAAGATGTAGCCGATCGGGACCGAGCGATGGTTGGACATCAGGGTCATCGCCAAGGTGCCGCTCTGGCAGATGAGCGCGACACCGCGCTCGGGGGAATCGCCGACGAGTTGATCCGGCCACAGCGCACAGCGATCAAAAAAATTGATGATGCCGTAGCAGTTCGGCCCGAAGAACGGCACCGGCCCGGCCCCGCTAAGCAGACTCTCGCTCAAAGCCAGGCCTGCGGGCGTGCCAAGTTCGGAGAAGCCGGAGGCAAAGCAGACAAAGCCGCCCGCATCGCGGCGCGCCAGGGCCGCTGCGACCCCCGGTACCTCCGCCGCGCGCACGGCCACGAAGGCCTGATCGGGGGAGCCGGGCAAGTCATCCACCGACCGAAAGTATCGACACTCCGCGGTCGAGCTGCGATTGGGATTGACCCGCCAGACTTCGCCGCGGTAGCCAATGGCCTGAATTCCCGCAGCCACCGCGTCGGTCCATGAGCCGCCAATCAGCGCCACCGACTGCGGCCGCAACAGCCGGCGGATGGCTGCAGCGCTGAGCGCGGAACGGTCGGTCACCTAGCGAACTCGCAGCTCGATACGCCGGGAGGGCGGACCAGGCGCCTCGAGCCCGGATGTCGAGGCGACCAGCGCCTCAAGGGCGGAGGTGATCGCCGGAGGGAAGGGTACGGCGGCCGGAGCGGGATCCTGACGCACGTGCAGCAGCATCATCTCGCCCAGGGCGACCGGGTCGGTGTAGCGCTGGCAGTAGAAATCAAAAGCGGCATGGATGCGCTTTCGATCGGCCGCCATGACCCGCACCAGAATATCGAGCTGGTCGGTTTGCTTGACTTCGTGCAGAAAATGCATGTGCTGCTCGAGCGTATAGAGCGTGCAGGTCGTAGCGCGCCGGTAGGCGGCATCCAGCCCGACCTGATCCATCAGCGCGTCGCAGGCGTAGCTCAAGATCAGCCCGTAGTAGGCGTCGCGGAGGTGGCCGTTGTAGTCAATCCACTCGGGAGCAATTGCCGTCGAGTAGATTTTCAGAGCCTTCACATCGACCGCTCAGTGCAGCTTGAGCCGATCTCGGGCCTGTGCCGGGGTGATGATCTGCGCCCCCATGGCTTCAATAATGGTCCGTGCCTTCTCGACCAGTTGCGCGTTGCTGGCGTAGACGCCACGCTTAAGGTACAGATTGTCTTCCAGGCCCACGCGCACGTTGCCGCCGAGCAATATCGACTGCGCCACCCACGGCATTTGCATGCGGCTGATCCCGAAGGAGGTCCAGATGCTCTCGGCCGGCAGTGCATTGACCATCGCCAGCAAGTGCCCGGCATCGGCAGGCACGCCGTAGGGTATCCCACAACACAGCTGCACCAGCGGCGGGGCGGGAATAAGGCCCTCTTTTATCATCTGCTGTACGAACCACAAGTTGCCGGTATCAAAGATCTCCAGCTCCGCTTTGACCCGCAAGTCACGCAGAATGCCGGCGCCCTTGCGCAAGTAATTGGGCGTCGATACATAGGCGCGATTCGTGTCGCCGAAGTTAAGGCTGCCGCAGTCCAGAGTCGCAACATCGGGCCGATACTGGCCTTCATCGCAAAGATCGATGATGTGGCGCATGCGGTCTTCTTGGGACACAAAATCGGTGCCTGGGGCCGGCGTATCCGCCATACCGTGGTCGCCCACGTAGATGTAACCACCCATCCCGCAGGTCAAATTCACCAGCACGTCGACTTTGCTCTCACGAATTCGCTTCACGACCTCCCGATAGTGGCGGGTCTCCATGCTGAAGGCGCCGGTCTCAGGTTCGCGCACGTGAATGTGCACCATGGCGGCACCCGCGCGTGCTGCCTCGACGGCGGAGGCCGCGATTTGCTCCGGTGTCACCGGGCAATAGGGGCTCTTGGTAACCTTGGTGTCATCGCCCGTGATGGCACAGGTAATCATTACCTCGTGATTCATAGCTATTTATGGTATCGGGTTGATAATAAATAAGCCAATGCGCCTCAGGCGAAGCGCGCCGGCGCGCTCGGCAGCTGCACTTCAGGGATTCGCTCGCGAAGCAACTCGTGAAATTCAAGCATCCACCGCTCCAGGCCAGAGAGCCGGCCGGGCACGTAGCTGCTGGACTGCAGGCCGCGCTGCACACGCTCACACAGCCACGCATCCTCGCGGTTGGTTTGCCGATTTATTCGGTCGCTCAAATAGCGCGCCACGCGCATTTCACGGCGCTGGTCCGGGAGCCCAAACAGGGCCCCGCGGATGATCGACTTGCCTGGACCATTGGGCAGGATCTGGAAGAAATCCATCTGGTCAGGCATGACGTCGATGCCAAGGTTGGGCAGCATGCTGTAGAACCGCCAGCAACGCCGGTTGGCTTCCGGCAGGTGCTGGGTGACCCCGCCGATCATCGTCTGGTACATGCGTTCCGACCAGCGCGGCGAAAATTTCTCGCGGAACCAGCTCGCGCCGCGGGCCACCCCGGGCACGCCCAACTGATCCTCGTAGTCCGGGGTAAACATGCGGTTGAGTCCCGGATGGCCGATCGGCACGTGATAGGACTCAAGATAATTGTCCATCACGATCTTCCAGTCGACGTTCCAGTGCTCCAGGTAGACCGGCACGAGTGGCTCCATCTCCTCGAATCGGTACGGGGCCAGTTCCTCGCCCAACACGCCCCAGATCTCCCGCACCGGGGGCGGGCTTCCGGTCAGGGCGACAAATACAAAGCCGAAGGCGGTGTCGACCTTGACGGGCCGCAGCGATTGCTGCGCGCGATCCAGGCCGGGAAAGCTCTCGCGCACCGGCAGGCCCATCAGAGCGCCGTCGTGGCGGTAAGACCACCCATGGTAAGGACAGGTGACCGAAGTAGGGCAGGTGCCGGTGTCGTCGACCAGCCGCGCGCCGCGATGCCGGCAGACATTGTGAAAACCGCGAATGGTGCCTTCACGGTCGCGGATCACGAACACGCTTTCCGGTCCGATATCGAGGGTGGCGTAATCGCCCGCTTTTTTCAGCGCACTGACATGCGTGACGATCTGCCAGCTGGGCAGCAGGATGCGTTCGATCTCAAGCCGCGTCATTTCCGGATGCGAATAGACCCAGGCGGGCAGGGCACGGGGGGGCTGCGTTGTGTCGATGGCTTCGCTCGCGGCTAGGGTCGGCCTCATGACAGCGCCCTCCAGTGATCGTTATACAATCATGCAATTTACGCGGCTGCTTGCGGTGTTGGCAAGTCGCGCCCTGCCATGGCGCCGATTTAAATAAAAATATATCTTAAACAATAAGTTATACGGTTTATTTTCATCTAAAGGTTAACCAAATCGGGCAAGCCCGCGAGGAGAAATAAGGTCTTTTGGGGCTTTCAATGGCCATAAGTATATGGTCATATAGTTACCCTGCGACCGCGTCGAGCGGTATCGTCAGCTCAATAACCTAAAGGTTCAGGGAGGCTGCCATGGGCAGAAAACTGACCAACAGCAACGCGCATTTCAAGAAAGCGCTCACGCGCCTGCCGCTGGGGGTCGCCTCAAACTTCCGCTACTGGGGCGAGGACCGCACGATTTACGTCAAGTACGGGCGTGGCGCCCGGATCGTTGACCTGGATGACAACGAATACGTCGACTACCGGCTCGGCTACGGACCGGCCATTCTCGGCTACGCCGAACCGCGCGTGGACGCCGCGGCCCGTGCCGGCATGGAAATCGGCGGAGTGTTCGCGCTGTCGACGGAGCGTGAATACAAGGTCGCGCAGCGCATCTCGAAGATGGTGCCGGCTGCCGAACTGGTGCGTTTTTCAAATTCCGGCACCGAGGCCGTCATGGCGGGGCTGCGTGTGGCGCGCGCCTATACCGGCCGCGACGACTACATCATCCTCGAGGGCGGCTACCACGGCTTGTTCGACGCGGCCATGTGGTACACCCCCATGGAAAAATGGAGCCAGGTCGGCGATCCTCAGGTCCACCCTTACAGCGAGGGCATTCCCCTCGGGTTACGTGGCTTTGCGCACTTCGTGCAGGCCAACGATGCCAATCAGCTCGAGGATGTGTTCAAGCGCACCGCAGGCCGCATTGCCTGCATGCTGATCGAGCCGATCATGGGCAACTGCCTCGGTATCTCGGCCGAACCGGAGTATCTGCGTGCCGCGCGCAGCCTGTGCGACAAGTACGGGACGGTACTGCTCATAGATGAAGTGAAGACCGGCTTCCGCGTGGCGCGCGGTGGAGTCCAGGAACTCTACGGAGTGCGTGCCGACCTGTGCACGTTCGCCAAGGCTGTGGCCAACGGTTATCCAATCTCGGTGCTGGCAGGGCGCGAGGACATCATGCGCAAGTTCGGCAAGGGCGTCGCCCACGGGGGCACCTATACCGCGCATTCGGTGTCCATGGCAGCCGCCGAGAAGTGCCTGGAAATACTCGACGAGACCGACGCGCTCGAGCGCATCGCAGACTATGGGACACGCTTGCGCAGTGGCATGCACGCTCTGCTCAGCGCACGCGGCATCCCCCACAGTTTTGTCGGCCACCCGTCCATGAGCGGCCTGTACTTCGCGCAGGAACCGCCACGCAATTATCGCGACTGGAAGGGAAGCGACTATTCGTTCTACGACGCCATGGCGAAGGTGCTGCACGACGAACTCATACTGTGCGAGCCCGATTCGCGCGAGCCCTGGTTTGTCAGCGCAGCCCATGATGACTCCTGCCTGAGCGACACGCTGACGGCCTTTGAGCGCGCGGTGGATGCGACCTTGCGCGACACGCGTGCGGCCGAGCCTACGGCCCGCGGCGCGCAGCACCCTTAGCCCGCACGCCCGGCCATGGCGCGCAGCGGCGAGAACCCGGACGTGCTCATTATCGGTGCCGGGCATAACGGTCTGGTCGCGGCCTGCTATCTGGCGCGCGCCGGACTCAAAGTGCAGGTCCTCGAACGTAACCCCTACATCGGCGGGGCCGCGGTCAGTCGCCAGCTGTATAAGGATTTCACTTACTCGAATTGCTCGTATGTGTGCAGTCTGTTGCGCCCGGAGATCATGCGCGAGCTGGAGCTGCCGCGCTTCGGTCTGCAGATCATTCCGTACGACGGCGGCTGCACGATGATGCGCGACGGCGGCCACCTGGCGATCTACGACAATCACGACGCCATGCGTCGCGAGCTCGCGCGCCATTCCAAGCGGGACGCCGAGGCCTACGATCGCTACACCCGCGATGTGATCCGCCAATGCAAATTCATTAAACCCCTGCTGATGCGCGAGCCACCCGATCCCACCTCGTTCAAGCCGCGCGACATCCAGGAGCTGTTGTATCTGGGCCAGCACTTTCACGGTCTCGGCGAGCGCCGCATGTACGAGACGCTGCGCTTCTGGACCATGAGCGCGGCGGACTTCCTGGACGAGTACTTCGAGACCGACATCGTAAAAGCGCACATGGCGGGCAGTTCGATCATCGGCACCGCGCTGGGACCGCGCTCGGCCGGAACCGCCTACGTACTGTTGCACCACTACATGGGCGATATCGACGACACCGTCGGGGCCTGGGGGTTCGCACGCGGTGGCATGGGAGCGGTAACCACGGCGCTTGCGGCCTCGCTGCAGGCGAGCGGTGGGCAGATCCGCACCGGCGCCGGCGTCGAGCAAATCTTGGTGCGCGGTGGGCGCGGTGTGGGGGTGGCTCTGGCCGACGGCGAGCTCATACACGCCAAGCGAATACTGTCGAACATGGACGTGCGCCGTACCTTTCTGGAGTCCATCGACTCCGCCGAGCTGCCTCCCGACTTTGTGCGCCAGGTGGAAAACTTCAAGATCCGCGGCTCGTCCGGGAAACTCAATATCGCCCTCGACGGGCTGCCGGAGTTTCCGGCCATCCCCGCCGGCGCGCCCTGCACCCGTGGCGACATGCACGTCACGGACAGCATCGAGATGATGGAGCGCGCCTACGACGACTGGAAGGACGGCCGGTGGTCACGGGCACCCTACATCGACATGCTCATTCCTTCGCAGATCGATCCGACCATGACCCCCGACGGCAAGCATTACATGTCGGTCTTTGTACAGTATTGCCCCTACCAGCTCGCCAGCGGGCCCTGGGACGCAGACAAGCGCAAGGCGTTCGGCGACACCGTCATTGACACCATCGCCCGCCACAGCCCGAACTTCAGACAGCTGATCCTGCATGCCGAGGTGCGGACACCGGCCGACATCGAAAACGAAGTGGGCCTGACCGAAGGCAACATCTTTCAGGGCGAACTCACTTTCGATCAATTGCTCTTCAACCGGCCGGTGCCCGGATACGCCCAATACCGCACCCCGGTGCGTGGCCTGTACCTGTGCGGCTCCAGCACGCATCCGGGCGGCGGGGTGATGGGCGCCCCTGGCGCCAATGCCGCTCGCGCCCTGCTGCGTGATATGCGCCTCGGCGGCCGGGCATGACGGGCCGGTCGATCAACCGCGACCGTTACGACTGCATCGTCATCGGCGGTGGGCACAACGGCCTGAGCTGCGCGGCCTACCTGGCCCGATCGGGGCGCAGCGTGTTGGTGCTCGAGGCCGGCGCACGAGTGGGCGGGATGGCCATCACGCGCGAATTCGCACCCGGCTTCCGCGCCTCGGTGGGAGCGCATTTGCTCCATCAAATGCCCGACCGCTTGATCACGGACCTCGCCCTCGAACGGCATGGGCTGCGTTGGGCGGCGCGAGGCTTGTCGACGGTGGCACTCAACGGTGCCGCGCCACCGCTGATCGTCGGATCGGGCGCGGCCGCCGCCCTGGGTCTGGACCGCCCTGGGGACGTGCAGGCCTACTCGGAATTTCGCCGACAGATGCGCCGATTTGCCGGCGTCCTCAATCCACTGTTGACCCAATCGCCGCCGCGGCTGGGCACCAAGCGCTGGGCCGATCGCTGGAGCCTGCTCAATACCGGTTGGCGCCTCCGGCGGCTCGGGCGCCGCGACCTGCGGGAACTGCTCCGCATCGGTGGCATGAACGTCTACGATTTGCTGCAGGAGCGGTTCCAGAGTCGGCTGCTGCAGGGTGCGATCGGACTTGACGCGGTACTCGGCACCAACCTCGGCCCGCGCTCGCCCGGTACCGTGATGACCTTGCTGTATCGGCTGGCGGCCCAGTTTGCGGCCGGCGCCCATGGCCTGGCGCTCCCGATCGGCGGTATGGGCGCCGTGGCGGACGCACTCGCCGCTGCCGCTCGTGAGTCCGGCGTGGCGATCAGCACCGGCACCGCCGTCGCACGGGTATTGGTCAGGGCCGATAGGGCCTGCGGCGTGCGACTTGCCAGCGGCCAGGAAATTGCCGCCACGACGATCATTTCAAGCGCTGATCCCAAGACGTCATTCATCAACTTGGTGGGCGCCGAGCACCTGGATGCGGGCTTCGTCAGGCAGGTCAGCCATCTGCGCACTCAGGGTGCGGCGGCCAAGCTCCACCTCGCGCTTGCGGGATTGCCCACATTTAGCGGGGTTCCTGCCGACGCGCACGGTTCCCGGCTGCTGGTCGCGCCATCACTCGATTACCTCGAACACGCGTATAACCACAGCAAGTATGGTGAGTACTCCCAATCGCCCGCCCTCGAGATCACCTTGCCGACCGTGCACGATGGCAGCTTGGCGCCCACGGGCAAGCACGTGCTCTCTGCGGTGGTCCAATATGCCCCGTATCGGATCGCCGGCGGCTGGGCATCGCAACGCGCTCGGTTTACCGAATTGCTCATTGACGTCATCGCCCAATACGCACCCGGAATACGCGCACTCGTGCTCGCGAGTGAGTTGCTCACGCCGGAGGACCTGGAGCAGGAATTCCGCGTGACTGGAGGCCATTGGCACCACGAGGATCTGGCACTCGACCAGTTCTTCATGGTGCGACCCGTCCCTGGGGCCGCGCAGTACGCCACGCCCCTGCCGGGCTTCTATGTCTGCGGGGCCGGCTGCCATCCGGGCGGCGGCGTCATGGGTTTGGCCGGCCGCAATGCCGCCCGCCGGGTGCTGGCCGAGGCTGCCTGAAGAATATGCATCAGCCACCGCATCTCCCGCCGCACTTCAAGCAGCCGCTGCTGCCCACGCCGTTTCATGAGCGTGCCCGGGCGTTGAGCCAGGTGGACAGTTTCGTTCCGTGGGCCGGCTACAGCACGGTGGACGTGTTTAGCACCATGGAACAAGAGTATTTCGCGATCCGCAACGCCAGCACGCTCTATGACCTGACGCCCATGGTCAAGTACCGCATCGCCGGGGCCGATGCCGGGCGCTTCCTGAACCGCCTGCTCACCCGCGACGTCAGCCGGCTTAAGCTCAATCGCGTGAGCTACTGCGTTTGGTGCAACGACGATGGCGCCATCATCGATGATGGCACGCTGTTCCGGCTCGGCGAGCACGAGTATCGCCTGTGCACGGCCGAGTGGCAGCTCGATTGGCTACTCGGATCGGCCATCGGCTTCGACGTGCACATCGACGAGGTGACCGCCGACATCGCCGCCCTGGCCATGCAGGGTCCCACCTCCTGCGCCATCCTCAGGAGCATGGGGTTGGCCGGTATCGAGCGCCTCAAGCCTTTCGAGATCGGCTTCTACACAAGCGCGGGAATCGATCTGATGATTTCACGAACGGGTTTTACGGGAGACCTGGGCTACGAACTATGGGTCGATCCCCGGCAAGCTGTCGCGCTGTGGGACGCCTTGCTGCTTGCCGGGGGCAGTCGCGGAATCCGCCCGATTGGATCGCGCGCGCTCAATGTGGCGCGTATCGAGGCCGGCTTTCTGAGTCCCAAGGTAGACTTCGTATCCGCGGAGAGCAGCGTGCGCGTGGGCACCGATCGGTCGCCACTGGAACTGGGCCTTGAGTGGCTGGTGGACTTCGACAAGGGGCACTTCACGGGCCGACGGGCATTGCTTGAACAGAAACGGGGTGGCCTGCGGCGTCTGCTGGTGGGCCTCGATATCGCCGGCAACAAACCGGCGAGCAACGCGCTGCTGTATGCCGATGAAGGAGGGCGCAAACAGATTGGCAGCATCAGCTCAGCCATCTGGTCGCCAACTTGCAAACGCAATATTGCACTTGCTATGGTCGACGCGCCGTACTTTGACGGCAGCGCCGACATCTGGGCGGAGATCTATCTTAGTCGTGAACTGGTCTGGGAGCGCCGCATGCGCAAGGCACGGGTGGTCCCGAAGCCGTTCTTCGCGCCCGAGCGGCGCCGCGCCACGCCTCCCGGAGATTTCTAGATGAGCCAGCCGGATCCCAAGCATCTTGCTGAACGGCCCTGGCTAGATCCGAATGCCAAACCCCAGGTGGTGATTGCCGGCGTCTGCAAGACCTATCCCGGAGTGACGGCCGTGGATACCGTGGACCTGCAGATCTTCAAGGGCGAAATGTTTGCGCTGGTGGGCGCCTCCGGCTGTGGCAAGACGACGCTATTGCGCATGCTGGCCGGCTTCGTGGAGCCCAGCGCAGGCGAAATCACCATTGACGGCGTGCTCATGAACGACGTGCCACCGCATGAACGTCCGGTCAACATGATGTTTCAGTCCTATGCGCTGTTTCCGCACATGACCGTGGAAGCCAACGTGGGCTACGGATTGCGCCGCCTGCCGCTGCAGGATTCGGTCAAGAAGCAGCGCGTCAAGGAAGCCCTCGACATGGTGCAGCTTGGTCCATTAGCGCAGCGCCGCCCGCATCAGCTTTCGGGAGGCCAGCGCCAGCGGGTCGCCCTAGCGCGCGCGCTGATACGCCGGCCGAAGGTCTTGTTGCTCGATGAGCCGCTGAGTGCGCTGGATAAGAAGCTGCGGGAGCAAACGCAATTCGAGTTGATCAACATTCAGTATCAAGTGGGCACTACTTTCGTGGTCGTCACCCATGACCAGGACGAGGCCATGGCGCTGGCGACCCGCATTGCCGTCATGGACCGAGGCAAGGTGGTGCAGGTTGGGACGCCCTCCGAAATCTATGAGTTTCCGCAGAGCCGATTTATCGCGGACTTTATCGGCACCACCAACCTGTTCGAGGGTACGGTGGCGGCGATTGAGTCGGGCAGGATTCGCGTCACCTGCGCCGAGGCCGGCGGTGATTTACTGGTCGATGACCTGGGGCGCGTCGCCACCGGTCAGCGTGTGTGGGTGGCGCTGCGTCCGGAGAAGATCCGCCTCAGCAAAGTGCCGCCTCCAGGGGAGCGCGTAAATCAACTGCAGGGCGTCGTGTGGGAACTTGGTTATCTGGGAAATCGATCGACCTACCGGATCAAGATGGCCTCCGGTAAAGTCCTCACGGTCCTAGCACAAAATGACCAGCGCACCTCGCAATGGTCGATTGATTGGAGCGACGAGGTCTACCTCAGTTGGAATGCGAACGCGGCGATCGTGCTGCAGTCCTGATATCGAGGAGTTCACCATGAGCTTAAGCAAAGTTGTCACTTCTAAGACAGCGGCCGGCGCGTTGTTGGCGTCCCTGGTGCTGGGGCTGCACCCCGCCGCCGTAGTGCGCGCACAAACGACCGCGGCGGCTACCGAAGGACTCGAGGAGATCGTCGTGACGGCGACCCGGCGCTCCGAAGCGCTAAGCAAGGTGCCCATCAGCGTCACCGCAATGAGTCAGGATTCCCTGGACGCGCGCGGCATTAAGGATATGCAGGATCTCGTCCGTTACACGCCCGGCGTCAACATTGACACCTCAATCACCAACCAGATCTCGATCCGCGGCATTTCCTCCTCGGGCGGCGCCGGCACGACGGGCATATACATCGATGACACGCCGATCCAAATGCGCTCGGTCGGCTTCAATCCCGACGACAGCCTGCCAAGAACGTTTGACCTGGATCGCGTCGAGGTGCTGCGCGGACCGCAGGGCACGCTGTTCGGGGCCGGTTCGGAAGGCGGCACGGTGCGCTACATCCTCACGGCGCCCAAACTGCACGGATCGAGCACCTACGTGCGCAGCGAACTGGCTTTTACCGATGGCGGCGAGCCCAGTTACGAACTAGGCGTAGCCCACGGCATGACCTTGATCGACGGGACCCTCGGGGTACGTGGCAGCGCCTGGTACCGCAAAGACGGCGGCTGGATTGATCGCGTTGATCCGACCACCGGGGCGGTCACCGAGAGCGACGCCAATCACGCCTATTCCTACATGCTGCGGCTGGCGGCCGTGTGGCAACCGGCGCCCATTCTGGATGTGACGCCCAGTATCATTTATCAAGACACCCAGTCGCATGATGACTCGACTTTCTGGGCGGCTTATTCCAATCCCAGCAGCGGTCGCTTCAACAACGCCACCCCGGAGCGGCTGCCGGGATCCGACAAATACTACCTGCCAGCACTCAAGCTGGAGCTGAATCTCCAACACAGCCAGATCATCTCTAACACCTCTTATTACCACCGCGATGAGCAGACGGCCTACCAGGGCACGGTCTACGATCTCGCCTATTACCAGTCGCTGGGGTGGCCCACTAATCCGATCAACACCGATCCGAATTTCGGTGTGATAATCGGCGGCTGCGGCGCAACCTCGGTCAGTACGGCGGCGCCCTGCGACTGGTACCCGCTGATCGACGGCAAGGGCATCCACTTGCCGGCGGCGTTTGCGAACTATCAATCTCCCAATGTCATAGTCAACAACCAGCGCACCTGGTCGCAGGAACTGCGCTGGCAATCCACCGACAATACAACCCCCTGGCGCTGGACCGTGGGGGCCTTCTGGCAGGAAGCCAAGCAGGAGAGCTTAGAAACTTTGACCGATAAGCAGATCCTCCCGTTTTTTGAGTACCTATATGGCGTGAACGCGATCGATGACGTATTCGGAGACTTCTACAACTGTCCCGGCCAGCAGGGCACTTACTACGCCATCCCGGCCTGCGTGACCTACTACAACGACAACCATACGACCGATCGGCAAACGGCCGGATATGGCGAGTTGAGCTACGCGCTCACCGACCAGTGGCGCATCACGGTAGGCGAGCGATACGCCAAGCTATCGTTTTCGCTGAGTCACTATGCCGATGGCCTGTTGAATTACGGGCCGGGCGATCCGGCCACCACCTACGCCTCGCATTCCGAGACCTCGAGTACGCCCAAGGTAAATGTGGCCTTCCAAATGGACCAGGCCAATCTTTTCTATGCAACCTACGCCAAGGGATTTCGGGCTGGCGGCGGAAACGCGCCACTCCCGTCTTATTGCGATCAGGATCTGGACAACACGGGCTACCCGAACGGCGCGCCGGCGACCTACAAGTCCGACTCCACGCAGAGTTACGAAATTGGGTCCAAAAATAATTTCGGCTCGGCGTTCCGGATCGCCACTAGCCTGTATCTCATCCGCTGGCAGGACATTCAGCAGAACGTGTACGTGCCAGGCGCTTGCGGCCTGCAGTTCACCGACAATCTGGGCACGGCGGAGGCCAAGGGCTTTGACTTGCAGGCGGACATGGCCCTGGGCGCGATGAAATTCGACGTCGCGGTCGGCTATACCGATGCGCGCTACACGGCCGACTCGGCTCTGCGCGCGCAATTTTGCCCGTCTTCCTCGACCACCCCGTGCCTGCCCCTCGCCAGAGATGGAAACGGCATCTCGGGGCAGGGATCGATCAATCTAGCGCCGTCCCTCAATCCCCCATGGACGGTCGCTATAGGCGCCCAGTACGACTTCCATGCGGCGACCCGTCCCGCCTTCGTCCGCTTTGACTACCAGTACCAGAGCCGCAATCATTGGATCGCGAACCTGCAGGATCCCACGACCTCACAGTACAATCCGGACACCTACACGCAACCTTCGACCGTATTCGCACAGCTGCGCGGCGGCGTCACGGTGGGAGATTGGGCGCTGGCGGCGTTCATCGACAACCTGTTCAACTCGCACACCATCACCAACTACCAGCTCGGGCAGGCGGATTCCTTCAATCCCAACTTTCTGTCGGAGCAGCAGAACCAGTACACATTTCGGCCGCGCACCTTTGGGCTGAACGCGTCGCTGCACTTATAGTACGAACCGAAGCGGTGAGTCCCATAGCTACCCAGCGCCCAATGCCTGGGCACGCGCTGCCGCGCGCTTACTACACGGATCCGGCCATTTTCGAGCAGGATTTGGAGCGCATGCTGCTGCGCCACTGGTTCTGCGCCGGTCATGCCAGCAGTCTGCGCAATACGGGCGACTATTTCCTCGCCGAACTGGGCCGCGAGTCCATGATTGTGAGCCGCGCGGCCGACGGCACGGTTCATGCCCTGCTCAATGTCTGCCGCCATCGCGGATCGCGAGTCTGCGTGACCCGCTCCGGCACCGCCGTGGGCGGTGGGTATACCTGTCCCTACCACGCCTGGTCCTACGGTCTGGACGGACGATTGCGCGCGGCACGCGAGATGCCAGAGTCGTTCCGTCGCGAGGATTTCGGGCTGAAGCCACTCGCGGTCCGCATCCTGGAGGGATTGATCTTCGTAAGTTTTTCCACGCAGCCCCCGGCCCTTGACGATGCCGCGCAGGCGCTTGCCAAAGCGGCGGGCACCCACGGCTGGGCAACGGCCAAGGTTGCGCACCGCGAGAGCTTCGAGATCCGCGCCAACTGGAAGCTCGCCATCGAGAACTACATGGAGTGCTATCACTGCCAGCCGTCGCATCCGGAGTTCGCGCGTCGCCACGTATATGCTCGGCCCGCCGCGCAAGCGGCCGAGATTGAGCGTTCCGCACGGGCGCGCAGTGCCGCCCTCGGCATCGACATTGCCGACGTGGACGGCTACGGACTGCAAGCACGTTCCGGTCAGGAATCGGTGGCGGTCATGCGCAGTGCGCTGCTGGAAGGTCACCTCACCGCATCTCCGGACGGCGCACTGCTTGCGCCGCTGATGGGCGACTTCCGTGTCGCCGATGGCAGCTCCACTTATTTTGACGTCGGCCCGGTCAGCGATTTTCTGGCCTATCCGGACCACGGCGTGGTGTATCGGTTCATTCCGCGCAGCGTGGATCACACCGACATGGAGGTGCTCTGGCTGGTGCATGCCGACGCGATCGCCGGCCGCGATTACGACGTCGCGCGCTTGAGCTGGCTCTGGCAGGTCACGAGCATCGAGGACAAGCAGATCATCGAACGCAATCAGCAGGGCGTGAACTCGAGGTACTACGAACCGGGGCCGTACTCGCTGCAGGAAGCCTATGCGCGGCGCTTTGTGGAGTGGTACCTCAACGAACTCGGCTAGTCAGTCCGATCGATGTCAAGCTCCACGGTGCCGCCGTGGCTATCGACTGTGTAGTCAACAAGGCGGCGGCCATGGGCAAAGGTCGCGAGGTACTGCGAATGCTCGTCATCGCCTAGCCGGTCGCGCGCCACGAGCGCGAGGGACTGCAAGTCGCCCAGGTCCTTAAACTGGCTGCGGTAGGCGATGGCGTTGCTTGGCTGGAAGCCTCCACGGACGTGCGGCAGGTCGGAGGCGGTCAGGCGGCCGGTGCGCGCTCGGTCCAGCAGCTGCTCGAGGATGGCGCGGCGCGCAGGATCGGCATCGGCGATGGGCTGGGGGTCGGCGGTGCGCAACTCGTCCCGCAATACACCGGCGACACGCCGCGCGATGCGCTCGGGATCCGCATCTTCCAGGTTGGTCAGGACGATAATGCTCAGATCGTCGCCCAGGTAGCGCGCAATGTAGGTGGCGAACCCGGGCACGCCACCACTGTGCGCGTGCACTTCCTGGCCATGGCTCCGGTACACCTCCCAGGCGAAGCCGTACGGGTAGGTGTTGCCGCTGCTGAGCGTGACTGGCGTGTATACCTTGTTCCAGGAATCGGCGCTGAGGATGCGGCCGGCGCGCAGGCCCCGGTCCCAGGCGATCATGTCGTTGAGCGAAAGGTAGAGCGACCCGTCGGCGGTGGTGTTTTGCTCCGGGGCAACCCATTGCTGGTTGGCCACCTGCCCATCTTGTAGGCGGTAGCCGGCGGCCCGGTGCGGCACTATGGCGGCTTCATCGATCAGGCGTGCACTCTTCATCCCCAAGGGCTCAAAGATGCGCTCGCGCAGTACCTCGCTGTAATGGCGGCCGGCGATGCGATCCATGATTGCCCCGAGCAGCAGGTAACCGGTATTGCTGTAGCTGTAGCGCTCGCCGGGCTGGAACTCGAGCGGTTGCGCGCAAGCCATCCGCACCAGTTCAGCCTCCGTCATCGCGCGCCGAGTGTCGTAACTCGCCTCGTAGCCATAGTCCCGAATCCCCGAGGTGTGGGTCAGCAGGTGGTGGATGCGGATATCCTTCCATTCGGCCGGCGCTTCGGGCAGGTATTGGGTTACGGGGTCATCCAGCGAGAGCCGGCCGTCCTGGACAAACAGCATTACCGCCGCCGAGGCGAATTGTTTGCCCACCGAACCGGACTGGAAGACCGTGTCGGCGATCACCGGGACGCTGTGTTCGAGATTGGCGTAGCCGTACCCCCGAGCGAGTACCACCGTGCCGTGATCGACGACTGCGACGGCCAGTCCTGGAATCTGCTGGGTCTGCATCTCTGCGCGAATCACCGCGTCGGCGCGCCCCAATCGTCCGGGATCCGCCGCCGTCCCCGCACCGCCAGCCACTGCGGCCGCGGCCGCGATTCCTGAGCACAAGAGTGGCGCAAGTCCTGCGGCCGCTGCGCGCAGGATCGAGCATCCCCGTTTCATGGCGCTCCTTTGCTCGGCGCGCGATAGACCCGGGCACCGCGAAACCATGTCTCAAGCACTTTTGTGCCGGCAATTGCCTCGGCCTTGCCCTTATCGGCCAGTGCCAATATGTCCCGGTCAAGAATCACGAAGTCCGCCGACTTGCCGACCTCGAGCGAGCCGAATTCACCCGCACGACCGAGGAACCGCGCGCCATCAATGGTGTACGCATTGAGCGCCTCGCGGATCGTTATCGCCTGGCGGGCATTGAGCACTTTGTCGCCCGGCGCGTGTCGCAACACGCCGGTCGACATGTTCACGAACGGCTGAGGGTCTCGCGTACCGACCGGGGCGTCGGAGCCGCCGACGACGATGCCACCGGCTTCCTTGGTCGCGCGCACCGGGTAGCTATTCTCCACGTAAAAACTACCCGGGGTCATACGGCTGGCGTAGCTGTTTCCGGTCACCCGCTGCACGAACGGGACAATGGTCATGTCGTAATCGAGGCTGGAAGTTGCCCACCACATCGTGTAGGCGACGTAAAGATGGTCGCGGCCAACTCTGGCGAGATCTTCGGGTTGCACAAATTGCAGATGGGCGAGGCTATCGTGCGTGGTGCTGACGCCATCGGCGGCGCGCGCCGCTTCGATCGCGTCAATGGCCGTGCGCGCCGCGCGATCGCCGATCACGTGGACATGGAGATTAAAGCCCGCCAGATGCATGCGCTTGGCGTACTCCATGATGACCGCCCGGTCGTCCTTCAGTTGCCCGTTCGATATCCGGCACTGTCCGGGGTGATACCCGTGCGCCTTGGTGAACATGGCGACGTCCCGGAATTGCTCGTCGTTGGCGCGCACTTGCTTGCAGAGCTCCGAACCCGTGTCCACATAGCCGATCACAGTCGGATGGCCCTCCGCATCACGACCGAATCTCGGCTGCAGATAGGGCGAGAGCATCGCGGCGTTGCCTAGGGTCGGAGGCGTGGCAAACGGATTGCCCTCGGCTACACCATCGGCAAAAATCTTCACGAAATCTGCGCGCACCAAGGGATTGTTGGCGAACTTGGCGCGCACCGCCACGGCGCGCGCCGTCATGCCGGCGTAGTCGATCTGTCCCTGTGCGTCGCGATTGCGGTCCGGATTGAAGTACTGTGCCAGGCTGACGTGCGCGGTAAGGTGCCCGGTGCTGAGGAGCTTTTCGTACACGGGCAGGCCGTCCGCCGTGACCGCGGCATCAAGCACTGCGGTAATGCCGGCGCGATTGAGCAGGTAGGGGATGCGCTCGGGCTTGGCGAGCGCCGCCTGGAGCCCGGTGTAGTCGGCGTAACCGGTGTCCATGAGGCTCTGGGCTTCCTCGTTGACCTCGCCGTCGGGTTCGCCTCGATCATCGACGCCGACCAGCAATCGATAGCGCGCGAATTCGCCGCTCAGCGTTTGTTTGCTGATACCAATCACCTGGCCCGAGGCATTGCGCGCCGCTGCCAGGCCGGCGCTGTTGAACGCGGCGCGATGTCCGTCATCGCCCATGAGGTACACCGGATTGGCCGGCGCGCCCTTATCCAGGGCGGCGCGCAGAGTCGGGAATTCCGCGTCGGGACGATTGTCGCTGGTCGAACTCCACTGGTGTACGGCAAGCCATTTGCCCGGCTGCAAATGGAATTGCTTGACGCAGCCTTGCACAAAGGCGGCAAGCTGGCGCAGCGACTTGCCCACGCTATTGAGGTCGCATTGATCGACATCAATGATATCCACCGGGTGTATATGCGAGTCCACCAGACCGGGCACCACCAACCGGCCACCCGCATCGACACGCTGGGTGTGCGCGCCGACATACGATTGCACGCCATTGGCATCGCCGACGTATATGAGCTTGCCCTGTCGGAACGCCAGCGCCTCGGCCAGCTGCGGGTCGGCTGCGGTGTAGATCCGGGCATGGGTCAACACGACATCCGCCACCGGCGCGGGGGCTTCGCCCGCGGCCCGAGCGACTGGCAGCGCAGCCACCAGCGTCCAGACCAATGCTAGGAACTTAAGCCGACTTCGCATGGTCAAGCCCCCCGAGTTCGGTACCCGACTTCTTCTGTGAGCGACACTTTATACTAGCAGCGGCGCGTTTCGACGCCGAGCCGGTTAATGGCAATGACAATGAGCGTGAGCGGCGTCCTGCGTGCGTGCCTCCTGAGCCTGCTGCTGATCGGGTCCGCGGGCGGCGCCTCGGCCGAAGACAAGCGGCTGTTTCTCTACAACTGGGCCGATTTTATCGGTAGCCGGACCTTGCAGCGCTTTGAGCAACTCACCGGCATCAAGGTTATCTACGATACCTATGACGCCGAGGAGACCATGGAGGCGAGGTTGCTGGCCGGCGAGTCCGGCTATGACGTAGTGAGCGCCTCGTCCAACTTCTTCAGTCGCGAAATCAAGGCCGGCGTCTACCAGCCGCTCGATAAGGCACTGCTGCCGAATTGGAAGAATCTGGATCCTCGGATCCTTGCTATTCAGGACAAGTCCGATCCGGGCAATCGCCACGCCGTGCCGTACCTGCAGGCGGTGAGCGGCTTTTCCTACAACGTCGACATGATCCACGCGCGCATGCCCAACGCGCCGGTGGACAGCCTCGAGATGATCTTCAACCCCAAGATCGTGTCGCGCTTCGCCGATTGCGGGGTGTCGTTCCTCGATTCGCCGGAGGATACCATCGGGATGGCCTTGAGCTACCTGCATCTGGATCCCAACAGCACGCGGCGAGAAGATTTCGCCGCCGCCGAACGGCTCCTGATGGCGGTACGCCCCTACGTGCGCAGTTTCGATTCCATCGAATACATGAACGCGCTGACCAACAAGGAGGCCTGCATCGCCATGTCGTGGTCGGCCGATTACGCCACTGTCATGGCCCGGGCGCGCGCTGCCGGAGCGCCGGTGCACCTGGCGTTCACGATTCCCAAGGAGGGCGGGAATCGGACTTTTTCATCGCTCCTCATACCGGTCGGCGCCACTCATCCCATTGCGGCACATCGATTTCTGAACTTCATTATGGATCCGCAGGTGATCGCCGAGATTACCAACGAAATCTATTACAGTAATCCCAATCTGGCGGCTAATGCCTATGTGCGCCCCGACATACTCAACGACAAGGTGCTGTATCCCACGCCGGAGATCGAAGCTCGACTCTACCCCAGCGCCGAGGTCAGTATCGCGACCGAGCGGATCCGCACTCGCGTGTGGACGCGCATCAAGACCGGAAAGTAACGGTCGCTACTGGGCGGCGAGCTGCAGATCGCGCACCCGCTGGCGTTCCGCACGCCGCATCAACACGCCGGCGATCAAGACCCCGGTGCCCACCAGCGCGATGATCAAGGTCGCCAGAGCGTTGACATCCGGGCTCACGCCCAATTTTACTTTGGAATAGATAACCATGGGCAAGGTACTGGCACCAGGCCCGGACACGAAGCTCGATATCACCAAATCGTCCAGCGACAGCGTGAAACTCAGCAACCAGCTGCTGGCCAGCGCCGGCGCGATGATCGGCAGGGTGGTATCAAAGAACGCGCGTACCGGTCCGGCACCGAGGTCCATCGCCGCTTCCTCCAAGGAACGATCGGCGGTCCCCAGCCGCGATTGCACGGTCACCGTCACATAAGCGGTGCAAAAGGCGACGTGCGCGAGCACGATCGTGATGAAGCCGCGGTGCGGCCAGCCTAGTAAGTGCAGCATCGAGATCAGCAGCAACAGTTGGGTGATGCCGGTAATGATCTCCGGCATGACCAGCGGGGCGTTGACCATGGCGGTGAGCGCCAGCCGACCGTGGAAGGATTTGAAGCGCACCAGTGCGACGGCTGCCAGAGTGCCCAGCACCATCGCCGAGGTCGCGGCCACAAAGCCCACACGCAACGACAACCAGGCGGCGGACATCAGCTGATCGTTGCCGACCAGCGCCGAATACCAGCGCGTCGACAGGCCGCCCCAGACCCCAACCAGGGGCGAGGAATTGAACGAATACGCCATCATGACCAGCATCGGGATATACAAAATCGCGATGCCGATCGCGAGCACGGTCATGAGCATTGGCGACTGGCGTTCGCTCACGCGTGTCCCTCGAGGTCCTTGCGATGATAGTGCTGGTACACGGCAATCGGTGCCACCAGCAGCACCAGGAATGCCACGGCCACCGCCGAGGCCACCGGCCAATCGCGATTGCCGAAAAATTCATCCCAAAGCACGCGCCCGATCATCAGATTGCCGGCGCCACCCAGCAGCGAGGGAATCACGAACTCACCGATGGCAGGGATGAACACCAACATCGAGCCGGCGATAATCCCGGGCATCGACAAGGGCAGGGTCACATCCAGAAAGGCCCGCCACGGCGGGCTACCCAGATCTCCGGAGGCCTCGAGCAGCGTGCGGTCTAGCTTCTCCAGGGTTGCAAACAATGGCAGCACCATGAACGGCAGATAGGAGTACACGATGCCCAGGTACACGGCCGTGGTGGTGTGCATGAGCTTGAGGGGTACACGGATGACGCCCAACCACAGCAGCGCCTGGTTCAACAGCCCGTGTTCGCGGATGATCCCTTCAAGCGCATAGACTCGCAGCAGGAATGAGGTCCAAAAGGGCAGAATGATGATCAGCAGCAGGATGCTCTGCATGTTTTTCGAGGTGCGCGCGATGGCATAGGCCATCGGGTAGCCGATCAGCAGGCAGATCAGCGTGGAAAAGAACGCGGTTTTTAGCGAATATAAATAGGACAGCGCATACACTTCGTCGGTCAGCAGGTAGCGGTAATTGTTCAGCTTCAGAACCAGGTGCAGATGGTGATTTTGGTCAATCGAGAGCACGTCGGTGAACGGCGGCACCTTGATCGCGGTCTGCGCAAAGCTGATTGCCAGGGCGAAACCAAATGGGATCAGGAAAAAGATCAGCAGAAACACCAGCGGGGGTGCAATGATCAGCCAGCGCCGGTGCTTGCTGGTCAGGACTGTTCTCAGGACGCTGGATTTCATCAGATGCGCGACTATGCCAAAGCGGCGATGGTTTTACTTAGCAAATTGTCGCTCGGGCCGGGCTGCGGCGGCCATGGTGTGCTGGCTGGAGCCCATCGATGAAGAGTCGCCGCGCTAAGCCGCCACCGGTTCCCGCGCCCGGCTCGCGGCAGCGATTGTCCGCCAGCCGCCAGCGCCAGCGCCTGATAGACGCCTGCATCTCGGCTCTGCACTTGTACGGCCCCTCGCAGACCACGGTCGAAAAGGTCGTGGCGATTGCCAAGCTGTCACCGGGCATCGTGCGATTCTACTTTAAGTCGAAGAGCGCAATGCTGGTGGCCTCGCTACGTTTCTTGTCCACGGAATTTGAAGCCCAGGTGCTCGAGCCGGTCGGCCGGCTGCGCGACTCACCCGTACAGGCGCTGCAGAAACTGGTCGAGCTGTACCTCGATCCGGGCATTGCCAGCACCCGCAAGGTATCGGTCTGGTATGCATTCTGGGGGGAGGCGACCGCGCGTCAGGAATACCAGGAGATTTGCGGCCAGAAAGACGACCGCTTTGCGGTGCTGGTGCTCGATCTTGTGAACCGCATGATCGAAGAGAGTCAGCAGCATCACTTGGACGCCGATGCGATTGCGCTGGGACTGATTGGCGCCTTGGAAGTGCTGTGGCAGGGAATCGCCTTTCAAACCGAAGGTGACGTCGATCGGGCCGGCGCTCGGCGTCGCTGCATGGCGTACCTGGCCTCGGTATTCCCGGGCTATTTTCCGACTCCGGCGGGCGTTGCGAACTGGGCCAAGCTGCCGGCGGACACGCGCCTTGCCCTGGAGCGTGAACGCTGCTTCGCCAGGGCGTGGCAGCTGGTGGGGCACCGCCAGGAACTTCCGGGCACCGGAGATTACCTCGCCCTCGAACTCGCCACGACGCGCGCGCTGGTGCTGCGCGACGGTGCCCAGCTGCGCGCCTTCCACAATAACTGTCCGCACTGGCCGCACGCGCTGGCCACCGAGCGCCGTGGACACTTTGATGGTCACGTGTCCTGCGCGCTGCACCAGCTCGATTTTGAACTCAGCGGTCGGAGCCGAGTACCCGACCTCGACTCAAGCCTGGCGACCATGAACGTGAGCACCGTGTCGGGTTTGATATTCGTCAGCAACGGCACACTCACGCTGCCGAGTTCACCGTTCGACGATACCCTGGGCGCCGCATCGGACGAGGGCCTCGGTCAGGGCGCGGCTTTCGCAGAGTACGAAGTCGCTGCCGACTGGAGGGTAACGGTGGAGCAGCTTTTGGCGCACCGGCTGCCTGATCACGAGTCGATCGGCGGGCTGCAGCGATTCTCCCCGCCGACCGTGCAAACTGAACCGCAACAGGGCCAGATAAGCTGGCTTGCCACGCCGGCGCGCGCCGAGAGTTGGTCCGCCAAGCGCCTCGCAAGCCTGGCGGGTGCCCACAGCACTGCCGCCTGGCAGCGCCGCTTCGTGTGGCCCAACCTGATATTTGAGCTACGAGCCGACGGGCTCAGCGCTCTGCAGGTGATACCGCTGGCCGTCGGCTCATGTCGACTGCAGAGTTTTGATTATTGGCGGCACGATGCGGCGCCCCCCGACCAGGCAATTCGTTACCTGATCAGAAGACTTGCCCACCAAGCCCTGCGGCTGGACCGGAACTTCGCGGCCTCGACCCAGCGGGGCCTGAGCGCCTCGGGTTACCAGTTCAATCCCACCGCACCGGTGGCGCGTTCGGTGGGCGCATTCCGCAGCATGCTGACCGCCGCGCTCAGCGGCTAGAGGTTCTTCTCGACCTTGGCGACGCTCACCAGGCCATCGCCGTAAGCCTTGAATTTTTTCGCCTCGACGATTTGCACCAGCCGGTCCTTGACCGTATCAAACGCTGGCGGCGTGGTCTCACGCGTGTCATCGAGACGAATGACGTGCCAACCGAACTCCGTTTGCACGGGCGAGGGCGTGGTTTCGCCTTTCTTCAGTGAGGCGACCGCGTCGGCAAACGGCTTGACCATATTTGCAGGGCTGAACCAGCCCAGGTCGCCGCCATTGGTCTTGGAGCCATCGAGAGAATGTTCCGCGGCCAGCTTCTCGAAGCTGGCGCCTTTCTTGAGCTGGGCAGTAATCTGATCAGCCTCTTCCTTGGTTTTCACCAAGATGTGTCGTGCCTTGTATTGCGTCTTCGGCATGGCCGCCACTTGCGTGTCGTACTCAGCCTTGAGTTCCGCGTCCGTCACCTTATGGTCCTTGAGGAAGTTCGTCATCGCAGCCTGTTCCAGGATTTGCAGCCGCGCCAGCGCCAGCGAGGGGGGCGCGTCGCCTTGCTTGTCCAGGCCTTCCTTCTCCGCTTGCTGCGCGACCGCTTCGGCGCGCACCAGCGTGTCGAGCGCCTGTGCCTTCTGAGTGGCGTTCAGTTCAGAAGAGGCCTTGCCGGAGACGGCCTTGCTGAACAGCTCGAATTGCGCGGTCGTGAGCGCTTGGCCATTTACTGTGGCGACCGGCTTGGCGGTCGTGGCGGTGCCGGTAGGTGGCGCACCCTTCTGCGCACAACCAGCCAATAACACGACCCCAGTTACGAGCGAAAGTCTGACAATATTCATTTTAAATCTCATATAGTTACACTACTAAGTTAAGGCATCTCATCAGGTGCCTTGGTACGCAATGCCAAAGCATGGATATCGGTCTCCAAGAGGGCGGCGAGCACATCGTGCACCAGACGGTGGCGCTCTACCAGCGATTTGCCGGAAAACACGTCAGACACGATGAGCAGGTAAAAGTGCCCTTTGCCGCCCCCGCCCACGTGACCAGCGTGGGCGGCGCTGTCGTCACGAATCTCAAGCCGAATGGGATGCAGACTATCCTGCACCACCGTGCGGATTCGTTCAACCCGGGACGCTGCAGTGGTGGGGTCGGTCATCGAGCGGCACACTCGCACATTAGGTTCGCCGGCGCTGCAGCCACAGCGCCTGGCCGACGAATAATATAACCACGGCGATGGTGAGCCCGAATACCTTGAAATAGACCCATGTTTGCTCGCTCTCGGCGTGCGCAATGTAGAGATTCAGCGCCCCGAGCAGCAGATAGGCGACCACCCAAATCAGGTTGATGCGCAGCCATTGCGGCCTCGAGAGGCTCGCGCCCGGTGCCAGTGTCGGCTGCAGCAACCGCTGCGACAGCGGCATTTCACCAACCCATTGGCTGGCCAGAAATGCCATGGCCATGATCCACAGCAGCAGCGTGGGCTTGACCTTCAGAAAACGCGGGTCATGGAAAGCCAGCGTGGCCGTCCCGAACACCAACACCAGCACCGTGCTCACGGCGTGCATGGGCGAGATGCGCCGCAGCCGCAGGTAATCCACCAGGGCCAGCAATACCATCGCCGCCATCAGCACCGCCGTGGCGACATAGATGCCAGCGAACTTGTAGGCCAGCAGAAACGCCGCCAACGGCAGGAAATTCAGCGCAGCTTGCATGAGTCCATCAATCGACTTCCCGGAGGCGAATCAGACGCGCAGTTGGCGCGGCCGCGTATATTAGCCTCTTGAGCCAATATTTCGAATTACACCGACAAAACCCGCAGCTGCGGCTGATCCGCCAGGCGGCGCAGATCTTGCGCGATGGCGGGCTGATCGCCTATCCGACCGACAGCTGCTATGCGCTAGGCTGCCATATCGGCGATGCCGAAGCCCTGGAACGCATTCGCCGGCTCCGCGATGCGGACCGGCACCATCACTACACTCTGGTGTGCGCTGATCTGGCCGAGATCGGCCGCTATGCGCGTATCGAGAACTGGCAGTTTCGCCTGCTCAAGGCGGCAACCCCCGGCCCCTTTACGTTTCTGCTACCCGCTACCCGTCAAACTCCGCGCCGCTTGCAGCACGCGCAGCGGCGCACGATCGGCATTCGTATTCCTGATCATCCGGTACCGCATCTGCTGCTCGCGGAACTTGGCGAGCCCATCATGAGTTCCACCTTGCTGCTCCCCGGGGAAAGCGCACCACTCACCAACGGACGGGAAATTCGCGCCCGCCTAGAGCATCAGATCGATGCCGTGCTCGACTCCGGAAACTGCGGCCTGGAACCGACGACGGTGGTGGATCTGGCGGTCTCGCCACCGGTGATTCGGCGCCAGGGCCGAGGCCATTTGCCCGGATTCGTGGTAAGTGGAGCCTGAGACGGACGGCGCGCCCCGCCGTATAATGTCAGGGAATGAGTTCTGCTCCGCAAGCCAGGCGTGTCCTGTCCGGTATGCGCCCGACCGGGCAAGTACACCTGGGTAATTACCACGGCGCTCTGCGCAATTGGGTGGACCTGCAATACCAGTACGAATGCTATTTTTTCGTGGCCGACTGGCACGCGCTCACCACCGGATACGACGACACCGCGGAGCTGCCGGAGCTGATCCACGAGATGGTGGTCGACTGGCTGGCGGCCGGCCTCAACCCGAGCGTGGCCACGCTGTTCGTGCAGTCACACGTACCCGAGCATGCGGAACTGCACCTGCTGTTGTCGATGATCACGCCGCTGAGCTGGCTTGAACGCGTACCGAGTTACAAGGACCAGCAAGAGCAGTTGCGTGAGAAGGATCTCGCCACCTACGGTTTCCTCGGCTACCCGCTGTTGCAGAGCGCGGACGTACTGATCTATCGCCCGGCCTTCGTGCCGGTGGGCGAGGATCAGGTGGCGCACGTTGAGTTTGCGCGCGAAGTGGCGCGGCGCTTCAATCACCTGTACGGTCAGGAGGCGGATTTCGAGGCCAAGGCCGAGCGCGCCGTGAAGGAGCTCGGCGGCCGCAATATCACCATGTACCGCCAGTTGCGCAAGCAGTTCCAGGAGAAGGGAGACGCCGGGGCCCTGGAGCGCGCCCGCAACCTGGTCAGCGGCAATACCCGCATCACAGTGGCCGACCGGGAGCGCTTGCTCGGCTATCTTGAGGGCACGACGGTGAGCATCCTTCCCGAACCTCATGTGCTGCTGACCGCGACCCCCAAGGTGCCCGGCCTGGACGGCCGCAAGATGTCCAAGTCCTACGGCAACACCATCGGCTTGCGCGAGGATCCCGACAGCGTCACCCGAAAACTCAAGGGCATGCAGACCGATCCGGCGCGCGTGCGACGCACCGACCCGGGCGATCCGGATAAATGCCCGGTCTATGATCTGCACCGGATCTATTCGGACGAGACCACCCGCAATTGGGCGGCGGCGGGCTGCCGCAGTGCCGGCATAGGCTGCCTGGAATGCAAGCAACCGCTGATCGACAAGATAGTGGCCGAAGTGAGCGCAATGCGCGAGCGCGCCCGGGAATACCAGGACAACCCCGAGCTGATCAAAAACCTGCTGGCGGAGGGTGCCGAGAAGGCTCGCGAATCGGCGCGCCACACCTTAGACGACGTGCGCCGCTCCATGCACCTGCGCAGCGAGTAAGCTAGCGGACGTTAACGCCATGAAACCCGATCTCAAGATTGTCGCCACCCGCCCGCCGCTACCGGCGAGCGCAGTCGTGCCCCCGGAGCAGGCAGAAATGCCGTTTGCGATCGTTAATGGCGAGCCGATCACGCACATGCCGCGCGATCTGTACATTCCCCCGCAAGCGCTCGAGGTGTTCCTGGAGGCATTCGAGGGCCCGCTCGATCTGCTGCTTTACCTGATCCGCCGCCAGAATCTCGATGTACTCGATATTCCCATTGCGGAGATCACGCTGCAGTACATGCGCTACATCGACCTGATGCAAGAGCTGCAGCTCGAGCTCGCCGGCGAGTACATGGTGATGGCCGCCACGCTCGCCGAAATCAAGTCACGCATGCTGCTGCCGCGGCCGGCCGGCGCCGCCGACGGCGAGGACGACCCGCGTGCCGAGCTGGTGCGCCGCCTGCAGGAGTACGAGCGCTTCAAGCGTGCGGCCAGCGACGTCGATCAGCTGGTGCGGCTCGAGCGCGATGTGTTCCAGGCCAGCGCCGAGCTGCGCGACCGGCCGGTTTCGCGCGCCGTGCCACAGGTGACGTTGCGCGAGATGTTGCTGGCGTTCCGCGAGGTGGCCACGCGCTCGCAGATGTTCGCGCACCTGCACGTGCAGCGCGAACCCCTGTCCGTACGCGAGCGCATGAGCAGCGTGCTGGCGGCGCTGGAAACCGGGGAATTCGTGGAGTTCACGCGGCTGTTTGCCCCGGAAGAGGGCCGGATGGGCGTGGCAGTGACCTTTGTGGCGATCCTGGAATTGCTGCGCGAAAGCCTGATCGACATCGTCCAGACCGAGGCCATGGCGCCGCTGCACGTGCGCCGTGCCGCGCCAGTGCGTACACTTCAGCTGGTGCCCGGCCCCGACCGGGACCCGTCCCCCCTCTAGCGTCAGTCTGGAGCAGGCCATGAACGAGCAGTACATCAAGAACGTGGTCGAGGCCGGCCTGCTGGCGGCGGGCCGCGCGCTGGCGCTCGATGAACTCGCCGCTTTGTTTGGCGACACCGATCGCCCGGGAACCGCAGCGATCCGCGCCAGCTTGGCGGCGCTCGAGCAGGAGTATTCCGCGCGTGCCCTGGAGTTGAAGGAGACCGCCAGCGGCGTACGCATTCAGGTACGGCGCGAGTTTGCCGCCGAGGTCTCACGTCTGTGGCCCGAGCGGCCGCAGCGTTACTCACGCGCGCTGCTCGAGACGCTGGCGCTGATTGCCTACCGCCAGCCGCTGACGCGCGCCGAGATCGAGGCGGTGCGCGGCGTTGCCGTCAATCCCAACATCGTCCGCACCCTGCAGGAGCGCAATTGGGTGCGCGTCGTGGGCCATCGCGAGCTGCCCGGCCGACCGGAACTGCTGGGCACCACGCGTGATTTCCTCGACTATTTTGGGCTACGCAGCGTCGATGAGCTCCCACCGCTGGCGCAGCTGCGCGGTCTGGATGAGATTGACCCCCAGCTGGTGCTGCCGGTGGATCCCGAGGCTGAATCCGTGGCCGGCACGGAACCGGGCGGCACCGCAGAAGCCGAGCCGGGCTCGGCCGCCCAGGCGGTCCTCATCGATGATGCGGGTGATCCGGACGAAGAGGCGGGCAATGCCCCGGAACTCACCGCCGGCAGGGCCGGGTTGGTCGCGGCCGGCGCCACGCGCGACGACTAGCCATGGCGCACGCGCCGGAGCGGGAGCGCCTGCAAAAGGTCTTGTCCCGCCTGGGGCTGGCTTCGCGCCGTGAAGCCGAACAGTGGATTCGGGCCGGACGCCTCACCGTCAACGGGCGCGCGGCCACCCTGGGCGATCGGGTCGAGGAGGGCGATAAGCTGCGACTTGATGGTCGCCTCATCCGCCAGCCGCGCATGCGGAGCGAGCTGCCGGTACTGCTGTGCCACCGGTCGCCGGCGCAACCGCTCCTGACCGGCTCGGGAGGAACTGAGCCCATGGCGGCGAGCCTGCCGCGCCGCGCGGGCCACAGATTCCTGAGCATCAGTCCCATGCCCCAGGTCGATGGGGGCCTGGAATTGCTTACCGCAGATGGCGAACTGGCGGCTCGCCTGCAACGCGCGGTACGTGCGCAGACTGTGGTGTTCAGCCTGCGGGTGCGGGGCGAAGTGACGCCCCCGCAGGAAGCGGGAATATTGGCGGGCCATCTCGATCGCGGATCCGACCTCAAGGTGCTCGGCATCGCCCCTGCGGGCGGCACGGGCAGCAATCGGTGGTATCAGATCGACACCTTAGGCGCGAGCGGGAATGATCTGCGCCAGCTGCTCGAGCGCCAGGGGATCACCGTCAGCCGCCTGTTGAGAATTCGCCTCGGCACCCTGCAACTTGAGCGCTCACTCGCTCGGGGTCGCTGGCGCGCGCTATTGCCGGATGAGATCAGCGCGCTGCTCAAGCCCGCGCCACCGCCGCCTGCGGCGGGGGCGGTGGCTGACAATCCAGACTCTGCCCCGTAACCCCGCGACTGGCCGGCCCGAGCAACCACAGGTAAGGGCCCAAGATACGCTCGGGCAGCGGCAGCAGTTCGGCATTTTCCGCCGGGTAGGCCTGGCGACGCAGGCGGGTGCGCGTCGGCCCTGGGTTGATCGCATTGACGCGCACCGCCGAATTGCCCGCCAATTCGTCGGCCAGCACCTGACTTAGGCCTTCGATGCCGAACTTGGACACGGCGTACGCGCCCCAGTTGGCACGGCCGCGCCGCCCGACGCTGCTTGAGGTGTAGATCACCGAGGCATCGGCCGAGGCGCGCAACGCCGGCAGCAGCACCTGGGTGAGCGCGAAGGCCGCCGTAAGATTGACGTGCAGCACGCGGCACCAGTTGCGCATGTCGGCATGTTCAATCGGCGCCAGCGCGCCCAGCGCGGCGGCGTTGTGCACCAAACCATCGAGTCGTCCGTAGCGCTCCGCCACCGCTCCTGCCAGACGGTCGTAATCACCCGCCAGTGCCTTCTCAAGATCGAGTGGCGCGATGCTCGCTTCGGGATTCGGTGCACCAGCGGACTCGAGAGCGGCAATTTCCGCCTCGACGGCTTCCAGGCGGCGCACGGTGCGTCCCACCAGCACAACCTGTGCTCCCAGGCGCGCGGCGCCCAAGGCGAGCGCGCGCCCGATGCCGTCGCCGGCTCCGGTGATCACAATCACCCGCCCACGCAGCAGCTCCGGCGGCGGCACGTAGCGGCGAATTTCCTCGACATCCACCATGCGCTATTGACTTTCCGGCGGCATCGCCGGAGGCCGATCATCAGCGTGCAGCCGTGCGCTGCGCACCAGGCGGTCCACAGGTTCGAGCGTGGGAAGTGCCTCGCCGCTTACCGCACCGAGTTCGGTAAACCGGCGCGCTTGCGGCAAGACCTGGCGTTCGAGCGATGCAACAGCGCTGTTGTAGGCGTCGACGGCTGCGCCGAGTTTCTCGCCGCTCCGCTCCAAGTGGCCTACGAAGCTGCCGAGGCGGCGGTGCAGATCCTGGCCCAGATCGAGGATTTTCGCGGCGTGTTCAGCGACCACCGCCTGTCGCCAGCCGTAGGCCACGGCCTTGAAAAGCGCAATCAGGGTCGAGGGTGTAGCGAGGATGATGCCCTGGCGCATGGCGTTCTCAAGCAGATCCGGACGCTCGGCGAGCGCGGCGCTCAGGAATTGATCCCCCGGCAAGAACAGCACCGCGAATTCCGGGCTCTTTTTGAACTGGCTCCAGTAGGCCTTGCTCGCCAGCTCGCGCACCCGCGCCTCGACCTGCTGGGCGTGCCGCGCCAGCGCCGCGGCGCGCGCCTCGTCGCTAGGCGCTTCGATCGCATCCAGGTAGGCATCAAGCGGTGTCTTGGCGTCCACCACCAGATCGCGGCCTTCGGGCATGCGCACGATCAGATCCGGTCGCAGCGAGCCTTGGTCCGTGGCGATCGTGGTCTGCTCCGTAAAATCGCAGTGCTCGGACATGCCGGCAACTTCAACGACACGCCTGAGCGTGAGCTCGCCCCAACGGCCACGCACCTCAGGGCGACGCAGGGCACCGACCAAATTTCGGGTCTCGCGCTGCAGGGCATTTTGCCCCAGGGTCAGTTGCTCGAGCTGCGTGCGCAGGCTGGTAAAGGCATCGCGCCGGTCGCGCTCAAAGCTCAACAGCTGCTGTTCGGTCTTCTCCAGCGCCTTGCGGATCGGGTCGACCAATTGCCCTAGTGCGGCCTCGCGTTCCCTGAGCGAGGTCTGCGCGCCAGCCTGCTCACGCGCAAAGGACTCGCGCGCAAGCTTGAGGAACATGTCGGAATTGTCGCGCAGCGCGCTACCGGCCAGTTCGGCGAACCTCCCGCCCAGGCGCGCCTCGATCTCGGCCGTGGCCTGCCCCTGGCGGCGGGCGTACCACCAGGCAATCAGCAGCGCCGCCAGCGCGCCGAGGAGCAATCCAGCCAGGAGCATCACGACACCCGCGTCCATCAGTGCAACGCTCCAGGCGGCAGTTCCAACCAGGAGAGCAGTTCCCGCGGGTCATCGAGCCATCCAGCAACCGGCCAGCTCGTGGGATCGTCGGCCGAATTTACATAGCCGAAACGTGCCCCGAGCGGCACCATGCCCGCGGCGCGAGCGGCCTGCACATCGCGAAGCGCGTCGCCGAGGTATAGGCAGTCGGCCGGCGCGACCGCGATGAGCTCGGCGGCATGCAACAACGGGCGCGGATGGGGTTTGCGCTCCGGCAGCGTGTCGCCGCTCACCACACACGCGGCGCGCGCGCTCAGACCGAGACTCTCGAGCAGCGGTTCGGTAAGCCAGGCGGCCTTGTTGGTAATCACTCCCCAGGGCAGGGCGTGAGCTTCAAGGGTGGCAAGTACCCGCTCAAATCCTGGAAACAATTGGGTGTGAACGCATAACGCCGCTCGATAATGCGCCAGAAAGCGCTTGCGCAACTCTTCGAACTCGGCGGTGCCAACTGCGAGCTCGGGAAAGCCAATGCGGACCAGCGCAATGGCGCCATTGGAGACGAACGGCCGCACCACCTCGAGAGCCAGCGCTGCGCGGCCCTCTTCAAGCAACAGCACGTTCAGCGCCGCGGCCATGTCGCGTGCGGTGTCCAGCAGCGTACCGTCGAGATCAAACAGGGCGGCGCGGGCGCGTATCTTCTGGTTCACGTGGGTGCCGCGGGCCGAGAGAAATGCGCAATATAGTTCACGTCCGGGCGCGCGCTGAGCTGAGCGCGGCGTGACCAGGGATCATAGGCGACACCGGCAACTTCACGCAGCGTCAGCCCGGCGCGGCGTGCCGCGCCGGCCAGTTCGGCAGGGCGCACCAGGCGCGCGTATTCGTGCGTGCCGCGAGGTACCAGCCGCAACAGATACTCGGCCGCGACAATTGCGGCCAGGAATGCGCGCGGCGTTCGATTGATCGTGGCCACGAACAGCGACCCGCCCGGCTGCAGCAGGCGAGCCAGTGTCGCCACCAACGCATCCGGATCCGGGACGTGTTCGACGAGCTCCATGCAACATACGGCGGCGAACTGTCCCGACGCCACCTCGGCGAGCTCTGCCACCGACTGCACGCGATAGTCAATCGCTAGTTGGCTGCTCGCGGCGTGCAGTTTCGCCACCTCGATCATGGTTGGCGATAGATCGATGGCGGTAACCCGGGCTGCATGCCGTGTCAGCGCCTCGGCCAGCAGGCCGCCGCCGCAACCCACATCGGCGACAGCTGCGCCCGGCAGTGCGGCGCGCGCCGCCACAAACGCGGCGCGCAGCGGATTGAGCGCATGCAGGGTGTGCAGCGGGCCCGCCGCGTCCCAGTACTGGTGCGCCAGTGCCTCGAATTTCGCCACTTCGGCGGTGTCAGTGTTGGTCGCCACGATCATGCTTTGGAGCTCGACTGACCTTGAATCCACGCGCTCGATAGAGCTGCAGCGGCGCAGTATACCGGGGTGCGCGACAGGGCGGGCGCAGCGCCTCGATCGCGCCGCAATGGGTGCCCATTGTGGTAAACTTTTGCAGCTAAAACAGGGATTTTCTGAGCATGGAAATAGCGCGCGAAATACTGCCCGTCAACCTCGAAGACGAAATGCGCAAGTCGTATCTCGACTACGCCATGAGCGTCATTGTCGGCCGTGCGCTGCCTGATGTGCGTGATGGACTCAAGCCCGTGCACCGGCGGGTATTACATGCCATGCGCGAGCTCGGCAACGATTACAACAAACCCTACAAGAAGTCCGCGCGCGTGGTCGGCGACGTAATCGGCAAGTATCACCCGCACGGCGACACCGCGGCCTACGACACGATCGTGCGCATGGCGCAGCACTTTTCCATGCGCTACGTGCTGGTCGACGGTCAGGGTAATTTTGGTTCTGTCGATGGCGATGCGCCTGCGGCGATGCGCTATACCGAAGTGCGTATGGCGAAGTTGGCCCACGAGCTGCTGGCCGACATCGACAAAGAGACCGTCGATTTTGTTCCCAATTACGACGAATCAGAGACCGAGCCGTCGGTCATGCCGACCCGCGTCCCAAATCTGCTGATCAACGGTTCCTCCGGGATCGCGGTCGGCATGGCTACCAACATCCCGCCGCATAACCTCACCGAGATTGTCACCGCTTGCCTGAGCGTGCTTGACGATCCGGCGATCACTTTGGCCGCCCTCATGCAAATCGTGCCCGGGCCGGACTTTCCCACCGGTGGCATCATCAACGGCGCGCAGGAGATTGCCACCGCATATAAGAGTGGTCGTGGGCGCTTGTCGATTCGCGCTCGCGCCACCATCGAGGAGATCGATGCCAAGAGCGGTCGCCAGGCGATCGTGATTACCGAGCTGCCCTATCAGGTCAACAAGGCTCGCCTGATCGAGCGCATCGCCGATCTGGTGCGCGAAAAGCTCCTTGACGGCATTGCCGGCGACGGCCTGCGCGACGAATCTGACAAAGACGGCATGCGCATCGTGGTCGAACTCAAGCGCGGTGAAATTGCCGAGATCGTGCTCAATAAGCTGTACGCGCAGACACCTATGGAAACGGTGTTCGGCATAAACATGGTTGCGCTCCAGGACGGCCAGCCCCGGCTGATGAGCCTGCGCGACTTGCTCGATGCGTTCCTGCGCCATCGCCGCGAGGTGGTTACGCGCCGCACGGTGTTTGAGCTGCGCAAGGCACGCGAACGCGCGCACGTGCTCGAGGGTCTGGCGGTGGCGCTTGCCAACATCGATGAGATCATTGCCTTGATCAAGGCGGCGCCAGCACCCGCCGAGGCGCGCGTTGGCTTGATGGGCCGCGACTGGCCGCCCGGCACGGTTGCCGAGATGCTCGAGCGCGCCGGGCCCACGGCCACGCGCCCGGACGATCTGGCGCCCGAGTATGGCCTGACCTCGCGCGGCTACCGGCTGAGCGAAGTGCAGGCCCAGGCCATCCTCGATATGCGCCTGCACCGGCTTACCGGACTCGAGCAGGACAAAATCGTCAGCGAATATCGCGAGCTGCTGGCGCGAATTATTGAGCTCTCAGAGATCCTCGCACTGCCGGCCCGACTCACGGCGGTGATCCGCGCCGAGCTGATTGAAATTCGGGACGCGTACGGCGACGAGCGCCGCACCGAGATCAGCCGTGATCACCTTAACCTGTCCACCGAGGACCTGATCGAACCGCAGGACGTGGTGGTCACGCTTTCACACGCTGGTTACGCCAAGGCCCAGCCGGTATCGGACTATCAGGCGCAGCGTCGCGGCGGTCGCGGCAAGTCGGCGACGGCGGTCAAGGACGAGGACTTCATCGAAAAGTTCTTTATCGCCCATACGCACGATACGCTGCTGTGCTTTTCCAATCGCGGCAAAATCTATTGGCTGCGTGTGTTCGAGTTGCCCCAGGCCGGGCGCGGATCGCGCGGCAAACCCATCGTTAACCTGCTGCCGCTCGAAGAGGGCGAGAAAATAAACGCCCTGCTGCCGGTCAAACAGTTCGACGAGCAGCACTTCGTGTTTATGGCAACCAGTCTGGGTACGGTCAAGAAGACCCCGTTGGCGGCGTTCTCGCGGCCGCGCGCCTCCGGCATCATCGCCGTCGATCTGCGCGACGATGATCGCCTGGTGGGCGTGGCACTCACCGACGGCACGCGTGAAATAATGTTGTGCACCAGCGGCGGCAAGGCGATTCGGTTTCATGAGGATGAAGTGCGCCCGATGGGCCGCGACGCGGCCGGCGTCCGCGGGGTGCGCCTGTCCGCTGACCAGCGTTTGATCGCTCTGATCGCGATCGGCGACGGCTACATCCTCACCGCCTCCGAGACCGGTTACGGCAAGCTCACGCCCCTGGATGACTTTCCCTCCCACAATCGCGGCGGCCAGGGGGTGATTGCGCTGCAGACCACCGAGCGCAACGGCAACACGGTCGCGGCACTGCAGGTCAGCGGGGCCCAGGAACTCATGCTGGTCAGCTCGACCGGCACCCTGGTGCGCACGCCAGTGCGCGATATTTCAATCGTCGGGCGCAACACCCAGGGTGTGCGTCTGATCCGCCTGGCCGAAGGCGAGCGCCTGACCGGAATCGAACGTGTCGAGGGTCTCGAGAACGGCGACGGCGATGTACTTGAACCGGCCGACGCGAACAACGGCGAGGCCGCGACCCCAAGCGAGGGCAGCAGTCCGCCGGGAAGCGCTGAATAGACCCGGAGCAACCGGGCGTTGGATTGCGGCCGATGGATCGATCGGCAGTGCGCTATTTGAGGAGTTCCGTGCGGCCGTTTAATTTTTCCCCGGGTCCGGCCACCTTACCGGCCGAAGTACTGGAACAGGCCCGGGACGAACTGCTGGACTGGCGCGGTACCGGGGCTTCCGTGATGGAGCTCAGCCACCGCAGCAAGGCTTTCTGCGCCTGCGCGGAGGAGGCCGAAGCGGACCTGCGCGAGCTGATGGCCATTCCGAAGAATTACCGGGTATTGTTTATGCAGGGCGGCGCCACCGCCCAGTTTGCCATCGTGCCGATGAATCTTGCTCCCTCGGAGGGCGTGGCGGACTACGTCAATACCGGACACTGGTCCCGCAAAGCCCTCAGTGAGGCGCAACGCTACTGCCGGGTCAATGTCGCCGCCGATGCCGCCGCCAGCCACTACTGCGACGTGCCGCCGCAGCGGGACTGGCAGCTCACTGCTGGAGCGGCCTATGTTCACTACACTCCCAACGAGACGATTGGTGGTGTGGAATTCCCGTTCGTTCCCGAGGTAAGCGCGCCGCTGGTGGCCGACATGTCCTCGACCATCCTGTCGCGGCCGCTCGACGTCAGCCGCTACGCGCTGATCTACGCGGGTGCACAGAAAAACATCGGCCCCGCCGGACTGTGCGTCGTCATTGTCCGCGAGGACCTGCTCGATCGGGCCCGCTCGGTGACGCCGGCAGTTTTCAATTACGGACTGGTGGCCGATGACAATTCCATGCTCAATACACCACCGACGTTTGCCTGGTACATGGCCGGCCTGGTGTTCAAATGGCTCAAGCGCAACGGTGGCCTGATGCGCATGGCGGAACGAAATCGCGCCAAGGCCGAGCGACTGTACCGCGCCATTGACGACTCCGGCTATTACCGCAACATTGTGGCCCCGGCATGCCGATCCTGGATGAATGTGCCCTTCACGTTGCCCCGACCCGAACTCGACCCGATCTTTGTTGACGAGGCGGCGCGTGCCGGGCTTTTGAACCTCAGGGGGCACCGGGTGGCGGGCGGCATGCGCGCAAGTCTCTATAACGCGATGCCCCCCGAGGGCGTAGAGGCCCTGGTGGCATTTATGCACGACTTTGCCGGGCGCCATGCATAAGGGCTAATGTGCCGGCGGAGCGGCGGCTGCACTGACCCCCACTGGCTGAGGCTACACATGGCGGCACGAAAGAAAAGAGCGAGCACTGAGGCCCCGGAACCCCGGGCGGGCAGGGCGGGGCTTGCGCCGATCCGCGAGGCGATCGACGCGCTCGATATCCAGCTCCAGGATTTGATTAATCGTCGCGCGCTGCTGGCCCAGCAGGTGGGCGTCTCCAAGCACGAGGACGGCCATACGGTGGACTTCTACCGTCCGGAGCGCGAAGCTCAGGTGCTGCGCGCCGCCCTGCAAAGAAACCATGGCCCCTTGCGGAACGAGGAGATCGCGCGCCTGTTCCGCGAGATCATGTCCGCCTGCCTGGCGCAGCAGGAACCTCTCAAGGTGGCCTTCCTCGGCCCGGAGGGCACCTACACCCAGGCGGCGGTGTACAAGCAATTCGGGCATTCGGTGCGAGCCCTGGCCCTCAGCACCAGCGATGAGGTCTTTCAGGAAGTGGAAGCGGGCAATGCCGACTTTGGCGTCGCCGCGGTTGAGAACTCGGCCGAAGGCACGATCACCCACACCCTCGATCGCCTGATCACAAGCCCGCTGCATATCTGCGGTGAGGTGGAACTGCGTATTCACCACTGCCTGATGGGTCGCATGGAATCGCTCGAGAATGTTGTGCGGGTATGTGCGCATGCCCAGGCGCTGGCGCAATGCCGTGGCTGGCTGGATGAGCACCTGCCGGGAGTCGAACGCGTGCCGGTCAGCAGCAATGCGGAAGGTGCGCGCCGCGCACGCGATGAGCTGGGCACGGCGGCCATTGCCGGAGAGACGGCCGCCGAGGTCTACAGTCTGCGTCTGCTATGCACCAAGATCGAAGATCGCGCCGACAACAGCACGCGCTTCCTGGTCATTGGCCGCAAGCTTCTTGAGCCGAGCGGAGCGGATAAAACCACTTTGCTGGTGTCCACCAGCAGCACCGCCGCCCCGGGCGCCCTGCACCGGCTGCTCAAGCCTTTGGCGAGCAACAAGATCAGCATGACGCGCATTGAATCGCGACCGTCACGCCGCGGTAAGTGGAATTACGTGTTTTTCATCGACATCGAGGGTCATGCCCGTGACGCCCCCGTAGCACGCGCGCTGAAGAGCCTCAAGCAGCAGGCCTCGCTGTTCAGGATCATTGGCTCCTACCCGCGCGCAGTCCTGTAGCGATGGCGCCGCACCACAAGGACGTCGCCGCCCATCCCGGACAGCTGGCCACCGCGGCCGTGCTATCGCTGTCGCCTTACGTGCCGGGCAAGCCGATCAGCGAATTGGAGCGCGAATACGGGCTCAGCAATATCGTCAAGTTGGCATCGAACGAAAATCCGTACGGCCCAAGCCCGGCCGCCCTAACGGCCATGCAGGCGTCCCTGGCCGAAGCCTGGCTGTACCCCGACGGCAGCGCCCATGAACTGAAGCAGGCACTGGCGGTGCACCTTGGGGTAGCGCCCGCCTGCATAACGGTCGGCAATGGCTCGAACGAGTTGCTGCTGATGCTGGCGGAGTCCTTCATGACGGCCCAATGCAGCGCCGTGTACTCCCAGTACGGTTTTGCGATCTACCCGCTGGTGATTCGCGCCACCGGCGCACGCGGCATCGAAGTGCCCGCGCGCCCGGCGGACGATCCCATGCCCTATGGACATGACCTGGAGGCCATGTCGCGCGCGATCGCCTCCGACACTCGGCTGGTGTTCATTGCCAATCCGAATAATCCCACTGGAACCTGGGTGGATCGGGACCGCTTGCGCAAGTTCATCGCCGCAGCCCCCAGACACAGTCTGATCGTGCTCGACGAGGCCTACGTCGAATACGCACGGCTGAGCGGTTGCGAGAGCGGCTTGCCGTGGTTGCATGAGTTTCCGAATCTGGTGCTGGTGCGCACGTTTTCCAAGGCGTACGGGCTGGCCGGCGTGCGGGTGGGTTATTCCGTTTCGCATCCCGAAGTCGCCGATGCCTTGAACCGCATCCGGCCGGCCTTCAATGTCAGCAACGTGGCGCAGGCGGGAGCTGCTGCGGCCCTGGCTGATCAGACCCACGTTCAGCAGGCCGCGCGCCTGGTAGTCGACGAACGGGAACGGGTGGCAGCGGCCTTGCGCACCATGGGTTTCCCGGTGGCGCCGTCCGCGGGCAATTTTTTGCTGGTGGAAGTCGGCGCGGCCGCGCAAGTCTACGAGCAACTCTTGCGCGGCGGAGTGATCGTGCGACCGGTGGCGGGCTACGGGCTCCCGAAGCATTTGCGGGTGTCGGTCGGCCTTCCGGAGCAAAATGACCGCCTGCTGCAGCTGCTCGGCTCGCTGCTGCGCCCGGCATGAGCGGGCCCGCCTGCCGCAGTTTCCACACCGCGCCGGTGACAGGCGTGGGCGGAATCCTGAGCGTTCCCGGGGACAAGTCGATTTCCCATCGTGCACTGCTGCTGGGTGCCGTCGCTGAAGGGCAGACGCGCATTACGGGCTTTCTGGAAAGCGAAGACTGTCACGCGACCTTGGTCGCATTGCGCGCACTTGGCGTTCCCGTGGAGCAGCCGGCGGCCGGTGTTGTCCTAGTCACGGGCGTGGGCATGAAAGGATTGCACCCGAGCCCGAGTCCGCTGGACATGGGCAACGCCGGGACCGCGATGCGATTATTCATGGGCTTACTGTGCGGCCAGAACTTTTCCAGCACGCTCATCGGTGATGGCTCGCTGATGCAGCGTCCCATGGAACGTGTCGCCAGACCTCTGCGCCAGATGGGCGCACGCATCGACACGCAGGCCGACCGGCCGCCGGTGGTGCTGCACGGCGGGGCCGCACTCCGTGCGATTGACTACACGCTGCCCATGCCCAGCGCCCAGGTCAAATCCGCGATCCTGCTGGCGGGGCTGCAGGCGCGCGGCATCACGCGGGTCACGGAACCGGCCACTACCCGTGATCACACCGAACTCATGTTGGGCGCCTTCGGCGCCACGGTGCACCGACGCGGCAGCACGGTGGAGTTGACCGGTGAGCAGCCGTTGCGCGGCGCCGGCATCAAAGTACCGGGCGATTTTTCCTCAGCGGCGTTCTTCATTGTCGCGGGGTGTCTGGCGGCGCGCGAAGGACTGACAGTGCAGCGAGTGGGCGTCAACCCGACGCGCACCGGATTGCTGGCCATGCTGCGCCTGATGGGCGCGCAGATTTCGGTCGCGCCGTTGGCCGACGACGGGCCCGAGCCGCTGGCCGACATCAGCGTGCGCGCCAGCGCGTTGCGCGGCGCGACCCTGCCTCCAGAGCTGGTGCCACTGGCCATCGACGAGCTGCCGATCCTGTTTATCGCCGCCGCCTGCGCCACAGGCGAGACCGTGGTCACCGGTGCGGCCGAACTGCGCGTCAAGGAGAGTGACCGTCTGGCGGTGATGGCCGAGGGGCTCAAAGCTCTGGGAGTCCGGTGCGACTTGCTCGCCGATGGGATCCGCATCCAGGGGGGCGGGTTACAGGGGGGGCGCGTGGACAGCCACGGTGATCATCGGATCGCCATGGCCTTTGCGATGGCCAGCGTCTGTGCGAGCGGCCCGATCGAGATCGAGGATGTGGCCAACGTTGCCACCTCGTTCCCTGGCTTTGCGGACGCGGCCCGCCGGGTGGGCCTTTCCCTGGCCGAGGTCGCCGGGCCATGAGCCCAGGACGACCCACCCGAACTCCGAGCGCGGCGGTAGCGGTCGTCACCATTGATGGTCCGAGCGGCGCGGGCAAAGGAACCGTCAGCCGGCGGCTCGCCGGGCGCTTGGGCTGGAACCTGCTCGACAGCGGCGCGCTCTACCGTCTGGTGGCGCTGGCGGGCGCAAAAGCCGGGCTGGCACCGGACGACCGAGGCGGCCACGCGCGGCTGGCCCGGGCCCTCGACAGCCAATTTGGCGCGCGCGAGGACGGTTCAGAGCGCATCCTGCTCAGCGGGGAGGATGTGACCTCGGGACTGCGCTCTGAGGAGGCGGGCAAGGGGGCTTCACGCGTCGCCGCGTGGCCCGAGGTCCGTACGGCGCTCCTGACACGCCAGCATGCCTTCGCCACGCCCCCAGGGCTGGTGGCCGACGGTCGGGACATGGGCACGGTTGTTTTCCCTAAAGCGGGGCTGAAGATCTTCCTGATCGCCAGCCCCGAGGAAAGGGCACTCAGGCGATATAAGCAGTTGAAAGGAAAGGATTCTGGTGTTAGCCTTGCCGCCCTTTCGCGCGAGATAGCGGAGCGGGATCGGCGGGATTCGTCCCGCCCGGTCTCCCCACTGGTGCCCGCCGAGGACGCAGTCGTGATCGATTCCACCCGGCTCAGTGTAGCGGCGGTGGTCGGTTGCATCTGGCGCCTGGGTAAGCAGCGCGAATTGTGGAAATGAGGACTGTTTAGGGCGGGCAGGGCACGGAAGCCCAAGACCCATTATTAACCAACCCGCTTGGCGTCGGATGCGCCTGCGGCCAACAGAGCGTGCCCCGTTAAAACGGCGCGCGAGAGAATACATGACCGAAAGTTTCAGCGAGATGTTTGAACAGAGCCTGGCGAATCAACGGATTCGTCCGGGCATGATCCTGATGGGCCTGGTGGTGGAAGTCACCCCCGATGTGGTCATCATTAACGTCGGCCTCAAGTCCGAGGCCGTCGTACCGGTCGATCAGTTCAAGAATGAACTGGGCGAAGTTGAAGTCAAGGCTGGCGACCAGATCGAGGTGGCACTCGACGCCGTCGAAGATGGCACCGGCGAGACGCGCTTGTCGCGCGAGAAAGCCAAGCGAGCTCGCACCTGGACCCGCCTCGAGCAGGCCTTCAATGAAGGCGAGATCGTCACCGGCATCATTTCCGGACGCGTCAAGGGCGGTTTCACGGTCGACATCGAAACGGTGCGCGCATTCCTTCCCGGTTCGCTGGTGGACGTGCGCCCGGTGCGCGACACGGCCTATCTGGAAAACAAGCCGCTGGAATTCAAGGTCATCAAACTCGACCAGAAGCGCAACAACGTGGTGGTCTCGCGCCGCGCGGTCGTGGAGCAGGAATTCTCCGCCGAGCGCAATGCGCTCATGGACAACCTGCAGGAAGGCGCCGTGGTCAAGGGCACGGTCAAGAATCTCACCGACTACGGAGCGTTTGTCGACCTCGGTGGCATCGACGGCCTGCTGCACATCACCGATATGGCCTGGAAGCGTGTCAAGCACCCCTCGGAAGTGGTCAAAGTCGGCGATGAAGTCGAAGTACGGATACTCAAGTTCGATCGCGAGCGCTCACGCGTCTCGCTCGGCCTGAAGCAGCTGGGCGCCGATCCGTGGGAGAACATTGCACGCCGCTACCCGCCCAACACGCGCGTGTTTGGCAAGATCACCAACATCGCCGACTACGGCGCGTTTGTCGAGATCGAAGACGGTGTCGAAGGCCTGGTGCACGTCTCGGAAATGGACTGGACCAACAAGAACGTCAATCCCGCCAAAGTAGTGCACACCGGGCAGGAAGTGGAAGTCATGGTGCTGGACGTCGACGAGGAGCGACGCCGCATTTCGCTCGGTCTGAAGCAGTGCGCCGCCAATCCTTGGAAGGAATTCGCCGAAAACAACAATCGCGGCGACAAGGTCGCGGGCCAAATCAAATCAATCACGGACTTTGGCATATTCATCGGGCTGGCTGGAAACATCGACGGCCTGGTGCACCTGTCCGATATCTCCTGGGACGTTCCCGGCGAAGAAGCGGTCCGCAACTATCAAAAAGGGCAGCAAGTCGAGGCTATGGTGTTGGCGATTGATCCCGAGCGGGAACGCATATCGCTGGGCATCAAGCAGCTCGCCAAGGATCCGTTCTCCGGCTACATCACCGACAATCCCAAGGGCAGCGTGGTGCGTGGCACGGTCCGGGAAGTTGACGCCCGCGGCGCCGTGATTGACCTGGGGAACGGCATCGAAGGCCAACTGCGCGCCTCGGAGCTGGGGCGCGATCGCATCGAGGATGCGCGCCAGGTACTGAAGGTAGGCGACGAGGTCGAAGCCAAGTTCGTCGGCGTTGACCGCAAGACGCGCTCGATTTCACTGTCGATCAAAGCCAAGGAAGTGCACGAAGAGGCCGAAGCGGTGCAGAACTATCGCTCCGAACAGCCCTCCTCGGGGACCAGTTTTGGAGATCTGCTGAAAGATCAGATGAACACCACAGAACGTGACTGACCTTGAAGCTTGCCAACTAAGGCAGGGCGTGGCATGACCAAGTCTGAACTCATAGAAATCATAACAACCAAGCAGAAGCACCTGCCCGCGAAGGACGTCGAGCTTGCGCTCAAGCAAATGCTCGAAATCATGAGCGACGCCCTCGCGCAGGGCGACCGCATCGAGATCCGCGGCTTTGGCAGTTTCTCCCTGCATTTCCGGCCGCCCCGTCAGGGGCGGAACCCAAAGACCGGCGAGGCCGTGGCTCTCGATGGCAAGTACGTGCCCCACTTTAAGCCCGGCAAGGACTTGCGCGAGCGGGTGAATGAGGGCACGGACCGCCCGATCCGCGACTAGGATTTTACCCCGGCCGGTGTCAGCGGCCTGGCGGGCTCTGGTCTGGCGCTGGCGCGCCACTGCAACCGGCGTCACATTACTAGCAATCAGACGCAGCGCGCGCTCGCGAGCGGGCGCCGCACCGAGCCGCCGCCGCCGTCGGACGTGTGCTAGCGCACAAGGCGGCAGCCTCGCGGCGCACTATAATGGGCGCTCATAATTCTTCTGACAGAGACATCCATGAAGCCTGAAATCAGGACCGCCGTGTTTCCGGTGGCTGGCCGAGGGACACGGTTCCTCCCGGCGACCAAGGCCAGCCCCAAAGAGATGCTGCCGGTCGTCGACAAGCCTTTGATCCAGTATGCGGTGGAGGAGGCACTCGCCGCCGGCGCGCAAAGGCTGGTGTTTGTGACCGGTGCGGCGAAGCGCGCCATCGAGGACCACTTTGATTCGGACCCGGAGCTTGAGAAATTGCTCGAGTCCCAAGGCAAGACCGATCTGGCGCGCCAGATACGCAGCGTTCTGCCCAGTTACGCGACCTGCATCTACATACGCCAGCCCGCGCCCCTCGGCCTCGGGCATGCCGTCCTGTGCGCCGAAGCCGCGGTTGGCCAGGAGCCGTTCTTTGTACACCTCGCCGATGACCTGATTGAAGCCGAGGTTCCGTGCCTCAAGCAGATGGCGGCCACCTTTGCATTTCACCGCGGCAGCGTCCTCGGGGTGGAAGAGGTGCCACGGCGAGACACGGACAAGTACGGCATCGTTGAAGTCGACGCCGCACGTGTGACCGTGAGCCGCATCCGCAGCATCGTCGAGAAACCCAAACCCGCCGTCGCGCCTTCAACCCTGGCGGTGGTGGGGCGTTACGTCTTGACCGCCGGCATATTTGAGCAGCTCCGGCAAGTGGGTCACGGCGCCGGCGGTGAGATCCAACTTACCGATGGCATTTCACGATTGCTGAGCCATGAGGCGGTGTACGCCCACCGTTTCGTCGGCAAACGCTTTGACTGCGGCAGCAAGCTTGGCTACCTGCAGGCCACGGTGGAATACGCCCTCGCGCACCCCGGATTGAGCCGTTCCTTTCATGCCTATCTGTTGCGACTCGTGGAAGACCTGGCCGGCAGCGGCAGCACTGCGCGTAAGGCGGCCGCCAAGAAAAGGTCCAAGGGCGCGACGCAGCGCCGCAAACCCCAGGCGCGGCGGCGAAAGCACTGATTCCGAGCCGAGCGGGGCGTACTTAGGGCGCCTCGTGCGCCCGCGCCGCCGCTCGCCTGGCCGGCGCGTCAAGCGCCTGCAAATTGTGCCAGAATGTCTGGCATGGGATTCAAACTCACCTACGCGACGATGCACGACCCGCCCGAATCGCTCCACCAGGCGTTCGAGTCGGCCCTGGACAAAGTCCGCAGCAAGCTCCCGCAAACTCATTCTCTATATATCGACGGGCGCGACCCGCCGGCCGCGGCAACCCGCGAAAAATTCACGCCGATCGACCGCGGCCAGTTGCTGGGTCGCTTCGCCGAGGCCAGTGCCGCCGACGTGGGCGTTGCCGTGGCGGCCGCCAAGCGTGCGTTCCCGGCCTGGAAACGCATGGCGGTCGACGAACGTATTCGGTTGCTGCGGCGCGTCGGCGAAATCATCTCGGAGCGCGTGTATGAGATTTCCGCCGCGGTGAGTCTGGAGGTGGGGAAGAATCGGCTGGAGGCTCTGGGCGAAGTCCAAGAGACTGCCGACTTCTTTGAACTCTATTGCGACGATTTCCTCAAGGGCAATTTTGACCACACGTTGCCGGATGACCCGGTGCAGGGATTTCGAAGTCGCAATCGTTCGGTGATGAAGCCGTACGGCCCTTGGGCGGTGATATCACCGTTCAATTTCCCATTTGCGCTGTCGGGCGGCCCGGTGGCCGCGGCGCTGGTGACCGGAAACACGGTGGTGCTCAAGTGCGCCACGGACACACCTTGGTCAGGACGCATGCTGGCCGATTGCGTGCACGCGGCGGGCTTGCCCCCTGGCGTGTTCAACTATCTGAACGGCAGTGGCTCGGAAGCGGGCGAGGCGTTAGTACGACACCCGGACATCGCCGGTATTACCTTCACCGGTTCGCATCAGGTAGGCATGAGCATTGCACGCCGCATGGTTGCTGGGCCGGTGCCGAAACCCTGTATTGCAGAGATGGGTGGAAAGAACGCCGCCATCGTCACTGCCGGCGCCGACCTCAAGCGCGCCACCGCCGGCATACTGCGCTCGTCCTTCGGCATGGGCGGTCAGAAGTGTTCCGCCTTGTCGCGCATCTTTGTCGAGGAACCCGCGGCCGATGCGCTGATCGCCTCGGTGCTGAAGGAAACCCAGGCCATCAAGGTCGGCGATCCCACGGTACGCCAAAACTGGCTCGGACCGGTCATCAATAGCTCGGCGTACGAGAATTACCAGAGCTACTGCGCCAAGCTGAAGACCGACGGCGCCCGCATCATGGTCGGCGGTCACACCTTGACCGATGGCCCGCTCTCGGCGGGATATTTTTGCCTGCCGACACTGGCCGAGGCACCGCTCACGCATCCGCTCTGGCGGCAGGAAATGTTTCTTCCGATCGTGATGGTCGCACGAGTCCCAAACCGCGACGCGGCCATGCGCCTGGTCAATGACAGCGAGCTTGGCCTTACCGCCGGCTTCTTCGGAGCCGAAGACGAGATTGATTGGTTCTTTGACAATGTCGAGGCGGGCGTCACCTACGCGAATCGCCCACAAGGCGCCACGACCGGTGCCTGGCCGGGCTTTCAACCCTTCGGGGGGTGGAAAGGCTCCGGTACCACCGGCAAGGGCATCGCCTCGACCTATTACTTGGCGCTCTATCAACGCGAACAATCACAAACACGGGTGGAATAGTTATGAACAGCGTTCCCCAGCCCAAAGTCTCTCGCCCGGCACTCCCCGGCGCCAAGGCACGCGCCCTCATTGAGCGCGACCGGGCGGTGGTCTCGCCCAGCTACGTGCGCGACTATCCGTTTGTCATGGGACGCGGTCGCGGCGCCGAAGTGTGGGATGTCGACGGCAATCGTTTCGTGGACTTCGCTTCCGGCATCGCGGTGTGCTCCACCGGGCATAGCCACCCGGAAGTGGTTGCTGCCATCAAGTCGGCGGCCGACCGGTTCTTGCACATCTCCTCCGATTATTGGCACGAAGGGCAGATCGAACTGGCTGAGGCGATTGCCGCCTTGGATCCGGTCAACGGCCCGGCGATGACTTTCTTTGGCAACTCCGGCACCGAGGCGGTGGAAGCGGCTTTGAAGCTGGCCCGCCAGGTGAGCGGGCGCTCGCGCTACATCGGCTTCCTGGGTGCCTTTCACGGACGCACCATGGGCTCGCTCGCCTTCACCGCCTCGAAGTACACCCAACAGCGTGGCTATTTCCCGACCATGCCCGGCGTGACACACGTTCCCTACCCGAATCCGTACCGTCCGTTGTTCGCGGGCGATGATCAGGGCCAGGCGGTCATTTCGTACATCGAACAGCTGATGGAGCGCAATCTGCCCGCCAACGAGGTGGCCGCGATTCTGGTCGAACCGATACAGGGAGAGGGCGGGTACATCGTGCCGCCTGCCGGCTTTCTCGCCAAGCTGCGCGCGTTGTGCGACCGGCACGGCATTTATCTCATTTTTGACGAAGTGCAGTCCGGAATCGGTCGTACCGGCAAGATGTTTGCCTGGCAGCACACCGACGTGCGCCCGGACATCTTGACTCTGGCCAAGGGCCTGGGCTCCGGCATGCCCATCGGCCTGATGGTCGCGGCGCGAAAGATCATGGAGAAATGGCCGCCTGGATCGCACGCCAATACCTACGGCGGCAACCCGGTGTGCTGCGCCGCGGCCCTCGCCACGCTCAAGCTCGTGAGCGGCGGTTATACCGAGAACGCGCGGGCCATGGGCGAGCGCGCGCTGCAGCGCCTGAAGAAATTTGCCCAGGAATTCTCAGTGATCGGCGACCTGCGCGGCGCGGGACTGATGATCGGAATGGAATTCGTCAAGGACCGCGCCAGCAAGACTCCGGCCAAGGAATTTGCCACACGGCTCGTCTGTCGCGCCTACGAGAACGGCCTGCTGCTGCTCGAATGCGGCGCCAGCGGGCTGCGCATCATTCCGCCGCTGATGATCGAGCCCAAAGTGCTGGACGAAGGACTGGACATACTGCATCGATCCTTTCAGGAAGTGCTCGCGGAGCAAGACTAAATTGCACCGCACCTGGAGCTATGCCTGTGCCGGGCTGCTGCTCGGCGCGGCGATGGTCGTACCGGCGGAGCGGCGACCGGTACTGAACCAGATTGACGTACCGCATGATTATTATTTCCGCGAGATGTATCTGCCTCAGCTCACGAGCGGGCCAAGCAGCGTCGCCTTTACGCCCGATGGGCGCTCATTGGTCTACTCGATGCAGGGAAGCCTGTGGGAGCAACGCCTGGACTCGGGCACGGCGGTGCAACTGACGGCGGGGCCGGGCTACGACTACCAACCCGACGTCTCGCCCGACGGTACGCGGGTGGTCTTCACCCGCTACCGGGCCGATGCCCTCGAACTGCAGGTCTTAGACCTCGCCACCGGTGCGGTCCAGCAGCTCACGAGCGGCGGTGCGGTTAATTGCGAGCCGCGCTGGTCGCCCGACGGCAAGCGCCTCGCCTGGGTGTCCACTTCAGGCACGGGCCACTTTCATGTGTTTGCGGGCAGCCTGAATGGCGGCCGACTTGACGGCGGTGCGCTGTGGCCGGAGCGCAAGAGTACCGTCGCACGTTATTACTACAGCGCCTTCGATCATGAGCTCTCGCCCAGCTGGTCCCCGGACGGCAGCGAGATCGCCTACGTCGGCAACCCAGAAATAATCTACGGCACCGGTTCCATCTGGCGACGGGGGCTGGCTCGCGACGCCCAGCCGCATCTGGTGCGGCAGGAAGAGACCACCTGGCGGGCGCGCCCCGACTGGTCGCCTGATGGAAAGCGGATGGTCTACGCCTCGTACGCGGGTCGCAACTGGCATCAGATTTGGATCACGACCGCGGCCGGAAACGGCGATCCTCTGGCCCTGACCTACGGCGTGGGCGATGCCACGGGCGCCCGTTGGTCGGCCGACGGACGGCATATTGCCTACCTCAGTAACAGCACGGGCGATACGCAGATCCACGTCATGGAGATACCCGGCGCGCGGACGCAGGTCGTTGCGATACGCGAGCGCCACTACCTCAAGCCGATGGGTCAATTGCAACTGCACGTTAGCGGTGCGCTGCATGGTCCCGAGGTGCCGGCGCGAATCGCCGTGGTGGCCGCCGACGGCCGAGCCTATGGCCCCGATGATGCCTGGATGCACTCGGAAGACGGTTACGATCGCTCACTGGCGCCCTTTGAAACGCACTATTTTCATAGCCAGGGTCAGTCGTCGATCGCGCTGCCCCCGGGAACCGCAAAAATTACCGTGTACCGTGGTCTCGCCACGCAGATTGCGCGCAGCGACATCTTGGTTCGGGCCGGCGAAACGGTCACGGTCAACATTGCGCTCAAACCATTGCCGCTGCCGCCGGCCTGGCGCGCGACCTGGCACAGCGCGGACGTGCACGTGCACATGGATTACGCCGGCGCCTACCGCAATACGCCCGAGCACCTGGTGCGCCAGGCGAGCGCTGAAGACCTGGATGTCGTCTTCGATTTGGTCGTCAACAAAGAGCAGCGCATTCCGGATTACGACTACTTTTCGCCGGAACCCGATCCCGCCTCGACCGCATCGGTGCTGCTCTCACACGGCCAGGAATTCCACACCAGCTACTGGGGCCACTTGGGGCTGCTGGGCCTGAACGATCATTTCCTGCTGCCCGGCTATGCCGCCTACGCGAATACCGCGGCGGCGAGCCTGTACCCGACCAATGCGGCGGTCGCTGACCTGGCCCACGCACAGTCGGCGCTGGTCGGTTACGTCCACCCTTACGATCATGTGCCCGATCCGGCGCACGATGCGACGCTGACCAGCGAACTGCCCGTCGATGTGGCACTCGGTAAGGTTGATTACTACGAGGTCCTGGGATTTTCGGACAATCATCGTGCCACGGCCGAAGTGTGGCACCGGTTGCTCAACTGCGGCTTCAGAATATCGGCGGCTGGCGGCACCGATGCCATGGCCAACTTCGCTTCTTTGCACGGCCCGGTGGGGCTATACCGGGTATTCGTGCAGGACGGGGTTCACGACGCGAAGGAAGCCGGACCCGCGGAATTGCACTCGCGTCTGAAGAACTGGCTGCTAGCGCTCAAGGCAGGCCACACCCTGGCCACCAACAGTGCATTGCTCAGCCTGACCGTGGACGGCAAGTCACCCGGCAGCGAAGTAGAGGTGCCCGCGGGCGGCGCCAACCTGCATGTGCAGGGATTTATGCGCTCGATCGTGCCCATGGACCATCTGCAACTGATACAGCAGGGCAAGGTGGTCCGCGACCTGCCGCTGGTGGGTGACCGGCGCAGTGCGGATGTCGATCTGTCGCTGCACGTCACGGCGCCCGGCTGGGTGCTTTTGCGCGCCTGGAACGAACACGCCGATCCAGACATCTACGACATTTATCCTTACGCCACGACCAGTCCGGTCTATATGACTCGGCACGGTGCCGACGCGCACTGCGGCAAGGATGCGGACTACTTTATCGCCTGGGTTGATCGCCTGACCGCGGGCGCCAAGGACCATCCGGATTACAACACCGCCGCCGAACGCGAGCTGACGCTCGCGCAAATTGCCGCGGCCCGCAAGGTGTACGAAGCGCGACGCTAGGCTTGGGTCGGCATTTCGCTCTGGTAGTCGGAAAGGCAGCGTGCCAGCCGCTCGACGATCTCATCGACATCCGCCCGCGTCGCGATCAGCGGCGGTGAGACCATGATCCAATCCCCGAATCGACCGGCGTGCGTGCGCCGGCCATAGATCAGCAGCCCCTGATCGCGCGCCAAAGCTTGAATGCGGCCGATCACGTCATGTTCGCGCGGCAGCATTCGCTTGCTGGCGCGGTCGGCGACAATTTCCACGGCGTTGAGCATGCCGAGTCCGCGTACGTCACCGATGATGGCGCTGCCGTGCTGCAAATGCTCCAGCCGGTTACGCAGGTAGGCACCGCTTTCCCGTGCCCGCGTGATGAGGCCTTGCTCGACGGTCTCCGACAGCACCGCCAATCCGACCGCGCAGGCGAGGGGATGCGCCTTGTGCGTGTGGCCGACATGAAAGCCACCGGCACCGGCCACCGCGTCGACCAGTCGCGAGGGCGCCAGGAAGGCCGCCAGCGGAACGTAACCGCCCCCCAGCCCCTTAGCGAGAATCACCAGATCCGGGCGCGCGCCGGGCCAATGCTCGGCCGCCAGGAACGTGCCGGCGCGGCCGGCGCCGCTGACGATCTCGTCGTAGATCAGCAAGATTCCGAACTCGTCGCAGATTTCACGCACCCGGCGGTAATACTCGGGCGGTGCGCTCGCGGCCCCGCCACAAAAACCCATCACCGGCTCCATGATGAACGCCAGCACCTGCCCGGGGTTTTCCGCGATGATGCGCGCGTGCAGCTCCTCGGCACATTGGCGTGCGTGCTCGGCGTGACTCAGGCCCGCGGGAGGGCGGTAACTTAAGGGGGCGGTCACCTGCAGTCCGGGCGGCCAACCGGCGAGGTAGGGCGCGTAGGCCGGATCCGCCGAAAGCGCCATCGTCGCTCGGGTACTGCCGTGATAGGACGGGTTGCGGCTGATGACCTTGTAGCGCTCGGGTTGCCCCTTGGCGATCGCCGCCCGGCGCGCAAACTGCAGACATTTCTCCACGGCTTCGGAGCCGCTGGAGACAAAAAACGCGCACTCAAGCCCAGGTCCGGCCAGCTGCGCAAGCCGCTCGCTCAACGCGGTGCTGTCGGCACTCTCGAAATTGCTGGGATAGGCGAAGCACACCCGCGCCGCCTGCGCTCGCATCGCCTCGAGCACGCGCGCGTTGCCGTGGCCGATGTTCACGGCAATTGGTCCGGAGGTGACGTCGATGTAGCGCTTTCCAGACTTGTCCCAGATGTGCATGCCCAGTGCGCGGTCAATCACCGGCGGACCGCCGCCGGTCGGGCCCGTCCAGAAGCGTTGTATACCCTGGCCCATGCCTGGCGATGCTGCCCTATAGATCGGGCGCCGGAGTCAGACGCCGGCGCGCTGGATCATAGAACGCGCCATCCACCACCCGACAGCGCGCCATGAACCGATTCCACTTGAGTTCCTTTTGGTAATAGATCTCGGCAAGCAATTCCTCGCCGGACTTTCCCCAGGGCATCCGGACCGAGGCCAGCGCAATGCTTGCTTTCGCGGCCGGGGACCACATGGAGGAAGTCACCACCCCGATATTTCTGCGTTGCGGATCGTAAATGTACGCATCCTTCGCCGGCTTGTTGCCTTCCACATCCAGGCGCACCAGGCGGTAGCGCGAGCCACGTTGCTGCTCATTCCACAGCGCACGACGCCCGGTAAAGTTTGGTTTGCTGAAATCAACCAGCCGGCCGAGGTCCAGTTCGAACGGAGAGCGGGTACGGTCGGTCCGTACCGCCCGGTCAGCAGGCAAGAAATCGACCCCGGCCTGGATGAAGCCCGCCTCGATGCGGCTCATTTCCAGCGCCATGGTGCCAATCGCGCGGATGCCGTGATTTTGGCCGGCCTCGAACAGCCGGTCCCACAGCGCCAGCGCCCGATTCGGATCGATCCACAGCTCGTAGCCCAGATCCCCGGTGTAGCCGGTCCTTGAAACCGTGAGTTCCGTGTCTTCAAAGCCGTAGCTGCGCAAACCGAACGGTGTCAGGGATTCGACGCCGCCGAGACCCAGCTGCTTCAGTACCGCGCAACTGGTCGGTCCCTGCACGGCCAGCCCGGCCACGTCATTAGTTTCCTCCACAATCTTGACGTCGAATCCGAGTGCCGAACACAGCAACCAGTCCAGCTGCCGCTCCTGCGAGCACAGCCGGTACACACCCTCGCGCAGGTGAAATATGGTGCCGTCGTCAATCACCTGGCCGGCATCGTCGCACCACAGGCAATAACCCACGCGTCCCGGTTTGATCTTGGCCACGTCCCGGGTCACCAGCCGGTTCATGTAGGCTTGCGCGTCCGGGCCTGTAATCAGGTGTTTGGTCATCGGTGACAGGTCGAACACCGCGCACGAATTTCGGATCGCGTTGTATTCCATGCCGACATCGAAGTAAGCGTCGGCGACGGTGTGATCGCGCCAGCGGTGCCACAGGTTCAGTTGATTCAACTTCGAGGTGCGCGCATGAAACGGGGTCTCACACACGGTCTGATGGAAATGATCACGGGCAAGCATAGGTCACCGTTTTCCCAGAACCACACGCGCCGCATTGCGCCCGGCGCTGCCCATCACGCCACCGCCGGGATGAGAGCCCGCCCCGCACAGGTATAAGCCCTCGACCGGAGTGGCGTACTGCGCGGCACCGGGTACCGGGCGCAGCATCATGAACTGATCGAGCGCCAGCTCGCCGTGGTGCCAATGGCCCCCGGCGATCCGGAACTCTTGTTCTATATCCGCAGGCGTCAGCAGCTCCGCGTGCAGCACCCTTCGGCCGATGCCCGGTGCGTACTGCTCGAGCACCGACATGATGGTCGCCAGGAAGCCTACCTTGCCGGCAGCCCAGCCGCCTTTGAGATCATACGGTGCGAATTGTACGATTGCCGACAGCACGTGCTGGCCTGCCGGCGCGAGGCTGCGGTCATGCACGGAAGGCACGGTAATCTCGAACACAGGCTGCGGCGAGCATTCACCATACTTAGCCGGGTTGAATGCCCGCTCGATGTACTCCAGGTCCGGTGCGATAAGCAGTCGTTCGCCGAGCTGGGTGGCTTCCACCGCGCGAAACTGCGGCGCGCCACTGAGCGCCAGATGGAGTTTTGCGGCGTTGCCGGCGGTGCGCAGATGCTGCACGCGTCGCGCAAATTCGGCCTCCAAGTGTCGCGCACCGAGCAACTGGAGCAGTGTCGTGCGTGGATCGGCGTTCGAGATCACGCACTCGGCCGCAATCTCCGCGCCCTGCTGGAGCCGCACCCCGGCAGCGCGGCCATCCTTGACTAGAACCTGGGCCACGACCGACCCGCAACGGATCTCCGCTCCGGCGGCCCGTGCCGCGGCGGCCAGGGCCTCGCTCACCGTCCCCATGCCACCGTGTGGCAGCGCAAGGGCGCCGTCACGTCCATTCACGCTGCCGCTGTTGCGGTATAGCGCGTTGTAGACCGTATTGCCAGAGCGCGGGCCGAGCCGCGCACCGAGCACACCGTCCAGCGCCAACGCGCCCTTGAGCAGTGGATTCTCGAAGGTCTCCTCGAGTACATCGTAAATGTTCATGGTCGCGACCCGCAGAAACTCGCGCATATCGACCCGCCCAAGGCGGCGCAGGTCGAGCGCGAGGATCGCCGCAGGCAGGGCGTCACGCCACGAGCTGAACGCCAGGCGAGGAGGCACGCGCCGGTGTTGGCGCGCGATGAACCGCGAGAATTTCTGCATGCGTGCGCGGTAGGTCCCAAATGCACTGCGATCGGCAGCCGAGACCACAGCGCCCAGCAGTTCATTGCCACTAATGATGAGTGGGGAACCCTGCATCGACAGGGCCACGGTGCGCAACGCGGTGTGCGCGTAGCTCAGTCCGTGGCGCTCCAGCGAGAGCTCCTGGCAGATCCTCGGGTCCAACAGGTGCAGCAGATGCGCGACCGCCGAGACCTTAAATCCAGGCGCAAACTCGCGCGTCAACGCGGCGCCGCCCACCGCGTCGGAGGCTTCCAGCACCACCACCTTGCGCCCGGCGCGCGCCAGGTACGCGGCACATACCAATCCATTGTGGCCGGCACCGATAATGAGCGTGGGTAAGCGTTCAGTCATCGCTCCACCCCGCCGGCACGCTGGACTCCCGACGCAAATCGAGCAGGATCTCGCGGGCCGCGTTGGCACCGGGCGCGGCCATGACGCCGCCCCCGGGATGGGTTGCGGAGCCGCACATGTACAGACCGCGGATCGGCCCGCGGTATTGGGCGTATCCCGGGAAGGGGCGATTAAAGAACAGCTGATCGAAGGTCAGTTCACCCTGGAAGATGTTGCCCTCGGTGAGACCCACCTCGGCCTCGAGTTCCCGCGGCGTGCGCACCTCGGCGTGCAGCACCAGGCTGCGGAAATTCGGGCTGTAGCGGGCGATCTGGTCGAAGACCGTCTGCTTGAACGCTTCACGGTCGGCGTCAGTCCATTCACGACCATGGACCAGCGGCGGTACATACTGAACGAAAACCGACATCATGTGTTTACCGGGCGGGGCCATGGTCGGATCGGTTACCGAGGGTATCAGCAGGTCCAGGTAAGGATCCTTGGACCAGGTGCCGTTCTTCCAGTCGTCGTACGCGCGCTCATAGCGCTCGAGCGAATCGAGGAAATGCATATCGCCGCTGATCAGCGGGTTGCCCGTGCCTAAGGCGGGGAAATCCGGCAGGCCGTCAAGTGCGATGTTGAGTTTTCCAGACGACCCGCGAATCTTGAAGTTGCGCGCCAGACGAATGACCTCGGGTTGCAGATCATTGGCGTCAAAGAGCTTGAGAAAGGTGCGCTTCGGATCGACGTTCGAGACGATCACGTCGGCGCGGTATTCGTCGCCGTTGCTGAGTGCCACGCCGCAGGCCCGTCCGCCTCGAACCAGTATGCGCTCGACACCGGCGCCGGCCCTGATTTCGCCGCCGTGGGCCTGGAACGCAGCGGCCAGTGCCTTGCTGACGGCGCCCATACCGCCCCGCGCAAAACCCCAGGCGCCCATCTGCCCATCGACATCGCCCATGTAATGGTGCAGCAAGACATAGGCCGTTCCGGGCGATTGCACGCCGAGGGCGGTGCCGATGATGCCGCTGCCGGCAAAGGTCGCCTTGACGACATCGGACTCGAAGTATTCGTTGAGATAGTCAGCGATCGAGAGCATGTAGAAGCGTAGGGTGTCGTATATCCCCGCTTCACCGAGCTTCGCGAACTCGCCACCGAGATGAATCATCTCGCGGACATTGCGCCAGGTAAGCGAACTCGGGTCGGGAGGAGTGCGCATTAGCAGGGTCCGGATCAGCCGGCATTGGCGCATCACATCGCGCGAGTAACGCATGTAGGCATCGGCGTCGCGCGGACTGTGGCGCGCGATTTCGCGGCGCTTAACGTCCTTGTCCAGGTAGCCGCCGAGAATGTCGCCGCTGCGGGTAAAAGTGACCCCACCCCCATAGGGAACAATCTGCAGTCCGTGGCGTGCCAGCTCCAACGAGCGATAGATTTCAGGGCGCAACAGGCCGCAGACGTAGGAACAATTGGAATAGGTCCAATGCGGATACAACTCGCGACTGACGGTCGCCCCGCCAATGTAGGGATTCGCCTCGATGACCAGCACTTTGAGTCCGGCCTTGGCGAGAAAAGCCGCGTTGGCGAGGCCGTTGTGACCGGCGCCGATGACAATGACGTCGTAACGTTTCATGAGCCGGTCAGCGCGCGTTCATCAATGAGCAGCAAGCCGATGGTATTTTTCCAACAGCGCGACCAGTCGATCGTGTGGCAAGGCGACGACGCGCCGGTCATTGATACCGGTCATGGTGTCTGCGGCCACCAGCGCATTGATGATCGCCTCTTCAGTCGCCTCGGCGGCGGCCTGGAAGAAGGGCGTCAGCCGATCATTGGGAATCATCTTGAGTGAGGGTACGCCGATTGCGGACCCCGCTCCGGAGTTGGCCGTGGAAAAAGCCACAAAGATCTCGCCCGATTCATTGCTCGAGGTACCGCCAGTGCGCGCAATGCCCATGGAGGCACGCCGGGCTATGCGCTTGAGTTGGTGGGGAAGGAGCGGGGCATTGGTGGCCAGCACCACGATGATCGAACCTACGTCCTTGCCGTGGTGCGGCCTGGCCTCATAGGCCTTGTCATCCGGGAGTTCCTGGCCGACCGGCACGCCGGCAACCGTGAGCTGCTCACGGCTGCCAAAATTCGATTGCACGAGGGCACCGACAACGTACGGGCCCGAGCTGTCACTGACCCGGCGGGAAGCAGTTCCCGTCCCGCCCTTAAATTCGTAGCAGATCATGCCGGTGCCGCCGCCGACGTTGCCTTCCGAGACCGGGCCGGACTTGGCGCCGTCCAGGGCCGCGAAGGCGTGTTCCGCCTTGACGTGAAACCCGTCCATGTCATTGAGCCAGCTGTCCGAGGTCTCCGCCACGACCGGCAATTGCCAGGTGTCGCCCAGATCGACGTGGTAACGAGCCAACGACCAGGCAATAACGGCATCCCGAACCACACCGACGCTCTCGGTATTGGTGATCATCACCGGCCCGAACATCAGACCCGATTCATCAACCCAGGTCGTGCCGGTCATTTCGCCATTCCCATTGAGCGCGAACCAGCCGGCGAACACGGCATCGCCGGGTGAAGATTTGCCACGTGGCAGGACGGCGGTGACTCCAGTGCGTACCGGTCCCACACCGCGCTTGAGTGCTCCGCTGCCGGAATTGAGGGTAACTTCGCCCACCTCAACCCCAGGCACATCGGTGATGGCATTCAAAGCGCCCGGCGTGCCGGTAAATGGCACACCCAGATCGCGCGCCCGCGGTTTGGCCGGGGCCGCCTGCAGCACTGCGGCCAGGCCCAAAAACACCAACCCCAAGCTCAATGGGGCCAGCCTTGAGTGGCATGTCTTCATCTTATTCTCGGTGCCAAACCCGCAGCTTAGGTTTGCTTATTGAGTCGGTCAATACCGATGCGTGGCGCGCGTTGGCGCGCCGCGCGGCTACTAGAGCTGGACGCGGCTGCTCAGGTCTATGCCTGCAAGGTCAAATCCGCGCCGATAGTCGCGAATATGCTTTTCGCTCCAGCTACGTGCCGCCGTGGCGTCGCCGCTCCGGATTGCGTCCAGGATCTTGCGTTGTGCGGTGGCGATGCGTCCCCGTGCCGCCGCCACTTCGTCAATGATGGTGCACAGGGAAGGGGCGAGCAGTTGCAACAGGGACTCGTGGGCCAGCATCAGCACTCGGTTGTGCGTCGCCTCGCCGAGGTGGCGGAAGAAATCGGCGGCCTGGCGAGCGGCCGCCTCGGGATCGCGCTGCATGGCCTGTTCGACCGTGGCCTCGATCACGACTAAGTCGGCCGCCCGTCGAGCGCGGGCGGCCGCCTCGGCGATGGGCGGCTCGAGGATTGTCAGTCCCTCCCACACATCGCGAATCGTCACGTCGTGCAAGGCGAGGGCGCGACTTAAGCCCTCGGCGATCGTTGCGCGCTCGGGCCGGCTCACCATCATGAGCTTGGAGCCCCGATGGCGACGCAATATGCCCGTGGACTCAAGCTCACGCATGGCCTCGCGCACGGTCGAGCGATTGACCCCGAATTGCCGCGCCAGCTCCAGTTCGGAGGGCAGGCGATCCCCGGCGTTCAGGCTCCTGTCGCTGATGCGATCAAGCAGCGCGGTGGCCACCTTCCGGTAAGCAGGCTCGAACTCCAATGGCGCGAATTCGACCATCAGGCACTCCTTTGATACAGCTCACGTCCAATCAGCAGTCGACGCACTTCCTGCGTGCCGGCGCCGATTTCGTAGAGCTTGGCATCGCGCAGCAAGCGCCCGGCGGGGTAATCGTTGATGTAGCCATTGCCACCCAGAATCTGCACCGCATCGAGCGCACCGAGCGTGGCTTTTTCGGCCGAGAACAAGATGGCGGCCGCGGCGTCCTGCCGGGTGCATTTGCCGGCGTCACAGGCTCGGCCCACCGCGTAAACAAAGGCACGTGCCACATTGAGATTTGTGTACAGGTCGGCCACTTTTGCCTGCATCAGCTGAAAGGTGCCTATCGGCTCGCCAAACTGCCTTCGCTCATGCACGTACGGAAGCACGACATCGAGTACCGCGGCCAAGATCCCTAAGGGTCCCGCGGCCAGCACCGCACGCTCATAGTCCAGACCGCTCATGAGCACCTTGACGCCGCGGTCCAGCGCACCAAGCACATTTTCCTCCGGCACCTCGCAGTCCTCGAACACCAGCTCGCAGGTGTTTGAGCCGCGCATCCCGAGCTTGTCGAGCTTCTGGGCGGTACTGAAGCCGCGAAACCCCCGCTCCACAATAAACGCGGTAATTCCCTTGGATCCGGCCGCAGGGTTGGTCTTGGCGTAAACCACCAGCACGTCGGCATCGGGGCCATTGGTGATCCACATCTTGCGGCCGGTCAGCACGTAAACGCTGCCGCGCTTTTCGGCACGCAGCTGCATCGATACCACGTCCGAGCCCGCGCCCGGCTCAGACATCGCGAGCGCCCCGACATGCTCTCCGCTCACCAGCTTGGGCAGATACCGATCGCGCTGCGCGTCGGTGCCGTTCAGCCGCAGCTGGTTCACGCATAAATTCGAGTGTGCCCCATAAGAGAGGCCTATCGATGCGGAGGCTCGCGAGATTTCCTCCATCGCCACAATGTGAGCGAGATAGCCGAGGTCGGCACCGCCCCAGCGCTCCGGCACCGTGAGCCCGTGCAGGCCCTGGGCACCTAGCTTTGGCCACAACTGGCGCGGAAACTCATTGCTGCGGTCAATCTGCTCGGCGAGCGGGGCGATCTCAGCGCGTGCAAAACGGCGCACCTGGCTGCGCACTTCATCGAGCGTCTCGCCCAGCCCGAAGTCAAAGTCGCAGGCGTCGAGGGTGGACATCAGCTTGCTCCGATCGTAACAATAGTGCTATTATCGGACAATCGGACGATTAAGGCAAGGCCCACATGGCGATGATTGAATCGGCTCTGGACCCCCGCAGCGAGGAGTTTCAAGCCAACCGCCGGGCGATGCAGACTCTGGTCGCGGATCTGCGCGTCAAGATGGCCGCCGCGGCACTGGGCGGTGGCGACGGAGCGCGCGCACGACATGTGGCGCGCGGCAAACTGCTGCCTCGAGATCGGGTGGAGATGCTGCTCGATCCGGGAACCCCCTTCCTCGAGCTCTCGCAGCTGGCGGCGCACGGGCTGTATCACGGCGACGCCCCGGGAGCCGGGCTGATCACGGGCATCGGCCGAGTGGCCGGGCGCGAGTGCCTGATCGTGTGCAATGACGCCACCGTCAAAGGCGGGACCTACTACCCGATGACGGTGAAAAAGCATCTGCGCGCGCAGGAAATTGCGCGCGAGAATCGTTTGCCCTGCGTGTACCTGATTGATTCGGGCGGAGCGCACCTGCCCAGTCAGGACGAAGTGTTTCCCGACCGGGACCATTTCGGACGAATCTTCTTCAATCAGGCCACCATGTCGGCCGCTGAGATTCCCCAGATCGCAGTGGTCATGGGCAGCTGCACGGCAGGCGGTGCGTACGTACCGGCGATGAGCGACGAGTCCATCATCGTGCGCAACCAGGGAACGATATTCCTCGGCGGGCCGCCGCTGGTCAAAGCGGCGACCGGGGAGGAAGTCAGCGTTGAAGAGCTCGGCGGCGGTGACGTGCACACGCGGCTTTCCGGGGTCGCCGACCATCTGGCCGAAAATGACGCGCACGCGCTCGGAATCGCCCGCCGCATCGTGGCCGGCCTGAACCGCAGCGCGCGCCCCGAGACTGAGCGCCGCGCGCCGCTCGAGCCACGCTTCGCGGCCGAAGAGTTGTATGGCATCGTGTCGGCGGACCCGCGGCGGCCCTTCGATGTACGCGAGATTATTGCGCGCCTCGTCGACAACAGTGACCTGGACGAGTGGAAAAGCCGCTACGGCACTACCCTGGTCACAGGCTTTGCGCACCTCTGGGGCATGCCGGTGGGCGTCGTAGCCAATAACGGCATACTGTTTTCCGAATCCGCCCTCAAGGGGACCCATTTCATCGAACTGTGCTGCCAGCGGCGCATCCCCCTGGTGTTCTTGCAGAACATCACCGGCTTCATGGTCGGACGCAAGTATGAAAACGAAGGCATCGCCAAGCACGGTGCGAAGATGGTCACCGCGGTGGCGTGCGCGCAGGTACCGAAACTCACCGTCATCATCGGCGGCAGCTTCGGCGCCGGCAACTACGGCATGTGCGGGCGAGCCTATTCGCCGCGCTTCCTGTGGATGTGGCCCAACGCTCGCATCAGCGTCATGGGCGGTGAACAGGCCGCCAACGTGCTGGCGCGAGTACGACGCGACGCACTCGAGGCCAAGGGGCACAGCTGGAGTGCCGAGGAAGAGGCGGCCTTTACGGCGCCGATTCGGGCACAATACGACCGTCAGGGTCATCCCTACTATGCCACCGCCCGCCTTTGGGACGACGGCGTGATCGACCCGCTTGATACCCGGCGCGTGCTGGGGTTGGGTCTGTCGGCCGCGCTCAATGCACCGATTCCGTCCACCCGCTTCGGCATCTTCCGGATGTGAGAATTCATTGAAGCCGCCGCTCGATCGACTATTGATTGCCAATCGCGGTGAGATCGCCTGCCGGATTGCCCGCACCGCGAGCCGCATGGGGATACGCACCATCGCGGTCTACTCAGACGCTGACGCGCAGGCGCGCCATGTCAGCGCCTGCGATGAGGCGTTTGGCATCGGCGGGCTAACGCCCGCCGATAGTTACCTGCGTGCCGATGCGATCCTGGAGGCTGCGCGCCGCGGCGGTGCGCAGGCCGTGCACCCCGGCTACGGTTTCCTGTCGGAGAACGCTGCCTTCGCCGAGGAATGCGCGCGCGCCGGCCTGGTATTTATCGGGCCCCCTCCGGCGGCGATCCGGGCCATGGGTTCGAAGTCCGCCGCCAAGACCCTGATGGAGCAGGCCGGCGTACCCCTGACACCGGGCTATCACGGCGACAGCCAGGACGAGCGCTTCCTGCGTGAAGCGGCGGATCGTCTCGGCTATCCGGTGCTCATCAAGGCGAGCGCCGGAGGCGGCGGACGCGGCATGCGGCGCGTGGACAAGAGCAGCGAGTTTGCCGCCGCCCTCACCAGTTGCAAGCGCGAAGCCGCGGCAAGTTTTGGCGATGCTCGGGTGCTGGTGGAAAAGTATCTCCTGCAGCCGCGCCACATCGAAGTGCAGGTGTTTGCGGACACCCAGGGCCACTGCCTGCACCTGTTTGAGCGCGATTGCTCGGTGCAGCGGCGCCACCAGAAGGTCCTCGAGGAGGCACCCGCCCCGGGCATGACGGACGCTCGCCGCGCGGCCATGGGAACTGCGGCGGTCAGCGCCGCCAGCGCGGTCGGCTACGTCGGCGCCGGAACCGTGGAATTCATCGTCGCGCCGGGCGGCGAGTTCTACTTTATGGAGATGAACACCCGCCTGCAGGTGGAACACCCGGTCACCGAGATGATCACGGGCCTAGATCTGGTGGAATGGCAATTGCGGGTGGCCGCCGGCGAACCCTTGCCGCTGACGCAGAAGCAGTTGAAAATTTCGGGCCATGCGCTCGAGGCGCGTATATACGCCGAGGATCCCGAGCGCGGTTTTCTTCCTGCCGTCGGACGCCTGGAATATTTTTCCACCCCGCCACCCTCGCGCCACGTGCGTATGGACGCAGGCGTCGGCCAGGGCGATGAGATAACTCCCTACTACGACTCCATGATCGCCAAGCTCATCGTCTGGGACGAAACCCGTGAAGCGGCATTGACGCGCATGCACGAAGCCCTGGATCAGGTGCATATTGTCGGCGTAGCCAACAATGTCGAGTTCCTCAATCGCCTGGTGGGCTCGCCTGCGTTTGCCGCAGCGGACCTGGACACCGGACTAATCGAGCGTCAGCACGATTACTTGTTTCCTGATCCGAAGGTTCCGAGCCGCGAAGTGTGGTTGGCGGCCGCAGCGACTACCCTGCTGCGGTTGGGGGTTGCTCCCGCGACCACACCGTGGACCGCCCGTGATGGCTGGCGACTGGGCGCGCGCGCACAGCGCAACCTCAAATTTCGCAGTGGCGCCTACGAAAAGTCCATCGAGGTTAGCTACCTTCCCGAGGGTTGGGAATTTCGGATGGACGGCCAGACCAGTATCGTCCGCGGACGGATCGAGGGGGACACGGCACTGACGTTGGAAATTGATTCCGGGCGCTGCCATGCCCGCGTAATCCGTTCAGCCGCCACGGAACATGTCTTCATCAGGGGACACCATTACCCGGTCAGCCAAGTCGATCCGCTGACGGTCACGCCCGCGATTGCCGCAAATCCCGCCGGGCTGCGCTCGCCAATGCCCGGCCGGGTGATTGAGTTGATCGCCAGTGCAGGCACGGAAGTCGCCCGGGGTCAGCCGCTTTTGGTGCTTGAGGCGATGAAGATTGAACACACCATCATGGCCCCTGGCCCGGGTACGCTACGTGCCTTCAGGGTGGCGGCCGGCGAACAGGTGGGCGAGGGTGCGGAACTGGTGGACTTCGTGCCCGCGCCGTCGGCATAAGGAAGGTTCATGCCGATTTCAGGTGAAGTCTACAGGCAATTGGGACGCGCCTCAGCCGGCGCCATTTCGGTAGTGGCGGCGTACGACCACGAGCGTTCGGCGATCATTGCATTGACCGTCTCCTCTTTTGTGACCTTGTCGTTTGATCCGCCGCTGGTCATGTTTGCCATCCAGCACCACACCGCCAGTTATGCGTCGATGGTGACCAGCAAGGCGTTCGGGGTGAGCCTGCTCAGTGCCGAACAGGCGAACGTTGCGCGCTGCTTTGCCAACCAGGAGCGCGCCCGTATGGGTCCGGAGTCTTTCGACAGCGGCCCCAAGCTGCAGGTGCCCTTAGTCCCGGGTGCGCTCGCCCGCATCGAATGCCTGACGCACGAGATATTCATGAGCGGCGACCACGCCATCGTCGTAGGGATGGTGGAGGGAGTGCAAACACGCGAAGGCCAGCCACTGCTCTATTTTTCGCGCCAGTACGGTGGCTTTACGCCGCTCACCGGCGTCTGACCAGGCGCTGCCCGCCGGTACCTGTGCGCATGACCATCGAGCCCGATTGCGGACGTGGTGCGCATGTAGGGCCAGCTCGAACCGATCGGCGTTGCTGCACCGATTGAGGAGATTGCGGCACTGGCCGAGGTCAGCGGTTACGGCTCGGTCGTGGGGCGCGCGGAGAATTTTGCGCTCCGGGTACCGCGGCGGTGCGGTGCGTGCTCCAATGCGAAACAGTAAGATGCCACACCTTGTCACGGGAGAGTAAGGCAATGCTCGAGGCGCGATCGCCCTGGATGGATGATGATCTGCAGATCTTTCGTGACGCCGTGGCAAAGTTCGCAGAGGCGGAGATGATGCCGCAAGACGCGCGCTGGCGCGCGCAACAGAATGTCGGAGCGGACATCTGGCGGCGGGCCGGTGAGCTGGGTTTCCTGTGCACCGACATTCCGGCGGAGTATGGCGGCGCCGGCGGTGATTTCCGCTACGAGGCCGTGGTTTACGAAGAGCTCAACCGCCGCGGACTGAGCGGTTTTGGCCAGGGCGTGCACAGCATTGCCGCCCACTACCTGCTCAATCACGGAACCGAGGAGCAGAAGCAGCGGTTACTCCCGGCCATGGCGCGCGGGGAACTGATCGGCGCCATCGGCATCACCGAACCCGGCGCCGGCTCCGACATGAAAGGCATTCGAACGCGTGCGGTACGCGACGGAGATCATTACGTCGTCAACGGTTCAAAGATATTCATCAGCAATGGATTGCTCGCCGGGCTGATAGCGCTCGTGGTTAGAACCGATCCTCGCCCTGGCTCGAAAAGCATCTCCCTGCTCATGGTCGAGACCAAGGATCTGCCCGGATTCCGGGTCGGTCGCGTGCTGGATAAGATGGGTCTGCATGCGCAGGACACCGCCGAACTGTTCTTCGATGGTGCGCACGTGCCGGCCACCAACCTGTTGGGCGGCGAAGAGGGCAAAGGCATGTATCAGCTGATGAGCGACCTGCCTTACGAGCGTATTCTCATCGCGGTTAGCGGAGTGGCCGTCATGGAAGGGGCGCTGGCCGCGACCCTCGGCTACGCGAGGGAACGCAAGGCCTTCGGCCAGTCGATTTTCGAATTTCAGAATAGCAAGTTCAAGCTGGCTGAGATTGCCACCGTCGTGCGCATCGCCCGGACCTTTATCGACGACTGCATCAAGCGCGTGAGCGCCGGCCAGCTCGACACGGTGACCGCATCGATGGCGAAGTGGTGGATTACTGACATGCAGCAAAAAGTCTTGGACGAGTGCGTGCAGTTGCACGGCGGCTATGGGTACATGGAAGAGTATCTGGTCTGCCGCATGTTTGCCGACAGCCGTGTACAGCGCATCTACGGTGGGACCAACGAAATCATGAAGGAAGTCATATCGCGAGGGCTCTAGGATGAGTCCGTCAAATCGCCCACCCGCGTACAGCGCGGTATGGTAATTTGCATCATCTGACCGGGGGGTCTTACCGTAGCGGGATGCCAGGGGACTATTACATGCGTAGAACTTTTAGTGTCGCAGTTGCGTTACTCGCCCTGGCCTACGGGTCGAGCGCGCTGGCGGGAAAGACCCGCAACGTGGTTCTGATCATCAGCGACGGCTTGCGCCCGGAGGAAATGTTCCGGGGGGCGGAACTGGAACTAATCAACAAGTCCGACGTCGGCGGTTGGTATTCGGCCGACGCTCTGCGCAAGCGCTTCTACGACCCGGATCCCAGCAAGAGCCGAAAACTGCTGTTCCCATTCATCTGGGGCACAGTGGCCACGCAGGGTCAATTACTCGGCAACGCCCTAGTCGGCAGCCGCGCACACATCACCAACGGCCTGTATTTTTCGTATCCCGGATACAACGAGATGTCGACCGGATTTCCCGATCCGCGCATCAATACCAACGAGTACGGACCGAACCCCAACGCGACAGTGTTTGAGTGGTTGGCGGGCAGGCCGGGATTTAAGGACCAGGTGGACATTTTTGGAACCTGGGAAAATTTCCACGACATATTCAACGAGAAGCGCAGTCACTTACCGGTGCGCGCCGGCTCCAATCTGGTGGACGCGACCGATCAGAGCCCGCGCGGCCAACTGCTGCGCAGTCTCTACGAGAACACAACGCGTCTGGAAGGCACAGACCCGTTTGATTCCTTCCTGAATGTCAGCGTCCTGGACTACTTGCAGGCACACCATCCGCGGGTCATGTTTATCGGCTACGGCGACACCGACAGCTGGGCCCATACCGGGCGCTACGACCTGGTGCTCGAGACCGCGCACAGCTTTGACAGCTACGTGGGCGCCCTGTGGCAACGCATGCAGTCCATGCCGGAATATAAGGACCAGACCACGTTCATCATCACCGCAGACCACGGCCGCGGACACGGCCTAGTGGACTGGAAGGACCACGGCGTGGACCAGAAGGGATCGGAAAACATCTGGATCGCCGTCATTGGACCCGATACGCCACCGCTCGGCGAGCGCCATAACGTGGCCAGCGTTACCCAGTCCCAGATCGCCGCCACGATCGCGGCGCTGCTGGGTGAGAATTACGGGGCGGCGGTACCGAAGGCGGCCAAGCCGCTGCTTGACGTGTTGACCACTCATTAGATTCCCGGCCGGACGTATTCAACCCGTCGTTACATCGTTGTCCGCTGCAAACCCGGTGCGCGCGCCAGCCAGCCCGGTCCGCGTGGTATTGCTGCTCGCCGCAGCGGTAGGTATCAATTACGTTGATCGCGGCAATCTGGCCACCGCCGCGCCCTTGATCCAGGACGAGCTGCACCTGAGCTCGACGCAATTGGGATTCCTGCTCTCGGCGTTCTTCTGGACCTATGTCACCGCAATGGCGCCTGCAGGTTGGCTCGCCGAGCGATACGGCGCGCGTCGTGTGCTCGCAGGCGGGGTCGTCATCTGGTCGGTGGCTACGCTGCTGACCGGACTGGCCAACGGCCTGATTATGCTGCTGCTGTTGCGTCTGCTGCTGGGCCTGGGCGAAAGCACGGCGTTTCCGAGCGCCTCCAAGGCGCTGGCCAGCGAAGTACCCGTGAGCCAGTTGGGCTTAGCGAATGGCGTATTAAGTTTTGGTTACCTCGTGGGGCCGGCCATCGGGACGTACCTGGGCGGAATGTTGATGGCGAGCTTAGGCTGGCGCCCGGTGTTTGTGTTGTTTGGAATTCTTTCGCTGTTGTGGTTGTGGCCGTGGCTGCGAACGCCGCATCGCCCTGAGGTAAAAACGACGGTCGTGAGCGGCGATATCCCTTCCTTTGCCCGCATCCTGCGGCAACGCGGTCTGTGGGGGGCATCTCTCGGCCACTTTGCCAGCAACTACAACTTCTACTTTATTCTCGCCTGGTTGCCGATCTATCTGGTCAAGGCGCGCGGCTTCTCGATGGCGACCATGGCGGCCATAGCCGGCGGCGCCTACCTGATCAATGCCATAAGCGCGCTGCTGATGGGCTGGGCCACGGACAGTTGGTGCCGGGCCGGGCGCTCGCCCGATCTGATCTACAAGGGAGTCATGGCCTTCAGTCATGTGGCGACCATTGGCTGCATGGTGGGCATGGTGCTGTTGCCGATCAACGGTTCAATCGCCTGCCTGTTCGGCTATGAGGTGGTGTGCGGACTTTCCTCTCCGGGGGTGTACGCGATCCCGCAGATCCTCGCAGGGCCGCAGGCCGCCGGTCGCTGGGTCGGCGTGCAGAACACCTGCGGCAATGTCGCCGGAATCATCGCGCCGGCAGTGACCGGAATGCTTATTGACTGGTCGGGAAGCTTTGTGAGCGCCTTTGTGCTGGCGGCGGCGATAAACGTGCTCGGCCTGGTGGGCTGGCTGTTCATCCTGCCCAAGATTGCGCCCCTGAACTGGCAGCAGCAGGGCGCTTAGGCGCGAACTGAAGGGGTTCGGCCGGACCTTGAAAATGTTGCCGGAAGCGAAGCCCCTCAAGCGCGTGGTAGGCGTCGGCAGCCTCGGGCTGAACGTCGTCAATCTGACCATTGCCGCCGGCATATTTGGATTGCCGGCGATCATCGCCGCCATACTTGGCGCGCAAGCGATCCTTGCCTATCTGGTCTGTGCCGTGCTGTTTGGGTTGGTGGGCCTTTGCCTCGCCGAGGCCGGCAGCCGGGTCGGCAGTGCCGGGGGCCTGTACGCCTACGCCAGTGCGCCGTTCGGGCCGATTGTCGGTGGCGTGGCCGGGACGGTGCTTTGGGTGACGACCGGGGCGGCAGCCGACGCGGCGATAATCAATCTGTTGGTGGACACCCTGAGCGCCGTGTTTCCGGTGCTCAATGCTCCGTGGCTGCGCGTCCTCATCATCCTCATGCTGTTCACCGCCGTGGCGATCGTCAATATTCGCGGCGTCACCTACGGCTTGAGACTCTCGGCGGTGCTGACCGTTATCAAGATCGCGCCACTGGCCTTGCTGGTCATCGGCGGCGCCTTCTTCATCGACCCGGCGAAGTTCGTCTGGCCGGGGATGCCGTCGCTGCAAAATATTGCTCAGGCATCGATCATCCTGTTTTTCGCGTTTATCGGCGTCGAGTCCGCCCTCAGCATGAGCGGCGAGGTCATACGCCCCTCGCGCACCATTCCCCGCGGTATCCTGATGGGACTGCTGATCATTGCCGGGCTGTACATGGGACTGCAGTTGGTCGCGCAGGGCACACTCGGCGCCGCGCTGCCCCAATCCAAGGCGCCGCTGGTGGACGCCTCGAAAATAGTCTTTGGGTCCTGGGGCAGCGGCTTGATCGTAGTGGCAATCGTCATCTCGGCCTGCGGTTGCATCGCCGCCGACGTGCTGTCGACGCCCCGGGTCCTGCACGCCTTCGCGCAACAAGGACAGCTCCCGCGGCAGGTGGCGGCCATCCACCCCCGCTTCGGTACGCCGGCGGTTGCGATCGGAGTCTATTCCGCAGTGTGCGCAGCGCTCGCGCTGTCGGGGACTTTCCGACAGCTGGGCACGTTGGCCAGCTCTGGCACGCTGCTGGTGTACCTGGTGTGCTGTCTCGGCGTGTTGCGGTTACGGGCAAAAAACGTCGTCAGCGATGAGCCGCCGTTTCGCGTACCCTTCGGCCCGATGATTCCTCTGGCCGCGTGTGCAATTATTCTGTGGATGCTGTCGACCCTGACGCGCCTGGAACTGGGTGCGGCGCTGGCGTTCGTCGTCGCGGTGGGGCTGGCCTACACCGTGCACGAATTCAGGCGCCACGCGCCGCGCGCAGGCCCGCCGGCCGCCCATTGATGCACATCGGTGGGTGCCGGATGGACGGTGGCGCCCATGCTGCGCACCTTGAACTGCAGTCAGTGTCCCGGGACGGCCCGCTCGGAGCGGCATTCAAGGCGGCCGCCTACACGGCCGTGCAGCGCGCATTGCTGTCGGATTTGCCAAGTCGCAGCGAGCTTGCTGAGGCTCTGGCGCACCTCGGCAGTCCTTTTTTTACTCCCAAGCACTCCTAGCAACCGCTGTCATCACGCTGACACTTCGCGCGTGCATAGTGGACGCAGGCGAAGATCTCATGTCGCGCTCGACCGACACATTCCTTTGGAACTGCGAGCCGCTATGATGAGTCATGTGAATAGAAGAGTGTGCGCAGGACGTTAAGAGAAGTTAAGACAGGTGCAATGATGAATGGTCCACTTGATTCGGGAATTGGCGAGGCGCCGCTGCACAGGACAATGCCTGCTCAGCGCGTTGCCGCCGCAAATTTGGCCTCGTTTGCGCGAGCGCTGCGGCAACGCGGCTTGTTGGCGCGTGTCGACTCGCTCCCATCGATCAGCGAAGGCTGGAGCGATGTTCCGGATCTGTGGATTGCGGGCAACGCAATCTACGAAGCGCACCTGCGCCGCGTGGGCATGGAACAGGTCTTCGCGAGTTTGCGTCGCGACGGCGACGAGCACCCCTAAGGGCCGGACCGGCGGCCAGCCATAGCGGTATGGCCGGCACTCATCGCTCCTGACTGGTGATCCCCTCGGCTCACGGTGCCGGCAGGTCCGCGGCGACCGCGTGTCCGCCGAGCGTTCCAGTCACGTGGGCCTGAGCCCGCGACACTCCTTCCTGCCACTGCGCGTCCAGGGTGCCGTCCAGATCTTTACCGCCCCGCAACCGCAATTTCGCCTGCGCCGGGCCTTGGCGACGCGGAAAGTCCACGGTCCCGGACACCACCAGGTCTTCGGTCCAGCGCAGTTCCCGGAGCATCAATTGATAGGCGCCGTGCGATTCGCGCACGCTGAATGTTCCACCACGCAACCCCACACCGGAGCCCGGGGAGATTTCCGAGGCACGCACCATGGCGTCGCCCGCGGTCAGCAGTGCGGCGCTGACGGCGCGCAGCTGTTCGGCGCTCGCCGCATTGCCGGCGGAGGCGGAAGCCGGAGCCAATTCCTGCAGGCGGCGCGCAAACCGCGGCACCAGGCGGATCTCGGCAATCGTTTGGCTGCACTCGGTGCTGCCCGCTTCCAGAGTGTCCAGAAAATGGCGAACCAGGGTGGCCCCGCACTCGGTGCGAGCGCCGGGAAGGGCGTTGACGTGCAGGCTGTTGCGCAGGACGACCTGCCGGCCGCGCGGGAAGTTGGCCGCTGCCGCCGCACCGTCGGCAACGGGCGTCATGTTGTCCAGGTCGCCCGAGACGACCAGCGCCGGAACGTTCGGGTAGGTCATCGGTCCCGTGGTGAGCCGCCCGGCAGGGTGGCTGGCCGGCGGGGTCGGCCATTGCACGCATTCATCAATGAAAGCGTAGTCGAGCGGCATGGCGCGGTATTCCTCGATCGTGAACGGCGCGTAGGTGTCCGGGGCCACGGCCTGGCGCTTAGCTATCGCGCGTGCGCGATCGGCCATGCGCGCTTCGACATCAAGGCTCATGTCGAAGATCTGTGGGGCGTCCTGGCACATCACCGCAGCCGCAAGCCCGGAGCTGTAGGCCGCCGGCGATTGCTGGGCGTCCCGCGAATCCACACCGGTTTGTGACTCCGCTATAAGTCTGAGCAGGGGCCGCCGGTCGCCGGCCACAAAGGCGCGCGCCGCCGCGTCGGTTTCACGTATCGACGCGCGGGCCGGCGCGCCTGCGAACATCACGAGCGCCAATTGAGTGGCGTCCGCGGTGAATTGCCTAAGCCTGCCGGAAACATCCCGCGCCCGCGCCGCGAACGGGTGCGCACGCAGCTCGCGCAGCGCGGGCTCTATGTGCGACATCGAGTCGCCGGGGTACTGACTGCAGGCCGGAGAGCGCTGGCAGGCAAAATTGAACTTGTCGCGCATCGCAGGAGCGTAAGCCGGATACCAGGCGTATTCGCCTCCTCCCAGCGGGTAAGCACCGTCCAGCACAACAGAGCGAAGCTTTTCCGCGTGTCGCACGGCAAAGACCTGCGCAAAAAACGTCCCGTAAGAATCGCCGTAGAGGTCGATGCGCGCGATGCCGAGCGCATCGAGCACGGCTGCGAGGTCGTCGGTGGCCAGCGTGGTGCTGTACAGCGGCGCACGTGCTCCCAGCAACCTCCCGCACGAGGCGACATTGGTCAGCGTCAGGACCGGCGCGCGCTGCAACTCGGGGCAGTTCACCGCGCCCGATCGCCCGGTACCGCGGTTGTCCATCAGCAGCACGTCATGGGTACCCTGCAAGGGCTTGTAGAGCGCCAGGTAACTGCCGCGCGATTCCGTGGCGGGATACCCGGGTCCCCCTTCGGTCGCCACCAGGGTGCCGCGCGTAGCACCGGGGTCACTGTGGGGGTAATACTCGAAATAGACCGCGATCCGTCCGGGCACGATCCCCAGAGGATCCAAAGGTCTCTCGAGCGTGCCGCACCAGGCTTGCACCGGCGCACAGCGTTGCAAGCTGAGCGAGCCCACCTTGAGGGCCGGCGCCGCGGTCGCCGCCCCCGGGTCCGCCCCCAGGGCAGTGTGCGCAGGTCCGGCCAGCCCCAGGATCGCCGTCGCCACGCCAAGCCAGTCTCTGCAAATCACGCCGCTACACTCGTCAGGGCCGCGTCAGTGGCCCTGGGCGACGCCGCCGCTGTCCTGCACGCCGGGTGTGCCGCGGACGATGGCTTGCCAGTTCAGCAAGGCGTTCCAGAGCATGCGCTGGTCGCCTCGGTTGAGATCGCGATGCATGGGATTGAAATTGAAGGCCACCACGTGGCCCCGGCCTTCGGTCAGATCGAAGATAGCGGGTCGGCCAATCAGGCCGTTCTCGCCCCAGACCTGCCCGCTGACGAGCAATGGTGCACCGTCACGATCGCCCCATTCGAGCACTACCGAATTCGGATCATAGGGCCCATCGAGACAGGTCTGGCAGTACGCCATTTGCAGCGCGCGGCGGGGCAGGGCATACAAGGGGTAGTTTTGCCGGAATACATAGGTGCGCGGCGGGTAGCCGTAGCTTATCGGGTGGTCGGGTCTGACAAACGACACGCGCACGTGCGCCCCCGGTGTGCGCGTTTCCGCCTGCGTGGAAGCCTCGGCGGCCGCCGAGCCCGTACCCGCGGCACTGCGCGGCGGCCCGCCCTCATCGCGCCGCACACCGCGCACGATGCCGCCCTCCAGGGCCAGCACAGATCCACTGCCGAGTGTCACCAGCAATCCACCGCCTTCGACGAATTTCTGGATCTCCTCCAGACCCGCCCAACCCACGCCTCCGGTGATGTCGTCGGATTCAGCCGGTGTCCCGAAGCTCGGGGTTTGCGCCGTCTTCTTGTAGGGCATGGGTCCCCAGGACTTGGGAATGCCGTGGATCTGCTCGGCCAGCTCCAGATCGACGTGCCCGTACAAAAGCACGTCGTAGTGATCGCGCAGGTGGCCGGCGCGGATATCCTCGTCACGCACGTAGCTGTAAGGAATGTGCCGTTGGTCGAGCGAGTAACGCACCCAACCGATCGAATCGGTGTCCGCCCACGGCACCCACACCCCCACCCGCGGCGGTTTCGCCTCGTGGCGTGCCACTTCGGGTTGCGCCGCGACGGCGTTAAAATCAAGCGCCAACTTGTCGGCCGTATCCCGCAGGGCCTGTGCCAGTCCGCTTTGATCCGGGATGATCCACGACCCTGGCGGGTATTCCGCTCCGCCGACGCTGAAGGCATGTTCGGCGATCGAGATCGAGAAGCGGGCCAACCGATAACGCGCCTCGAGCAGCGATTCCTGTCCGGTGTCCTTGAGCAGATACACCGGGCCGGCGCCGGAAACTGTCCCCGAGGGCTGCGGCGCTTGCGTCAGTGGCACCAGGTCGGCCGCGTGCACTGACGGATCGGCGGTCGCCACCACGGACAGATGGTAGTTGGCCGGCAGTTCCCAGGAGACGTCGTCGTAGGGTTCGCCCTTGTCCTTAGGGTAATTCTGGGGCAAGAGCAGATCCACGGCGTAATTTCGGTAGGGCTGGTCCATGCGCACCACGTAGGTGCCGGCAGGGAAGGTGCCCTCCTTGAGCGTCAGCGGGCTGGCCGCGCGGTGCACTTCAATGTGCTGGCTCAGCAGGCGCGCCACCAGTTGCGCCACGCGCAGTCGATCTCCCTGACCATCCGGAATCAGGATCGCGTACGGTGCCTGGTCGAGACCCTTGCGCCAAGCGTGATATCCCTTGCGATAAAAATTGGCGAGCAGCGCCTTGCTTTGAGTCGCCACCGCGTCCAGCGCGGCAAGGGCTCCGGTCTCGTTGTAATTGACGTTGTCCCGTGCCGACCATTTGAACGGCTCGGAGGGCGGCGGCAGCGCGCGATACCATGTCGGAGCGGCGTAGGCGCTGAGCGATGAGTTTCCGGAGTCGACGCTCTGCAGCAGGGTCTCGGCGGTGCCGTTGCCGAAGGTCTCGTAGCCACGGCCGATGGCATTGTGGTTCATGGCCAGCGAGTCCAGATAAAGCTCGGAGAAGGACTCGCCGAAATCCCAGGTCCACACCCCGGGCATGCCAAAGCCGGTCATGGTCTGCACTTCGTGAAAGCTGAGCTCCAGCATTTCGTCGAAGGTGATCGGATCGATGTTGGGATTGTAAGGGCCGGTGCCGTTCCAGGTCATGAGCAGCGCGATGCTCTCATGCAAGTCATGAATCACCGTCGGATGCCAGTCAAAGAACATCCGTGCCACCGCCTTCGTGGATTCCAGCGTCAGCTGGTGTGCGTCGCGGTTGCTGTCCACGAAGGCGTATTTTGACCAGTAGGGCGGGGAACCGCGGGGCAAAGTGGCCGGATCCGTCTTGCCTTTGAGATAGCGGTAGAACCACTCCACCACCTTGTCGCGACCGTCGGCGTTGAGGATCGGATTGATCAGTACCACGGTGTTTTCGCGTATCCGACGGATCATGGGCTGCTCGGAAACCGCCAACCGATAGGCCAGTTCCAGCATCGATTCGGTGGAACCAGTCTCATCGGAGTGCATGCCGGCATTGAAGTAATAGATCGGGCGCGCGTTGGCAATCAATTGGTCGGCCGCCGCTGGATCCGTCACGCGCGGGTCGGCGAGCGCGGCGGTGGCCGCTCGCAGTCGCGCCAGATCGGCAATGCCCTGTTCGTCCGCAATGGCGAGCATGACGATATCGCGCCCTTCCTCGGTTCGACCGATCGTAAACATGCGCACCCGCGGGGAACTTGCCGCCAATGCCTTGCAGTAGGCATCGGCAGTTGCCACGTTCACCAATTCTCCGGGTGCGCCGGCGATACGGTGCAGGAACGCGCGCGGCGAGGGCACGGTGGCCGAGGCCGGCAGATAGCTCACCCAGGGTGACATGAACCGAGCCTCAGTCGTCGCCTTGGCAATCTCTTCTATAGAGCCCGCTTCGGCGACGTCAGGCCCGACATTGACCTGCGCGTACAGCGCAACCGGGGCCAGTAAGATTGGAGCGAAAAGCCCAACCAATAGATTCAGTTTGCGCACGCCCACCCCCTGCACTGGAATCATCGCCTATCATACGGTAACGATATGACCGCGACGACCAATCCAATCTTGCGTGACCGCCTGGCGCCCGATGCTGCAGCTACGGCCGCACCGCCCATCGACCTCGCGGCGCTGCGCGGCTACCGCTATGCGCGGGTGCAGGAGCAATTGCGCGCCCACGATTGCGCGGCGGCACTGCTGTACAACCCGATCAACATTCGCTACGCCACCGACTCGCGCAACATGACGGTGTGGATGCTCCATAACATGGGCCGCTACTGCGTCGTGCCCGCGGTGGGCAAAGCGGTGCTGTTCGAATACGCCAATCGCAATTGCATCGCGCTGTCCGAACCGCTACCAACGATTGGTGAAGTACGCCCGGCGCTGATCCACGCCTTTTTCGATGTCGCTGAACACGCCGTCGCCGTGAGCCAGCGATGGGCAGAAGAAATTTATGGCGTGGTGCAAGCGTTGATGGGGCGGGGCCGGCATCGCCTCGCCCTGGACCGGACCGACGTCAATGGCTACCGGGCCCTGCGCGATCAGGGCTTCGAGCTGATCGAGGGTCAGAGGCTGCTCGAGCTCGCCCGATCAGTCAAATGCGCCGAGGAAATCGCTTGCATGCGCAAGTCGCTGGCGGTGGCCGACATCGCGATGACGCGCATGCGCAACGCCTTGCGCCCGGGGCTGACAGAAAACGAGCTTTGGGCTGAACTTCATCACGCGAATATCGCGCATGGCGGAGAGTGGATCGAAACACGGCTTCTCAGTTCCGGCCCGCGGACCAATCCCTGGTTCCAGGAAGCCTCTGATCGGCGCATTCAGGCCGGCGAGCTGGTCAGCTTCGACACCGACATGATTGGACCGTACGGCTATTGCGCCGACGTTAGCCGCACTTTCTTTTGCGAACCGGGCACGCCCACCGCGCTACAGAAACAGCTCTACGGGTGTGCCGCCGACCAGGTGGCACACAACTGCGACCTGCTCCGGCCCGGGCGCAGTTTCCGCGACTTCGGCGAATTGGCGTGGAACATTCCGGCGCGCTATCTTGATCAGAACTATGGTTGCCTGCTGCACGGGGTGGGCCTGGTCGACGAATGGCCCGCCATCGGCTGCGATCCCCACGATCCGCTCGCGCAGGATGGCGAATTTGTTCCGGGCATGACGGTCTGCGTCGAGAGCTACATTGGCGAGGTCGGTGGAAGCGAGGGCGTGAAGCTCGAGCAACAGGTTTTGATCACGGACCGCGGCCACGAAATCCTCAGTAGCTACCCGCTGGAAGCCACGCTGCTGTAAGCGACCGGGTCATTTCGGAGTGACTATCCCGATCAGGTAGGGCCCGTCGTTGGCCTTGCGGATCGTGACACCGGCATTTCCCGACAGGCTGATGATCCGATCGAGCACCAGATTGGCCACCGTGGCCCCAGCACGGCGCGGAATGCCGCTGCGAGTCAATTTCTCCCCGTAGCCCAGATCGATGGGGTACAGGCGGATCTCTTTGACGGTCTGTGTGGCATCGTTATAGACGGTGCGTGTCAACACACTCTGGAAGGTGCGATTGAGAGACTTGGCGCCGGCCGTTGCAAAGCTGCTGTTGGCATTCATGACCAGGCCCAGGTCTGCGTCGGTGGCCCGCTCGGGATGCTCGAAGCTGCGCTCGAGGTATTGCCGATTGCTGTTGGCCTCGTACAGATCCGCGCTCAAGGGCAATTGAATGTCGCTCCAGAAGAAATTGCCCAGGCCGTAGAAAATTGGTTTGCCGCGGTAGATCTCGATGCCGGCCACGTGATGTATGCCTGTGGTGACGAACGCATCGGCACCGTTGTCGATGAGCTGATGCGCCAGAATTCTGAGGAACCCGGCCGGAGCCTCCCAGCTGCCTGGGGGATCCTCGTCGCTAATCGGCTCATGCGCGTGGATCGATGCGATCAGGTAGCGCGCGCGGGGTTTGGCCGACCTGGCGCCCGCCACGATGCGCGTGAGATCCTCGGCGGCCATCTGATAGACGTGGCTGTATGGCGCTTCGCCGTGATCGGCGGTGCGCATCCGCGTCCCGAAAAAATCGATCGAGGCCGGGAGCGGCGAGGGGGGGCAGGGCGTGGTATGCGCAAACTGGCAAGCCAGTTCGGCCATCTGTGCGTAACCGGGCCCATCCAGCAGCAGGGTTTCGGTAAGTGCGAGCCCATTAACGCCCGGTCGGCCCCGGGGTGCATCCGCGCTTACCGGCAAGGCGTTGGTGGTTGCCCTGAAAGTCGAGACCATCGACACGAGGCCAATTGTGCCCCTCGCACTCGGGTAGTAACCCGGCGCCGCCGCCTCGTTAGCATCCTCGCCCACCCCGGCCTGAGCGATGCCGGCCGCCGCGACCCGGTGCCCGCACTCACGCAACCCCTCCAGACCCCAGTCCAGGGCGTGGTTATTCGCACGCGAGACCAGATTGAGATGCATAGAGGCGAGGTCCTGGGCGACTTCCGGCACACTGGACAGCGGCCAGTCACCGTCCCAGGAATAGGGTGCTCCGGCAAATTTGCGGATGTCGATGATGACTGTCTCGAGATTTCCGTAGGCGGCATCGCTGTGCTGGAGCAGGGCCAGGGCATCGGCGAACGGGCGCGGATCAGCCAGCGCTCCCGGGTTCTGCAGCATCGAGAGCGGGCGGGAAATCACCATGTCGCCCACCGCCACCAAGGCAAATTCCTTGGCGTGGTCCGCGGCCGATGCCAGCCGGGGAAGGCCGCTCCATACCGCCAGCCACACGCTCAGCGCCGCGAACTTTCGTAGAGCGCAGCTCACGAGCCTTCTCGCCCGGCGGGACCGGCGCTCGCCTCCACCAGGATTACTCCGCGCAGCGTGCTGCCGTAGGGTTCGGTACGAATGAGGGTGTGAAACGGCGCCGACAGGCGCTGCAACCGCTCCAGGATCTCGCGCCCACGATCGATAGCGGCGAGTCGCGGTACGCCGCGGGGGCCGACTGCCCCACGCAGATCGATCGGGTAAATTTCCAGCGTCAGGCGCGAGCCGTCGATGCCGCTGCGCACGATGATGGAATCGTCGTCGTCGGAGTGCTCGGAGCTCGGGACGGCACCCGGGCTGTAGCACAGGCGCCCCAGGCCATACAGGATTGGCCGCGGCGGACCTTCAGGGGATCGATATATCTCGATCGCACCGAGCGCCGCCCCGCTCGTCATGACAAGATCCGCGCCGGCCTCGATTATCGCGTGCGCCAGACGCACCAACACCTTCGGGGCTGTCTCGCCACCCGGTCCGGCCGCCTCCCACGGGCCGGTAGACAGCGAAAGAATCACCAAGTCAGAGTTCTGCTTGGCTTCGCGCACCGCGCGCAGTTCATTGGCGATGTGGACCTCGTTTATTTCGAAATCGCTGGAGTAGTCCTCGCTGCTTGAGCCGGCCGCGGCAAAGCGGTTGCCGAAAAGGGAGACGGTGCCCGGCGGCGGGTCGGCCTGCGCGCAATGCTGTGGATCGTCCGGATACTGAAAGCGGCAGGCCATCTGGTGCAGCTCCGCTCGCTGCGGCGCGGGCACCAAACGCAGCGGCATAAGCTCGATGCCGCTGATGCCGGGTCGACCCGGCGCCGCGCCGTGCTCAGACAGTGCATTGGTCGTCGGCCGGAAGCGGGTTGCCGTGGCCAGCAGCGCAATCCGCCCCTTGCCGCTGGGCTCCTCGAGAAAGCTCGGCATCCGGGCCAGGCCCTCGCGATCACCGGTGCCGGCATGCTTGACCCCTGCGGCATCAAGCGCCGCGCCGGTGGCGCGCATGCCCTCGATCCCCCAGTCGAGTGCGTGGCTGTTGGCGCGGGCCAGCATCGCCAGTCCCGTGCTCTTCAGCTCGGAAGCAATGGCAGTGGGCGCGGTGTAGGCGCGCGCGCCGTCCCACGGGTAGGGGTATCCGTCAAACGTCGCCGGCTCAATGAGCGTCGTCTGCAGATCCGCAACCGCCACCGTGGTGGTGGCCGGGAACGCTTTGCCGGTCAGTAGTTCAGTGACCTTCGGATCCCACGAGGGCAGAGAGGTGCCGGGCGAATCAATGACGAGGCTCCCGCCGACTGCAATTACCAGCTCCGGCGCGGCGCTGCTACGCAGCTCCTGGGCGAAAGGCCGATTGACATCCATCGGCGCATCAGTGCGCACCGCCGGTGCGGAAGGGGGGATGGATTGGGCGAAAATAAGCGGGCACCCGATCAGCGCAGCCAGCGGCGCGATCCTGGCGCGCCCGTGAGGCCGAACGGCTACACGCTTCATGCTGATGTGTGCAGCGGAGCGGGCGCGCGCAGCAGCCAATTTTCCGCCCAGCTCTGCAGACTGAATAGTGTCCATAGGGTACGTCCGCGATCCTTAGAGCCGCCGACATGCTCATCGAGCACGCGCGTGGTCGCTCCCACATCCAGTACCCCGGCGCGACGCACACGCTCGGGGGAGAGCGTTTCGCACACGGTCGCGCGCAACGGACCGCGCGCCCAGGCCGAAAACGGGGGCGAAAATCCCTGCTTGCGGCGCGCCAGCAAATCGGCGGGCAGGAGTGAGGCTGCGGCCTGCTTGAGCGCATGCTTGCCACTCGTTCCATGCAGCTTGCACGGCCTCCGGCAGCGCCAAGGCAAACTCGATCAGCGCCGGCCGCAAGAACGGGGCGCGCGATTCGACCCCGTGCGCCATCGTGCAGCGGTCGACTTTCGTCAGCAGATCGCCCGACAGATAGGTCTCGAAATCAAGCAACTGATACGCCGTCAGCGAGGCGCTGCCGTTCTTGCCGAGCAGCTGCAAGCTGCTGATCGCCCGTTCGAGTTCGCGGGCGTGTGACAACGGAGCCTCCGTATCGGTTGCGGCTCGCAGTTCCGGCGCCAGCAGAGCGAGGGCTTCCGGGCCGCGCGTGGTGCCAAACCACGCCAGATGCCGCTCAAACGCTGACAGTCCGCGCACGCCCAGAAACCGTTCCAGCAAATGCGCCATTGTGACGTGGTGATGCTTGGGCCTGAAGCGCCGCGCCAGAGCGACGGCGGCGCTCGCGACAGCTCCGGGCACGCGATTGGCAATGCCGGCGTAGCGATGGCCCAAGTAGGTGGGATAGCCGCCAAAGAGCTCGTCGCCGCCTTCGCCGGTCAGTACCACGGGCACGTACCGGGAGGCGTAGCGGGCCAGCGCCCAGGTGGGCAACACGCTGGGATCACCGAGTGGTTGGTCCATATACACCGCCCACTCCTGCAAGGCCTCCTCGCCTTCGCGGGCGCTCATCACGACCTCGTGATGCTGTGCGCCGATGGACTGCGCCACTCGCTTTGCAAAGCCCGACTCGTCATACCCGCGATGCTCGATGCGCATGCTGAAGGTGGGAAAGGAATGGCCCAATCCTCGTGCCGCCAGCGTCGCCACCATGCCCGAGTCCACGCCTCCCGAGAGGAACACTCCAAAGGGAACCTCCCCGGGTACGCGTGAGAGCACCGCGGAGGCGAGCGCCTCGCCGGTGCGCTGCGCGGCGTTTTCGGGCGTGGCGCTGGGACGGCGCGAGTGCAGGGTGTCCCACGGCCGCCAATAGCGGCGCAGCCGTTCAACGCCGTTGCTGAGCGTCAATGTATGTCCCGGGGGCAACTGACGCAAAGCCGCGTAGGCCGCATCGCTCCCCGCAAAGAATCCATGCACGAGGTACCGGGCGAGCGAAGCCGCGGAAGGCGCGCGCGATACCCAGGGCAGCGCCACCAGGGCGCCGGGCTCGGACGCAAAGGCAAAGCGGCCCTCGGCGTGCGCTACGAACAGGGGCTTTTCGCCCGCTCGATCGCGAGCTAACGTAAGAGTACGGCTGCGCCGATCCCAGATGGCCACGGCAAACATGCCATCGAGCGCCTCGGGGAAGTTCTCGCCGCGCTCCTCATACAGCTGTGGCAGGAGCGCCGTATCCGGGCCGTCCACGATGACATGGCCACGCTTGCGCAAATCCTGCAACAGCGATTGGTGGTTGTAGAGCTCTCCATTGACCACGCAGAGGATGTCCCCGCGCTCGTTGTCCAATACGCGCGCGGGTTGGTTCGGCGCCACGATGGCCAATCGGGCGATTCCGAGGGCGCACTCGCCATCGTCCCAGGTCGCTTCCCCGGACGGCCCACGGTGCCGCAGGCGCGCGACCATGCCGCGTACCAAATTTAATCGTTCGTGCGGTGGGAGGTCTGGGGCCACCAGGCCCGCAATGCCGCACATTTTTACAGAGCCCCGGCGCGCAGATCCGCTTCGATTCCGCCGGGTGCTACTCGCCAGGCGGTGAATCGCCGGTCCTCGAAGAATTTGCTGCCGCCCGCCGGCGGCGCGTCCGTGCGTCGTGTGGAGCGCACCACGATGTCCACGGCCGGCGCGTCGGCGGCAGTCGCGTACAGTCGCCATTGACCTCTGTGCCGCAGCAAGTCGCGGTAGCGCAGTATGTAATTGCTGGTCAGCGGCGCTCCATTGACGGACGCGACCGCGGAGCTGCGGTTCAGCAGGAAATCCGTGCCCGGCGCGTAGCATCCCTCATAGAGCACGCTGCCCCCGCCGCTGGCGCGTATGGCGCTGGCCAGCGCATTACCCGAGTGCGCCTGCGCATACCGAGCGAGCCACGGCGAGCCTCCCACCAAGATCAAAGGAGTAAGCAGCAGACTCAACAACAGCGGCAGAGGCAATTGCCGGCGGCGCCGACCCCATGACTCGGCCGCCACGTAGGCGAGCGCCGGAAACACGGGCAGGAGATAGGTCACGAGCTTTGAGTGCGACAAAGTGAAAAATACACAGGCGAACAGCAGGAATCCTGCCGCCACCCGGCCGGTCGTCGACAGCGGCCAGCGCCACGGGGTGGCCACCGACCAGGGCAGAGTGCCGCCAATCAGTACGGCGGGCACGAACCACCACGGCTGCTCCCGGTTGAAGGCGCTGGTGGTCAAGCGCTCCAGTGATTCCTCAAGAAATGCGTAATGCGCATATTCCGGGTGCCGTTGCAGGGCCAGCGCAAACCAGCCACCGGCCACCGCCAGCACCAGCAACCAGCCTGGCCAAAAGGCCAGCCACCGCAGCGGCGCTCGCCCGCGCAATACCAATGCCGTAGCAAGGCTCCCGCCCAGCGCCCACAGCAACATGATCGGACCCTTGAACAGCACGCCCAGCGCGACCGCCGCGAACATTAGGGCGCGCCGGCGATTCGAGACACCGGCCACGAGCTCCCGCGCAAGCCCGAGCCAGACCACCGAGACACACAGTGCCAGCGGCATATCGAAGATCACGTAGGCCGACAGCGCCGCGAACAGGGGCGCACTTGCCGTGAGCAGGACGGCACGCAATGCCTGGTCATCGCCCGCACTCTTGCGCGCAACATGAGCGAGCAGCCAAAGGATCGCCATGCTGGCGAATATCGCGGGCAAGCGCACGGCCAAGGGCACCGGACCGATGAGGCGCACGCCCAAGGCCGCGGCGGCAAACAGCGCGGGCGGTTTGTCGAGATAAGGAATCCCGGCCAGGTGAGGGATGATGAAGTCTCCGCTCTGGGCCATCTCTCGGGCGACCTCGGCATTTCGGCCCTCGTCCGGATCAAGCAGCGGAAAACGCAGTGCCGTCCAAAGAGACAGCATCAATGCGGCGCCCAACGCGAACAGCAGGGACCTAGGCCACGCTGTGCGCAGCGTCATGCCGCCCACGGTCCGAGCATTGACTTGCGGATGAGCCACCGATTTCCCCGTCTGCTGCGCGACTGGCACTTCGCTGCCGGTCCGGCTGCAACCGATTTCCCTATTTGAAATGTAACACGATGCGCGTGCGTGGCTTTGCGTCCACGCAAGTTCCGGTGCACTGCTTGCTCTCAAAACGCTTCTGGGGCGGACGCCACCACAGCGGCTCATCGCATTGATTTACAACAAATTGAGCTTTCTTCAATATCTCGTTGTTTTATATCGTTTTAGACGTTGATTCGCGTATTGCCTGTGATATCCGCGGCCCTTAGGACGCGACAGGAAACTTCCGCCACAGCGATTGTGATTGCAGTTGTGCCTGCCGGTTCGGCGCCGCAACGCTCAGGCAGCTGGCGCGCTCGGCGCTAGCCAGAACACGTACGGGTCAGCGGCTAATCCAGTCCGCAGCCTTAGTGAGACACGGTGTAGCCGCGTCCTTGCAAGCACGCCCCAAAGGCCTTCTTGAATTTACCCATGTGCTCGTTATAAGCAGCCAGATTTGCAGCGTCCGTCTGCTGAGCTTGCTGGGCCTGAGTTTGCTGCTGCTGCTGAGATTTTCGAGCCTGGCTTCCGCCGGCCAGCGCGCCCGCTGTGGCCCCAATCGCGGCACCCTTGCCCGCATCGCCCGCCACAGCACCAATGGCGACGCCGGCCGCCGCTCCCCGGACCGCACCGCGGCCAGCGCTACTGCCGGAGGTCGGCTGCGTCGGAGCTGCGCTCGGCGCCGGAGGAGGCCCGGGAGTTATTCCAGTTTGCCCTTGAGCCCAGTTGTAGCACTCGTGTTCGTCGGCGGCCTGCTTGGACGATGCCTGGTTCTTGGCCGGGTACACGACAACCCCAAGTCCCTGGGAGATCGGTTGCGCCTGAGGCAGCGCCGTAGCGCTCGTCAGCAATCCCAACAGCATCAATGTTATGCGTATGTTCATTGGATAGCCCCAGTTACGCAGAAACGCGTATTTCACACCCATTTTGAGAGTATGGCATGATAGCCACGATGGTCAATAATGCGTCGCTCTTCGGACGCTACAACTATACATTCTAAGCGCGATTGTGAGTACTTTCGCCATGCCAGAAACCGCCAACCGTGTCATTTACAATCAGTGTGTAAGGGTTGACGGACCCCCCACTGAAGAACAGCTCGCTCAGCCCGAGCCGCCTGAACTCTCCGTGGTCGTTCCGGTGCACAATGAAGCCGAAAATGTCGCACCATTGATCGCCGAGATTATCGCGTCGCTTTCCGGTGTCGTGCCCTTTGAGATCGTCTACGTCGACGACGGCAGCTCCGATGAGACCGCAGCCGCACTAACCACTGCCTGTCGGGCCACACCGGTACTGCGGATCCTGCGCCACGCCCGTAAGGCGGGCCAAAGCACGGCCATACGCACCGGCGTGCTGGCCGCCCACGGCCGCTGGATCGCCACCCTGGACGGCGATGGGCAGAACGATCCTGCCGATATTCCGGCAATGCTCGCGCGCGCGCGCGCGGCGGCGCAACAGCGGGGAAACGATGGCGTGTTAATCGCCGGCTGGCGCACTCAGCGGCGCGATGGTTGGTATACCCGATACCAGTCCTGGGTCGCCAATGCCGTACGCTCGCGGCTGCTTCGCGACGGCACGCCGGATACTGGCTGCGGTCTTAAGGTCTATGCGCGTGCGTTGTTTGTGGCGCTACCTTATTTTGACCACATGCATCGCTTCATGCCTGCGCTGGTGCGCCGAGCGGGAGGCGAGGTGCACTCGGTGGCGGTGAACCATCGCCCACGCACCCGGGGCCAGTCACATTACGGTCTACTCAATCGCCTGTGGACGGGAATCGTTGACATGGCAGGGGTCGTTTGGCTGGCGCGACGCGCCCATGTGACTGATTCTATGGAACTTCAACTTGAAGTTCAGGCGTACAGCCGGACGCGGGCTGGCGCACCCACCGAGCCGCGACCCACCAGCCCGACACGACACGCGGCGCCACATGCTGCCCCGGTCAGTGCGCGGTCGGAACTGCGCGGGGACGCCGCGTAATGTGGAGAAGGGTTGCCGGGCGACGTTGCGATTGATGTGCTCGGTGAGCGGGGCGGCGTCGATGACGTCGCGGCAGATCGAGAAAATTTCGCCATGACTGAGCTACCGCTCCGCGCAGGCTCAAGCCTTCCTCTGGATTCCGGTACGCAACTCGCGTACCAGCGCACCTATCTGGCCTATGAGCGCACCCAGATGGCCTGGATCCGTACCGCCCTGGCCCTGATTTCCTTTGGGTTCACGATCGCCAAGGTTTTTGAAATGCTTCGCGACAAGGCGGGTGGTACCGGACCACAGATGACGCCCAGGGCAATTGGCATTCTCATGATCGGCATTGGTCTGATCGCCCTGACCCTCTCGACGATACAGCACTCCCGTGCGGTGCGAGACTTGCGAGTCGCTTGCCCGGACTTGCCCCGCTCGCTGTCCTGGATTACGGCAACGCTGATCGCACTGCTCGGCCTCATGGCCTTGTTGGGGGCGATATTTCGAGAGTGACGCTGCGCTTCGCAGGACAGCGCTACCGGCGTCCGGTCGACGAGCAGCCCGATCCCGACCAAATTCCATCCGCCAAGTTTGACGGGTGCAGGCTCGCCATGGCGCGTGGCTGCGACTTCGGCACGATCACGGCCGGAACCGTAGGGCCTGCGCTTCTGGCGTCCGGTCCGGTCACACGCGGAGCGATCGCCACGAGGAGCGCCGCTCTAAGGAGGCAGGACCTGCAACAGCGCCTGCGCTTGCGGGTCGTCGGGCACCAGCTCAACGAGCTGTTGCGCGTAGCGTCGAGCCGCGCCCGATTGGCCACGGTCGCGCTCCATGGTCGCCAGGGCCTGCAGTATTTCCACATCTCCCGGGAAGCGCTGGTGCGCCTGGGCGAGGACCCGAATGCCCTCTGCCGCGCTGACCTTGCTGTGGAGCGCCACGCCGTACACGTAGGCGTAGCGCGGCTGTTCGGGTGCTAGCCGCGCCGCCTGTTGCAGTTCAGCGAGGGCCTCATTGGTACGCTGCTGTCGTGCCAGCGCGAGCCCCAGGGCAAAGTGGAGCGGGGCAGCTTTGCCGCTTTTGTGCAGCGCTGAGCGCAGCACGGCTTCTGCCTGCGCTTCATCGCCACCGGCCCGGTACAAATCCGCGAGGTTGACCGAGGCCGGCACAAACGTCGGGTCGATCGCCAGTGCCTTACGCAGCTCGGTCTCACTCTGTTCATGGTGACCGGAAAGGGCGTAGAACATTCCGAGATTGGCATGAGCTTCCGGACGATCGGCGTTGAATTGTTGGGCGGCGATGAATTCACTGGTGGCGCGAGCCAGCGCTGCGCGTTCCTCCGCGCTGGCATTATCGGGTGAGACGCCTGCGAGCGCCTGCGCGACATCGATACGCACCGAGCGCACGCTGTCAGCGGCCAGCGGCAACAGCCAGCGCAACCGCTCTTCGGGGGCGTCATTGCCCAGCGCCTCGACGGCAGCGCTGCGCACGAGTGGGTCGGCATCCTTGAGTGCGCCGTGCAGTACCTCAGACGTTCGCGGGCCCGGGTAATGCGGCAGTAACGCCACGGCACTGGCGCGCGCGACCGCTGGCTGCTGTACATCCTCCGCCACCGACAACAGCATTGGCCGTCCGCTGGCGCTCGCATGTTCGCCCGCATAAAGGGCCTCAGCGAAATTCTGAAATCCCGGCGCCGGCTGGGCGACCCATTCTTTTATGCGCGTCGACGCCCATTGCGCACCGCGGTCCGTGTGGCACTGGTTGCAGGCATTGGGAACCCCGAGGGCCAGTGTGCGATCAGGCCGCGGGATTCGCAGGCTGTGATCGTGACGCGGATCGACCTCCATATACGTGTGCGTCGGCATGTGGCAGGCGACGCACTGCGCACCCGCGGTGCCCGGCGGATGGTGGAAGTGAGCCACCGTGTCGAATTTCGCTGCATCATGACACTGAGCGCACAAAAGGTTTCCCGGCGCACGGAGCTGCAGTGTATGTGGATCGTGACAATCGCTGCAGGTGACTCCCATCGAGTGCATCTTGCTTTGCAGGAACGAGGCGTAGTTGTAGACCTCTCCGCGCATTTGCCCATCCGGCCAGTACAGGCCTTCCTCTAGCAGCGCCGGCCGATAGGAATCTCCGAGCGGCCGGCCGGCGGGTTCGCTGTCTTGCAACTGACCCCGACGGGCGTGGCAATGGGCGCAGGTGTCAATTTCCACGTTGCTGGTACGCGCAGCGCTGCGGCTGGCGGTTGGCCCACCCGCGCGTCGGGTCCATGTCACCCCGCGGCGCTCATTGAACACAACGCTCAGGCCCCTGTCGGTCATTTGCTGCCACTGACCCTGCTTGCGGGACCAGGCCAGATGCTGCGAGCCTGGCCCGTGGCAAGACTCGCACGCCACGTTGATTTCAGACCAGGTCGTATGGAAGGTATTGCCGGCGACGTCAAAGTTCTTTTTAAGGTTGGTCGAGTGGCAATCCGCACACTGAAAGTTCCAATTTTGATCGATCCCCGTCCAATGCAGGCGATCACCGGCCTTGATGGACTGTCCAGGATAAAGGTGAAACCATCGCTGCCCGCCGCGCGTCTTCGGACGCGTATCCCAGGCGATGCTGAGGGCCTGGATGCGCCCATCCTGGAATGGAATCAGGTATTGCTGCAGTGGTGAGACACCGAAGGTATAGGCCACCTGATAGTCGTGCAGCTTGCCGTCCGGACCGTCCGTGTTGACGAAGTAGCGTCCGTCTCGCTTGTAGAAGGTCGAGGTGATTCCGGAGTATCGAAAAGTCGCGTTGTTGAAGTCCCCGAGCACCGTTTGGTCGGTGGCGCGCTGCATCGCCCGCTGGTGCTGGGACCCGAGCCACGCCGTGTACTCTTTTCTGTGGCAGCCTGCGCAGGCCGCCGCGCCCACGTATTGCCGTGCAGGAATCGCTGGCGCCGCATTGATCCGCGCGCTTTTGCGGGACTGGTACAGCGCAAAACCGCCCACACCGACGACGGTAACCAATGCGACGCAAAGCATTGTGTACGCCACATTTCGCACTGTAGGTGTTCGCGTGGGTGCGTCGGATACCGGTTCAGCTACCCGCTGCGGCTTAGCAGAGCGGATTTTCGCTTTCTTGTTAATAGATCCAGGCTACCAGTGAAATGCGGCTCCAAGAAAGGGACCGTTGAAGCTCTCGGACTCGTTAGGTGAATCAGACTTGAACTTGTAATCCACGTAACGCCACCCGCTGATGAGCTCGCCCCATTTGAACGCATAGCCAAGGCCGCCCATCGCTTGCCACGTCAGGTCGGATTCGCCGGTGCCCACATCGAGGTAATAGGGGACAAACCATTTCCGGTCGGTCCCGAAAGCCGTCCGGCCCTTGATCCCGACAATACCATCAATATAACTGTCGCGGGTTTCACTCGTGCCCGCCCGGCCGGGGGCCGGAATCGGGCCAATATTGCCATTGAGAGTCCAATCTAGAGTCACCTTAGTATCCAGCAGGCGAGCGCCTCCGAACACATCCAGCACGGTCTGTTGACTGGCCACTGTCCGGTACGTGGCTGCAACAGTCCAGACGATGCTCTTCAAGTCAAAGTTCAAGCTTGCGGACACATCCGCCGGCAAGCCGATGTTGCCGATGGCGAAGTCGTGAAATCGCGATTTGAATTGACCGACGTCCATATAAATGAGATCAGAGAACACACCCCAATTGGCCTTGCGTGCCTCGAAGGACCCCAAGGCGGCAAACTTGAGGTGATTGAAGAGATCATGGGCGTCCACAGTAACGTCCGAACTGTTGCCGTTAGGCAGTGTCGACTTGATGGCAATATCGGGGTAATAGCCATAAATGAAGGCACCGAATTGCCATCCTCCGTTCCCCCGGGTGGCTTCGGTGGCAACCGCGTCTGACAGTGCAAGGCCCGGCCAAGCGGCCGCAGTCACGCAAAGCACCGTGGCCACCATGGGGATGAATCGATTCATGACAGCGTAAACTCTGGACAGGGGAATCTGGCGGCGCCGATTGCTGACGCCCGCTAACGCTACAAGGGGACTCGGTCGCGAGAACCGTGTGCGCAAAACTTACCATGATCCCGCACCCATTCCAAGAAGCCCTGGGTTGGCTCCGCGGCCGAGTCATGGCAAGCCTTGCGCGCTTTGCCTGAGTCCAACCTTGATGCGTACAGTGCTCTGGGTCCGACGGCCCCAAGCAGCCGGAGGCCGACAATGCGGAATCAGTGTCTCGCTCGCGCGACGGGCCGCACATTGGCTCGGCCAGCCGATCCTCAAATCCCTAGATGGTCAACTTACTCTTCGCTCGGGTTGTCACAATTCCGAGCAGATGGCACGCCCTACGCACGGAAGGCAAAATTCCCTTGGGATCCGTCCCTGGGACCTCGGGCGGAGGGCGTCCGTGGACACATCGGTCACCGGCGATGCGCTAGCCCCGCTGCGCGCGGCCGGTGTATAGTAGTGCCGCCTTACTATTGCTATAGGAATCCTGCCATGAAAAAAAGAATTGCAATTGTCGGCGCTCTGCTCGCCGTGTTCGCCCTGTTCAACGCGCCTGCGCGGGCCGATGAATATTCTGACACCATCGCGACTTTCAAGAACGCCGGTGCCAGCGGGCAGTTTTTTAAGAACTGCTACGGCTATGCTGTGTTCCCGACCATTGGCAAGGGTGGTCTTGGCGTTGGAGGCGCTCACGGCAAAGGCCGCGTATACGCCCACGACAAGTACGTCGGAGACACCTCCATGACCCAACTAACGGTCGGACTGCAGGCGGGCGGCCAGGCGTTCAGTCAGATCATCTTCTTCGAGGACGAGAGCACGTTTAAGGAATTCACTTCCGGGAATTTTGAATTCGGAGCCCAAGCCAGCGCCGTTGCGATTACGGCCGGTGCTTCGGCCAGTGCCGGATCAACGGGCGGATCGGCAGGGGCCAGTGCGGGTAAGAATGATGCCTCGACGGTGGGCAAATACCGTAAGGGCATGGCCGTGTTTACTGTCGCCAAGGGCGGACTGATGTACGAAGCGGCCCTGGGTGGTCAGAAGTTCAAGTACACGGCTAAGTAGCAAATTGCGAAACCGCTGGGGGCGCGAGCGCCAAGCGGGGAGTCGGAGTGGCTTGATTTTCAGAGTGGCCTCGTGCACCGGACATCCAGGTGTGTGACCTGGGTGCCGGCCACGAGCCTCACTTCATCCACTGCGGCCGCGGGACGCGCACTGCGAATCCGTCGGTGTATTCGCTGCCCCGCATCTCTTAGACCGCGATTCGACGGGGGCTGATTGCCATGCTCGGTGACGGCGCCGGCGGCAAGCCCTCAGCTGCCCCTGTCCGCATTGGCATGTCCGCAGTCTAGGGCACGCGGTGATGCGGTCACCCAGCGGCGGGAGTGGCCTGGCGCGCACGGTGACCAAGACTCTCGCGGCCTGTAGCCCCGACGGCAGCATATTCGCCCCCCGCACGCCGATCAGGCTCCCTACTTGGGAGCGCTGGCAGTGCCGTCAGTAGTATCTGCGCCAGTCGAACACGGCTCGCATACCGATTGAATTTACCCGCTGCAAATCCACCGGTGGCAGGCCGCCCGGCCATGCCACAGCGCCCCCTCTGGGTATGTCCAAGCCGAAGTAGAGCTGCAGGAGCAATTGGGAGGTCTGCGTGGTGTCAAACGCACGGTAGGGTCGATATTCGAAAATCGGGAAATCGAAATACGTGGACTTGAAATTGACGATTCTGGGAGCCGCGCCGAGCGTCGCCGACGGTGCCAGCATGGTGTCATCGTGCTGTAAGCCGTAAAAGGCAACGCCAATCTCGCGCCCCAGGACGAATTGAAAGCGGCCAAACCGGGTCGCCCATCCGAGCTGCCAGGGAATTAGGCCACCGTTGGCGGCGGTGACGGCCATATTCTGGTAGGTTTTGGGCGCCAGAAAAAACATCGGCGAAAGCAGCAGCAGATCGCCGGGGAACAGGTAGAACGGCATTCGCAATCTTGCTGATAACCCGGAGCGCGCCGGAATTGCTGCCGTAAGGGTGCCTCCCTGTTGTGCGAACGAGGTGCTGCCAAACTTGTTTGTAGACGGTGCATCAGCGCGGAAACCCAGCGAGAAATAAATCAACCCGTCGCCGGCAGCGCCCAGCACGCCGTCAAGGCCGAAGCCAGCGCGCACCGAAAGATCGGCGCCAGTGATAATGCCGTTGCCGTCCTCCAGACCCGTGAACCCCCCGTTCACGTAGCGCGCGTCGAGCGTACTGGCGACGCCGACAAAGCGACCCAACTCTGCCCGGTACCGCGGCATCGCCCCCAGGCCCGGCCCCAAGCTGGGCACTGGCATCGGCAACAACACTTCCACACCGATCTGAACGATCTCGGGCGAAGACTGCAGTCCCGCCAGGCGGGCGGGCACGGTGTTGCTCTTGCAGACATCGAACTCGGCGGGCTGCTCGGACGCCTTGGGCGTGTAGGGGAATTCCGCCTTGCGCGGCCGGCCTGCTGCGGTGTCGATCAGCTGCTCCAAGCTTACGCGCACGGTCGCGGCCGTTATTGCGGCGTCCTCGGGACGCATATGTGCGTCGCCCAGCAATACCATGGATTGCGAGCCTCCCTGCCAAGTCGTCACCTCCAAGCCGTTTTCGTTGTAGTAGTCGTGCGTGCCTTTTCGCTGCGACACGTCGCCCCAGGTTCCGGCGAGATGGCCAGCCGCGTAGACATCCTCCATGAAGTGCAGCGCAAAGGCCTCGTCCGCCAGCATGGCGCGCGTCAGTGCAGCGCGTTGCGGCGGGGTCAAGGTCTCGTGCGACAAGCGCGAGGCCTGTTGCAGTGCGGCCAAGTGATACCAGGTGTATACGCCAACGGCATTGATCTCAGCGCCTTCTTTCACCGCCGCGCGCAGATAGTCCCCAGCGGTCGAATCGGTTCTTGGGCGGGCCAACACGAAATGGGCATTGTTCGATCCCGCGCGCGTCGCGTAGTCCGGATCGGCGCGCTGCAGGCGCACGTCGGCAACCCGCAGCGCATTAGTCCGCCGCGCCCGTACAGCCTCACTTTCGAGTTGACGGCGCAGGTCATTCAGTACGCCGGTGCCCGCGCTCGCAGACACTTCAGCGGCCCCACTCGCGCTTTGCGCCAGATCAACTTTGAGCTGGGCGGCAACATCAGCGACCACGAGAATCCAATTGGATTGTTCGACGGTGTCGAGCATCTCCTTGCTGGAGCAGGAGTGGTCGCCGGCTATTGCCGACATCGCCGCCCAGTCGATGCACTCGGGAAGCACACCCTGCGATGCGTCAGCCGCTTGTGCGCACAGCCGTTTCTCGTTGCCGGTACGCGCCTCGCTCCACAGGTGCTCAAAGAGTGACCTGCGCTCTGGATCGAGCGTCTGTACGCTCAGCACGGCAATATCGCGGTGTTCCGGGTAGACCCACGCGTATGAGGGCCCAGCAGTAGCGACCAGCCCTAGAAAAACGGGCCAAAGCCTCGTCACCGTTAGCCTCATGGTGTCAGCCTATAATTGATCGCGCGGAAACGAGGATCTCGTGATTCGACATGCGCTTTGCGTGATTCACAGTCGGCCCCCCAACTGTCTGTCCTTGCCATACCCTAGCAAAACCGGGCTCGCCGGGTTGGCGTTTCGTCAGCACAAGAACAACCCTGTCGTCACCGATTGAGCTTCGGCCTCCTGGCTTTTTGACTGGGATCGCTTCGCGGAGCTCAATCATGGACCCACTGCGCCAGTCAGCGCCGGGGCACGGATCCGCTGCGAGAAATCCGCAGCCTGGTCTGCCGCCTGCGCGCGGGCGTTGACGATACTACGCCGCGCCAATTCCGCAAATGGCACGGCGGTATCCAGCAAGCCAGACTCGTACAGGTATTCGGGAACATGTCCGCTGATCAGGATCTTCCAGGAGAAGGGCAGGTGGTCTGGGTTGACGCGCGATTGCAGCCAGATATTGGTGGTACAGTTGGTGGTAAGTGAGTTATAGAATTCGGGCTGCTTCTTGAGCGCGTTTATTCGGTCGATGTAACTGAGAAACAAGCGCTGCCCGTTCTGCTTGCTGCCCCGTACTCGGTAGATATGCACTTCTTCGGGAGGATCCTTGCGATAGTTCGTGCGCAGCCGGATTACGTCCCGCTCATCAGCCACCACGTAGTAGAGCTCGTACTGGCGAAAAAATCCCTTGACCGTTGAGAAGCCTTCGTTGCGAAGCTTCCGGGCCTCGATGGAAATCGCCAAGTAGTCCTGGCCGCCAAAACCGAAGCTGACAAATACGTGGGCAATCTGCGGCCCCATCCAGTAGACCGCGATCAGGTCCACAGAGTTGAGTTCCCGCAGGTCGAACGTCTTGTCGTAGTACGCCCGCGTGAACTCGCTCTCGGTGCGATAGTCGAAATTTCGGATGTTGTGGACCGTAATCAGATTGCCATCGATCGTGGCATAGGGCAGGACCGCCACCTCAGGTTGCCAGTCGCGGTTATTTGAGGGCCGCAGCGCGGACCAGCACAGCAGCAATACGGCGAACAGTGCCAGGTACGCGACCAGCGTTCGCCACCGCCACCGCGGCAGCGCGAGCGCGACCAGTGCCGCCAGCGTCGCCACAGCAAACAGTGCCGCAAACGCCGCACGCACAACGCTGTTCACCTCGTCAAAGTACCAGAGCGCCAAGACTCCCCAGGTCCCGACAGCGAGTAGAAAGACGCCAAGCAACAGCAACCCGATTCGTCCCAAAAGCCGGCTGATTTGCCTAATCATGTTGTTTCCTGTTGCTTGGGGGCCAGTTATCGGTGATTCACGTTGAAATGGTTGCGCTCTCGCGGCTCGAGCGCAGGCTCCGGCACCAAATGCAGCAACCTCGGAAAAGCGGCAAAAACGGTCGATCCGTCGCCGGTATGCAAGGACAGGGCGCGTTGGTCAGTCGTGACATTTAGGTCACGCAAGCCAGCCGCCATGATCACGGTCCCGACCGGCGGTTCGGTCAGGAACTTCTGCAGCAAGCGAGAAAACAGCGACATATCCACTTTCTCATACGACGATGATGCGCGAGCAGCGACCCGTGCTTCCCGCACCGCACGGCATCGTGCTGCCATCGTCGATTGCATATCCCAGCGCATGCGCGCCTTTCCAGCTACGCAATCGGCGGCCGGCACACGGAGCATGGCCGAATTACGCGACCGTAAGGAATTCTACTTCGACTTCTGCGGTGGCTCCATGCATAGTATCGTGGCCGCAGAGGCGGCCACGCAAACGGTGACTGACGCCTGCCGCCCCACCTGCAGGTTCGGGCTATCCGGGAGTGACGTACGCTAACTGGCTCTGACTGCCGATTTGTGCAATTTGCGTCGAGGTGGAAGCGTGTGCCGCCTTCGTTGTTTGCGGCGCTGCTGTGTGCTGCAGGCAATCTGCACGCGCCGGTCAGCGCCCAGAACGCAACCCCTAACAACCTCGATGCGGGCCACAGGCCGAGAATTGGACTCGTGCTCGCGGGCGGAGGGGCCAAGGGCGGAGCGCACATCGGGGTGCTCAAGGTACTGGAGCGGCTGCACGTGCCCATCGATTGCGTCGTCGGTACGAGCATGGGCGCGCTCGTCGGCGGCGGATACGCATCCGGCCTGAGCGCGGCCGATATCGAGCAGTTCGTAAGGGGCATCGACTGGAAAAAGGTCGTGGGTGGTGTCGGCGTGCGGGACCTTGAACCCATAGAGCAGCGACGCAACGATGACCTGGCAGGTTCGATCGGGGAACTGAGCCTGTTCCGCGGCGGAGTAGTGGTCCCAGCAGGGCTCGTCAACTCCAGCGCCATCGAAGATTTGCTGCGTGGGTACGTAGCTCGAGCGCGCCTTGAACCTGACTTCAACCGCCTCCCGATCCCCTACCGCGCGGTGGCGACGGATATGGTCACGGGCAACATGGTCGTACTTGATCATGGCGATCTTGCCACGGTCATGCGGGCGAGCATGGCCATTCCCGGCGCGTTTGCTCCGGTTGCCAACGGCAAACAGGTCCTCTCCGACGGCTTCGTGGTCCGAAATATTCCGGTGGATGTTGCCCGGCAGAGCTGTGCCGACGTCGTAATCGTGGTAAAGCTCGTGTCCCCCGCTGTAGACCCAAAGCAACTGCGCACCGCACCTCAGCTGCTTTCGCGCACCATGGATGTCATGGTGGAGGCCAACGAGAACGCCCAGTTGAGCACGCTCACTGATCGCGACGTACGTATCGATGTGCCCATGGGCGACATCGGAACCGCGGACTTCGAGCGGATTCCAGAAACCATTCCGCTGGGTGAGGCCGCGGCGCAGGCCGTTGCCGATCGGCTGGCCGCTTATGCCGTATCGCCGCAGGAGTACACGGCCTGGCGCAATAACATTGCCCGGCATCAGAAATTCGATGTAAAGGTCGCCGACGTCCGGTTCGAAGGACTTAAGTACGTCAATGGGGAGTACCTCAGGACGTTTACTAAGGTGCAGGCCGGCGACGACGTCGACACCGAGAGAATAAGCCGGGATGCGTTGCGCATGGGCGCTATCGAAGATCTCGATTCGGTCGAATATCGGTTGCTTGGTGATCCGGATCACCCGGAATTGGTTTGGGTGCCGAAAGAAAAGTCAGCGGGGCGCGATTTCATCCGACCGAGCATCGGGCTGCGCGCGGACGGAGAAGGCGAGATGAATTTTGTACTGGGTGCGCAACACGTGCGCCGCTGGCTGAATTCCTTTGGAGGCCAGTGGCGAAACACCGTCAAGTTGGGCTACGAATCGGCATTCATCACCAGCTTGTACCAGCCGCTCAACGTGGCGCAGACCTATTTTATCGAGCCGTCACTTTTACTGCAGCGCACTAACGAAGCCCTTTATAACGACGGCAATCGGATTGCCAGTTATCAGTTCGTCGATCTCGGCGGGCAGTTCGATCTGGGCGCCGAGCTGGGACAAAACGGACAGCTCAGGGTGGGCTATTGGAATCAAAAGCATCGCTCGATTGTCACCACCGGCATAGAGCTGCTTCCCGAATTCGACCTGCGGGATGCCGGGCTGACGGCGGAGCTCAGGTACGATTCCCGCGACGCGCCCGCTTATGCCGCGCACGGATTTGCCGCGGAAGTTGACTACCTGGCGTCCGATAACGCCATGGGCGGGGACCGGGACTGGCGACGTATCGAGGCCGGACTGGGCACCACGGTCCCGGTGGGCCAAAATCTCATGTGGGCGCTGGTCGCTGGCGGTGCTGACTTGGGCAACAATCTTCCGCCAGATCGGGCGTTTACATTGGGCGGGTCCACCTTTCCGGGTTACCAGGTGGATGAATTGCGGATGCGCAGCTACTGGACCGCCAGTGGCAGTTTTCTCTGGCGGCTGGTCGATCTTGTGCCGCTCAGGAACAAGGCACTGTACGGCGGCTTCGCCTTGCAGGCTGGGCACGTCTATCACCGGGTCGATCCGGTCCCGGATGGACAGATTTACGGAGCGTCGCTCTACATCGGTGGCCCGACCCCCGTCGGCCCACTGACGCTTGGGATCGGCGCCGCGACGACTTCCTGGAGCGTGTGGCTGGAGCTGGGCCAGCCCATTGGCAGCGGCTCGATACTCGACAAGAGTCTGTTCCGGTGAAGACTCCCGGCCGGCAGATCCGCTAGAGCCCCGGGGCGACTTTTCGCCGCTTACAGTGGCTTGTACGAGAACTTTTGTCCGCCGACGGTCGCTTCATACATAAGTCCGCCTTTGGCGATCGTGAAAACGGCCATACCTTTGTGGTAGTGACCCGCCGTCTTGGCATCTTTCTTGCCGCCGCTGGCTCCCGCACTGCCACCCGTCGTTCCGGCACTGGCCGATGCACCCGCCGTAATGGCCACCGCACTGGCCTCGGCGCCGAACTCGAAGTTCCCCGAAGTAAATTCCTTGAAGGACCGTTCGTCCTCAAAGAATATGATCTGGCTAAATGCCTGACCGCCGAGCTGCAGCCCGACCGTCAATTGCGTCATGCTGGTGTCCCCTACGTACCGACCGTGGGCGTAGGCGTGGCCCGTGCCATGAGCGCCGCCGACGCCGATTCCGCCCTTGCCGATCGTGGGAAACACCGCATACCCGTAGCAGTTGTTGAAGTATGTGCCGCTGGCGCCAGCGTTCTTGAAAATGGTAATCGTATCGGCATATTCGTCGGCGTGCGCCGCCGTGCTGACCAGTCCGATCAGGATGACGAACGCTAGGGCGGCGATTCTGGTCTGCATCGTAAATTTCCTTTGATATCAGTGGTTGCTACAACAGTAAGATCCCAACAGCACGGCGCCGCTGGCACCCGCGCTCACGGCGCCTTGGCCGCATCCAGCGCCCGCTTGAGACGGTCGGCCCAACCGCGCAGGATGCGATCGGCCTCGGCGCGATTGAACACACCGCTTGAATAATGCATCTGGCCGGTGTCCGTCGCTGCCTGCGTATCGTAGGCGCGCACCAATACCGTGCCGGTGGCGGCATCACGCAAAGCGATGGCAAGTGTCATTTGCCCAGCATTGAAGACGTAGGTCCGCGAGCGCGACGCGTCCATCGCGCCGGGCGCGTTGATATACAAATTGACGATCGCAGCGGTGACCTGCAGTACGCCAGCGTCAACGGCCGGCGCTTGCGGATAGCCGCCTTCGCCGAGCACTTTGACGAAGGTCTCGTGTGCCAACGCACCCAGTTCGTGGCGAATCTTGTTGACGTCCGCCGCCGAAAGACCGAATCGGCCATAGCCGTAATCACGCGGATCCCAGTCCTTACTGAAGGCGACCTCGACCGGGTCAAGCATTACCTTGGTGTACCCGGCAAGGCTAGCGCCGGGTCGGACATAAAGCAGCGTTATGCCTTTTGCCTTGGTCAGCTCAAGACCGTCTTCCGTGAACTGCGGAGGCTTGGCGGCGTGCGCGACCGGCGCCAGGACAAGGCCCAACAAACCCAAGGCAACTAGGCTGCGCAGTCGGTACGCGACGGTGGATGCGAACATAAGGGGATCCTCCCACGTTGTAACAGCAACTGCCACCGGCATTTTAACACGCTCGTGCGCCGACTCCTCGGGGGTGCAGGGTGGAGTGCCCTGACACATCTGAGGCCCACCGAGGTGCAGGGGCACCGCCATTCTCTGGGCCCGCATGCGTCGCCGCGAAGTTTGCTTCGGGACCTGGAGCGCCCGCACCTGGACACTAGGTGGGGCTCGTGTTTCCAGGCAAGGGTTGAGCGGACCGTGCGGTTGCCTCACTGGCCGGAATCGCGATTGGAATGAGCGGCGGCGGCTCCGCACGGATCCTTGTCGTGAAAAATCCGATCCCAGGCCGTGACCGCAAGGATCGAGAGCCCGGCGGTTGCAAAGGCCGCGCCTCCATTCACCAAAGCCCCCTTGGGATCGAGCGTAATGCCTGGATTACCCAATGTGCCGGTGACCTTGATGTAGGGGTTGACGAGCTGCGCTACGCCAATACCGACCCCCTTGCGTGCGGCGGTCTTGAAATTCAAGTCGAGCCTTTCGGAATTCAAGTCCAGCGACCCGCTGCTGACGACGTCAAGCTCGGCCGTGCGCATCACCAAGGCAGGATCGGTGGTGAGTATGCCGTCCTTTGCCTTCAGCAGCAGAGCGGTGCAGACGATTTCCGTGGTGGCCTGTTTCACCGCGATCGGGTTGATTGTGCTCAGCAGCTGCTTAATAAAATCGTTCGAGCGGACCAGGAATCCTGAACTTGCGAAGCGGCCGCCTCTGCCCAGAAAACGTATCCGCCCGCTGAGCGACGCGGCGAGTTCCCGTAGGGTGGCGCCGGACCCGCGCAGATCGACGTCGGCAGAGTACACGCTGGCGTCGGGGCGGCCCACGCCAAAAGGCACAAACTGAATTCTTAAATTTTTCCCCACACCGGAAAGGTGTGCGAGCACACGATTGCCCTGTGCCGTCAGATCGGCCTGCAACTTGATCTGGCCGTCGGTCGCACTGACTTCCAGCGGATTTAGTGCGAACCGATTCTCGCGGAGCGTCGCGTGAATGTTCAGATCCCGAAAAACCTGCTCGTAGAGGTGCATTTCCCGGGCACGAACCGCCAACGTCCCGTTAAAGTTTTTTAGGGTGGGCAGAGTCAGCTCGGTCGCCGGAATCACAAGTCCCTTGGCGCCGCGGCTCTGGCCTGCAGGCGGGGGCGCCACGGGTGGGCAGGTGCCGACGGCTTCTCGACGTAGGGGGCCAGATCGAGCAGCTGCGAGTCCACGCGGACATCCACGTCCGGCTTCTCGTCCATATTACGCACCGCGATGCGGCCGGCGAAATCACTCTTGCCCAGCCGACCGACCATATCCTCTAGAGTTGCGGTCGTATCAGTCGCCGAGAATGTGCCTTGGATTTCCAGCGGCTGATCGGGCCAATGATGGTCGGTGCTCTGGCCGAGCCGGCGCAAGCTGGGCGTGCGCGCTTCGCACCGCGTCGCAGTGGCGGCGAAGCGCGGCGCGAGGCTCAGCTTCCCTTTCAAACTGAGTGTGCCGTTGTCGGCAGCCACCATAAGGCGCTCAAGAGACCACTGGCGTTTGACCCATGCGCCTGCCGCACTAACCCGAAAATTCTTCCCTACCATCGCGGCCGCCTTCAGATCGGGCAGCAGTGTCGCCGGATCGGGTCCGGCCGCCTCGAGTTCAAAATGCCCCGCGGCAGAATCAAGGGGCAGGGCCATCTCGGCGGCGAGGGTGCCGTGCGTGCCGGCCACATCGACCTGCACCTGGCGCAGACGGAGCATGTTGGCCGTCATCGTCAATTGGCCGGCCGCATGGAAGGCCGCTTTGGGCAGGGCCGTGCCGTCTGCCAGGCTGTTGAATCTCGCAAGGCTCGGTCCGTCTGCATTAAACGTGAGCTCCGTGGCCTGCCAGCCGGGCGCGTCCCCGAGCGTGCCGTCGACCTGCAGGGCCAGACTGGCGGTGGTGGCCTTGACCGCGGTAAACACCGTGCGGTCTTTTCGTCGCTCGATGCGCCCGCCAACCCGATAGGCTTCGGGTGGAAAGTTCGAAATGCCGAAACGCTGCGCTAGCGTGGCCGAATTGGCGCCGGCGAGGTCAAAGCGAATGTCCATGAGCTCAGTAAAGCGCGGACGGCCGAATGTTCCCTCGAGCGCCAGAGCATCGCCCGCGACCACCAGGCGGAGCGCGCGTACCGTAATGCCCGCGCGGTTCCACTCCACGTTACCTTCACCCTTATAGCCTCCCTCCGGCGCGGCCGGGAGCTTCAGCGATCGGCCGAGCGGGGCAAAGTCCGCTCCGCTTACCGTGGCCGCAAACCGTGTGCCGTAGAACTCGGGAGCGGCACCGATCGGTCCCGCCAGTGAGAGCTGCCCCAGCTTGGTCTTTAACCTGACCTGGAGGTCGGTCTTGCCTTGTGGGGACCCGCGCAGCGAACCCGTGGCTTCGAACGGACCCTGGGCCCATTCGGTTGCCTCGAAACGGGCTGAAAGCCGCGCCATGTCCGGCCCTGAGGCACTGAATTCCAGGTGACTCCCGGCCAGACCGCTGCCGACCCGTAGGGTACCGGCGAGCGCGACACGACCGGCTCCCAATTCAAGATCCGCTCTTTGAATGCTCAGCCATTCCCCGGTCCGCTGCAGATCTAGCCGTAATTTGAACGGCTCGACCCTGAGGCGATTGACGCCGATGAGACCGCCCACCAGCGATAGGTCGGGACCCGCGATCTGCGAACGCATCGCAAAACGATCGAATTTGGCCCCCTTGGCTAATGAGCCCTGCGCGTTGAGCTCGAATTCACCAATCCGGCCCGACACACGGCCGTGAATCTCGGTACCCCCCGGAACCGGTGAAATGTTGGCGTCCAAAGCCACCGGACCGTCGCCGAGATTTCGAATTCCCAAACGTGAGGCCAGGTAGGCCGCGTTCGGGGCCTGCAGCTGCACGCTCACATCGGTGTCCGCCGGCGCTGCCAGCGAATCAATATGACCACCCATCTTGAGCCCAATCTCCCCGAGCTGGCCCTCGATGCGCACCACGACGCCGCGAGTCGCGACCAAGTTCGCCAACGGGCCGGCACTTGCCCGCAGGTCCAACGGCGTGCCGTTCGCCTGGCCGCGAACATTAAGATCTAGCATCTGGTCGTCGCGCAGTTGCTGATGCACGTTGTCGATGGCCAAGTCGAGGGGCCGATCGAGACGAGGGCCCGTAAAGCGGATCTTCGCCGCGGGCACCGATACGCCCTCGATAATCACAGGAAGGACTGTCGATGCGTTGTGCTTCGGTAGATTGAAGTCCCAGTTGTTCTTTCCTGAGGCGCTACGTTCCAGCAGCAGGTCAAGGCCTTCGATGGTCAGCGATCTCAGGACAACCGTGTCTTCAAGCAGTGATCGCGTGTCCACTTCGAGGGTAAGTCGACGTGCCAAAAGCATGTCGGGGCGAGCGCCCCACGGGCTGTTGGCCAGACGCAGCCCGGTGGCCGTGATGCGCGTGACGCGGCCAACAGTGATACGCACGCCGCCGTCGGCCACCAGGGATCGGCCGAGCTGCCCGCTGAGCCAGCGGGTTACCGGTCCAGTGAGCTGTCCGGTGGCTGCCGCCCACAGCAGGGCGGTTACGGTAAGGACAACGACGGCGAGGCCACTTAGGAGTAACAGGCGCCAACGCACAATTACCCTTGGTCGGTCCCGGTTGGGCATGATGTCGCAAGTCTAACCCGCCGAAAATCGCCTGTCCGCGCTTCAGCCGGTAGGCTGCCCCGGCACATTGCACAGGCGCCGGCATGATTTTGGGTCACCGGACGGCCGCTTGGCGCTGAATTTGCGGTCAGTAGAATCGGGTCGACAGTCCGATCAAGAGTTCACCCTGCGATAGCGCTGAGCCCGTCAGGTTGGCAACGCAACCGCCCGAACAGAACACCGTCGCATTGGTTCCGAATAGAGTGGCAAACCCGCGCGCCTCGAAGCGCAGACCTACATGACGCGATAACGGCAGCAAGTAACCTAGGCCGACATTCAGCGAGAATCGGGTTTCCGGCAGCAAGCCCGCGCCATCCGGTGTTGCGCGGGTCACGCCGAGTCCGCCCACCACGTACACGCCGCGTGCCGCCTCCTCAGGAAAATAGGTGCCGCCGATGTGCAGGAAGTCAAAGCGCACGTCCGCAGAAGTGCCGGGGTGGGGCCAAGGGTTAAACTCAGTCGACTGATGATTGTAGAAGACCTGAAATTCGCTCGAGTCATCGAGCTGCATATCGAATGAGCCGGCATAACTCGAGGTCTCGCGGAGATCAACGGTTTTATTCGTCGTCTCGTCCGTGAAATGTCCGCCGAACTGGTAACCCGCATACAGGGTGAATCCCTTGCCGCGCGGGGCAGGGGACTCCTCATCGGCCAAGACCGCGGTTGTGAACGCCAACCCTGCAGCAAGCGCCGCAAGGATTCTCAGCGCCGGCGCACTCAGGCCGATCACCGGCAATACCGGTTACCGGGTCGGCCCGAGCGCGTTCGGCTCGATGGCCAAGTGCGCTACTTGGCTTTGGCCGGCGCCTCGGCTACATCGACTGCCAAGGCTTCCGTGTACATGACGTCAACGACGTCGCCCGCCTTGAGCTTCTTGACGAATGCGCGACCCTCAGGCGACTCAACGGGCATCGTCACCGTGACCCCGTCCGGGCGGTGGAAGGTTACCGCGTTGCCCTCTGCGTCCACCTTTTCAATCGTCACCGTGCTGGAGGTGGACTGCGCTGCCGCACCACCTGGCTTTTCACCCGGGGCAGCACGCATTGCGCCCGATGCATCCTGGAAGCCCTCATTGGGCTTGCCGTGCATCCGCATTTGTGCGGTAAAGCCCTGGTAGTAGCTCACTGTCAGTCGATCACCAACCTTCACCTGGGCGAGGTTGCGCGCGTCAGGTCCAACTTTGATGGTCTGCTGTTCACCACCGTCACCACGCAGCGTCACCTCGCGGGTCGCCATGGACACCGCCGTCACCGTCGCGGTCATCTGGTGCAATGATTCCTTAACAAACGGCGCCGACTTGTCGGTCGTTGCGGCCGCCGCGGCCAACGCCGCGCCGGTATACGCAAAACATGCCGCGACCAGTACGAGACTTGCGGCCGATCGCCACATTCCAACCTTGTTTACTTTGTTCTCTTTCACGGTCGCACTCCTAAAATTGATTTCGAATCCCTTGTTGGCGCAGATTCCCCGTCGGGCATCATATCTTAATTGTCGGATTTTGCATGCAATTTACCGCCTGCTGCGCTGCGTCGCGCGGCTCATCGACGGGACAAGTATCGACTGCATGACACCAAGACATTTTAGCCGCTTGGCCATCGGCGGCACGCCAAAGACGGTACCGCACCGATCAGTAGGTGCCCGTCAGGAATAATTGCGCCCCCGAGTAACTGAGATCGACGCTGCCGTTATATTTTTCGCGATTCACGTCCACATTGACGTTGAATCGGTTGTAGCCGGCGCCGACGCCAAAATGCCGGCTGAACATCCAAGTTACTCCCGCTCTCAGGTCGCTCCAGTTGCCATTGAAACCCTCGTAGTCGAACTTGAAGATCTGCGCTTGCGCTTCGAGATACCAGTTCGGAGCCACGCTCCAACCCGCGCGCAGACCGACGACCGGGAGGGGGGCGGGAAGATTACTCTCCTTGGTCGAATAACTCGCCGAGCCGGTATGGCCGCTGGAGTCAGTAAAGGTAGCGTTGCCGGACAAGGCAATCTTCATATCGAGCAGGTGGACGCCGGCGGTGGCGCCCACCTCGTAGGTGGGTCCGCGCATGAACGCGTACTCATAGCCTAATTCGTAGACATCGAAATTAAACTCGGTTTTAACGTTGCCGTTGGCCTGAAATGTGTAGTCGCCCCACTCAACCGAACGGTCGATAACATGGTTGAAGGTAGATTCGATTCTTGAAAACCAGAAAGCGGATGTGGTGCCTCGGATTGATTCGCCACAGGAAGTCGAAGCGGGCGCGGGTAAAATCGCCGCCGACGCCGAGCGTGTCGTTGAAATTAACCGCGGGGTCCTTGACCGTTGTGCCGTTCAGTTCCGCCGTCACGTCGGTATTGACAATGAACGTACCCAGACTGGCGACGAAGCGATCGGTCAGCAATCCTTCCGACGGTGTGGTGCGTGTGCCGCTGACGGCGACATTATTATTATTAAGATTCGTAACCGGCGGAGTGTCCGCAATCGCGGTGCCGACTGCCCCGACGCTGACCGTAGCCAGTACCGCCAGCCGCATCGCCTTGACCGCAATCGTTGAACGCATGGTCCCGCCCCCTGTTGCTTAGCGCACACACGCGACCCGAATCAGCCCGCATTGTAACGCAGCGAGGCTGGCGCTCACAATCAAGTAGTTGGCCATCGCGATAGCGTCTCTGTTGCGCAGCCCACACCGCTCAAGTCGGCCCCGGCCCAAGCTCTAGAATGCTGCGCCGAACACCAGGCGGAATATCGACAGTCCCGCGCCAAAGCGGTAGCCGAGTCCCACTCTGGGCACTGGAATCTTGCAGATATTGGCCATGCACAGATACGCCGTATTGACCGTGCCCACGGTGATACCCAATTCCCATTGGGCCGCGGTGATCGGTGGACCCGAGGACGAGACGGGGTCGGTCGGTCGCTTTGGGTACAGCTCGCTTAAGGCATAGGGGCCGTAATCGACAATTTCGCCCCTTAACGACATAGAGGTCCGGAATCGGGCGTCTAGGCCGTTGGTCAGACGCACCATCGTATCCTTTGATTCATGGCTCACCTGCGATGCGGCATAGAGGAGCTCGGCTCCATAGCGAAGATGAGATTCTCCTAGCTGGAATTCATAGCGGCCGCGGACACCGCCGTCATATATGAGGCTTTTGTTCGTGCCGGCATAGACCGTAGCCACGCCCAGCTCAGCAAAGGCGGCGAGGCGCCAGCGCGGCCCGACCAGGCGCGACACCTCAAGACCCGGAAGTAGACTGTAGGTATCGACGGTCTTTGGCAGACCCTCGGTGACCACGTCCTGCACGCGATAACTATAAAAACCCAAGGTCACAGGCAATGTGAGGTCCAATCCCACGTTCTCTTGAGTTGGCGGCCGCAGTTCGTACTCGAACGGCAGGCGATAGATCTGCACGGCCCGACCTTCTACGGAATAGACGCCAGCGCCGAGCTGGCTCGCAAACGCGAAGTTCGCCACAGGCTGTTGCGCTTGCAGTGTCGACACCGCCGCCAATGCCGCGGGACAGGCACTGGCCGCTGCAACCACAATCCCGAGCCACGCCAACGATCGGCAATGCATCAGCAACCGCGGCATTTCAAGATCGTGGCCTCGCATCGGGCATGGGACTCATTGGCTGGCGACTCGGATTGGCGACCTTCTGTCGCAATAGTATGGCCCCGGCGGTTCCAGTGGGGGACTCGAGCCAAGCGAATCCCCGTTCCTCACGCGCCACTTCGATGGGCACAGCCCGGCCCGCCGGCGCTGTGCGTCTGGGCGCGGCCTTGCGGCGCGACGGATTTCCCAAGACTTGTGGTACAAGCGGCCGTTCCGCTGCCTTGCGTGGCACGCAGCCAGGCGCGCGTCCCTAAGTCCACGGCCTAATCGGCGTCGCCGACCGGCCAAACCGCACGGGAGGCTTGGCCCCGGGATCCCCAAACGGCCATACAATACTGTATTCGCCCGGGTCGGGCGCTCTACGCATACACTGCAAAATCATGGGCGCACCACTTATTTTCCTTGATCGCGACGGCGATCTAAACCTTCAAAACCAGCTTCGCCAGAAGCTGGTGGACGCCATACTTGCCGGAACCTTACCGCCCGGTCGGCGGCTGCCCTCATCGCGCCAGCTGGCACTGCAACTCGATGTCGCGCGCAACACCGTGGTGCTGGCCTACCAGCAGTTAAGCTCTGAGGGCTATCTGGTCAGCCGTGAGCGCAGCGGGGTCTACGTCAACGAGCGCATCGTCCAGGGGCGCGTCGCCTCCGGCCCGGGAATCGCTGCCAATGACAGCGAAAGCGGATCTCAGTGGCGTCGACGCTTCAAGGGCAGCCCGCAGCAGCCGCGCCGCTTCCGTGATCTTCCGAACTGGCAACAGTATCCGTATCCCTTTATCGACGGCCATTACGACAACTCACTGTATCCGGTGGCCGAGTGGCGCGAGGCCACCCGACTCGCCCTTGGTATGCAAGAAATCAACGAATGGTCGACAGGCAGTGGCGACGCCGACGATCCGATGCTGATCGAGGAGATCCGCACCAAGATCCTGCCACGGCGCGGAATCACCGCCCAGGCGGACGAAATCTTGATCACGCTCGGCTCCGAGCACGCGCTGTATCTGGCGACCGAACTGCTGGTCGACAAGTCGACGGTGTGCGCAATGGAGGAGCCCGGGAACAGCGACATGCGCCACTTGCTGACCCGTGCCGGCGCAGAGTTCGTGCTGCAACCGGTGGATAAGGGCGGATTGATTGTCGATCAGCGCCTCGATCGCTGCGCTCTGGTCTACGTGACACCGAGCCATCAGATTCCAACGGCGGTGACAATGCCGATTGAACGGCGCGAGCGGTTGATCGAAAAAGCCATCGAACGTGACTTTCTCATCATTGAAGACGACCTGGAGTGCGAGACGCGCTATCACGAACGGCCGCTGCCGGCGTTGCGGGCTCTGGATCAGCAAAATCGCGTTATCTACGTCGCACAATTCTCCAAGGTTTTCGCACCGGGTCTGCGGCTGGGATTTCTGGTCGCCGCTCCGGAATTCATTCGCGAAGCCCGCGAGCTGCGGCGGCTGAGTATCCGACATCCGCCACTCAACAATCAGCGCACGGCAGCCTATTTTCTGGCGCTCGGCCATTACGATGCGCTGATGATGCGACTCGGACAGGTGTTCGACGAGCGACGCACCGCGCTGCGCGACGCGCTCAATCACTATCTGCAGCAGTCGATCGCCATTACGCCGGTGAGCGGCGGAACCGCATTCTGGGTGCGCGGGCCCGAAGACCTTGATATCGGCTTTCTCGCACGCGAGGCGGCGCGCCGTGGAATTCTCATCGAACCGCTGGAACACTACTTCGCAGGTGCCGAGCAACCACAGAGTTGCTTTCGTATGGGCGTCACTGGAGTGCCGCTAGAGAAGATCCGTCCGGCGGTAGAGAGCCTGGCGATGCTGATACGGGACTTGATGAGCGGCCGCCGCGAACGGCTTGATACTGCAGCGGGCGAACATCTCGAGGACGAGGCGCTGCGGGCAGCCATGTCAGGCGCCACCATCCTTTGTCGGACGGTGTACGGCGATCCGTGCACGATTGAGCTGCTCGAGGATGGGCGAATGCGCGGCCGCGCGGGCTATGCCAACGAGGACTGCGACCTGGGTCGTTGGTGGGTCGACGGCGCCCGCTGGAATCGGCAGTGGGAACAGTGGGCATACGGAGAGCCGACGGCATTCTTTGTGGTGATCGAGGGCGAGCGCATCAAGTGGTTTGACGCCTCCCAGCGTCAGGTCGATTCGGCGATTATTCAACGCCGCACCTAGCATCGCGGGCCGCTCCGGCTGGTCCAGTGCCCGAGCCCGATCTGGCCCTACCCGCTGCGCAGGTCAGGGCTTAGCCTGCACGCATGAGCACATTTGCGATCGCCGGACTGCAGCTGGAAGGCCAACGCGGCAGCAATATCGAATCCATGATTGAGGAGATCGACGGCGTCAAGCGCCGGTTTCCTTGGGTACAGATGGTGCTGGCGGGCGAATTGAATGCCTACGGTGCCCGCGTTGCCGACGCCGAATCGCTACCCAGTGCGACCGAGCAACGCTTTGCCGAAGCAGCCCACAGAAACCAAGTCTGGCTGATCCCGGGCACGATGTACGAGCGGGCAGGGGCCAAGGTCTATAACACCGCCACTGTCATCAACCCCGCCGGCAACGTCGTCACACGCTATCGAAAAATATTCCCATTCTGCCCGTACGAACAGAACGTCACCCCCGGCAATGAGTTGTGTACGTTCGACATTCCGGATGTGGGGCGCTTTGGCCTCGCCATCTGTTATGACATGTGGTTTCCGGAGCTGGTGCGCTCCTTAGTCATCCGCGGCGCGGAAGTCATACTGCATCCAAGCATGACCAGCACTCTCGATCGCGACGTCGAGGTGGCTATTGCGCGCGCCAACGCGGCCGTGAATCAGGTTTACTTTGTCTCCGTCAACGTCGCCGATCGCTTGGGGTGCGGCGAGTCGTGCGTGTATGGACCGGGAGGCGAACTCATCCATCGAGCGGGCCGCACTCGGGAGATAATCCCGGTCGAACTCGACTTGGGCTATCTGCGACGCCTCCGACGCACCGGCTGGCAACGGCTAGGGCAACCGCTCAAGAGCCTGCGCGACTCAACGATGGATTTCACGCCCTTCCTTTCGGTCGACGCGCGCAGCAGCGCGTTGCGCGGGCTTGGCGCCCTGGAGATGGCCCGGGCTCCCGCGCCGACCGACGCGGTGTAGCGCCGATACGACGGGCTGGACCATTGGTTGCCTGCCAACTGGCACTACGACCATTGCTCCTACAATAGTAGCCTCCGGCCCATAGGTCATCCTGAAATCAATGAGGTAGCGTGAAATGTCGAACCCCCGAGTGATTCGCCCTATGACCGTGGCCGCTGCCGTGGCGCTGGCGATGGGCGGCAAGGCCATGCCGGTGTGGTCGGCAGACGACACGGCCAAGAGCGGGGATACCCTGGAGGAGATCGTCGTCACGGCGACCCGGCGCGCGCAGTCGGTTCAGGAAATCCCCTTCAACATCTCCGCGGTAAGCGGCGAGGACCTGGAGAAGGCCAACATCATCGATTCGGTCGAGGCACTGCGCTCGGTGGCGGGCGTGGCGATGATTGACCGCGGTTACCGCAGCTCGGGCGTGACGAACGGGATTGTTATACGCGGCATCAACGTGGACGCGGGCTCCCAGGGCGATGTGCCGCTGGCCGCACCACCGACCGTCGCGACCTACGTCGACAACACCGCACTGTTTGGCAATTTTATCCTCAAGGACATCGAGCGTATCGAGGTCCTGCGTGGCCCGCAGAGCACGCTCTACGGCTCGGGATCGCTGGCCGGAAACGTGCGTTACATCATGACCAAGCCCGATCTGCGCCACTTTAGCGGCGAGGCAAGCATGGGTTACTCCCTGACCGACGGGTCCGACGGGGATAACCTGAACCCTGACCTGATGTTAAACATTCCGCTGGGAGACAGCTTCGCGCTGCGCGCCAACGTGGGTCAAGTCAAAAATGCCGGCGTCGTCGACTATCCCAATGTCTACGTACTGGACTCCAACGGCAACCCGGTCGTCACCAACGGCGATGTCATCAATGCCAAGCCCGTCTATCACTACGTGAAGGATGCCGACACCGTCGACATCAAGTACGGGCGAATTTCGGCGCTGTTCAAGCCCAACGACATGTTCAACGCGCAGCTGTCCTACCAGAAACAGAAAGACGACATCGGTGCCCGCAGACAAGTGACCAGTGGCGCCAACCTCGTCAACGGTGGCGAGTACGGCCAATACCAATTCGGCGGTATCCAGCTCGAGCCCTCGAATCGCGATGTGGCGTTGACCGCTCTGGAATTGGAGTTGTCACTGGGTTTTGCAACCCTGACTTCCAGCACCTCGCATTACTCGCACAGCGGCAACAGCATCAGTGACAATTCCGGCGTCTATGCGCGTAACGGCTGGTTTGCTTTCTACGGCAGCTCGCCGCGACCGATGGCTCAGGCGCAGCGCTTTTACGACGACTCGGCAAACACCGAGGAGCTGCGTCTGGTGTCAAACGGCCACCATTCCGTCGATTGGATGGCCGGCCTGTTCTACACCGACCAGAGTTATGATCTGGGGCAGAACAGCTACCTGGTGGGATACATTCCGTACATGGACGCGATTAACCTGTACGGACTGGCCCCATTCAGTTCCAACCAGGATTTCCTGTTCCGCCGCAATCAGGACTACAAGGAATGGGCGGCCTACGGGGAGCTCACCTTCAACCTGAGCGACAATCTGCACTTGACCGTGGGTGGCCGCTACTTTGACAACAAGGTGGACGTCAACGCGGTAGTGGACGTGCCGATTTACTCCTCGCCCACCAATCCGCCCGGCACGGCCGCACAAAACCTCAGCGACAACTCCTATCTGCTCAAGGCCAATATGGCCTGGGACCTGAGCGCTCACTCGATGGTCTACGCCACCTTCTCGCAAGGCTACCGGCACGCCGGCGCAAATGCGGTGCCCACCTCGGGTAAGTACGCGGAGAGTCCCGATTATTTCACCTTCAAGTCCGACTCGGTCAATAACTACGAACTCGGATTTAAGGGTACGACGTCCATGCTCGCCTATTCGGCTTCGCTCTACTACCAGGACTGGCATGATCCGCAATTGAACACGGCGACTTCAAACTGGGGATTCTTTGCCGTCATCAACGGTCAGTCGGCCAAGACCCAGGGCATCGAGCTCGAGCTTTCCGGAAAGCTGTCCGACCAGCTCGACTTTAATCTGGGATACACCTACGCCGACGCCAAACTGACGGCCGACGTCTACCAGCCAGCCGGGAATTTTTACGGTGGCGGCGTGCTGTACACGGACCGGATCGCTGCGGACGGCGAGCGCCTGCCCGGGTCGGCCAAAAACGTCATCAGCGCCTCGCTGAGCCACCATATGGCGCTGTCCCATGGCTTAAATCTGACCACCGTGCTCAGCGGTTACTACCAGTCCAACACCCTCAATAGCCTCGGCGACAACCACTGCCTGACCTCCTATAACGCCATCGGCAACTGCAACGACAGCCCGAATCCCGCCTCGGCAAATTACGCCCCGACGTCGGTCTTCTCGCGCGCCTATGCCCAGATCGACAGTTTCCAAATCTGGAACCTGAGCGCAACGCTCAGCAAGGATAAGTGGGACGGTTCGCTGTACGCCAAGAATCTATTCAATGATGCCGGCACCACGGGGGTCTTTCCGTTCCTGCTCGGCGGCTCGCAAACTGATCCCAGCCAGAATTACTACGGCAATAATTCACGGGATTACATTGCCCAGCCGCGCACCATCGGGCTCGTGGTCCGCTACCGGTTCTGACGGCGGGGGTCGTCGCAGGAAGGCCGGGGGCGGCCCGGCCTTCCTGAGTTGCTAACATGCCCTGGGCCGATATCCGAGTTTGGCTCGGCCACCCCATGCGAGTGCAGTCATGACCGCCCCAAGGACAAACAAGGAGCCGCTTGCCGATCGGATTTCCAAATTTATCGAGGCCAGGGATTTTCGCAGTGCCCTGAGCGCCTGCCAGCAGCTGAATGGGGAGCACCCGGATTACGCCTATGGCTGGTACCTGGCCAGCTATATTCTAAAGCAGGTGCGGCGTCACGCGGAGGCACTGCGAACCATAGATCGCGCCCTGCAGCTCACTTACGCCGACAATTACCAATTGCACAAAGCCAAGTGCCTGTTTGAGGCGGGCGATGTTGCGGGCGCCAATCTCACCGCCGCAACGCTTAAGGACAAAGTGTTCACAGATCCCGCGTTACACAATGAACTCGGCTCGCTGCTGCACATGCTCGGTGATCAAGCCGGGGCCCTAGGCCACTATTCGAAGGCCATCGCCTTGGATGGAGGCGTTGCAGAATTTCATTTCAACAGGGCCGCCGTGCAGCGATATCTCGGCGATGCCGCCGGAGCGGAAGCCAGCTTCAATGCGGCAATCGATCTCAACCCAAGCGACTACGAAGCCTACAACGGGCGCGCGCAACTGCGCACCCAGACGCGAGACCACAACCATTTGGGGCAGCTGCGGCAGGTCATCGCTGCTACGCAATCGCCGCTGGGTCTCGTCCAGCTCTACTACGCGCTGGCGAAGGAACAGGAGGACCTGGGCGATTACGGCGGCGCCTTCGAGAGCCTGCAACTCGGAGCCGGGACTAAGCGCCGTCAAATGCAATACAACGTCGATACCGACTTGCAAATAATCGCCAAGATCCGCGAAGTGTACGGGCCGGACATGTTTGACGGACGCATCCAAGGATGCGCCAGCGGCGATCCGATATTCATCATCGGCATGCCGCGCACCGGAACGACCCTGGTCGAGCGAATTCTGGGCAGTCACTCGCAAGTGACGGCGGCCGGCGAGCTGAACGATTTCGGACTGGCATTGACCGAGCTGGTCAATTCAGCGGTGGGCGCAGCTCGCGGGTCGCGCCTGGATTTCGTGGCCGCCAGCTCAAAAGTGGACTTCAGAGCCCTGGGCGAGGCTTATCTGCGCCGCGCAACGCTGCATCGCAGCGGGCAATTCACCGACAAACTGCCCTTCAACTACTTGTATGCCGGCTTGATCCACCTGGCTCTTCCGCACGCCAAGATCATCAGCGTCGTGCGCCATCCCATGGATACCTGCTTTGCGGTTTACAAACAACTGTTCAAGGACGCCTACCCTTATTCCTATGATCTCGGCGAACTGGGTCGGTATTTCATCGCCTACCACCGCCTCATGCAGCATTGGCAGGCGGTGTTGCCAGGGCGGATCTACACGCTGAAGTATGAATCCCTGGTGGCTGATCTGGAGGGCGAAACGCGCCGGCTGTTGCAGCACTGCGAACTGCCCTGGGAGGGCCAGTGCCTGGACTTCCATCTGAATTCCGAGGCATCAACCACGGCCAGCGCCCTGCAGGTGCGCCGGCCGATTTATGACACTTCGGTGGGCAAATGGCGCCGCTTTGAGCAGCAGCTTGCGGGCTTGCGGCATGCCTTGGCCGACGCCGGCCTCGACGTTGCCTAACTCAATTGCCAAGCACGCCGCCCGGTTGCTGGCATCGCTCATCAGCGCCGCATTCGTCGGTCAGGCTGCGGCCAATGAACTCAGCCGCGAGGCCTTGCTGAATGGCCACGGCTACCTCCAGCCCCTGGATCTGAAGGAGTACACGCCAGCGCTGGACGCCCCGTCGCCCATCCAGCACTTTGAGGGGCGGCTGACCTTGACCCGGCAGGGGACCAATGGCTACCGCTCGGTGGCGCTGGACCGGAGCTTTCTTGTTTCCAGTCACCGGCAGGTCGCGGAACTTCCCAACTTCGACTTTGAGTTTGTCGCTGACGGCGGCAATGTCATTCCGGTCCGGCGCGGCACCATACCGGGCCGGCACCCCGCCTGGGAGATCATTCTTGAGCCGGGGCGGGTGTGGGAAGACGCTGAGGATGGCGGCTATGCGCGTGTCGCTCTGCCATTCGCGCTCGAGGAACGGAACGAGAACTGCATGCACAACGGTGTGCTTACCTTTCTGTTCAAGAGCGATGGCAGCGTCTCGCACGCTGCCTGGCAGATTAGCAGCGAGACCTGTCGCTACGAGAAGTTCGATGCCTGGGGATGGCTGCGAGCGCGCTACCTGCCGCACGCCGTGGCAGGCGCCGGCGCGACCATACGCGCATTTCATCATGAAGTTGCCGTCCGCATGCCAGTGCGGCCGATTGCCCAGCTTGCCGTCGATCACCCCGGCGCGGTGCCCGCGAATTTTGGCGCTGCGAATGAAGTGTCGCCTGATGACATGTCGACCTACGGTTTCGTGATCGACGGCGTGCACTACACAGGTGGTTGCCCGACGCGGCACGGCAGCTATCCGTTCTGCGCAACCCTGGACCTTCCATCGTATTCTCTGGCGAAGTCAATGGTGGCGGGCATTGCGCTGATGCGGCTCGAGCACCTTTATTCTGGTGCCGCGCAATCAATGATTCGCGCTTACGTTCCCGAATGCGCGACCGAGCATCGCTGGGACGGTGTCAGTTTCCTCAATGTGCTGGATATGGCGACCGGATTGTATCGATCAGCGGTCGATCAGGAGGATGAAGACGCTGCGGGCACCGGGCGATTCTTTTTTCCCACCGATCATGCGCATAAGATCCGCTATGCGTGCCACGAGTATCAGCGTCGCGCAGCGCCCGGCACCACCTGGGTGTATCACACCTCCGATACCTACGTGCTCGGAGTGGCGCTGCAGCGGTTCCTGCAGCAGCACCGCGGACCGACGGCGGACTTCTATCGCGACCTGCTGGTCGAACCCTTGTGGAAGCCGCTCGGCCTGAGCCCATCGGCCGCGGTGATCAGGCGCACCTACGACGCGGCGGCCCAGCCATTCACCGGTTACGGGCTCACGCTGCACAGCGATGACATCGTAAAGCTTGCTTTGTTCCTCAGCGTCGAATCTGGACGCATTGACGGCCAGCAGGCGCTCGATCCGATGCTGCTAAGAACGGCGTTGCAGCAGGACCCGAACAATCGGGGACTGCCGGCGAGCACGCCCGAGTTTCGCTATGCGCACGGCTTCTGGGCCTATAACGCGGCGCGCGCCCTGGGTTGCGCCGATGCCACGTGGGTTCCGTTTATGTCGGGCTTTGGCGGCATTGAAGTTGTGATGCTGCCGAACCGCACCGTCTATTATTACGTGAGCGACGGAGGTGAATTTCGCTGGGCGGGCGCCGCCGCGGAATCCAACCGAATACGGAGCTTTTGCCCACCATGAGCCGACTGTCTGCCACCGTGAATCCAGAGGGACTCCTCGCCAGTACCTTGCTCGCATTTCTGGCGACCGCCGGACTGTTCTACGTCAACATCATGCCGGCCCTAGTCGACGGTCTGGTCACGGGTCTCGGATTCTCTAACGCCCAAGCAGGCAATGTCGCAGCCGCAAACGTCTACGGCGCTGCGGCGGGCGCACTGATTGCGATATTTATCGTGAAGCGCATCGCGTGGCGGCCCGTGGCCTGCGCTCTCCTTGCTGCGCTCATTGCCGTTGACCTGGCATCCACGCTCGTGCATGTGGCGCCACTCCTGACGGTCATCCGCCTCATGCACGGTCTGGCAGGAGGCCTGCTGGTGGGCGTCGCCTATTCAGTCATGGGCCGACTGGCCGCTCCAGACCGCGCCTTCGGCATGCTGCTCGTGGTCCAGTACGGCCTCGGCGGGCTGGGGATCATGTGGTTGCCACGACTCGTGCCGACCTTCGGGGCCGGGGTTCTGTTTGTGGCGCTGGCGACCTTTACCGCGGTAACGGCGGCGATGTTTGCGTTCATTCCCGATTACCCGCGGCGCGATACTAAACGCGGAGCCGTCGCCGGCACTCTCAAGCATCCCCGGATGCTGGTGGTCACTTCGTTGCTGTCGTTGTTCCTGTTTCAAGCGGCAAACATGGGCCTCGGAGCCTACGTCCTGGGTCTTGCACGCCACAGTGGCCTTGCGGCGGAGTTCGCGAGCGACACCGTGGGCATAGCGGCGTGGATGGGAGTGCTCGGCGCGGTATTGTGCGTTGCACTTGGCACGCGGTTCGGGCGTTTTTGGCCGTTGCTCGCGGGCATGCTATTGACCCTTGCGGGCACCTGGGCGTTTCACCGCAGCGGACTTGGGTTCATGTACGCCGCGGCAAACGACGTCACTTCCGTGGTGTGGGCGTTTGCTGTGCCCTACATGTTCGGCATGTGCGCGCAATTGGACAACAACGGTCAGCTGACCGTCCTGGGCGGCTTTTGCTCCAAGATGGGATTGGCCACAGGTCCGCTGCTGGCGGGGCGGTTGCTGGTGCATGATGACTATGCACTATTGATCAATGCCACCGTGACAGCGCTTATTGTATGTGCGGTTTTCGTGTTGCCATCGGCGCGCCGCCTCGATCCCCAGCAAGCGCCCGCCTAGCGCGCTGGACCCGACGCTCATTGGAGTGCCGGCAAGGCATCTGCGCCCGCCGCTCGATAAGCGAGGAAACGCGTCACTGGGTGAAGGGGATACGACCTTGGCGCCTTGAAGCAGGGCATTACCGCGTCAACGTCCCGCGGTGTTACGATTCCAGCACATAGCCAAAGCAGCAAGGTCGCCGGACCCCCGCTGCACGAACACCGAAAGTTACCGAGGTCTACATGGATAAGCTCAGAGTAATCTCGCCGATCGCTGCAACTGCCCTCATTATCGGCATCGCCGCGCTTGTGGGCTGCGCGCCCCCGAAGCCCACGATGCGCTCCGACTACGATCGGGGAGTCAACTTCTCCAGCTATCGTACCTATTCGTATGTCAATCCGGTGGGCACCGATAAGGCCGGCTATTCCAGCCTGCTTTCGCAGCACTTCAAGATGGCCATTGACTCCGAGATGAGCGCCCGCGGTTATCGGAAGGTGGATTCCGATCCCGACTTAATGGTGAATTTCATGGCCAACGTCGATGAAAAGACCGACGTCCGTTCCACTCCCAGCTCGTCGATGACGATGGGCATGGGCTATTACGGCTATCGGGGCGGAATGTACGCGGGTATGCCGGTTTACAACTCCTCTGAAGTCGAGACCGTCCGCTACAAGGTAGGCACGGCCAACGTCGATCTCGTCGACGCCCGCCAAAAGAAGCTCGTCTGGACCGGCGTTGCCGAAGGGCGGCTGACGGACGAGGTCATGAAGAATCCGCAAGCTGCGATTGCGCATGTAGTCACCCAGCTGTTTACGACATTCCCGGGGCACGCTGGTCCGAGCAACTGAGGACGCTGGACCTCGACGCCACCGCTGGGGCCGCCCGCGACCGATTGCGGCGGCGCGCCCAAGTTCGCGGTCCCTGCAGGGACGCGCTGGCGGCGCCACGATTGCCGCGCTAGCGCTGCTCGACTTGGAAACCCTGGCTCCCTAAAAGGGCCACTAGGCCGTCGGGCCCGACCAGATGCAGCGCTCCGACAATGACCAGATAGTCCTGGTCCTCGCGCAGCATCGCCACAATCTTGGGCAACCAGTTGCGGTTGCGCTCAACCGTGAGCACGCGAAACAGCTCGGGATTGTTCGCCGACTCCTTGCGCAGCAGCCGTTCGAGTTCGGCAGAATCGCCGCGTTGCCAGGCATTGACCATTACTCCCGCATCGCTCGCCTCGGTGTCCAAGTCCTTGAGCGTCGCGCGCAGGTACTGACGCTGTTGCTCCACCGTAAGGTGCGCAAAAAACCCCAGCTGTTCGTCGACCGTTTCCAGCGCGATGATTGGCTTGCCATCCGCTTGGGCACGCTGCGCAAACTGCTCATCGATTCCCGCACCGGCTTCGAAACCCGATTGACTAAGCGCGGTCTGTTCCATGAGCAGCGCCGCAAACCACGGTTGAAATCGGTCCATGATTTCAGGCTCCACACCCAGCGATTTCGCGTGCCTCACCAGGTCTGCGTACAGCTCCGCCCCCAGCACTTCCTCAAGGGACTGTCCTTCCGGAAGCATGGCCAACTCGAGACTTGATCCGAGCAGCGCATCGCTGCCGGCATTATTCAGGTCCAATTCCATTACCAGCGCTTTGGAACGCTCGTAGGCGCGCAGCATCTCCGGGGCCAGGGTACTGTCATCGGGCTTGAGCATGTGCACGGAGCCCAGCAAATAGACCGTGTTATTGCGCCCCTTGATCTCCCAGAAGGTGTGGTGATTGCCCGCGGCGTGCACACGCAGTGAGGCGGCCACCAGCACCAGCAGCGCGGCGGTTGCAACTCGACGCCGGGCGTGGTTGCTCACGGCCTCAGCTCGCCTTCAGCCTCACCGACTTCCGCCCGCACCCCCAGCCGAGTCATGACAAACAGGAACAGGCGTTGGGCCGAATCCATGCTGGCGTGCGCGGCGATAATTTCCTTGGCAAGCGCCGGTCGATTGGTGATCAATCCGTCCACCCCGAGGCCCATCAGGCGAATCATGCGCTCTGGGTCGTTCACGGTCCAAACGTAGACCGGCTTCCCCAGGGCATGGGCGGATCGAATCAGTTCGCGTCCTGCCAAGCTGGATTGGACGGCGAGAAAATCGACCGGCAGGCGAGCGACATCACCAATGGCTTTGGCAATCAACAGGCCCGAAGTCCAGCCTGGGCGAAGCTGCTTCATCTTGGCAACCATGGGGCGGCTGAGGGACATGGTGACAATCTGCTGCTCCATTCCGGCCGCTTCGACCAGGCCGACCACCCGTTCCTCCAGCTGCTGGTTATGGCCGTAGTCCTTCAGCTCGATATTCACGCGCGAAACGCCCTTGCAGGCGGCCAGCGCCTCAGCGAGCGTGGGCACACGCTGATCCGCGTAGGCGCTCGAATAGTAGCTGCCGATATCCACTGAGCGCACCTGGGCGGCCGTTGACGACCAGATCTTCAGCGGCACGCGGGCGACCTTCATCAAGTCGCTGTCGTGGGCCACCAATACCACCCCATCGGAGGACTCCTGCACGTCGAGTTCCACGTAGTCGGCATGCTCGACACCGGCACGCCGAAAGGCCGCCAGAGTATTTTCGGGGGCGTCTTCGGAGGCTCCGCGGTGCGCAATCACCAATACCGCCCGGTCGGTCCATACATTTTGCATGAGTGCGTAGGCCGCTCCGGCGGCCGCCGGCACGGCGAGTGCGAGGATTACCACGAGGGCGAGCCAAGATACGTGCCGGTGATTTACGGCAAGCTCGTCATGTTCCCGGAGTCGGCTCGGAAGCGCGAGATCGCCGCTCGGTGCGGTTGCCACGTACCAGCGAACGCAAATGAGTGCGAACACCGCGGCGACGAACACACTGAGAATGAAGGCGACAATCAGCCAGATGACTGCGATGAACCCGACAAACGAGAGCATCCCCGCCATCGATTCACCGAAGGCTGGCGCCAACCATCGCCCGAGCGCCTGCATTGCGGGGGTGAGCGCCAGCGGAAGCGCCAACGCCAGCAGCGCCCACACCGCCAGCGATGACAGCGCCGCGCCCCTATGCCCGCCCATACGGCGGGCACTTTCAGAAAAGGCGGCTCTGGGCGTCATGCCTTCAAACAGGATAAGAGGAAGGATGAGCATCCAGTCGAGAGCTTTCTTGATGATCGACACGATGCACGCCGCCGCAGCTGCCCCAACGATCGCCGCGGCCGCCCAGAATTCGGTTGGGCGGGCGGCCAAGTAATAATTGATGTCATGCCGATGCAGTAGCCCCCAGTACGCAGCGCCGCTGACGAGCGCAAAGGGCACGATCACCATCATGACTCGCAGCACGAGCCGGAGCGTCAGGCCGAGGATCGGTGCGGTGCGCGCCGCTGCGTGTGCAAACGCATCACGCACGCGCGGCACCGTGCCGCGCGCCTGGCCCAGGCCAACACTCATCAGGCAGGCCTGTTCCAGGGCGGTAACCGCGGCAAGGAGTGCAGAAACCAGTAACAGCGCCACGACACCCGGTCCGGTGGTAAAGAAGAACCAGGCAATCTCCACATCAGCCACGGCGGCGCCGTGGGTGCGAGCAATCAGCACTCGAAGGAACAGGCCGATCAGCGGCAGCAACACGACCGTCGCCAGCGCCGTGTACAGCAGCACGGTGCCGCCCAGGGCCCACCAACAGCACCGCAGGTCCGCCCACGCATCGGACAGCACCTGACTCACCCCAACACCGCTAGCACGCGCAGTCATTTCTCGGCGTCCTGGCCTCATTAGCCATCGGTTCGGCTACCTCACCGGATTGTAACGTCAAATGTTTCGCACGCAGGCGATAGCGGCTGGCGAAGCGGGAGAGGCCAACGGTACAATAAATGCCACGCATTTGAGGCCCCAATGCCCAAACTAACGCTTACCCCGCTCTCTGCCACCGTTCTGCAGATACCTGGGGCCGACCGATGGTACGCGAATCCCAATGATCCGGCGCTTTCGGTGATGACGGACTTTCGCGAGCGCAGCTCGGTGACGGTGCCGGAGACCATCACCATCGATGGGGCCCTTGAGCACATGAAGCACACCGGCGTGCGCTGCGCATTCGCGATCGACGAAGCGCGACGCCAGGTGGTCGGGTTAGTCACCGCCTACGACATCATGGGTGAAAAGCCGATGCGACACATGCGGCTGACGTCGACCGTTCGGGCGCACGTTCTGGTCAAGGACCTGATGTTGCGCTTGCCCGACTGGCAGGTCGCCCATGTCAAGCAGGTCGAACGACACACGGTCGCGGCCGTCGCCCACTTATTTGACGAGACATTGTTGACGCACATCGTGGTGGTGGAGACAGACGATCAGGGAGCGCAGCGGCTGCGCGGCATTCTGTCGGCGGCCAAAGTCAGACGACTGCTGTCACGCTAAGTTCGCTCCACCGGTCACCACGTTCCCCAGCTTGCAGTGAACACTAGGTGTTGCAGTCCTGAGTACGCGATGCGGATCCCAGCGAACAAGCCCCATCCGTAGTGCCACCAGCCCTGACCGCCGACCCTAACGCTCAGCCATGCCAGTAAAAATCCCCGCCAGTCTTCCTGCCCGCACCACGCTTGAGGCCGAGAACGTGTTCGTGATGGGCGAGGAGCGCGCCGCACACCAGGATATCCGTCCGATGCGTGTCGCAATTCTGAACCTGATGCCCACCAAAATTGCCACAGAAACCCAGATATTGCGCCTGATTGGAAATTCGGCGCTGCAGGTGGACGTAACGCTGCTGCGCACTACCTCGCACGAAGCGAGGAACGCGAGCGCCGATCACCTGCTCAAGCACTATTGCTCCTTCGAGGATGTGCGCGGCGAGCGCTTCGATGGGCTGGTCATTACCGGCGCTCCGATCGAACACCTGGAGTTCGAAGCCGTGGACTACTGGCCCGAATTGGTTCGAATCCTCGATTGGGCAGCGACCAACGTGGTCTCGACATTCAACATCTGTTGGGGCGCGCAGGCTGCGTTATACCATTACTACGGGATACCCAAGTTCCCGCTGCCCCGAAAGCTGTTCGGTGTGTTCGAACACCGCACGATTGCGCCAACCGAGCGGCTGCTACGGGGCTTCGACGACCGATTTTTTGCGCCGCATTCGCGGCATACCGAGTTCCGACGCGCTGACGTCGAAAAGGTCCAGGACTTGCGCATACTCGCGGATTCCGAGACCGCGGGCATATACCTGCTAAGTTCCAGGGACGGGCGCCGGGTCTTTGTCACCGGGCATTCGGAATACGATCCATTGACGCTCAAGTCCGAATACGACCGCGATCTGGACCGGGGCCTGAAGATTGAGGTGCCGGAGAATTATTATCCGCACAATGACCCGTCGCAGCTGCCACGGGTTAAATGGCGCGGCCACGCCAGCCTGCTGTACGCCAACTGGCTAAATTATTACGTGTATCAGGTGACGCCCTTCGACCTGCGCAGTTATCCAAAGGGAGCGGTGCATAGCGACTTTTAGCGCCACGGAGCTTCGCGCCGGCTACTTGCCCACTGTCAGCTCGATGAATTCCGGCTCGTTCCGCAACGAGTTCAGGTCGGGATCGTGCTTCATCCACTGGAAATTGGTGACGCCGGCACTGATTGCCTGTCGCAAAGTATCCAGAGCGCGCCGGGTCTCGTTGAGCTTCGCGTACAGACAGGCGGCGTTGTACAGCATCACGGAATCGCCGGGCGCCGACTCGATCGCGGCCTGTGCTTCACCGACGGCAACCTCAACGTTGCCCAGCGTGATGAGCATGTGCGCGTAGACGATCCTGGCTCGTGAATCGTCCGGGTTCTGCAACAGATAGTTCGGCATCATTTCGACCAGACGTTTGGCCGCGGCTTTTGCCTCCTCGCTTCGACCGAGCCCTTCGAGCGTCTGGCACAGGTCACTGTGAGCAGTGATGAATGACGGCCGGATTTCGATGACATGCTGAAAACTGCTGACCGCCTGCTCGGCTCGCCCGGTTGAGAACTGAATTCGCCCGAGCGTCCAGTGGGCAATAAAGTCGTCGGGATCAAGCTCGATGGCCTTTCCGACCGAGGCCGACGCTTCGTCGAACTTTCCCCAGATGAAGTAGGACAGTCCCATCGCGGTGTACGCTTCCGGCAGCGTGTTGTCGTACATCAGCGCCTTGAAACTGAACTCCTGCGCCTTGTCCCGGTACTGATCCTCGCGCGCGAACCAGCCGAACATCTGCCCGTAGGCGCAGGAACAGCCGGCATAGGCAGCGGCGTAGCGCGGATCAAGCTCAATGGCCTTTTCGAACAACTGGATGGCGTACTCGGTGCCTCGCTTTGTCAGTCGGTACAGGTAGGCCTGGCCACGTAGGTACAGATCGTAAGCCTGGGCATTGACCGTCTGACGTTTGGTCAGCGAGACCTTTTCGGAGAAACTGAGCTTGAGCTTCAGGGCCTCGACAATCTGCTGTGCCACCTGCTCCTGGATATCAAAGATATCGTCCAGTTTCCCCTTGTAGGTATTTCCCCAGAGTTGGCGATTGGTAACGACGTCAACGAGCTGGACTGTGATGCGCACCGAGTCCTGAAATCGCCGGACGCTGCCACCTACAATGTAGCGCGCGCCTAGTTCATTGCCGATGGCATGAATATCCTGCTTTTGGCCCTTGTACTGCATGGAGGCCCAGCGCGAAATGAGCTCGATCTCACTGACCAGCGACAAGCGGGCAATCAGCTCTTCGGTCAGCCCATCACTGAAGTAATCCGTTTCCTTGTCGGTGCTGATATTGTCGAACGGCAGCACCGCAAGCGCGCCGCGCTCGATAACCTGCTCGGGGTGTCCCGACTGAGCGACGGCTGGCCGCAGCCTTGGCTCCTCGGTCGGTGGCGTCGGTTTGGCTTGTTTGGGCGGGACAATGGTGGCGCCGGCCCGTTCCAGCGAGCGCAGGATGGTCTTCAGGTTCTCATCCGGGTCGCCGTGGAAATACTCGATATGCTGGATGCCCGCCAATGGATATTTGAGCGCCGAAGGTATCGTGGTTTGTTCCAGATGCACGGGCAGGATGTGCCCCTTGCGCTCGCTAAATAGCACGACTTCCTTGGCGACATTGTGCGAGCGCGCCGCCGATGCCGTGACCGCGAGCAACAGCACCTTGGCGTGGTCTAAGGCATTGACGATTTCTTCTCCCCAAAGGGTGGCGCCGTCAATGCTCCCTTGATCAATCCACAAGCTCACCCCGGCGGCTCGCAATTTCCCGGCCAGCTCCAGGACGCGATCCTTGTCCTCGCGCGAGTAGCTGATGAATACGTCCGCCGACTGCGACACTGTGCCCTGCCAAGGTTACGTCAAAGCCAGTTAGGCTAGCCGATTGCCGCCCATATAGAAAGGAGTGCGCCCGGTGGCGGAAGGGCGCCTGTTCGTGCCGGCAGGCTTATGACAGGCTCCCGTTCTGACGTGCGGCGCTGCGCAAGAAGTGGTTCCCGGGAGTTTTGGCAGAGGGCTTGGCCATGCGAGGGCAGCAAGGCGCGCTCCGCCAGCTAGTGCATCCGGGGTGCAGATCGTGCGCGGTCGCCCAGGTACTGTTCCGGTTGCTGATTGATGTGGTGAGGCCGCGGCGTCCAGGGCCGGCATGTGTGCCGAACTGGAGGAGGGCTGCTGTTGCCGCCTTTAGTCGCGGTACGACGCATCCTTCTTATCCAGCATGTACTTTAAGTCGCGGAAATGCGCAAAGGCCGATTCGCGGTACTCGTCCCAGCACTGGGCCGTCTTCTCGGCCACGGCGTCGGACAGTACGTTGAGGGGCTGGCCGGTGGAATAGGCGAGAACCAAGGTCTTGGCCGCCCGCTCGAGAAAGTACAGCTCTTCGAATGCTTCGGCCACCGTGGCCGCCGTCACCAGAACCCCATGATTGCCCATGAGCATGCTGTTGTGCGGGCCGAGCACATTCACCAGCCGTTCCCCTTCCTCATGCTGATCGGCGATACCGCTGTAGCCCCGATCGATTGCCAGGCGGTTGAAGAACCGCGCTGAGTTCTGATCGATCGGCTTGAGCGTCGGATCGGCGAGCGCCGCCAACGCCGATGCGTACGGAGGGTGCACGTGCAGCACGCACCGGACGCGCGGCAGGCGCGCGTGGATACGACCGTGAATGCACCATGCAGAGGCGTCCGGTGCGTCCGGTCGCGACATGGTTTCGGCATCGCTGCTGTCGAGCAGCAGCAGGTCGCTGGCCCGAATTAGCGAGAAGTGAACCCATCGCGGATTCATCAGAAACTGCTTGCCGTCGGCCGAGACCGCCAGACTAAAGTGATTGCCCACGGATTCGTGCCATCCCATTTCGACCGCGAGGCGAAAGGCGGCGGCCAGATCAATCCGCAGCGCCATCAGCTCCGATTCCGGTTGGCGATGGGCTTTGAAGTCCTTTACTTGACTCATGGTTTCGCTCCCTCGCGATGAAGTTCCGGCTCCGAGCCTCCACGCGCCGCGGCCAAGTCGGTAGCGGGAGACTCCAATCCATCCGCCTTGCGTCCGCCGCGATGCACGCGTGCTTGAGTGCATGCGGACTCTTTGAGCGTTGCCGCCATGAGCATCGCCCGCTCCACCAGCTGGTGCGCGCCCGTACGCAGTGGCTCGCTGTGCTGCACGAAACTGACGTTCCGCTCCATGTCCTCGGCGCTCCAGCCGCGACTGTGGGCAATGTACGGAAACTGCGGAAACACGCAACCGACCTCCGCGAAAAATCCCAGCATCTGTCCGGCCACCGCCTGGATGCCATCCTGGCCGCCCGTGATAATAAGTGCAACGACCTTGTTGCGCAGCAGCACGCGATTGGCGATCGTGATCTGGTTCTGAATGCAATTCATCCGCTCGACCATCTTGTAATAGAGCGAGCTCGCGGCGCCCCAGCGTATCGGCGTGGCGACCAGGACCACGTCGGCCCAATGCACGAATGCCTCGTACACCCGATCGAGCTGGTCGTTCGGGTCCATCTGCGTGATCGAACAGGGCCAGGTGCACGCGTGCGCGGATTTTGAATAGTAACCCTCGCACGAGCGAAATTTTAGCTGCGCGAGCCGCTGCAGCTGAGTCAGCGCGCCCATGGCCTCCGCGTGGCGCAGTGCCTCCTCCAGCAAGGCCTCCGACGTCGAGTACCGTGGATTTGATTTGCTCATCGCCGTGGTGGAGATGCCGAGCACGCGTGGTGGGCCGTCGTGCTCGGCCACGGGTCGCGCCAGCGCGTGCGGGGGATGCGGCAGGCGGTGGCGTCGCGTCGCCGAGTTGAGATCGATCCAAACACGACCGGACTCGGTCTTCACCGCGTAGCAGGGAACACTTTCCGCTTCGTACCCCGGCTCACCGCGGCCGTCACGACAATTGTATTTCCAGCTGTGCCAAGGACAGACCACAAACTCACCGTCGAGCCGACCGTGGCCGAGCGGTCCGCCGACGTGATTGCACACGCCACTGAGGGCCCCGAACTGGCCGTTCTGGAAACTCAGCGCGATCCGCTTACCACCGGCGCGCACCTCCTGCAGCGGCTGCTGAGCCAGCAGTTCCGCGGCCCCCAGATCGTGCCAATCCGCGCTCTTGTCCATCCGTCGAATTCTGACACAGAACCACGTATTCTGGGTCGTCGAGGACGCCGGTCATCGCTCCGACCGTGTCGACAAATGTGTGTGCAGGCATCGAGGAGATCGGCAATGACCGGGAATGCAATCAGGCGCTTCGGATCGACAGCGTTAGCGGCGCTTCTCATCGGGCTGTGCGCCCCGTTGCAGCCCGGCATTGCGGCAGAGCCCGCGGCGTCGGAACCGATCATCGTAGTCACCGCTGCAACGATGATCGATGGGCGGGGCGGGAAGCCGCGCACGCACGTCGCTGTCGTAATTCGTGGCGATCGGATCGTCGCAATCCGCGACGGCGGCGCCCAGGATCTGCCGCCGGGCGCGCAGCACATCGACCTGGGTGCGGCCACGCTGCTTCCAGGCCTCATCGACACGCACACGCATATCTTCCTGCAGGGCGAGGTGCCCGCCGAAGGGGGTTACGACGTACAACTGCTCAAGCAACCCCAGTCATTCCGAGCAGCCCGAGCGGTGGTGTCGGCGCGTCGTGCGCTCGAGCAGGGATTTACGACGCTGCGCGACATGGGGACGGAAGGCGCGGGCTACGGCGATGTCGGCATCAAACAGGCGATCGAGGCGGGCTACATCCCCGGGCCGCGCCTGTTCGTCTGCACCCTGGCCATATCGAGCACAGGCGGTTACCCGCTGGAGAACTATGCCCCCGAATTAACCCTTCCCAAGGGCGTGCAGCTGATCGACGGGCCGGTGGCGGCCCGCCAAGCCGCACGCGAGCAACTCGACAAGGGCGCCGACTGGATCAAGGTGTATATGACGCACCGGTCCTGGACCGATCGCGACGGTAACCTGATCTCGCAACCCACATTGACCGTGGAAGAGCTCAAGGCGATTGTCGATGAGACTCATGGCTGGGGCCGCAAAGTGGCCTGCCACGCCTACAACGGCGCAGGACTCAAGCGTGCCCTGGACGGCGGCTGCGACTCGATCGAGCACGGCCTGGATCTCACGGACGAAGAAATCGCACAGATGATCAAACAGGGCACCTGGTATGTCCCCACGATGGCGGTGTATTACGGAGACTGGGATCCGCCCGATACACCTAGCGGTCAGCGAGACCGCAAGCGGGTGGCAGTCCACGGCGTGTCGTTCACCAAGGCGCTGCGCGCGGGCGTCAAGATTGCTTTCGGCACCGACGTCGGTGGCTTTCCGTGGACCCAGCCCATAGCCCAGGAATTCAGCCGCGAGGTCGAATTCGGCATGACCCCTATGCAGGCGATTCAATCGGCGACGGTCAAGGCGGCCGAGCTGCTGGGCATGCCCGGACAGATAGGCGTGATCGCCGAGGGCGCGCATGCGGACCTTGTCGCGGTGAGCGGCGACCCGCTCGCTGATATCGGCGCGCTGGCGAAAGTCGAGTTCGTGATGAAGGACGGCAAGGTCTTCAGGCAATCGCGCGACTGAGCGAGTGGTTGTTCGCGGCGCTGCAGCTAAAGCACCGGACGGTGGGGAGCGCCGGTGCGTGCAAAGAAAAAACTATCTATAATATACATGATATATAAGTTATAAAATACTGAATTTTATTAACTTATATAAGGACGAGGCTTGCCTTGTACGCTCGGCCTGAAGGTCGGAGCGCGCAGCGGATTGGCGGGGCTGACGCGCCTTCTACGCGGCGAAGCGGGCGACGCCCTGTGGTAATCTTGACGCGAGGAAAACCCCTATGAACGCCGTCAATCCACTGCATCCCGATACGCGCGAAGGTGAACTACGCGCCTGGTGGATGCCCTTCACCCACAACCGTTATTTCAAAGCGGCGCCGCGGCTGATCGCTTCGGCCAAAGGCTGTTACTTCATTCTGAAGGATGGCCGCCGCCTGTTCGACTGCCTCTCGGGCCTGTGGTGCTCGCCGCTCGGGCACTCGCACCCCAAGGTAGTTGCGGCGATCAAGCGGCAGGTCGACACGCTCGACTACGCTCCGTCCTTCCAGATGGGTCATGAGCCGGCGTTCCAACTCGCTACTCGAATCGCCGCGCTTGCCGGACGTGCCAACGACCGGGTGTTCTTCGTGAACTCGGGGTCGGAAGCCGTCGATACTGCGCTTAAGATCGCCGTGGCCTACCACCGTATGCGCGGTGAGGCTTCCCGGACCCGGATCATTGGCCGCGAGCGTGGCTATCACGGCGTCGGCTTGGGCGGCATTTCGGTGGGCGGCATAGTGGCGAATCGCAAGATGTTTGCCCCGCTGATGATCCCGGGCGTCGACCACCTGCCTCATACCTGGAACCCGGCGGAAATGGCCTATAGCCGAGGCCAACCGACTTGGGGCGCTCATCTGGCGGAGGAACTTGAACGACTGGTGGCACTGCACGATGCCTCGACGATTGCCGCAGTGATTGTTGAGCCGATGCAGGGATCAAGCGGCGTGATCGTTCCGCCACGCGGCTATCTGGAGCGGCTCCGCGAGATTTGCAGCAAGCACGGCATCCTGCTCATATTCGACGAAGTGATTACCGGCTTTGGACGCCTTGGCGCGCCGTTTGCCTCAAACTTCTTCAACGTCCAGCCGGACCTCACCACCTTCGCCAAAGCGGTCAACAACGCGACGGTACCGCTCGGCGGCGTGATCGCCCGCGACGAGATCTACCAGGCCTTTATGACCGGCCCGGCGCACGCCATCGAGTTTTTCCACGGTTATACCTATTCGGCGCACCCGCTCGCCGTCGCCGCCGCCCACGCGACCCAGGATGTACTCGCCGAGGAGCGCCTGATCGAGCGAGCCGCGGAACTTGCCCCGATTCTTGAAAAAGCCGTGCATTCGCTCAAGGGTGAACCGTACGTGACGGATATCCGAAACCTCGGCCTGGCGGCCGCCATTGAACTGGCCCCGATCACCGGCCAGCCTGGACTGAGGCCCATACGCGTGTTCGAGCGTGCGCTTGATGAGGGCCTGCTGGTGCGCTTCAGCGGCGAATGCCTGGCGGTCGCCCCGCCCTTTGTGAGCACGCCGGAGGAAATTCTCGCCATGATTGAGGGCCTGCGCCGCGCGTTGCGCGCCGTGCCTGCCTGAGCTCGAGAGGGCCCCGCGATGGTCGCTGCACTCAAGATTGGCGCCGCCGAAGCCGGCGTCGTTGGGCACTGGATCGACGGCAAGATCGCATCGGGCGCAGGGCAGCGGCGTGCGCCGGTCTTCAATCCAGCCCTCGGCAAGCCGGTGCGCGAGGTGGCCTTCGCCGATGCCAGCCAGATTGACGCGGCCGTACAAAGCGCTTTGCGCGCGCAACCCGCCTGGGCCCGGGTTACGGCGTTGCAACGCTCGAGGGCGCTGTTCCGCTTCAAGGAACTGCTGCTGCAGAACGCCAAACTAATTGCTCATACGCTCTCCGAGGAGCATGGCAAGACCCTCGCCGATGCCGAGGGTGAACTGACGCGGGGTATGGAAGTTGTCGAATTCGCCTGTGGCGCACCGCAGCTGCTGAAGGGAGAGTTCAGCGAGAGTGTCGGCACCGGCGTCGACAGCTATGGCGTCCGCCAGCCACTGGGCGTGGTTGCAGGGATCACGCCCTTCAATTTTCCGGCAATGGTGCCGATGTGGATGTTCCCGATCGCGCTGGCCTGCGGCAACGCCTTCATTCTCAAACCCTCCGAGCGCGACCCGTCGGTGTCACTGTTGCTCGCTGCGCTGTTGCAACAGGCCGGTGTACCGGATGGCGTCTTCAACGTCGTGCAAGGAGACAAGGTGGCGGTGGATGCGTTGCTGGAGCATCCCGGTATCGCCGCGGTGAGCTTCGTGGGTTCGACGCCCATCGCGCGTTACATCCAGGCGCAGGGTACGGCACACGGCAAGCGCGTACAGGCTCTCGGCGGAGCCAAGAACCACGCGGTGGTTATGCCGGACGCCGACCTCAGTGCCGCGGTAGAAGCCATTGTCGGAGCGGCTTATGGATCGGCGGGCGAGCGCTGCATGGCGATCTCTGTGGTCGTCGCAGTCGGCGAATCGACGGCCGACGCGCTGATCGAGCGCTTACGCCAGAGGATAGCGACGCTCAAGGTGGGTGCGCCCGATGCAGCCGGCACCGACATGGGCCCGCTGGTCACTGCACAGGCGCGGGAGCGGGTCCGTGGCTATGTTGAGGCCGGCGTGCGAGCGGGTGCCAGCCTCGCCATCGACGGTCGGGGTGTCAGCGTGGCGGGCCGCGAACAGGGCTATTACGTCGGGCCAACTCTGTTTGATCACGTCACCGCGGACATGAGCATCTATCGCGAAGAGATTTTCGGACCGGTGCTATCGGTGGTTCGGGTTGCGGATTACGGGGCGGCGCTGCAACTCGTCAACGGCCATGAGTTCGCGAACGGCGCGGCTGTATTTACCCGCAGCGGGGCGCTGGCGCACGCGTTTGCGCGCGATGTGCAAATCGGCATGGTCGGGGTCAATGTGCCCGTTCCAGTGCCGATGGCGTTCCATAGTTTTGGTGGCTGGCGACACTCGATGTTCGGCGATCACCACATGCACGGACCGGAAGGCGTGCGTTTCTACACGCGGCTCAAGACCGTCACTCAACGCTGGCCGGAACCCGAAACGGTACGCGCCGATTTCGTGATGCCCACGATGAAATAGTGCGGGCCGGCTGTTTCCATGAGGGCATCCACGGTCCCGTGTGGCCCAACGCCAAGGATCCATGATGAAATCGCATGCGCGGGTAGTAATCGTCGGCGGCGGTGCCATGGGCGTTGGGCTGCTCTATCACCTGGCGCTCGAGGGCTGGCACGATGTCGTGCTGGTCGAGAAGGGCGAGCTCACTTCAGGATCGACCTGGCACGCCGCGGGCCAGTGCCCCCACTTCAATGGCTCGCTGAACATGACGCGTGTGCACCTGTATGGCACGCAGCTGTACGCGCGCCTGGAGAAGCTCACGGGCCACGCCGTCAGTTGGCACGGTTGCGGCGGCCTGCGACTTGCCACCACCGATGAGGAGGTGCTGTGGCTCAAGCACGTGCACGGCATCTCGAGGCTGGCCGGGTACGAAGCGCACGTGATCGGCCCGGACGAGATTCCGCAATATCATCCTTACCTCGATACCAAGGACGTCAAGGCGGCATTTCTGACCGTGACGGACGGCCACGTTTCGCCGAGCGATATTACCCACGCGATGGCGGCGGGGGCCCGTAAGTTAGGTGCGGAAGTCTACCGCCGCACGCGCGCGACGGATATTCGTCGTCTCGCCTCCGGCGAGTGGCAGGTGGTTACCGACCAAGGGGATATCACCTGCGAGCATGTGGTCAACAGTGCCGGCAGCTACTCCGAGGTGGTCGGATCCTGGACCGGCCACAATGTCCCGCTCGTCAACATGCTGCACCACTACGTGATTACCGAGCCCTTGCAGGAGCTCATTGATCTCGAGAAGGAGCTGCCGGTCGTGCGCGACCCCTTTGCGCACGCCTATTTGCGCGAGGAGACCAACGGTATCCTGATCGGGCCGTACGAGACCGCCACGGCGCACGTTTGCTGGGACGGCAAGCCTCCTGAGTGGAGCTTCGAGAGCGAGCTGATCGCGCCGGAGCTCGATCGGCTGATGCCCTGGCTGGAAAAGGCTTCGGAACGCCTGCCGCTGTTCGGCCAGGCCGGCCTCAAGACCGTGGTGTCGGGGGCCATCACCCACTCTCCGGATGGGGTCTACTTGTCAGGGCCGGCTCCTGGCGCGAGTAACTACTGGATGCACTGCGGCGCCTCAATTGGCATCGCGCAAGGCGGTGGTGCAGGAAAGTACCTTGCGCAATGGATGGTGCACGGCCAGTCGGAAATCAATATGCGCGAGTTCGACCCGCGCCGTTTCGGCAACTGGGCGACCAAGGAATACACGACGGCGGTATCCATTGAGGACTACCACCACATGTACTACTGCTTCAAACCCGGCGAACAGCACGAAGTCGGGCGCGGATTGCGCAAGTCATCACTGTACGACCGACTCGCGGCGGCGGGCGCGCAGTTCGCACAGATCTATGGGTGGGAACGGCCGCGCTGGTATGACCCGAGCGGTGCAGGCGAGCGCTACTCCTGGCAGCGCTCCAACTGGTGGGAGCCGGTGCGTAACGAGGCGTTGACCGTTCGCGAACGCGTAGGGCTCATGGACCTGTCGACCTTCTCGAAATATGACCTGCACGGGCCGGATGCCCACGCCTTTCTGGAGCGTATCTGCGCCAATCGGATTGCGCAGCGCGACGGCGGCGTCGTCCTCGGACATCTGCTCACGCCGGCAGGGTTCATTGAGAGTGAAATTACCGTGACACGCCTCGCCCCCGACCGCTATTACCTGCTGTCGGCGGCGGTCGCGCAGCAGCACGACAGGGATCAGCTCGAATGGCGCCGCAAGCCTGGCGAGCGTTTCTCGATCACAGACGTCACCGACGAGTACGGCACTCTGGTACTGGCCGGTCCCAGGGCGCGCGAGGTGCTCGCGTCTGTGACCAGCCAGGATCTTTCGAATGCTGCATTTCGCTGGCTGACCGCCCAGGTGGCGGAAGTGGCCGGGGTGCCCGGCGTCCGGCTGTTGCGCGTGAATTACGTCGGCGAGCTCGGCTGGGAACTGCATGTGCCGATGGCCCGCATGCCCGTAGTGTTCGATGCGCTGATGTCGGCGGGGGCTGCGCACGGCATCGGGCTGTTTGGCACCTACGCGATGAACTCGCTCAGGATGGAGAAGGCCTATCGCGGCTGGGGCGCCGAGCTCACCAACGAAATCACCATGATCGAGGCCGACATGGAGCGCTTTGTCCATTTCGACAAGGACTTTATCGGCAAGGCCGCCACGCTCAGGTCCAAGCAGGAAGGCCCGCGCATAGTGCTCACCTACCTCGAAGTAGACGCCGATCATGCCGACTGCCTGGGCAACGAGCCGGTGTACATTGACGGTGAGCTGGCGGGCCTGACCAGCAGCGGAGGCTACGGGTTCGCACTGCAGAAGTCGCTGGCGTTCGCGTACCTGCGGCCGAGCCTGCTACGCGAACAGGCGCGCATCGAGATTTCGATCCGGGGTGAGCGGCGCGCGGCGCGGACAATCGCGCAGCCCGCCTGGGACCCCAAGAACGAGCGTCTGCGCTCCTGAGGGGCGGGACCCATGTACGGAACGGAGAGCTGGCAATGTATACCCAGGGTCTAGATGGGGCGGATGCAAATCGGCCGGCGGCGGTCGGCGCCGAAAGTACCGAAGTCGCGGCACGCTTCCAGGCGCGCGTCGACGCGGAGGAGAAGATCGAGCCCAAGGACTGGATGCCTCCCGGCTACCGCCAGACCCTGATCCGCCAGATTTCTCAGCACGCTCACTCCGAAATCGTTGGCATGCTGCCGGAGGGCAATTGGATTACGCGTGCACCGACACTGCTGCGCAAAGCCATCCTGATCGCGAAAGTGCAAGATGAGGGCGGCCATGGGGCCTATTTGTACAGTGCGACCGAAACGCTGGGCGTGAGTCGCGACGAACTCGTTGAGCAGCTACTTTCGGGAAAGGCCAAGTACTCTAGTATCTTCAATTACCCCACGCCGACTTGGGCCGACATCGGCGCGATCGGGTGGCTGGTGGACGGGGCGGCGATCATGAACCAGATCCCGCTATGCCGATGTTCTTACGGACCCTACGCACGTGCCATGGTCCGCATCTGCCGGGAGGAGAGCTTCCATCAGCGGCAGGGCTACGACATCATGCTCAAGCTCTCCCAGGGCACGAACCAGCAGCGACTGATGGCCCAGGAAGCCCTTAACCGCTGGTGGTGGCCGTCGTTGATGATGTTTGGACCCTCGGACGCCGATTCCTCGCACAGTGCGCAGTCCATGCAGTGGAAGATCAAGCGCTTTTCGAACGATGAGTTGCGCCAGAAATTCGTGGACTTCACCGTCCCGCAGGCCGACTACCTGGGACTTAGAGTGCCAGACCCCGATCTGCGCTGGGACGAAGCGGCCGGCCGTTATCGGTTTGGCGCCATCGATTGGGATGAGTTTAACGAAGTACTCAAGGGCCATGGTCCGTGCAACCGCGAACGGCTCAGCGCACGGCGACGCGCGCACGAGCAGGGCGCCTGGGTGCGCGAGGCGGCCACCGCTTACGCCCAGAAGCGCGAACAGCGCAACGCGGGCGCAGCGGCTTGAATGCAACAGCTACGGGGATATCAGACATGAATGCAACCAAAGGCTGGCCGCTCTATGAAATCTTCATCCGCGCGCGTGGCGGCCTCGATCACAAGCACGTCGGCAGTGTCCATGCGGTCGACTCCCGCATGGCACTTGAGCATGCCCGCGACGTTTACACGCGACGCCTGGAAGGCGTGAGCATATGGGTCGTGCGATCCAGCCAGATCACGGCGTCGGACCCTAGGGATGCCGACACACTGTTCGAACCGGCGCGCGACAAGATCTATCGGCACCCGACCTTCTATGAGATTCCCGACGAGGTAAAGACGCTGTGACGACGGGCGCGACGGCCGGCGGCTGGGAGGAAGCGGCGGCGCGCTTCGATCACCTGCTGCAGCTCGCCGACACTAGCCTGGTCTTGGGACAGCGACTCGGAGAACTGCTCGGGCACGCACCTGCGCTCGAAGAGGACCTGGGTCTGGCCAATATTTCCCTCGATCTTATCGGCCAGGCGCGTCTGCTGCTGACTTACGCCGCCGAGGTAGAAGCGCGCGGGCGCAATGAAGATCAGCTTGCCTTCCTGCGAACCGAGAGTGAGTTCCGCAATCTGGTGCTGGCCGAGCAGCCGAATGGGGATTTTGGCCAGACCATCGTGCGCCAGGTACTTATCGATGCCTATCAGCTCGAGCTCTATGAGCGCCTGCAGCATTCGAGCGATGCGCGCCTGGCCGAGATTGCGGCCAAGTCGCTTGTGGAGACTCGCTACCATTTTCGCTACAGCAGCGGTTGGCTGCTTCGCCTCGGGGACGGCACCGCGGAGAGCCATCGTCGCGCCCAGCAGGCTCTGGATCAGCAATGGCCGTACACGCGCGAACTGTTCGACGAGCGCGATCAGGACCGTGCCCTGTTGCGGCTGGGAATTGCCCCGGCGCTGGCCGAAGTCGAGGCCGCCTGGTCTGCGCGTATCGACGACGTGCTGGGGAAGGCAACCCTGGCGCGGCCTGCCGCTGTGCCGTATCGATGGTTTGGGCGTCGGGGCGCGCACACCGAGCACCTGGGCTACATGCTTGCCGACATGCAGTACTTGCAGCGCACTTATCCGGGTGCCCAATGGTAAACAGCGCCGCCGCGGTGGACAAAGAGTCGCTGGCTTGGTCCGCGCTCAGTGCCGTCACGGATCCGGAGATCCCGGTCCTAAGCGTGGTTGATCTGGGTTTGATTCGCCATGTCAAGTGCGACGCGAGCGGAAGCATCGAAGTCGGGCTCGCGCCCACCTATTCAGGATGCCCGGCGACCGCAGTTATTCGCGGCTCTGTCATCGCCGCGTTGCGTGCCGCGGGATTTGTGCACGCTACCGTCACGGAGATTCTCGCGCCGCCGTGGACGAGCGACTGGCTGAGCGCGGAGGGCCGCCAAAAACTCCAGCGTTACGGGATTGCCCCGCCCGCGCAACCCGTGGCATCGCCACGGGCGCTCTGGCTCGACGCACCGACGGTGTCATGCCCGCGCTGCGAGTCCATGGATACCGAGGAACTGAGCCGCTTTGGCTCGACTCCCTGCAAGGCGCTGTACCGTTGCAAGGCGTGCCTTGAGCCCTTTGAGTACTTCAAGTGCATCTGAATTTCCACCCGCTCAGGATCTCCGGTCGAGTACTGGCCGCGGAAGATGCAGTCTGCCTCACGCTGTCGGTGCCCGACGCCTTGCGCTCCGAGTACCATTTCAGCCCCGGTCAGCATGTCGCCTTGCGGGCGACGCTCGCCGGCAAGGAAGTCCGCCGCACCTATTCCATTCTAAACGGCTCCCCGGTCGGTGAACTGCGTCTGGGCATTCGGGTACAGCCCCGCGGCGGCTTGTCCAATTTTCTGGCGCACGAAGCCAACATCGGCGACACCGTCGATGCTCTCGGGCCTACCGGGCGCTTTATATACTCTGAATCGGCGCGCTCCGACCGTTACTGCCTGGCGCTCGCGGCCGGCAGTGGCATCACACCCATTCTGTCGATTATCACAGCGATGCTGGAGCGCAATGCCGACAGCCGCGTGGTGTTGTTGTACAGCAATCGCAGCGTGGCCCACACCATGTTCGCCGAGGACCTCCTGGCGCTCAAGAACCGCTTCCTCGACCGGCTCGCTGTGCACTTCATCATGAGCCGCGAACCGCAAGACATGGACATTTTCAACGGCCGGCTGGACGGCCCAAAACTCACCGAGTTCGCGGGGCGGCTGTTTGATCCGGGCGCGGTCGACGAGGTGTTTGTGTGCGGGCCAGGGGACATGGTGTCCAGTTGTCGGGACGCACTGGCCGCTCTGGGCGTCCACGCACCCATCCACTTCGAGCGCTTTACCACCCAAGCCGGGCGCCTCGAGACGCGCGCCGAGGTCGTCGCCGCGGCCGGCCACACCGCGACCGTGACGGTTATTCAGGACGGCCGGCGCCGAAAATTCAAGATGAAGGCTGACGACGAGTCGGTACTGGCGGCCGCGGAACGCGCGGGCCTGGATCTTCCGTATTCTTGTCGTGCTGGTGTTTGCTCCACCTGTCGGGTCAAACTGACCAAGGGCAAGGTCACCCTGCGGCACAACGTGGCGCTCGAGGACTGGGAACTGGCCGCCGGCTTCATTCTCGCCTGTCAGGCGCAACCCACCGAATCTGAGCTGGAATTGAGTTACGACGAAAAATAATCGCCATCAGGTCAAGCCATACAGTGTCCTACCAATGCATTATCTTTGAGGTTGCCGACGGCGTTGGCCGGCTGACATTCAACCGTCCCGAGCGCCTCAATAGCTTTACGGCGGCCATGCACGGCGAAGTGCGCGAGGCGCTGGGGCGCCTGCGTGCCAGACGGTGCACGAGTACTGGTTCTCAGCGGAGCGGGCCGCGCGTTTTGCGCCGGCCAGGACCTCAATGACCGGGCGGTAGCGCCGGGCGGCCAGGCCGTGGATCTTGGCGATTCGATCGAGCGGCACTACAAACCTCTGGTGTTGGCGCTGCGTGCCTTGCCGATGCCCGTAGTCGCCGCCGTCAACGGTGTTGCGGCCGGAGCCGGTGCCAACATCGCGCTCGCCTGCGACCTGGTCATCGCCGCTCGCTCGGCAAGTTTCATCCAATCGTTCAGCAAACTGGGCCTGGTGCCTGATTGCGGAGGCAGCTGGACTCTCCCGCATCTGGTGGGCAGCGCGCGAGCCTTGGGGCTTGCGCTGCTTGGGGACAAGCTCCCCGCAGAACAAGCCGCGCAGTGGGGATTGATCTGGCGCTGCGTCGACGATGCGGAATTCGCCGCAACCGTCGAGGCGCTCGCCGCCCAGCTGGCAGCGGGACCCACCCGCGGCTTCGCGAGCACCAAGCAGGCGATCCATGCCGCACATGCTCGCAGTTTTGAAGCCGCCCTCGATGCGGAACGCGATGCGCAACGCCTACTTGGGGCCTCCGCCGATTACGCCGAAGGCGTGGCCGCTTTTGCCGCAAAGCGCACGCCGCGCTTCTCCGGTCGTTAGCGCCGCCGGTTCGATGGGCAGAGAATGACTAAGGACCTAAAAAACGCCCCGGAGAGTGCAGCGCGCGCCTTGTTTGCGAACGATCGTGCCTCGCAGCAATTGGGCATGGCGCTGCTCGCGGTCGAAGCCGGCGTGGCAAGCGTGAGCATGACCGTCCGCAACGACATGACCAACGGACACGGGATCTGTCACGGCGGATTCATATTTGCGTTGGCTGACAGCGCTTTCGCATTCGCATGCAACAGCCACGGCCCGGCCACCGTGGCCGCGGCGGTAGCGATCGATTTCTTAGTTCCCGCCAAGGCGGGTGACGTATTGACCGCGGTCGCGACGGAGCGCTGGCTGCGTGGGCGCACAGGTCTGTACGACCTTAGCGTATCGCGCGCCGACGGGACGGTAATCGCGCACGCCCGCGGACGCTCGCATCGACTGCGGACCGCATCGCCAACGACCCCCACCTGAGGAAGAACGAACGTGTCTGCAGCCTTTATTTGTGACGCCGTGCGCACGCCTTTCGGCCGTTACGGTGGCTCGCTAGCCGCGGTCCGCCCCGATGACCTGGCCGCGATTCCGATCAAAGCTCTGCTGGGCCGAAATCCCAGACTCGACCCCGCCGCAATCGATGACGTGATTCTCGGCTGTGCCAACCAGGCCGGCGAGGACAATCGAAACGTCGCACGCATGGCGCTGCTGCTGGCCGGGCTGCCCGATACGGTACCCGGCGCCACCATAAACCGCCTCTGCGGGTCCGGACTTGATGCGATAGCCATCGCCGCACGGGCGATTCGCAGCGGCGAAGCCGACGTAATGCTGGCCGGTGGCGTCGAGAGCATGAGCCGGGCCCCGTACGTCGTGAGCAAAGCGACGGCGGCGTATGCGCGCGATGTGCAGATGTTTGACACCACGATCGGCTGGCGATTCGTCAATCCCCTGCTGAAGATGAAATACGGGATCGACTCCATGCCGGAGACGGCTGAAAACGTGGCCGCCGAATTTCACATCAGCCGCGTCGACCAGGATCGCTTCGCATTACGCAGTCAGGAGCGCGCGTTGGCGGCACAGGCCAGCGGCGTATTTTCCGCAGAAATCGTGCCGGTCGTGATACCCGGAAAGAAGGGCGATGCGACGACCGTGGATCGCGACGAGCATCCGCGCGCCACCAGCCTGGAATCACTGGGTCGGCTGCCCACGCCGTTTCGCGAGGGCGGCAGCATCACGGCCGGAAATTCCTCGGGCGTCAACGATGGCGCAGCGGCGCTGCTGATCGCCGGTGAGGAGGCCATAAAGCGCTACCATCTGACAGCGCGGGCGCGAATTGTGGGCGGCGCGGTCGCCGGCGTCGCGCCGCGTGTCATGGGCATGGGCCCGGTCAGTGCAGTGCGCAAGCTCCTGGCCCAACAACGCTGGTCGCTGGATGGCGTGGATGTTATCGAGCTCAACGAAGCCTTTGCCGCCCAGGCGCTCGCCGTGCTGCGCGAGCTGCAGATACCCGACGACGCTGCGCACGTCAATCCTAACGGCGGCGCGATCGCGCTGGGCCACCCACTCGGTGCCAGCGGCGCGCGACTTGCGACCACGGCGATGTATCAGCTTGGGCGGACCGGTGGCACGCGCGCGCTGTGTGCGATGTGCATCGGCGTCGGACAGGGCATCGCGCTGAGCATAGAACGTGTTTGACTGAGGACAGAGCCGCCATGGCCGCCCCGGTAAGACACGCAATCGACGGCAACATCGCGATCCTCGAGATCGACAATCCGCCGGTCAATGCGCTGGCACAGCCCGTTCGGGCGGCCTTGCTGGCGGCCGTGCAGGCCGCGGACGCTGATCCCGGTGTAGAGGGCGTGGTAATCCTGGGCGCGGGCCGATATTTCGTTGCCGGTGCCGATTTGCGTGAATTCGATGCGCCGCCGCGGGCCCCGCTCCTCAACGACCTGCTGCTGAGCATTGAAGCTCTCGGCAAGCCTGTCGTTGCGGCCCTGCATGGTGCGGCATTGGGCGGGGGCCTGGAACTTGCCCTGGCCTGCCATTATCGGTGTGCCACCGAGCAAGCCAGTATCGGCTTTCCGGAGATCAAGCTCGCGCTCATGCCCGGATCCGGCGGCACGCAACGCCTGCCACGTCTGGTCGGCGCGGCTGTGACTCTGGAAATGATGCTCGGCGGGGAGCCGATCGGCGCCGCGCAAGCCGTGACACTTGGCATCGTGGACCGACTCGTTTCCGCCGCCGATCCGACGGGTGCGGCGGTGAGCTTCCTGCGTGAACTGATTGCGCTCAAACAGGGGCCACGACCGCTGCGTAAGGTCAAACTCCATCCCGCCCCGGATGATGCCGCCGTGTTCGCCCGCGAGCGTGAGCAGCTTGCGCGCCGCCGTTTCGGGCAGCTGGCGGGCCGCTACATTGTCGAGTGCGTCGAGGCGGCGTATCAACAGCCCTTTGACGCAGCGCTCGCGCTTTCGCGCCGTCGGTTCGAGGAGTGCCGGGTATCCCTCGAGTCCCGTGCGCTGCGGCATGTGTTTTTTGCCGAACGCCCGGCGGCGAAGGCCGTCCAGGAAAATGGCCCGGCACTGCATACGGTGGCCGTGATCGGCGCCGGAACCATGGGCAGCGGCATCGCCGTCAGTCTCGCCACGTCCGGGCACGAGGTGGTGATGATCGACTCTGAGCCAGCCGCAGTCGAATCCGGCCTGCAGCGTGTTTCCGCCACGATCGAGGCATCCGCCCGCAAGGGCCGCATAAGCGCCGCCGCAGCCGCTGCAGCAATCCGCCGCGTCACCGGGACTCATGAGTTCGCGGCGGTCGCGCCCGCCGGGCTGGTTATCGAAGCCGTGTTTGAGAACATGTCGGTCAAACAGCAGGTCTTTCGCAGCCTCGATCGCCTGTGCCGCGAGGATGCCGTGCTGGCCACGAATACCTCCACACTGGACATCGATGCAATCGCCTCAGTCACCGCGCGGCCCCGCTCGGTGGTCGGGATGCACTTCTTCAGCCCTGCGCATGTCATGAGGCTGGTCGAAATCATCCGTGGCGCGGCCAGCGCGCCGGAGGCTATCGCCAGCGCATTAGCCCTGGCCCAGCGCATGGGAAAGCTCGGTGTGGTCGTCGGCAACTGCTTTGGCTTCGTCGGTAACCGCATGCTTTACGCTTACGGTCGGGAAAACCAGCTCATGCTTCTGGAGGGAGCAAGCCCCTCGCAGATCGACGCCGCGTTAAAGTCCTATGGCATGGCGATGGGCCCGAATGCGGTCGGCGATCTCGCCGGTCTGGACGTCGGTTACCGTGTGCGGCGCGAACGCCTGGATCGGCCCAAGGATCCCCGATATTTTCGGGTGGCCGACCTGCTGGTCGAGGCCGGCCGGCTGGGCCAGAAGAACGGTCGCGGAGCGTTTCGTTACGAGCCCGGATCGCGCGAGGCGCTGCCGGATCCCGAAGTGGACACACTGATCAACGAGGAGTCGGCGCGCCTGGGAATAAAGCGCCGCGCCATTGCCGACGATGAAATCGTCGCCCGCTGCCTGTACGCGCTCATCAACGAGGGTGCGGCCATACTCGGCGAGGGCATTGCGAGTTGCGCCGCAGACGTTGACGCCATTTGGTGCAACGGCTATGGATTTCCGCGGTGGCGGGGCGGCCCGATGTTTTACGCCGACACCATCGGGCTGGGCCCGGTGTGCGCGGGCATTGAGAGATTTTCGGGCGAGCAGGGCGCACAATACTGGACGCCGGCACCGCTCCTGCGTGAGCTTGCCCAGCGCGGCAGCTCGTTTGCCGAGTGGGACCGAAGCCGGAAGGCCAATCAAAGTCGGGCAGGTGCGTCTCCATGAAGGTCAAGAGTTTCGTGCTGGGCCGCTGGATCGAGGGCATGGATGCCGGCGTGGCGGTTCGCGACGCGACGACCGGTGCCGTCGTTCGCCAAGTCAGCTCCGCCGGCCTTGATTTCGGGCGCATCCTGGAATACGCCCGCAACACCGGCGGCCCGGCTCTGCGTGCCCTTACCTTTCACGAACGCGCGACTCTGCTCAAGGCGCTGGGCAAGAAATTGCTCGAACTCAAGGATGAATTTTATTCCATCTCGTACCATACCGGCGCCACCAAGGCAGACGCCTGGATCGACATTGAGGGCGGCATAGGCACCATGCTGGTGTTTGCGAGCAAGGGAACGCGAGAACTGCCCAACAGCCATGTGTATGTCGATGGCGCGGTGGAGAAACTCTCCAAAGGCGGCAGCTTTGTCGGTCAGCACATCTGCGTGCCGCTCGAGGGCGCGGCAATCCACATCAACGCGTTCAATTTTCCTGTCTGGGGCATGCTGGAGAAACTGGCGCCGGCGATCCTGGCCGGAGTTCCGGTGGTGGTCAAGCCGGCGACCGCGAGCGCGTATCTGGCCGAAGCGGTAGTCCAGCGCATCATCGAGAGCGCAATTCTCCCCGCCGGTGCGCTGCAATTCATCGCCGGCAGTGTGGGCGATTTGTTCGACCACCTCAACTGTCAGGACTTTGTGTCGTTCACCGGATCGGCCAGCACGGCACAGCGACTCAAGTCGCACCCGGCGGTCATGCGCCATGCCGTGCGCTTCATCGCCGAGACCGATTCGCTCAATTCTTCGATTCTTGCCCCGGACGTCCGGCCGGGCATGGCAGAGTTCGATCTGTTCATCAAGGAAGTGACGCGCGAGATGACGGCCAAGGCCGGCCAGAAGTGCACCGCGATCCGCAAGGCGCTGGTGCCGCGCGATCTTGTGGCCGAAGTGGTGACGGCCCTGCAGGGCGCGCTCGCCAAGGTGGTGGTGGGCGATCCGCGCCTCGAGGGCGTGCGCATGGGGCCGCTCGCCAGCATCGATCAGAGGCACGAAGTCCTGGCACGCGTTTCCGAACTTCGGGCCGAGGCCGAACTGGTGCACGGCAGTCTCGAAGATTTTGCCGTGACCGGCGCCGATCGTGAGCGCGGCGCGTTCGTGCCGCCGCTGCTGCTGTTGTGCAATTCGCCCGCGCGCGCGCGCGCCGTGCACGAGGTGGAGGCCTTCGGGCCGGTCGCGACGGTGCTCCCCTACGGCGATATCGCCGATGCCATCGCGCTCGCCCGCCGCGGCGCCGGGAGCCTGGCGGCCTCGATTTTTTCGGCGGATGACGCACTAGCCGCGCAACTGGCGCTGGGCCTCGCCCCGTTTCACGGCCGAATCGTGGTGATCAATCGACATTGCGCCAAGGAATCCACCGGCCATGGCTCGCCTCTGGCTCACCTGGTGCACGGCGGACCGGGTCGGGCCGGGGGCGGCGAGGAGATGGGCGGCATCCGCGGAGTCATGCATTACATGCAGCGCACCGCCATTCAAGGCTCGCCCGATATGATCACGGCGATAAGCCAGCGCTGGGTACGCGGCGCGACCCAGAATGATCCGGGTCGGCATCCGTTTCGTATTCCATTCGGTGAACTGCGGCTTGGCGATTCCTTCAACTCCGCCGAGCGCCGCATCACCGTGGAAGACATCGAACAGTTCGCCGCATTGACCGGCGACACCTACTATGCACACATGAGTGAGACCGAAGCGGCCCGCAATCCATTGTTCGGCGGCCGGGTCGCCCATGGTTACTATCTGATCTCGGCAGCCGCCGGGCTGTTCGTCGATCCGGACTACGGCCCGGTGCTCGGCAACTACGGACTCGAGAGCCTGCGCTTCGTCAAACCCGTCAAGCCCGGAGATTCGATCAAGGTACGGCTTACCTGCAAGGAAAAGATGCTGCGCCCTGAGAAGGGCTGGGGTGAAGTTACCTGGGACGCGGAGATCACTAACCAGAGCAACGAGACGGTGGCTGCGTACAGTGTGCTCACCATGGTCAGCGTGCACGCGGTTCCTGACGAGCCGGACGGTCAGCGCTGATGGCTGCCGTCAATCTCGATCGCTATCGAACCGATTTCCCGAGCCTCGGCTTCGCGGAACCGGCCGCGCATGTCCTGGAGATTACCATTGCCCGGGACGGTACCCAGAACTCGGCCGATGGCGCCATGCACCGCGAGTTGGCCCTCATCTGGCGCCACATCGACACCGACCCCGACACACGCGCGGTGTTGGTGCGCGGTGCCGGAGCAAACTTCTCTTCCGGGGGCGACTTTGCGCTCATCGAGCGCATGATCGAGGACGAAGCCACGCTGCTGCGGGTCTGGAAGGAAGCCTCGGATCTTGTCTACAACCTCGTGAATTGCAGCAAACCCGTGGTCGCCGCGGTGCGCGGCAGCGCGGTGGGAGCGGGGCTGGCGATCGCGCTGCTGGCCGACGTGTCCGTCGCGGCGAGCGATGCGAAGCTCCTTGACGGCCATACGCGGCTGGGAGTGGCCGCCGGCGATCACGCGGTCATGATCTGGCCGCTGCTGTGCGGTTTGGCCAAGGCGCGCTACCACCTGTTGACCAATCGACCCCTGTCCGGCGCCGAAGCCGAACGTATCGGCCTGATTGCGGTCTGCGTCACCGACAGCGAAGTGCTGCAGACCGCGCTGGACATCTGTTGCGAACTTGCCGCTGGCAGCGCCAGCGCGATCCACTTTACCAAGCATGCGCTCAATAACTGGCTGCGCCTTGCCGGTCCGAGTTTCGATGCTTCGCTGGCCCTCGAGTTCATGGGCTTCCGTCTCAGCGACGCCCGCGAGGGGCTCGATGCCGTGCGCACCAAGCGGCGGCCGCAGTTTAAAGGACCGGCGACCTAAGGAACGGCGGTCACGAATGCCATGGCCACCACCCGGCACGCTCTCGACGCGATAGAAACGGCGAGCCGCGATGAACTCATGGCGCTGCAGCTTGCGCGCCTGAGATGGTCGCTCGATCACGCCTATCGGCACGTCGCGCACTACCGCAAGGCTTTCGAGGGCGCCGGCGTACATCCCGACGACCTTACGAGCCTCGACGATCTCGCAAGATTTCCGACCCTGACCAAAAGCGACCTGCGCGAGCATTATCCGTTCGGCCTGTTTGCGGTGGCCCGAGAGCACGTGGCGCGCATCCATGCCTCGAGCGGGACCACCGGCCAACCCACCGTGGTCGGCTACACACAGCGCGATCTGGACACCTGGGCCGGACTCGTGGCCCGCTCCATCTATGCGGCCGGTGGGCGGCGCGGCCAGCTCGTGCATATTGCCTACGGCTACGGATTGTTTACCGGCGGGCTCGGCGCGCACTACGGGGCCGAGCGCCTTGGTTGTACCGTGGTGCCGATTTCGGGCGGACAGACCGAGAGGCAGGTGCAGTTGATCGTCGACTTTAAGCCCGATCTGATCATGGTGACACCTTCGTACATGCTGACCATTGCCGAGGAATTTGAGCGCCAGGGACTGGACGCGCCAGGCTGCTCACTTAAGACCGGCATGTTCGGGGCCGAACCGTGGAGCGATGAGCTGCGCGAAGCCATCGAGACGCGCATGGGCCTCGAGGCCGTCGACATCTATGGCCTCTCGGAGGTCATGGGGCCCGGGGTCGCGAGCGAGTGCGTCGAGTCCAAGGATGGGCCGGTGGTGTGGGAGGATCATTTTTACCCGGAAATCATCGACCCGGACACCGGGCAGGTGCTCGCCGACGGCGAGAGCGGAGAATTAGTGCTGACTTCGCTGACTAAGGAGGCGTTTCCGGTGATCCGCTATCGCACCCGCGATCGTACGCGCCTGCTCCCGCCCAGCTCGCGATCGATGCGGCGCCTTGATCGCATCAACGGCCGCACCGATGACATGTTGATCATCCGCGGAGTCAATGTATTTCCCACTCAGATCGAAGAACTGATTCTCAAGCAGCGCCGCTTTGCGCCCGTGTACCAGCTGGAAATCACGCGCGCCGGCCACGTGGACACATTAACCGTGCACGTGGAGCGGCCGGCAGGGGAGAGCTCAGCCAGCGGAACGCCCGAGGCCGCGGCACGCGAGCTTGCGAGGCGCATCAAGTCTTCGGTCGGCCTCACGGTCGAGGTACGCCTGGTCGATGCCGGCACCCTGGAACGCTCGACAGGCAAAGCGCGCCGGGTCGTGGATCGGCGCCACCGCTGAGCGCTTCAGGATAGTCCAGGGCGCGCTACGGCTTCTGAGGCAGGTGGTTCAGGGGCAGGGAAGCGGAACGCTTGACGGTCGCGAGCACGATACTGGAATGCACATCGCGGACGCCGGGTATCTTTAAGAGCCTCTTCAGCACGGTGTCCGCCAGCGTCTCCAGATTCGGAACCGTGACGTAAATCAGAAAGTCGGAGGTGCCGGTCACCGCGAAGCAGGAGATCACCTCGTCGAATTTGGCGAGCTCGCGCTGGAAACTGTTGACGAGGTCGTCTGCGTGTTGCTGGAGCTTGACCTGCACGAAGGCCTGCACGTTCAAACCAAGGCGCGCCGGATTGACGATCGCCGCATAGCCTTCGATGACGCCGGCTTGCTCGAGCGCACGGATGCGGCGAGCGCACGGAGTCTGCGACAGGCCCACGGCCTCGGCCAGTTCCACCACCGTAAGTCGACCGTCGGCCTGCAATGCCGCCAGGATGCGGGTGTCGAAGCGATCCAGTTGCATAGGATTTACCGTCTCTGTTTTGGTGTTTATCACTAAAAACACTACCACAAATGGGCTGTTTATGGCGATTTCCACCTACTTCAAGGGGATACGCTCTACAGATACCGCCTGGATAAAACAGCCGATCCTGCCATGAATGCGACGCGCCAAACCATTCCTGTCCCCGCGTCCGCCGCTACTCCGGACTGGCGTAGGGTGCTTGAATTTGCATTGCTGTCACGTGCGCTCGACGAGTTGGAGGAGTCCACGCTGACTCCGGCGCGCAAGGTGCTGTACCAGTTCTCGGCGCGCGGCCACGAAGTGACACAAGCCGTGCTCGCGCAATTGCTTACCGGCCAGCGTGATGGCGTGGCCTCTTACTACCGCTCCCGCCCGTTGCTGCTGGCTCTAGGGTTACCGTTGGACGAGGCGCTCAGCTCGACGATGATGCGCAGCGGCGGCCTGAGTGATGGCCGTGACATCGGCGTGGTCTTTAACCTTCCGAATCTGGACGGTCCGTGTGTGCTGCCGGCCTGCGGGGGCGTGGGTACCCAGTACACCCCGGCCGTGGGGTGGGCGCAGGCGCTCCGCTATCACAGCGAGGTCCTCGGCGACGATCGATACCGCGGCAGCATCGCCGTCGCACACGGCGGCGATGCCTCCACGGCAACCAACGGATTTTGGGCGGCGCTCAATATCGCCACCACCCAGCACCTGCCTGTGCTCTTCTATATCGAAGACAATGGCTATGGCATCTCCGTCAAGTCGACGCTGCAGACTCCAGGCGGCAACATTGCTCAAAACCTGTCCGGATTCTCCGATCTGAAGGTCCTGGACGGCGACGGTGCGGACCCCAGCGCCGCGGCGCGGCTCCTGCAGGAGGCCGTGGCCAGCGCGAGATCCGGCACTGGCCCGGTCTTGCTGAGATTGGTCGTCCCGCGACTCTCCGGCCATTCGGGACAGGACACGCAAGCCTACAAGTCGGCCGAGGAACTGTCCTCGGAGCAGGCACGTGACCCTCTCAAGGCACTCAGAAAGCAGCTGGTTCCGGAGCTGCTGACGACTGAAGAATGGTCAGGCGCGGAATCCCGGGCACGGAACGAGGTGGCGGCAGCCTTGACGCGGGTGGAGTCGCGCGCCCCGCCCGATCCGGCGCAGACCAAGCGATTCGCCTTTTCCGAGAGCGCGGCCGACGGTACGCTGGAGTTGCAGGCGCAGGGAGGTACGCTCCCGCACGGCTATCGGCCCCCGCAGGGCACCGAACAGGCACGCCCCGAGGGCGCACGTATCAACATGATGACGGCCATCCGACGCACGCTGGAGCATGAACTGGAAGTCAATCCGCGCGTGCTGCTGTTCGGAGAGGACGTCGGCCGAAAGGGCGGCGTGCATGCCGCGACCCTGGGCTTGCAACAGCGGTTTGGCGAGGCGCGGGTGTTCGACACCAGCCTGTCTGAAGAAGGAATCATCGGTCGTGCCGTGGGCATGGCCGCGGCCGGCCTGATGCCGGTGCCTGAATTGCAGTTTAGAAAATATGCCGAGCCGGCGACCGAACAGTTGCACGATTGCGGCACCATCCGCTGGCGCACCGCAAATCGCTATGCGGCTCCCATGGTCGTGCGCATGCCGGGCGGTCACTTCAAGTGCGGCGACCCCTGGCACAGCCAGAGCAACGAAGTCCAGTTTGCACACGCCATCGGCTGGCGCGTGGCGATGCCGTCGAACGCCGAGGACGCGGTCGGGCTGCTGCGCACGGCATTGCGTGGCAACGATCCGACGATCTTTTTTGAGCATCGCGCCATGCTGGACGGTGCCTGGGCACGAAGACCGTATCCGGGCGATGAGTTTGTGATCCCGTTCGGGCTCGCACGGCGAGTGCGGCCCGGGAAGGAACTGACGCTGATCACCTGGGGCGCCATGGTCGAGCGCTGTGAACAGGCGGCCGCGGACTCCGCGGTCGATGTCGATCTGCTCGACCTGCGTACCGTGGTGCCGTGGGATCGCGAGGCGGTACTGACCTCGGTGAGGGCGACGCGGCGTTGCCTGATCGTCCACGAAGACAACATGACGGCCGGATTCGGGGCCGAGATTGCCGCACAGCTGGCGCATGAGGCGTTTGCTTCCCTGGACGCACCTATCGAACGACTGGCGCTCCCCGACATACCGCTTCCTCACAGCCCGATCCTGCTCGAGGCGGTGCTGCCCGCGGTTGGGTCCGTGCTCACAGCGATCCGCCGGGTTGCGAGTTATTAACCTATGAGTGATGTCGTTGACGTGACCTTGCCCAGCGATCAAGCCGAGGGCACGCGCTCGCAGGTCCTCGCTTGGCTCAAGGCGGTCGGCGACACGGTCAGCGAGAACGAGCCGTTGCTGGAAATTGAAACCGACAAGGTGACTGTAGAGGTTCCCGCCCCCTGTTCGGGGGTGCTGTGCGAGATTGTCACGCAGGCCCCGACGGAAATTGAGCCGGGTGCGGTGCTGGGACGCATCAATAGGAGCGCCGACACTCCTCCAGCCGCAGCTACGGTGCAGGAGCAAGGTTCAGGATCCGAAGCGGCGGTCAGGCAGCCGCCGCCGCAGGGGCCAGCGGTGGCCGCCGCGGCAGCCGGGTCGTTGAGCCCGGCCGTGCGGCGGCTCCTCGCCGAGCATCACCTTGAGCCAGGAGCCGTGCGGGGGAGCGGCGCCGGCGGCAAGATTACGGTCGAGGACGTGCTGCACCACGTCGGGAGCGGCGCCACCCGCGCGCCCGCACCACCGCCTCCAGCCCTCGGATCCTCCTCGCCCGGTGCGGCGCAGGGACGGCTCGTGCCCCATTCACGGATGCGAATGCAGATTGCCGAGCGGATGGTGGCCAGCCTGCTGCACACCGCGCCGCACGTGACCACGGTGTTCGAGGTAGACCTGACGGCGGTCATGGCGCATCGGGCGCAGTGGCGGGCCGACTTCGAGCGGCGCGGCGCCGCGCTTACTCTGACGGCTTATTTTCTGGCCGCCTGCGTCGACGCGCTGCGAGCCGTCCCCGAGCTCAACAGTCGCTGGCGCCCTGAGGGCCTGGAGGTGTACGAGAATATCGACATCGGCGTCGCTACCGCCCTGGAGGGCGGGGGCCTGGTCGTGCCGGTCATCCGAAACGTCGCGGCGCTCGACCTGTTCGGCATCGCCCGCGAACTCGCCGATCGCATCGCGCGGGCGCGTGAAGATCGCCTGGTGCCGGCCGATGTCCGTGGCGGCACGTTTACGATCTCCAACCACGGTGTGAGCGGCAGCCTGCTGGCCGCGCCGATCATCATTCACCAGCCCCAGTCGGCAATTCTTGGCATCGGTAAAGTCGAAAAACGCCCGGTGGTCACGCTGCTCGAAGGTCGCGATGTCGTCTCAATACGCCCGCGTTGTTACGTCACCTTAACGATCGATCATCGGGTTCTCGATGGGCAACGCGCAAATCAATTTCTCGCCGCGTTAGCACGGCGCCTGGAGAACTGGTCGCCCTGAACAAGAGCGCGGCCGGCGTCACGGTTGCTAAGCCGGCCCCCTTACCCGAATATACAAGCGTGCGAGCGGCAAACAACTATAAGGCGGGTGGGAGGCGCGCGGCTCGATGAGCGCGCCAACGGCCGTCATTGCGGGACAGCCCAAAACTGCAGGCCTACGGGCGCAAGCGGCGCGGCTGGTGCAAGGCGAGGGCGTGTACGCGCGGCGCTTCGACAATCTCATACTGGCCCTCATCGTCGTCAGTCTGCTGTCGGTCGGCCTGGAGGCGATGTCGGGTCTGCCCGCGTGGGTGACGAGCGCACTTAAGGTCGGGGAATTCGTCGTCGTGGCGATGTTCTCGCTGGAGTACGTCCTGCGCATCATCGCCGCCGACAACAAGCTCGCATTCATATTCAGCTTTTACGGATTGGTGGATCTGCTGGCCATTGCGCCGTTTTTCCTGACGGGGCTGGACACGCGCTTCCTGCGCGTGTTGCGCGTCCTGCGGGTGCTGCGAGTGCTTAAATTGCAACGGCGCGTGCTCGAAACCACGGTCGCCGAGCGCACCCGGGAGCTCGCGGAACGCAATGTCGCCTTGGAGCGCGCGCAGGCGCAGCTCAAGGATGAGCTGAACGTGGCGCGCGCCCTGCAGAGCGCCATCCTGCCGTCGGCCTTTCCCGCCCGCAACGGCTGCGATGGCAGTGCGCGCATGACCCCAGCGACCACCATGGGCGGGGACTTTTACGACTATATCGAGCTGCCCGATGGGCGCATTGGCGTCGTCATGGCGGACGTGTCGGGCAAGGGCGTGCCGGCGGCGTTTTTCATGGCCGTGTCCCGCACCACTTTGCGGGAACACGCCGCCCGCTACCCCGATCCTGGCGCCTGTCTGGCTCGGACCAACGAGATCCTGTGCACGCAAAACCCGCTCGATCTGTTTGTTACGGTGTTCTACGGCATCCTGGACCCTGTGACGGGTGTGCTGTCCTATGCCAACGGCGGGCACAATCCTCCCTTGATCGCGCGCGCCGCCGGCGAGATCGAGGCGCTGGATGGAGAGGGTGGGCTGGTGCTTGGTGTCATGCCGGGCGTGATTTATCCGAACCACACCATCCAAATGCGCCCCGACGATCGCCTGGTGCTGTACACGGACGGGATCACCGAAGCCTTCAACCCAGCCGACGAAGCCTATGGCGTCGAGCGACTCCTCGCCGAGATTCGCGAACATCGCGCCGGGAGTTCCGAGACGCTCGTCGAGCGCATCTGCAGCAGCGTGACGGCCTTTGCCGGGGCGGCACCGCAGTCGGATGACATTACTCTGACGGCCCTAAAATGGGGGCCGCAATGAAGCCGGTTAGAAGCGCCGCTGGGCTGGCTTGCGCCGCTGGAGCGCAGGCATGAAAGTCCGCGTGGAAACCCTCGATCAAACCACGATTTTGATCGCGGAGGGGCGGCTGGACTTCAATGCCGCTGCCGCCTTCCAGGCGCAAGTGCAGCAGGCGTTGACGGGCACCGACAAGCCGCCGGCCGCCCTTATCATCGACTGCACCGGGCTGGAATACGTCTCGAGTGCCGGGCTGCGCGTATTCCTGTTGGCCGCGCGAAGCGCACAGCGCTCCGGCCTCGGCTTTGCCGTGTGCTCCCTGAATCAGACCGTGCGCGAGGTCTTCGATCTGAGCGGCTTCAGCCGGGTCATGACGGTGCACCCAGACCGGGCCACGGCACTGGCGCATCTGCCCGGGAGCAACGCATGAACGAGCGACGTACCAGTGTGCCGAGCGAGGCCGACCAGCTGCCCGTGCTGGCGCAGTTCCTGCAGGAATTCTGGTCGGCGGCGGATCTGCCACCTGCACAGTCGCTGCCTTTCGAAATCGCCCTGGAAGAGATATTCATGAACGTCGTGATGCACGGCACGTCCGGAGGCTGCTCGGGACGCGTCGATGTCTGCCTGGCGCTTGCGGACAACCATCTGACGCTGGCGGTCGAAGACGAGGGCCCACCGTTCGATCCGCTCGCGCTGGCGGCGCCGGACACCAAGGCGCGCCTCGAAGAGCGGCGTGTCGGAGGACTTGGGGTGTATCTGGTGCGCCAACTGATGGATGCGGTCAGCTACGCGCGCGTGGGACCACGCAATCAGCTGCGCATGACCAAACACCTGGCCCGCTAGGATTTGCGGCAATCGATGCAAGCCTCTGAGATTTCGGGTAGCGTGCGCGTGGACCGCGGCCCGAAGGGCGCCGCGGCGGATCCAGGCACAGTGATTCCACGGCAACTTTTAAGGTACCAAGCGGATGTTTGACATACGGTTGGGGCCGGCAGGTGAGGTCACGATGGCCGGCAGGCTGGACGGCACCCAGTGCGACGCCGCGCTCAAATTCTTGAACGGGGTGGCGCAGCCGCAGATCATCGATCTGGCGCAGCTTGAATACATCGCGAGCGCGGGCTTACGGGTATTTCTGCTGACGCAGAAGCGGGTCAAGGCGGCCGGAGGCGGCACGGGCCTTAAGTTGGTTAACGTCAAGCCCGCCATATTCGACATATTCCACTACGCTGGCTTTGACCAGATTCTCGACATCTCCCGGGCGGCGGGTTAGCTCGGTCCCCGCCCAGCGACCCAGTGACGGATCGCCCAATCAACTTTTTCCGTCTCGCGGTGTACTTGTGAAGGAGTACGACGACGGGACGCTGGTGCAGCGCAGCCTGGAAGGGGATCGCGCCGCATTTGAGGAACTCGTGGTCCGGTACCAGAGGCCGGTCTATAACGCCGCCTTACGCCTGCTCCACGACCCGGAGGAGGCCAAGGACGTTGCCCAGACCACGTTTCTGAGCGTATTTGAGCACATGGCAGACTACGACCCGACTTATAAGTTTTACAGCTGGATCTACCGAATTGCAGTCAATGAATCCCTCAATACGCTCGCCAGGCGCAAGCCTCTCGAGGAAATCAGCGGCGAGGAAGTTGACCTTTCTCCCGGGCCTGATCGGCAAGCCGAGAGCGAACAGACTCGCGGCGCGATCGAGGATGCATTGATGCGCATCAACCCCGAACTGCGCAGCGTCGTGGTGCTCCGTCACCTCATGCACTTGAGCTACGAGGATATGGCCGAGACCCTGGCATTGCCTGAAAAGACCGTGAAATCGAGGCTCTACACCGCCCGCCAGCAGCTGCGCACCATGCTGGTGCACGAAGGAGCGATCTGAGATGCTCGACCAGACACAACTTGCACTCATACAGGCAGAAATTGACGGCGAGCTGAACGATCAGCAGCGCGCCGAGCTGTCGCGCCAGCTACTGGCGGATCCCACTCTCCGGGCAGCGCGCGAGGAAATGCGACGACTGTGCCGGGCGCTCGACGGGCTGCCCGAGGCCGAGCCGCCCGTGGAGCTGCGCGCCGAGATTCTTGCTGCACTGCCGCAAATTTACCCACGGCGCACTCGGGCGGCCTGGCCGGTGGTGAGCTGGCGCTATGCGGCCGTACTGGCCGGAGTCCTGCTGACCGGTGCGATCGTGTTCCGGACGATGGATTTTGGCCAGTCGCCGGCGGCGACTGAGATGGCGGGCACGCTCGTTTCACCTCATGCCGGGATGACTGTGGATATGGTACAACTGAGCCCAGGGGCGGTTTCCGGCCGGGTTAGCCTGATCCGCGATGGCACAGAACTGGGCTTGGCGCTCGAACTGACGACCAGCGCACCGGTGGATGTGCTCATCGCGAGTGGAGGGCACTCAATGCGGGTGAACGGCCTGGGCTCGCAGGGCAGCCAGGGTGCAACGACGACGGCGGTCGCCTTACCCGGGTTTGGGAGCGGCGGGCAGGCGGTACACCTGACGTTTTTGATCGGGGAGCGCGAGGTCGCCCGGGCGGTCCTTAGGGATCCGGCCAGCCACTGAGGTTTTTTTTCGAGTAGTCACCAACTTTTTTTGATATCGACGGTAGTTATTTTCAGACAGGTATTTCGTTCATTCATTCTACAACTGTGGGGAAACGTATATGACTAGCAAGAAGATGTGGATCGTGGGCGGAATCGTCGTCGCGATCGGCGCTGTCGCCTACTTGAGCCTCAACACGCCGCCGGCCAGCAGCGACGCCGCAGGCACCATTGTCGAGGCGAATCGCTCCGTCACTGACGCCGCGAGCGCAACGACCACGGCCAGTGAGCCAGCCGCTACCCCGACTGACGCGAGCGCCGCAGACGCCGCCAAGGACGAGGCGACCACGGACGCGTCAGCGGCCGCGGATGCAGCGTCAGCAGCCGGTGATGGCGCGAACGGTGCCAAGGGTGCCAAGGGTGCCAAGGGTGCGAAAGGGGCCAAGGGTGCCCACGGCGCACACTCCGCGCAGGGTGCGAAGGGCGCAATGGGCTCGAAGTAAGGCTGCCTGCGCCGCTGGGTTTCAGCGGCGCTCCAGGCATCTCAAGGTGGCCCGCTCGACGAGCGGGCCACTGCTTTTTTTAGGGTAACGGCCAAGGGCACTGTCTGCGTCGGCTCTCCAAGCAATGTCGATTCGCGCGCGCACGCGAACCCGGGGATCGGTGGGATGGGCGGCGCCTTGCAGTAGCGCTCATGGCAGCGTGCGCCGTCGCCTCGCCTACCCACGCTGAGCTTCACTACGTCGAGACGGAAGACCTGCGGCTCGCATACTACGACCCCGGGGAAGCCCACCTCGTCCCTCACGCTGCACAGAGCTTTCTGAGCTCCCTGGCGACCTACAAGCGGCTACTGGGCTATGTCCCGTATGACCGCGTCAACGTACTTCTGCAGGACTTCAGCGATCGCGGCAACGCGGGCGCGATGCCAACCCCGCGCAACCGGATCTTCTTCGACGTTGCCGCATCGAGCGAGCCGTACGAGACCGTCTCCCCCGGCGATCGGTTCGCCTGGACCGCGGCGCACGAGCTTACGCATATCGTCTTCTGGGATAGCGCCAGCCCGGCCGATACGCGCTACAGACGATTCTTTCACGGCAAGGTGGACGTCGACTCGTCGCATCCTGAAAGCCTGCTTTACTATTACCTGACGGTGCCGCGCGCCACCTCACCGCGATGGTACCAGGAGGGCAATGCGGTGTTCATGGAGACCTGGCTGAGAGGCGGGGTAGGCCGAGCCCAAGGCGGCTACGACGAGATGGTGTTCCGTGCCATGGTGCAGGACGGGGCCCAGTTTTACGATCCGCTGGGGCTCGTCTCGGAGGGCACGGAGATCGACTTCAAGACCGGCGCTAACGCCTACCTGTACGGCACCCGCTTCATGGACTACCTGGCGCTTATGTATGGGCCGGAACGGCTGCTCGACTGGTGGCAGAGCCATCCTAACAGCCGGCGGTACTATGCCGATGATTTCAAGCGAGTCTATGGCCTGCCCCTTGATCAGGTGTGGACCCAGTGGATCGACTGGGAGCACGGTTTCCAGCAACAAAATCTGCGGGCCGTGCACGAACATCCGATCACCGAGTTTCACGACCTCACCAGGAAGGACCTTGGTGGGGTCTCGCGCGGCTGTCTTTCGGCGGACGGCTCCCGGTTCTACGCAGGGGTGGAATACCCCGGGCAGCTCGCGCACCTCGTCTCGATTGACCGGCGCGACGGCAAGGTCACGGAGCTAAGGGAAGTGAAGGGCACGGTTGGATATATGGTGACATCGCTGGCGTGTGACCCGGCGACCGACACACTTTTCTACACGATGAATAATGGCACGCACCGTAACCTCGAAGCGTTTGACGTTCATACCGGCAAGGCGCGGTTGCTGCTGGAGGCGGCCCGAATCGGCGATATTGTATTCAACCGGGCTGATCGTTCGCTGTGGGGACTGCGGGTCAACAACGGATTCTCGATGCTGGTGCGGATCCCTTACCCTTACAAGGAATGGAAAACGCTTTATGTATTTCCCAGCGGTGAGAAGGCATTTGATCTCGATGTTTCTCCAGACGGGACACGTGGCGTCGATGTCTGTGGTTGTACCAGGTCCACGGCCGGGCTCCCCGCAGGTCACCCAGGTCTGGATCCTACCGACGGACGCAATCAGCAAAGGGGAGGCCAAGCCCGTACACATACTGAAAATGGGGGCATCGGTGCCCGAAGGCTTTGTATTCTCGAAAGACGGCCGATACCTTTATGGCAGCAGTTACTTTACCGGCGTGTCGAACATCTTCCGCTACGAGATCGAGACCGAGAAACTCGATGCGGTGACCAACGCTGATATTGGCTTCTTTCGCCCACTGCCACTCGACGGATCGCAGCTCATCGTAATGCGATATACGGCCAAAGGGTTCATGCCAACGTTGATCGAGGCGCGACCGACCGAGGATCTGAGCGCGATCACATTTCTGGGTGAGCGGGTGTCAACGAAGTACCCCGTAGTACTGGGCTGGGCCGAAGCCGCGCCGTCCTCGATGCCCTATGAATCGCAAATCCAACGCAAGGCCCCCTACAATTCCCTGCGCGAGCTGTCGATAGAGTCGCTGATCCCAATTATCCAGGGCTACAGGAATTCGGTTGCGCTGGGCGCCAGCGCACGCTTTAGCGATCCTCTGGGGTTCGATTCGCTCAGCATCGAGGCAAGCTATAGTCCCGACCAGACGCTACCGTCCAAGGAGCGGGCTCACTTCGCGGCGGATTTGCACCATACGCGCTGGTCGACCGGAGTCGCCTGGAACGGCGCGGACTTCTACGACCTTTTCGGCCCAACGAAACGCAGCCTCGCCGGATACAACGGTTACGTTGGCTACGACCTGCCGCTGGCTTTCGACCTGCCCAAGACCGTCGACTATACGGCCAGAGTTGCCTACTACGGAGATCTCGACACCTTGCCGGGTGCACAAAATGTAACGTCTCCGTCCAGTCACCTGTTCGAGGCGGAAACTGGATTCGTAGGCTCGGACACGCGATCTTCGCCCGGCGCCGTGGACGATGAGGCGGGGCACTCCTGGTCGATAACGGCGAATGCCAAACGAGGCAATGGCAATTTCATACCGAGTCTCACCGGCACCCTCGATCTTGGCATCCCGCTCCCGATCAATCACTCCTCTGTCTGGTTGCGAAGCGGAGCCAGTGTGTCTGCGGGCGACCGCACCGATCCATTGGCCAATTTCTATCTCGGGGGATTCGGAAATAACTACGTTGATAGCGGCGCAAACGGCGGCGCCCAGCGCTATCGCGAACTGCTCAGCATGCCAGGCTTTGACCTCGACGCACTCAGCGGCCAGTCCTTGCTAAAGGCGACGCTCGAATGGTGCTTACCACCGTGGCGCTTTGCGGCAGTCGGTTCGCCCGGAATGTACGTCAGTTGGGCACGGCCAGCGCTGTTTGTCGGCGCCCTGGAGACTGATGTAGGGGATCATACGCACCATCGCGGCTCCAGCGACGTGGGCGCACAGCTCGATTTTCAGCTGCAAGTTATGCATCGATTGCCGATGATGCTGTCCATTGGCGTCGCGCAGGGCTATGGTGGCGGCGGGCTCGGCAATACGGAATTCATGTTGTCATTCCAGGTGCTGTAGTGGCCAGCAGTGAGCCGTCGGGGGCACGGTGAACACGACGCTACTGATGCATGCGCCCATTGCGCTGCTGCCGGTGCTGCTGTTCCTTGCGCTGCTCGTCCACGGCGACAGCTACAAACTGCTGCGGCCCAAAACGGTCCTGAATCTAGTCGCGACCGGCGCACTCGCCGCCGGCGCGAGCTACCTGATCAGCAACCACCTGTTCTCGCGCTTCGCGGGCGATTTTGAGGCGTATTCCCGCTACGTGTCGCCGTGGATCGAGGAAACGCTCAAGGGGATCGTGATCGTGTTCATGATCCGCACGCGCCGCGTCGGCCTGCCCGTGGACGCCGGCATCGCCGGGTTCGCGATCGGCACCGGCTTCGCACTTATCGAAAATCTTTACTATCTGGCATCGCGGCCGCACATCGTGCTGCCAGTTGAGGTAGTGCGCGGATTCGGAACTGCGATCATGCATGGCGGTACAACCACCATACTTGCCATGATTTCCGTGTCTCTCTATGAGCGCCGGCCCAACGGCGGAGTGCTGCTCTTGCTGCCCGGCCTGCTGGCGGCCGTGGCACTACACACCGGCTTTAATTTCATGCTTGTGCGCCCGGCATTAGCCACCCTCGTGACGCTGGCGGTTCTGCAACTAGTAACCTACCTGGTGTTTCAGCACAGCGAACGCACACTGCGCAATTGGCTGGACGAGGATTCCGACTCAACGGTGCAGCTGCTCCAGTCCATCAACACCGGCACATTCCACGACAGTCCCTCCGGCCGCTACCTGCGCTCGCTGAGCGATCGGTTCCGTGGCGAGGATCTGGCCGACATGCTGTGCCTGTTGCAATTGCACGGTGAACTCGCGCTGCGCGCCAAAGGGATCCTGTTGTTGCACGAGAGCGGGATGGACGTCCCGAAAACGGATGAAGAGACGCTCGGTAAGCTCGCGGAGCTCGAGCACCTCAAGCGTTCGATCGGCCGCACCGGCATGCTCATGTTGCGTCCGCTTATGATGGCAACCGGTAAAGACATCTGGCAGTTGAAACTGCTGGAGCAGTAGCGGTCCACGCAACCTCGAGTGGGTGGCGGCACGCCAGGCCGATCGCCCCGACCACGCGCCGCGACCAGACGAGCGGCGGCGGACCCCCGGTCGACTGTCCCGGCCATTGTTCGTCGCCTGCTGCTCAGCCCGCGAAATGCGGGTGTGCATGCTCCGTGCACGGTGAGTACTCAGCCTGCAAGGATAGGTTCAATCCGCGCAGATTCTGCGCTGCGACCGATTCACTACCCTTGCCCCCATGCTACAAGTGTGGCAACTTCAGGATACGAAAGATCCACGATTTGCTCGACATTAATTAAGTGGGCGCGAGTCGGCGATTTGCCGGCCCACGTCCAGACTGCTTTCTGCATAACAGGATTTAAGAGGCATGCTGTCAATCCTGGTAGGCCATTCATACTTCTTGCGATTTGACCGCAAGCAATGGGAGCGGGCCAAGCCTTATCCGCCGCTGGCCACTCTGCAGACCGCCGCCTCGTTACGTAGCGCCGGCCACAGCGTCGCGGTTTTCGATGCCATGCTCGCCGACGGCCCCGAGCAGTTTGCGCGCCAATTGCACGAGCTTGATCCGCAGGTCGTGGTCCTTTACGAAGATAACTTCAACTTCCTGTCCAAGATGTGCCTGGAGAAGATGCGCAGCGCGGCGTGCCGGATGATAAGCGCGAGTCGTCGTCGCGGCGCACGCGTGCTCGTCGCCGGTTCAGACGCAACTGATACCCCACAGGTCTATCTGAACGCTGGCGCCGACGTGGTGCTGCTTGGCGAGGGATTAGCTGCACTATCGACCCTATGTGCACGCCTGGCACTGCAACCCAGGGCTCCCACCAGCGAATTGGTGACGGGGCTGTCAGAGATCGCGTTCCTGAAGGACGATTCCGTGCTACGCCCGCGTGCCGCAAACCTTCCGACCGGCGCTCCTCACCCCGGCATGCCCGCGCTCGATTTGATCGACGTCGACAAGTATCGCGCCATTTGGCGTCAGGCCCACGGGTACTTCAGTTTGAACATGTCCGCGTCGCGGGGCTGTTCATTTCGTTGCAATTGGTGCTCCAAGCCGATCTGGGGAAATCAATACCTGCAACGTCCCGCCCTTGAGGTGGCCGCCGAGATGGGCTACCTGAAACGGAATTTCGCACCCGACCACGTATGGTTTGCCGATGATATCTTTGGGTTTCGCGTTGATTGGGTTGAGACCTTCGCTAACGCGGTGACGGCTGATGACTGCGGCGTGCCATTCACCGTACAGATTAGGCCCGATCTGATCAGCTTACGCATGGCACGCGCCCTGCACGGAGCGGGCTGTCGCGAGGCGTGGCTCGGCGCCGAGAGCGGCAGCCAGCGCATTCTCGATGACATGGACAAGGGCACCACGGTCGCAGAAATACTGACCGCTCGCGAGCGTTTGCAGGTCGAGGGCATAAGAGTCGGGTTCTTCATTCAGCTCGGCTACATCGGCGAGCAACTTGAGGACATATTGGCCACGCGCCGACTGGTAGAAATGGCCCGCCCGGATGACGTGGGTGTCAGCGTTTCATACCCATTGCCCGGTACGAAATTCTACGATCGGGTCAAGGCGCAGCTGGGATCAAAAACCCACTGGCAGGAAAGCGACGATCTGGCGATGATGTTCAACGGCACCTACAGCACCGAATTCTATCGGTTGGTGAGAAACCTGATTCATGCCCAAGTCGACACCGAAAAGTCTGCTCGCAACATGGATCGGCTCGCCCATCACGCCGCGACTCAGGGCATACAGCAGCAATGGAACGAACTGATTGCGGCCGAGCGCAACTATCGGCTCGAACCCGCAAGCCTTAGCGCAACCCCGGTACCCTCGCGGCGCAGTCTTGCGGCCGGCATTGCCTGAACATGACTATCGGTGGGCTGGATGAAGGCCACCAGCGGCTTGCACCCCGCCTGCTAAGGCAGTTACTGCCCCGCGTGCTGCCGGAGGTGACCGAGCGCCTGGCGGCCGCGCTATCGGGCGGAGCCCAACTCGAGCCAGACTGGGACGAGATCGAATGGCGCGTTGCTCGCGCCGTCGTGGTAATCCATGGCATTTCTCCGCTGTTGGCAACGCGCCTGACGTGGCCGGGCCCCGCCGGATGGCGCGCATTTCTCGACAGCCAGCGCGGCCATACCGCCACCCGCTTCCATCGGATGACCGCGCTGTTGAACGCCATTAATAGGCGGGCGGTGAGGGCGGGCGTCGCCTTTATTCCCCTCAAGGGCGCAGCGCTCCATGCCATAGGCGTCTATGCGGCGGGTGACCGCCCCATGGCCGACATTGACTTATTGGTCAAGCCGCAGGATCTGCTGCCCATGAATCGTCTGCTGGTAGAACTGGGGTACCGCACGGTATCCGCGTCGGAACAAGAGCAGGTCCTGGTCCCGGCGGCTGGGCCTCGGGCGAGCCACCCGACCGAGCACGCAGACAATGGAATTACGATTGAACTGCATGCGTCCATCCGCTGGCCGATGCCCGTCCGGCAGGTGGATATAACCTCGACGTTATGGCCATCTGCACCTCACCCCGGATCTAACGGCTATCCCTCGCTTGGATCATTGATGGGCCATCTGCTCATGCATGCTGCCGTAAACATGCAGCTACGGATTCTGCGCATGATCCAGCTGCATGACATGGCGCTGCTGGCGCCGCGCCTGTCGGCGGCCGACTGGAGCGCGTTGCTTGCTCCTGAGGGCGGCCGCGCCGCTCCCTGGTGGGCACTGCCGCCGCTGCAGCTGATGCGGCACTACTATCCGGGCGTGATTCCGGCAGACGCCATCGCAACGATCAAGTCCAGCTGTCCGGCGCTGTTGAGATTTACGGCTCGCCGCCAGCGCCTGAGCAAGGTGTCGGTCTCTAACCCGCGCCGGCCAGTGTTCCCCGCCTTATTGTGGGCCGGGTCCCTGCCCGAAGCGTGCACAACCGTCGGCAAGCGCTTGCAAAGTGCTGTACGGGCGGTTCGCGACAACACTGCGGCGCGCGAAGCCACCGAACTTCAACCTTGGATAGCGCCCTCGCACCGTCGACGCGCGCTCGACGTCTTGCTGGGCCGAGCGCGCCCTGAAACCATGATGGTCATCGCGGCCGCTATGCAAGGGGATCCATCGTTTGCGGCCGGCTACGAACAACCCAAAGTGGCGTAAAGCTGCTCAAACCGGCGCGCGGTGTGATCAGAATCCTCGCGCAATGCGAGTCGCTGTGCCTCGAAGGCGAGATCGAGCCGGCGCCGTTCGTCTCCGAGCAACGTCGTTATGCCCCCGGCGATTGCCGCGGCGTCTCCGACCCGGGCAGCCAGCGCCGCTCGCGGAGACCATTCCGCGATGTGCCCGACCGCCGTTCCTACGGTCGGTACCCCGACCACCGCCGCCTCCAGCACCACGAGCGGCCCGGCTTCATGGAGGGAGGACACCACCAGCAGATGCGATGCCTCCACCAACGGGCGCAAGGCGGACTGCGGCAGGAAACCGTGAAAGGTGATCCGGTCGGCAATCCGCAGGGCTTGCGCTTCGGACTGAATTTCGTTGTGAAGGGTGTCCTCGCCGATGACATCCAAATGCACGTCCACTCCGGAACTCGCAACCATAGAAAAAGCCCGCAGCAGCGTCGATTGATCCTTGATTCGATTGAGGCTGCCGACGTGCACCAGCCGAGCAGTGCCCCCTGCCGGCCGCGGCACAGGCGACCGACTCGGCCACGCCTCCAGGTCGACGCCCAGCGGCAAGCGTTCCGCCTTGATGCCAAGCTCTGCGAGCGCAGCCACCATCGGCGTGCTGGGCGCGGTGACAATCGTGGCAGCGCGCAGGACCCACCACTCACGAGCGCGTCCCCTCCACGTCAACCGTCCGCCGTAGCCTATGCTCCGGAGTGCGAGCAGTTCGCCCCCGGCCACGTGCACCAGGCTTGGAATGCCGAGCAGCCGCCCCGCGCAGACCGCAATCAGGCCACAATTGCCGGAGAAAAAGGCCTGGATAACACAGAACGGCGCTATCTGATGCTGCCTGCGAATTGCGCGCACGGCACGCAGCCGAGAGCCACCATGGCCGATGTTGTGGATTCTGGCGCCGAGCAGTTCCCATTCATCCGGCCTATTCTCTTGATAGAGTGCATAGACGTGCAGTTCGTACCTCACCGCCAGCCGTTTTATGAGCGCCAGCAGCGCCGGAATCACCCGGCGAGTCCCCGATCGGTCGACGCCACCGGGAACAATGAGTGCCATTTTCATCGAGTTGCGCTCGCCAGGACTTCGGTATGCGCCGGATTCTAACGTCTGACCGCATAGTTGCCGATCCTTTTGGTGAACATCGGCCGGCCGCCGCGGAAGCCCGGTTCCGATTGCTGGGAGCCACATTCCGATTTATCGCTGACGACCACGAGCTCCTTGGACTGGTCACCCGAACCTACGGTGATCTGCCGCAACATCGGTTGACGGCCGGGACGGCAACAATCACCCTGCGGTTGATTCGCACTGCGGATGACCCATCTGTGCCCTGGACAACACCGCCCCGCCCGCGGACTGTGACCGGCGGCGGATTATTTTGCAGCACAATTGACGCTGCAAATTTTGCAGTGCTGTCTCCGAGTGTCGGGACCGGGATGGTGGCAATCTCCCCACGGCTATCGCAATTTCCCTATAACGCTCGTTACGAGCTGCTTGAATTCGCGGTGTATACGCTGGCCTCCCGGATGCTGAGGCTCGTACCCCTGCATGCGGCCTGCGTGTCACTACGCCGGCGCGCGCTGCTGTTGATGGGAGACAGCGGCGCGGGCAAGACGACTTTGGCCATCCAATGCCTTCTGGGGGGGTTCGAGTTCTTAAGCGAAGACAGCACTTTTGTGCATCCGGCAACGCGTCTGGTGACGGGCATCGCCAATTACATTCACCTGCGTCCGGACTCACTGAGATTTTTACCGGCCAGGCAGGCATCAGCGTGGCGGCGGCAGTCAGTGTTCATTCGCAGACGCAGTGGGGTCGAGAAGCTCGAGCTAGACTTGCGCCGCGTGGCTTGCCGTCTCGCCCGTTCCGCTTGCCGAGCAACGACTATTGTTTTCCTGTCTCCCCGCTCGGCAGGGAAGGGTCCGTTGCTGCGTACCGTGCCTGTGCGCGATGCACTGGCGCGAGTTGAGAGGTTGCAAGCCTACGGTGCGGCACAGCCCAACTGGCCTCGGTTCATGAATCAGGCTGCCAAGCTGCAGCACTGGGAGCTGCGCCGAGGTTCGATTCCGGGCGCTGCCATCGGATCGCTGAAGGCGTTGCTTAAATCCTGACCGGCAACAGCTCAGGGTACACGGCGCGGCATTCGGTCGACGAGCCGCGCATAGGCCGTCGCCAACTTCCTTCCCACTGCTTCAAACGACAGTTCCTTGTTGAAATGAGCGCGCACCTGTGCGCGGGCCGCCTCGCGTGGCCACCCCGCTGCCTTGATCAGTCCAGCGGCCAGCTCGTCGGCATCGCCGCAGGACCAAAGAGCACCGACGCTGCCCCCGCCAGTCAGGGCGCGAAACGATGGAATGTCAGTGACCACGGGCGGAAGTCCACACGCCAACGCCTCAATCAGCGCATAACCGCTGCCTTCGCGATGACTCGCACTGACGTACAGGTCTGCCGCGTTCATAAGCAACTCGACCTGCTTATGCGGCACGGCCCCCAGCAAGTGCACGCGCGGCCGCAGCAACGGGTCGGCGTCGACTTGCCGCCTGACTTCCTGAAGGAGGTCGGTGGACCCGTAGGCACACCACAGTTCGATTCCTGGCAGACGGGCAGTGACGCGTCGTAGCGCCTCCAGAACGATCAGCGGGTCCTTGTTGGCATCCAGCCTGCCAACCCAAAGAACCGCCGGGTCCCCGCTAAGGGCCGTCACACCGCGGGCCTGCGCGGCATCTCCGGGAGTAAACCGACTGGAGGATTCCGGTATCTCAAAGACCTGCAAGGCAGCGGGTAGCAGACCCGCGCTCCAATACGGCGCGAGTTGATCGCGGGCGCAAATCGCAATACCGGCAGCGCATGCCGCCCCGCGGCGCCATAGTCGCCGGCGCCAGATTCGCGGCAACCGGGAAGCGTGGTCCTGGAGGAGAATCGGGGTTTTTGGTAAACGCCGCGCAAGAGCGATCACGGCGTCAGAAAAGTCGAGCCCATGAACGTGTATGACATCCGGATGCAGGTCGAGCACACAATCAACGATCGCCTCATTGCGGGCGCTTTCGGCAGACCGGGGCGCAGCAGCCTGCGCCGACGGGACAAAATGGTAGCTGACGCCGCGCTGCGTGACCGAGGCCGCTTGTGCGCATGCCTGCACGACCGACAGGCGCCGCACCGAACCCGCCACCGCTTCGGCGATATCGACGAGCGAGGGCCAGTCCCGCAGCAGTTCGAGCGGGCCGCGATGCCGCGGATCGAGATAAAAGCCGACTTGCGCGACGTGCACTACTGAGATCTGGCCAATGTGTTGTCAGAGACCCGTGGCGCGTGGATCCGCCGGACGCAGCAGGCGTTGCGCCACATTGAGCTCCCACGGGTGATCGTACCTTTTGTACCGATAGCGCCAGGCAGCGGCAGTGCGCAGCGTCGCGGTTGCCCAGCGAGGGCTGCGCACATCCACAACGGTTGGAAACCGGCAGCGCATCACGGTCACGAAGTCGCGGATTCTTTGTCGCAGTTTGTCAGTTAACCAGGGCGCGTCGGCATGACAGGCGTAGTCCACCCAGCGACGCTCGGTCCACTGCTCCGGGGAGGTTGGAAACGCCAGGGGTTTGCCGAGCACATCCCGCAGCGGCGTAAGTCGGATACGTGCGCTCTCCGGAACACTTTCCGGCGGGAGCGGGGTGTAGATGTAGACGACGATCTCCGCTTGTGGATTGATCCGCTTGACTTCACGGATAAACTCAAACGTCCGCTCGGTCTCACCGACCGGATCGACAGGCGGCGCCACCATGAAAGACAGCTCCGGAATCACTCCATGCCGCCGGCATAAGTCCACGACCGCGAGGGTCTCATCGGCTCTCGTGCCCTTGCGAATTTCGCGCAGCAATTTATCGTTGGGCGACTCGGCACCTATGTACGCCATTCGGAGCCTACTGCGGCGCACGAGCGACCAGGTGCGCGCCGACAGACCTAGCAATGCATCCGATCTTGCATAGCACCACCAGGGAATGGCAATTTTTGCCATGACCTCGAGCAACGGCACCATCTCGACTTCACGGTCGAAGAAGTTGTGATCGTAGAACTGGATCGAATCGGCTCCCAGCTCGTCCCGAAGATAAAGCAGGTCGCGTTCGAGGACCGCCGGGGCAGGCAGGGCGGTGACGCCGCGGAACATCGATGCCACCCCGCAAAAGGTGCACCGGAACCGGCACCCGATGGCACCCTGATGCGCCGCAGTGCGTTGGCCCAGGGTCGTCCTAGCCAGGTAGCTCCTCGGATCATGCATCAACCGATAGCTGGGAATTGAGGACGCGCGGGGCGCGACGATTACGCGGTCGGCATTGTGAACGACTTCGCGATCCCGCCGCCAGCTGAGTCCTGGTATGTCACCGAAGTCACGTCGCTCGCCTTCGCCCAACCGCGCCAACAGTTCTGCAAAGGTGTGCTCGCCGGCACCCCGCACAGCGTAGTCCACGTAGGGCGCAGCGGCGGCGACGGCGGGATAAAGACTTGGGAAATAGCCTCCCCAGACGATAGGGACCCCGGGCATCTCCGCCCGGACGGCCTTGGACACGGCTATTGCAGACTCGACTTGCGGACCTCCCATGACGCTAACGCCAACCGCAGCAAAAGAACCCTGGCTGTTTGCGCGCACCACGGCGCTCGCCGTATCGCGCTCGACATTGCCATCGATCAACGTGATCTCATGCTTACCTTCAAGTTCTCCTGCGAGCGCCAGCAGCGACAGCGGGAAGCGGGCGTGGCGGCGCGAAGTCATGGTCGGATTAATCAACAGCACGCGGGATGCGGTCACGGCTTGGCCCTGCCATTGCCCGGCCGCGTTAGTGCCACTTTGACTATAACGAGTCGTTCGTTGTAGTAACGGCGTTCCGCAACGACCACCGCCGAAAGCTGCGGCTGGTCGAGCGCCGCAACAAAACGCGTCATGTCGCTGTAGGTCGATAGCAGAATCAGTGCGTACCCGCCCGGATTGAGATGCCGGACCAGGCCCTCCGCAAAGCGCTCTGCGACGTCATTAGACCGCCATGCCTGATCGAGCTCGCTGGTCGGCGTTCCAAACAGGAATGGAGGATTGAATAGAATGACGTCGAAGCGCTCGCCACCGACCGGCGCATACAGATCCCCTTGCCTGACCTCCATGATGGTCTGCAGATTGTTCAGTAGCGCATTGGCCGCCGCGCAGCGAACCGCCGCCGGGTTGATATCAATGGCCAGGACCCGCCGCGCCTGACGTGCAGCAAATATGGCGCACACACCCGAGCCCGTGCCCAGGTCCAGCACCGTGGAGTCCCGCGATATATCCGAGGCACTGATGTGTGATGCGAAGAATTCCCCGGTGCGCATTAACTTTGGGTTGAAAACTCCGGGCGTACAAGCGATTGGCACGCCATAAATTACCTCCAGCGCGTATGTGTCATAGCGTCGTTTGATCTGCCGGTGATTGATCACGAACATCAGCTTTCCGACCAGGCGCCTCGCCCAGGCCATGTTCATCGGTCGGAGTGCGTCGTTAACGCCACCCAGGCCCGCTTCGTAACTAGCGACCGTGTGCTCCATCAGTTCAGGACCTGCCCAGGCGTCAACAGGCTTTCGCTGCCGCGCGAATCGGGTTCGCGCCACATCGAGCACACGCAACGCTTGCACTCCAAACGTTCGCCAGCGCTTATGGATTTTCTTAGCGCCAGCATACTTGCGTCATTGAGTGTCGCGCCTAGATCGCGGCCGGGGGCAAGCGACTCGGGTCCGGGAATGAAGAAGCACGGCTGCATCCGCAGCTGTGCGGTGATCACCGCTGAAAAGTCGGGCGCGTTACACTTGACTATTGGGAACTCCGCCTGACCGCATAGTGCAGAGAAATATTGAAGGATTCGTGCCAGTTTCTCCGGACTCTCAGCAATGAATTTGGACTCAAACTCGGCCCCATGGTCGAGCAACAGGCTGGACAGCAGGGCCTGTAACCTCGGAAGGTCGTCGGGGGTCAGGGCAAGACCGCCAGTTACGTCGCCGTCGCGCGCGAATGCGTGTGCATTGCTGACATCAACGGCAAGAAATGAAATTTGCCGCACGCCAAGCTCGCGTGCCAGCGTCACAAAGCGCGGCAGTTCGCGATAATTTGCTCGTTGTAGCGTCACCCGCAAGTTCACGTCGGCCCCCGCCGCAACTGCGGCGCGAATGCCGGCGCAAACGGTATCAAATGCGTCCAAACCCCGGATCGCGGCATAAGTGCCGGCATTGGTTCCATCAAGGGAAACCGTGACCGCGTCGAAAAGCGCCGCCACTTTCGCCGCGTGTTTGGCCAATGACAGTCCCGAAGTGAGCAGCCAGAGTTTCAACCCGCGTTGCTTCAGGGCCTCCGCGATCTTCGCCCACTCCGGATTGAGCAGCGGTTCGCCGCCTGACAGCAAAACGGTTTCGGTGTGCAGTGCGCTGAGATTAGGGAGCATCGCATGCAAAGCATCGAGTGTCAGATTGGTGCGTCCGTGGCGCCAGTAATCGCAGGTAATACAACGCGAATTACAGCGGTCGGTCAGATACAACGTGACCAAGGGCAGGGTGTGGAGGTGGGCCACTGCCATTACAGCCTGGGGCACTGGCTCACTCATTCAGCCCCCAGCTCCGTCTCGACATAGCCATGCCGGACAGACGGCGTGCGGTGGCGTTGCACGTTGGCGGCACCGGAATAGCCCGGACCCCTGGCACCGCCTCTTGCCACATCCGGCCAGGGAGCGGAGTCACTCACGTTCAAACTCGATTAGGTAGTGGTCAGCCAGCTGCGGCAGCGGCCACGTGGTTTCGCACCAGCGCTCCATGCGATTTAGAGTCCCGAGTAGCCGCGGATGCCGATCCATCCAGTGTTCGGTGTATGGGGGCGGGAGCAGGGCGCCAACGGCGCCGACGCGTACCATACGAAATTCCGGTGCGAACGCCCGACGCGTGGCGGCAATCGACGGGTAATGAATCGGAATCCCGGACCATTCCACCCCGTTGCGCTGCATTCGCCGAAACGCGGCGGCCGGCTTGCCACGCAGCAGAAACCAACCCCACTCCCACGCCACCATTGGACCCATGATGCACAGTATCGCGATGGCACCGCGCTGCAGCTTGCCGGCTAAGGAGCGGGCCGCACCACGCAAATCATGCACGCAGTTGAGTCCTCCAAAGTTGGAGAGCATCCCATCAAATGGCTTCTCCTCGAGGGAGCCCAGTTGCTCCCAGGCAAGCTGCCGGAAACGCACCCCGGCCGCTGCCGGCATGCCGCTTAGCTTGGCTTCAGCGACTCGTAACATCAGCGGCGAAATATCGGTAGCGAGCACGCTAACACCTCTCTGCGCCATCCACAGCGCGTCTTCGCCGGTACCGCAGTTCATTTCGAGCACGCGCGCTCCGGGAGCAAAGCGCACGGCAAGTCGTCGCCACACGGCACTGCGCATCAGGCTGCCTATGGTGCTCCGCGTAAACTTCATGTCGTAAGAATCCGCGGCCGCGTCGAACACTGAACTGGGAGTCCGCAGATCAAGCCTCCGTCTGTGCGCTAACCGCGACCATCAATTCGCGGGCCTGAGCGGCGGCAGTTCGGCAACGCACAGCTTCCACAGGATCGCTGCCTTCGAGACGTGCCGCTGCTACCTCGTTGTTCAACCATGCGTCCGCCTGCCTGTAGTAACTTCGGGAGTGACGCCCCTTAATCAGATAGTCGCGATCCGTCGCTTGCGACCATTCCTTGTTCCTGACGACCGCATTGCCGGCATTCACAAAGAAGCCGGTATTCTTTATGGGATACGCCACCGTCGTCAGATGAATGTCGGGTTGGCACTTCTTCACGAGTTCTACAGTGGCCGCGATATCATCGATCTGCTCTCCCTGGTAGCCCCACATGAGGAACATGCCTACCTGGATTCCATAGCGCTTTGCGGCGTTGGTAGCCCAAACGACCTGATCGACGGTGACACCGCGCTCCATGGCGTCGAGGATGCGTTGACTGCCGCTCTCCGAGCCGATCCAAATTCGATAGCAGCCCATTTCAGCCAACGTTTTGAGCACTTCGTCTTTCATCATGCGATCGGCGCGTGAGATCGTCTCGAACGGAATCCGGAGATTGCGGCGCTTAAGCTCCTGCGCATACCCGAACAGCCACGGATGACTGATTGTGAAGACATCATCCGCGTACCAGACCTGCTCGGGCCGGTATGTTGCCACGATGTGCTCAAGCTCGTCCGCGCAGTCGAGATAGCTGCGGCGCCGATGGGTGTAGCCAAATACGGCGTGAGAACACCAATTGCATTTGTAGGGACAGCCGCGCGCGGTAATCAGGTTCACGCTTCCCATGCCATGATGCCGACGCCAAACGTCCACGTAGCGCGCTTGATCAATCTGCGCCCGGTCGGGCCACGGAATGCTGTCTAGGTCGGCAATCTTGGTGCGTTCCGCGTTGGTTATGATCACGCCGCTATCGTCTCGAAACACCGTGCCCGCCACACCGTGCAGCTGATTCGGTCCGCGTGCCGCCAGCGCAGGCAACAGCTCGGCCATAGTCGCTTCGCCTTCGCCCGTGACGATTACGTCCGCTCCGGAGGCTAGATACTCTTGCGGGTAATTGGCCGACTCGGGCCCTCCCAACACCACAATCCAGCCGTGCCGCTTGGCCACTGCGATGACATCGAGAACGGGCCGTCGTGTCAGAAGATTCGTGTAGATTCCGACAACCCCGCGGCCATTCGCCAATCGGTCAAGCAGTTCCTGACGGCTGGCAAAGGTCGTATCGAAGATCTCCACATCGAAGCCAGCGCGACGCAGGTATGCGGAGATATAAAGCAGGCCGAGCGTGGGGTACGGCCGCATGATCTGGATCTCCTTCTCGTCTTCGAAGAGGAAATAGCCATGCGTAAGTAATAGATCGCTCATGGTCGAATCGGGGATCTAGGCAGCCTCTGCGTCCGCGCATTAATAAGCTCCATCGCACGTAAGTAGGATGGGCTTCAGGAAAGGTTCTATCGTTTCGGTGTTTTTTTCGTGGCTCGAGTGTAGCTGCTGGGCCGCCACCAGTATATCTGTGGCGGATTTTGCCAGCCGCCGCCGCTCAATCGGCCGGAGCGCAGTCCCTCCCGGGCGACAGCCCCACGATCTGCGTGGCCCCAAGGTATGATTGATGGCTGATTTCACCGGTCTTTTTGGAGGAATGGGGCCCCATGAACAGATCGCCAAGCCGGATCTTTCCCGTTCCGCCCAGGGAAGATTGGGATCGTGGCCCCTGGAATAGGTACGCCTTTCAGCATGTTCGGGAACTGGTGCCTACCGCGCAAGTGCGTCGCAGTTCGACTCCTCTGATTTGGTCACGCGCGCCTCAGGATCTTGGCGCGCTGCAGTTTGAGATTGACGGACAGCGCGACACAATCGCTGGCTTTCTCGACACCAGCTATACGGATGGCTTTTGCGTCACGCACCGGGGCAGGATCATCTGCGAACAGTACGAGAATGGCATGAATGAACACACGATTCATCTCCTGCAGTCGGTATCAAAATCGGTCACCGCAACGACCTTGGGAATCCTGGCTGCCCAAGGGCTAATTCGCGTAGACGTGGCAGTCACCCATTACCTGCCCGAGCTCGCGACAACGGCCTACCGGGATGCCACGATACAACAGCTGCTCGACATGACCAGCGGGGTGCACTGGGACGAAACCTACACAGCGCCGGATTCACATTGTGCCAAGATGGATGTGGCCTGTGGGTGGAAGACCGCCAAGTATCCGGATTGGCCCACCTGCATGTGGGATTTGGTACTGACACTGCATGAAAGTCGTGGCGCGCACGGCGCGGATTTCTGCTATCGCTCAATTGAGACCGACGTGCTCGGTCTGGCGTTGGAGCGCGCTACCGGCGTGCGGCTCGCGGATTTGGTCAGTGCAGAGCTTTGGGCGCCCATGGGCGCGGAGGAGGACGCCTGTTTTACGGTCGATCCCACCGGCTTCGCCTGCGCCTGTGGAGGCCTCAATGCGACACTGCGCGACCTTACCCGATTCGGTCAGCTCTACGTGATGGACGGTGCCTCGGGCGATCGGCAGATCGTCCCGGAAGCATGGATTCGCCAAACACGCGCCGGCAACCCGGACCTGTTTCGCGGGGCCTACCGGGAAGTGTTGCCCAATGGGGCCTACCGCAACCAGTTCTGGCTGGAAGACACGGTGCGCCGGGTGTTGCTGGCTCGCGGCGTATTTGGCCAGCTGATCTACATGGACCCGGCAGCCGAGTTTGTTGCGGTAAAGCTTTCCAGTTGGCCCGAGTTTGTCAATCCGAACCGCACCCGGACTGCACTAGCGGCGATCCGAGCTATTCGCGATGCGTTGCTGTGATTTTGTGCACCCGAGCGGGCGCCTGCGCCCGGCGTAAAGCCTAGTTTTGCTGTTGCCGGACGCGCTCGGATCGCGGTGCCGGCCCCTCGCGGAGCGTCACGCCAGGCATGGCGCGCACGCCCAACCGGCTATACCTCGAGCGAGGACGACTTTTTAAGCACTAGTCTGAGCAGCAGGAAGTAGCCGATGCCGATGGCTATCCAGCATGCACCCATGATTTTGGCCGCGCTGTCCATCTCGTACAGCACGTAGCAAATCACCAGCAGGCCACCCAAAGGCATCAGCAGATGCTGCAGCCAGTTGCCGCTGCGCTCCCGCACGAAATAATGATTGATGACGGATACGTGCAATAGCACGAAGCCAGTGAGCGCGCCAAAGTTTACGATGCGACTCAATTCGTCAACATGCTTGGCAAAGAACAGTCCGACCAGCAGCGAAACTCCGGCCACGGCCAGCGTGCTGACGTAGGGTGTCTGGAAGCGGGGATGTATCCTGGCCAGGATCGCGGGTAGTTTGCCGTCCCGTGCCATCGCAAAGAGGATACGCGCCACGGCTGCCTGCGCCGCCATGGCGTTTGCCACGCCGGCCGCCAATACCACCGCACCGAGCACTATAATCCTGAGCCACGGACCGCCGGCGCGCTCGGCGATCTCGTAGAAGGCCGTCTCCGGGGATGAGAACTTCATGCCTTGCGCCAGGTCGGTCGCGATCCATGTCTGCAGGATGAAGAGAACACCGACTAAGAGCAGCGCCAATACCGTAGCTCGGCCGACTGAGTTTTGGCCACCGCGGCTTTCCTCGGCGAGCGTGGAAATTCCGTCGAATCCCAGGAAGGACAGTACAGCGATCGAGGTCGCGCCCGCGACCGTTGCCAGGGAGAATTGCGTCGGATTGTAAATCGGCCGCAATGTCAGCCCGCCCGCGCCGCGGCCGGCGTGCAGGGCCGCCAGGCCCGCTACCACGAAAAGTGCTAGCGTGATCAATTCCATCACCAGCATGTACCGGTTGACGCGCGCCGTAAGCTGCACCCCCAGCAGGTTCACGATGGCATTGAATGTGACAAATCCCAGCAACCATGCCCAGTCGGGGACCGTGGGCAGCAGGGGTCGCAGCGCCACAGCGCTGAAGATGTAGAGCAGGGCGGGTACCAGTATGTAGTCGAGCAGTATCAACCAGCCCGCGAAAAATCCCGCGACATCATGCAGGCCCCGTTGCACGTAGGAGTACACCGAGCCGGCCATCGGAAAGGCACGCGACATGGAGGCATAGCTCATTGCAGTGAAGTACATGCCAACCAGCCCCACCAAATAGGCGAGTGGCACCATTCCATGGGCGTCGTTCCACACGAAGCCGAAAACGGAGAATGGCGCAATCGGCACCATGAAGATCATGCCGTAAACCACCAGATCCCTGGTGCTCAAGGCGCGCTTCAGCTGCTGGCGATATCCAAATTGCTCCAGATCGGACATCGCCCGGTCCGATTCAGCTCTGCTGATCGACATCGTGCAAAAAGTCGATCAGTCCGGCGAAGTAGCGCTCCTGATCGTCGAACATTGACATGTGGCTGCCATCCGGAAGGTACAAATGACGGCCGCGTGGCAACGCGCTTGCCATTGCCTCCATGTGCCTTGGGTCCATGGTGTCGTGCTGCGCGCCGATTGTCAGTGTGGGCACCGTTATGGTGTTCAGATCGGCAGTTCGGTCCCAGTTCAATAGCAGGCCGCTTGCGCCCAGCTCGCTTGGGCCCTGCATCGGTATGTAGACCTTGGGATTGATGTGCTTGAAGCCTCGTGTCGCGGAATCCGGCCAATCATCCAGCGGCCTGCGCAGCACGTGATACACATAGTGATGCTGCATCAGCAGTTCCATATATCGCGGGTTGTCGTAATCGCGCGCTGCCTCGAGTTCCTTGATCTGTGTCAGTACTCCTGGATCAATAGTCGGCATCAATACATTCTCGGCGTACCGGTTGTACTCCGGAATGCTTGCCATCATGTTTGAAATGACCAGGCCCTTGAGATGCCGCTGATATCGCAGCGCATACTCCAGGGCAAGAATTCCGCCCCATGAATGGCCCAGCAAGTAAAAATTCGTGGAATCGAGTCCCAGCGCCGCCCGCACCTGCTCCACCTCCTCCACGAACCGCGGAATTGACCACAGCTCCGGAATGTCCGGCTGGTCGCTGTAATGAGATCCGAGTTGGTCGTAGTAGTAATACTCCACTCCAGCGGCCGGCAGGTAGGCGTCGCACGGTTCAAAGTACTCGTGGGTACTGCCCGGGCCACCGTGCAGTAGCAGCAGTTTGATGCGTGGATTACTGCCAAAGCGCCGCGTCCACACCTTGAACGTTCCCTTGGGCGTATTGATGGGTAGCAGGCGGACACCTCCCGATAACCGGTCATCATGCTTTGAGCTGTCCAAATACGCCGCGAGACTCGGGCCACCCCGCGCCCCCTTCGTGCTTCTGCTCACGCCGATCCCCCGATGCGATTCAACGCTAACAGGCTAAATTCGTTTGGGCACAGCATGGGGTCGCGCCAGGGACGCGCCAGCCAGATTTACCTGGCTCAGCTCCGGGAGTGTAATCAAGGCATCGGAAATCAGGCGCTCGCCATAATGCAGGTCCGTTGTCCACAGTTCTGCCGTGCGCTTGCCGTCCCCGGCCTCCAGCGCGTCAACGAGCTGCATATGGGTGGCCTGAAACCACTGCGACACATTCAGGCTGCGGATGCCTACGTACAATATGCGCAGCGTAAGGTCCTGCAGGTGCGCGATTGTTTCTGTCAGCCGCGCATTGCCGCAAGCCGAGGCGACGCGCATATTAAACTCGCGATTTGCGTGCAGGAATTTGACCAATTCACCGTGGCTTCGCAGCTCGTAATGGCTCTCCGAGATTTGCCGTAAACGCGCCACGTCGGCGGTCGCGATCCCCAACTCGGCCGCGAGTTCCGCCGCCCGCGGCTCTAGGAGCTTGCGCAATCCGTAGACATCACGCACATCCTTGAGCGTCAGGGGCGCAACCCGGGGGCTGCGCTCGTCGGTCCGATCAATCAGTCCCTCCTGCATCAGTCGCAACAGCGCGGAGCGCACGGCCGCCTGGCGCAGATTGAAGCGCGTCGTCAGAGACGTCTCTGAGACCCGGCAGCCCGGGGGCAACTGGTAGAACAGGATTTCCGAGCGGATCTGCTGGTAGGCGCGCTCGCTCAGGTTCGCACCTCGATCAGTGTGCGCAGCATCGTCTGATTGAATTGATTTCACGAAAGTTGTCGCTGGAGCAAATTCATTCTTCTTATGGAGTCCCATCCGAACGACACCCCCCAACGGTCGGTATGCCAAATGTCTCTGAGGCCTATGTCAGCATTTTTTATATGGCTTTACAACATTTAGAACGGGTGTTAGCTTAATGTTGCGTTGACCATTCCACACCAATAAAGCGGGTCACGGCAGCAGGCACGGATCATGGTCCGACGACGAACGCCAGCTTTACTTCAGCACCAGCGGGGCGCCGCGTGAGCGCCAGGCGCGACCCGATCGACTATGGGGCCGCATCGGCGGAAGTGCGGGCCGTGTACGACGACATCATGGCAACCCGGAAGGTCGACTGGATCAACAACTTCTGGAAGGTATTGGCCCACGACCCGCCGACGCTCAAGCGCATCTGGTCTAACGTCAAGCAGGTCATGGGCCCGGGATCGCTTGATCCGCTGACGAAAGAAATGCTGTACGTCGCGGTCAGTGCCTCGAACGGGTGCCGTTACTGCATTGCCTCGCACAGTGCGGCGGCGCGCAAACACGGTATGACGGAGCAGCAGTACTCCGAGCTGCTGGCGATCGTGGGCCTGGCCAATGAGACCAACCGACTTGTAACGGCGCTGGATGTCGTGGTCGACAGCCAGTTTCTTTGAGATTTGAATGACGCGTACTTCAAGGACACCTCGATGAGCAAACCCGACGCCAGTAGCGTGACCCACCATCGCTGGGACCAGATTCCCGCCGAACCTCTCAAAGGCACAATCACGCGGCGCATGGTTACCGGCACGCGCTCGATGATCGCGCATATCTATCTCAAGAAGGGCGACGACGTACCGCGCCATTCTCATGACAATGAACAGTTGACCTATGTCCTGGAGGGCACGCTACGGCTGTGGTTCGGTGCTAACGACGAGCGCGAAATCACGGTGCGAGCGGGAGAGGTGGTGGTCATCCCTTCGAACGTACCGCATCGCGCGCTGGCGCTGGAGGACACCCTCGACGTCGACGTGTTTTGTCCGCCGCGCGAAGACTGGCTGAAGGGCACGGACGCCTACCTCAGGCGCTAGGCCATGGACCTGGGATTGCGGACTCGCCGCGCCCTGGTCATGGGCGGATCGAGCGGCCTCGGCAAGGCCATTGCGCAGGCGCTGATCCGGGAGGGAGCCCGTGTGGCTATCTGTGCGCGCGGCGCCGAACGCCTTGCGGCATCGGCGGCCGAAATTGGTGCCGTAGGCATCGTCGCTGATGTGACCAAGCCCGGCGCTTCGGCCATGCTCGTGGCCGAGGCGGAAAAGCGGTTGGGGCCGCTCGATGTTTTGGTAGTCAATACCGGCGGGCCGCCAGCCGGCGGATTTGTCGACGTTTCGGACGAGGCCTGGCGCACGGCGTTCGACGCCCTGTGGATGAGCAGCATCGGGGCCATGCGCCCGGCACTGACGGGGATGCGCGCTCGCCGGTGGGGAAGGGTGGTACTGGTCACCTCCATCGCCGCCCGCGAACCGGTCGCCAACTTACTGTTGTCCAACGCGCTCCGAGCCGGGCTCCATGGACTCGTCAACGCGCTCAGCAAGGAGATAGCGGCCGATGGGGTGACCGTGAACGCGTTGATGCCCGGATACACGATGACAGAGCGCCTCGGGGATCTGCGGCTCGACGAGGCGGTGCTAACCCGTCAGATTCCGGCGCGCCGTTTGGGGACATCCGCGGATTTCGCGGCGGTGGCGGCATTTCTGTGCTCGGAGCAGGCGAATTACGTCACTGGCCAGGCGCTCGCCTGCGATGGCGGCCTGCTGCAATCGATCTGAAGGGTGGACGATGGCCGGATTTGTAATTCACGAGGACGTCTGGAGTTCGCTGCGGGACTTCCGGCTTCCCGAGAGCCTGGGCTTCGGGCTGGTTCCCGCCCCGGTGATGTACAGCGCGACATACGAGAATGGTCAATGGAGTCGTGGCCAACTCCTTCCCTACGGACCCATCGAGATCTTGCCGGGCGCCCGGGCATTGCATTTCGCCGAGCAAGCCTTCGAGGGCATGAAGGCATACCGGGTCGGCCGCCCCGTAGCCAACCTGTTTCGGGCCAATGACAACTATGCACGCTTCAAGAGATCCGCCGAGCGAATCGCCATGACGCCGGTGCCCGAGGCGCTGTTCTTCGAGGGAATACAGGCCGTGGTATCTGCCTGCACTCCATTCGTTCCGGACAAGTCCGGCCAGTCGCTGTACGTGCGACCGTTTTTGTTTGGAACCGAACCGGGGTATGCCGTGCGCGCTTCGCACACCGCACGCTACATGGTGATCGGCAACCCTTCCGAAGCGTATGCCGCCGGCGCCATGAAGGTACTGATCGAGCGCAAGCAGGTGCGCGCCGCGCACGGTGGGGTGGGGTCAGCCAAGACCGGCGCCAACTACGCCGCCTCCTTGCTGGCTACCACACGTGCCATTGAACATGGCTACACCGTGGCATTGTGGCTGGACCCGATCTCCCGACAAAACATCGAGGAGCTTTCGGGAATGAACCTGTTCGCGGTCGTCGGTGAAGAATTGCAAACTCCGGTACTAAACGATTCCATACTGCCAGGAGTAACGCGCGATTCGCTCCTCAGGCTGGCACGGGACCTAGGCTGGCGCGTGGTCGAGCGGACCATGCCCATCGCCGAACTGCTTGCGCAATTATCGAGCGGCGAGTGCCGCGAGCTATTTGCCTGCGGTACGGCGGCCATCGTCTGTCCGATTAGCGTAATCGGCGACGCCGACGGCCGAGAGTACCGACCGGCAGTGATCGACGAACGTGCCCGGACACTGCGAGAACGCTTGCTTGAGATTCAGGAGCGGCGCGCGCCTGACCCTTACGGCTGGACCTGCGAAGTGGCACCGCTCGCGCGACCGCGTTAATAGGTGGCGAGCATCTCTGTTGCAATCTTGTTACACAAAACGTCTCACTCTATGATACTTGCGAGACATCATCTCAGGGGAGAACCATGAAAACTACCAACCGGCTACTGGCGTCGCTGCGTGTCGCACTGAGTTCGACAGCGTTAGTGCTGGCGATGGCGATGCTGGGGGTAGGGCATCCGGCCAACGCCCAACAGGCTCCAGCGGCAACGACATCGACCGTCGGGCTCGAGGAAATTATCGTAACCGCCCAGAAGCGCGCGCAGAACTCCCAGGATGTTGGCATCGCGCTGTCGGCTGTGACCGGCGACGATCTGGCCAATCTGGGCGCTGTCACGGCCAGTGACATCACCAAGGCCATGCCAGCCGTGGTGCTGACTCAGCCCAACGGACCGGCGTCGTTCAGTCTGTCGATCCGGGGCGTCACCCAAAACGACTTTGCGGACCACCAGGAAAGTCCGGCGGCCATCTATGTTGATGACGTGTATGTCAGCCAGATGTCAGGCCTCGCCTTCAGCATGTATGACATGGACCGCGTCGAAGTGCTGCGCGGCCCGCAAGGCACGCTGTTCGGTCGAAATGCAACCGGCGGCCTGGCAAATTTTGTGACCCGGCGCCCGACCGACGTCACGGGCGGCTATGTCAACGTGAGCTTCGGTGAGCGGAACCTGACTCGCGTAGAGGGGGCCGTCAATGGCGCGGTGATGGACGGGGTGGACGCCCGGGTTTCCTTCCTGAGCAATCACTACGATCCGCTGTTCCGGAACATTGCGGGCGGAGCGCCAGATTCTGAGAATGGCAATGACTGGTCGGTACGCGGCCAGTTGCTGTTCAAGAGCGTGGGCGGCGGCCAGCTGCTGCTCAATCTGCGCGCGAGCCGCGAGGACGTGCATGCGGGCGCGTGGGAACAAATTGCCACTGTTCCAGGCGCCAACGGCTACAACACCCTGGCGGGCCCGCAGGACAATCCCTGGGGGACCTGCAACGGCTGCAATGACAGCGGCATTCCAAGCGCCGCGCCGTTCACCACCACGGATAATCGGGCGGGCTACGCGCAGATCAAGACGAATGGCTACACGGCCAAGTACACCGGTGACTTTGGCGGGACGACCTTCACGGCGATCGGCGACTACTCGACACTCACCAAGCGCTATCAGGAGGATTCGGACGTCTCGCCCTATACGATTTTCCAGTTCTTCAACGGCAGTGACGTCAAGCAAGGATCGGTGGAACTGCGACTGAACGGCGGCGACCAGAAGCTCAATTGGACGGCTGGCCTGTATGGTCTGGACATCGACGGCAAGTATTACGACGGCTGGGAGGGCCCGGCGTTCTTTGGCGCCGAGGAATTCAACTATGCGGGCAACCCCAATGCCGGCTACAGCGGTTATTCCGCCTCGCCGGGCCCATGGCCCTACAGCTTGACCCCTTACCCGACCGGCTGCGGCTGCCCCGGGTACACCATCGGCGGCGCGCTGCCCGATCCGAATGGCGGCCTGCCGGCGACCAAGGCGCCCTACAGCCTGACGACCAAGTCCTATGCCGTGTTTGGCCAACTTGAGTATCGCCTGACGGACCTCATCGGCTTCACGCTGGGCGCGCGCTTTACCAACGACAAGAAGGACTACGAGTTCAGCTGGTACCCCTACGAGTACTACCCACAGAGCACCAACGGCCAGACCTTGCAGCTCACGCGACCGATCGGTCTGGTGCTGGCCCAGGATTACTCGCGCAGCCGAAGCGACAATCTCTGGGCCGGCAAGGCTCAAGTGGACTTTCATTTGGCGCCGGGGCACCTGCTGTATGTCAGCTACAACCGCGGCGTGAAGGGCGGCGGCTACACGGCGCCTTTGTTTCCGGCAACCATCGCGAACCCCGATGATTTGCAATTCAAGCCCGAGGAACTCACCTCTTACGAAATCGGCCTGAAATCGGAATTCCTCGACCATACATTGCGCATCAATAGCGCGGCCTACTACTACGACTACCACGATTACCAGGCGCTGATCTATACCGTCACGCTGAATCAGTTGATCAAGAACGCCGACGCCACGCACAAGGGCGTTGAAACTGAAATCGACTGGGCGCCCAATCCCGCCTGGCGGTTTGGTCTTGGAGTCGCCTATTTGGATGCGGTGGTTAAGGACGTTCCGGCGCTCTGCTGCACCTCGTCCTTCACCGCCATCGTCGGCGACTACACCCCGGCCAATGCGCCACAGTGGTCGGGTAATGCCATGATCCGCTATACGATGCCGCTGGGTTCGGCGGGCCTCGCCTTCCAGGTGGACGGAACCTATTTGTCGAAGTTCTGGTTCAACCTGGGCGACGCGCCGGCGGTGCAGCAGGATGCCTACGGCGTCGCCAATGCGCGCATCAACTACACGGGCGCCGGCGACAAGTTCGAGGCGGGCATCGCCCTGGAAAACCTGTCGGACAAGCATTACGCGGTGATGGGGTTCGACAACACGGGCGTGAATGGTCTGGCGCAGCGCTATCCGGGCATGCCTCGCTGGTTCAAGGCGCACGTGGAATACCGGTTCTGAAGCACGGGTCCGCCGGACCAAGGGAGCTGGACGTGCACACCAACGGACTCGCCGTCATCGGTACCGTGCTGGGGCTACTCGCTGGCACGTGGGTCAATGCCGAACCCGCGGCTACACCGAACCTGAATGGGATCTACGCCACGCTTTCAACCAAGACCTTCGTGGACCTGACGCACGCGTTCGGCCCCACCACGCCGCACTGGAAGGGGTTTGGCGAGGAGAAGGTCACCGAGCTGTACACGATCAAGAAGGACGGCTTCCTGGTCCAGCAGTTCACGCACGTCGGACAGTGGGGAACCCACATCGACACGCCGGCGCATTTTCACGAAGGACTGCGCACCACCGACCAGATTGACCCCAAGGAAATGCTGTTGCCCCTGGTGGTGCTCGATGTGCACGAAAAGGTCGCAAAAAACCCGGATTACGTCATCGCCGTCAGCGACGTGCACGATTGGGAAGCCCGGCATGGGCGCATTCCCGAGCATGCGTTCGTCGCCATGCGCACCGACTGGTCGAAGCGCTGGCCCGACGACGCGGCGATGCAAAATCGCGACGCGGCCGGCGTGGCCCACTACCCGGGCTGGAGCAAGGAAGTTCTCAAGCTTCTGTACGAGGACCGCAAGATCACCGCCTCCGGGCACGAGACCACCGACACCGACCCGGGCCTGGCCACCACGAAGGATGACTACTCTCTGGAGAGTTACGTGCTCGGGCTCAATCACTACCAGATCGAGATGCTGGCGAATCTCGATCGGGTGCCCGAAGCCGGTGCGCTGGTCATGGTGAGTTGGCCCAAGCCAGAGGGCGGCACTGGTTTTCCCGCACGCGTCGTCGCCATCCTGCCGTGAATCGCGCCGGGACCGGTTCTGGAGGCCGCGCCGGGCGAAGCCAGGTGATGGGCATGCGCGGCTGTTGCACCCGAACCATTGAGCCGTGGGGGTGAGCGGGCACCGCTGGTCGACCGGACTGGGCTTTACCCTGAGCGCCGTGGGTGCCGCCGTGGGCCTGGGCAGCATTTGGCGCTTTCCCTACCTGGCCGGCGCCGGGGGTGGATTCGCGTTCATCGCCGTGTTCGTGCTGGCCTGCCTGATCTTTGGTGCCCCGGTGTTGGTCGGGGAGATCCTGATCGGGCGGTGGTCGCGCCAGAGTCCACCGCTCGCCGCAGGAGCCATTGCAGCCCGGTTCGGCTACACCCGCCTCTGGAACATCGTCGGCTGGACCGGCTCGGTAGCCGGCTTCCTGATCATGACCTACTACACGATGATTGCGGGCTGGGTGATGGCGTACACCTGGTTCTTCCTCACGGGAAGCTATGCGACCGGCGGAGTGGTTCCGGTCGTCAACAAATTCACGCGCTTTGTTGCGGATTCGCGCGCCGTATCTCTCTGGCAGCTGGCGTTCATTGCACTGGTCACTGTGATCTCAGTTCGGGGCGTCAACCGCGGCGTGGAGTGGATCAACCGCCTGCGCGCGCCCGCGCTGCTGGCAATTCTGCTGGTTCTTGCAGGCTATTCGCTCGCCACCGGAGACGTGGTCCGTGGTCTGCATTTTGCATTTGCCCCCGACTTCAGCCGCCTGACGCCTGCGGTGATACTCGGAGCGGTGGGTCAGGCGCTGTTCGCACTGGGTATCAGTGCTGGCATCATCATCGCCTATGGCGCCTACATGGCTGCCGGCGAATCATTGCGTCGCAACGTCATCGCCGTGGTGGGCTCGATCTTCGTGGTGTCGCTGCTTGCGACCGTGATCATTTTCCCCTTAGTTTTTCGCTATGGGTTAAATCCGGCGCAGGGCCCGGAACTTGTCTTCCAGGTACTCCCCGTGGCCTTCGCCCAGATGCCCGGCGGACGAATCGTCGGCACGTTGTTCTTCGCACTGCTGATTCTGGCCGCGCTTACCCCATCAGTTGGCTTGCTCGAGGTTCCGATAGCCTGGTTGTCGGAGCGCGCGGGCCTGCGCCGCGGCCATGCGGCGCTACTCACGACGGCGACTTGTTGGCTGGTAGGGCAGGGCTCGGTGCAATCGTTCAACCGGCTGGCGCACTGGCACCCGCTGGCCTCGGTCCCACGGCTGGCGCAGCTCGATTTCTTCGGGCTGATGGATTTCATCTCGGCGAACCTGTTGATGCCCTTGTCCGCACTGCTGGTCAGTGTATTTGTCGGCTGGCGGCTGTGGGGACGGATTCCCGCAGCCGAACTGAGCGGGCTGTCGCCTAGCGCACAGCGGGCATTGATGTTCGCACTACGCTATCTGTGCCCGATCGGCATCACCGTGGTGCTGATTGTCGGAATGTGGCGCTAGCACCCGGCCTGCCAACATCATTTGGATTCCATTTGGTAGACCACCTGACCACCCACCATGGTCATCGCCGCGCGGGTGGCACTGATCGATTCGTGCGGCACGGTGAATAGGTCCTGCGAGAGCACGACCAAGTCCGCCTCCTTGCCCACTTCCAGCGTGCCGACCCGGTCGTCGAGGAATGCCACGTGCGCGGAACCGAGGGTGTAGGCCTGCAAGGCCTCCTCGACACTGATCCGCTCCTCCGGCACGTAGACTTTGCCGGTGCGCACGGCGCCGCCCTGACCGGCGCCATCGAAGGGATTGCCGACAATGGACTCCGTGTCCGCCGAGCGCCAGACCTCGCGCGTCACTGCCTGCTGGATGCCAAGGAACGGATCCGGTGGCAGCGTGCAAGGCCAGTCGCTGCTGAAGGCCAAGGTCGTGCCGTCAGCCAGGAAGGTTCTCCAGCGGTCCGTGAGGAGCGGATGCTGCGCATCGTAATTGAGGCCAATCGAGGCACAGCAGAAGCTCGGCTGCATCACGACCGACACCCCGAGCTTTGCAAAGCGCGGAATATCCGCGGCATCCGTCACGTCGGCATGTTCTATCCGCAGCCGCCGGTCGCGCGGACCGTTCCGAGCCGTCACGCGCTCGTAGGTGTCGAGGATCATGTGCACGGAATCGTCGCGCGCCGCGTGCGTCATGATCTGATAGCCCCTGCGGTCCAATTCACCGACCAGCTCTTCGTAGGCGTGGGGCTCGTAGACCAACGGCGGCAGCAGACCAGAAAAACCGTCAGCAAAGAACTTGACGAGGTTCGCCGACACCCACTCGTCGTGGTATCGCGAGCGCGCTTCGTCCAGATCAGCCAGGAATTCCGGTGTCAGTCGATGCGCGACGGCCACCGAACCAAACGCCGTTCGGGTGCGTACCGTCAGCTTCCCGCGCTCGCGCAGCGTAGCGTACAGGCGGATCTCCGCGAGATTTCCGGTGGCATTGACAACGCTGGTGATGCCATAACTATTGAGGTAACGGGTGGCCACCTCCAGCATGGCAAGCTTTGATTCCGCAGGTACTTGCTTGTCGACGGCACGCTCCATCACCTCCATTCCCGCCTCAATCAAGGTCCCGGTTGGATGACCGCTGGCGTCACGAATGATGCCGCGCTCCTCCTGGACCTCGGCCACTGGATAGTCGGTGATACCCGCAAGCTGCAAAGCCGCCGAATTGACCCAGAGCGAATGCTCGGAGGAGTTGTGGACCACAACCGGGCGATCTGAAACCGCACGATCCAACAGCTCCTTGCTCGGGGTCGAGGGGGGTGCAGCGCTGAAATCGGCGCGCGCGAAGATGACCGGATCGTCGGGATGCGCGGCAGCGTAAGCCTTGAGGCGTGCGACCAACTCATCCGGCTTATTGACCGTGATGCTGGCCTGCGGGGTGGTCAAATTGAGGCCATGCAGGGCGTAGGCACCGAAGAGCAAATGGACGTGCGAATCGACGATCCCGGGTATCACGGTCTGTCCGTGCAGATCGACCAGCTTGGCCCGGCTGTGCTGCCAGCGACCCGAGGCCTGATCCGTGCCTACGGCCGCGATGCGCTCGCCCCGCACCAGCAGCGCCTCGGCCCACGGCGCTTTCGCGTTTCCCGTATAGATGTGGCCGTGCACGAACAGCGTATCTGCGCCGGCCGGGAGCGCCAGAAAAAACAGGGTGGCCGCCAGCAGCACGCGCCCGCCGAGGCGGACACGACTCAACCTGGGGTAACTCACCTCGGTCACCGAACTAATGCACTATGAACATGGCGATGACTGCCGCTCCCATAACGGCGGTGGCGAACCAACCCAGCACGCGATGGCGCCGGGTGAGCGTGTAGTCGCCCAAAAGCTCGCGCTTGGTACCCAGCCACATCATAACCGCCATTATGGGCACGGCAATGACACCGTTGACCACGGCACTCCACACCAACGCCTTGATGGGGTCCAGAGACGTAAAGTCGATTAACGTACCGATCAGAGTTCCCAGTCCGATGACGAAATAGAAACCACGTGCCTCGAGCAGGTGATTGTCCAGGCCCGATCGCCATTGCAATGCGTCTGCCACTGCATAGCCCGAAGAAGCGGCGAGCACCGGAACCGCAAGCATTCCCGTGCCTATGATTCCCATGGCAAACAATGTAAACGCGAGTTCGCCCGCCAGGGGCCGCAACGCCTCGGCCGCCTGTGCCGTGGTCTGGATGTCCGTGACACCATGGGCGTGCAAGGTCAGCGCGGTGGCGAGTATCACGCAAAAAGCAATCACGTTTGAAAACACCATCCCCACCGTCGTGTCGAGCTTGATGCGATAGAGATGCTCGCGCATGTACATGGGCGTAGGCGCAATAGCCTTCTCAGCCCCTCCCGCGAGGTCCATACGCTGCCGCTGCTCAGCCTCCTGGGCGGCCTGCCAGAAGAATAGGTAAGGGCTGATGGTGGTGCCCAGAACGGCGACGATCATGGTCCAATAGGGGCCGCCCTGGCTCAGGTGCGGAATAAGCGACTGCCGCAGTACGGTCTCCCAGTTCACGTGCAGCATGAACACGACCGCAACGTACGACAACAGGGCCAAGGTCAGCCACTTCAGCATGCGCACCATGGCATCGAACCCGAGCCATATCGGCAACACGGTGCACAGCAGCCCGAACAACAGCGCTACGCCGTGCTCGGAAGAGCCACCAATCAGGAGTCGCAATGCCGCACCCATGGCCGCGATATCCGCCGAGATATTGAGCGTGTTGGCGACCATCAGTAGCGCCACGATGCACGCCGTCGCCCAGAACGGCATCACGCGGCGGATGCTGGCCGCCAATCCCTGCCCGGTCAGCCAGCCGATGCGCGCGCTGACCAGTTGGATTCCGATCATCAATGGCGTGGTGAACGCTATCGTCCACAACAACCCCGCGCCAAACTGGGCGCCCGCTTGCGAATAGGTCGCCAGACCGCTGGGGTCGTCATCGGCGGCACCCGTTATCAACCCAGGACCCAATCGGTCGGCGAACTCTCGGGCGCGCCGTCCGGTCAGTACCTGGGTCCATGGACCTGCGCCCATAGCGTGCCGGCTACCTACGAGTCCGCAGTAACAATTCGTTTACGTCATGTTTGCGCCGTAGCCGAGCTGTGAAGCCGCGCGTGGTTGCCCAAACAGCCGGCGTCGAGCCCAGTGCCGACATGTACTCATGTGCATCCACGATCAGCTCCCCCTGAAAAACACCGCGGAAGATTTTGCAGCCATCGGCCTTATACTACAGGCGTTTGCGCTTGCCCAGCGATTACTGATCCGCGTATGCCACGGCCGCACGGGCTGTCACTTCGCCGCAGTCAGCATGATCCCTGTCGCCGAGTGCTTTGGGAATGACAGCTCAAGTGTCCCGTCGTGGAAATCGACACTGGATTCTTTTATCGAGACCAATCGTGGATCCTTAGCGCTGTTCTCATCGTTGATTTCGCGCGAGGCCAGCGTCGCTACCGCCGCGGTCGCGCCAAACGAACCGCCATCAACCCTTATAGTCGCCTCAATGGCGTGCTGCGGGTCCACGTTGATCACGACGAGATATGCATTGCCCACTGCATCGCGCGACGCGTAGACCTGCAGGGCGTCGATGACATCGCCCGCCGGTAGACTCAGTTTCGGGCCTCCTTCGACCCCACTCGCTAACAGCGTATTTCCAGAATGTTGCCGCAGCAGTTTCATCGCCAGGGCCGGCGGGGTAACGATCGTATCCGGACCGGGTCCTCCGAAAAGCGCAAAGTCCCGGGTGGAATCCGCGCTTGAGGATTGCCCACGTGCGACAGCCGCCGGAGTTGGCTTAAGGGCGTCGGCCGTCAGGAACGCGCGCGCCGCCGCGGAGGCGCCGGCAAGCGCCCACTCGCGCAGAGACAGCGCTTGCAGCACAGCCCCGCCTTGGGTGCGCGCAAAGTGCTGCGAGGAGGATACGGTATCGAGGGGGCCGTAGTCGCTGAGCAGCACTTCAACTTTGGGAGCGTTTGCGCCGGCGTATTTTTTCACCAGCTGCTGCGTGCGTTCGACTTCCGCTCCCAGACGCATGGCCTTGCTTGCCAGAAGCACAAAGCTATCGCTCGGCACATTGTTGGTAGCGTGCACCTCGGTATCGCCAACGACACTCGGCTGCTGCTGCATACAGTCATAAGCATGCTGTGCGCCCATTATGCGGATAAAGCTTTCATCCGGAGTCGATGCGCAAACCTTGATGTGTGGGTTGACGGCCTTGATGGTGCGGTAGAAATCCACGAACCCCTGGTGAGGCCCAGAGGTGTAACTCACCGTAACCTTACTGCCCTTGGGCGGAATGGCGCCATGCACACCATCACCGAAGCTGATGGCGCCCGTCGCATAGTTGATCACGTATACCTTTGCATCGCCCGCCGCGGCCGTCAGGTCGGACAAGCCTTGCCATGCAGCAGCATCGACCGATACCGACTCGCTGCCGGCCGCCACCGGCGTGTAACGGGCGTACAGTGTTTGCCCTGCTTCGCCGCTGCTGACGGATGAGAGTGCGCGCCAGTCGGCGATTTGCACCACCGGCTGGTGCTCAAAGTGCGTCGACCCTCCAAATGCGTATAGACAGGCCATCTTGTCCTTGGCGCAAGCGGCATTGATGCTCGTGGGCTCCCCGAAGATCCAGCCATTTTGGTCGGCGGCTGTCCGTACGGCCGGTTCGTGGTGGTCGCCAATCGCGACATAGGCAATCTTGTAGGGCGGCGGGTGCCGGTTCGCTGCGCGCCTAGCCGCCCAGTCCACGCCATTGACCAGGGCACTGCCTATGGGGACGCTCATGTAGGCGACGAAATTCGCAGCATCGGCCGCGGAGGCCGTGCCAAAATTGATCGTCAAGTTACCGGCGGCTCCGGTCTTGTCGAGCAAATCTCCAAATTCGTCTGGTCCGAACCGGCTATCGACGGGTACAGAGTCGCTCGCCACGCCACTTACCTGTTGCCCCCGACGGGCCTGCGGGCCCAAGGCTCGCTGCCATTGAAATAAGTCGCCCAGTTCGCCGGCGGGATAGCGGATCAGTGAAATGCCCACATCCTTGATCTGCTCGACGGTGAGCGGATTGGTCAGTCCCGTCTCAGGATCCGCATTTGTGCCGGCGTCGGGCCAGCGCTCGCTAGCCCCGAAAATGAACGGACTGAGACTGCCCACCGCAGTGTCCGCGTGCAACACGATGAGGGGCTTCGGTGCATTCTGCGCGGCGACCCCAGGTGGAACCAGGGCGATCAGCGAAACGGCCACGCACAATGTAGCAACCGCGCGCGACATGGTTCGCATTGGTGAATTCCTCGTAATAATCCTGCGGACGCAGCAAAGGCGCTGCCGTCCCAGTCCGTGCCTGCTCAGAGTCGATTTCGGGAGAACGTCCGCCGGGCGCGGCAGATTTTCTTAGTTTAGCAGGCGCTCACTACAAACTGAATTGCGAGCGCAACGCGATGACATTGAGGGACTGCCCGATTTGGACACCAATGGGTGGTGTCGCCGGAGCGGGACCGAACGGCTCCGGGCTGTTGACGGATGCGGGATTCAGACGGTCCACGTTGACATGCTGATAGTCGAGCAGGAAGCGGATGTTCGAATTGGGATACCAGTTTATGCCTACCGCCGTGATCGCCTGCAATCCCCCGCGCACCCCGTCCGCCGGGGCCACAACTCCGGCAACTCCTGCGTCGCTATTCAGGTCCGTCCTGCTGTAACGCAAGGCGATTTCCCAGGCGCCCCAACCGCCATGACCGTCAAAGGGCACAAACGGGTGTGGCGACTGGTACGAAGCGGTCGCCGGATTGTAACGATGACTTTCCCCGGTGATAACCCAGCTGCCCTGCAGGTAATAGCCGCTGAAACTGGGGTTCGACAGGGTCGAGTTACGGCGTTCGATGCCGTACCAGAAATTTTCGCCCTGCAGCAGCCAGTTCTGCCAATTTGCGGCAAGCTCGACACCTGCCGCGTACGCATGCTCGGCATTGATCGATCCCGTGTCTATAAGACGCGTACTGTCGACCCGGATCTCCGGGCGGTCCCGAAACCGGATGCCGTAGCGGGCGCCGGACGTGGATGCGCCCTGGTCAGCAGGATGAATCACGTAGGTCCCATTGGCGCCCAAATGCAGGTTGAAATCCGCGCCGGTAGCCACCAGCCCGCCGAAGCGGCCGACCAGTGCCGATTGAGAATCTGACACTTCGGCGTCACCGACGGTACGGCTTGTAAGCGTGAGCGACCCCATGCGCGCGCGACCCGTTGTACCGCAGAGCGAGGCCAGTGCGTCCGTCGGCGCCGCCCAGACTCCGCGACAGCTCTGCCGCCGAGGGACGCTCAATGAACAGCAGCTCATCGGGCGTCGTGCCGTCTTCCAGATTTGCGGGGGGCGCGAATGCCCCAAACTCGATGGTAAAGGGAACCAACCCCGAGTAGGCGATCCACGCGTCGTTGATGCGTGCGGGTCCCTCAGTGCCGGAGCCACCAAATTCCGTTACAAATCTATAGGTGAAGACCCGGTTGATGACTCCCTCAACGCCGATTCGTGCCCGCCGGAAGTAGGCGCCGTCACTCAGATCCCGAGCGGCATCCGTCTCGCGATTCGGGGGCGCGCCCACCGAGCCACGGCGAAAATCAGTGGCCTGTGTCCCGGGCGCGCTCTGATCGTAGTGCGCGGCATCCATCTGCACCAGTGTGCGCAACGAAATTGAGGAGCGACCGTCCGCACTGCTAACGGTCGGCCGGTCACCGGCAAAAGAGAGTTTCGGTTGTTCCTGGGCACTTATTTTTGACTGCGCCGCAGCCTGCTCCAGAGCCTTGATTGCCGCCTGCTGCTGCTCCACGGCGGGGTCCGGCTTGGGGCTCAGCGCGCCAGCCTGTTGGCCTAACAGGGCGTCGATCTCGGCCCGCTGCGCTTCTATCTCGCGTTGCTGGGCGGCGAGCTGGGCCTGTTGCGCTTCGAGTGCCTTTTGCATCGTTGCGAGTTGCTGTTGCACCGTCGCACCGCTGGCAGCGGCGTAGACGGGGCTCGCGGTGGCCGCGAGAATACACGGCAACAAGTAGCTGCACCGTCTTGCGGATCGATTCATGGTGCGGACTATAGAACGTCAATGCAAGACAATGAAGCCATACCTTTCAAACGCCGATGTGGCTGACGGCCCGCGCAGATATTCCAAAAACGACGCCGCCTTGGCGTTGGCACTGCTGGTCAAGGCAATCGGATAGCTGATCGGCTGGTGCGAACTCTCCGGGAACAGATCGACAATACGCACCTGCTTGTCGATCTGCGCATCGGTCTCATACACGATCCCGAGCGGCACTTCCCCGAGCGCCACGTAGGCGAGGGCGCTGCGAACGCTATCGGCGCGCACAAGGCGGTCGGCCACATCCTGCCAGACCCCAAGGCTGGTCAGCGCCGAGCGCGCGTAGCGGCCCACCGGGACTGAATCCGGGTCCCCGGTGGCCAGTCGTCTTCCTTTAAGTGCGGCAAGCAGCGGGAAATTCGCTTTGATCTGCAGCCGAACGGTGCTGGAGACAGGTGCGACCAAGGCCAGCCGATTACCGAGCATATTGCGTCGCGTGGCCTTCTGGATCAGTGAACGCTGCTCGAGGTAGTCCATCCACTCCTGATCCGCGGAGAAGAACACATCGGCGTGCGCGCCACTCTCCACCTGGCGGGCCAGCATCGAGGTCGCGGCGAAGGAAAACTCAACTTTAGTGCCCGATTCCTTCGTGTATTCCGAACCAAGCGCCTGCAGCACATCCGAAAGCGATGCGGCGGCGAACACTGTTACGATGTCTGCCGAGCCGGCACCGTGCACCACACACGGCAACAGCCAAAGAGCAGCGACCAAACCTCCAAACCGGCGGCGCAGCATGCTCCATCTCCCCAATATCACGTTATATTCGACCGAATATATCGTGAGGCATTCGAAGCAAGCTGACAAGTCAGCCAACCCCCTAGTGCATTGCCGCCGTTACCCGGCTAAAGTGTGCAGGATGGGAGGTGCCGCATGGCGCGCATTACGGTGCGGGTTCGCATCTACTTTGACTCGACACTGGCTATAGGACCGGGCAGAGTCGAGCTGCTGGAAGGCATCCTGCGCACGGGGTCACTGTCGCAGGCGGCGCGCGACATGGGCATGAGCTATCGCCGGGCTTGGCTGTTAATGCAAAGCCTCAATCGCTCTCTTGCCAGTCCCGCCTCGCTCGCCATTCGGGGAGGGCGGCAGGGTGGGGGGGCCATTGTCACGCCAACAGGTCGCGCGTTAATTCGGGTCTACCGACGCACGGAAGCGAAAGTAGCTCGCAACATCAGCGAGCAATTTGCCAGGTTTGCGCGCCCCCCGGCGGCCTCGCCGCGATCCAAGGTTTCGGTCCGAGCTGCCGCGCGAAAATCAAGACTCCGCGGCTACCACGCGTAGCGCACTTCAAATTCCAGTGCCTGGGCAGGCAGCCGGTAATAGCCGGCGGTCTGCGTCACGGTGACGGACTCATTTAATTCGCTACTCGCCACTGGGCCCCGCACATTGCTGAGGTTATGGCCCGTTAATTGAAAATGGTAATGGCTTAGCGTGTACGCAAGGGAAGCATCGACGGTGGTGTAACCTCCTGTGGCCAACGTATTGGCGGCATCCAGTTCGCGCGGACCAACATAGTCCACGACGATCGAACCGCTGAGCCCGGAGGAGGGCGTGTATATCACGCCGAATCCGCCCAGCTGGCGGGGCGACATCTCAATGCGGTTGCCGGACACATCAACACCATCGCCCTCGGTAAAAGTCACATAGCGCGCGTCATGATCGGCGTAGTGCGCCGCAATCTGCCAGTCACGCGCCAACTGATAGCGCGCTTCGATCTCGAAACCCTGGAAGCGCGACTCGCCACTGTTGCTGGGGCCAAATTGCCCGTTCGCGTCGAGCGTGTAGGTCAGGCCGTTCCTAAAATCCATCCGGAACACGCTGGCGTCCACATCGAGGCGCCCGTCCAATAACCGGGTCTTTGCGCCAATCTCATAGCTGACGCCGGTCTCTGGCTCCAGGATATCAACCTCGGCCTCGGGCCCGAAGTCGATGGCCAACGGCTTAAATGTATTCCGATAATCCCCGTACCACGTCAGCGAATTACTCCCGGAGACCCATGATTTCCAGCTGACTCCGAGACTGCCGCTCAAGCGGGTGGTGGTGCGCTCGTCGGAGCCATCGAAGGTGACCGCCGGTACGGCGCCCGTATTGTCGATCGCCACCCCATCGGCCGTCTCGCGCGTGTTGTTTAATCGCAGACCCGCCAGCACGTCAATGGTGGGAAGTAGCTGCCAGTCGACCTGGGTATAGGCTCCGGCGAATCCTCGCTGGTCGTCCGAATAGACCAACTCATCGGGATGGTGGGCTCCGTCGCAAGCATATTCGTGACCGTTGGTGTCGACGCAATAGCCGAAATTGACCGCATTCTCGGAGCCATAGCCGTACATGTAGTCCACGCCGTAGGTCAGGCGCAGTTCCGGGGACAGCGAGCGGCCAACGTGCGCGTCAAAGTAGACGTCGGTGATGGCGGTACTTTGCGAATATCCATCGGCCTGCAGACCGTCACCCACCCCGGCGTCTGGCGGATCGGAGAACGCGTTCCCGCGCAGGAAACCTCGCAAAATGTCGTTGAGCGTCCGGGTCCCCGACACGATGACGGACCAGTCGCCAAGTGAATTTGACTCCATCGAGGCCCAGGTTCAGTGCGTACCGCTGTTGATCGAGCTTGGCGCCGGCGGGATTGTAGTTCGCATCAATCGGCAATTCGTTGTGGAGTATGTCACCGTCGCGCAACAGCAGATTGCCCGATGGATCCTGCGGCAGAACCGACACGTCGGCATCCACGTGAAAGGTGGCGAACCCCAAGTCGCTACGACCACGATACAACGCGTGGTAGCGCTCGAATTCGGTGCGATCTTCGGCATAGCCGTGCTTTTCAATGTTGGCCGTTAGCGATTGCTGATAATTTCCCAGTCCGGGAAGATTTCCGCCCCCGGAAATCCCATAGCCGCCGTATGACGCCGCGGATATGCCCGCGAATCCGGGCGTGGCGCCCGCCGCATAGTGAATAACTTGTATCACTCCGACGAACGAGGTCGCGCCATAGGTCGTGGGCGCCGCACCACGCAGCACCTCAATGCGTTCTACACCAGTGAGATCGATCGAGGGTGTCGCTGGGTTAAAGGCTCCGCCCCATGGCACGCCGTCGACCACCAGCAGGAAAGCGTCGGCTTCCCGCAAGCCCCAAAGCGCCGGTACGGTGCCCGCCGGACCGCCATCCCCGCCTGGGGTGCCCTCCACGCCGCTGATCAGCGACAGCGCCGTGCGCAGGTCAGTTTGCCCCACGCGACCGCAGTTCCTCGCCGGTGACGATGGAGATCGAGGCTGGTACCTTGTCAACGGGCTCTGGCTCGCGCGTCGCAGTGATCTGCACGGCTTCGCGAATTGCCTCGGTGTCGTACTGGTCGGCGGCTTGTGCGCTGCTTAGTGCATCGATGACGCACAGCAGGGCAATCGAAGTTAATCTCATGCATACATTCCATGTGAGAGGTTTAGTCCGGCCGTAAGTTACAAGAATTGGGCTGCCTCAGGGAATCGCCTCCGGGCCGGCGGGTCGGCGAGCCCGCACGACAGTGCGATCATGGATTTGCTGTTTAAGATATCAGCGCAAGCGCCGGAAGAGCGCAGCGGCACCGAATCCCTGGGGCTACAAGTCACTTAACATAAGCACTCTATTATATTGATTTTTCGAAACTTAGTGACCCGCCAGACAGCGGAAGGCGGTCGATCGAAATTGTGGCCTGCCACAAGTCAGCGTCGTGGGAGTGAGTGGCCGGCCGGCTCACCGAGAATCGCTCGCGTAGGATCTCAGGCCGCGTCCCAGAATTGCTCCATCTTGCGTCGCGTCGCCTCGTCCGGAAGGCGCCCGTACGCGGCTCGCTGATTGTCTTCAAGGTGTGCGACCTGCGTCGAGCCCGGTATCGTGCAGGTCACGGCGGGATGTGAGATCACGTACTTGAGCAAAAACTGGCTCCAGGTTGTGACCTCGATGGCACCCGCCCAGTCGGGCAGCGCGCGCGTCTGCACTTGACTGAGGAGCATGCCGAACGCAAACGGTATGTTGGCGAGCACGGCCACCTTACGTTCCAACGCAAGCGGCAGCACGTTGGCTGCCGCGTCGCGATTCGCGAGCGAATAGTCGACCTGGATAAAGTCGAGGGGGTACTTGCGCATATATTCAGCCATGCGGCCATGCTGAGCGACGCGCGAGGTGGTGATGCCGAGGTAGCGAATTTTTCCGGCCTGCTTCCATTTCTGAAGTGTCGGCATTAGCTCATCGACACCATCGAGGTTATGGATCTGCAGCAGATCAATGCGCTCGGTTCTCAGCCGCTCGAGAGAGCGCTTAAAACTTGCCTCGCCGCCCGCGACCGCCCCTCGGCGATTCGCCCGCGGTCAACTTGGTGGCGAGGAACACGCGGTTACGAACCCCCAGCGCCGCCAAGGCATCACCGATTATCGCCTCACTGTCTCCATAGGCGGCGGCGGTATCGATGACCGTGCCACCCATGTCGAGCATGCGCTTGATTTCGGCTTGTATGGCGGCCCGCGCATCAGTGCGGAACTTATCCGTGCCCAGCCCCACCGCCGGTACTCTTTCACCGCTGCTCGGTATCAGCTTCGTCACGGGGGAGGCCTAGGCCGCGGCGTCGGCCCACGTCAGGCGCGGCAATCCCAGGGTCACGCCCGCTGCCAACACCGCATGCACGGCCTGCCTTCTGGACATGGAATGTCGGAGAATGCTGTTCATGGCTGCGCTCCAGGTTTCCAGAGTCGTCTTCAGTTTATACGCCTAAAGTCTGCGGAAGTTCCCGGCCTGCCCCGCCAAGCAGCGGCGATTCACTTTCTTCCGCCATAGGGCTACCATCGTGCGCCGATCGACGGCACAGAACGACACGCGCGAAACCGCATATTGGCGTCGATCCTTTGGCTGGAGCGCCGCCAGTTGCCAATACAGTGACTCACTTCGTGCTGCCCTTCCAATCAGTTCCCCTATCGAACTTTCCTAAGCCGTTATTTGGTCGTCACAGACAGGAGCCACAAGAATGAGTCGTGGAAAAAAAGTGCTGGTTACCGTTCTGGTGGTGCTGGTGGCAACGCTGACCGTGCTCGCGTTGCTGCTCAGCCACGATTCCCCGTGCGCCGCCGCCGCCGGACCAGCCGGCGGGCCGAACTCCATGAAAGCCGTCGTCTATCGTTGCTACGGCTCGCCCGAGGTCGTCAAGCTCGAGGATCAAGCAAAACCCGTTCCCGCCGCCGACCGCATGCTAGTCAAAGTCCACGCCGCGTCGGTCAATCCGCTGGACTGGCATTACATGCGCGGCAAGCCGTACATCATGCGGCCGATGGCCGGAATTGGCGCGCCCAAGGATATACGCTTGGGCGTTGACTTCGCCGGCACGGTCGAGGCGGTGGGCAAGGATGTCACTGAGTACAAGCCGGGCGATGAAATTTTCGGCGGTGCCGATGGCGCCTTCGCGGAGTATGTGACAGTTCGCGGCAAAGGCTCGGTGGCACTAAAGCCTCCGAATATCACCTTTGAGCAGGCCGCGGCGGTACCGATAGCCGCCATCACCGCGCTGCAGGCCCTGCGCGACCAGGGCAAAGTTCAGCCAGGACAAAAGGTGCTGATCAACGGCGCGTCGGGCGGGGTAGGTACCTTCGCCGTGCAACTGGCCAAGGTCATGGGCGCGGAGGTCACCGGCGTGTGCAGCACCAGGAATCTTGCCCTGGTTCAGTCGATCGGCGCGAATCACGTGATCGATTACACCCGTGAGGATTTCACCAAGGGAACCCAACTATATGATGTCATCGTCGATAACGTCGGCACCCACTCAGCATCGGAGTATCGACGCGTGCTCACGCCGCACGGGGCGCTGGTCACCGTGGGAGGGCTGGGTGGCGGATCGTGGCTCGGCCCCATGGCGGATACACTGAAGACCGCGCTGTTGGCCCCCTTTGTCAGCCAGAAGATGGGGTTTTTCCTGGCCCACCTGAATCATGCGGACCTCGACTATTTGCGCCAACTCCTGCAGGAAGGCAAGATCACCCCGGTGATCGATCGTCAATTCAAATTAAGTGAAACCGCCGAGGCCATCAAGTACCTCGAGGCCGGTCACGCCCGGGGGAAAGTGGTAATCAATTTGGAATGAGCGCGCACTGCCACAGAGCCTCGCCCGCAGTGCCTCAGCCGCCATGACTGTGGCACCGCGCGAGCGGCGCGCGCTGGCGCTCGCATTTGGCTGCAATTTCGTGCTGCTTGGCAGCTATTACATTCTGCGCCCGCTGCGCGACACGATCGCGACGATCTACGGTGTGGGCCAATTACAGCAGCTGTTTACCGCCACCTTTGTCGGCACTTTGGTCGGCTCCGCACTATTCTCTGCGCTGGCTTCGAAAGTCAGGCTGACCCGTTTGCTCCCAGGGGTATTCTGGTTCTGGCTGTGCAATCTGGTCCTTTTTGTGGTGCTGTTTCGGCTCGCACCCGAGAGCCGGTGGGTTGGCGGCAGCTACTACGTCTGGTTCAGCGTTGCCAACCTGTTCATGATCTCCGTGTTCTGGAGCCTGATGGTCGATGTCTTCTCACCCGAGCAGGCCACCCGTCTGTTTGCCTATATTGCCGCGGGCGGGGAATTGGGGGCGATCACGGGCCCGCTGCTGACGCGATTTTTGGTCAGCAGCCTGGGCATTGGCGGCATGTTGCTGCTTGCGGCGGCCGGCTTTGGCGTGGTTATTGCGCTGATTCACCTATTGATGCGCGAAAAGGAGCAACTACGTTCGGGCGATCAAAACGCGCAGCAGTCGACGCTCGATCACAGTCTAAGCGGGGGCGCGCTGGAGGGATTCCGGCAACTATTCGGCTCGAGCTACGCCCTGAGTCAGGCGGCGTTCATGCTGCTGATGACCTGGGTTAACACCGTCGCCTATTTTCTGCAAACCGACGTGGTTGCGCGCAGCTATGCGGCGGTGGCCAGTCGCGCGCAGGCTCTTGCGGACATCGACTTGGTGGTCAACGTCTGCACGGCCGCGATCCTGATCTTTGGGCTGGGCCGGATTGTGCAGCGGTTCGGGGTGGTCGCGGGCCTGATCCTCAATCCGCTGCTGATGGTTGTCGCCTTCTTCGCCACTGCACTGTCCCCGACGCTGCTCATGATTCAGGGGTTGCAAGTCGTCCGGCGCGTGGCGCAATACGCCATCGCGCGACCCAGCCGCGAGATTTGCTTTACGGTGGTGGAACAAAGTGACCGCTACAAGGCGAAGAACCTGATCGATACCGTCGTTTACCGGTTTGGAGATGTCAGTTCCGCCTGGATGCAGGCGGGACTGCGTTCCCTCGGGTACGGGCTGGGAGGAGCGGTGGCGGTCGGCGTCGGCGCCTCGGTCCTCTGGGGAGCAGCCGCTGCCCACCTCGGTCACAACTATGAAAAACTACGCCGTCGCGGGTCCACCGCCCGCGGCGCGGAGACCCCCAAGGTCATTCAAGGAGTTCCATGAGTCCCAACACCCGATCAGGACTGCCCGGCTCCTCTCCGGCGGCGCGATTGTTCGGAAAGGTCGCCGCCGTGGAACCCTACGAAGTGCGGGCAGTGGCCTTAAGCATGCTGTACTTCTTCTTTCTGTTTGGCAGCTACTCGGTGATCAAACCGGTGCGCGACGCCATGGGCACGGTCTACGGCGTGGCTCATCTGCAGGAGCTGTTCACGGTCACGTTGTTGGCCAGCCTGGTGTTTGCGCCCCTGTATTCGGGTCTGGCCTCACGCGTCAAGCTGTCGAGCTTTTTGCCCTGGGTATACGGCTTCGTAGCGCTGTCGATCCTGGCTTTCTACGGGATGTTTGTCAGCCGCCACGACCAAGATCGCTGGGTCGCGGCGGGTTTTTACGTTTGGGTGAGCACTTTCAACATGCTCATCATTTCCGTGTTCTGGAGTTTCATGGCCGATCTGTTCTCGCGCCCCCAGGCCAAGCGGCTGTTTGGCTTGGTGGCCGCGGGCGGTACGGTCGGCGGCATCGTCGGACCGGCCTGTCGCGACGTCGCTGGCCACCGTAATCGGCAACAACAATCTCCTGCTCACGGCGGCCGGCGGATTCGCCGTGACGGCGCTGGTGGTGCGCATGCTGGCCGGCGAAAAGCAGAAGCTCCTGGCCGCCGCTCCCGAGGTGCAGCGCACCACCCTCGAGCATCGGCTCTCGGGCACTGCCCTTGACGGCTTTAGGTTGCTGCTGCGCTCACGTTACCTGTTGCTGGTGGCGCTGTTCCTGCTGTTAATGACCTGGATCTCGACCATCGTGTATTTCCAGCTCGGTGATCTGATCACCAAGGCGTTTAAGAGCCGGGAGGCGCGCACCCAGGTCTATGCAATGATCGATCTGGCGGTCAACGGTTGCGCGGTGTTCATCCAACTCTTTGGCACCGGACGCTTCATCGCGCGCTTTGGAGTCGGCGCTGGCTTGCTGCTCAATCCGATCATCATGGTGATTGCCTTTCTTGCGATGGCCTTCTCGCCGGTGCTGATGGTGCTTGGGGGCATCCAGATCTTCCGGCGCGTGGCCGAGTACGCCGTCGCCAAACCTACTCGCGAGATGCTCTTTACCGTCGTTGACCAGGAAAGCCGCTACAAGGCCAAGAACGTTATCGACACCGTGGTGTACCGGTTTGGTGATTTCAGCGCCGCGTGGATCAGCGCCGCCGTGCTTCCTTACGGTGTGACGGGCTTGGCGATCTTCGGCGTCATCGCTTCGGCGGCGTGGTTTCCGGTTGCCTACCTGCTGGGCAAGCGCTACGAAAATGCGCGGGACGGCGGGGCGCCTGTTCACGGCGCCAGCAATACCACCTAGCCTGGTCGTGCTTTGGCCCGGCTCCCGCTTCCCGGGCATTGCTATCGAGGTTCCGGCGGCCGATCGGGCCGTTCCGCAAATCAGCCCGACTGGCGCAGCTCCGCCACGTACAGCACCGGGCCGGTCGGGCTCCCGGTAGGTGAGCCGCCCGCAGGTTCCAGACTGACCGCGAGGTGTTTTGCATTCACCAATGCCGCTCGCTGGGAGGCGCTCAATCGACGCTCAATGGTGCCGGATCTCGGCAGCAGGCCGAGCGAAACCGGGGGCTTGCCGTCGCTTGCCAGTGCCCAAAGCTCATACGCCTGCTGCGGATTGCTTTGGACCTGTTGTAACGCGTGAATTGCCAGTGTGCCCGAACCTGCGGAGCGCGAAATGTTCCACAGCGGATGCTGTCTATCCTGACCAACGGCCGCCACGACCTGGTATGGGGGATGGAGCAGCCGAATCGATACCACCACAAGAACGCTCAATGACAATGCCCCGATTAGAGCCCAGTGCCAGCGTGGCCGGCGCCGAGCGGCAGGGGCCTGACTGCGAGTGCGCTGGGCGATGTGCTCCCAGACGCGGGCGCTCGGGGTAGTGGGTACCAAGTCCTGATGCAGAGGCATGAGCTGGTCCTCCCAGCGACGCACCGCCGCCCGCAGGCTGTGGCTCGCGCCGCAGGCACGCTCGAATCGCGCGCGCGCCGCGCCGCGCAGGCTCCCCACCACATAGGCGCCCGCAAGCTCCTCGCGCAATTCCGGCTGCTCGTAGTTCATGATCCGAGGCACCTGCGCAACGAAGAGAGCGCGCGGCGTACCCAGCTCTTGACGGTTCCGAGCGGATACCCCAGTGACGTAGCAATAACGTCCTGCGTGAGCCCCTGCTGGTAGGCCAGCACCAAACAATGCCGCTGCTCGCCGGTCAGCAATTCCAGGCAGCGCTCGAGCGAGCGCTGCGTCAGCGAGGACTCGGTTCGGGCGGGTGACACGGACGGCTCGGGCACCGCCTCGAGGCCGATCCAGTCCCTGCGGCCGCGCTGAATATCAATAGCGCGGTAGCGGGCAATGCTGATAATCCAGGCTAGGGCGCGCCCGCGCTGCGCCTCGAACTGTCCCGCCTGGCGCCAAACACGCACGAACACGTCCTGGAGCGCATCCTCGGCGAGGTCGCGGGTTCGCAGCATGCGCAGCAGCAGGGCCAACAGAAACGGGGACAGCTGGCGATACAATTCCTCGAGTGCCTTATGCTCTTGCGAGGCACAGCGAGCCAGCAAGGACTCGATTTCAGCGTTGTCGGGTTCCGGCATGCCCACGGGCTAACCTGCATGGCCTGATGCGCGGGAGATTAACCATACCGCGGCAACAACGCCAATCACGCCCGAGCCCACCGGTACAAAAACCCGCTGGTAGAAGGCCGTATCGCGAAGCAGCAGGGCGAGCGGCAGGAATAGCATCACGATGGCGAACTGGCCGAGTTCGACGCCGGAATTGAAGCCCACCAGCGCCAGCGCGAGGTTGGTTGCATGCAGCCCCAAGTCCGCCAACACCGAGGCGAAACCCAGGCCGTGAACCAGCCCGAACACGAACGCCACCAACCAGCGGCGCTCGAGCACGACGGGCACCAGATTGTTCAGCGCGCCCAGCAACACCGTGGCCGCGATGGTGGACTCCACCAGGCGGCTCGGTAGGCGAACCAGACCAAGCACCGCCAACGAGAGCGTCAGGGAATGTGCCACTGTAAATGCCGTTACCACCTTGAGGATATCTATTGCGGATGCCTGCCATGACCCTCGGGCCTCCCAGCGGCCGTTGCGATACACAATGACCGCTGGGAACAGCAGCGTGAGCAGAAATAGGATGTGATCGAAGCCCTTCCAGATGTGCCATACGCCTTCAGTGAGGAATTCCGTAAATTGCTGCCAGCGCTGGGGCGATTCCAGATTGATGGCCACGGTCGGGGCCTCGCGCGGCAGTACGGCCGCCTGACTCGCACGGCCGGCGGTTATCTGCAATAACCCGCGGTGCGTCGGGTCCAGGTCAAAGAGCAGCGCATAATGAAGCGCGAGCTGGGCGGGCCGAAACCGGCAATTGGCGGTAAAACGCAGCACCGCATAGTGACCGTCCACGTGCTCATCCACGAGCATCTGCGCCGGTCGCAGTGGACAGTTTTCCCGATCCCCGCGAGCGATGGATTCCACCTGCAGTCGTCCGAACGCGTAGTTAATGACCTGCTGCTCGGAGGCCTTGAGCTCACCCCAGGTGATCGCGCCGTCGTGATTGCTGTCTATCCCAACGGCATAGTCCAGGTCGCGCAACGCAATGTCCCACTGGCCAGCAAACTCGGTGCCGCTGTCCATTTGGCGCAAGGACAGATAGCTGTCGGACAGCTTGTGGGCTTGACTGACTCCGGCGCCGCATAACAGCAGCGCTGCGATGAGGATCCGACATCTCCTGTTCATCGCGGCGTCCCGGCCAGCGTCGCATCTTCGTAATGCGTCGCTGCCAGCCACTGCCGCAGCTTGGCCTCGTGCCACTCGCCCTGCGGGGACCGGTTCGTCGCCTGAGCCGCGCGCGCGTAGATGCGCACGTCCGCAGGTTCGCGTTGTTGCTCCCAGTTTCTGGCCGCGATTTGCAATGCGCGTGCCGAGTCGTGCTGAACATCCAGCGCGAATATTGCCTGCTCGCGCAGGTGCGCGACGTCGCCGTCACGCTGCGCCGCCTGCACACGGGCCGCGTACATGTCCGACCAGCGCCGAGACTCGGGACTACCCAGCCCCTGAGCGGCGATGCTCAGCCTGAGCAACAGATTGTCCTGGGCTTCGCGACCGGCAAGCAGGCCAATCACTGCCGGATAGCGACGTTCACGGATCAGCAGGTCGGCGTAGGCGGCCAGACAATAGCCGTCGTCGGGTGCCGCCTGCAGCGCCGCCTGCAGATACTGCTGCGCAGCGGGGTCGTTCCCCAGTCGTTCAGCCATGTCGCTCAGCTGCGTCAAAATCCAAACGCGCAACTCCACCGGCAAGCCGGCTTCGTTGGCGAACACACGCTGCAGCGCCTCGAAGCTCGCACTCAGGCGACCGTTGCGGCTGTCGATCCCAGTCAGGCAGGCGAGGGCCACCAGCGTGTCGGCGGTGCGAGTGAGCCTGGCGCAGGCACGGCGCGCATCGGGCAGATCATTGCGCAACGCATAGATGGTGGCGCGCGTCAGCCAGGCCTGCGGGTCACTCGGATTGAGCTGCACCGCCCGGTCGAGGAGTGTCATGGCCGCCGCGAACTGGTGCTGGTTCTGGAGCGCGGTCGCCTGCAGCACCAGCACCGGCTCAGGAGCCTGCTCGTCGTGCAACCAGGGCAAGAGTGCGGCTTGCGCGTAGCCAATGATCCGCGGATCTCCCGTTGCGCGGCCGATCTGCAGGTATCCGCGGGCCAGTTCGAGGGCCGCGGACAAATTGCGAGGATTCGCTGCGACCGTGCGCCGCAGAGGCTCCAGGCGATCCAGGGCACTGCGTGCCGCCACTCGTTCGAGCACTTCGCTGTCCTGGGTCGGCACGTAGGGCAGGGCGGCGACCTGGGTACTCCACAGGATCAGTGCCAGGGCCGCCAAGGCAGGGCACAAGGTGGCGCGGGATCCAGTGCCCCGCCACCCTGTGCTGCCCTGGGAGCCGCGCCGACAAGGTGCCCCTCGGCCCTGCCGCCAGCGCATCGTCAGGCGCATGCGGCTGGGGCGTCCGGGTGCCGCCGCCGGACTCCATGAGGCGCTGCTTTGCACGAGCCTTCCTTGGGATTCCGTGATGGCCTAGTCCGCGACACCGTTGGGCGATCCCGGGAACGGCACCTGCAGGTACGGGAAGTTGTCGAGGTAGGTATCCGTGGCCGTAATTGCACCGGTCACGTGGCTGTGTGCCGCGTCAGGACCCGCCGCACGCGCGCCGTCCGTATAGGGAATGCCATTGTTGGGATCACGGGTCTGAGACCCACAATTGCCGATCGCCCCGCAGAGCGCTCCCATGGCGACTCGCAATGAAATGTCCACGACATCGTCGTAAGGCCTGCGACCGTTGGGATAGCCAGCGTCGTCGCCGCCCAGCACGCCCAGATCGTTCTGCGAGCCCGGCGGGGTCACGGCGACGGCCGTATTCAAGCGCAGCATTTCCGAGGGTGTGACTTTCAGTGGTTGGTTCAAGCCCTTGACGCCGGTCAGAAAGGCCGTGACCAAGTCGTTGCGCGGGGATTGGGGTACCAGCGCGGCACCGCCAAAGAGCGCGTTGAGCAGCACGGGCAATGACGGATTGGTCACATAGTTTATGAATTGACCGTCGCCGCTGGGTTGACTGGCATTGAATTTGTTCTTGTCCGGCAGCCCGATGATCACTTCATTGACCAGCGGCATACCTAGACGAGAAACCTGGGTCCATCCGCCACCGGTGCCCGCGGGCAGGCTCGCGGTAGTCCATCCGCCAATGACCGGATCATTGCCTCGCACCAAGCAGGTCTTGGGGATCTCCAGAGCGATGGAGGTAACGTTCTTATCGGCGATGGTATTGGGTTCCGCATCGCGCGCGCCCGCAGGATTGGTGTTCACCAGGTCGAAGATCTCGCCGAGGTTGACGACAAATCCGTCCTTGCGCTGACCGACGAATACGCGACCGGCTTTAGCACAGCCTGGAATCGTAATGTCATATACGAAGTTCTGCGCATAGGCCGCATAGTTCGCTATGGACTTCTTTCCAATGTTGTCGATCGGCTTATAAAAGGTGCTGCCGCCCGATGTGGCGTTGCCGATCGGCTGAACCATACCCGTGGTGGGATCGCCGCTCACCAGCTCTAAGGTGTAGCTCTGCGTGAGGTTGAGATTCCGGCCACTGGCGTAAACGGGACCGATGTTGATCAAGGGTACCGCGACGTTCTTGCCGTTGGCGTTGACCGTGAGATTCTTGTACGTATTGGTGAAGCGAAACCTGAAGGTCATGTCCGGCTTCGCGTCGCCGTTATTGTCGACGTGGATCTGGTAGAGAGCGGTCGAATCAAGGGAAAAATAGTTGGGTCCCCCGTAAGAATCCTGCAGCGGAGCGTAGTTGGCAATCAGGGTGACGTAGTCGCTTTTGCCCGCTTCGTAGCTGCGAAACATATAGAAATCGGCGCCATCCACTCTGGGCATGCCGGCGATCAAAGGTGCTTCGCGGTGACTGGAAGCAAGTGCGGTAAGCGGCAGGGTGGCCATTGCGGCCACCGCGCCGATCCAGAGACCGTATCGGTTCATGATTTATGTACTCCTGTAACGAGGTGGGCTGTTCACCTTCTCTACGGAGCAGCATTCGCCTTGGATGCAGGCCGTCGGAATAAATCTCAGGATGCCGAAATCCCGAAAACCCGCCGGCGCAAGGCATGCCGCATCCGAAAGCTATGCAATCCACACCGGCGATTCTAATGACACAGTACTTTAATAAAATATCGTAACTTACTTATTTATATAATATTACTGTTCACGGAAATGTGAGAACACAGACCCGGCGAGTCCGGGGTTTGTTGTTGATTGTTGTCCCGCCCGGTTTCCAATTCGCGCTGCCGCGAGCCGGGGACCAATTCGCGCGGCACTCACGCCCTGCGACTAACGCGCGCCCTCGCGATGGGCAATCAAAGCGAATCGGCAGCGCGGAAGCCGCGCATCAGACGTTGTCTGACACCGCTTTCGGCGCAGGTGCGGAGAATGACCGGATGAATTTTACCCAGCGAATCCTATGCGGCGTGGTGGCTGCCGCAGCGCTTTGTGCCTGCGGTGGAAAGAACGACTCCACCACCACAGCGCCGATGACGCCCGTTGTGCAGCGTGGCGATGTCGTCAACGGCCCCCCCATGAAAGTGGGCACCTATGCGCCCACCGACCTGCTGACAATCCTGGGTGGCAATGAGCTCGGCCAGACTTTTCTCCAGCTCGCGTACACACCGATTTGCACCATTACCGTGTATCACCTGGAGTACGAGACCGTGGATCCGGCAGGGAATCTCACCGTTGCCTCCGGCGCCGTCATGATACCCAGCGGCACCGACAGCCGCTGTACCGGCGCCCGCCCGATCGTTGAATACGCTCACGGTACGACTACCGACCGAAACTACGATATCAGTCAATTCGCGACCACCGGCAATGGCGAGGGCATGGTGCTCGCTGCGGTGTTCGCGGCCGAGGGCTACATCGTCGTGGCCCCGAACGAGGTCGGCTATGACATCTCGACGCTCGACTATCACCCGTACCTTATCGCCGATCAGCAATCCAAGGACATGATCGATGCGCTCACCGCCACGCGCGCGTCGCTCCCGACGGCCGAGGTTCCAGGCTCCGTGGATGGAGGCAAACTGTTCATCACCGGATATTCGGAGGGCGGCTACGTCGCCATGGCGACGCACAGCGCCATGCAGGCGGCGGGGATGACTGTGACCGCGTCCGGGCCGATGTCCGGTCCATATACGATGTCCGCCTTCGCCGATGCCATATTCGAAGGCCAGGTCAACAACAGCGGTGCAAAGAGTCTGGCACTGGTCATTGTCGCGTACCAGAAAGCCTATGGAGATATTTACTCAACCCCGACCGATGCGTTCGCGGCCAAATATGCCCCCACCATCGAGGGTTTATTGCCCGGCACGGTCGCGGTGAGCGAGCTCCAGGCGGAAGGCAAGTTTCCGGTGGCAGCATTTGACATCGTTCCGCCGACTCCCGCCTATGCCATCTACACTCCCGCAGTGCTGCCGGCGAATCTGGCAGGCATCTTCGCTGCGGGGTTCGGGACCGATTATCTGGTTTCCAACACCTTTCGCGGCGCCTATCTAGACGATGCGCTGGCGGCACCCGACGGCGGATTCCCGACCCTGACCGATGGGCTTCCGCCCGCCAATCCGACTAACACATTCCGCATTCATCTCAAGGCGAACGACCTGCGCAACTGGTCGCCCTCGGCACCCACCATCCTCTGCGGCGGGAATTCTGATCCCGAGGTGTTCTACTTCAACACTACGTTGATGCAGAATTACTGGGTGTCCCGTCCTCCAGCGGTCGCACCCGTAATCCTGGACATCGACTCGCCCGTCGCCAGCGGCGATCCCTACGGAACTGCCAAAACCGGGTTTGCTGTCGCTGAGGGCCTGGTACGCGCCAACGCCGTGCTGGGAGGCGCCACCGATGGGGGAGATGCGGCGGTGCTCGATGCCTATCACGCCGGTCTGGTCCCGCCGTTCTGCCTCAGTGCAGTGAAAGCATTCTTTGACGCCCACTGATCGAGGGCCGGTGACTCACAGCACGCCCCTGCGGCCGACCGCTACCGCCGATACCGGCGATGCGCTGGTGCGCGCCGTGCTCCTATAGGGGCTGAGCCGCCCCTTGGCCGAGGCCCGAGGCGTTTTCCGGCCGCTTCGAGCGGCGCGCCCATCGCGCGCGTAGCCGATCGACGTACAGGTAAACCACCGGCGTCGTGTAGAGCGTCAACAATTGGCTGACCAGCAGTCCTCCAATGACCGATATGCCGAGGGGCCGGCGCATCTCGGTCCCATCACCCGAGGCCAGAGCTAGCGGTAGCGCACCCGCGATGGCCGCACAGGTGGTCATCAGGATGGGCCGGAACCGCAGGGAGCAGGCCTGCGCGATCGCGGCGCGGGGTTCGAGTCCCTTGTGGCGCTGCGCGTCGATGGCAAAGTCGACCATCATGATGGCGTTCTTCTTGACGATGCCGATGAGCAGCAATATGCCGATAAAAGCGATCAGGCTAAATTCATTCCCGGTTGCGATCAGTGCCAGCAAGGCGCCGACCCCGGCTGAGGGCAGGGTCGACAAAATCGTCAGCGGATGGCTGTAGCTTTCGTAGAGTATGCCCAGCACCACGTAGATGGCCGCGAATGACGCCAACAGGAGCAGGGGCTCACTGCTGGTGTTCTGCTGAAACAGGCGCGCTGTGCCATAGGACCCGCCACGTATTGTGGTCGGCACGTGGATCTGCCTCATGGTTCGGTCGATGGCCGCCAGGCCGGTGCTCAGTGATTCGCCTTCCGGGAGGTTGAAGGCAATGGAGGTGGACGCCGAGGTGCCGGTGTGGTTCACCGTGAGTGGGGTGGTGCCGGTGGCGAAATGGCTGAAGGCCGAGAAGGGCACGACGGCCTCGCGACTGAGGCTCACCGCTGCACCGGTAGAGGTATTGCCGCGACCGGCATTGGCCAGAGAATTGGCGGCGGCGTTGCGGGCAATGTCCTCGGCCGCAGAGCTCGGCGCGGCGGCGGCACCGGCGGTGGGCTTGAGCACGGTCGTGCCCGCCACCGCCTGGGTGGCCTGAGTACCGCTAACCGATCCGCCCGAGGTACTTATGTAGAGTTGATTGAGGCTGTCAGGGTTTTGCCAAAACTGCGGGGCGACTTCCATCACGACGTGGTACTGCTGCGGACTGTATGGGTTGTAAATGGTCGACACCTGGGATTGCGCAAAGGCCTCGCCGAGCGCGTTGTCGATCTGAGCGACGGTCAACCCGAGCCGCGAGGCGGCGTCTCGATCGACGATCAGATCGGTTTCCAGGCCGCCGGGCTGAGTGTCGGTGTCCACATCGGTCACTTCCGGCACCTCCTGCAGCGCCTTGCGCAATCGTGCCGACCACGTGCGCAGCTCGCTCAGATCGTCACCCAACAGGCTGTATTGATATTGCGCATTCGCCGACCGTCCGCCTCCCGCGGCGCCGAGGTCCTGTACCGCCTGCAGAAAAGCCTGCACACCTGCGACCTGCGCCATCTTGGGTCGCAGGCGCGCAATCACGCCATCCGCCGACTCGTGACGCTCCGCAAGGGGTTTGAGGGACACACTGACGCTTCCGCTTGCTCCTGAGCTACCGCCCCCACGCCCAGGCCCACCGCCGCCGACCGAACCCACCACTGTCGCCACGGCCGGATCGCGGCGGATGATGTCCACGACCTGCTTGAGGTTGCCTTTCATTAACTGGAACGACGCCGAGGCATCGCCGCGGATTGCTCCGCGCAGCTGGCCAGTATCCTGCTGCGGCAGGAATCCCTTGGGCACCACGACATACAGATAGACGTTCAGCCCAATGGTGAGCAGCAAGATCAGTATGATCAGCCGGCCATGGTCGAGCGACCAGTCCAGTGAGCGCTCGTAGCGGCGCCGCACGGCCGAAAAAGAGCGCTCAAAGGCCGCGCCCCAGCCACCGGGCGGACGTGCTTGTTCCCGCCCCAGCAAACGCGCACACATCATGGGCGTCGTGGTCAGAGAGATGACCAGCGAGATTAGGATGGCGATCGTCAGTGTGACGGTGAATTCGCGAAACAACTTGCCGATGATGCCGCCGATCAGCTGAAAGGGAACAAACACTGCAATCAGCGACAGGCTCATCGACAGCACCGTGAAGCCGACTTCGCGCGCACCCAGTAATGCCGCCTCCCGACGCCCCATTCCCGCCTCGATGTGGCGCGTGGTGTTCTCCATGACCACGATGGCATCGTCGACCACAAAGCCCGTGGCGATGGTCAGTGCCATCAGTGAGAAATTGTTCAGGCTGTAGCCGAGCAGGTACATGGCACCAAAGGTGCCGATGAGCGACACCGGCACGACCACCGCGGGAATCATCGCGGCACGGGCGCCGCGCAGGAATATGTAGACCACCAGGATCACCATCGCAATTGCCAGCACCAGCGTACGCTCCACCTGGTGGAGTGAAGCGCGGATGGTCACCGAGCGGTCGTTGGTGACGGCCAAGTCAATCTTGGGGTCGATCAAGCTCTTCAGCCGCGGAATTTCCGCCGTGACCGCGTCGACGACGCTGATGATGTTGGCGCCCGGCTGCTGCAATATCTGCACCTGCACGGCAGGTTTGCCGTTGTACAGGCCGTAGTTGCGAACGTTCTCGGTCGCACCATCCTGGATGTCGAGCACCTGGGCAACATCGCCCAAGCGCACAGTGGAACCGCCGCGGTTGCCGATGATGAGCGAGCGATAGTCGGCCGCGGTACGCGCGTTGTCATTGGTGTAGATCTGGTAATGCAGCGCCGCAGTCTCGATCGCGCCCTTCGGGGCGTTAGCGTTAGCATTGGAGATCGCCGCGCGGATGTCCTGCAGCCCGATGCCGTACTTTGACAACGTCAGTGGATTGATCTCGACCCGCACCGCCGGCAGCGCACTGCCGGCCACATTGACACTGCCGACCCCTTTGATCTGCGACAAGCGCTGGGACACCACGGCATCGGCGGCATCGTAAATTTGGCCCTGGGTGAGCACGTCCGAGGTCATGGCGAGCTGCAGGATGGGAAAGTTCGAGCTGTTGACCTTGCGATACGACGGATTGCTCGTCAGGGAAGAGGGCAGGTCGGCGTGCGCAGCGACGAGCGCCGCCTGAACATCACGCGCCGCGCCGTCAATGTCGCGGTCGATGCCGAAGGTCAGTTGGATGTTGGTGCTGCCCACACTGCTGGTGGAGGTCATATCGTCCACATCCGCAATGGCGCCCAGGTGCCGTTCGAGCGGCGTGGCGACGCTGCTGGCCATCACTTCGGGACTGGCCCCGGGGAGCGATGCCGAAACAAAGATGGCAGGCGCGTCGATCTTGGGGAGCGGCGCCACGGGTAACAGGCTGAAGGCCGCTCCCCCCGCCAAGGCCACGCCCAGCGTGAACAGGGTAGTGGCCACGGGGCGGGCGATGAACGGTGCCGAGAGGTTCATGGTTGCCGGCGTCTACGCTGTGCAAGCCGATCGAAAGCGAGGTAGATGACCGGGGTCGTAAATAGCGTCAGCACCTGGCTGACTGCCAGACCGCCGACGATGCTCACTCCGAGCGGGTTGCGCAGTTCCGAGCCGGTGCCGGTGCCGAACATCAGCGGCAGCGCGCCGAACATCGCCGCCACGGTGGTCATGAGTATCGGCCGAAAGCGCAGCAGGCAGGCCTGATAGATTGCCTCGCGCGGTGACTTGCCCTCGACCCGCTCGGCATGGATGGCGAAGTCGATCATCAGAATGGCATTCTTCTTGACGATGCCGATCAGCAGGATGATGCCAATCACGGCGATGATCGTCATCTCGTCGCCGGCTAGCATGAGCGCCAGCAGCGCCCCAATGCCGGCCGAGGGCAGCGTCGAGAGAATCGTAATCGGGTGGATGAAGCTCTCATAGAGCACCCCCAGCACGATGTACATGATCACCACGGCAGCCAGTAGCAGCAGCAGCTCGTTGGCCAGATTGTTCCGAAACGCGAGCGCCGCCCCCTGAAAGGTGGTGGTGATGCTGGCGGGGAGGGCGACGGCCCGCTCTGCGCTCTCGATGGCCCTGACACCCGCGCCCAGGGAAGTGCCCGGAGCGAGATTGAACGATATGGTGCTGGCCGAGAACTGCGCCTGGTGGTTGATCAGCAGCGGGCGGGTGTCCTCAGTTACGGAGGCAATGGCCGACAGCGGCACCTGACCGCCGCCGGCGGAGGGCACATAGATCGAGGAGAGCGACTGCAGCGAGCGCTGCAGTGAAGGGTCGACCTCGATGATCACGCGGTACTGGTTGGCCTGGGTGAATATCGTCGAGACGATGCGCTGGCCAAAGGCGTCGTACAGGGCATTGTCGACGGTGCCGACGCTGATGCCGAAACGTGCGGCGCTGTCGCGATCAATGATCACCGAGGCCGCCAGGCCATTGTCCGCTTGATTGCTGGTCACATCCGCAAATTCCGGCTGGGCGCGCAGATGCGCCACCAGAACGGGGGTCCAGGTCGACAGTTCCCCAGGGCCCGCCGCCTGCAGCGTGAATTGGTATTGGGTGCGGCTGACCGTAGCATCGAGAGTCAGATCCTGCACCGGCTGCATGTACAGGGTGATGCCAGCGACACGGGCGGTTTCTTGCTGAATTCGGCGCGCGACCTCGCTCGCCGTGCTCGACCGATCGGCCCGGGGCTTGAGATTGATGAGGAATCGACCGCTGTTGAGGGTGACGTTGCTCCCATCCACCCCGATGAAGGACGACAAACTCTCCACGTCCGGATCCTGCAGGATGGCCGCGCCCAGGGCCTGCTGTCGATCGGCCATGGCGGCATAGGACACCGATTGCGTCGCCTCGGACACCCCCTGGATGAGCCCGGTGTCCTGGGTCGGGAAAAAACCTTTCGGGATTACGATATACAGGAGCGCGGTGAGTACCAACGTGCCCACGGCGATCGCCAGCGTCAGCGGCTGGTGGTCGAGCACCCAAGTGAGACGCTTCCCATACCAGTCCACGATGCGTGCGAACCAAGGGGCATGCGAGTACTCGGAATGCCCGCCGGCCGGTCGCGCGCGTAGCAGCCTGGCGCATAACATCGGTACCAGTGTCAGCGAGACCAACGCCGAGATCAGGATCGTCACCGCCAGCGTAACTGCGAACTCCCTGAACAAACGTCCGACGACTTCCTGCATGAACAGCAGGGGAATCAGCACGGCCACCAGCGAGACGGTCAGCGAGATGATGGTGAAGCCGATCTGCTTGGATCCCTTGAGCGCCGCCTCCAGCGGCGTGTCGCCTTGCTCCAGGAAGCGCGCGATGTTCTCGATCATGACGATCGCGTCGTCGACGACGAAGCCGGTGGCAATGGTCAATGCCATCAGCGACAGGTTATTGAGGCTGAAATGCGCCAGATACATGACCGCGAAGGTGCCGACCAGGGACAGCGGGACCGACAGCGCGGGTATAAATGTGGCCGGGAGATTGCGCAGGAACAGGAAAATCACCAGCACCACAAGCGCGACGGCAAGCGAAAGCTCGAACTGCACATCACGTATCGAGGCTCGAATCGTCGTGGTGCGATCGGTTAATACCTGAAGCTCGACGCCCGCAGGGAGCGAAGCCTGGAGGGAGGGCAGGAGTTTCTTAATGCTGTCGACCACATCGACGACGTTGGCACTTGGCTGCCGTTGCACGTTGATGAGCAACGCGGGCGTAGTGTTCATCCACGCTCCGAGCTTGGTGTTTTCAGCACCCTCCACGAGGGTGGCCACGTCGCTGAGGCGCACGGCAGCGCCATTGCGGTAGGCAATCACCACCTTGCCGTACTCCTCGGCACTGCGGAGCTGATCGTTAGCGTTGATCGTGTAGGCCCGCGTCGGGCCGTCGAAGGTGCCCTTCGGACCGTTTTGATTGGCGACGCTTATGGTGGTGCGCAAATCGTCGAGGTTCAGGCCCAGTCCCGCCAGCGCTTGCGCGTTGATCAGCACGCGCACGGCCGGGCGCTGACCGCCACTGATGCTGACCACGCCCACGCCGCGAAGTTGGGAGATCTTCTGAGCAATTCGCGTGTCGGCCAGATCTTCGACGTTGGTCAGTGGCATGACCTTGGAGGTCAGACCGAGGGTGAGCACGGGAGCGTCAGCGGGATTGACCTTGGCGTAGATCGGAGGCGCCGGTAAATCCTGGGGCACCAGATTCTGCGCCGCGCTGATCGCCGCTTGCACCTGCTGGGCCGCGATGTCAATCGGGAGACTGAGGTCAAACTGCAGCGTGATCACCGAGGCCCCCGCCGAACTGCTGGAGGACATCTGGTTCAGGCCCGGCATCTGCCCAAACTGCTTCTCGAGCGGTGCAGTGATTGCCGAGGTGACCACTTCGGGACTGGCGCCCGGGTAAAAGGTCTGTACCTGAATGGTGGGGTAGGCCACTTCGGGCAGTGCCGAAAGCGGCAGTTGCAGGTACCCGACGATGCCGACCAGCAGGATTGCGATCATCAGCAGCGAGGTCGCCACCGGTCTCAGAATGAAGATGCGGGACGGGTTCATCGACGCGTTCGTCTGGGCAGCCGGCGACTACGCGCCACGCGCCTCAGGGTGTGCCTGTCGCACTGGCCGGCGGCTTGTCGTTCCGTGGATGTGCAGGGTTGCCGCCCGCGCCGCGGTGATGCCGGCCCCCGCCTGGCCGTGGCGGCGCGGTTGCGGCGCCCGCGGCTCCGGACTTCTGTGGCAGCGTCACGACGGCGCCATCGCGCAGCCGATCACCACCCTCGGTCACGACGACGTCACCGGCCTTGAGGCCCGAGGCGACGACCACGCGTTCCCCGTCCGCTGCGCCGAGCGCAATGGGCCGCACCGAAACGGTGTCGTCTGCAGCGACCTGATACACGAACGTGCTGTTCACACCGTTCGGGGCGCCGTGCTGCACGGCGGCCACCGGAATGATGATCTGATCCTTCAAGGTATCCCGCAGCAGACGGATATTGACGAACTGGTTCGCAAATAGTGTTCCGTCCGTGTTGTCAAACACGGCCCGCATCTTGATCGTGCCGGTGGTGGTATCAATTTCATTGTCCACGCTCTGCAGCGTGCCATCCGCGAGCTTGATGGTGTTGCCACGATCGTAGGCCTCGACCGTAAGCACGGCTCCAGAGCGGAGCCGCTCCTGGATCGCCGGCAGATTGTCCTCGGGCATGGGAAAAATCACCGAGACCGGTTGCAGTTGCGTGACCACGACGATGCCGTTGGCATCACCGGCGGTGACGTAGTTGCCCACGTCCACCTGGCGCAGGCCCACACGCCCGGTAACAGGCGCGACGATGTGCGTGTACGCGAGGTTTAGTTTGGCAACGCTGACCATTGCCAAGTCCGTCGCCACGGTTCCTTCGTACTGCAGCACCAGGGCCGCCTGGGTATCGAGTTGCTGCTTGGCGATGAGGCCTTGGGCGAGGATGTCCTGGTAGCGCTTCAAGTCCAAACGCGCATTGGCGAGCAGCGCCTGATCGCGTTGCAAATTGCCCTGAGCCTGCTCGAGGGCCGACTGATAGGGGCGGGGATCAATCTGCGCCAGGAAATCCCCCTTGTGCACCAGCTGACCTTCCTTGAAGGCGATGAGCTGCAATTGGCCGCTGATCTGGGTCTTTACCGTGACGGTGGCCAGCGGCGTGACCGTTCCCAGCGCGGGCAGCTTGACTGCGATATCCCCGGTCGTGGCCGAGGCAACCGCCACCGCCGTCGCGCCACCGGCACCCGCGCGCTCACGGTCGGCCTGCTTCTGGCGTCCAAGGTGCAGGACCCAGGCGATCGTCGCGATGACTAGCAACGCGCCACCCAGCCAAAGGGCGGGCCGCGAGAACTTGGCCCAGGAAGGTGAATTACCCTCCCGGGTTGTAACGGAGTCGCTCTTCAATGCCTATTCCCGGATGCGGTCTCTTCGCTTGCCTCAGCTGACACTATACCCTCGGCCCTCAGGGCAGGTCTTCTGGACCCGCTGATTTTCCACGAAGCGGGAACCGACCACGCTGGCGGCAACATCGCCGAGTGGCTTCGCCGGACCAAGGCCGTCACCGCGGCTTTCCCACTTGCGGCATTCGTAGCGATCAGGCGGCGGTCGGTGCTCCGGGTTCCGGCCTCTCTTAGCAGCGACGGTGCGCTTGAGAGCGGAAGTGGCAGCGATCGCGGGCGCTGCCGCGGGCGGCGGCGACGTGGTAGCGAGCTCATCGCGGCGTTCTAGGAGAGGGCCCCGCGGCACCCTGCGGCGGCCTTGGCACCTTGCCGTCTTCGCAGATCTCATCGCATCGATTGTTCAGCATGTAGTCTGGGACGCTGAGTTTGCCGCATGGTTTAGCGGATCGGCACCCATTCAGGGTTAAGTGTCTGTCACAATGCAGTTTCCCCGGCCGGAGACTGCGATTCGCTCAATGCGAGTGCCTCAGTGGATACTGTAAACAGACCAGACACTCGCGCGCCGGCGCTTGACGCGTGAGCGCCGCCAGTACACCTGACACCTTGGGCGAGGCGGCTAAACGTCTGCTGCCCTGGCTGGTGGCGGTGGCCTTCTTCATGGAGGCGCTCGACGCCACCATCCTTAATACCGCGGTGCCGGCCATCGCGCGCGCGCTGCAGGTAGCTCCGCTCAGCATGAAGGCGGTGCTCAGCAGCTACACCCTGGCGGTGGCGGTGTTCGTGCCCCTGAGCGGCTGGATGGCCGACCGATTTGGAACCCGGCGTGTGTTTTCCACGGCCATCGCCGTGTTCACGACGGGCTCGTTGCTGTGCGGGCTGTCGAGCAGCATCCACGCGTTGGTCGCCTGTCGGGTGCTGCAGGGCATGGGCGGCGCGATGCTGGTGCCGGTAGGCCGGCTAACGATTGTGCGCGCGGTCCCGAAAGCCCAGCTGGTTCGCGCCATGAGCTTCGTGGTTATACCAGCGCTGATCGGACCAATGCTGGGCCCAGTGGCCGGCGGGTTCATTGTCCATTACCTGCCATGGCGCACCATCTTCTTCGTGAACGTGCCCATAGGTCTGCTGGGGCTGTATCTGGTCTATCGGCATCTGCCGGATTTCCGTGATCCAAGAGATTGGCCCCTGGACTGGGTCGGTATGGTGTTGTTCAGTTCCGGCCTGGCGCTGCTGTCCTATGTGTTGGAAGTCTTCGGAGAGCACACACTAAGCGGCCGCGAGATCCTGGGACTGCTGGTCATTTCATTGCTGCTGCTGGCCGCCTACGGCCGTTACTCCCTCACAACTCCACACCCGCTGCTGCGGTTCTCTCTGGCTCGCATTCGCACTTTTCGCATTGCCGTCGGCGGCGGCTTTCTCACCCGACTGGCGGCCGGTGGCATGCCGTTTCTGCTGCCTCTGCTGTACCAGGTCGGCCTAGGCTACACGCCGGTCCAAGCCGCGCTGCTGATCGTTCCACAGCCGCTGGCTGCGATGAGTCTGAAGATGACCGTGCCGGCTATTCTCAAGCGCTACGGCTACCGTCGGGTACTGCTCTGGAACACCATGTGCATGGGGACGCTGATCGCGCTGTTCTCGCTAATCGGCCCGGGCACGTCGGTTTGGCAGATCGTGCTGCAGGGATTTATGTTCGGATTCAGCCTGTCGATGCAGTACAGCAGCACCAACACCCTGGTCTACGCCGATATCTCCGCTGTGGACTCTAGTATGGCCAGTACCATTTCGAGCACCATGCAGCAGCTGTCGATGAGCTTTGGCGTTGCCTTGGCATCACTGGTCGCGGCTCTGTTCCTGCCCGACCGCTTTCACAGCAACGCGACACAGATGATTCACGGCCTGCATTGGGCGTTTATCGCACTGGGCGTCCTGACCATCGCGACCGCGCTGGTATTCAACACCTTGAGGAGCGGCGATGGCGCCGGCGTCGCCCGCGACACGGAGATTATTCCCGCCAACCGGCTTGGCGACTGACGGCGCTATGGCGATGCGCACGGTGGCTCCGGAGTGCAATACGAATGACTTTGGCAGCTGCGGGGTGCGGGCGCGGCAGCACACTCAATTGAAATCTACCTCGACATCACATCACTATATAGACATATAATATTGATATTATATAGTTTTTACTCTCACGCGAGAGGCACAACTGAATCCAAGCTATTGACCTTCAAAGGCGCCGAGATCGCTGATGGCGGCTTCTCTATCCCAACGCTCGTCGGAGTAAGGAGAACGCGACGGGCTTTACCAAATGGTCGTCAAATCCTGCTTCGCGTGTGCGTTGCTTGTCCTCCGCCTGACCATAGCCGGTGAGTGCGATGAGCCGAGCCGGCTTCAATCCGGGTAATGCTCTCATAGATCGCGCCACGTCGAATCCATTCATCTCAGGTAGGCCGAGGTCAAGTAGCACCACTTCCGGTTCGAACGATTGCACTCGTTCCAAGGCCTCCTGAGAGGTGTGCACGCATTCCACAGTGTGGCCTTCGAGCTCAAGGAGTAAGGCCAGCGAGTAGGCCGCGTCGGCATTGTCATCGACGACAAGGATTCGTCGTGAGGTCACTTGCGCCTGCAAGGGTTCCGGGGACGAGATCTCCGTAGCCTGGACCAGTGGAAGGCGAATCTCGAATGACGCGCCACTGCCGAGGCCGGCGCTGCTCGCTCTGATGCGGCCTCCGTGCATCTCGACGAGGCGCTTCGCGACCGAAAGCCCGATCCCAAGGCCTCCCTGCGCGCGATCAAGGGTGCGATCGCTCTGTACGAACAATTCGAACACATGCGGCAGTAACTCGGGTGCGATGCCGGTGCCATTGTCAGTGATCGTCAGCACACCTTCCGCCCCATCGTTACGGGATTCGATGCGGATCTCGCCGCGCGGCTCGGTATATTTTGCCGCGTTGCTCAAGATATTAACGAGGCACTGCAGGAGCCGTGCCGGATCTGCATTCACCCATAGAGTGCTGCGGTCACTGCTCACGGACAACGTGTGGTGCTTGTCCTTCAACATCAAGTCCACGGCTTCGACGGCTTGGTCGATGAGGGTGGCAAGCTTGATCGGCTGTCGCTTGAGTTCTATTTTTCCCTCGGTAATGCGCGAAACATCGAGCAAATCGTCCACGAGGCGCGTCAATTGCTTCACTTGGCGTTGCAGAATCCCGAGGACTTGGGCGTGCGACTTTGTGTTAGCGGACCGCGCAAGCAGTTCGCTGGCGTTGCGAATAGGAGCAAGTGGATTGCGCAGTTCGTGGGCAAGCATAGCGAGAAACTCGTCTTTTCGACGGTCGGCCGTCTCTAAGCGAGAGCGTGCAAGAACATGATCGGCAATGTCGCGGAAGTAACAAACGACGCCGTAGTGACCGTCAGGCAGGAGAATGCGGTTGATCCGCAACTCGTAGTACTCGTTAACGCCCCGATCCAAACGGCGCTCGCCGCGTTCGCGCGCTGCGTACTGCTCGCCAGTGTTCAACGTATGACGAAACCGCTCCGTTAGCTCATCCGCATAAGATTTCGGCCACAGGATATGCAGAATCTCGTCGAGATCGCGCCCAATGAGATCAGGAATGTCTCCGAATACCGGACGGGCCGTGGGATTAACCTCGCAAATTCGCAGGTTGGCATCCACTAGGTACACGCCCAGTGGCGCTTCGTTCAACAAGGTTTCAAATTGCTCTATCCGACGGCGCGAGATCTCCTCAGTGCGCCGGCGCATACTGTCCAATTCCAGAAGAGCGCCTACGCGCGCCAGGAGTTCGCGAGCCGAGAAGGGCTTGATCAGGTAGTCGTCCGCTCCCGCATCGAATCCCTCGATACGCGAGTCCTCGCCGGCGCGCGCCGATAGGAGCACTATCGGAACACTGCGCAGCGCTGGATCTGCGCGCACCTCGGCCAACAATGCAAATCCGTCGAGCCGCGGCATCATGACATCGGAAAGAATGAGATCCGGGCGCGTTCGCCGGGCGGCTTCGAGAGCCTGCTCGCCGTCGGCGGCCAGGTCGATCACATAGTGCGGAGCCAATAGGTCATGGACATACGCCCGCATGTCGGCATTGTCATCGGCCAGCAGAATGCGGGCCCCGAAGGTGGTCGAAAAGCGCTGATCGGCCGAAGTTCGGAGCGTATCCGTCAACGGAGAGATTCTGAGGCCGGTCTCACTGACCGCATCGGGAATCCAACGCAAGGCCTCCTGGACGAAGACTTGGGCGCCCCACGCGGCTGGCTTCGAGGGCGATGCGATCCTTACACGATCCGGCGACAGGTGGGCAGACCCCAGCGGTATCGACACACGAAAGGTCGAGCCGCTCCCCAGTGAACTCTGAACGCCGACGTTGCCACCGTGCAGCTTGACCAGCTCCTGCACCAGGGCGAGGCCGATTCCCGATCCTTCCTGGGTTCTGCCTTGGGTACCTTCCACGCGATGGAAACGCTCAAACAGGCGCGGTAGTTCCTCGGGTGGCACGCCGACCCCGCTGTCTCGAACTTCCAGCACCGCTGAATCACCAACCCGCATGAGACTGACAGTGATCTCGCCTTTGAGGGTGTATTTCAGCGAATTGGACAGTAAATTGAGAACGATCTTTTCCCACATTTCGCGATCGATGAAGGCAGCCGCATCGAGGGAACAGTCGACTCTATAGCGCAAGCCGGCGCGTTCGATGGCAGAACGAAAGGTACTCGCAAGGTCGCGCGTCAGGGTCGCAAGGTCGGTGGCTTCATACGAGGCTTGAACGCGCCCGGCCTCGAGCCGCGAGAAATCAAGAAGCGAGTTGACGAGCTTAAGTAGCCGAAGCGAGTTGCGGTGCGCGACCTCGAGGCGTTGTCGGAGTGCCGGGGAGTTCGAGTTTTCTGCTAGGGCGTCCTGCAGAGGCCCGAGCATCAGGGTAAGCGGCGTACGGAACTCGTGACTGATATTTGAAAAGAAAGTGGTCTTCGCCCGATCTAACGCAGCCAGCTCCTCGGCCCGATGCCGTTCCTCCTCGTAGGCGCGAGCGTTTGCGATGACGGTGGCGATCTGCGTCCCAACAAGCTCCACGAAGCTACGATAAGATTCATCAAGGCTGAGCCGTGGACTCACTGCGGCGACCATTACAGCCGCCAGCTGGTGCGCCTTGTTCGAGCGAATGGGCACCACCAGAGCTGTATGCGCCGGGTCGGGCCATGGACCTGGCGGCAGCTCGGGAATGTGGGCGGCGAGATCCTGGACCACTTGCGTCGAGCCGGTCCGCAGAGTTTCAGCCAGAGGCCAGGGAAGCGAGTCGCGATCGCTCCCGACTAAATTCACGGCCAACGGGCTGGCACTCCCGCCGCGCGCAATCCCCGCAGCGCCCGCCAAATGAGCCCGTGCGCCATGCGCGTCCACCAAATAGAGCAGCGCAAACGGAAGGTCGATCCGGTGCTGTTCAAGGATTCGGGCCGCAAGAGCGCAAGCGTCCTCACCCGTCTTCGCATCCGCGGCGACGGCCCCTAGATCGCGCAGAATGGCGACTCGACGTTCTCCAACCACTTTTTCGGTGATTTCGTGCACGGTCGCCAAAACCCCGCCGATGCCGCGCGGAGCCGTCTCGTCGGGCACTGGGCTGTAGGCCACCGTGAAATGCGTCTCCTCAATAAACCCGTGGCGATTTATCTCGAGAGACAGGTCGTCTATCCAAGTTGCCGGGCCGCCGTTGAATGGGCGATCGATGAGAGGCTGCAGCACGTGCCAGATTTCACTCCAGCAGTCCCTGACCGGTTGGCCCAGTGCCCAGGGATGCTTCGTCCCTAGAATCGGGCGGTAGGCATCGTTATAAATTGAGATGTAATCCGGACCCCACCACAGCAGAAGGGGAAACCGGTTGGCCAACAGAAAACGAACCATCACCCGAAGAGTGGGCGACCACTTGTCGGGAGCACCAAGGGGAGTATTCGCCCAGTTTACGGAGCGCATCTGAGCGCCCATCTCCCCGCCGTCGGTCAGGAACGACTGGTCGTCCGCGTCGATCCTCGCCACATTCACGATGCCATACCCAATTGCCCTTGCAGAAAAGCGACCGCCCCGAATCAACTGGCCGCGCGGGATCTTATGAAGACCGTCCTCGCGCGCAACCATATTACCCAGCTCAAGCGGATTTGCGTGTCGGCCTAGTCCCACACCGATTGCGAAAGTTCAGGGGTACTGGTATGGGTCTGGTGGGCAACCAATGACCAAGGGCATTGAAAGGCACGACCGAATCATCCAGGGTTGACAAAAACTTGGCTCAGATTGCTGAGTTAGCCGGAAATGCCAAATCGCGCCGGATCGGGTACAACTACAAACCCAATGGAAACATCGCCTCACGGGTCGGGGACAGTGCTGGTAACCGCTTATGTCTCCAATCCTGGGCGCGTTAAAGCACCGCTGCGAGCGTTTTACATCCCATGGAGCGTCTGGACAGCGCCGCTTCGAGAGGGTTTAACGCCGTGGACCTACCGAGCGCGCCGGCGCCGGCTGCAATAGGCTAGGCACACGTCATGGATTACCGCGACGACGTCTACTTCAACAGCACGCCGGAAAATGAAGCCCCGTTCACGGCCGAGGAATTTGCGGGAAGGCTGGAGCGGCTGCGCGGCAAAATGGCGCAAGCCAGGCTCGACATGCTTTTCTTGATGGCGCCTGAGAGCATGTATTACCTCTCCGGCTACCAGGCCGAGTGGTACCAGGCCCAGTCCCCCCGGCAATGGCCGGCCAGCTCGGCCATTGCCGTGCACGTCGATCACGACCGCTACATCCTCTTCGACAGTGAGCGCGAGGCGGTGCTCGGGCGCATCTTCACGCACTCCGTGGACACTCGGTATTTCCCGCGAGATGCACTGCGTGGGAGCGCCGAATTCATCGCGCAGCAACTCCGCCGCGAGGGCTGGCTCAGCGGAACCGTGGGCATGGAATTCTGGAGTTATCGTCCCAATCGCATAATCAGCCACCGCCTGGAGGACGCCTTTCTCGCAGCGGGTGCCAAGGTTGTGGATGGAACCCACGTTTTGCGGGAATTACGTTGGCTGAAGTCGCCCGCCGAGATCGAATGCCTGAAGCAGGCGGCCCGGATAGCCAATATCGGGATGGCAGCCGCGAAGGCCACGGTAGGGGTCGGCGTCGCGGAGCTGGATGTCTATGGGGAGATGGTGCGAGCCATGGCCCGCGCCGGCGGAGAGAACCCCGGCATCACCATGCCGGTCCTGTCCGGCGCGAAAACCAACGCCCTGCATGGCGTTGCCACGCGCAGAAAGATGCGCCACGGCGAAATGGTTCTGGTGGACCTCGCCGGAGTGTATAAGCGGTACCACGTCAACGTCGCGCGAACGTTCTCACTTGGCGAGCCCAGTGCCGAAGTTCGCGATCTCACCGACCGCGCCGCCCGGTCGATGGATCTGATCCGCTCGATGCTGCGCCCGAATCTTCCGGTCCGTGAATTCAACATGACGGTACTGGATTATTTCCGCGGTGAGGGCTTGTGGGAGCGCCGCGGCTGGGTCGGGGGCTATGAGATGGGCGCTGCCTTTCCTCCGGACTGGGTAGGTAATTTCGTCTTCGACCCGCTGTCTTCTGAAAATGCCGACCGCGTCTTCGAACCGGGGACGGCGGTCAACTACGAGAACCAGTTCTTCATGCCCAACCATCAGGGACAGTACTTCACGATTGAATCGTTCCTATTCGAGCAGCAGCAGGCGCGCATGCTCTCCGATCAACCGTTCGAACTCATGGTTATCGACTGACACCGTAGCCACATCATTAGCCCGTCACTGAACCGCTTGAATACGACTCAAATGTTGGCGCGCCGGCCTTTGTCGAGTTAATGGCAAGTCATGACCCGACACGTGCGCATCCCAGCAGGTATGATCTTCGTGCGCGATGAGAGCAATAGTCACAATCCCGATGAGGACATGACCCTGGAGAACTTCGACACCAAGGCGCGAGCATTGCTTGGCCTGCTGATGGACGTCCGGCTACCTTGACCTTGCTGGTCACAGGTGCGAGCGGTTTCGTCATGAGCGTGCTGGCGCGCCATTGGCTGGAAGCCGATCTTGACGAGCGCGTAGTTGTGCTCGATGTCGCGCCTTTGGACGCCGCTGCACAGCGTTACTTCGCTCCATTCAAGGACCGGATGAAGGTCCTGACCGCTGACGTCACCCAGCCTGAACAATGGCGCGATGCGCTGCGCGGCGAGGACATCCGTCATGTGGTTCACGGCGCCACCGTGACGCCGATATCCCGCGGTTCCGCGGCCGAAGCTCGCGGCGAACCCGAGGCGGACAATCCGGGCCGCATCATCGACGTCAACGTCATGGGCACGGTGACCGTTCTCGACTGGGTCCGGAGCCTAAGCAGCCCACCGCGGTTTATCTACGTCAGTTCCGGCGCGGTGTACAAGCACCACGGGCCTGACCGTCCGGGAGAGCCTTTGCCTGAGGATGGCTACGTCATGCCACGCCGTCTGTATGGCATCTCAAAGCTGTCGTCCGAATTGATCACCGAACGCTATGGCGACCTGTTCGGCCTCTCAACGGCCTCGGTCCGCCTGTCATCGGTGTATGGAACCATGGATCGCGTGACGGCCAGCCGCAACCATCGCCATGTTCCAAATCGGATCGCGAATATGGCGGTCGATGGTGTGAAATGCGTGAAGGTAAATACGCTCACTGCGGTGGGCGATTACATTCACGCCGAGGACGTGGCACGGGCCATTGTCGCGCTGCTGCGCGTGCCCGCGCTCCGCTACAGTACCTACAATATCGCGCAAGGCACCACGACGACGATCGGCGAGCTGGTGGACTGGGCGGCGCAGCGGGTGCCCGGGTTTAAGGCGAAGGTCACCTCCGAATCAGAAGCCGATATTCTGCAGGATGCGAGCCTGCGCGACGGTATGTGGGGTGCTTACGATATTTCGCGCATTTATGTGGAAACTGGCTGGCAACCACGGCCGATGCGCGAGGCCCTGCATGCCTATATGGCGTGGATCGAGGCGCAGCGGCGCGAATGACTGGTTCGGACAGCTAACTTCCTGGCTTGCGGCGCCGAGTCGATCTGGTAGACCGGCTAAGCTTGGTGCCTGGTGCGTCGCCGGATCTCGGCGAAGTTGCAGGTCGTAGCGGCTTGAAGTTTCACCGTGCAGTGAGTCTCGTATGGAATACGTCCAGTTCGGGCAGACTGACCTCAAGGTGTCGCAACTCTGCCTCGGCACGATGTCGATGGGCAGCTCCGCCTGGAAGGGCTGGGTGCTCGATGAGGCCGATTCGAAGCCCGTCCTGAGGCGCGCTCTCGATCTCGGCATCACTTTCTTCGATATGGCGGACTGGTATTCCCTGGGGCGCAACGAAGAAGTCGTCGGTCAAAACCTGCTTCGGATGAGTGCGCGCGAGCGGCTGGTTTTGGCGAGCAAGGTCTACTACCCAATGAGCGACGACCCGAATGATCGGGGCCTGTCACGCCAGCACATCGCGACCTCCATCGATCGATCGCTGGCGCGGATGGGTACCGACTACCTCGACCTTTACGTGGTCCACGCCTTCGATGCCGACACACCCGTCGAGGAAACGATGGAGGCGCTGCACGACACGGTCCGTACCGGCAAGGTACGCTACCTCGGAGCCTCAACGATGTATACGTGGCAATTCGCTAAGATGAACCACGTGGCGGCGATGAACGGCTGGACACCGTTCATCAATATGCAGTGCCAATACAACCTGCTGTACCGCGAGGAGGAACGGGAGATGTTTCCCTATTGCCGCGACCAGGGCATTGCCGTGACAACTTTCAGTCCTCTGGCGCGTGGCTTTCTGGCGCGCGATGCCAGCACCGCACGTACTACTCACGATCTCTACCAGGAATTCTACGGCGACGAAATCGACAGCGAGATCGCGCGCCGTGTGCGCGAGCTCGCCGATCGCCGCGGCGTCAGCCGGGCGCATGTCGCGCTAGCTTGGGTCGCGGGCAGCTCCAATCACAATATTCCGATCGTCGGTGCTTCGAAAACGTCGCACCTTGAAATCGCCGTCGAGGCGCTGGCGTTGCGGCTGGATGCCGCAGAGCGAGCCTTTCTAGAGGCGCCTTACCGGCCGCGCGATGAAATCAACGACCAGAATGCTGTGCGGCGCCCCCGCGCGCGACATCCCGATTGAGCCACGGGCTATCCTCGCGGACTTCAATCAGGGTGGGACGATCTGCGAGCAGGGCATCGCGCACGGATTGGGCCAAATGATCGGCGCTCGCGGCGCGAACTGCGTGGCAGCGGAAGCCTTCCGCCAATCGCATGAAGTCCGGGCTCTTGGGCTCCACGCCGATGCGCGGAATCTGCCGACGGTCCATCTGGTCTACCATCTCCTTCAGGGCATCGTTGTTCCACACCAAGACCGGAAGTGCGAGGCGTTCTTCCACCGCCGTCGCCAGTTCATTGATCGTGAACATGACCCCGCCGTCGCCCGCGACGGCGATTACCGGTCGATGCGGCGCGCCGATCTTCGCACCAATGGCCATCGGCACGGCGACGCCCAGGGAACAATAGGTGCCTGAATAGTACCAGCAGCGCTCAAGTTCCATCGGCATGGCAAAGCTTCCGGAATACACAAGCTGCGAGGCATCGCCCATTACGATGGCGTCGCTGGGAAGGACTGAACGCAAGATCTTCCATACGAGCCCGTGGACCTTCTCGACGGCGGTCATAGTCTCGGCGTTGCCCGCGAGGATCTCCCGGACCCGACTTTCACCGTCCGAGCGCTGCACAACCGGGTTCCGGCTGGAGAGGCTGGCCGAGAGCGCGGACATCGCGGCGCGGGCATCGGCTTGAATGGGCACCGCAGCCGCGTACACCGAGGTCAATTCCGTGGGATCGATGTCAATGCGAACGATATCGCCCGAAATATCGAGTGCCGGCAAAAAACTGTCGCCTGCGGACACCTCCGAACCAACCAGAAGCACCACGTCGGCATCAGCCAGAGCTTCCTGGCTCGATTTTTGTACGATCGAAGCACCGAGGGACAGGGCGTGCGATTCCGGGAGAATACCCTTACCGGCGTTGGTGGAGAGAACCGGAGCGCCAATACGTTCGGCGATGGCAGTCAACGCCGTGCGCGTGCCGAGCGCGCCGCCGCCCACGAGAATCAGAGGTCGTGTGGCGCGCGCAAGGCGGTCCGCAGCCTCCTCGATCGCCGCCGGATCGGGCATGGGCAAGGAAGGTGCACGGCGCGGACTCCACTCGTCCTTGACCGATTCGGGGAGGACATCCCGAGGAAACGACAGATGCACCGGCCGAGGCCGGCTGCCGCGGAATACCGCGTAGGCCCGAGCAATCAATTCCGGCAGCTCTTCCGGATAACGGACCATGTCGCTAAAGGCGGTGAAGCCGGCCGTGACCGCTGCCTGGTCGGCGAGTTCGTGGATCGCTCCCCAGCCTTTCCCCTGCGTGCGCGTGGCGCACGCTCCGGACAGCACCAGCATGGGCTGCGAATCGCAGTACGCTTGGGCGATGCCGGTCGCTGCGTTAGTGACACCAGGACCGGCAATGATCGTGCAAACGCCGGGCTTTCCGGTCGCGCGAGCGTAGCCGTCGGCCATGAGGCTCGCGCCTTGCTCGTTGCGACACTGCACGTGGCGGATCCCTGCCAGCCCGATACCGCGATAAAGCTCCAGCGTCATGGTTCCGGCCATTCCAAAAACGGTGTCCACCTCGTAGGCCGCGAGTAGTCTCATCACGGCTTCACCACATGTCATGGCTTTCACGTGCTTGCTCCTGGGCTCGGGTGATTCGCGTGGATCGCGGGACGCCGTTCGTGACGTGCGGAACGATATCACGGGCGAGTCGGTTGCTCGCAGGGAGCTATTGGCCATTGGCGCTAACGGGCAGCACATGCCGTTGCAGCGAAGGCGACAGCAATGCGGAGCAGTGTTACCAACGACGGCCGTTGCGGATAGGGTGGTGAGTCCGCCAGTGCATCCGGCCTTGTGGCCCCGCGACTGCTAGCTCAACCAAGGAACCCGCGGGTCACTGCCTAGTAACTGCACAGCGGCCGCAAGTCCCGCCTTTGCGTCACTTCAGTTTTTCTTAGGTGTCATTCAGTCCTCGTATTTGCTGGTCGGGCGTAGCGGCGCAACACTGCGCAGCATGGATCACACGAGGAAACAACTATCGAACGCCAGCCGATTCGTCGCTCTGGCAGTCGGTCTATTGCTAGCACTCGCGCAGTTCCTGGCCATCCGTCACGACGCCCGACACGGCGTCGCGCACTACCGGGCCGAGGCCACCACGGCGCTGCCAGCGCACAGATAAATCTATGAAGACACTGTTCAACCTCCTTTTCGGTCGAGTGCTTGTGCTAGTACGCAGCGTCGGTCCGTACGTCGCAATCGAATTGCTGCTGCCCGGTGGCAGTATGGTGGCGCTACTCTACTGGTGGTATCGCCATCGCGTGCGTCCGGCTCGTGCTCTGTCGGGAATACGGCCCTGCGGACCCTGAGCCCGGCCTAAGAAGAACCGCCGTGCAGGCGCCGCTCCCAACCCCGCAGCGCCCGTCCCGTCGAGCATTTATCCTACATCGCAGCGATATCTGTTTAGCATGAGATATATTATATATCGCATTGATAATTAACATTTTTACTGATGGGTATTTCTGCTTCACGCCCGCGGAGGAAGTCGCAAAGGCGGCAATGCTGAGCGAGAGGGCGGCGGCCGTGGTTCGCGTGTGGTACATATGAGCGGTACGGGAACTGACTGAGCAAAGAGGTGCATCATGAACCTCGCGACAAGCTCGACTAGGTACCTCGCGCGAATTTGCTTGTGGTCGGTGGGTGTTGTCACCGCCGCGGCACTCTCCGCACCTGCAGACAATCCCATGTACCGTATAACGCAGGTTGGCAACAAATGCGCGGAGGGAACTGCGCTCAACAACTCCGGACAGATAACGGGCAGCACTGATTGCACTACGGCGCGCGCCTTCCTTTGGAGCAGCGATGGAACGCTTAAGAACATCGACACGCTGGCCAAAGCGCACACCGGAAGCGCGGGTTATGCCCTGAACTCCACCGGTCATGTGACCGGTGGTGTATGGATTGATAATTCCACGCCGCACGTCTTTTTGTGGAAGAACGATGGCACTCGGATGATGGATCTGGGCACTCTCGGCGGCCCTTTCGGCATCGGTGTCAGCATCAACAATTCCAGCCAGATTGTCGGCGGCTCCGACACGCCCGGCGGGGCGGAACACGCGTTCGTCTGGAAGAACGATGGGCGCCCCTTGCGTGACCTCGGCACGCTTGGAGGTGTACTTAGCGAGGCCACCGCCATAAATGCGTCCGGACAGGTGACCGGATGGGCCGACACAAGCGCCTTCGAAGAACATGCCTTCTTTTGGAAAAATGACGGCACACCGATGGAGGATATGGGCACACTCGGTGGCAATTTCAGCCGCGGCGTAGCGATCAATGAGACCGGCCAGATTACCGGCGTAAGCAAGCCAAAGTTGGGAAAGCCGCAAACTCACGCTTTTCTGTGGCGAAACGACGGCACACCCATGATCGATCTCGGGACCGTGGGTGGCGCTAACAGTTCGCCAAGCGGCCTTAATAATTCTGGTCAGGTCGTTGGGACGTCAAGCATGCAGGGCGCGCGCATTAGCCGCGCTTTTGTATGGCGGAATAATGGCAGCCGAATGCTCAACCTCGGCACGCTGGGGGGCGGGTACAGCGAGGGTCGCGGCATCAATGCTTCGGGCTGGGCGATCGGGGTCGCCGCAACGGCGGCAAATGAACAGCACGCTTTCCTGTGGAAAGACGACGGCAAGGGCATGAGAGACCTAAATGCTCTCGTCGATCCCGCCGATCCGCTCAAGCCGTACGTGTTGCTAACCTCAGCGGACGCCATCAACGACGCCGGCGATATCATGGCATTGGGCATCGATTCGCGAACTGGGCAAGGCCACACATACCTCTTGCGCACCTCATCGCTTGCCCTTTCACCTCGAGACCTTAGGTTTGGCAATCAGAAGGTCGGGACTGCGAGTGCTGCAATGTCCGTAACCGTGCTCAATAACACTGCCTCGGTGGTGCCCATCACGAGCATCGACCTAGCGGGTGGTGCCCCCAAGCAGTATGCATCCACGAACAACTGCGGCAGCTCGCTGACGGGCCACTCGACCTGCACGATCAAGGTCACATTCAAACCGACCACGACGGGTGCCAAGTCCGCTACTCTGATCGTGAATGGCGGTGGCGGGGGGCTGCGCACAGTCCGGCTCACTGGAACTGGCATCTAACCGTAGACCGTATCGCGTATCGGTAGAACGGCCGCAACGCGGCCGTTCGAGTGCCTAAATCACTGATTGGATTGGCTCCTCGGGTTGGACTCGAACCAACGACCAACGGATTAACAGGCGAAGTCGAACCAGACCCTGGAGCAGCCGAGACAAGCGAATCAAACGTGTGACTCTTCTTTTGACCTGGTAGGTCATGCCAAGTCATGCCCGGTCACGTACAACTGGAAACATGATGGAACCATTGGCGACGATGCCTGCCACGAAATTGGCGTCGCTAGTCTTCATGCCGCCGGTGCGCGCAGATTAGGCCGCTCGCTACCGCATTTGCTCGGCTTCGCACACATCCCTCGCGCGTTGCCGCCGGTGGTGGCTATCTCATAAGGCCAGCTGCGGAACACGTGGCGTTGCTATGGCTGCGGCTGTGTCAGGTCGGATTCCGTTACTCGTCTGGCCGTTCCTAAAAATTCATGGGCCCATTTTGCGGGCATCGCACTCTTCTAATTAAGCATGTGCGGAATTTATTCTCGCAAAGAAAGCTTCTCATGGTGCTTCGCACCATTAATTTCCGGTAATTGTAATCGTGCTGCTGTCTCGCCCCGTGTTGTAGGAATCGGTGTAGGAGTACTGTCGGGTTTCGTCAGGGATCGTCGCAAATAAAAGAGCAATGGGGGTGGCCTGTGGACGAATTCGGTGTTGATCATTCGGTGTGCGGCCGTCGGCGTGAGGATGATGCCGCACGAAGCCGGGGGCGGGCACCTAATCGGCCACTTCAGCTGGAGGGGGTTCGTATGTTCAATGGCAATCGTATTAATTGGACCATGCGTGCACGAGTAGCCACGGCGCTGTGCGTGGCACTGGTCGCCGAGGTGGCCACTGCGACACCCAAACTAGAGAGTATCGCCCTCACCCCGCCCGCCCCCTCGATCACTGTCGGTCAGACGCAACCCTTCACCGCCACGGGCACGTTTAGCAATGGGACCAAGCAGGAGTTGGGACCAGAGGTTACCGGTATGTCAGCGGGGTACCGCACCACTTGCGCGTTGCTCAGTAGCGGCGGTGTGGAGTGCTGGGGCGCGAACCGTCACGGGGATCTCGGTGCGGGATTCGTATCCGCCCGCTCATTGGTTGCACGTCCGGTAATTGGGATCGAAGCAGCGACGGCAGTGACTTCAAGCCGCTCAGACTGGGGGCATAGTTGTGCCTTGCTGGCCACAGGCGCTGTGAAGTGCTGGGGGGATAACACATCCGGCGAACTGGGCAACGGGACCGTCACGGCCGAGGAAAGTACTCCGGTCACCGTGGGCGGCGTCAACACCGCCATTGCCGTGGCAGTAGGACTCTGGCACAGCTGCGCATTACTGGCCAATGGTACGGTCCAGTGCTGGGGGGACAACACCTATGGCCAGTTGGGCGACAGTTCAAATACCGGTTACTCAAGCACCCCAGTGACCGTAACAGGCGTCAACACAGCCGTCTCAATAGCCACTGGGGATGTACACACGTGTGCGGTGCTGGCGAGTGGCGCTACGAAATGCTGGGGCCAGAACACTTTCGGCCAATTAGGCAACGGCACGACAAGTGACTCGAGTACCCCGACCTCCGTTCTTGGAATTGTAGGAGCCCGGGCCCTTGCGGCGGGCGAGGCGCACACGTGCGCATTGCTCGACAGCGGTGCGGTGCAGTGTTGGGGCGGGAATGACTCGGGCCAGCTAGGCGATGGGGTCGACTACGTGAACTCAACCTCTCCGCTCTCGGTGTCCGGCGTGAGTACCGCAGTAGCAATCGCGGCCGGTGACCTACACAACTGCGCGCTACTTCGCAGTGGCACAGTCATGTGTTGGGGATACAACCAATTTGGGCAACTCGGTAAAAACGCTGGCGCAGCACAGAAATCAAATATCCCAATTCGCATACGCGGGATCAACGCTGCGACTGGGCTGGCGAGCGGAGGCTTGCACATCTGTGCCCTGTTCTCTGGCGGCTTGATGGCGTGTTGGGGAGCAGACTTCGACGGTCAGCTGGGCAACGCGCGCACTACCGGCGTCAAGCCAAACCCGTCGCCAACGAACGTGATCGGTACCCCAGGGGTGGTGTGGGCAAGCAGCAATGCTTCCAAGGCGACGATCACTGACCGCGGAGTGGCCACCGGTCATGCCGCCGGCAACACTACGATCACGGCGACCACCGCTGGGCTCATCAACGACAATGCTGTACTCACAGTGAAATAGAAGCACAACAGAAGGGGCCCATGGACGAATTCACCATTGATCATTCGGTATGTCATCGTCTGAGTAAGGATGCCGCCGCACCCGGAAGTTGAATTGGCTGCGACTGCTAATCGCGGGAGAATCGGATGACAACCTCTTTCGCGCGGGAATCACGAGCTGCAATTGCGCTCGCCGTTCTGATGCTCGCGGCCTGCGGCGGTGGGGGTGCGGGCGATGATCCAGCACCGACCTACACGGTGGGTGGAACTGTTTCGGGTCTGACCGGATCGGGCCTCGTGCTTCGTGATAACGGCGGAGATGATCTCCCCGTGTCGGCGAACGGCTCCTTCACCTTTGCGCAAAAGATCACTGCGGGTAGCGCCTACAGCGTCAGCGTGCTTACGCAGCCGACAAATCCGAGTCAGACTTGTACGGCCAGCAACGCCTCCGGTCATGCTAGCAGCAGCGACGTGGCAAGTGTCACTGTGTCGTGCGCGGCGACTCTCTACAAGGTCGGTGGTGTCGTGTCGGGTCTCGGGTCCGATACTATCCTCAGGCTACAGACAAATTTGCCGGCACCGAACGACTTGGTCATCGTTTTGACCAATGGGCCGTTTGCGCTTTTTCAGGGTGTATCGAACGGGACGCAGTATGACTTCACCGTCGCGCCACCGCTCCCACCAGAGAATTGCACGATACAGAACTCCAGCGGCACCGTTACAGGCGCCGATGTCACGAATATCGCCGTGGCCTGTGTGCCGCCGACGTTCAAGATAGTCGTGACGGTCTCCGGGCTCACGGGCTCAGGCCTCGTACTTCTCGGTAGCGACGGCCAAAGACTTGCCATATCGAGCAACGGATCGGTCTCGTTCCCGAATCCCGTGCCGTTGAACTTCCAGGTGTCGTTTGCATCGCAGCCGACAAATCCGGCCGAGTTCTGCGTCGGGAACTGGACCGACTCCACTCATATGGCGGTGACCTGCAACCCGGACATCTACACGCTTAGTCTCACGGTGAACGGCCTCAAGGGGTCCGGGCTCACCTTGGGCTATACCTCCCAGTATGTTTCGCAGAACGCCTGGGCTGCTGGGCCGAGCGCCGCCGGTTTGTTGGCGACCGGCAATGGGGTGTTCACGTTCGCGACGCCTCTGGCAAGTGGCGCCTATTACTCGGCCAGAGTCACGACTCAACCCACGAATCCTGCGCAGACGTGCATCGTGGTAGAGGGTGATGGTTACCTCGCCGGAGCCAATGCATCACTCAGCGTAAGTTGCTCGGTCGTGCGTTTTGCTTACGGCGTCGCCCCGCCTCAAAGTAACATTGACTCCGCCGCCGTCGCGGCCTTTGCGGTCGACTCGGCGAGCGGTGCTCTGACGGCGTTGCCCGGTAGCCCGTTCGCGGCCGGCGACACGACCAGCGCGCTTACCGTCGATCCGACCGGTAATTTCCTGTATGCCACCAATCAGGGCGCGAACGGCGGGGTGGGCAGCAACACCGTTTCCGCTTTCAGGTTGGATCCAACGACCGGGGTACTTACCGTTGTCCCCGGCAGCCCCTTCCCGAGCGTGGGAGCACCGGTCTCAATTGTCGTGGAGCCGTCGGGAAAATTCGCCTATGTCGCGAACCTTAATGACAATACGGTATCGGCCTTCGCTATCAATGCAGCGAGCGGAGCGCTGACACCAATCGTCGGGGGGCCGCAGACGCCGGGTCTCGGCAGTCCGCGGCATCTCACCGTCCATCCGGGTGGTAAGTTTGTCTACCTGTCCGTCGCCAATGAGGGGAGCATATGGGCCTACTCGATCGACGGCAGTACGGGCGCGCTGACCAAGGTCCCGGGCAGTCCGTATGTCAACAGCCAGGCCTCTCCGCAGACCTTGGCGATTACGCCCGATGGCCTTGATGCAATATCCAGCGGCTGGAACACGAGCGAGAGCGGGATTTATGCCAACGAGTACGCGGATCAATCCCGCAAGCGGTGTCCTGTCTCCGCCGGCGGCATCTTTTGGACGCCGCCGCCGCCGAGGAGTTGGTGCTCGAGCCAGGGCGGAACTTCGGATACGTACTAGCGCCCTCGGGAGCCAAGAACATCGTGGTGCCGCTTCACTCCTATGTCTACGACAGCGGTCTCGGCTGGTCGCTCATCCAAAATTCCGACGCTTCCGGACAACCTGTCTCATATTCACCGAGTGCGCACGTGCTCGCCCTTACTCCCGAGCCAAGTGGGCGTTTCTTGTATCTCACCGATTCGACGGGAACGGTTTCCGCCTACGTGATCGACTCCGTGACCGGCAATCTCACCGCCGCGGCGGCTACTCCGGGCGCCATATCCGCATGGCAGCCGCTGGTCTTCACGAACCAATGACGGCGATCGCCGGACCGTAACCGCGCTGTTACAAAATCCAATCTTTTCGCAAAAGCGGCTGCGATCGCGTAACGCGGATCCTGCCAAAGAGCTGTGGATTCAACGGCGAGCAGGGCATCGACAGATCGTTGAGCTGTCTTGGGTAGCGAAGTGCAGGGCCAACTCCTCATTGATTTTCTGCGAAGTTGATCCACCGTGAATAAATCCAGTCATGACCCCCGCTAGGTACTCTTGCCGACAAACTGGCGACCCTTTTCTGAGAGAAACCGGAGGGGGAAACCGCCTCCGGCGAAGAGTGGAAACATTTTGGAAGCATCGGCCCCGAGAAGGGTGCGCAGTGCGGCCGTTCGAGTACCTAACTTATTGATTGGATTGGCTCCCCGGGTTGGACTCGAACCAACGACCAACGGATTAACAGTCCGACGCTCTACCAACTGAGCTACCGGGGAAACGGCGTGAATTCTCGGGGCTGGACCCTAAGCCGTCAAGGACAGCCGCGACATGAAATACTTCAACCGCTGAGCGCCTTGCGGATACGCTCCACGGCTTTCTCCAAAGTCTCGCGACTGCAGGCGTACGACAAGCGCATATGGCCCGGGGCGCCAAAGCCAGAGCCGGGAACCACGGCGACGCCTACCGTATTGATCAAGTGCTCGGCAAAGGCGTTGTCGTCCTTGAGCTTGAGATTGACCATCGCCTTGCTGACATCGGCGAACGCATAGAACGCACCGCTGGCCGGGCGGCAGGACACTCCGGGCAGGGTGTTGAGCGCGGCCACGATGTAGTCGTGCCGCTCCTTGAATGCGCGATTCATCGTGGCCACGCAGCTCTGATCGCCGTTGAGCGCCGCGATCGCGGCCTTCTGGCTCATGCTGGCAGCGTTGGAGGTGGACTGGCCCTGCACGGTGGACATTGCCGTCACGATTTCTTTGGGACCTCCGCAATAGCCGATGCGCCATCCGGTCATTGCGTAGGCCTTCGAACAGCCATTGATGGTGACCGTTCGATCGTAGAGTTCAGGCACGACCGTCAGAAGGCTGCTAAACGGTTCGCTTCCCCAATAAATCTTCTCGTACATGTCATCCGTGCCGATTACCACGCGCGGGTGCTTGAGCAACACCTCGCCCAACGCGCGCCACTCGGCGGCCGTATAGGCGGCGCCGGTGGGATTGCTTGGACTGTTCATCACCAGCAATCGGGTCCTGGGCGTGATCGCCTTCGCGAGCTGTTGCGGGGTGATCTTGTAGTTCTGCTCTGGACCCGCATAGGGCGTTACCGGAACGCCGTCGGCGAGCAACGCCATGTCCGGATACGACACCCAGTAGGGCGCCGGGATAATGACTTCGTCGCCCGGATCGAGCAGGGCCATGCAGAGGTTGAAAATCGTTTGTTTGGCCCCAGATGACACCAGGACCTGGTTGCGCTCGTACTTGATGCCGTTATCGCGCTGGAATTTGGCGATGATCGCGTCCTTGAGCTCGGGAACGCCATCGACATTGGTATAACGAGTGAAGCCGGAGTTGATCGCCTGCACGCCTGCGGCGCTGATGTGCGCGGGCGTATCAAAGTCGGGCTCGCCGGCGCCAAGCCCGATGACATCCTTGCCTTCCGCCTTGAGCCGGGCGGCGAGGGCGGTCACCGCGAGCGTGGCCGAGGGTTTGACGCGCAGGGCGCGCTTGGAGACAGCTAGAGCCACAATGATCCTCTCGGGCAAGAAATGGCGCAGGGAAGCTGCGCTATATTAGCCGACGCACCATGGAAACTCGACCTTTCGAACTCGTTGCCAGCTACCAGCCCGCGGGCGATCAGCCGCAAGCGATTGCGCGCCTGACCGAAGGGCTGGAGTCTGGACTTGCTCATCAGACGCTGCTGGGGGTAACCGGGTCTGGCAAAAGCATCGGCTACGATGATCCGCTGTACGTTATCGAACGGCACGCCGGCAGCCGTCGCGTGCGAGTGGTGCCAGCTGGGCCGTTCATAGATTCGCTGATGGCCTCAAGTGCATTGGCCACCTCCATCGACGATCAAACGGAACGATTCGCATGCGCCGGTGGTTCGTTCTTTACTTTAGCCTACAACCCGACTACCGGCGAGACCGATGAATTTCCGGTGGGGGCGTTCCTGCGTCACCGCGCTCCTGCGCGTATGTTCAGACTTCGCACACGCTGCGGCCGCGAAGTGGTACTGACGGGCGATCATAACCTTTGGGTGCTCAGAGACGGCAGTCTGCAACTGATCAGGACTGACCATGCCCGATCGACTGACTATCTGCCGACTCCGGAAACGACAGTCGTTAGACAAGCAACGGCCAGCTCGGCAGATCTGCGCGAACTCGATATCCTTCCATACCTCACCGATTCGAACCTGTCTGTGTTTGCGGAAACTCCAATTCTGGAGTTTGTTATTGCCGCGGGAAACAAGACATTTGTTAACGCGATGCAAATCTGTTCGTTGAACCCATACGCGAAACTTTCAGCTATTCGCCATCGTCCGTCGCGGCAGCGGAATCCGTATCAAGCATTACCTGGAATTGATGGGGACGACGGACAACCTAGCCGGCGGTTCTCGCAGTGCTGACATCTACATAGGCGGCAAACGGAAATCCTGCCGATTACCAGCCCGACTGGTGTTATCAGACAGCTTTCTCTCCTTGCTCGGCATTTATATTGCGGAAGGCAACAGTCAAGGCAACTACTCGATCATAGCCAATCGGCATCCTCAGATACGGGCACGTATCGAAGGCGCGCTACGGGAATTGGGAATCCCATACGGGGTCCGCAAATCAACGGACTACCAGATCTCCTCCAAGGCGTTGTCTTCTCTGTTTGCTGCTCTCTGCGGCAAAACTGCTAAGGTCAAACGTCTTCCGGATTTCTGGGCTCAGCTCAGCCTGCGCTCACTTGGCGTCATGCTGCGGGCATATTTTGACGGTGACGGAACGGTATCCGCCAATGGTGAGGTCATCGCCACTACCGCAAGTTTGCAGCTTGCGTCTGAATTGTCTTACGCCTGCAAGCAGTTCGGAATTCATGCGCGGATCCGCCGCACGACAAAGCGCGCCACGAACAGCACGCATGGCGGAGGCAGCTATTTTGATGTTTCAATCTCCGGGCAAGCTGACCTGCAGCGCTTTGCACGTGCTATTGGCTTTGATCACCCGGAAAAACATGAACGACTGGTGCGAATTTTGACGCGCGCCGCCGACACAAACACCGATATCGTTCCTGTCGCGGCCGAGTCGTGGCGGACCTTCCGTCGCGCTTCCGGACTCTCCATGCAACGTCTTGCGAACTTGGCGCAATGCTCCAGACCAATGCTAAGCCTGATCGAGAGTGGCCTTCGCCGACCCAGCCGTGCCTTGTTGCGCCGTTTGCTAACGGCAATTGGACAGCACCTTCGGCAACAAAGTGCAACGGATCTCTCGCTGTGGAGCACCCTGCAGACGCTTCGTGGGCTGTGCAACGTGCGCTGGACCCAATTGCGCACCATCGAGCCTTGTGAGTATCGACACGCTCACGTGTACGACTTGTCGGTACCGGGGCCAGAAACCTTTCTGGCCGGGACCGGAGGCCTTTTCGTCCATAATACGTACACCGTCGCGAACGTAATCGCCGCGGTGCAGCGACCCACCCTGGTCCTGGCGCACAACAAGACACTGGCTGCGCAACTGTACGGAGAATTGCGCGGGTACTTTCCGCGCAACGCGGTGGAATACTTCGTCTCGTATTACGACTACTATCAGCCGGAAGCCTACGTACCCTCAAGCGACACCTACATCGCCAAGGACGCCTCGACCAACGAACATATCGAGCAGATGCGCCTGTCGGCGACCAAGGCACTCCTGGAACGTAGCGATGCGATCATCGTCGCCACCGTCTCGTGCATCTACGGACTGGGCGATCCTCAGGCCTACCTTGCCATGGTGCTGCATCTGGTGCGCGGCGAGCGCATCGACCAGCGCCGGCTCCTGCGCCGGCTCGCGGAGATGCAGTACACGCGTAACGACATCGACCTGCAGCCCGGAACTTTCAGGGTACGCGGCGATGTCATCGATATCTTCCCTGCGGAGTCGCCCCGAGATGCGGTTCGTGTCGAACTGTTCGACGACACAATTGAAAATCTCTCTTTGCTCGACCCGCTGCTGGGCAAGGTCCTGGCGCGCGTGCCCCGCTACACGGTGTACCCTGGCACGCACTACGTGACTCCGCGCGACAGGATGGTGAACGCGCTCGAGCTTATCCGAGAAGAGTTGGGCCAGCGGCTGCAGCTGCTATATGCCAACAACAAACTGGTTGAAGCCCAGCGGCTCGAGCAGCGCACCCAGTTCGACCTGGAGATGATCCGCGAGGTGGGCTACTGCCCGGGCATTGAAAATTACTCCCGGTACCTTTCGGGGCGCGAGCCTGGCGAGCCGCCGCCCTGCCTATTCGACTATCTGCCGCCCAATGCGCTGATGGTCGTGGATGAAAGCCACCAGTCGATACCGCAGCTCGGCGCGATGTACCGCGGCGACCGTTCGCGCAAGGAAACCCTGGTGGAATATGGCTTCAGGCTCCCATCGGCGCTCGACAACCGGCCGCTCAAATTCGAAGAATGGGAACGCCTCGCCCCACAGATGATCTTCGTCTCGGCCACTCCCGGCCCCTACGAGCATGCGCACGAGGGTCAGTTGGTCGAGCAGGTGGTGCGCCCCACGGGACTTTTGGATCCGGAAGTGGAGGTGCGACCGGCAACGACGCAGATTGACGACGTGCTCGCTGAAATCCACCACTGCGTCGCGGCGCAACAACGGGTGCTGATTACCACCCTCACCAAGCGCATGGCCGAAGACCTCACCGATTACCTGCATGAACACGGGGTACGAGTCCGTTATCTGCATGCCGACATCGAGACGGTCGAGCGCGTCGAGATCATCCGCGATCTGCGTCTGGGAAAATTCGACGTCCTGGTGGGCATCAACCTATTGCGCGAAGGGCTCGACATGCCCGAAGTCGCCCTGGTGGCCATACTCGACGCGGACAAGGAGGGGTTCCTTCGTTCGGCAGGATCGCTGATCCAGACCATCGGCCGCACGGCCCGCAATCTGCACGGACGCGCCATACTTTACGCCGACCGCATCACCGCTTCGATGCAGCGGGCCATGGACGAAACCCAGCGGCGGCGCGAACGGCAGCGCGCCTTCAACCTCGAGCACCAGATCGAGCCTAAAAGCATCGTCAAACCCGTGGCCGACATCATGGAGGGCGCACGCAGCGCGCCGGCGCCGGGTGCTCGCGGCAGGGGCGCAGGTCGGCCGGTGCCCGTGGCAGTTCCGCGCAGCCTGGCGGAGGCCGGGCGCGAAATAAAGCGCCTCGAGGAAATCATGTACCGGCACGCGCGTAACCTCGAGTTTGAGCAGGCGGCGGCGGTCCGCGACCAGATCGACGACCTGCGTCGCTTGGAATTGGATATGGGAGCCGTGCCCGCCACCGGACCGAGCGGCCAGGTGCCGCACCCGCAGTCGGCTCGGAAGCGCTAAATATGTAGACAAATCCGCGCTTTAGCTTGCCAGCCGCCGAGACCTTCATGTATCGTTCGGCCCCCTGCGACAGGCGCGTAGCTCAGTGGTAGAGCATCACCTTGACATGGTGGTGGTCGCTGGTTCGATCCCAGTCGCGCCTACCATTCTTCAATGGAGACCCCGTGCCGGTAGTCACGCTGCCTGATGGCGCCCAGCGCACCTTCGACCGACCGGTTACGGTCGCCGAAGTGGCGCAGAGCATCGGCGCGGGACTGGCGCGCGCGGCATTGGGCGGAAAAGTCAACGGCCGACTGGTCGACACCAGTCATCTCATCGACGGGGACGCCACACTCGCGATCGTGACGGAACGCGATCCCGAGGGCTTGGAGATCATCCGCCATTCCACCGCGCATCTGCTGGCGCAAGCCGTCAAGCAACTCTTTCCGGAAGCGCAGGTGACCATCGGTCCGGTGATCGAGGACGGGTTCTACTACGACTTCTCGTACGCGCGGCCTTTCACCACCGAGGATCTCGGCGCCATCGAGGCGCGCATGCGGGAGCTGTCCAAGCTGGATCAGCCGGTAAGCAGGCGTGAGATGTCGCGCGATGCGGCAGTCGCTTACTTCCGGGGCCTGGGTGAACACTACAAGGCCGAAATCATCGCCAGCATTCCCGCGACCGAGCCGATCAGCCTGTATGGCCAGGGCGACTGGGTCGATCTGTGCCGCGGACCGCACGTCCCGTCCACCGGCAAACTCAAAGCCTTCAAACTCATGAAGGTGGCCGGCGCTTACTGGCGCGGTGACTCCCGCAATGAGATGTTGCAGCGGATCTACGGTACGGCCTGGCCGGATCAAAAACAGCTCGATGCCTACCTGCATCGGCTCGAAGAGGCCGAGAAACGGGACCATCGACGCATCGGGCGAGAGCTTGATTTGTTTCACATGCAGGAAGAAGCCCCCGGCGCGGTGTTCTGGCATCCCAAGGGTTGGCGTACCTTTCAGCGACTGATCAGCTACATGCGCGAGCGACAGGGGCCCGCCGGATTCCAGGAAGTGAATGGGCCGGAACTCATGGAGCGGAGCCTTTGGGAAGCCTCCGGGCACTGGGAGCAGTTCGGCGAGAACATGTACACGACGCGCACGCCGGATGAGCGCGTCTATGCGATCAAGCCCATGAACTGCCCCGGCCATGTGCAAATCTTCAAGCAGGGGATTCGCAGCTATCGCGATCTGCCGATCCGCTTCGCAGAGTTCGGCAAAGTGCACCGCTATGAGCCGTCCGGCGCGTTGCATGGCTTGATGCGGGTGCGCGCCTTTACCCAGGATGACGCCCACCTGTTCATGACTCCTGAACAGATTACCTCCGAGTCCGTGGCGTCAACCCGACTGATACTGGACATCTATCGGGACTTCGGCTTCGAGGATGTGCGCATCAAATTTTCCGACCGGCCCGCCAAGCGGGTGGGCGAGGATGCGATTTGGGACCAGGCGGAGTCGGCGCTGCGCAAGGCCGCCGACACGGCCGGGATCGAATACACCCTTAATCCCGGAGAGGGCGCCTTCTATGGCCCGAAACTGGAATTTGTGCTGCGCGATGCCATCGGGCGCGACTGGCAGTGCGGCACGCTGCAGGTCGATCTCAATATGCCCCGGCGGCTCGGGGCCCACTACATCGACGAGCACAGCCAGAAGCAGGTCCCGGTCATGCTGCACCGGGCAATCTTCGGATCCTTGGAGCGCTTCTACGGGATTTTGTTAGAGCACCACGCCGGGAAACTGCCGGCCTGGCTGGCCCCGACCCAGGCCGTTCTGATGAATATTACCGACCGTCAACATGATTACGTCGTCGGAATGACAGATTTGTTGCAAAAACAAGGGCTTCTGGTCGATTCCGACTTGCGCAACGAAAAGGTCGGCTTTAAGATTCGCGAACACACGCTGCAGCGCGTTCCTTACCTGTTGGTCGCAGGCGATAAGGAGGTTGCGGCGAATTTGTTGTCTGTGCGCTCCCGTGATGGCAAAGACCTGGGCACCATGAGCCCGCAGACGTTCGTCGAACGGTTGCGGCGGGAGCTCGAAAGCCACGGGCGCCACACATTGGAGGAATGACGCATAGCCATTGCAACGAAGCGCATCCGACGTAATGAGGAAATCACGTCGCCATCGGTGCGGGTGATTGGAGCGGATGGGGCCCAAGCGGGAGTGATGACCAGGTTTGACGCGCTACAACTAGCGCTCGCCGCCCAGCTTGATCTCGTTGAAGTCTCGCCCACGGCGGAACCGCCGGTGGTGCGGGTGATGGACTTCGGCAAATTCCTCTTCGAGCAGAACAAGAAGGCCCACTCTGCCAAGCGCAAGCAGAAGCAGCAGCAGGTCAAAGAAGTAAAGTTTCGTCCCGGGACGGAAGAAGCGGATTACCAGGTCAAACTGCGTAATCTGCTGCGCTTCCTGTCCGAGGGAGATAAGGCCAAGGTTACCTTAAGGTTCCGTGGCCGTGAGATGGTGCACCAGGATCTGGGCCGCAAGCTGCTGGATCGGGTACAAGCTGACCTTGCCGTTACGGCAATCGTCGAGCAATTCCCGATGATGGAAGGGCGGCAGATGGTCATGGTGTTTTCACCAAAAAAGAAGTGAATCGCTAAGGCACGCAAGTGCCGCGGTGATTCCGCAGGCAAGCGGGTGGTCTTAGCGGCCGCCTTGCGAGCCTTTGCTACATAAATGGAGAGAAGTTCATGCCCAAGTTGAAAACCAACCGGGCGGCGTCCAAGCGTTTCCGCAAAACGGCGAAGGGCTTTAAAAGCTACTCGTCAGGTCGTCGCCACAATCTCGGTCACAAAGACTCCAAGCGCAAGCGGCACGCGCGCTCCGGAGGCAGCAGTCTGATCCATGAGAGCGACGTCGCTCGCATCACGCAGCTGTTGCCCAATCATTGACCCGGAAATCTAAGGAGTCGAATCATGGCACGAGTTAAACGTGGCGTGACGGCCGGGCGCCGTCACAAGAAGGTCCTGGGCAAGGCCAAGGGCTATTACAACGCGCGGCGCAAGGTCTACCGCACCGCCAAGCAGGCGGTCATCAAGGCAGGGCAGTACGCCTACCGCGACCGGCGCGCCAAGAAGCGCGATTTTCGCGCCCTGTGGATCACGCGCATCAACGCCGCGGCTCGCATACACGAGCTGTCATACAGCCGGCTGATTGCCGGGTTGCGTATCGCGGGCATTTCTATTGACCGCAAGCTTCTGGCGGATCTGGCGGTCCACGACGCCAATGCGTTCGGTGTGATCGCCTCGCAGGCCAAGGCCGCGCTGGCGGCCTGACGGCCGGCCTGCAGTCTCGCCGCAGTCCGCTAGGGTTCTTTAGGCGTACCGCTCGTGGCTGACCTGATCGCATTGGCCGATGAGGCGCGCGCGCAGGTCAGCACCTGCGCGAGCCTCGCGGCCCTCGACGAGTTGCGGGTGCGCTGGCTCGGCCGCAAAGGCCTGCTCACCGAGCAGCTCAAGAGCCTGGGCGCGCTCAAGGCCAGCGAGCGTCCGGCCGCCGGCGCGCGCATCAACGAGGCGAAGGCCAAAATACAAGCGGCCCTCGAAGCGCGCCGCGCCGAGCTCGAGCAGGCCTCGATCGCCCACAAGCTTGCGGCCGGCGGGATCGACGTCAGCTTGCCTGGCCGTGGCGAAGCAACCGGCTCGGTACACCCGATCACGCGTGTGCGCCAGCGCATCGAGGAGCTGTTCCGGCACGCCGGCTATGAGGTGCTCGAGGGGCCGGAAGTGGAGGATGAATTCCACAACTTCGAGGCTCTGAACATCCCGGCGGATCATCCGGCGCGGGCCATGCACGACACCTTTTATCTGGAGGACGGACGGCTCCTGCGCACCCACACCTCGCCGGTTCAGATCCGCGCCATGCTCAGCCGCAAGCCGCCGCTGGCGCTGATTGCACCGGGCCGGGTATATCGCCGCGATTCGGATGTCAGTCATTCGCCGATGTTTCATCAAGTCGAAGGCCTGCTCGTCGACACCGACGTGAGCTTTGCGAATCTCAAATCCGTGCTGCATCAGTTCATGGAATCGCTGTTCGAGCGGAGCTTGTCGATGCGGCTGCGGCCGTCGTATTTTCCGTTCACCGAGCCCTCCGCCGAAGTCGACATTTCCTGCGTGCTCTGCGACGGGCAGGGCTGTCGCGTCTGCAAGCACAGCGGCTGGCTGGAAGTCGCCGGTTGCGGCATGGTGCATCCCAACGTGTTCACCGCCTGCGCGATCGACGCCGAGCGCTACACGGGCTTCGCCTTCGGCTTTGGCATCGAGCGGCTGGCGATGCTGCGCTACGGTGTAAATGACTTGCGTCTTTTCTACGACAATGACCTGCGCTTCCTGGCACAGTTCGCGCGAGGTTAAGGCGTGAAGCTGCCCTTGTCCTGGCTGCGATCCTGGGTAGAGACCCCGTGGAGCGACCGCGAGCTCGCCGACCGGCTCACGATGCTTGGGTTCGAGGTGGAATCATTGACCGCGGTCGCGCCGGCTTTCAGCGGCGTACAGGTGGCGACGATCGTCGGCATCACGGCCCATCCGCAGGCCAGTAAATTGTCGGTATGCACGGTCGTCGACGGCTCCGGGAGCGAGCTGCAGATCGTTTGTGGCGCGAGCAACGCGCGGGCGGGGCTGCGCACGGCGTTGGCCAAGATCGGCGCGCGCTTGCCCGGCGAGGTGATCATCGGCGCGAGCAAGATCCGGGGTGTCGAATCACGGGGCATGCTCTGTTCGGAGCGCGAGCTCGGTCTGGGGGAGGCGGCCGCAGGCATCCTGGAGCTGCCGGACGACGCGCCCTTGGGCATGGCACTGCGCGAATACCTGCATTTGGATGAGGCGGTGGCCGAGATCGCCATTACCCCCAATCGGGGCGATGCCATGTCGGTGCTGGGACTGGCCCGCGAGTTGGCGGCAGCCAGCGGGATGGGCCTGCGAACGGCGCCTGTCCCGGCGATGCCGCCCGTACACGCAAGCCATACCACGCGCTTTCCCGTGCAGCTCACGCCGGGCGTTGGCTGCCCGCGCTTTGCCAGTCGCGTGATTCGCGGTGTCGACAATCGCCGGCCGGTACCGCAGTGGCTGCGCGAACGCCTGGAGCGCTGCGGGCTGCGCTCGATCAGCCCGGTGGTGGACGCCACCAATTTCGTACTGATGGAGCTGGGCCAGCCACTGCATGCGTATGACCTCGGGCAGTTGCGTGAGGCGCTCCAGGTGCGGCGCGCCTCGCCACGCGAGGCTCTGACGCTGCTCGATGGCCGCGAAGTAACCCTGGCCGACGACGTCCTGGTGATTGCCGACGCCGCCGGCCCGGTCGGCATGGCCGGCGTCATGGGGGGCGCGCGCAGCGCGGTCGCGGACAGCACCACCGACTTGTTAGCTCGAGGTCGCGTGGTTTGATCCGCGCGCCATCGTCGGCCGAGCCCGACGCTATGGATTGCTCACCGATGCCAGTCAGCGCTATGAAAGAGGGGTGGACCCGGCCGGACAGGAGCGGGCGCTGGAACGGGCGACCGAACTGATCTGTGCGATCGCGGGCGGCAGCGCAGGGCCTGCCTGCCTGGAGGAATTGCGCTCGGAAGTGCCGACACGAGCGGCGGTGGGGTTGCGGGCTGGGCACATCACCCGACTCCTTGGCGCTCCCGTTTCCGCAGCGGAAGTCAGCCGCCGCCTGCGCTCGCTAGGCATGAGCGTGGAGGCGGCCGACGGCGACGCCTGGCGAGTCACACCGCCGTCCTGGCGTTTCGACATCGTCATCGAGGCCGACTTGATTGAAGAGCTGGCGCGCAGCGGGGGACTCGATCAACTTCCGGAACAGGCACCCTCCGGGGCCCGGATCATCGCCGGTTGCAGCGACCTGCAAAGCAGTGAGCAAGCGGTGCTGCGTGGGCTCGCGGCTCGCGGCTACAGCGAGGCCGTGACTTTTGGTTTTACGGACCCCGCGCTGCAGCGGCTCCTGTGCGGTGAGATCGAGACAATTCCCTTGCGCAACCCGATCGCCAGCAATTTCGCTGTCATGCGCGCATCGCTGTGGCCGGGACTGTTGCTGGCCGCCCGGGAAAACCTGCGGCGCCAGCGTGAGCGCGTCCGCTTGTTTGAGATCGCCACCCAGTTTCGCCGCGGCAGCAACGGCGTCATCGACGAACAAAAGATGATCGCCGGTATCTCACTGGGTCCGCGCTTGCCCGAGCAATGGGGAGTCAAGCGCGTGCCGGCGGACTACTACGATCTCAAGGCGGACGTCAGCTCGTTGCTGGCTCTGAGCGGCCTTTCCGACCCCGACCGCTTCCGTGCCCCCGGCAGCGCCCCTGGCCTGCATCCGGGCCGAAGCGCGCAGATCGTGCGTGATGGGAGCGTAATCGGCCAACTTGGCGAACTCCATCCGGCACTGTTGCGCGAGCTGGATTTTACATATGCCCCACTGCTGTTTGAGCTGGATTACAAGGCCGTCACGCGCAACGCGCCGGTACGATTCACGCCGGTGTCGAGCTACCCGCAGATACGCCGTGATATTTCTTTTACGGTTGCCGCCGGCGAGACTTTTGGACGCATTGCGGAACGTGTTAGTGTTGCGGCGTCAACCCGGCTGCATGAACTGCGGGTATTCGACATCTACCAGGGGGAGGGTGTAGAATCCGGTCGAAAAAGCGTTGCTTTGGGGTTGATTTTGCAGGATTTATCACGCACTCTTACGGACGCTGAGGCGGACGAAGTGGTCGCCGCGGTTTGCGCAGAACTGCGCTCGAGCTTGGACGCAAAAATAAGAGAATAGACGATGGCTCTCACCAAGGCAGAAATGGCGGAAGCGCTGTTCAACCAACTTGGCCTGAACAAGCGCGAAGCGCGCGAGTTGGTCGACTTGTTCTTCGAAGAGGTGCGCGGCGCGCTCGCCACGGGCGAACAGGTTAAACTCTCGGGCTTCGGCAATTTCGACCTGCGCGATAAGAACCAACGCCCGGGCCGTAATCCGAAGACCGGCGAGGAAATTCCGATCAGCGCGCGGCGTGTGGTTACCTTCCGGCCCGGACAAAAGCTCAAGGCGCGGGTCGAGGCGTATGCTGGAACCAAAGAACAATAACGAACTGCCGGCGATACCCGGCAAGCGATACTTTACGATCGGCGAGGTCAGCGAGTTGTGTGGCGTTAAGCCCCACGTCTTGCGATATTGGGAACAAGAGTTTCCGCAGCTCAAGCCCGTCAAGCGACGCGGCAATCGACGCTACTACCAGCGTCAGGATGTCATCATCATCCGACAGATCCGCAGCCTCCTGTATGAACAGGGATTTACGATCGGCGGCGCACGCAACAAGCTCGGCGGCGATGAAGCCCGCACCGACATCAGCCAGAGTCAGCAGATCGTGCGCCAGGTGCGCCTCGAACTCGAAGAAGTACTGCGGGTGTTGCGCCGCTGACCTATTATCTCGGTTGCGGTCGGGGCGTGGCGCAGCCTGGTAGCGCACTTGCATGGGGTGCAAGGGGTCGGAGGTTCAAATCCTCTCGCCCCGACCAATTCAATCTCGAGTAGACCACACACGGTCAGTGGGTGCGCATGAAAATACTTCCCCTGCGAATCATGCTGCTGTTTACGCTGGCCGCACTCGGCGCCTGCGGCAGCGACAGTCCGACCTCGACGATGGAAGCGAGCACGGCACGTGGCACGCTGGTCGAGAATCCGCCGTTTCGTATTGCTTCGCTGGATGCCGCAGCGCTGCAAGCGCAACTTGCCGCTAGTGCGTTTGCACCCTTCCTGCCGCTCACCGGAGCACCCGCGTGCGGTGTCGATTTTCATTACATGCACTACTGGACCGTCGGCGGCACGGACGAGGCCGAGCAGGTCTCCGGCGCCCTGATGGTGCCCACTGGCGCGGCGCCGCAGTGCTCGGGCCCGCGACCGATCGTGCTGTACGCGCACGGCACCCAGGTGGACAAGACCGTCAACATCGCGGACCCCACCAGCCCCACTAACAAAGAGGGCGTGCTGATTGCGGCCATGTTTGCGGCCCAGGGCTATATCGTCGTGGCGCCCAATTACGTCGGCTACGATTCCTCGAGCGCGGCGTATCACCCTTTTCTGAATGAAGACGCTCAGTCCAAGGACATGATCGACGCACTGACCGCGGCGCGCAGCGCGCTCGGCAAGGTGCTGGCGAGTTCCACCACGGACAATGGCCAGCTCTTCATTACGGGCTATTCGCAGGGTGGGTATGTGGCCATGGCGACACAAAAAGCCATGCAGGCAGCGCACATGACGGTGACCGCCGCTGGCGGGATGTCCGGCCCGTATGCACTCGAGGCCTTCGGCGATTTTGCATTTACCGGACACGTCACTCTTTACTCCACACTCTTCTATCCCATGCTGATCACGAGCTACCAGCGCGCCTATGGCAACGCCTACGGCAGCGTCGGGGCGACCGCGGCGGATTTCTACGAGGCCGCCTACGCGCCCACCATCGAAGCACTGCTGCCGAGCGCCACTCCGGTCGACGGGCCGAACGGTCTGATCGCGCAAGGCAAGATTCCACCGCTGGCGTTATTCAACATCGTTACGCCGGTGACCGGCACGCCGCTGGATGCTCTGCTGGCCATACCGCCACTCGATCCCAACCATCCGGAAAATGTCATTTTCCGGTTGGGGTTCGGCACGGGGAACCTAATCAAGAATGAAGCCCGCATCGCTTACGTGAGTGATTTAGCGCTCAATCCAGACATTGGTCTGCAAACACTCAGTGACTGCATACTGCAGCCGCCGGACCCCAACAATCCCAACTGCACTCAGCCTGGGCCATCCTCGTACGCTCCGGCCGCGGCGGCGCCGATCTACGGGCTCCGCAACGATCTCTATCTCAACGATTTGCGCAACTGGATCCCGGCGGCCCCCGTGCTGTTGTGCGGAGCTGCGCTGGACCCGGTCGTCACTTTCCCGGTCAACACCGGCATCATGTCGCTGTGGTGGCAAACGCAGGGCGTGCCGGTTGCACGCACCGCGGCTGCATTGCCCACCAGCCTGGTCGCCGTTTTGGACTTGGAATCGGGCCTCGGTGCTGGCGATCCGTACGCCGCGCTCGAGGCGGCTTTCCAGCAAGCCAAGCTCAACCTTTACACTGAGGGCTACCAGGCGGCGTCCGAGGCGTGGCTCGCGGCGAATCCAGGAGACCAGGCGGGTGCGGACGCAGCCGGTCAGGCCGGCGGCCAATCGAATCTAGTCCAGAATTATCATCAGACGGTCGAACCGTTCTGCCAAGCCGCCGTGCGCGGTTACTTCAGCAGTTTCTGAGAGGTAACCCTTATGAAAATCCGCAACTCGATAACGGCTGGCGTTTTGATAATTGCGGCGCTGGCCGTGCGCAGCGCCACAGCCGCAGACGCTTTCGTCAGCGCAACAAGCCCGGTATTCAGCAATGAGATCCGCGTCGGCATGTATTTCCTGCAGTATCACGTCAGCGCCGATGACCTCACGGGTCCCTACGTTCCTGCCGGCGTGAATCTCGACGTCAACAGCGTGTCGACACCATACTTCGCCTACATACGTCGTCTTGCACCCCACTGGGTCGCACAGCTTGCGGCGGGCATTCCGCCCAAGACCGAGACGGTAGGCAAGGGACCGGCAACGGTCGGCTCGGTGCCCTTTGATGGGCAGGTGGTATCGACCGCCAAATGGTTTTCCCCGTCGCTGTTGGTCAATTACGTGTTTCGCGATGAGGCGGAAACCTGGCGGCCCTACTTGGGCGCGGGCATCAACTACACCAAGTTCTATGACTTGCAGTCGACGGACGCGGGCAACGCCGCCAATGGCGGGCCCACGGCGATTTCGCTGACTAGCTCCGTTGGCCCGGTAGTGACCGCGGGAGTGCGCTGGCACATCAAGGATCACTGGAGTGCTTACGCTTCTTACGACTATGCCGTGGTGAATACCGATTACACCGGCAACACCGCCGGGGTCATCCGCCGCACCACGGTACGCTTCAATCCCACCACCCTTGTCGTGTCGGTGGGCTACGCATTTTGATCGCAGGGGCCGTGCGCGCCTGGTCATGCGAGGGCATGCCATTCCTTGACTTAGGCCTGTTACGCCCTACAATTCCGGCCTTCCTGAGGATGCGGGAATAGCTCAGTTGGTAGAGCGCAACCTTGCCAAGGTTGAGGTCGCGAGTTCGAGCCTCGTTTCCCGCTCCAACCACTCGTTGAATGGCTAGGTGGCAGAGTGGTCATGCAGCGGCCTGCAAAGCCGTGTACGCCGGTTCGATTCCGACCCTAGCCTCCATTCTCTTGGCACGTTACGGGCGGTGGCCGTCCAAGGTCACCTGCCAATTCCAAGGTTGGCTTAGCCACCTGACATGGCGTCGCAGTTCTCGGAGCAATCAAAACACGTGCCTGCGAAGGCCATTCGCAGAGCGCGACTCGCGACCACCAAATCGTGGCACGTCATGCCACGGTCATATTTCCGCCAATTGATAGTCTTCCGCGGGCTCCATCGCCCATTATGAGAATTATTTCTCTTGTAGTAGACAAGCCGCTGCGCGATTATAGTAGGCATGTCGGGGGCTGAGACGTCGCACCCGTGGCGTCCATCCGCAGCAGAGCAGCACGACGAGGAGTCGAACCGGATGACGCGCAAGCACATGACGCTAGGAAGCCTGATTGCGGCCTTGCGGCGCCAGAAGAAATGGACCCTGCGCCAGATGAGCGAGAAGGTGGGTGTTCCACTGTCGACGCTCGCGAAGGTCGAGCAGGACAAGCTCTCCCTGACCTACGACAAGCTGCAGCAATTCACCTCGCGCTTGGGACTGACGATGACTGAGTTCCTGGCGCAGGCCGATCCGCCGGTCAACGATGCGCCCAAAGTCGTGACCGCCCGGCGTAGTCTCACTCGCGATGGCAACTCGATTCAGGTCTCGACGCCGAACTACGACTATGAATATCTGTGCGCAGACCTGCGCGAAAAACGCATGGTGCCGATTCTTACTCGGATCAGGGCGCACGACATCGCGGAGTTTGGGGAGCCGGTTCGCCATCAGGGCGAGGAATTCGTGTTTGTGCTCGAGGGCGCCATCGAAGTCCATCTGCAGTTCTACACGCCCATCGTGCTCAAGGCAGGCCAGGGCGTGTATCTCGACAGCACGATGGGACACGCCTATGTCGCCAAAGACTGCGAGAGCGCGCTGGTCCTTGGCGTGTGTTCGGGCGAGGACCCCGATCTGGCGGGCGAACTGATCAGCCTCACCGGGAAAACAGAAAAAATGGCCTGACCGGCATGCGGAGGTATTTGGGGCCCGACTCCGCATCGCCCACCTCCAAGCGCTGCGCCTTGGCTCCCTAATAGCCTTCGGACATAACGCGACCCCATTGGTGCTCAAGACGTGCCAAGTTAGAAAACTTTGACACGAATTTCTCTATACAGGATAATTATCTTTCACCAGACAAATGTGTCTCAGGACATGGGTGCCTCACACCTGAGGCGCCGGTGTTCGTCACGAACAGCGATTGGAGAAGAGCCTATGAATTCCACGGTCAGAGCGGCAGTGTCGGCGGTTCTGGGACTCGCCGGAGCGTGCCTGTCCCAAGTCAGCGGCGCGCAAGTGGCGACAGAGGTCACGGGTAATGAAGCCCTCGAGCTGGAGACCGTCATCGTCACCGCGCAAAAACGCGAAGAGTCGCTCCAAGACGTGCCCATGGGCATCACGGCTCTGGGGGGCAGCAGGCTCGACGATCTGCAGGCGCGAGAATTTGCCGACTATGCCGCCCTGGTGCCGGGTCTGTCACTGGCCACCGCACAGTCTGGTTTCACGCGGCTGACGCTGCGCGGTCAGAACGCCGGCGGCGTGGGATCGACGGTGGCGGTTTATCTGGACGAATCGCCGTACGGCTCGAGCAATGCGTTGCTTAACGGCGGGATCAATACCGGTGATTTCGATACCTTTGATATGCAGCGCATTGAAGTATTGCGCGGACCACAGGGCACGCTATACGGGGCCAACAGTGAGGGCGGTCTGCTCAAATTTGTGACCAACGCACCGGAACTCGGCAAGTATTCGCTGGCGGGCGAGGCCGGTGGTGAAAGCGTCAGTCACGGCGGGAATGGCTTGCAGGCGCATGCTCTCGTCAACATGCCGCTGGGCGATAAGATGGCTTTCCGGATCAGCGGCTTTTTCGAAGACGTCCCGGGCTATATCAGCGATCCTTCGAGCGGCCAGCGCCAGCTGAACGAAGGCCGCAAGTCCGGGGGTCGCGCTTCTTTTCTGCTCGCACCAACGACTGATTTTTCGATTCGTTTGACCGCTCAAATACAGAACACCAGCTACGACGCCACCAATTTGGTGGACAGCGATCCGGTAACCTTAAAGCCGACGTATGGCGATCTGACCCAGCAGCGCGCAGTCCCGGAACCGAGTAAGTTCAAGTACGAGAACTACAACGCGACCATCGACTGGAACGTAGGAACCTTCAAGCTCATATCCGCCACGAGTTACGGCATTCTGGATACGCATTCGGTGACCGATGGCACGCCCATTTATGGCGGCTTGGCCGCTGCGCTCACCGGTGGCGCTGCCCCCGCTGCGCCGCTGTTCGGCGATACCGAGCTGAAGAAATTCACGCAGGAAATTCGCCTTACCTCGCCCAGCACCGATCGCCTCGAATGGCAGATCGGCGGTTACTACACTCACGAGGACGGCACGCTAAATCAAAACCTCTATTCCGCGCAGGTTCCCAGTGGCGCAGTGTCCGGTCTGCTTCTCCAGCCCTTGATCGATTCCACCTACAAGGAAGGCGCCGGATTCTTGGACCTGACCTATCACTTCAATTCTCAGTTCGACATCCAGGCCGGAGGCCGCTGGTCCAGCAATTCCCAGACTTTTACCCAAACCACCACTTACGATCCCGTCCTCGCAGGTTTCCTCGGCGTCACTACCAACCCGGAGATTACCAACGGCGACTCCAGCGAGAATGTATGGACGTACTCGGTGGCGCCAAGCTGGCACTTCGACAAGAAGAGCATGATGTATGCGCGCCTCGCGACCGGCTATCGTCCGGGTGGCCCCAACGTACTGCCGCCCGCCGCAACTCCGGACGTACCCCGCCAGTACGGCTCGGACAGGACGACGAATATTGAGCTGGGTGTGCGCTCAACCCTTGTTGATGGGCGTCTGTCGGTCGATCTTGCGGCCTACCATGTCGACTGGAAGGACATTCAGTTGCTCGAGGTCGTCAGCGGCTTTGGCATTAATGCCAATGGCGGCACAGCGCGCAGCCAGGGTGTTGAGTGGAGCTTTGCCTACCTCCCTGTGCAGGGTCTGACCTTTCAATGGACGGGCGCGTACACCGATGCAAAACTGACCTCGGCCGCTCCGACCATCAATGCGAACTCGGGCGATCGTTTGCCGTATGCGCCGGAATGGGGTAGTTCGGTGGACGCCGAATACAAACGGCCAGCGTTCGGGGACTACAGCGGCTTTGTCGGTGCCACCTGGAGCTACGTCGGCTCGCGGAGCAGCGATTTCGCCAGCTCGGCCACCGGCCAGGTGGTGCTGCCCAGTTACAGCACCTACGGCGCACGCCTCGGCCTGGAAAATAGCCACTACAGCATGGCGCTCTACGGCAGGAATCTGAGCGATTCACGAGGCTTCACCAATTACGCGAGCGCTGCGACCGGTTCGCCGTATTCGGCGGTGACCGTCACGCAACCGCTCACGATCGGGTTCACACTGTCGGCTAAATTCTGAAGGGACTCTCACGATCGCCCAGTGCGGCTGCAGTGAGTGCGACACTAACGCCTAAGCGGACAGTCTGACGTCATGAATGATTCAAACACCCCGGCAGCGGCGTCGGTGATGCATTTGCCGTACCCGTACCTGCTCTTCCTGGGCGACGCGACGGAGGCGGCCTATGCGAAGACCGCCTTCGGTTTGCGCGACTGGGCTCCGGAACGCTGCATTGCCGAGTGGGGGTGTGACACGGCCACCGTCACCACGGGACTGCCCCGTCTTTCTCCGAAGGAGGCGCGCGCGCGCGGAGCGCGGGGACTTGTGATCGGCATCGCGAACACCGGCGGGGTCATCGGTGAGAGCTGGGTGCCCTTGCTGGTCGAGGCGCTGGAGTCCGGATTGGACATCGTCAGCGGCCTGCACGTGAAGCTCGGCTCGGTGCCTGCCCTGAAATCCGCCGCCGCGCGTTTCGGTCGACGGTTGATCGACGTGCGCACACCGCCGCCGAACATCCCTTGTGCCAGCGGTTCCAAGCGCAGCGGCAAGCGGCTGCTTACCGTCGGCACCGACTGCGCGCTGGGCAAGAAATACAGCGCGCTTGCCATCGCGCGTGCCTTCGAGGGACGAGGCCACACCGTCAACTTTCGAGCGACCGGACAGACCGGGATTCTCATTTCCGGCGGTGGCATGCCCATGGATGCGGTGGTCACTGATTTCGAGGCCGGCGCGGCCGAATTGCTCAGTCCGGCGGCGGATCCGGCGCACTGGGACGTCATCGAAGGGCAGGGGTCCCTGTTCCACCCGGCCTACGCGGCGGTCTCCTTGGGGCTGCTCCACGGCAGCCAGCCCGACGTCATCGTCGTGTGCCACCAGCCCGGGCGCGAGTGCATCCTCGGCCATCCGGAGTTCGCGATACCGAGCATCGCCGAAACGATAGAGCTGAATCTGCGCCTCGGGAGGCTCACTAATCCCGCGATTCGCTGCGGCGGCCTCAGCCTGAACACCTCGCACTTGGATTTGACCGCAGCCCGTGAGCTGATGGCGCAGGAGAGCGCGCGGTTGGGTCTCCCCGTCGCCGATCCGATGCGCCCGGGAGCGGAATTCGAACGACTCATCGATTCATGCCTGGGCTGACCCAGGCCACCAGGAAGTAGGACTATGAGCAGACAAAGACAATTCGCCAGCGCGTTGAGCGCCGGCGTTCTCGCACTCGCCGCTACGCTCACGCAAGCGCAGGGGAGCGCCCCGGCACCTGCAATGAGCGCCGGCCCGGCCGCGCCGCTGACTGCGGCGGATGTAAACGCCTGGCTTGATGGCTACCTGCCCTATGCGCTCAAAACGGGCGACATCGCAGGAGCCGTCGTGGTGGTGGTGAAAGACGGTCAAGTGCTTACGGAGCGCGGCTACGGTTACTCGGACGTGGCGAAGCGCCTGCCGGTGGATCCGGCGCTCACGCTGTTCCGACCCGGTTCGGTCTCGAAGCTGTTGACGTGGACGGCGGTCATGCAGCTGGTGGAGCAGGGCAAGATCAATCTCGACGCCGACGTCAATCAGTATCTGGACTTCAAAATCCCGGAGCGCGATGGCAAGCCCATCACCATGCGCAATCTGATGCAGCACACGGCCGGGTTTGAGGAACAAGCCAAGGGCATCATCTCGGAGGACCCCAAGTCTCCCGCGTTCGATACCCTGCTGAAGGCATGGGTGCCGACGCGCGTGTTCGCGCCCGGAAGCACACCCGCGTATTCAAACTACGGCGCGTCACTGGCCGGCTACATCGTCCAGCGCCTGTCCGGGGAATCCTTCGACAGCTATATCGAAAAGCACATATTCGCCCCGCTCGACATGGAGCACTCCAGCTTCCGGCAGCCGCTGCCCGCAAAGCTCGTGCCTTTGATGTCCAAGGGCTACCCGCTTGCCTCCGAGGAGCCACGGCCGTACGAGATCATCGGCCCGGCGCCGGCCGGCTCGCTCGCCTCCAGCGGCGAGGACATGGCGCACTTCATGATCGCCCACCTCCAGGGCGGCGAGTACCACGGCAATCGCATACTGAAGGCCGAGACGGCCGAGATGATGCACAACAGTCCGCTCACCATGCTGCCGCCGCTCAACCGGATGGAGCTGGGCTTCTTCGAGACCAACATCAACGGGCGCGAGGTCATCGGTCACCTCGGCGATACCGATTACTTCCACACCTCGCTGCACCTGTTCATGGACCAGGGCGTGGGCTTCTATTTCTCCTTCAACAGTCCCGGCAAGGACGGTGCGGTCGGCGGCCTGCGCGGCGCGCTGTTCCAGGATTTTGCCGACCGTTACTTCCCGGCCGTGCCTCCCAAGCCAGGGGTCGATGAAAAGACGGCCGCCGCTCACGCCGCACTTATGAGCGGCGCCTGGGCGAATTCCCGCAGCTCCCAGTCGAACTTCCTGGCCGGCATTGGCTTTATCAGTCAGACGAAGGTGGGCGTCGGCAAGAAGGGCGAACTCGTGCTGCCGTTCCCCGGGCTCAACGGCAAGCCCCGCCACTGGATCGAGGTGGCACCGTTCGTGTGGTCCGATGCGGATGGCCACGACCGAGCTGCCGCCAAGATCGTCAACGGCAAGCCTGTGCGCTTCAGCTTCGACCTGCTCTCGCCGTTCATGGTCTTCGAGCGCGTGCCCTGGTACGCCGACAGCACCTGGCTGCTGCCGATCCTGGGGGTCGGGGTGTTCGCGTTGCTGCTCACCGCGTTGCTGTGGCCGGTGGCGGCCCTGGTGCGACGACGCTACAAGATGCCATTGCCCTTAACGCCGTCTGCACTGCGGGCCTACCGGTGGAGCCGCATCGCCTCGATTCTGATACTGGCCGGCCTCGGACTCTGGCTGCTGATCTTCAGCCTCATACTCAAGGACACGAATTACCTGAGTGCGCGCCTGGATCCTCTGTTGTGGCTCGCGCAGATATTCGGCGTCGTGGCCTTCTTTGGCGGCGTGGCCGCGATGCTGTGGAACCTGAAAGAGGTATGGAGCGGACGGCGTCGCTGGCCCGCGAAAGTCTGGAGCGTGGTGCTGCTGATCTCAGCCGGTGCGGTACTGTGGGCGGCTCTGGCATGCAAGCTGCTCAGCTTCGGAACCAACTATTGATGGCTCCGCTCAAGCTTAAGGTCGAGAAGGTTAACCTGGCCTACTCGGCGCCATTTCGCATCTCCGGGTTCGTATTCGATGGCCAGGACGTGGTCGTGGTCACCGTGGACGACGGCAAACACCGTGGCCGCGGCGAGGCGGCCGGGGTCTACTACCTCGACGACAAACCCGATCAAATCGTCGCCACCCTTGAATCCAAGCGCGCGGCGATCGAGGCGGGCATCGACCGCGAGCAATTGCAGTCGCTCCTTCCGGCAGGAGGCGCCCGCAATGCACTTGACTGTGCGCTGTGGGAGCTCGAGGCCCTGCGTAGCGGCAAGGCGGTGTGGCAGCTTGCCGGACTGGCCCCGCCTAAGCCGCTGCTGACCACGTTCACGCTCGGGGCCGAGAGCCCGGCGCATATGGCGAACGGCGCGCGGCGCTATCCGAGCGCGCGTGCCCTTAAACTCAAGCTCACCGGGGACGTGTCGCTCGACATGGAGCGCGTGAGAGCAGTGCGTGCCGCGCGGCCCGATGCCTGGATCGGCGTCGATGCGAATCAGGGTTACGCCATCAAGACGCTGAAACCGCTGATCGCCGGGTTGTTGGATGCGCATGTCAGTCAGCTCGAGCAGCCCCTCAAGCGTGGCTGCGAGGCACAGCTGGACGGTTTCGTGTCGCCGATCCCGCTGATTGCGGACGAGAGCGCGCAGACCCTAGCCGACGTCCCCGGATTGGTGGGGCGGTTCAATGTGGTCAACATCAAGCTCGACAAATGTGGCGGTCTCACCGAAGGCCTCGCCATGGCGCGCGAGGCCCGTCGCTTGGGGCTCGGCGTAATGGTCGGCAACATGGTGGGCACCAGCCTTGCCATGGCCCCCTCATTCATTCTCGGACAGCTCTGCGACGTCGTGGACTTGGACGGACCCACCTTTCTCAAGCATGACCCACCGCCGACCATCACCTATGCCAACGGCATGATCTGGTCCGATGAAAGGGTGTGGGGGAGTCAGAGCAGGCAGGCCGCGTGAGCCCCGACCGCGTCCGCGCCACGCCCGCGCGCCGCAGCGCCTGACGGGCCGGCGATGTCATCCCGGTTCCAGCGCTTCCTGCTCCCCGGCCTTGCCTTCAAGGCGGTCGTGATCGGCGGGGGCTACGCCACCGGCCGCGAACTCGCCGAATTCTTCCTGCCGAGCGGTCCTTGGGGCGGGATCACGGCGATGCTGCTGGCGACGCTGATCTGGAGCGGCGTGTGTGTCGCCACCTTTCGCTTCGCCCGCGCCGCCGGCGCGCGTGACTACCAGAGCTTCGTGCGTTCGCTCCTGGGCCCGGGGTGGATCGCCTTTGAGGCCGCCTACGTGTTGTTCGTGATCCTGATCCTTGCGGTGTTCGGCGCGGCTGCCGGTGCCATTGCCGCCAGCCTGGGGGCGCCCGCGATCGTCGGCACGCTCGCGCTCATGGTCTCGATAGCCCTCGTTGTCGCCTACGGGAATACCTCGGTCGAGCGGCTGTTCACCTACGTCTCGTTCCTGCTGTACGGGGTCTATGCGCTATTCCTGGTGCTCGCGCTCACGCACTTTGGCGGACGTATCCTGGCAGGATTTTCCAGCCACGTGCCCATGGCCAACTGGGTGGTGGGCGGCACGACCTATGCCAGCTACAACATTGTCGGCGCCATGGTGATCCTGCCGGTATTGCGTCACCTGACCAGCGACCGCGACGCCGTCATCGCGGGCCTCATCGCAGGCCCACTGGCGATGTTGCCGGCGCTGCTGTTTTTCTGCTGCATGGTGGCCTACTACCCGCAGATCGGCGCGGTCACGCTGCCCTCTGACTTCCTGCTGCAGCGCCTCGATATGCCGCTGTTTCGAGTGTTGTTCCAGCTGATGATCTTTGGCGCGCTTCTCGAGAGCGGCACCGGGGCCGTGCACGCCATCAATGAGCGCCTCGCCCACGCGTGGCACCGCCGTAGCGGCCACTCGCTGGGGCGCGGTGCGCGTCTTGCAATCGCGCTCGTGATCCTCACCGGGTGCATGTTCCTGGCGGCGCGCTTTGGTCTGGTTGCCTTGATCGCCAATGGCTACCGGCTGCTGGCGGCCATATTTCTGTTCGTCTATGTACTGCCCGTGCTCACCATCGGCCTCTACAAACTGCGGCGCGGCACCGTCCGCCAGGAAGCGGCATGAAGAAAATCATCCTTGCATCGTTGGTGATGGCCTGTCCCGTGCTGTTCGGCGCGCCGCCCAAGGACTTCGCACAGCGGGTGGAACGTGCGCGCACGGCCGTGGGCGTCCCCGGCATGGCGATCGCTATCGTCGAGGGCGAGGCGGTGACGTTCGCCAAGGGATTCGGCGTAAAAGCCCTCGGCCGAAACGATCCGGTGGACGCGGACACGATCTTCCCGACCGGCTCGACGGGCAAGGCCATCACCGTGGCCGATCTGGGAATCCTCGTGGACCAGGGCCGCATCGGCTGGGACGACAAGGTCACCGATCGGTTGCCCGGATTTCAGATGTACGACCCATGGGTTACCCGCGAGATCACGATCCGTGACCTCCTGGTGCACCGAAGCGGCCTCGGCCTGGGTGCCGGGGACCTGATGTTCGTGCCGCGCACCAATCTCAGTCGCGCCGAGTCGGTGCGCCGGCTGCGCTACATCAAGCCTGCGACCAGTTTCCGTAGCGGCTTCGCCTACGACAACGTGCTCTACATGGTGGCAGGACAGCTCATCGAGGCGGTGACCGGGGAGAGCTGGGAGCATTACACCGCCGAACACGTGCTCAAGCCGGCCGGGATGCTGCATTCGACCAGCGATTCGGAGTCGCATTTCGCAGCGACTGACCGTGCGCAGCCGCACGGCCGAATGGACGGCGGCTTCCGCGGCACCGGCACGCAGGAGCTGCTGGATGAGCGCGACGAACTGGGCCGCACCGCCGCGCCGGCCGGTGGACTTGCGGTCAGTGCCAACGACATGGCGCGCTGGCTGTACATCCAACTGCACCACGGGGAACTGCCCGGACACGCCGGCCGCCTGTTCTCGGAAGCTGCGCACCAGCAGATGTGGAACCCCGTGGTGCCACAACCGATCAGCCCGCTGCCCGAGGCCCTGAAGGCGACGCAGCCGAACTTCAACTCCTATGCGCTTGGCTGGGATGTCATGGACTACCGCGGCACGAAAGTCGTGTGGCACGGCGGTGCAGTGTTCGGTTTCCTAACCGCAGTGGTGCTGATTCCGGAGCGCCACGTCGGCTTTTCCATCCAGATCAACAGCGAGGACGGTGAGATCATCCGCGGGCTCATGTACGAGCTGCTGGATCATTATCTCGCTTTGCCTCACACCGATTGGGTCGCTCGCTACCAGGACGAAAAAAAGCGCAAAGTCGCCGAAGCGCTCGGCGCTCTGAAGGCGCAGACCGCGAAGCCTGCGCCGGTCGGCCCTTCGCTCCCGCTCGATCGCTACACCGGCGTCTTCAGTGACCCCTGGTATGGCAACATCGAGATCACCGAGGCGGACGGCCAGCTCAGGATCGACTTCAAGTCCACCCCGCGCATGGCCGGCAAGCTGGAGCATTGGCAGTACGACACCTTCGTCACGCGCCTCGATGACAAAACCATCGAACCCGCCTACGTGACGTTCGGCTTGGACGCCGAGGGCAAAGTAGCGCAGATCCGGATGAAGGCCGTTTCACCGATCGCGGATTTCAGCTATGACTATCAGGACCTGCTGTTCACGCCAGCCCAAGCCAAGAAATGAACCCGAAGTAATCGATCCCGAGATCGGGCAGCAGGCTCACACGGGATGCGTGGATGGCAATTGAAGAGGCCAAAAAGATGAACGTTCGCAATTTCGTTTTTGTCGCGGGCTGCACTGCAACCCTCCTGGCCGCGCTATCGCCCGCGAGATCCGCGGCGGGCCAGGTCGGAACCACTCCAGCCGCGGCGGCCGCGCCTGCGGCAGCGCCCCAGCCCGCGGGATCGTCGGCGGATGCCGCGGCACCGGCAGCGCACCCGCTGCAACGAGCCGATCTCGAAGCGTGGCTTGACGGAATGATTCCGTATGCGCTGAAGGCCGGCGACATTGCCGGGGGCGTGGTGGTCGTGGTCAAGGACGGGAGCGTGCTGCTGGAGAAGGGCTACGGCTACGCCGACGTCGGCAAGAAAGTCCAGATGGATCCCGAGCAAACGATGGTCCGGATCGGTTCTACCTCAAAACTATTCACGTGGACGGCGGTCATGCAATTGGTCGAGCAGGGAAAGCTCGATCTCGACCGGGACGTCAACGACTACCTCGACTTCAAGATTCCGCATGATTTTGGCAAGCCCGTGACCCTTCGCGACTTGATGAACCACAGGGGCGGGTTCGAAGAAGGCCTGAAGGACATCCTGCGGACGGATCCGCACGGGCTCCCCTCGACCGAGGCGTATCTGAAGGAGCACCCGCGCCCAATGCTGTTCCCGCCAGGGCAGGTGCCTGCGTACTCGAACTACGGGGCCTCGCTGGCCGGCTACATCGTGCAGCGAGTCTCGGGAGAGCCCTTCGAGCGCTACGTCGAACGCCATATTCTGGTGCCGCTGGGGATGGCACACACCACTTTCGACCAGCCGCTTCCCGAGCGGTTCGCAGCCGCCACCTCGAAGGGCTACCAGACCGCCTCGCTGCCTCCGCTTGCGTATGAGCAGGTCGTGACCCGGCCGGCGGGCAGCGCCACGACAACGGCGTCGGACATGTCGCGCTTCATGCTGGCTCAGCTGCAGCAGGGCCACTTTGATGACACTCAGATATTGCAAGCTGACACCGCGCAGCGCATGCACAGTCCGTCGGAAAGCGCCCTGCCAGGCTTTGCCACGATGGCGCACGGCTTCTTCCGAGAAGAGCACAACGGTCGCGTCGTCATCGGGCACGGGGGCGACACGGTGCTGTTCCACACGGAGCTGGACTTGTTGCCCAACGACGGCGTCGGCATCTTTTACACTTTTAACAGCAGAGGTCGCGACGAGGCGGTGTACGGCGCCCGCATGGCGCTGTTCGATGGCTTTATGGATCGTTACTTCCCTGCGCCGGTCGCCACAGCGGACCTGCCAAGGTTGCCCTCTGCACCGACCGATGCCCAAGAGATTTCGGGGCGCTACGAGAGCTCGCGTCGAGTCGAGCATGGGTTTCTCAGCATCTTTTACCTTCTGCAGCAGTCGGCCATTAGCGCAAACCCCGATGGGACGATCTCAGCGCCGGGCTTCCTGGATCCTGGCCCCGTAATCTTCCGCGAAACCGCGCCGCAGATCTGGCGGCAGGTCGGTGGCAGTCGCCAGCTCGCGCTGCAAACGATCGGTGGCGTTAAGACCGTCCTCGACAGCTCGGACCCAACCTCTGTATTGCAAGCAGTTCCCTTCAAGCGGTCGGCAACACTCAACCTGACCGTACTGCTGGGCTCATGTCTCATACTGCTCTTGACGCTGCTGGCGTGGCTGCTGTCTCCATTGTTGAAGGCGCGCGGAGGCGTTCCAGAGCAGTTCGCTGCGGAATTTCGGCGCTTGCGGCTATGCCTGCGTGGCGCGGCGGCATTTGACGCGATTTACCTCGTGGCCTGGTTCCTGTTGCTCAGGCCCGTGCTCACGCTCGACCTGCAGGTCTACCGCGGTGACCTGGACCCGGTGGTGCGCGCACTTCAGGTCGCCGGGCTGGGGGCCATCGCAGCCGCAGTGCTCGGCGTATGGAGCGCATGGCGCTTGTCCCGACTGAGCGTGCGCAAGAGAACGCGGCTCTGGGGATTCATCGTGGCTGCGAGTCTGCTCGGCGTCGTTTGGATTGGAATAATCGGCGGACTGATTCGGTTCAGCGTGAACTACTGAGGGCGGCGGTGCGACGAACCTAGGGTGCGGCGGACGTCAATTTGCGGATGCAGCTCCTGCAGCCGCGGCGGATGAGTGAATCGGATCATTCCAGAGGCAATCACCAATTACAGCTTGGGAATTCACATGCTTAAAAAACTCACCTGGATCTTCTCGGCGTTGCTGGCGATTCCGCCATTGTACGCGGCGGCCCCGGCCGGGCAGGACTACGCGGCGCGTGTTGCGCAGGTCCTGAAGCAGACTCCGCTCATCGACGGCCACAACGATCTGCCGTGGGAGATCCGCGACCGCTTCCACAGCAAGCTCTCGATGCTCAATCTCAGCACCGACACGTCTGCGCTGCCCGTCCCGACCGACGGTATCGCGCTGATGACCGACATCAACCGCCTGCGCCGCGGTGGCGTCGGCGGGCAGTTCTGGTCGGTATTCGTGCCGGTGGACATGCCCGGAGCAGTGGCCGTGCAGGCCACCCTTGAACAGATCGACATCGTGCACCAAATGGCGGAGCGATATCCGCAGGACTTCGAACTCGCGTACACCGCTGCCGATGTACGCCGCATCCACAAGGCCGGGCGGATCGCCTCGCTGATTGGCGTCGAGGGCGGACACCAGATCAACAATTCACTTCCGGTGCTGCGGGAACTGTACGCCTTGGGTGCGCGCTACATGACCCTCACGCATTCCTCCAACACTGAGTGGGCCGATTCGGCGACCGACGCCCCGAAGCACCACGGGCTCACGGCTTTCGGGCGCGAGGTCGTGCATGAAATGAACCGCCTGGGCATGGTGGTGGACATCAGCCACGTGTCGGCAGAGACCATGCGCGCGGTGCTCGACACCACCGAGGCCCCGGTAATGTTTTCTCATTCCTCCGCGCGCGGAATCGTCGATCACCCGCGTGACGTACCGGACGATGTGCTGCGCCGGCTCGAGCAAAACGGCGGCGTCGTGATGGTCAACTTCTATCCCGGCTACGTCTCGGCGGCCCGCAATCGCTGGGATGCCGACTATGCGGCGGAGCGGGCACGCTACGACAGTCCGCCGTTTGCTGGCATCTACATCGGCCAGCCCGATCGTGCGAAGGCCGCCCTTGACGAATGGGTCAAGGCACACCCGGCGCCGACAGTCAGCCTTGCCCAGGTGGCCGATCACATCGAGTACGTGCGGCGGGTTGCGGGTATCGACCATGTGGGACTGGGCTCGGACTTCGACGGCATCCCGGCGACGCCCGTCGGGCTGGAAGGCGTAGACAAGTATCCGGGTCTGCTGGCAGAACTCCTGCGCCGCGGCTGGAGCAACGAGGAAATCGCCAAGCTGGCGGGCGAGAACATGCTGCGCGTCCTTGCCGGCGTGGAACGCGTGAGCGCGCGCCTGCGCACCAGCCGCAGGGCCTCGGAAGCCACCATCGAGGAATTGGATGGAACATCGAAGGCGAAGAACTGATCCGCTGGGGCAGCGTGCGCTGCTGCTCTTCCGCCAGCAGCGCATCGGCCAGGCTGGCCGAGCCCGAGCGGATGGGATCCACGGCAGGGCGTCCTGCTAAGGTTGACGCGCGATAAGGGCTCATATTTAGTAGGATGGTGCGGATTTTGGAATCCGATCCTGGCCTCCAGACCGTTTGCGGACGTGGCGAAACTGGTATACGCAGCAGACTTTGACAGGAGTGCCCGCAGGGAAACCCGCGGTGCAGAACCGCCCAAACTCGGGGAACGCTACCGGTGCAGACCCAAGCCAATCCCGAGCCAAGCCCCTCAGGGGGAAGGTGTAGAGACTAGACGGGCGGCGCCTACAGCCAGCGAAGGAGGCCATGGCGAAGGGATAGTCCAGACCACGAACGCTCGCGATTGGCGTGAGCGGCGGCGAAAGCCGAAGTGGCAGGAAAATCTGCTTCCTTGAAAAGGGAGTGTGGGTTCGATTCCCGCCGTCCGCACCATTATGCCCAGTGCTCAACGATCGCTCCAGGCCGAGGCGCTGCATCTGTGGCGGGCCGATGTGCACGTGTTGCGCGGAGTGAGCTTCGGCCTGGAGGAGGGGAGTTGTCTTCAGGTGAGCGGAGCCAACGGCGCGGGCAAAACCAGCCTGTTGCGCGCACTGGCGGGCCTCTTGCCGCTCGAGTCCGGCACGGTGCGCTGGCGCGGGCTCGACACCCGAGGCGATCATTACGCCTTCCACAGTGAACTCGCCTGGCTCAGCCACGGCACGGGACTCAAGGGCGATCTGTCAGCCCACGAAAATCTGCACTTCTCGGCAGGGTTGCGAAGGGCGCTCGATCGCCACCACATTGATGCCGCGCTCGCTCGAGTCGGCTATGCCGACGCTGACCGCCGGCTGGCGAAGCACATGTCCGTCGGCCAGCAGCGCCGCGTCGCGCTGGCGCGCGTCCTGCTGCTCGATTGCGCGTTGTGGCTGTTGGACGAGCCTACCTCGAACCTCGATCAGCGCGGGCAGGAGATGTTCGGTCAAATCCTGGCCGCCCACCTCGAAAGCGGCGGCCTCGCGGTCATCGCCACGCACCAGCCCGTGCCGGTATCCGCCGGCCGCCTGCAAAACCTCGAACTATCATGAGCAATGCGGGTCCCAATAGCGTCTCACCTGGGCGCGCAGGCTGGCTTCTGGTGCAGCGTGACTTGCACTTGGCAATGCGCCGACCGGGCGAATGGCTGCAACCGCTGGTGTTTTTCTTCGTCGTGACCACGCTGTTTCCCCTGGCCACCGACCCGCAACTGTCGCGGCTCAGAGACATTGCGCCCGGGGCGCTGTGGGTGGCGGCGCTGTTATCGTGCTTATTGGCCCTGGAGCTGCTATTCCGTGAAGATGGTCAGGACGGCTCGCTGGAACAACTGGCAGTGTCCGGATTACCCTTGTCATGGCTGCTGCTGGCCAAGTGCTGCGTCCATTGGCTATTGACCGGACTGCCGCTCGTCCTGGCGGCGCCCTTGGTGGCGACGGCGCTGGGCGCGCCCTACGCTGCGATTCCCGCCATACTCGCGGCGCTGCTGCTCGGGAGTATTGCGCTGAGCCTGATCGGCGCCGTGGGCGCGGGACTCACCCTGGGGCTACGGCGGGGCGGGGCGCTGCTCGCGTTGCTGGTGCTGCCACTGGCCGTGCCGGTGTTGATTTTCGGCGCGCGCGCCACGGCACTGGCGATCGCGCTCGAACCGACCTCGGCGCCCATGTACATGCTGGCGGCGATCGTCGTGCTCAGTGCCACACTGGCTCCGCTGGGAGCCGCCGCTGCCGTGCGTATTAGCCTCGAATGAGAGACGTGGAGTGACAATGAACTGGGCCTGGTTGCACCGCTACGCGTCACCGCCGCATTTTTACCGGACCGCGGGCCGAATGATCCCCTGGTTGTCGTGGCTCGCGGCGATCGCCGGTGTGGCCGGCCTTATCGGCGGACTAGGCATTGCGCCGCCCGACTACCAGCAGGGGGAGGGCTACCGCATTATCTTCGTGCACGTGCCCTCGGCGGTGCTTTCGACCATGGCTTATGCCGTGATGGCCGGCGCGGCAGCCGTGGGCCTGATCTGGCGCATGAACGTCGCCCACGCCGTGGCCGCCAGCTGCGCCAGTATCGGTGCCTGGTTCACCGTGCTCGCGCTGGTGACCGGAAGTCTGTGGGGGCGTCCCATGTGGGGCACCTACTGGGCTTGGGACCCGCGGCTGACCTCCGAACTGGTGTTGCTGTTCCTGTATCTTGGCTACATGGGCCTGCGCAGCGCCATCGACGACACTGCGCGCGCCGACCGGGCCAGCGCCGTGCTGGCACTGGTCGGGGTGATCAACTTGCCGATCATTCATTACTCGGTGGATTGGTGGAATTCGCTGCACCAGGGTCACACGCTGCTGAAATTTGGCAAGGCCTCGATGCCCCCGAGCATGCTGCTGCCGCTGTTGCTGATGATGCTGGCCTTCATGCTCTATTTCGGGGCTATTATGCTGACGCGAGCACGGGGTGAGGTTTTGCGCCGCGAGCGCAACGCCCGTTGGATCAGCGAGGCGGCGGGAGCGTTCGGCGCATGATGCATTGGTTGTATATGGGCGGCTACTGGCCCTTCGTGTGGCCTTGCTACCTGCTGACGGCCGCGGCCGTCGGGCTGAATATCTATCTGGCGCGGCGTGATTTTGCGGCCGCGATGCGCGAGGCGCGCCGTCGCACGGCGGCCTCGAGGAGCGACTCGTGACACCCCGGCAACGGCGTACCACGCTGGTGTTGGTCATCGTCTGCGGCGTGGCGCTGGCCGGTGCGCTCGCCCTGCGTGCGTTCCGCGAGAATGTGATGTTCTACTTCGATCCCAGCAAGGTTGCCGCCGGTCAGGTCAAGACGGGTCAGCGCTTCCGGCTCGGCGGCATGGTGGTCAAGGGCAGCGTGCAGCGCCAGGCCGGGACGCTCAATGTACGTTTCGTGGTCACGGACTTCGCGCACTCGGTTCCGGTGACCTACTCAAACGTGCTGCCCGACTTGTTCAAGGAAGGGGCCGGAGTGGTGGCACTCGGGCGCATGAATGCCGGCGGCGTATTTGTGGCCGACGAAGTACTGGCCAAGCACGATGAGAAATACATGCCGCCGGAGGTGGCGCGGTCCCTTAAGCAGGGACAGGCAGCCGCCACGGCGCACGAGGAGGCTCCGCACTGATGCTCATCGAGATTGGACACTTTGCCATGATCCTGGCCCTTGCCCTGAGCGCCGCACAGGCGTTCTTTGGACTGATGGGCGCCCACCTCAATCGGGAGCGGTGGTTGTCGGTGGCGTCTTCAGCCGTCGCCGGACAATTTATATTTCTGTGCCTCGGCACCTTTACCTTGGTGCACGCGTTTGTGGTCAACGATTTTTCGGTGAAGTATGTTGCCGAACATTCCAATTCGGCGCTGCCGCTGTTTTATCGCATCGCGGCGTTGTGGGGAGCACACGAGGGCTCACTGCTGCTGTGGATCTGCGTGCTCGGACTCTGGACGATCGCCGTAGCGCTGCGCACCACTCATCTGCCGCGCACCTATGTGGCCCGCGTGCTGGGAGTGCTGGGAGTCGTCAACTTCGGTTTTCTGCTGTTCCTGCTGTCGACTTCGAATCCATTTGAGCGCCTGATCCCGGCGGCAGTCGACGGGAACGATCTCAATCCGCTGTTGCAGGATTTTGCGATGGCGATACACCCGCCCATCCTTTATGCGGGCTATGTCGGCATGAGCGTGAGTTTTGCCTTTGCCTGCGCCGCGATGCTTGAGGGCCGGACCGACCATGCCTGGGCGCGCTGGCAACGGCCGTGGACCGTGACCGCCTGGGCGTTCTTGAGTTGCGGCATCGCGCTCGGCAGCTGGTGGGCGTACTACGAGCTTGGTTGGGGCGGCTGGTGGTTCTGGGATCCGGTCGAAAACGCTTCCTTCATGCCCTGGCTGGTCGGCACGGCGCTGGTGCACTCGCTCGCAGTCACCGACAAACGCGGCCTGTTCAAGAGTTGGACACTGCTGCTGTCGGTCGCGGTGTTTTCCCTGAGCCTGCTGGGCACCTTTCTGGTCCGCTCGGGCGTTCTGGTCTCGGTGCATTCCTTTGCCTCGGACCCGGCCCGCGGCATCTTCATCCTGTCGTTCCTGATCCTGATGATTGGCGGGGCGCTGGCGCTGTACGCCTGGCGTGCCCCCTCGCTCGGCTCCAGCGTCGGCTTTGAAATGGTCTCGCGCGAATCCTTCCTGCTGTTCAACAACATCCTGCTGGTGGTGGCCGCGGCGGTGGTGTTCGGGGGCACGCTGGCGCCGTTGATCTCCGACACATTGGGCCTGGGAACATTGTCGGTGGGGCCCCCGTATTTCAATCCCAGCTTCCTGGTGCCGATGCTGCCGCTGGTGATGCTGGTATCGATCGGCATGCACGCGCGTTGGCGCCGGGGCGCCTTGGGCGAGTCCCGCCGGCGCATCCTCGGCGCGCTGGCGGGCGCGTTGCTGGTCGGGCTTGCGATTACCTATGGCGTCTACGGGGGACAACACCTGCTCACCCCCGTCGGCGCGGTCGTGGGATTCTGGATTATCTTTTCATCGCTGATTGATCCCATCAACCGGCTGCGCCACCGGATGCCTTTGCCCGCCAGCCAGATCGGCATGACCATTGCGCACATCGGCTTAGCTCTTTTCGTGCTGGGCATCACCTTCGTCAAGACCTATACCATCGAGACCGACGTCGCCCTGGCGCGCGGAGAGAGCAAGCAGGTGGGTGATTACGTGTTCCGCTTCAACGGTGGGGAGAGCATCGAGGGCCCGAATTTTGACGGCTTCCGCGGCCATGTGACGGCGTCGCGAAACGGCCGGGTCGTCGCCGAGCTGAATCCCGAAAAACGCCACTACTTCGTGCAGGGCTCCGTGATGACCGAGGCGGCCATCAACGCGCGATGGAATCGCGATCTGCTGGTGGCCCTGGGTGAGGATGTCGGTAAGGACGCGTGGAGCCTGCGCCTGCAGTATCGGCCGATGATCCGCTTCATCTGGCTGGGCGCCGCGATCATGGCGCTGGGCGGAATCACGACATTGTTTGATCGCCGGTACAAGCTTGCCCCCGCTGCGGCGGCGGCAGCGAGCTCGGCGCTGGCGGGCGAGAGCCCATCGGCCCGCTCATGAAGCGCTCGTTGCTGCCCCTGGGCGCCTTTGCGCTGGTAGTCGTGGTGCTGGCCTTCGGGATCTTTAATGCCCCCAAGAACGGATCCAAGATCATCGTCTCGCCGCTGCTCGGAAAGTCCGCACCCGAATTCACGCTTCCCAAGTTGATCGATGTCGGCCAAAAGTACGAGGGTCGTGCGCTGCGCGGCAGCTGGCACCTGGTGAATGTCTGGGGCACCTGGTGTGTCGAATGCCGTGCCGAGCATGCCACGCTGCTGCAGATCAAGCAGCAGGGCAGGGTGCCGATCGTCGGCATTGACTGGAAGGACGATGACACCGCCGCGGTGGCCTGGCTCGCGCAGCTCGGCAATCCCTACGAGACGGTGGTCGCGGATCGTGACGGTCGGGTCGCGATCGATTGGGGCGTGTACGGCGCGCCGGAGAGCTTTCTTGTCAGCCCGCAGGGGATTGTGGTGGAAAAGCAGACCGGTGCCATGACCATGGATGACTGGCAGTCGAGATTCCTGCCGCATCTGGCGGCCGGCGCGCCGGCCACCGGCAAGGGAGGGGTATGAGATTCCGCACGATGATCGCGGTCGGCGCGCTGTGCTGGGCCATGCAGGTCCTGGCTGTGGACAATACGCCGCCGCTGCCGGATCCTGCGATGCAGCAGCGCTACCTCGCTCTCATTAACGAGTTCCGCTGCATGCAGTGCCAGAACGAAGCGCTGGCCGATTCGAACGTGGGCCTGGCCGCGGACCTGCGACTTGAAATTCACGAGCTGATACTGGCCGGCAAGAGTGACGACCAGATCCGCGACTACCTGGTCGCCCGTTACGGTGAATTCATCCTGTTCAGGCCGCGCATGAATCTGCACAATTTGTGGCTGTGGGCGGCGCCTGGAGTCCTGCTGCTCGCGGGCCTGGGCATCGCGATACGCGTAATTCGGCAGCGCTCACGGCTCCCGATCACCGACGACGATGCCCCCGGCGCGCTGCCCGGGGCATGACGGCGTTCATCGTATGGGCGACGGCCTGCGCGCTGGTCGCCGCGCTGCTGGTAGCACGGCCGTTGCTTCGCAAACGCCAGGGCGGCACGCCTCCCCAACATGCCTGGGCGATCGCCTCCGGCGTGCTGGTGGTGCTTGCCGCCACGATCCTCTATCCGCTGTGGAGCAACTGGCCGTGGCGTTCCGCTCCGGCTGCCGACACTAACAACATCGCCGCATTGCTCGACGCCACCAATAAGCGTCCGGACGACGTACGCGCCTGGCTCGAGCTTGGTCAGGGATACCTGCGAATCTCGCAGTGGCCGTTGGCGCGGCGCAGCTTCCAGCACGCCGACCGCCTGAGCCACGGCACCAGCGCAGACGCGCTCAACGGACTCGGTGAGACCATCGTTTACGAGAATGACGGCGGCCGGGTGGCTGAGGCGAGCGCCTTATTCGAACGGGCCCTGCAACTGGATCCGCACTCGCCGCAGGCGTTGTTTTACACCGGGGTATCGCTGCTCAATGCCGGCAACCTCGAATTGGCGCGTGCGCGCTTTGCCCAGCTGCGCGATCTGGGTCCACCACCCCAGGTCGTGGCCGCCCTGGACAAGCAAATCAGCGCCATCGACGCGGAAATAGCCCGCCAGAAGCCCGATCCGGAGACCCGCATCCACCTGCAGGTCACGCTGAAACCGACGCTGGCTGCAAGCGCGCCTAAGCAGGGGACGTTGTTTGTGTTCGTACGCTCGCCCCAGGGCGGCCCGCCGCTAGCCGTCAAACGCCTCAAACTTGAATTCCCGCAGCAAGTGGATCTTTCGGCGAACGATGCCGTGATCGCGAGCAATCGCATCAAGCCCGGCCAGCGCGTCGAGGTGATGGCCAGGATCTCCGCCAGCGGCACGCCGACGGCAAGTACGGGAGATCTGTTCGGGGCACTCACGGCGGTGGCCGGCGGCCCGGCGCTGCGCGTGCTCGCCATCGACCAACGCACCCCGTAGACCTGCGACCGCGGCCAGCGGCTCCGCTGGGCCCGCTTGACCCGCCACGAGACGCTAGGCGACTATCTTCCCGCGTCTGTGTTCCCCTGCGGATGAGCCCCATTGAATCTCGTACCCCATCGTCTGTTGGTCGTCGCGACCGTGATCGCAGTCGGGGTGACCAGCAGCCCGAGTGCGCGCTCCGCAAGCGAGCCGCCTGCGCCGTCCACGTACGGGGTCGAGATTCGGGAAGTGTGGATTCCGATGCCGGATGGCGTGCGGCTATCGGCGACGCTGCATTTTCCGGTTGGCAAAGGGCGCGCGGAAAAATTTCCCGCGGTGCTGGAATACCTTCCCTATCGCAAAGACGAGGTCAAAGAATTTTCCAGCGTGCACGACTACTTCGCTCGCCACGGTTACGTGTCGGCGCAGGTGGATATCCGCGGCACCGGCCGCAGTGAGGGCCAGTTGCCCGAACGCGAATACTCGCGTGCCGAGCAGGAAGACGGGCTACAAGTCATAGCGTGGCTGGCGAAGCAGGACTGGTCCAATGGCAACGTCGGCATGTTCGGAATTTCCTGGGGCGGCTTCAACTCCGTGCAGCTCGCGATGCGCAATCCACCCGCCCTCAAGGCCATCATTGCGATCGATGCGACCGAAGAGCTGTTTCACGACGACGTACATTTCATCGATGGAATGATGCACATCGACGAGTACGAGTTGAACGTCGACCTGACCATGGCGGTCACTCGCTCCCCGGATTTCCCAACGGACGAAGCCAGCCTGGCGGCGCGCTTCGACCGGCCGCCGTGGATCATGATCTACAAGCAGCATCCGCGCGCCGGCGAGTTCTGGGATGAGCCGGTGCGCCCGCTGGCCTCCATCAGGGTGCCGGTCTTTATGATCGGCGGCTTTCTCGACGGCTACCGCGACAGCGTTCCGCGCATGCTCGCTGGGATCAGCGCGCCGACTAAGGCACTGCTTGGCCCTTGGAACCACAATGAACCCCACGATGCCGTGCCGGGTCCGGCCGCTGAATGGCGCGATCAGGCCGTCGAATGGTGGGACCATTGGCTGCGCGGTCGCGCAAACGGCGCCTTGCGGGGGCCAAAGCTGGCGGTGTACATGAACCATTGGTACCCGCCGGATTTGCAGATCAAGGAGATTCCAGGCGAATGGCGCGCGGAGGAGGGCTGGCCGCCCCGTGCACAACGCACCCAGTCCTTTTATCTGGACGGTGCGCACGCACTGAGCCAGCAACCCACGACCGAGGCACGCCACGAACTCGCGTATCGGCCGGCCTCGACCCAAGAGGGCGGGGGTCCCGATTTCTGGTGGGGCGATGTCTACGGTGATCAGCGCTCAGTCGACGCCTATAGCCTCACCTACGACTCCGCACCGCTCCGCCAGCCGTTGTCGATACTGGGCCGGCCACGCGCCTGCCTGCGCGTGGCCGCATCGGCACCCACGGCACATTGGTTCGTGCGTCTGTCCGACGTCGCACCCGATGGCCTGACGACGTTTGTTTCCGGAGCAGGCCTGGCCGGCGCGCAACGCGATTCCATGCGCAACCCGACGTCACTGACGCCGGGCAAGATTTACGATATGTGCATCGACCTGCATCTCGCCTCATGGGTGTTTCCCGCGGGCCATCGATTGCACGTGGCGGTGTCAAATTCTATGTGGCCAATGATCTGGCCGACACCGTACTCGATGACTACGACGCTTGAACTCGGTGGTGAGCAGGGTTCCCGGATTGATCTGCCGGTCGTGCCCGACCGCGGCGCACTCCCGGCACCACTAATGAAGTCCCCCGAATTGCCGGATAAGCCCCCTGCCGAAACGCCACCGACCGACGAAATGAATCTGAGTTCCGACGTGCCTGGGCTGGCCTGGACTGCGAGCCGTGACCCGGCTAAACAGCAAGGTCTCGTCGAGTGGCGTGGCGGCAGCACTGATGAGTTTCCTTGGGGCAGCGAGGAAGTCCGCGAGCACATTGTGTTTCGCGCCGACGACGTGCATCCGGATCAGAGCTCAATGCTAGGCGAAGCCGCCATGACGGTACGACTCAAAGATCGCAAACTGGAATGGCGCACCACGCTCAACGTTCACAGCGACGACAAGAATTTCTACCTGGACGTGAGACGCGAGCTCTATGAAAACGACAAATCTATCCGCAATCGACAATGGCAGAGCACGGTGGCTCGCGATGGTCAGTAAGGCACCGGGAAGGGGGCGAAAAGTCTCCGAACCCCTATAACAGCAGAGGATTACCCTTTATTTAACATAATATACATTATGCGAAGTAGGGTCAGCCTAAGCGCTGGACGATTTGTCGACGCCTACACGCTAATATGCTCCGATTCAGTCGGGCGGCCACTCATGCGTCCACACGCGGGCGCGTCCGTTCACTTGCTTGAACGCGCGCCGACCTCGGTCCGACGGCGAAGCACTCTCAGTCGACCCCGGACCGCTTGAAGTCCCGCTGACATGAATCGAAAGCTATCGATGGTCGGCCGCGAGCCTGAGACTCGATCTTCCAGTCGTCATCGTATTCGTCGAACGTGTACACCAGGGTACCTTTCCGAACCGACGGATTGGCCTTTGATCGTGACGGTAAGAGTCCCTGCCGATGACCGCATAGGTGAGCGTATGACCCTCACATTCCAGAAAGCCCATCTCATAGGAAAGTTGCTCGTGAGTAACGACCAAGTTCCTTACGCCATTTCGCTACGTCAGCGAGCCAGTTGGCCGGAGCATTTGGAATTCACCGCGATAGGGCACGATTCCGTCGATGATGATCGCGGTATCCCCAAAGACGCTGAAGAAGAGATCGTTGTCTTGGTTGTTAAAGCCTTTGATGTGGGCGTCGATTAGAGACTGGATTGCAGGGGGCGGTTTGCTGGTCAAGGTGGTCTCCGGTTGAGAGCAAGCAGCTTAGCAGGCGTCATGTCGGTATAGACCCGCGCCCTTGATCGCACGATTCGGCGCTCAGGAGCCCGACAGGTAAGCCTATCGACATGCGCCCACATTATATCGCACATCCGCCTCCTTACACTGTAGGCACGGCTTGATTATTATTAGTCCATTGGACGTACTGGATGCTGCTTGCTATACATTATGCGAAGTGGCATCCCAGGAGAGTCGTATTAGCATCAATGCCGGGCCCGGGGCCTTTCTTGCGCGCATACATCTAACGAGATGTAAGCCGGCTGCGCTTCTCATGCTCATTATTCTGCTGAATGACTCGGCTTTCGCCGGATCTATCACAGTGCCAATGCGATTGGTCGGCAACTTTCCGGTTGTCACCGTTCGAATCAACGGCATCGATGTACCGCTCACGTTCGACTTAGGAAGTGACTCGGCCCTGGTACTAAAGCAGACAGTAATTGACCGTGTGAACCCTTTGCAGGCGAAGGAACCACACGCTGTTAAAGATCCCATGGGGAACGTGATCAAATTTGTGACATTCACATTACCCCGGATGCAAATAGGGGATGCCATATTTACAGACATTATCGGACGGCCGGAACTACATGACGCGTCCTACCAAGCGTCCGAACTCGGACAGCAAGGCACTTTTGGCCCCGCCCTTCTGAAGTCTTATAAGGTGGTGCTCGACTATCCACATCGGCGATTTACGCTGATATCCCCAAACAGCACAGATAAAGATTTGGCAATGTGTAAGGGAATTGCGGTGCCCTTCCTTCCAGACTGGAATGGCGATCCCGTAACCAAAGTTACTACGGATTTTGGGGACTTGACCGCTGTCTGGGATACTGGCGCGCCCGTGTCGATCCTTCGCAACGCGCATGCGCACAAGCTGAGCGGCAGTGTGATCGATGAATCAGCGACCACCAAACGCCTAATTCTAGGCGGCAGTGATTTTGGCCCGTTAAAGCTTGTCGTTGCCGATTACGCGGAGCCGGCGGGCACGGACATGTTTATCGGGTACAGTTTTTTCATCAATCACGTCGTTTGCATTGATTTTCCGGGCAAGCGCTTTTTGATCCAACATTAAATGCCCCTGGCGTACGCCATTAAGGCAGCGGACCGACACCAGATGCGCAGTGGTCCGACCGGCGCGAAACCCACGCTCTTTGCATGCTGCAGTTCGGCGTTGCGTTCGTAGCCCACGAGCGGCGTGTTTGGGAAAGCGGTCGAAGCGCAACTGACTAAGGCAGCCCATTTCTCTTCCGCGAAGGCCGCTGCAGAGAACATGTTGGACAAGCCGACCACCCCAGGCGAACGGTTTGCGATGCCTCCCGCGACGACCTTACCGTCAAGTCTGCCTGCAAAGAAGGCGTGATCAGGGCTGTCCAACAGACGATCGGGGAATTGGCGAGCAAGGCGCGGCCCCGATCTGTTCCTCGCATCGCCCGACCACGCACCTTCCCATTCAGTCAGTTCTGCTCCATTGGCTATCGGTGCCCAGGCAAGGCGTAGTTCTGCGTTGTACGTCATTGGCTGAAGGGCGTCCCGCCATATCCATTGGGCCTCGAACAACTGAGTAAAGCCACGCGACGAAAGATCCAGACACGCATAGCTGTCCTTTATGGACCAACCGCGAGGGAGTGACATGCTGTCGAGATCGAGGACATAGGCATTAATGTCCGCCTGTGAGATGCTGGCGGAAAGGACGATAAGACTCGAATGGAACGGCGGAGGCGTCTCGTGGGAAAGCCAGACAATTCCGTCGCGCCTGCTGGACCGCCCGTGGGCCTCAAAGATGGCCTCGTACCAGCGAACGTTGTTCAGGACGGCGAGCTGGTGTATCGACGGATTCACGTGTGGCTTCCGGTCGGGCTCGCGACGCCTAATTACTAGTCCCTCGAACTGAGGCAATCACGATTCGTAGAGTTACTTTGAATTCGCGTCCGGCACAAATTGCCAATGCGCAACAACTGTTGCCTTTACCACAATCAGTCTTGGCACAACCTCAGTGTTCGCGAGGCCTTCGGTCCTCGCTGCAGTCACCACGACTTCCTCAACCTCAACTCCTGCCATGGCGTTGGGTCTCTCAGTTGAGATTTGTAGAAGCGCGCCAATCTTGCCACCGCCCGCTCTGGCGATGACCTCAGCGTCGCTCCGGGCATTCTGCACAGCTTCAGCCAGAGCCGCGCGCTTCTTCACCTCTGACTCTGTTGAGGAGAACGAGACATTTGAGACACCCGTTGCACCGGCACCAAGCGCCGCGTCAATATATGCGCCAATGTTGTCGAGTTTGTCGGTCTTAATTTGAATTGAATTAGTCGCCTCAATGCCTGTCCGCTTGTTGCGTCTGGTGGACTCGTCGTAGTTCCATTTTGGGCCCACTGACAATTGAGTCCCGAGAATTTCCTCGCGACCTAGACTCGCCGCCTTTAATGCTTCCAATACGCTTTTGGTCAGCTGCGCGTTAGCCGTGGCAGCCGCCGCAGAGGTTGCCGCCGCTGTCTTGATCTCGATGGACAATTCAGCGGTGGTTGGTTTAATCACCAGCTCCGCCGAACCGGCAACAACAATTTGGGGCACTGGTTCCGTGCGCGTCTGAGCATTAGTTGGAACGGACAACCAAAGCGCAGCAAAGCCGACAGCCAGGCAAGATGCTCGAGCGGAGACGGTTGGTTCGCGCATCGTCGGTCCTTATTGGTTTACTACTCGAGACCTCAGTGTACGTCGATCAAGTTGGATGATCCCCGTTGAGGTAACACGAAGCTTAAAAAAACTACTTGCGAGGCAATATAGCCGTCATAGTCGCGGCGGCCTAGGGCGGGTAAATGCGAAGTGCCTTCCCTACCCCACATTGACTCGCTTAGTACTAGCGCACGTGTCTATAGGCGCTGCCAGCGGCGCGCTATGCACTGGTTCCAGGTAACGTAAGCGCCTGAAAGTA
>CAVOVV010000003.1:0-223357 GCA_963699955.1 uncultured Gammaproteobacteria bacterium
GCGTGTCGGTGGTTCAAGTCCACCCCTGGCCACCATTCAAGATCAAAGCGTTAGTCGAGAATGACATGCACGTAAAGTGTCCAATAACTATTAGACAGTCTCGTATCTTATCCGCTGATTTCGCCTTCGATTGGAATAGAGGCGATCGACCGCAGTCGGCCCGATAGAGCCGTTCGCGGACTTACAAATGCCGCCCCCAAAGCGGCATTCCAGCACGCTAGTACTGCTAGGCCACGGCCTCCATGAGGCGCCGCTGCCGTTCTTCCGCCTCGCGACGCTCGTCCTCGATGTGGGCCAACACGCCCGCGACGTCCGCAGCAGTCTCATCAAAAACGAACGTCCCCATAAGTACCGAGTCCGGTGTCAGCTCACCCGCGCTGTAGAGCGTCCAGATCTCGTGCGCATAGTGTGTCTGAAGCAGCTCCGGCGCGCTGCGTCCAAAGGTCTCGCGCATGTTGTTGACATCGCGCTCCAGCATCCGGAATGCATTGTTGTTGCTCGCGGCATTCACCGCCTGTGGCAAATCGATGATGACCGGCCCGCCGGCATCCACGAGCACGTTGAATTGCGACAGGTCGCCGTGGATGAGCCCCGCACCGAGCATCAGCACAACCTGAGACACCAAAAACCTGTGCCAGAGTCGTGCCTGCTCGGGCGAAATCTCCAGGTCGCTCAAGCGTGGTGCGGGGTGACCCTGCTCGTCGGCCACTAGCTCCATCAGCAGCACGCCGTCGAACACGCCGTAAGGCTTTGGCACGCGGACGCCCGCGCGATCCAGGGTGTACAGCGCCTCCACTTCGGCATTCTTCCATTGCACTTCCTGTAGCTCGCGTCCGTGGCGGCCGCGGTTGCGCAAAGCCCGGGTGTCGCGGCTGCCGCGTAGCTTGCGTCCCTCCTGGTATTCTGCCAGTCGGTGGAAGCCGCGATGCTGTGCGTCCTTGTAGACCTTGGCGCAACGCTGTTCGCCACCGCAGTCCACGATGAACACCGAGGCCTCCTTGCCGCTGCGCAGGCGACGGACGACAGAGTCGATGATTCCGTCATCGATAAGCGGCTGTAGAGGACGGGGTACCTTCATGCCGAATCCAGGGGCTGCGCCGGGAAGCGGCGGCCGCGCAGCATAGCAGGAGCCCAATAGAATGCAGGGCGATTGACACATGGTCTGTCGCCGGCGCCCGTGTGGTCGGCCTCCAAGTAACCGATAGGTGGGCAAACTCGTAGTTGCCGTTATTCGCAAGCAGCGCCTTGGCTGAACACCGGTCGCGTAGCGATAACGGACCACGTGGTGCCTGAACACGCGCATTTATGCAGGTTTGGGGGAGGGCGGATCCACCAATCTGCTGAAATATGGCTCCCCGGTATTGGTCGGCTGCAATCTCCCGACCATCACGTGTGCAGTGACTGCCCGCCTGGTGTCGTCGTCTCCAGCGGCCATGCTGGCCGCCCTTGGTCTGTTGCGTTGAGAGCCTACGCTGCGCCAATATCCCGGCTGCAATTCGCACATGTAACGGCTCATTCAGTTCGGGGAATGTCTTTTTGAAATACCGCCATCGCGTACTGAGTCTGCTGGCGATATTTTCAGTCCTTACATATCTCGATCGCGTCTGTATTTCGGTCGCCGGGCCACGCATCCAGGCAGAACTACACCTCAGTCCGCAGGACTGGGGCTACATCACCGGCGCATTCGCGGTCGCCTACGCACTTTTCGAAATCCCAGGTGGATTTCTCGGCGATCGGTTCGGCGCGCGCGCGATGCTCACCCGGATCGTTCTGTGGTGGTCGGCCTTTACGGCGCTTACCGGCTGGGTATCGCGTCTGTGGCCGCTCATCATCGTCCGGTTTCTGTTTGGCGCGGGCGAAGCCGGCGCCTATCCGACGGCGTCCACGAGCGTATTCCGCTGGTTTCCCGAGTCGGAGCGGGGCCGCGCGTTTGGCACCATTTTCTTCTCGAGCCAGCTGGGCGGGGTACTGGCGCCGTTGCTGATTGTTCCCATTCAGGCTCATTTCGGCTGGCGGACCTCGTTCTACGTGTTCGGAGGACTCGGCATTGCATGGGCGAGCGCCTGGTGGCGGTGGTATCGGAACCGCCCGGCGGAAAAAGCCGGAATCAGCGAGCGCGAGCTCACGGATATCGGTTCGCCGCCTGATGAAGCGCCCCACGGATTCCCGTGGCGCGCGCTCCGGGCCAACAGGAATGTCTGGGCGGTCATGACGGCGACGTTTTCATATCTTTATTCCTACTATTTCTTCCTGTTCTGGCTGCCTACATACATGATCCAGGCGCGCGGCTTTACCGAAGCTGAGACCAAACTATCCGCGCTGCCGTTCGTCCTCGGTAGCCTGTCCAACGTCGCGGGAGGATTCGCGCGCGACGCGGGGCTACGCCGATTCGGTCCGAAGTGGGGGCCGCGGCTGGTAGGAATAGTCGGGCTCGTGGCGGCGGCGGGTGCCGCGCTCGCCGCCTATGCGGCCGCAGACCGATACGTCGCCCTCGGTTGGCTGGCATTGTGCTATGCGGGCATTACGTTGCAGCAACCGACCGTTTGGGCAACCTGCGTCGACATAGGGAAGCGTTATGCCGGTGCCGTTGCCGGGTGCATGAACACGGCAGGCGCCCTGGGCGGCCTGGTGTCGTCGCTAAGCTGCGGATACTGGGTCGAGCGCACCGGAAACTACGACGTCGTGCTACTGTCGATGGCCGGCACGCTGCTTCTCGGTGCTGGTCTCTGGCTGTGGATCGACGCGTCGGAGTCGCTGGAATAACGGGGGCTCGGCGAGAATTCGCCACGAGTTGACGTCGATCGGCCCCGAAGAGCGGCGGCCGACGAAACATCGGTCGACCGCGCGGCAATTGAGTTCGCGCGGTTGTATGGATGCCGGAAGCCCGGGAGGGTGCCGTGCGATGAGACGGAGGCCCGTGTTGCCCGCTGGAAGCGCATTCAGTCTGCGGTGTAACGTGGCGGGTGCACTCTGCGCGTTCCTGCTGCTGTGCGGCCCGTCGTGGCCAGCCTCCGTCGGGGACACGAAACACATAACCGCAATTTTCCTGATCGCGAACGGCATACCATCCGAGTCCGATTTCGCCGACTCGGTGGTGCTCGTGATGAACAACATCGGGGCCGCCCCGTTCGGCATCATCGTCAACAGGCCCACGCAGATCCCAGTCTCGGATCTTTTCCCGGACCTCAAGGGCCTGGCAAAGCTGCACGACAAGGTGTATTTCGGCGGACCCGTCGAGGTCGAGTCGATTTGGTTCCTATTTCGCGCCGCCACGGTGCCTGCTCACGCAATTCAGGCATTTGACGGCGTCTGCTTGAGCGCGGACCGGGATTTGTTGCTTGCGCTGCTCGCGCGCGACAAGCCCATGGACGGCCTGCGGATCTTTGCAGGCCACTCGGGCTGGGGACCGGGTCAGCTTGAGGACGAGATCGACCGCGGCGATTGGACCCCTGAGCGCGCGGATTCGGACGCGATTTTCAACGGCAAATCCGACCATCCCTGGCCCAATTCGACGGTTCCAAAGAGCAGCATTTGACGAACCATAACTTCCGATCGCCCGGTCCTTGACACAGGCCAGCCCGCGCAACCAAAACGCAACCAACCTGCGCCGACTTACGCCGGACTGCCTGCTAGCCAATTCAGCTTCCTCGGGCCTTTTGAGTTGGACGAGGGTGGCCTCCGGCGTTCCTGAAAATCCAAAAATCGCAATTGCGCGAGGAATGTGTCCTCGCGTCATCCGTGACTGCTGTCAGTTCGAGCCGACCCTCTCGCCGCTGCCAAGACCATCCTGCTCATGGTAGTTAGGGTATGGGGGAATAGGTGGAATAATGGGCGGGTGAGTTTTGAGCTGCTCCATCACGATGGCGACTGCGCGCTCGAGCTGCATATCATGCCCGCGCGCGACGTCGGCGGGCAATTCCTCCACCTCGACATCCGGGGCAATGCCATGCCCCTCGACCTCCCAGTCCCCATTCAGCCCGTAAATGGCGATGCGCGGCGAGGTTACGGATCCACCGTCAATCAGCTGCGGATAGGCGTCAATGCCGATTAAACCGCCCCAAGTGCGGACACCCACCAAGGGTCCCAGACCGGCCTTGCGAAAGTACCAAGGCATCGCGTCACCGCCGGAACCAGCGGCCTGGTTGATGATCATGGCCTTGGGTCCGAAGATCGCACCGACGGGATCTTGCCACGGCTTACCATCGCGCTCTATTGCTCCACTCAAACGCTGCTGCGATAGGGCATTTATGACGTAGTCCGCAATGTAACCACCCTCGTTATAGCGTTCGTCGAGCACCACAGCCGCCTTGTCGAGCTGCGAATAGAAGTGCCGGTTAAAGTTGGTGTACCCAGCGCCCCCCGTATTGGGCATGTAGATATACGCCACCTTACCGCCCGAGAGCGCGTAGACCTTGAGGCGGTTCGTTTGGATCCAGTCGAGGTTGCGCAGGCCCGCCTCAGACGCTACAGGCACTACAATGACGTCGCGTGCATCGCTAGCATCCACCTTCTTTCCAACACGGATGCTTATCGGCTTTCCAGCAGTGCCGTCAAAAAACTGATCGAGGTTGTCGGAAGCGTGCAATTGACGCCCGTTAACGGCGAAAAGGAAGTCGCCCTCCGATACGTTAATGCCAGGCACCGTCAGGGGCGCGACAAGTGCCGGGGTCCAATTTTGCCCGTTATAGATCTTGGAGAATTTGTAGCGATCCCCTGCGACGACGTAGTCGGCACCTAACAATCCCGGCTTGGGAGTGTCATCGGCATCCTTCGGCCCCGATACGAACATATGCCCGACCTGCATTTCGCCTAGCATCTCTTCGCAGAGGTAAGTGAACTCGTCGCGCGAGGCCACGCCCTCGAGATAGGGTTCGTACTTCGCCGTGATCTTCTGGAGGTCGAGCCCATGTAGATGCGGGTCGTAGAAGAAGTCGCGCTGGATGCGCCAGGTTTCCCGAAACATTTGTCGCCACTGCGCTCGCAGGTCGCTCATCGCCATCAGCTCGCCGTTGTTTACCGGCTCTCCCGGCGGGGTATCTGATGGCCCGGGCTTGATTTCGGCCACGGGCGCAATGAACGATTTGTCGTCGCGCACAAAGAAAAGCTTCTCGCCGTCACGGGAAATGCGATGCGCCTTGAGACCACGCATCAACTCCTCGGTTTGGCGCTTCTCAAGAGTGAAGCGCCACAGCGCGTGCGGGGGCGGAGCGTCGTCATCGCTCGATGGCCGCCCAACGGCCGGCCCCTCAGCGAGGAATAGCACGCCGCTCTTGCCGACGGCCAGGTCCACGTAATTTCGAGCCGGAATCGGTAGTGCAATAATGCGATTGGGGAGGCCCAGTAGATCGATCACGGTAGCCTTGGGCTGTTCATCCTTCTTCTTCTTTGCTTCGTCGCCATCGTCCTTCTTCCCTGGGTTGAGTGGCTTGTCCTCCTTGTCGGTTTTCTCGTCGTCGCTCTCGGGGGGCACGGGTGACGCTTCGTTGTTCGCCAGCACGACCACGTAGACGCTGCTCGAAGTCGCGCGATCCAGCGACGAGAGGTCAAGCCCGGCATAGGACGGCCCGCTGTCTGTCGAAGCGAGGAAGTACATGTACTTGCCGGAGGGGTCAAAAACGGGATAGCTTGCATTACTCATGCCGTCTGTAACCTGGATCGATTTGTGGGTGACAAGCGAGTACAGGAACACCGCGTGCACCTCGCTTTCGAGGTCGCGCACGTAGGCGATCCATTGCGAATCGGGTGACCAGGATATCTGCGGGTCTACTTCGAGGCTGCCACGAATTCCGGTATCGATCTTGACTGGTTTGCCACCGGCCACATCGACGTACCAGAAGTGTAGGTGCTTATCCTGGTATGCGATGCGCTTGGAATCGGGCGACCAGTGCGGGCTGTAGAAGAACGATGGCTCGGGCCTCAAATCGATCACCCGTGGCCGGGTAAGTCCGTCCTGGTCGCGGATGTACAGCTGGTATTCACCAGACGCGTCACTAAAATAGGCGACCGACTTGCCATCAGGCGACCAAGCCGGGTCGCGCTCGGCCGCACCGGGGGTATTGGTCAGGTTGCGCGTATACCCTTTCGCCGCGGGAACCGTGAAGATGTCGCCGCGCGCCTCGACAGCGACGCGGGCCCCGGTCGGGGACAATCCGAAGTTCAACGCGGCAGTAGCCGGAACTGAAACGAGGCGCGGAGTCAGCCCTGACAGGTCACCGCCGATAGAGATCGGCACGGGGTGCTCCCGGGCCGTCGAGAGATCGTACAGGTGGATCGAGCCGAACTGTTCGTAGACGAGCGCACCAGGCCCGGCGCTGACCGTCTTGAGATCGAAGCCGCGGTTCTCGACGACTTGCTTGACCTGCTTAGTGGCGGGATCGAAGCTGAACAGCGAGACCGGTCCGTTGCGGTCTGAGAGAAAGTACAACCTACCGTCCGCCCAGGTAGGACTCGAATCGTTGGAGTCTTTGCGCGGCACCTTTTCGATATCCAGGGTATTCATGTTGGCGAGCCAGATCGGCGTCGTTTGTCCACCACGATATCGCTTCCACGCCCGCTCCCACTGGACATAGGGGACGTATGCGAGCGTCCCACCGTCGGTTGAATAGGCCCCGCGTACTGCGGTGGGCAGTGGTAGTACGGTTGGTGTGCCGGTGCCATCTGCATGCGCGCGGAACAGGCGTGGAAAGTCCGAGTAACTCACTTGTTGGGAGGCAAAGAGCACGTCCTTTCCATCGGGCGTCCAGCCGACCGCTCGGTTTCCCATGGGCTCCCAGGTAAGGCGCCGAGGCACGCCACCACTGGTGGCGACGACGTAAACATCGATTAGTCCATGGGTCCCGCCGGAATAGGCGATGCGCGTGCCGTCGGGAGAAAAATACGGGCCGTCGCTTACGTCACCAACGGACGTCAGGCGTGTCGCCTCACCGCCTGCCCGCGGTACTGTCCAGATGTCGTTCGCGTAGAGAAATGCGATACGGTCCTGATTCAGAGATGGATTGCGCAGCAGGAACGGCAGCATGCTCCAAGCGTTGCCAGTGACGACAAGACATGCCAACGCCGCGATTATCCGCATCATGTTTGCTCGCCCTTAGTTGTGCGTTCTTGTTCTTGGGGCTTAACTTTGCTCGACTTGGAACTGATTTTCGCTAGAACGTGACTCTCATGCAACCGACGCCGGCGTCGCGAAATTGAAGAGAAGGACTGCCAGCGCAGGCTGTCGCTGCCAAATCCTTGATTCCTGGCCGTTACCTTCAACCTTCCCATCTGGGTACATGCCCACAAAGGCTGACCGGCTCGCCGCCTCGAGAGCTGGAAGAACCCGGGAACCGCGAAGTAGCGTCCAATACTAAGTGGCGCTTTCTCGGGTAATCAGGGCCTTAAGTGCCGGTATCTCGCAGAAATATTGGACACTTCGCCGTTGGATTTCACTGTCGATTCGGCGATATAGCTAGATTTTAGTCGTGCAACGGCATTTATGGTTGTGTGTGCACCTGCGCTCTTGCGATCATATGAGTCACCGAGGAGCTAGCGCAATGCGTCTCCGCCAATGACGAGTCCCCGACCTCCATCTGACTATAACGCCGGCGGAACGGGGCAACTCGATGTCAAGCGCATCGCGGGTGCCCGCGCAGCAATTGATCCAGTATTTCTGGATTCGCCTCAGTACGAGAGCGCATCGCTCAATGGAGTTCTGGGCTGCCGCCTGCTGGCGAAAGTCGAGACGCAAAACCCCATCGCGTCGTTCAAGGCGCGGGGCGCCTACTTTCTCGTCTCGCAGCTAACCGAGCGGCCGCACCTGGTCTGCGCAACTGCGGGCAATTTCGGTCAGGGTATGGCCCACGCGGCCCGCGCCCATGGTCTGCCCATCACCATATTCACGGCGGCCGGCGTCAATCCCGTAAAGCTTCGGCGCATGCAGGCATTCGGCGCTGACGTTCGAGCCAGCTCCCTGTCGATGGAGGAAGCTCATCTCAGTGCGGAGGCATTCGCCCGGTCTGAAGGAGCGCGGCTCGTCGAAGACGGACGGGATGCGGCGATCGCTGAAGGAGCCGGCACGATCGCTATGGAGCTGCTTCGGGACCCGGAACCGCTAGATCAGGTCCTCGTTCCGGTGGGAGACGGTGCCCTATTGGCCGGCATCGCATGCTGGTTTCGCGCACATTCGCCGGACACCGGGATATTTGGTGTCTGTGCAAAAGGCGCGCCGGCGATGCAACGCTCATTCGCGACCAGAACCGTGACCGCCTCTCAATCGATCTCGACAATTGCTGACGGGCTAGCGATCAGCAAGCCCTATACGGAGGCCGTCATGCGTCTCGTTGCGCTCGTGGATGACATTCTGCTGATCGATGACGACGCGCTGGTGGCGGCTATGCGCCTGGCCCACAAGCATTTGGGGCTCGTCCTTGAGCCCTCCGCGGCTGCAGGGATCGCCGAGATCGTGGTGAATGTGAATCGGTGGCGCAACCGACGAACCGCAACCGTGCTCACTGGCGGGAACGTGTCGCCAGAACAATTGGCGCGTTGGCTCACCTAGGCTCGCGGCTCGGCGGGCTGCGGACGCTGCATTTGCCGAGGTAGCTCCTATGGAAGTCGACCGATCCTGTGCCGCCGGGTCCATTCTGGTCGCGTGGGTAACGTTTTGTAGCGGAGGCATATCAGCGTGTCATTCGTCCAGATTCGTTAGTGCGCGCAGGGCTGAGGGCGCAGCCTTACGTTACCTGAACCGAAAGCCAAGGCTCATCCGAACGACGCTTGACCTGCAATCGTCAAGGGCGTTGGTAGCCGTCGAGATCCGGATTTCGGGGGCCTTACCGAACGAAACCGGCTCATACCTCGCTTTATTCTCTTCGTTTGAATGAGCAGCGACCGACAGCAAGTGGTCGTTCGTCGCGAGCGTGCACGTCCACGTAAGGCACTTCTCTGCCGCTCGTGTTGCGGGAAAGTGACTCGCGTATAGCTCCCGAGACCGGCGTGGACCGCACGCGGGGCGGCCACCGACAGTCTGGCCTCTGGCTCGCGCGCTAGTGGTAGGCTAGTAGCTCATCAGAGCGGAAGCGGTTGGGGGTCAGACGTGGATAGAAGGACCTTTCTTTCAGCCGCCGCTGCAATTGGCGCTACGGTCGGCTGGGCTCGGGGGGCGTCGACGGCTGCGCGGCTGGGGTGGCGCGAACGCCGCGATCTTTACCCGCAAGGCGTGGCATCGGGAGACCCTGACACGCATAGCGTCCTACTGTGGACGCGCCGTCCATATGATGGCGGCTCCACACGTCGGCCTCTATTTGTCGAGATTGCTCTCGATCCTGACTTTCGCTCCGTTGTATCGACCGTTCGTACTTCGGTGAGTGCGCAGGCAGATTGGACTTGCCGCGTGCTGATTGGGGGATTGAAGCCGCGCACGGTGTACTGGTACCGCTTTTCTGATCGTGACGGCAACGGCAGCCGTATCGGTCGCACGATTACCGCGCCGGCGCAATCGGACCAGCTGCCGGTCCGCTTCGCCTTTGTCTCGTGTCAGAGTGTGAATGAAGGCGCGCAGAACGCGTATCGCCGAATGATTTGGGAGGACCAGCACGCCTCCCTGAACATGAAGCTGGGCTTCGTACTGCATCTGGGCGACTTCATTTATGAGGTTGTCGAGTATCCGGATGAAGTGCCTCATCGTTACGACCGAACCATTTACGATATTGGTCGTATTCCCGATGCGCGTAAAGTATCTAATTTTCACGTGCCGACCACCCTGGAAGGCTACCGCGCGGTCTATCGCGGACACATCAACGACCCTGACATCCAGGATGCTCGCGCCCATTTCCCCTTCGTGTGCATCGGCGACAATCACGAGTTTTCGTGGCAGGGCTGGCAGAGCTTCATCAAATACGGCGGGGTAACGGAGCCCGCTCAGCAACTGCGCGTAGCAGCTAATCAAGCATGGTGGGAGTACATTCCGGCGCGCGTGAAAAAGGCCGATGGCGTCAGTCTCGAAACGTTCGACCCGCCCAAGGTGATCACTGCGCCCATTTCGAGTCTAGACAAGGACGGCTTCGGTGATGAGATTAACAACCGCATCGCAGTGAGCAGCATGACCGGATACCGGTCGATGCGCTTTGGGCCTCACGTTGACCTGATTTTGACTGACTTTCATAGTTATGCGATGGAGGATCCCACCAGTCGTTCAGGCGCCGATGCCTTAAATGACGAGGACTTCGCAGGATTCTTTCCACAGGAAGCACTGGAGATTCTTGATGCGGGAAGCGCCTGCAACCATGGAGACCCACCCGCGGACATTGCGTTTGGCAGTCAGAAAATTTCAAATTTTCGAAAGGGCGAACCACCGATCACAATTCTCGGCGCCACTCAAAAAGTCTGGCTGAAACAGCAGATAACGGCGTCCAAAGCCACCTGGAAAATCTGGGGGGCGACGAATGGCACGCTGGATGCACGGACCGATCCGAAGAATCTGCCGCCTGATGTGACCAAGCCGTGGCCCGGCGCAGGATTTGCGACGCTTGGGGGAGGCGACTTCAGCGCCGCCTTGCGCGAACGCGCGGAGATTTATGACACGGTGCGCGATGCTGGCGTCAGCGGATTTGTAGTGGTGTCGGGCGATCGTCATAGCTTCTGGGCGGGCTATGCCGCCAAGGCCCTGCCACCAGCGCGCTTTGAACCTGTAGGCATCAGTTTCATTACCGGATCGATCTCGGCGCCGGGCCTCGCGGAGGCCTTGGAACATGGGTTGAAGGGCCACCCTCTCCGCCCTCTTTTCGTCGCCGACCGTCAAGGCGCCGCACCCGAAACGACGGCAAATTTGCTCTTCAAACACGGGGTCAGATCAGCGTGGGAATATGCTCAGACCGGCGACTTGATGCGCGCCCGAGCCCTCAGCAATCCCGATGTCGCGCCCCATGTCGAATTTGTCGACTTTGGTGGACATGGCTATGCCGTTGTGACTGCAGGTCCCGACTACATCGACACAGAGTTTGTTTGCATCCCTCGCCCGATTACTCGGGCCGCGACGCCTGACGGTGGACCGGTCCGCTACCGCGTGTCGCATCGGGCCGAGCGCTGGAACAAGAGCCAACGCCCCACACTGAAGCAAACGGTATTAGAGGGCGATCCGAAGCTGTCGATCTAGTCAGGCGAATTGTCATGTCCGTTGTCGGGAGCGGCCGGACGAGTTGATCGCCTGGGCGGTGACGTGCGCGTGCGTTATATATCTCCTGGAACTGAAAATCCGCCTGTCGGTGGTTCAATTCCACCCCTGGCCACCAGGCCCCGAATGGTGGTTACGGTGGCAATACCGGCATTCACGACGCGCACAACATCGCCTGGAAGCTCGCGCTGGGGGTGGCCGGTCACGCCGACGCGAAATTGCTCGACACGGACCGCGCTAGCGCAGCGCAGCGACCGCGGCCGCGAAGAAATTCGCCTGCTCTTCCTCCGTGCCATCGCCGGGACTGGCGGCAGGCCAGGCCGACCACTGCACCATGACCACGTGCTCGACCGGATCGATCGCGATGGCCTGGCCGTAGATGCCTTCCGCCCAGAACGACTGGCGCGCGACTCCAGGCGCGCCATCCAGGCCTTCGGCAGTTGCTTCGCCAGGGTTGTACCACCACTGGAAACCGTACTGGCCATCCGGCGTGCCGGGCGTGACCGAGCCGGGGACGCGGACCCAGGTGGTGGCCTGCTCGATCCATCCGTCGGGCAGCAACTGCGTGCCGTCGGCCAGGCGACCGCCACGTTCCACGAACTGGCCGAAGCGTCCCCAATCGCGCAAAGTAGCGTTAAAGCCGTGCCCGCCCATGTCGATCCGGCCCGGCACGAGCGCCTGCCAGACACCCTCGCGTTCCATCGGTTCGCGGCTCCACAGGCGCGTCTCGAGATAGCGGGCAATCGACATGCCGGTGGCCTGCTCGAGCACGCGCCCCACGAGCCACGCTCCGCCGGTGTTGTAGGACCACACTTCACCCGGTGAAATGCCAGTGCGCCGTGGCCGCGAGGAGACCAGCTGCATGATGCACGGATAGGGATCCGCACCGGCCTCGCACTGCGTGAGCGCGGAGAAATCCGATTTCGGGTCGTCGTATTTTTCGTGCCAGTCGATGCCCGAGGTGTGGGTGATCAGCTGTCGCAGCGTCACGCCATCCCAGGCCGTGCGGCGGAGTTCCGGCAGGTACTGCACGATGGGATCATCGAGCGCGTGGATCCTGCCCTCCCTAATCGCGATACCGACGAGTGTCGATACCACCGACTTGGCGACGGATCGCGACGTCCAAAGCGTGCTCTCCGTATTGCTCAGGCCGTAATACTCAAGCGCAATGCGGCCGTCCTTGAGCAGCAGCAGGCCGCCGACGCGCTGGTGCGCCAGGTAGGCAGCCAGCTCGTGGGCCTGGCCGCCAAAGTGGTAACGGATGTCGGTGAGCGGATGCGCGACATGCTGCAGCGGCGCGGCTGAGAAGTCGCCGGTGCGGAAGACCTCGCCCGGGTACAGCCGCCAGGTGTTGCGCAAGCCGATGACGCGGTCTTCGCCCTGCCAGCTCAGCATCGCGCTGGCGGCGGGCAGCCGCGGGTCGGACGGCGCGGGACACTCTGCCAGTTGCAACGATCGGCAATCACTGCCGGCCGCGCTGGTCGCAGCATGCAGCAGCGCCGGCAAGGTCACCCAAAGGAGACGTCGCTTCTTCACGCGGAGAGCTTAGCTGATCAGCTCCCCGTACGGTGGCGCCCTGCCAGGAAGTACGATGCTGCCCGGAAGCGGTCATTGCCATACGTGCGTTTCAGGGACGTGGAGTTGTCGCCTGACACAGCTGCCGTTATTGACGAACCTAGTGGGTTGGGGGACAGAAGGTCTTAACCGGTGCTCAAAAGAAGATATGTCATGAACCCACATCGGATTATTGGTTTTGTGGCGGAAATTCTGGTCACGATCGGCCAGATTGCGGTGTTTGCGGCGAATACGGCAGCGTTTGCCCGAAGTCGGATCTTCCTCAGTGGCCATGAGCAGTGCCGCGCAAAGCGGCGAGGCTCTTTCGCTGGACGCCAGCGCTATCGAAGTTTGCGGGCGACAGCCAGCGCTCGAACGCTGCCTTTGCCGCCGGCCATTCGTCGTCGAGCATCGAGTACCAGGCCGTATCGCGACTGCGGCCCCGAACAATCATGTGATGGCGGAAAATACCTTCGAAAGTAAACCCTAACCGAAGGGCTGCTCGGCGCGATGGCTCGTTGAGAGCGTTGCACTTCCATTCGAATCGGCGGTAACCCAGTTCCTCGAAGATGTATCGCATCAGAAGATACTGAGCCTCCGTCGCGCCCGGAGTGCGTTGCAGGCTCTTGCCATAAAGAATGTTTCCGACCTCGGTGCATCGATGTGCCGGCTCAACTCGCATCAAGGTCTCGAAACCTACTGCGCGCCCGGTGGATTGATCAATAATCGCGTAGAAGAGTGGATCTGTGGAAACCGCTTTGCGCGCCACAAAGTCGCGAAACGAACTCTCATCCGAGAATGGTTCGTCGAACAGGTATTGCCAGCGCGCTGCAGCGTCAATTCCATGGGTCTCCTGCCACAGCGACGGGCCGTGCCGATCAGCGTCGAGCGGCTCGAGGCGAATGAATCGGCCGGCGATCACTAGGCGTTCGGGGCGGGGAGCCGCATGCGCCGGCACCAGCGGTCCGATGGGGAGGCCTGAGACGGGATCGAGAACCTCAACGCTCATGAAACGACTCCAGGAAATCCGCGCGCATGCGCACGGTAACGACCATACATTTCGTAGACGACGTACTCTAAGACATGGCTGGCCCGCCTGACAGCGGCCACTCACGGCTGACTGCTCCGGGTCAACCTCGGTCGTTGAAAGAGGCTGGTCCGCGCAACCAAAACGCAACCAACCTGCGCCAACCTGGCACAACCTGGGCCGACTTACGACCGGGTGCTTTCCACCAATTCAGCTTCTTAGGGCTTCTTAGGTTGGCGCAGGTTGGGTTCGGGCGCGCCGGAAAATCCGCGTGTCGGTGGTTCAATTCCACCCCTGGCCACCATGCAAGTCAATATTTCAAATCAAGAAGTTGCATCAGAGCGCATGGCCCTTTGTCCAATATTCGCACCGGCGTCCAAAATCTTGATTCGCTGCTCGCTTTCACCTATTTGGTCCTCGTAAAATTTGGCCGCGAGCGTCGTGTTGCGGCCCAACCCGGTCACCGACAGTAGCTAAATGGTTGCGGTAAAGCCGACGTTCGCGGTTTACAGTACTATCGTTCCCGTTGGTGTCTAGAAACAGAAGACTCCGGCACAGACTCGGACATGATGTGCTGATGCATAACCATATTCTCAATCGCCGATCGTTTCTCGGTCTTACTGCAGCCGGCCTCGCCGTCCTGGGTCGGGGGAGCTTGGTGCGGGCGGCCAGCGCAATGGGCGCGCGCGATCCTGACCTAATCGTGGTCAACGGTAAGGTGTACACGGTGGATTCGCGTCAACCCACAGCCGAATCCTTTGCGGTCAAAGACGGCCGCTTTGTGGCCGTCGGCAGCACGGCTGACATCCGTGCGCTCGCCGGCGTAAACACCGAAATCTTCGATGCGCAGCACATGACCATCGTGCCGGGGTTCAACGACAGCCACAATCACGCCCCCGGCAATGAGCTTTTGTACGAAGTCCTGGTGGGCAATCCGTACGACGTTGAATTCGTCAGTATTGCCTCGATCATCGACAAACTTCGCGAGCGGGCGGTAACCACTCCAGCCGACACTTGGGTGGAAGGATATTTCTACGACGACACCAAGTCCAAGGATAAGCGTGCCCTAACAGTGCACGATCTGGATCTAGTGTCCAAGGACCTGCCGGTCGTGGTGATCCACCGCGGCGGCCATACCGCTTTCTACAACAGCAAAGCATTCAAAATGGCCGGCGTCAGCAAAACGACGCCGAACCCTCTGGGTGGGACCTACGATCGTGATTCCAATGGAGAACTGACGGGGCGCGTGACTGACAATGCGCGTACGCGTATCGATGCGGTGGGCAAGCGTCGCCAATATTCAGGGGAAGAGGCGTTGCGGCGCGACCGCGATGGGCTGGCGTATATTTCCAAGCAGTTCGTGAGATTCGGCCTAACTAGCGTGTGTCATGAAAGCGGCAATCTCCACGCGCTACAGCAAGTGCGCGAACGCGGTGACCTCCTGCATCGCGTGAGCTACGAGGCGGATGGGCCGGAATTGGAGGCAATGATCTCCGGCGGTATGGCGACGGGCCTTGGGGATGAGTGGTTACGCCTAGGTGCGACTTGCGAGCATGGCGTTGACGGATCATTCTCGGAACGCACCATGGCCATGAGCGTGCCGTATCCCGACAGCAAAGGCGGCTACAAGGGTAATGTGACCGAATCGCAAGACGTGCTGAACACGTGGTGTGAGCGCGTGCATCGGGCCGGCATTCAGATGAATTGCCACGCCAACGGCGATATCGCAATCGATCACGTACTGACAGCCTATGAGCGCGCATTGCGTTTGGCGCCGCAACCTGACGCTCGTCCGAAGATTACGCACTGCACACTCGTCAATGACGACCTGGTACGCCGAATTAAAGCCATCGGGGCTGTGCCGGCGTTGTTTACGTCGTACGCGTACTACAATCCCGATAAGTTTCATTTCTATGGTGAAGAACTCATGAAGCGTTGCATGGCTTTTCGCACATTGATGGACGCGGGAGTGCCCGCTGCAGCGGGATCTGATTTCGATCCGGGTCCGTTTTCACCGCTCATGGGCATTCAGGGCATGGTGACGCGTACCGGTTGGAACGGCGAGGTATGGGGCGCGAATCAGCGTATCAGCGTGGCTGAGGCCTTACAGGTGAATACGTTGAATGGCGCATATGCAACGCGCGAGGAACGGGTCAAAGGATCGATCACGCCGGGCAAATTCGCCGATTACGTGATGTTAGCCGAAGACTTGCATACGATCGACGCGGGCAAGATCAAGGACATTAAAGTCTTGCGCACAGTCGTAGGTGGAGTTACGCGACACCAGGGGTAACTCAAAGAGGTTGCCTATGCTTAGCGTGATTTTGACTCTGGTGATGCTTCATCTGGTCCGTTCTGGTCACAACCCGCAAAAGTCACGCAGCCTTCTGGTCATTTTAAGATGCGGGGGATTCGCCCGCTCAGCCAGGCGCTGGTAAAGGCGATCGCGGCGGCAATTGACAGCCAGGCGCCAGGCATTGCGCGGTTGCCGGTGGAGTGGATCAGGTAGGTCGCTATGACCGGCGTCGACCCACCGATCGTGGTCGCCAGACTGTAGGCTACCGAGAACCCGGCCGTCCGCACATCGGCGGGTACGATTTCAGTAAGGTGCACTACCATGGCGCCGTTGTATCCGGCGTATAGGAACGAGAGCCAGAGCTCCACATCCAGTAGCCTCACGAATGAAGGCTGGTCTACCAGCCAGGACATCGCTGGATAGGCCGTGACTATCGCGAGCGCCGTGAATACCAGAAGTAACGGCCGGCGTCCCGTGCGATCGGAGAGGGCACCCATGATGGGAAGCCACACTAGGTTCGACACGCCTACGCAAAGCGTGACCAACAGCGCGTCGCTGTCGGCGAGGCGCAGAATGCTCTTGCCATAGGTCGGCGTATAGGCGGTGATCGTATAGAACGAAACCGTAGTCATGAGCGCCATCGCGACCCCGAGCAGGATGATTCGCCAGTGCGTCAGCAAGCTCCGGTAAATTTCCGCCGGGCGCGGGTGGTGTGCGCGCGCGGCAAATTCCCGCGTCTCCTGCAGGCTGCGTCGTATTATTAAAACGAAGGGTATGATCAGACAACCAACGATCAGCGGGATCCGCCAACCCCAGGCCGCCAGCGCGTCCGGGGGCAGCCACGCGGACAGCGTGTATCCCAGGAGTCCCGCGAAGGCCACCGCGACCTGCTGGCTCCCGGATTGCCAAGACACGTAGAATCCCTTGTGGCCCGGCGTAGCCATTTCGGACAGGTACACCGAGACTCCGCCCAACTCGACGCCGGCCGAGAACCCCTGGCAGAGACGCCCGAGCACAACCAGGATCGGCGCGAACAGTCCGATTGTCTGATAGCCAGGCACCAGCGCTATCGTCAGCGTGCCGACGGACATCAGGGCCAGCGTCACGAGCAGCCCTTTGCGCCTGCCAATGTGGTCTATGTACGCGCCGAGGAATATCGCGCCCAGTGGACGGACCAGGAATCCGACTGCGAACGTAGTCAGCGAAAACATTAGGGCCGCGAATTCGCTGCTCGCCGGGAAGTAGGCCCGCCCAATCGCCGCGCTGAAATAGCCGAAGATCATGAAATCGTACATCTCGAGGAAGTTTCCGCTGACCACGCGGAACACAGTTTTCACCTTCTCGAGGCGGCTCGGCTCGGTCGAACTCATTGGGCATCAGGTTCTGATAGGCGCGGCTTGGGTCGGCCGACGTCTCGCGCTCCGGGGAGCGAGGGGGCCGCCGATACACTACAGCTTCGCGCTGAAACCGACAAAGTAGTTCCGGCCGAAGATGTCATATCCCCACGACGACGGTGGGACAATGGACGCCGTAGCGCGTTCGATTCCCAATGGCCAGCATTGCACGCATTACTCCCGCAAACGATCTTGCCTGTCGCCGCGAATTAGACGTAGTCTGTCGCGCCTGCCAGGGAGATCATAACTTGCGCCTATTTCTGATCGCGACCGTGCTTTCTGCAAGCCTTGCCGCACCCGTGACCGCCGAAATCCGGCCCGATCAGGTGACGTTCCGAGAGTTGTACAAGGAACTCGTCGAGACCAATACGACGCTGTCCGCCGGAAGTTGCACGCTGGCAGCAGAGCGCATGGCGGCGCGGCTGAAGGCCGCAGGATACAAAGAGGGCGATATCCGGCTGTTCGGCGTAACCGACCACCCCAAAGAAGGCGGGTTAGTCGCGACGTTGAATGGAACGGACCCCAAGGCCAAGGCAATCCTGCTGCTCGCCCACATCGATGTCGTGGAGGCGAATCGCGAGGACTGGACTCGCGATCCATTCGTGCTGGTCGAAGAGAATGGCTATTTCTACGGCCGGGGCTCGTCCGACGACAAGGCGCAAGCGGCGATCTTCACGGATACGCTTGTCCGTTTGAAACAGGCCGGAACCAAGCTTCGGCGGCCGTTAAAACTGGCCCTGACCTGTGGCGAGGAAACCGGCGGGGCGTTCAACGGCGCCAACTGGCTGGTGACCGAGCACAAGGACTGGATCGATGCTCAATTCGCCCTGAACGAAGGAAGCGTCGGCCTGCGCGATGCCAGCGGCAAGAAACTGTCACTTGGTATTCAAGCGGGAGAGAAGGTCTATCAGGATTTTCGGATCGAGGCGAGCAACCCCGGTGGCCACAGCAGTCGCCCGCGCCCGGATAACGCCATTTACAGCCTGGCCGCGGCGCTTGTGCGTATCGGTCAATATGAGTTTCCCGTGCAGTTCACCGACACCACGCGCGGTTACTTCACCGAGACGGCAAAATTGTCCGGAGGCGAAGCAGGTGCCGCGATGATGCGGCTGATCGCCAATCCCAACGACCTCGAAGCCAGCGCCATTGTGTCGAAGGATCCGACTTATCACTCGATGCTGCGCACTACTTGCGTTGCAACGAGGCTGGATGGTGGCCATGCCAACAACGCGCTGCCACAGCGCGCGGGCGCCAATATTAATTGCCGGATGTTTCCCGGCGACACTATCGCCAATGTTCTCGCACAGCTGATCAAGGCCGCGGCCGACCCGTCGCTCACCATAGCCCCGACTGGCGAGATCAGCCCGACTCCAGCCCCGCCGCCGCTGACTCCGTTGGTCTACGGCACCGCCAAGACCATTGCACAAAAGCACTTTCCGGGCGTGCCTATGCTGCCAGCGATGTCGACAGGCGCCACCGATGGCCGCTTCCTCAACGCTTCAGGAATTCCCACCTATGGCGTCCCGGGTCGGTTCTCCGACCCCGACGGCAACGGCGTTCACGGCCTCAACGAACGCAAGTCGGTCGAGGGCCTTTACGAGGAGCGCGATTATCTTTTCGAGCTGATCCAGGCCTACGCCAACAGCAAATAGGCGGCTTCCGCAAGGCCACTTGGCCTCTCCTGACGTGGTTTGGGCGCCTTGATCCATGGCACGCGCATGTCCAACGATCCGCCCAACAGCCGACGTTCGTTAATGCCCACAACGAGTCAAACTCGGTCGTTGAAAGAGGCTACTCCGCGCAACCAAAACGCAACCAACTCGCCCGACCCACCCTAACCGCGGCCAACCAGTCGTTGGGGGAAATCGAGGAATATCACCGGTCTAAGTTGGTTTACGTTGGATGCGGTTCGCTTCCGGGGGTCTGAAAATCCGCGTGTCGGTGGTTCAATTCCACCCCCTGGCCACCGCGCAACTTAGGTGTGAAATTTCAGGACTAAGCTGACATTCTGGCTCCTTCCTCATGCACAAGGGAGAGCCCATCACCAAGAACGAACAGACCCGGCTTTTAGAGCAGGTCGCGCTTGATCACACTGGGCGTTTCCCGGCGGAAGATCTCCTGGTCTCCCTTCTTGGCGATGACCCATTCCCGTAGATGAAATTCGTCGGCCGTGGAAGTCATTTGTACGCCAAAGCGTACCGTGCAATCCCAGTCGTCTCTCTTCCAGCCCAACATCCTATCCATAAACATGAGGCAACTCGTGGGTTGCCCCTGGCTGATCTCCAGCACTTGGTTGCCGCCCTCCAGCAGGATGGTTCCAACCGCGGGCACGAATCGCGGCAGTGGTTGGTCCAAATCATTGCTCTGGTAACTGATAAGACCGGTCAGGTCGTGGTGGGGCATTTCCTGGCTGCTGGGGTTCGAAGTCGGCCCGGCGTGAATGACCGGAATCGTGAACGGCGCCTCCGTCTCGGGCGTTGGGCGCACCGGCAGCACCAAGTGCGAGGCGCCTAGAATGAAGTTCAACGTCGCGATCTTAGGCGCCGGCCATACCAACGGCCATAGGCCTGCGGAGAGTGCCACACGAAGTCGATTGCCTTTGGAGAAGCGGTGTGCAATGAAATAAAGTGCGATCTCGACATCGTAGAATTGGCCGGGTGTCAGCGCCGTCGGAATTTCCAGGGACTCCCGGCGGGTCAGGTTGAGGAGGTTATAAGTGACGAGCCAAGACTTGCCATCCGGGGTCACCTCGGTCAGGCGCACGGCGCACTGAGCCACAGGCACATCGGCGCTGACCCGGAGCTTCGCGGTCGGATAGCCTAGAATTTCCAGGTCCTGCTCCAACGGCGCGGAATCGAATACCAGCGATTTATCATCGTCCGGGGTCTGCTCCAACTCGGTAGGCCGTCCGTAGACCCATTGCGGCTTGGTGACGCCGACTATCTTGTCGCCGACATAGGTTACTTTGGCGCGATCGCCGGCTTCGCGCGCGAGAATCCCGCCGGCATTGAGATACATAGCGACTGGCTGGGTGCGGGGTGACGGCCAGATACTTTCGGCGATCCATTTTCCGGGGACCTCCTCGGGGAATGCCTCCGAATCGGCCTTATGCATGGAGTACACCCGCAGCATCGGCTCTTTCATGATGCCGGTGTCCTGGCCCATCAACCATTGCTGCCACCAGCGCACCTCCTCGTATTGCCATTGCAAGCCGATCGGATTGGCAAGATTGGGGTAGATGTGGCCCCACGGCCCAATCAAGCCCTTGCGAGGGACTTTCAAATTGGCCAGCAGTCGGCCAATGATGTTCGAATAGGGATCGCCCCATCCATCCACCACGTAGACCGCACATTTGATGTCGGTGTAGTTGACCGAAATCGATCCACGTTTCCAATAGGCGTCGTAGCGCTGGTGCTCAGACCATTGCTTGATAATCGCGGGTGTCGAACGCAGGCGCTCAGTCCAAATCTGCTCCCAGTTCGCTCCAATGACCCCTGGGTCGGGCGGGCCCGCCATGACCCCCTTGAAGCTGGCTCCCCACCCAAGGTTTTGTTCTCCATAGGCGCCGCCCAGATAGTGCGCATCGTCCGTGTAGCGGTTATCGCAGCAACCCATCGGCATGATGGCTTTGAGAGCCGGAGGGGCCATCGCGGCAATCTGCAGAGAATTGATGCCAGCCCAGGAGATCCCGCGCATGCCGACCGAACCATTCGACCACGGTCGCTTCGCCAGCCAGGCAATGATCTGGACACCATCGCTCAATTCCGGACCATCGTACTCATCGACCATGACCCCTTCCGAATTGCCGGTTCCGCGAACATCGACGCGCACGAAGGCGATGCCATACGGTGCAAGATTTGCGGCTGTTGCGTCATCGCGCCAGCGCAGGTCGTCCCAGAGGCGATAAGGAAGGTATTCGAACACCACGGGTACGGGCTTGGCCGTTGCGCCTTCGGGTATCCAAAATCGCGCCGCCAGGCGAATTCCGTCCTGCATCGGTATCCATTCGTTCTCGACAATCTTGAACGACTTCCTTTCGGGGAGCGTCCACTTAGGAGTCGCTGGCGCTAGGTTGTCTTCGGCGCGCAAAGGCGCGACAAGCGACGAAATCCCAGCCGCCGAACCCAGAAGAAGAACATCACGGCGAGAAATGGGCATGGCAAGTCTTCTCCAGCAGAAGGGATTTACGAGTTGGCAGGTGAGGGCACTACTTTAATATTGGCTTGCGTTTCGCGATGTAAGTGCGCTCTTGGCTAAATCAACGGTAACCGCCGAACTGCTGCCTGGAACGTGCAATGCGGGCGACGGATGAGGCGTTTGCTCATTGTTGTGATCATAGGAATGATCGCCTGGCCACCATCAAATCAATAAAATTACCAACCCGAAATGCATCCGTTGTCCTGACTGGAGGAGAGCCGTGGATTGCATAGGGTGGATTACCAGAGCGTCGCCTTTCCTGACCAGACAGTTTCTCAATTCAAACCTACGGTCGCTGCCAGAGCCGTAAATATCATCGAGCGATCAACTCGTCGCCTTCGGCTTGATGGTTGGGCTTATGGATACTGACGCCGCCATAGATTCAAAGTCGGGTAACGCCGTATCAAAGCAGTGAAGATAAGTGGCGTGGCATTTATGGAGCAGCACTTTTGTCTCTGAACTGGCGCATCATATTCTCGTGGATATCTGCTCTAGAAAGCGATTGGCCCAACCCTGTATTTTTGTAATAAAGCGCCTTCAAGAAGGCTAGATCGCCGGCTGTTATCGCTGTAGGCCTTTCACGCGTGCCGCAGCTTGATGACATCAGGTCTAAAATGCTCGGCAGTGGATCGCAATTGTCAGGCGATTGCACTACTGACAAGGTCAACATCGCTGCGTAGTCGGCAATCGACCCGATGGTGTAGCCGACCACTTTCGCGGTGTCGACGACTAGGATGACGATGCCGATACCACTATCACTCCCGCTACCGCCGCTCACACGCGTCCCAACGGAGCCCACTCCGGCGTAATTCTGGGTGATCTGAGGCCAAACGGGTAAAACGTTAAGCCCTACTAATGCCACGTCGGTATTCAAGACACCGGAGTCGGAGCTGGTCGTCATGTACCAGCCCTGAATTACGTGGCCGCTTGTAAACGCTATGAGGTCCTTCGTGCCCCCGGAATATCTCTCACCAAAGTAAACGCTCGCCCATTTTATGACGGCATCCATTTTCTCCTGGGGGTTATTCGTAAAAAGTATATGCACGTTGGCTTTGCATGTCGGGTCCGACTGCACGGGCGCGCCAACGTACGCCGCGAGAGCGCGAAGTCGCCCCGTTACGAACGTGTTGTATCCCGTCGAGAGCCCCTCAGTGAATGGGCAAATGCTCTGCCTGCCTCCACGCCAACGTGCAAGATTGCCCGTCGTGCTGGTATTACCGTAGTGCGTTGTGGCGTGGTGCAGTATGAATTCTTGCAGGCTTTGTCCGGCTAACTCCTGATCGGTAGGAAGGCCCGGAGCCGTCACGGTTACATCGGGAATCCCTGACGATGCGCCCGCATTCAAGCGGGGGTCGCTCTGCGCCGACTGCGCGGGAGGCGTGCCAGCCGCATCGCCTGAGCCGCTCGCGCTGGGCAGAGCACCAGTGTCTGCGCGTGCCGATGCAAGCCACCCGATTGCTAGCACAAGGGCGGCAAGTACGGTCCGTTGGATTTCAAACTTTCTTCTGCGCGGAATCGTAAGTTCTCGGTCGAAGAGGTATTCCATTGCTTGACTCCCGCCGCTTGTCCACATCTGCAAATCGCCGGTTACCGCGCCGGCAGGCGGCACCGATGTTACGCTCCGGCGCGGAAAGCCGGTACTGCCCGGGGGCGGAACCGGGGCACTGAGAGAACGCCTCGCGGTGCAACAGTCAATGTGTACCGTTAAGCTGCTCAAATCCAGAAATAGGGTGCTCCCCAATGGTCGCCATTGAGGAAATGCCAGCTGTCTTGGCTTCCCGATAGCCGACAGTCAGCGGCGCCTGCTGCGGGTCAAAATCGGTCATTGAAGGAGGCTGGGGTTCGCAACCAAAACGCAACCAACCAGAGCCAACCTGCCACAACCTGTGCCAACTCACGCCGGACTGCTTTCCAGGAAATTCAGCTTCTTAGGGCTTCCTGGGTTGGATGCGGTCGGTTTCGGGGGCACCTGAGAATCCGCGTGTCGGTGGTTCAATTCCACCCCTGGCTCCCATCCAACCATGGCCCGTTTTGTTCAACCTGGTAACTGCTTCCGGCCATAACCAGAGGTGCGGATACGCGGTCCAATGTCCCGGCTATTCGGCCATTTCGGTTCGCTGTATAACTGCGGGCGCTTATAGTGATCTCACCATGTGGTACTACGACCACTCATCGATAACCTAGGACGCAAAGTGATCCACAAGGTACTCATAATTCTATTGATCTCCACGGTAGGCGCGGCGTGGGGTCAGGCCCCTGTAAAGCCGTTGGTGCTTATCAAGGCCGGGCACCTGTTCGACGCACCGAGTGGACGTGTGCTGACGGGCCAAGCCATTCTGATCAAAGGTGATCGGATCGTGGAGGTAGGAAATGCGGCCGAAATTGCCGGGCATGCTCCAGGCGCCAGAATAGTCGATCTGTCTGCGGCGACTGTTTTACCCGGGCTGATCGACTGCCATGCCCATGTGCTGGGCAATTTGAAGGATCTCTCAGCCATGAGAGACCTGCGCACGTCATCGCCCCAAAGTGCTCTATGGGGCGTTCACAATCTTCAAGTATGGCTTGACCACGGTTTCACGGCACTCCGCGAGGCGGGCGAAGGCGACCTCGCTTACGGGCAACTTGCCCTAAGGGATAGCATTCGGATGGGCCTTATCACCGGACCACGGATGGTTTCGGCCGGTAACTACATATCCGTCACCGGAGGCCATGGAGATGCCGACGTCTTAGCTCCGGACCAGGCACTTGCTCGTCGCCCGAATCTCACGGATAGCGTTGACGATGTCGAGGCGGCGGTCCGACACGACATCAAGTACGGTGTCGACTGGATTAAGCTGATCGCGACCGGCGGGATTTCTGACCCGTTGAGTGACTTCAATGTCCAAGAGTTGAGCGAAGAGCAGATGCACCGGGCAGTGGAGGTGGCGCATCGTGCCCACAAGTCTGTGATGGCTCACGCAGAGGGCGCGGGCGGCATCAACGCAGCCGTAAGGGCGGGTGTGGACTCGATCGAGCACGGCACACTGCTCGACGAAGAGGGCGCCGCCTTGATGGAGAAGAAGGGTACCTGGCTGGTGCCCACATTGTCAGTTATTCAACGATATGCGGTGATGGGGAATCCGAGCGGACTCGACGCAGTGGCTATGGAGAAGTCGCGGCTGATTCTGAGCTACCAATCCGCATCCTTTCAGCGAGCTGTCAAGCACCACGTCAAGATTGCGTTTGGCCTGGACGATGATCCGGATTTTCTGCCAAAGGAGTTTTCGGCACTGGTCAAAGGCGGCCTGACGCCGATTGAGGCTCTTCAAGCGGCAACTACTCGCGCCGCTGAATTACTCGGTCTGACAAGCGACATCGGCTCAGTAACAGCGGGCAAGGCCGCAGACATTGTTGCTGTCTCGGGTGACCCGACGACAGACATCAGCGCCATGGAGAACGTGGTGTTCGTTATGAAGGGCGGAGAGATTCTTCGCCCAAGGCAGCTTCCCGCGGGGAACCCCTGAGCTGCCGACTCAGTTCAGGGCAGGTTTGCCTGCCGCGGGGGACTCAGCCTTTAGTGCCCTGATCAGATACTCTGCGGTCAATGCTTCTCCCGTGCCTTGCCGCATGATCTGGTCCAAGGTCAGCGATCCACCACGAATCAGAAACTTGTCGTGCAGATAAGTTCCCGCTTGTTGACCCCAGTCGCCGCCAAACTTTAGATCAAGGGTGTGATGGACTTGATAGGCGAACATCTCGGCGAGAACGTAGTTCTGCTCGTATATCGGGATCGCGGCCAAGTACGGGTCATATCCCCAGTTCCTCGATCGATGACAGTCCACGTCGAGATACTTTGAGCATATGCGGCCGTAGAGAGCATCGAGGTCCTGGTCGGGGTTATCGTAAGCTTCCAATTCGAACTCGGACTGCACCATAAGGGCGCGCATGGAATAATTTGATTCCAGACGGCGTCGCTCACGTAATGCGCGTGCTTCATCGCTGGACAGTCCATAGACACTAGTAGCGATCTCGGGTCGAAACAGCATGAGGGACATGGTTTGCCCAAGTCCCTCGTCCATGGGTGGGGGATAGTTGTCCTTGAGGATAAAAGTTGGTTCCTGCACAAAACTAAAATGCAACGCGTGCCCGGATTCGTGAAGAATGGTATCTGCGAACAGCAATCCCGTATGTTTGCTTACCAGCATCCTGATTTCTTTTCCGTACCAAATGGGCATGGTGTAGCCGCCGAAGGTGATGTCGGTAATCTTTACGTGCACGGGCAGGCGGCCAAAATCAAATCCAAGCCGCCCGGAGACTTTGGTGGTTCGTTCCCACGCTCCGTCGAATCCGAATTTGCTCTCAAGCGACGGTGTCAGCGTAGAAAAATAATATTGCAGGTCCCAAGGCTCGACTTTCTCGATGCGCAACTCTCGTTGCATGCGGACGAGGAGCGCCCGGTATCCCTGCTCGGTGGCTGTCCGTATCTGTGCAAACCAATTCGCTAGATCCCGTCGGTTTGTAGCGCGACGCTCGAGCATGAGATCAGTGAATTGCGCGTTTCCGTAGCGTGGCCCCAGTTGGTTGCGTAGCTTCATCAGTTGACGAATGCGATCACCGGTCACCTCTGTCAGGTCGGCCTCGGCGAACCAAGCCTCTTTGCGAGTGCTGCGGTCTGCCGAATGACCGAGAACATTGTCAAGCTCGGGGCGATCCAGCAACTTGCCGCCGACGTGATAACGCGTGGCGCTATCGGCCTTCCGAATTGACTCGACTAGAGCAGCCAAGTCGGCATTGGTGGAGATCTGCGAATCCGCGGCCGCCTCCAGGAACAATTGTCGCCGTCGCAGCAAAATCGGATCAGTGATGTGCGCCGCCTTCAACATGTCAAGAAACGGCGGATCATTGAAGACAGTCCGTAAATCGCGTTCGACCTTCTGGTCCGTCACGCTGGTGTCGCCCTGTTCCAGCCGATATTGGATCTGCCAGTAAGTAGCGTAGAGCCGCTCCAGCTCCTGTTCTTTGCGATCCAATGTGTTCTCAACCGCTGGCGCACGCAGCGGGCCAGTCGACGGCCCGGCCGTAGCAAGCGCAAACACAAACAGCGGAATCAGCGAGAGACCTGTACGCATGGTGCACCAAAGGAAAATCCGAAGGTCTTGTCAGGATCTACCGGTTCCTCGGTCGAAGACCACAATTTCAATGGGGCTGCGTTCTGCGGCAGCCTGGAGACCACCAAGGTTATGCTCAAGAGATGGTTTAGTCCATCGACCCGTCGGTAGGCGGGTTACCGTGAACCTCTGCTACCCGGGAGTTTCGACCGGCGGTGCGGCCGGGCGGGTCACTGCTGCGCCGGAAGCTCCTTGTCGCGGTACACCCACTCTCCGGCAACCATGGTCCAAAGGATCCGGGTATCGCGCATCTGCTCGGGGGACACGGTAAGCACGTCGCGATCCACAAGCACGAGGTCCGCCGCTTTGCCCGGCTCGATTGAACCAATGTTCGCCTCCTGTCTCATCGCACGTGCCGCATTGATGGTATAGGCATACAGCATGGCTATGCGCGGCATGTCCTGGCTCGCATCCAGCACGCCTTGCGTGCCGCGACGGGTCTCGGCCTGATAGATGGCCTTGAACACATCTGGCGTGGACACGTTCCAGTCACTGGCACCGGCTATAACAGCGCCAGCATCGAGCATCGAGCGCGCCGGGTACTGCCAAGGGTAGATGTCCGCCGCAACGTAGGGCTTAACCAGATCCACGGTGTCAACACCCAAATCCGCCCAAAGCAGTTGGTAGGAAGCCAGCACGCCGAGCGATTTGAAGCGGTCTATATCCTCGCTGCGCACGAATTGCAAATGAGTGATGGTGTGTGGCACTCCGCTGTTGCCATTGGCCTTGCGCGCGGCTTCATACCCGTTCAGCGCCTCATGTACCGCAAGGTCGCCGATGGCATGCGTGTGCACGAGCAATCCCTGCTTGTCTGCCTCGATGCACAGCTTGGCAAAGTTCTCGGGCTTGAACAGCAGGTCCCCGTGCTTTCCAGTGTTGGCGTAGGGGGCGGTCATTGCGGCGCTTTGCGAGGGATATTCGACCACGCCGTCGGCAAAGACTTTCACCCCGGGCATGGTGAGATTAGGGATGTCAGCATATCGAGCGCGCAAGGCCAGCGCAGCCTTGAAGGAATTTGGGTCATCCGGTTTAACGACCGGGAGCGCGGCGACGTGCGCCGTGAGTTCACCAGCAGCGGCGAGTCCGCGATACGCCTCGAGAATCGACGCATCGGTCATCGGATCCAGCCAGGAGGTGATGCCCAGACTGTGTAGGTAGGCCAAGGCGGCGCGCGCGCCGGCGAGATTCTTTTTCGCATCGGGCTCTGGGATCTGCTTTTGGACGATTTCGAGACCCTCGTCTACACCGAATCCGTTGGGCGTGAGATCGCTCTGCAAGCCGTAATACTTACGCTTTTCCTCCGGGAGTTTGCTGATGAAAGCCTTGTTCAATCCGGCGCGATTACGAAGTGCGAGATTTGACCAGCCGGTATGCCCATCCATGCCGCCCAGGTACAACGGCTGATTGGCGTAGGCGCCGGCATTGAAGTGCGCGTTGAGCGCGGCATTCTGCGACCAGATCGCCAGCGGTATCCCACTGACCACCAGTACGTCGCCGTTCATGCCGCGCCCACTAGTCTTAGCCTGTGCCACGAAGGCCTCGAGAGCGGCAATGTCGGGGATGTCATCCTGGGCATCGGCCGACTGCAATCCCACACCGCCCATAACCGCATGCACGTGACTATCGATAAGGCCCGGCAGCAGTGTCTTGCCGCCCAGGTCCACGACCCTCGCATCGCGGGCAACGCTGGCATCGATCTCGTGCCGGTTGCCAACGGCGACGATTTTGCCATCGCGGATGGATACGGCCTCCGCATAAGGATGCTGTGGATTGGCGGTGAAGATCTTGCCATTGACCAGGATGCGATCCTGCGCGAGCGCGCTCTGAAACAAGAGGGCAGAACCCCAGACGGCGATCAACAATGCGCGGGCGGCGCGAATGCAATTCATGGATTTGTCCCCCGAGAAACGATTTTTGACAACGCGGCATCGCCAAGCGCGATAGGCCGTCCCTTCCCCGTTGTGGGGCAGGATGCCCCCGACGAGGCTGGGTTGCAATACAGTGGGGGGCTCCTTCAAAGGGCCGTGCCGCTAAAGCAGCCAGACGTGCGCAGAGGCATGGTCGCTGTCACACCACCTGGGATCGTGGCGGTAGCGTCAGCGCCGCTGTCAGAGCCCGTTTAGCTTTGGCGGGGCCCGGAGCGTAAACCAGTGCCCACTTTGGTGCCCAACCCACGGCCATATATTGTGCTCGAGCGTCACCTTCCGCGATCCCAATAGTCGACGGTTGTGCCACCTTACAAAGGCGAAGGAAGCTGTTGATTGATCGCTGCCACGACTTGGTCAGGCGCCGCGTAGTGAGCCATGTGGCCGACTCTAGGCAACACCGTCAATTTGCTGCCGCTGATTTGCTCGTGCAGCTTGCGGGCATGGGCGTCGACATCCACAACCCGGTCATTCTCCCCGGCGAGTATCACAACTGGAGCTTTAATTTCCCGATAGTGTTTCCGCAGTCGCGCGGCACCAGGGATCATGTAGACCGCGTCTTGCGCATCTGCCCGTATTTGCTTCGGCCGAAGTAGCATTTCGCGGTTAAGCACGGGTAGAAAGTTGGCCGGCACAGGCTGCGGCGCGAACATCGCCTTCACGGTTTTGTTCAATGTCATCCGCGCCGCCAGGGCCGACACTGTGTAGCGGAGAATGTCGCCCAGCACCGGAATCGCCGAGGGCGCAGCAAGTACTACATCCGCGCGAGCCGTGGGGAAGTAGTAGCCCGATATTAGAACCAGCCTTTCCACCGCCACTTCTGAAAGGAGTGCGAGTTCGAGCGCAACCAGGGTACCCCAGGAATGTCCCAACACCTTCGGCTTCTTCACCCTAAGCTCTTCGAGCGCCCGCTTTATGAGGGCGGCCTGCGCAGCCGCCGTCCATAATCGATCCGTCGGGCGCTCGCTGTAGCCGTATCCGGGCCTATCGAGAGCGATCACGCGATGGTTCTTAGCCAGCTCCCCTAACAACCCGCTCGCAATGAAATCTTCCACGCGCAACATGTTGCCGTGCAGGAGCACGAGCGGGGGTCCCTCTCCGAGCTCCAAGTAGTGCACGCGGATACCATCGACAGTGAGGACCTCGCCACGAGGTGGCGAAGCGTCTTCAGCCTCGCGGGTCCTGTGCGCCACCCAAAGTGCCAAACCGCCAAGGGCGGCGCTCGCCGCGCCCGCCGCCATGGCCCACTTGCGAACCACCCCGGCGCGCGGCGTGGACGGAAAGTACTTCATCTGATTCCTTCGTGCGATGGTTCGCTACCAAAGGTACGTAATTGACTCTTATGTCGTCAGTTCCAGAAGTCTGATTACCACGTAGGCGGAGGGGTCTCTTAGTTGGAATCGGGTTGCCGTTTCTTCCGACACTGAGAGATTCCCTATCCGGATTCCGCCGCTTCTTTAGTCGGGAGAAGCTGGCGGAGTGAGTTCCGATATCGAGCTGCAGCCAATAAGAGCGACCTAGAGACTGCCCGACGTGCCCACTGTGGGGTGGGAAAAGCCCTTGGACCGTACGCCGAGAACGAAGATCCGGGGCAGGAAAAAAATAGGAAGTCAATCCCGCGATGGCTTCTAAGAAGGGTCTAGCACAATGTGACGTGATAAGGGAACTTTCGCGCGGTGCTCGTGCGTGAGGAGCGTTGGGGTAAGTGACGCAAACCGTGCGTTGGGAACTTAATATGTTTGCCGGTGTCGCCGGCACGAGACGCACTTCTCAGTTCTTCAATGTCTTCCAAAGGAAACACCGAATTAACTCGGCTGTCACGAGTGAATCTATAGAATCCACGCCCGTCATTATTTAAGGCTCACAGATATGGAATCGCTTTTCCTTGCTTATGCCGCGATCACAATCGCGCTGCTCATTGTTCAATTACTGGATTACGTTGGCGAGCAGGAACGTGTACTGTTGTCGGGGTCCAAAGTATTGGCGTTTAACAACGGGTTGACAGGCGTTGAATCAAGCCCAGCGGCCGCGCCACAGGTGCAATACGGCCGCGCCGCATGAATCGGGCAATCTGGATGAACCGATTTCACCGGACCCGATGCTGGTCGAAATGATGACCCCCGCGCGCCGAGCGAAGAGGTCAGAACGTCGCAGTGCGTAATAGCGTGAGCGTGGGTTACTTGCTGTGGCTGCGAGTGACCAAGCATCAAGGAGAGGGGGTGTCCGACCCCTCTATATTGGGCAGGGAGTCTTTTTAGCGCCCACTTTGGTGCCCAAACCATCGTCACCTATCGTAACTCAGCATCACTCACTCTCGACGATAGCCTCGTGTAACACTGATGGGCAACGGTGGACGATGTTGTGCGCGCAAGTGCGTGCAACCGAAAATCCGCGTGTCGGTGGTTCAATTCCACCCCTGGCCACCATCCCTATCGTAGTGCCCGCGTTCGCGCGTCATTTAGAGCTGCCATAAGTCGGTCAAGCTGCTTAGTGTCAGTTAGATGGTTACCGACACAGGCGCGCAATACGGTGCGCTGCTCAAAACGCGCCGTGGATATCCACGCTCGTCCGTCCGCTACAACGCGGGCGGCAATTCCAGCGAGGTCGAGGTTGTCGTCGGAGTCTACAAAGCACAATACCGCCACAGGCGACTCATTGACGACATGCCATCCGGCCGCTTCCAGTCGATCACTCAGATCGGCGCTCATCCGAAGCGCGCGTCGGATCAGCTGCCGATAGCCATCCCAGCCGATGCACACGAGCGTGAGAAACAGCTTCAGCCCGATAAAACGTCGCGACCATTGCATCGAATGAGTATACGGGTCGATCGAATTCAAACTCGGAGGCATGTAGCTTGCAGCAACTCTGAACGTGTCACCGAGACATTCTGGATGACGGCACAGGAGCATTCCCGCGCCCATTGGAACGGACAACCATTTGTGGGCATCGACCGTAATCGAGTCTGCGCCATCGATGCCGTCGAGCACCGTCCGACCTTCAGGTAGCACCGCCACGGCGCCTCCCCAGGCCGCGTCAACGTGAAGCCAAAGGCCGTGCGCACGGGCAATTGCGCCACAGTCACTGATAGGGTCGATCATGCCGGCATTCGTTGTGCCCGCCGTTGCGGCTATAAACACGGGGCAATGCCCTGCCGCCAAGTCTGCCTCAATCGCGCTACGAAGCAGCGGTGGGCTCAGCCGTCCCCGACCATCGGTCCCAATGAGTCGCAGCGCGTCGCGCCCAATCCCAACGGCATGGGCGATTTTCAGCCAGGCGAGGTGGCTGTCCGCAGACGCATACAGGCGCGGCGCTCCAGGAAATGCCCGACTGCCTGACTCGGCGAAACTCGGTGCCGCGCGGGTCAGCGCCAGCAACAGCGCCGTGTGATTCGCTTCGGCACCACCGCTCGTAAAGTGACCAGCTGACTGTGCCGCGTTCCACCCGAAGAGCGCCGCAAATTCTGCGATGACACGTCGCTCGATCTCGATCGGTGCGGGCGCATGCGACCAGACGGAGAGCTGAGGATTTAGGTGCGCCGTGATGACGTCGGCGACAATTCCCGGAAATCCAGCGGCCGGGTTGAACAGGCCCAGGTACCCGGGGTGCATCGTGTGTACCATGCCGCCCTTGAGCAGGTCGATAACCCGCCGTGCCCCGGACAGCAGGTCATCTGGCGCATTGAAATCAAAGCCAGATATCGCCGCTCGCATCGCCGCGGGGTCGCAAATTGGCGCGACGGCTCCGTGCGGTAGCTCGTCCACAATGCCATTCAGAAGAGCGCCTAATGAGGCCAGCGTATCTACGCGCTCGTTCTGGGGCGGCCAGAGTGCGCCAGACTGGTTTGATTCCCGAAGGTCTCGTTTATTCAATGGCTGCTCCCTCACTCCGGTACCTCGCACATCGCCATCCGCAATGCCCTTCACCACGGCCAATTTGACCAAGTACCTGCAATTGCGGGGACGATTTCACCGGTCGCGAGGCAGGCAGGTCAAAACGCAGTGTGGGCACATGGGGATATCCCTGCACTCCCTTTCTTGTGGTCGTATTGAACATGGGTACGCGGCAAGTGGATCGCTGACACGACCAATTTTGGATTCCGGGGTCTATTCTGGCATATGAGGTGTCCTCAGCTGGCCTGCTGCGGCGCGTGGGTAGTAATATGAATTGATGTCCGCGCCATTCTCGCGCCGCGCTTTCCTGTCGTTGACGACGCTCGCCGCAGCGTCTTCGCTGCTGACGCGGACGGCACCTGCGGCGGCTGCATCCGCCGCCACTGATGATCGAGGGCGCCTCGCGGTGCATCCGTTCGATCTGCAGGCGGTACGATTGCGTCCGGGCCCCGTGCTCGACGCGCTCGAGACCAACCGACGCTTTCTGCTGGCGCTCGACCCGGACCGCCTGCTGCATATGTTCCGCGTCACGGCGGGCTTGCCCAGCGCGGCCGCACCGCTCGGGGGTTGGGAGGCGCCGGACAACGAATTGCGTGGACACTATACGGGACACTACATGTCGGCCTGCGCGCTGTTAGGGGCCCAAACCGGCGACCCGGCGATACGTGAACGCGGCGTACGCGTCGCCAGCGCGCTGGCGCAATGCCAGGCGGCAATCGGCAGCGGCTACGTGAGCGCCTTCCCCGAGGAGCTGTTCGACCGGTTGCGGGCCGGACTGCCGGCCTGGGCACCCTTCTACACACTGCACAAAATCATGGCGGGACTGCTGGATACCGCTACCCTGAGCGCCGATCGGGCGGCGCTCGATACGCTGCTCGGAATGGCCACATGGGTGGAGCGCTGGGCACACCCGTTGGACGCTGCGCAAATGGCCAAGGTTCTAGAGCGTGAGTACGGCGGCATGAACGAGCTGCTCTACAACCTGTCAGTAGTTAGCGGCGAGTCGCGCTGGCAGGCGCTGGCGCGGCGCTTCGACCGTGAGCGCATCTTCGCGCCGCTCGCCGCGCAACGCGACGAGCTCCAGGGGCTGCACGTCAACACCACCATTCCGCAGATCATCGGCGCGGCGCGCGGCTTCGAGGTCACCGGCAGTACCCGCCAGCGCCGTGTTGCCGAGTTTTTCTGGCACACGGTCGCCGAGCGGCGCTGCTACTGCACCGGCGGAACGAGCAATAACGAGTCGTGGAACACACCACCCGGGGCGCTGGCGCGCGAGCTTTCGGGCTACACCGAGGAGTCCTGCGTCACTTACAACATGCAGAAGCTGACGCGCCACGTGTACTGCTGGACCGCCGACGCGCGTCTCGCCGACTACTACGAGCGCACGTTCTACAATGGCATTCTCGGCGTGCAGCACCCCGTCGACGGTAACAAGCTGTACTACCTGCCGCTCGCGAGCGGCTACTGGAAGCTTTTCGGCACGCCGCTGCAGGATTTCTGGTGCTGCACGGGCAGCATGTCCGAGTCTTTTGCCAAGCTCGGCGACAGCATCTATTTCCACGACGAATCCGGCATTTACGTCAACCTGTTCGTGCCCTCGGAGCTCAATTGGGCGGAGCGTGGCGTACGCCTGGCACTCGACACCCGCTTCCCCGAGGAGGACACGGTGCGCCTCACCGTGCTTGGCGCTCGTCTGGCGCGCTTCGCAGTCCACGTCCGCGTGCCGTACTGGACGGCGGGCGCCTCCATCTCACTCAACGGCAAGCTGCTTCCCGGCTCCGTGCAATCCGGCGGTTACTTCACGCTCGAGCGCCGCTGGTCCGAGGGGGATGTGCTCAGCGTGCAGCTGCCGATGCACCTACACGCGGCTCCGATGCCGGACGATGCGTCGGTTGTGGCGGTGATGTATGGACCGCTGGTGCTGGCGGCGCGGCTCGGGACCGCCGGGCTCACCGCGGAGAATCTGCGAGCCGTACCCACCCTCCCGCGCAAGGTTCCGGAGTTCGCGGCGGAGCCCGTTGGTATCGCACCGATCGTGGCCCGCTCGCGCGATCCCTCGAGCTGGCTGCGGCCCGTGGCCGGGCGAGCGTTGGAGTTCAGCACCATCGGTCAGGAAAGCGACCTCACGCTCGTTCCCCTGAACCGCATCTTTGACGAACGCTACGCCGTGTACTTGAAGATGGTCACACCCCCGAGCGGATCACGGGTGAGCTCCGAGAACGTCCACACGCTCTGACGAGTACGAACTCGTGATGGTCTCGGTCCCGATGTCGCGGCGAGAACGAGTGTCCCTTCTGCCAAAAGGCTTCCTTTTTGGCACGCAAGCAAGCCGCGATCATTGCGTCAACCGAGCGCACGCCACGGTGTGTGCGCGCTGCGGCCGCTTCGGAACGAGTTGTTCGTTTCGTGTGGGCATAGCCGTTACGGCCGCACTACCACCAGCCACCGAATCTTGGTCAACCAGCGGGGGAGACCCGCAACGTCACGAAGCGCGACCCTATCCTTGACGTGCCAATTCCTCTTCGCTGGGAATGCGGCCATCCGGCGTGAGCTTGTTCACGGCTTCGGGCAATGATCCACTCAAACCACTCAAGAGCTGATCCTTTGGCATGCCGGTCTGCTCCATAAGCCACTGCAAGCGTTCTTCGCCCAAGACTTTCTCCAACTCTTGCGGTGCTATGGGCTGGTTGGAGCCCGTGGACACCCAGCTCTGTGCGGTCTTTTCGTGGCCTGCTTGTCGGAACCGATCCAGCAGATCTCTTAAGCCGCTGCCTAAGGCACCACCGGACAGCAGGCCACCGAGGCCCGTCGAAGCGGCACCAGCGGTAGCGGCGCCCGCTTGGGTCGTGCTCGTGCCAAGCATGTCCGCCAACCGGCCTTTGCCCTTCAGGGTGCGATAGGCGAGCAGACCCGCGATAGCCATCGTGACTGGAGACATGCCAAAGCCTCCCCGGTTTCCGGTGCCACCACCAAGTGCGTCGAGCAATCCCATAAATTACCTCCTGGTCCAATTCGCGCAATATGGATCGGGAGCGGCAGCCAGTATGTAGGAAGTACAGCCTATGCGCGGACCAACCGGACACATCGCGCCCTGAGGCCGTCAACCTCCCGTAGGGCCCGACTTACGCGGCCCTGATCGAGGCCGTCTGCAACCCGACGCCCACCAGCCTGCGCACGATCCGGCTGTGGCATCCTTGCGTCGATGTTTAGGGTTCAAATCCACAGGCGAGGGTGGTGGCTCGCAGCGATTGCCGCGGCGCTGCTCGCAAGCCTGGTCGCGCTGTCGCTGAGATCCACGCTCGAGCACGCGGTCCGTACGCGGATCGAGTCTGCGGCCGTGCGCCATGGCATGGTTGCCCGAATCGGACTGGTACACGTCGGCGTCTGGCCGTTACTGCGACTGGAGGGATTCGATCTCGACCTCGGTCATGGAGTGCGACTGCATGCCGACATGATCGCGGCCACGTGGCCCGGCCGCCTGCGACTCGCAGTTCGCGCCGCCGCTCTTGCGGGCCCAGCAGGGGTCAGGGTCAGTTCGCCGGCTACTGCCTGGGACGTGGCGGGCATATCTCGGCGAGGACTCCAGCTCACGCTGGTGGAGCCACAGGCCGGCCTGTCAATCCGCAAGCTTGCGGACCCGGTGGGCAGCGCGTGGAGCGTCGAGGCACGTGGGCTCGACGTCGGCCGTTTGCTCGACGTGCGGCGCGACGCCGACCCGCTGCTCGATGGAGGTATTGCGGACGGCCGCGTGAATCTTCAGGCCAGCACCGACGCGCTCAGTTTCCACGTGGATATGGGCACGCGCGGCGCGCGCTTGGGAGCGCTGGCGGATAGCGCTGCCGGCGAACCGCAGCTCGGCGATCCGACCGACGTTACCGTACGATTCGATGGCGCCTGGCGGCGGGCCGGGGGCACGATCGAGATCCCCGAACTCCACGCGACGGTGGCCGGAGCGGCCCTGTCGGGTTCGCTCGCGCTGCGCGATCTGGAAACCGATCCGGTTGTCGATCTCGCACTCGGCGTACGGCGGCTAGATTTCGCGCAACTGCTGGGCACATCGGGGCTCGCGGTGCCCGAAAGCCTGGAAATGGCGCCGGGCGGCGGCCATGACCTTGGCTCGGCCACGATCGACGTGCGGGTACGTGGACGTTTGGCGGACCCTGCCGCGCTCTCGGTGAGCCAGAAGATCGAATTCACGCCGCCACGCCAGATGCCGCCGGCGATCGTGCGCCTGCGCGGCGATTTCATCTTCAGCTCCGATGACGGCCCCGGGCCGCACCGTCCGATCAACGTCTCGCCCGCATCCCCCGACTTTATCGCCCTGCGGGACGTTCCGCCGCTGTTCGTGCGCACTCTTCTGATTGCCGAAGACACAGGCTTCTACGGGCATCGCGGCATCGACCTGCGCGAACTACCCACCGCGCTGCTCACCAACTGGTCGCGCGGCGGCGCCGCGCGCGGCGCGTCGACAATCACCCAGCAGCTGGCCAAGAACCTGTTCCTGTCGCGCGACAAGCAGCTGGGACGCAAGCTGCAGGAACTGGCGATCACGTTCCTACTCGAGTCGGCGCTCGGCAAGGATCGCATCCTCGAGATCTACCTGAATATCATCGAGTGGGGACCGGACCTGCATGGCCTCCGGCCCGCGGCCCGCACCTATTTCGGTCGCGAACCCCGGGACCTGACGCCGGCCGAGATGGCCTTCCTGGTCGCGATCATCCCCGGGCCGATCAAGTATCAGAGTTCATTCGCGCACGGCACGCCGGGGCCTGGGCTGCGCTCACTGATCGAAGACCTGTTGGCGAAATTGCGCTCGGTGGATGCGATCGACGAGGAGGAATATCGGCGAGCGCTCGACGAACCCATCGTCGTCGCCGGCGGAAGGCCGCCCGGATGATCGGCGGCGAATGGAAATGGGCGGGACGGGATCGACAAAATGCCCCTTTAGTTCGGTTCAGGGCCGTTTCCTGCATGCCGCGGCCGATATTCAGGCGGTCGTTGCGCCGGAAGGCACACGGGGCAAACCGAGGAGGCTATCGCGTTCGATGATTGATGAACTCGGTTCTGCGAAATCGCAATGCAGACCAGTCCTCATCTATCGAAACTAGTCGAACGGTGTCGAAGCCAGATGCTCGAAGAACATCCCAACCCGTGTCGCGATTGAGGTCGCACGTGGACCTCGTGGACGTGCCTTTTGGATAGGCGAACCAGAGAACTGCATCGCCAGTCGTCTTCGCAACCACAGCCGCAGCCACATTGTCCAGGGTCGACTTGTTCTCGACAAAAACAAGCACAAAGGTCGCGTCCTTGATCGCCGAGATGCGCTGGTGCATGCGGCCCCGCGGAATTGATTTGAGCGCCGGCGCAAAAGACTTGGGCGCGTTTATGACCACAATGTCTTGGTCTACCCGCAAATTCAACTTGCTCCATAAGGCGGTCATGACGCGACGCTCATTAGATGGGACATCAATCAATTCGTTATAGTGAGGAAAGCACGAACTGATTGCCGTCGGGATCTTTGAAGATAGCGAACTCGCCCCATGGTTGCTTCTTAGGTTCCGATATGAAATCGACACCTCGCGATTTGAGTTGCCGGTAGGTTGCCGGCACGTCATCACAAGCAAACGAACCATTAAAAAACGTCCCGACCCGATTTTCGTGTCCTTCTGGGGTAAAGAGCACCACTCGCGTCGCAGAGTTGGCGATTCGGAGCTCTATCCAACGCTGTTTGTCGTTGAAAACCTGGTCTGTTGCGACTTGAAATCCCAGCTTCTCGGTATAAAACGTGAGCGCACGATCTTGATCTGTGGTCGGAATACCCACAAATTTGAGTTGGGTAATCATTAACTAGTCCTTCTGAAGCTCGCCGTGGCCGAATGCTAGCGCCGCGCTACTCGCCACGGCGCCAATATCTACTATAGTATTTACCGCTATGGAGCGCTTATCCATCGACGCCTATGTTCTCGATGTCTTGATGCCGGATCTTGTGGGTCACGACCGGCGACCCGCGACATTTGTCGTGTATCTGTTCCTGCTTCGACGGGCAGCAAAGGCGCGGCGCGATACGGTATCAGTCAGCTTACAAACGATTGCCACAAACACTGGATTGTCAAAATCGACGGTTCAGGCCGCGTTGCGGCATCTGCGCCGAAGAGAGCTCATAGATCCGAGCATTGCTGCGACCGTAACCACGCCGGTGCGACGGGTCATGCGACCATGGATACGGGGCGCCTGAAGATCCGCGTGTCGGTGGTTCAATTCCACCCCTGGCCACCATCAAATCTATAGAGTTGCGGCAAGGGAAACGGACTCGCTGCCCAATATCTGGACGCCGTATATGACTGTCTTCGCAATCTCAAAGACACCCGGAAAAATGTCGACGCTATTGAAGGTCATTCGGCAGGCGGTCAGCCGTGCGCTGGCGGCTGCACTGGCATCTGCGGCACCATTCCATTGCGCACTTGCCGATGATCAGCCAGTTCTCGTTCCGGCGACGACCGCCCAAGGCGTCGTTGCGGGAGAGTCGCTGGGGAGCGTGATCGCGTATCGAGGCATTCCGTATGCCGCTCCTCCTCTGGGCGAGCTGAGATTTCGTCCTCCTTTGCCGGCCGTTCCGTGGAGCGGCGTGCGATCCGGCCTCGACATGGGCCCGGCGTGCCCGCAACTCATCGATGACGACCCGACGGAGAACAGCGAGGCCGTCATGTCCGAAGACTGCCTCACCCTTAACGTCTGGACACCCAGGCCCGATGCAGCCAAGCGCCCGGTATTGTTTTGGATCCACGGCGGGGGCTTCACCGTCGGCGCGGCCCGCAACACCTGGTACGACGGCCAATATCTGGCGGGCCGGGGCGATGTGGTCGTGGTTACCATCAACTACCGGCTGGGCGCGTGGGGATTCCTCGATTTGCGCTCATTCGGCGCCCGTTACCGCGAGAGCGCCAATGTCGGGCTCCTGGATCAGATCGCGGCACTGCGGTGGGTCAAGCAGAACATCGCGCATTTCGGCGGTGACCCCGAAAATGTGACCATTTTCGGAGAATCCGCCGGTGCCGCCAGCGTGGGCGACTTGTTGTCGATGCCCGCCGCGAAGAGCCTTTTCGCCAAGGCGATCCTCGAGAGCGGAGTACCCGGAGGCAGAACCGGCCACATGTCCATTCGCCACCCGCATCTCACCACAGCGTTCCTGAAGCTCGCGGACGCGCATTCCGTCGATGAATTGTCGAAAAAATCGATGCGTGAGCTCCTGGATGCGCAACGGCGCCTGTTCGCGACCACGACGGACATCGGGACATTTGGCCCCTCGATCGATGACCAGACCCTCAAAGAGAGGCCATTCGCGGTGGTTGCCGAGGGTCGCGGAAATCGCGTGCCCATCCTGATTGGAACGACGCGCGAGGAAATGCGGTATTTCTCGACCGCAGAAGACAATGGCCTGGAACGAAAGCCGCGGCCGCTGCTACTCAAGCAATTGGAGCCCATCGTCGGATCGCGTGCGCAAGTAGTTCTGAATGAATACCAGCGCTTGTATCCGAAATGGGGGGACACGGTGATACAAATTGCCTCCGACGCGATCATGCGATTTCCTACGGTCCAGCTGGCCGACGCGGTCTCGGCGTTCCAACCGGTGTACCTGTATCTATTCACCTATCAGTCGAACTCAACGTATAAGGACTTTGGTTCGGCGCACGCTATGGAATTGCCGTTCGTATTCGGGACTGTCAATTTGCCCGAGGTCATCGTATTCACCGGCCGCGATCCGCGCCGCCTGGATCTGACGCACCGGGTGATGGATTCCTGGATTGCATTCGCCCGCAGCGGCAATCCGACGCCGAAGGGCGGTCCAGAGTGGCCGCGCTACAACTCGACGCAGCGGCCGACCATGGAACTGGGGCCGGATTCGCGGGTTTTGAATGACCCTCTGTCCGAACAGCGCAGGATCTGGGGTGCGACGGTGCCCACGATCGAGCAGGGCTGGGAGCTGTTGCAGGTGAATCGGTAATTCGGGGAGTTGCGCGGTGAGGGCCGCCCTTACGCGTCCGCTCGCTTCAATCGGTGTATCTGCTCGAGCAGGGCCTTCAGCGACACCGGATGCCCCAGGAAATCCTGCAGCAGCGTACGTGTGTCGCGCTCCGAGCCATACCGGAGCAGGTGATCGGAAAGCCAGCCGTACCAGCGCCGGTCTCCCGTATCGAAGGGGCCAAGGGCTCGTGAGATCTGTTGGCGCATCTCGGCGGTGAGGATGGCGCCGAAGCCGTAGTTCACCATGTAGCCGGGGAGGTCGGCCAGCTGCACCCGCATCGCCCACCAGGAATACTCGGGGTGCGGAATAATGTGCAGATAGCGGCTGGTGATGTCGGTCCAGAGCGCGTTCGGATCGGTCGTCGGATCGCGGAACATCCGCACTTCGAACAGGGACCAGGCGACGTCGAGCACCACGACGGAATACAAGGCCCGCAACGAGACTTGCTCCGGGGCTTCATGGCCGAGGTAGCGACGCTGCCACGCGGGTTCGTAGGTGCTCCAGGCGGGAACATCGGCAAATGCCTCGGCGAACAGATCGCTCGGCCAGTCCACGAAAGCGGGACGATTGCGGATCGCGGTGATGTTCGCCACGTGGCCGTTCTCGTGCACCAGCTCGTTCAATACGAACAGGCCGCCGCGCTCATATGGCGCTGACACGCGAGCGACCGTGGGCCTCCACTTTCCATCGATCAGGCGTCCATGGGTGACGAATTCGGTGTAAGCGAGCGCGGCCTTTTGCGGACGGGAACCCAGATCATAAAGCGTTCCCATCTGGGCTAGATCAGCGCCGAGGTCGCTGTAATAACGCTGGTTGATCGGCTGCAGAGATTCGCGCGGGACGTAAGTGCCGAGCAGGCGATCGGCTTCGCCGGCCTGGAAGCGGAAGTCCCAGGGCTCGACCATGGCGTCACCGCTCGACTCGCGCCAAGCTTCGAGAATCCGCACCAGCCAGCGTTCGACCTCCGCCGTATCGATGCCGGCGTCCCGGGCGACATTGTCGATTTCGGAGCCGTTCCCGGCTGCCTCGGCGACAGCCCCTGCGATCATGCGGCGATACGGGCTGTCGCGCTCGTCCTTGCCGTTTATGGCCTGCCACAGCGGAACGAAGGCCAGGAACACCGCCTTGCGCCGCGCGGGGTCGGAGGTCTCATGCAGCAAGTCGAGGGCCGAAACGCGGTTGATCGTGCCGCCCTCGAAGCTCAGGCTGTTGCCGATCTCGACGAAACAGGCGACCAGGGCGGACTTGAGTTCGTGATAGGCGAGGTCCTTGCGCGGCGCATCTTTGCATTTGGCCGCGGGGCTGAACAGCGCTCCACCGCCGGTGAACGCCCGCATCTGCCCCCGCATCGTGGCGATGGCCTTCGTGTCCCCGGCGGTGAGACCGGAGGTTGGCAACCCATCCAGTGCCCTCGTGAGTTGCGTGCGCTTGGTGTTGTAGAGCCGCTCCCAGGCCGCACGATCCTTGCGCTGGTAGCTGCTCAGCAGTCCGGAATCGATGGCGGCCAGGATGGTGTTGGCGTCGCTGACATCCGCATAGAGATACTCGACGGCCGAGACGGCCTTCGAGTCAGCCACCAGGCCGGCGCTTGCCGCAAGGCGGTTCAACGAGAGGAGAAGACTGCAGGCCAGGCAAATGGAGAGTGTTTTCGTCACGGGATAACTCTTGCGCGTTACTCCGGCGCTTGTGCTGTCGCCAGTTGTCGAACAGTAACAAAAAATGTCCCTGCTCCGTAGCATTGGTTCCAGTCAGGCCAAATGGTCGTCCCAAAACAGGGCTGTCACCGCCACTCGGTGCTACCATATCGCGTCATGCGCCGGGCAAGACTCCCGCTTATCGTTGCAGCGTTGCTCCTCAATGGAGCCTGCGCATCGGTCGCTACCAAATCGGCTGGTGTCGAGGCGCGCATCGCCGCCCAGAACGCGCTTTTCGAAGAGTGGTATCAGGCGGACCTCAGAGCCCACCCCGAGACAGCGACCGAATACGGCGATTATCGGTACAACGACCGGCTGGACGGACGCTCCCTGGCCGCACTCAACGCAGAAAACGCGAGCGACCAGAATTTTGTCGCGCGCCTCAAAGCCATTCCAACAACCGACTTTCCTGAACAGGATTCGATGTCCCACGAGGTCTTGCTGCGCACCCTGCAGCAGCGCATCGACAACTATGACTTCAAGGAATACGAGATGCCCGTCAGCCAGATGAGTGGCCCGCATGTCAGCCTTGCTGATCTGCCGCTCGGCGTCCCGTTCGAGTCGGTCAAGCAGTACGAGGACTACATCGCTCGTCTGCACCAGATCCCGCGAGCATTCTCCGAAACTGAAGAGGTCCTCCGTGCCGGAATGAGGGACAAGCTCATGCCGGTGCGCTTCCTGCTCGAGAAGGTGCCTGCGCAATGCGACGGCGTGGTCAGCGCCGATCCATTTCTCGTGCCCACCCAAAAATTTCCCGCCGGCATCTCAGCGGACGATCGAGTGCGCCTGACTAGGGCGATCACTGACGCAGTCACGAACGAGGTCTTGCCTGCGTACCAGGCCTTCGGAAAATTCATTGCTATGGAGTACGCGCCCAACGGCCGTACGACGCTCGCGGTCACTTCGCTGCCCGGTGGCGAGGCGCGCTATCTCAATGATATTCGCAGCCGCACCACCATCAGCACGCTGAGTCCAGATCAGATACACGAGATCGGCCTGCGCGAGATCGACCGGATCGAAGCCGAGATGCTGGTCATTGCGCATCGTGAAGGCTTTGCCGATCTCGCGTCCTATCGGGAGTCGCTCAAGAGCGACTCCAGGTACCGGCCGGTCTCTGCAGAACAGATTCTCGAAGACTTTCGCAAGTACATCGCGCAGATGCAGACCAGGTTGCCGGAATTGTTCGGCTACATCCCGGATTCTCCGATCACGGTCGAAGCCATCCCGGATTTCCAGGCGGCGATGGCTACGCACTATCAGACCGGGACGCCTGACGGACGGCGACCGGGCCGGGTGGTCGTGGCGACTTCCAATTTCCAGGACCGGTCGCTGATCAATGACGAAGCAATCGCTTATCACGAGGGCGTACCGGGACATCACCTGCAGCGGTCCGTGGCACAACAAATGACCGGTCTGCCGAAGTTTCGCCTGCATGTGGGCAACTCGGGCTATACCGAAGGCTGGGCGCTATACGCAGAGCAACTCGGCAAGGAAGTGGGTTTCTATCGAGATCCGGCCAGCGATTATGGGCGACTCTCCAGCGAGTTGTTCCGCGCCGTGCGACTGGTAGTGGATACCGGCATCCATTCCAAGGGCTGGACTCGCGACCAGGTGGTCGAAGCCATGCGAAAAACCGGGGCCGTCGACGAGCCGACCATCCAATCGGAAACGGATCGCTACATCGCCTGGCCGGCGCAGGCGCTCGCTTACAAGCTGGGTCAATTGAAGTTTCGTGAATTGCGCGAACGTTCCCAGACGAAGTTGGGCACCAAGTTTGACATCCGTGGTTTTCACGACGAGATGCTCAGCGGCGGGGTGCTGCCACTCGACCTGCTGGAAACCCGGACGGATAGCTGGATTCGGAGACAGCTGTCGACTGGAGAGCCGCATTGACACTTAGCGCAGTGCCGGCACATTCCATGATGGTTGCTCGCTTTGCGGCGCCGCACGCGCAACCACTGGACAGCCGGTGTCCAACTCACCGTTACCTACCGTAACCCAGCGTTACCTATCGTCGCCGGGTCACCGCTGCAACACGTTGAAATGAACGATCAACTACTTGACCACCTGCCTGCTCGGCGAAGGTTTCTCGAGGTTGCCCTTGCAGCGGGCGCATTGACCCTCGGTAGAGGCGCCCTGGCTGGGACGAGGTCCGTACAAACCAAGTACTGGGATAATCATTCGGGCTTCGCCTACGCAGGACCGCATGACGTCGATCTGCTCGATCGATGGCGATCGGCCGGAGTGAACTACCTATCCATCAATGTTGGTTATGACCCTGTTCCGTGGAGCACCACCATTCGTGCTATAGCTGATTACACGAAGGGAATCGAAGCTCGCTCGGACATGGTCCTTTGTTCATCCTTTTCGAAAGTTCGAGCGGCGTGGGATGTCGGAAAGATGGCGTTGACGTTCGACATCGAGGGAATGGGATCGCTGAATGGCGATTTGTCGATGGTCGAAATGTATTACCGGCTCGGCGTGCGGCAAATGCTGATCGCCTACAACCTGAACAACGACGCGGGCGGCGGTTGTCACGATCAGGACAAAGGACTTACGGATTTCGGGCGGGCGGTCGTGCGCGAAATGAACCGTGTCGGCATGGTTGTGGATTGCGCCCACAGCGGGATCAAGTCCGGACTTGAGGCGATGAAACTGTCGACCAAACCCTGCATATTCAGTCACGCCAATGCGCGCGCCCTGCAGGACCACGAGCGGAACATCACTGACGAGCAAATCAAGGCCGTGGCAGCAACCGGAGGGGTGGTGGGCGTAAATGGATTAAGCCTATTTCTTGGGGATGGTGCCCCCACGGTCGCATCGCTGGTCGCCCATATCGATCACATGGTGAAGCTGGTTGGCACGGACCATGTAGGAATAGGGCTCGATTACGATCCAACTACCAGCGGCCCGGTGTTGGACGAGGCAACGAGCGCGAAGTACTGGCCCGCCCGCCAATACCCGGCCTCGATCAAGGATGAGTTCCTGCCTCCGAGCATATTTCCGCAGGTGGGTGAACAGTTGCGCTCGCTGCGATACACGGAATCGAGCATTCGAGCCATTATGAGCGGCAATTTCATGCGCGTGGCCTCGCAGGTCTGGGCTAAGTGATTCGCCGGCAGCGCCTAGAATTGAGCAAGTGGCCGCATTTCACGCGCGAGTGACTGCTCACCGATTCGACAGTCGGCAGCTCAGCGTCAATCACCGTCGTTGAAAGAGACTAAACAGCGCAACCAAAACACAACCAATCTGCACCAACCTGGCACAACCTGTGCCAGCGTACGTCGGACTGCTTTCCGGAAAATTCGGGCTTCCTGGGTCGGGGAGGGTGGGTTCGAGCGTTCCTGAAAATCCGCGTGTCGGTGGTTCAATTCCACCCCTGGCCACCAATAAAATTCAGCCAGTTACGCGGCGAGCATCAGTTCGCCCTGATTCGTTGGCGCCCAATTGGGGCCCAAATCGGGTAGGCTTCCCGTTCGACATCCGCCGTGCCCACGCATCGATAGCGAGGCTCTGAACATGACCGACAATAAGCCGGCCGCAAGGGTCGACGTCACCAAAGACTGGCAGGCGACGCAGGGTCAGCAGTCGGCCGCCAAGCGCCTTCGCATTTTTGCCGCGCTCGCATGGATCGTGGCCATCGGCGGCGAAATCGCCGGGATCGTCCTGCTCCGCCAGCACAAGTTCGACCACGGAAACCTTCCGCTGCTAATCGGCATCCTGCTCGGGATCGCGATCTTCGCCATTGCCGGAAGCCTGATGTGGAAAGCAGCCAACAAGCACGATCCGGCCCGCGAGTCCGATACAGCCAAGTTCTTCTTCCAGAACCAGCTCGGTGCGATCATCACGCTGATCGCCTTCCTGCCGCTGATTGTCCTGATCTTCATGGACAAGGACATGGACCCGAAGAACAAGAAGATCGCCGGCGTGATCGGGGCCGTGCTGGCGGTGGCAGCGACGCTGATCGGGGTGAACTGGAATCCGCCGTCAGTCGAGCAATACACCAAGGACATGAATGCCTGCGCCGCCCAGATCAATGCCGGCCAGCCGACGACGGCCTGTTCACCCGAGGTCGCTTCCCAAGCGCAGGCCATCGTTAGGGATTCCAGCATGGTGGCTGACGCGACCAAGGACGCCGCGCACCCGGGCGGGCAGGACGTGGTGTACTGGATCGCGCCGGAGAAAGGAGCCAAGACCTCTTCGACGCCGCATGTCTTCCACCTGTGCGAGGGCGTGAGTCCGCTGCGCGGTAAGACCGTGAATCATGGTTCCGTGACCCAGGCCTATGCGGAGAACGCCACTCGCATCACGAAGGAGATTGCGATGGAGCAGAAACAGTGCGGGTTTACTAGCACGAATTAGGTCCGCCCGCGTTTTCATCGTGCTTGAAAGGGCTCGCGAGTCCTGATCCATCGAGCGTGCGGCGGACGGGACAGCTATCTGCCAGAAATCGAATTGGTTTGAACCGATAGCGGGCCTTCAGGCCTGGGTCTGATCGGATTTCTTGAGCCCGTCGTCAACTTCGATCGCTTACTCAAGGTGTGTCGAGTATTGCCACAGTGAACGATGGAACAATCGCTCGGTGATGATCTTATGGGGTTAATCCGAGGTGCTCAGGGTATGGATCGTCGCCCAGTAATTCGTTGGCCGGACCGTCTCCGCCAATTGTTGATGGCCGTGATGCTTTCCATTGCGGCAATTCCCGGTGCGGCCACCTCAATCAGGCAATTCACGTTTGCCGAGCTCAGCGACCATGCAAGCCTCATCATTGAGGGGAAGGTGATCGCTGCGGTGGCCCGCGAAGACGGTCTCGGCGGAGGCATCGGTACCTACGTTCGAATCCGAGTCCTTGATCGTATCAAGGGCCCTGACGTTGGCCCTGAAGTAGAGTTGCGATTCGCCGGCGGCACGGTGGCTGATCGGACACTGCAGTTCGCTGATATGGTGATTCCGAAGCCCGGTGAGACGGGGGTGTATTTTGTCGAATCTGTCGATGCTTACCAGATCAATCCGCTGGTGGGCTGGAGCCAAGGACATTTTGTAGAGATTGCCGATGCGCAAGTGGGTCTGCGCAGGGTATATACGTCGGACGGGAGAGCCATTCTGGGGATCGCCGGCGGGCCGGGAGCGCAGCAACAACAAATGCTTTCCGGCAGTCATGGCACAGTGCTGGACATGCAAGTGGCGAAGAAGCGGGGGCGATCTTCGCAGGCGATGAACTCGACGGAATTCAAGGATTTTATCCGTCGAGACCTTGCTTTGCGGGCGAGTACGCGATGAGTGTGCTTACAACCCGTTCCCGCCATCCAGTTGGCCGCGTATCGAAGCGCGGGAGAAGCCGTTTTCTCGCTACGGTAACCGCTTCGGCAGCCATAGCGCTGCCCCTGATGTGTACGCAGGTCCTCGGATATGTCCTGGAAGGTCCCAAATGGAGCGGAGCGACGACCGCGTATCACGTATCCATTCCCGGCAACAACGGTCTTTGGGATACAAGCTTTGAATCTGCGATGGTGCAATGGAACAGTGCCACGGTCTTCAAATTCACATACTTCCAGGGCCAGTACGCCGACCCGTGCAACGATCCGAACGTAAATCCGCCTATAAATGGAGTGGCATTTACTGCCACAAGTTGTGGCTTGTCCTGGGGCGCGAATGTCTTAGCCACTACGTATCTGTATAGCTCCCGCGGTCGTTTCATTCAAACTGGAATTACATTCAACTCGCATATTGGATGGAGTGTCTACACAGGGCCGATACGTTCGGGAGCTTTCGATTTTCAACGCGTCGCTGTTCATGAGCTAGGGCACGCCCTCGGCCTGGACCACGAGGATGATGTCCCCTCGATCATGCATACCCATACGGGCGGCATCGAACATCCTCAAGCGGACGATATCGCCGGGGTTCGGGCTATTTACGGCGCTGCGTCGGCAATCATGTTCACCAGTTCTCCGCCAGGGCCCGGGACTGTCGGGGCCGCTTACTCATACCGCTACGTTACGAGCGGCTCGTCTGCCGGGGCGACGGTTACTTACGGCCTAACGGCGGGCGCGCTGCCACCCGGCTTGGACTTGAGTACGGGCGGCGTTATCAGTGGTACGCCGACGACAGCGGGAACCTATGCGGGCACGGTTACGGCCAGTGATGTCGTCGACGAGAATGGGACACAGAACTTCAGCATCACAATTGCTCGCAAAGCGCCTACGATCACGAGTTCGGCTGCTCCCAGTGGGGTAGTTGGCGCAACGTACTACTTTGCTCTCGCCGCCACCGGGACCGTCCCCATTGTTTACAGTCGGGCCACGGGAACGTTGCCCCCAGGACTTACGCTCAGCGCGTCTGGAGTTATCAGTGGCACGCCGACGGCGCCTGGAACTTATACTGGAACGATAATCGCCAGCAATGGAACTGCACCGGACGCCACATATAGTTTTAGTATCATCGTGGCTGCGGCGCCACCGGCGCGGTCTAGCGGTGGCGGCGGATTCATCGACTGGGCAACACTCGGATTCTTGGGATTAATCGCCGTGGTGAATTTCGTAACGCGGAATTTGCGATGGCCTCAGGCCCCTTCGAGGGGGTGCCGCCCACTTTGGTGCCCACCCTACCGTCACCCACGATAACCCCGGCGTCATCCGCCGTCGCCAAATCCCTTCTGCAAGTTGCTGAAAGATGACGATGGGTGATGCAGGCGCCTAGCTTTCCGCTACGTCAACAGATAGAGAAGGCTTGATCTGAACGACGCTTGGGTTGCAATCTGCCCGTTTGAGCCGTTCATTATTCTGAACTGATAATCGCAGAACCGTCACTCCTTGCGTCTGTCGACACTGTTGATGGATCATGCGCTTGCTGCCGCTTGGGGGTACCAAACTTGGGGATCGACCGCAGATCGGTGATATTCGGCGCGGCAACCTTCGCCGCCCTCAGAACTGCCGAGAGTGCACCACCGGAGTACAAAGGAGCCGCAGATGAATTTGCCGACCGAACGAGTCGTGGGCATCGGCGGACTGTTTTTCCGGAGCCGCAATCCCAAGAATTTGACGCAGTGGTATCAAGCCCATCTCGGGATTGACCAACCTTCGTGGCAGCAGGCGGCGGGCCCCACAGCATTCAATCCCTTTCCAGTGGATACCGACTATTTCGGATCGCAGCAGCAGGCGTGGATGGTGAATTTTCGCGTGCGAAGTTTGGATGCGATGGTTGCGCAGCTGCGCAAGTCCAACATTGAGGTAAAGGTGGATCCCGAGAACTATCCGTACGGCCGCTTCGCCAGACTGCACGATCCGGAGGGCAATCCGATCGAGCTTTGGGAGCCAGCCGGCGGCTCTTAACCGTTCGACGCGTGATTGAATTTGGCTAACATAAGCGTCGCAAGGCGTTAGCCCTGGCCGAACAGCGGAGTCGCCAATGATTTGAGGAACATCAGGCGCTGCAGCAAAAGCTCACGATCCGTCGGAAGGCGACGGAGCGCCGTAAGTGCTGCCTCGAGCTGCTCTCCGCCGCCGTTCGCATGAAAAATCAACTGCTTGTTGGCAACCGCTTGGGGTGAGACTCTGTTCAGGAACATGTCTCGCCGGACATCCGCATACCAATCCAACACCGCAGGATCCGCACCCTCACAAATTACGGCTCCCAATGCCGGAATAAGCGCAAAGCTGTCAAACAATCCCGATGTCAGTCCGAGTCCGCCGGTGGGGTTCGTGACATGTGCCGCGTCACCTGCGAGCACAACGCGCCCGACTCGATAGCGCGGCGCCGAGCGCTGATGCATTCGATACGGTGCTGCGCGCTCGATCCGGTAGTCATCAGCTCCCGGCAGAATCACATCATAAACTCGTGGTAGTCGCTCTAAGAATCTCTCCTCGGACAAGCTGGCGTCTTCCATGTATGTGCAGCGCCAGAGTCCGGCACCATCAAGTTTTGCAATGACGGCGCCATGAGCATCATCAATTAGAAAGGTGCCACGGGCGTAGCGGTAGCGCTCGAAGTCATAAAAGACGTTGGTGGCGACGAAGCGCTCGGGCCAGGTCATTCCCTCAAACTCCAGAGCCAGCTTTTCGCGAACGGTGCTACCGGCCCCGTCGGCACCTATCACCCACCTCGCACGCATTTCTTCAGGGCGGTCTGGCGTCATCACCTGCAGAGTGACGCCATCGGAGTCCTGAGCAAGATCGATCAATCGCCAGTTGAAGCGAACCTGTGCGTGTGAATAGCCGACCAGTCGCCGTAAGGCGATCTCTGCGAGACGATGCTGTCCAAGATGCACGTTATAGGGGAAGGGTGTGCGGTCAGCGAGCACTTCCAGGCTGAATTCGATGCGCTCGCCGGTCTTCAGCACAAGATAGGTGTATTCCTGTCGTCGAAATCCTGTGGTCTCCACCTCGGCCCGTATGCCAAGCGTGTCGAGGCCTTCGACGATGGGCCAGTGATATACCGCTGCTCGGGGGGAATCAACGATCCTGGACTCGGACTCGATCAAGGTAACGCGCACTCCAGCTTGTGCCAGCCCTAGTGCGCAGATACATCCAGTCGGGCCGCCCCCAACGACGACTACATCTTCCACAGGGTCGCCCTGGCAGCTAGCAGCGTATGCGCGACCATTAGGTATGCACTCGCATTGGCGTGCACGGAAGTACTTGGTCTGGCACGAGGCGTTTTAATCTGCGACATGTGGCAATTGGACAGACTGTAGCGGACCCCCCACGGTAGCAAATGCCCTAAAACCGGTTCTTACCAAGATTCACGGGGCCATTCCCAAAACGGTCACGTCCTCACGCATCATTAATTTTACTTAACGCAGCGTAGCGAATTTGTGCACTTGGAATAATCCAAGGCAGTGCTGGCGGACAGCGCGCGGCCGCTGGGGGATTTTTTGATGTCGACCCGTACAAGCGCGTATACATTGAATCCAGTGTTCGCGCGTCGATACTGATGTTCGCGGGTCCTTTTGGCGCGCCGAATTACAAAACATCTTTGGGGGATGCCGGCCATGAAGAATACACATCACGAAACCTTCGTGGGAAAACTGATCATGCTAGGCGTGGCCCCGACGCTTCTGCTTGGCCTCCCGTTCGCTTTTGCCAACCGCGCCTCCGCCGATCCGACACCAAAGTTCGCTTATGTGGCGAACTACTATGGCAACAACGTCTCGGCCTACACCATCAACAGCTCCACGGGCGCCTTGCGCACGGTCGCCGGTTCCCCGTTCCCGGCCGGGAAGCAAGCTGACGCGGTGACGGTGGATCCCTCGGGCCGGTTCGCCTACGTGGCGAATTATTGCGGCTCTTGTTCAGTACACCACGGCACCGTCTCGGCCTACACCATCAACAGCTCCACGGGGGCCTTGAAGGCGGTCTCCGGCTCGCCCTTCGTGGCCGGGAACCTGCCTATCTCGGTGACGGTGGACCCGTCGGGCCGGTTCGCTTACGTGGCGAATTACTATGGGGACAATGTCTCGGCCTACACCATCAACAGCTCCACGGGGGCCTTGAGCCCGGTCTCCGGTTCGCCCTTCGCGGCCGGGAACCTCCCTCTCTCGGTGACGGTGGACCCCTCGGGCCGGTTCGCTTACGTGACAAATGCCTGCGACTCTTTTTGTTCAGCAGGCACAATCTCGGCCTACACCATCAACAGCTCCACGGGGGCCTTGAAGGCGGTTCCCGGTTCGCCCTTCGCCGCCGAATTCAGCCCTCAATCGGTGACGGTGGACCCATCGGGCCGGTTCGCTTACGTGGCGAATTTCGACGGGGCCAACGTCTCGGCCTTCATCATCAACAGCTCCACGGGCGCCTTGAAAGCGGTCTCCGGTTCGCCCTTCGCGGCCGGGGACCACCCTATCTCGGTGACGGTGGACCCCTCGGGCCGGTTCGCTTACGTGGCGAATGAGTTCGGCATTGGTTCTGGCCCGGGCAGCGTCTCGGCCTACACCATCAACAGCTCCACGGGGGCCCTGAGCGCGATCTCCGGTTCGCCCTTCGCGGCCGGGAGCGCCCCTTTCTCGGTGACGGTGGACCCTTCGGGCCAGTTCGCTTACGTGGCGAATTTCGAGGATGACACGGTCTCGGCCTACACCATCAACAGCTCCACGGGGGCCTTGAGCGCGCTCTCCGGTTCGCCCTTCGCGGCCGGAAAGGGCCCACAATCGGTTGCGATCGCCGGCCAGAGCACGGCTGTCCCTGGATCGGTGCTTACGCTCACCCCGCGCTCGCTCGCCTTTGGCTACCTTCCGATCAACACCTCCAGCGCAGCGCAGTCGGTGACTGTGACGAATACCAGCGCCAAAGCCGTGGCCATCACCAGCATCGCTCTGAGAGGTACGGCTCCCGGACAGTTCGACTTTACCGATGGCTGCCCCAAATCGTTGGCAGGTCACGCAACCTGCACGCTCAAGGCAACTTTCAGGCCGTCCACGATGGGCGCGAAGACCGCTTTCCTGGATGTGAACGGCGGGGGTGGTGGATTGCGTTCGGTCAAGCTCACGGGGACGGGCACGTAAGCGGCCACAGCACCGGCGGAACGCCTCGTGTACTCGCGATCAGGTCTGCGTGTGCTGATGGCACACGGAACCCCAAAACCACTGCGCCCGGTGCCTGGATTGACGCGGCGGGGGATTAGCGGCCGCGCAAGAGAGTTGATCCACGATCAACGGTTTTGGAAGGCCGGTGCGGTTATCACTGAACCTAACCGAAGACACCGCCGAGATCGATCGTGCGCGTGCCGATTGAAGGGTGCCCACATTAAGTCACCGCGACTGTGCGATTATTGAGGGGATATTTGAGGTCACCGAGGCCGCAGAGGCAGAGCCTTTGATATCGGTGACGACGGGTCCCATCGAAATTCAATATGCGAGGAATCGCTAGTTTTCCGGCTGACGCGGAAATTGTCCCCCGGTCCTCTGCCTTTGCGCAGAGCTGAATCTGTTGTTCTGGCCGCATGATATAGCAGCGAAACATTGCTCACGCCTATGAAGACCACAAGAAAGATTGCCACGATTACGCTGATCATATTGCTGACAGTCATTGCCTACGGGTTGTTTCGAACTGGCAGTTCGACGACAACGTCGCAGCTAACCCCGGCGAGCGCCAATACAGCGAGTGGGTCTGTCATTGATCAGACTCCTCTCCATAACGCCCAACGGTTCGCGCATATGTCGACGAGTGCGGACGAATTGCCGTTGGCACAGGAGGCCCTTCGCCTCGGTGATCGCGAGATGGATCTGGCGTTCGCCGCAGGTGTGCGTCAGGCTCAGGATCAACCGGAAACCCTGACTGCCGAAGCAAAAGAAAGCCAAACCAGGCTGCAATACTCGGAAAACTCTCTTGACCGTGATAACGCTCGGGTGGCGCAACTTACCGCCGCAGTAACAAAAGCGACCGGTGCCGAGGCGGACAGACTGGACACTGAACTACAGCGGGCGAAAGTCCAAGTGGAGCTTGATCAGGACGATGTGGACAATGCAAAGCAGGAATTAGCCCTTGCCGGAGGGGATACTCAGGGGCGAATTGACGAGTTGATGAGGGAGCACGACGCGGCCTCGCGAATCGCCGACAGCACGACCGTCAATGCGGCTACTCCGCCGGAAGTAGACGGACTGGTTCACCATTACATTCAATGGTCGGCGCTGCGTGATAAAGCCTCAGAGTTGCGGCAGGCCAAGCAAGACGCGGAATCGGCAGCGGTCGCGTTTAACACACAGCGCGACGCTCTTGCATCGATCCTCAAGACCCAGAAGCAAGACAGTGCGGGAACACCAGGGAAAGGATCTGCGCCTCCTCCTGGTGCAAGCTCCGCCGCGTCGGGTCGCGGTAATTCAGATGATTTCGTCAGCGCTGCGAGACGCCGATCGACCATCGTAAAAGAGCTAACAAACCTTAACGAGCGCGTGGAGAATCAAAAACGACTGGCAGACACCTATAGAAGGTGGATCGATGTCGTGGCTGCAAAGCAACGATCCGTAGTTCATAGCGGGTTGTCAGGTGCTGCTGTCATAGTTGCCATCCTGTTGATCGGGATCTTTTTTAACAGCTGGCTGAAAAGCCTACTAAGCAGAGTCGGATTGGACCCGCGTCAGGCCGATACTCTCCACGCGGTGGTACGCACCGCGGTGCAAATCGTTGCAGTGGGTCTGATCTTGCTGGTGATCTTCGGGCCGCCAGGCCAGTTGGGGACTTTCCTGGGACTTGCCGGCGCAGGGCTTACGGTGGCGCTGAAGGATTTCATCGTGGGCTTTATTGGCTGGTTCGTTCTCATGGGGAGAAATGGAATCCGCCTGGGTGACTGGGTTGAAATCAACGGGGTGACTGGAGAAGTGGTCGAGTTGGGGATGTTTCACACCGTACTGCTGGAAACCGGCAACTGGACTGATTCTGGGCATCCGACCGGGCGACGCGTTACGTTTACCAATAGTTTCGCCATCGAGGGCCACTACTTCAATTTCTCCACTTCCGGCCAGTGGCTTTGGGATGAACTGAAACTGGTCCTGGCCTCTGACCAGAATCCCTATCCGATAGTTGGCGCCATTCAAAAGACCGTGCTGGAAGCCACCGCAGAGAGCGCGGGTCAAGCGGAAAAGGAATGGCAGCACGCCGCATACTCTCGCGACATGAGTACGCTGTCAGCCGCACCCGCCGTCAACGTAAGGCCAGTTGCCGGCGGCGTTGAAATCGCTGTGCGCTACATTACGCGCGCCAGTGAGCGCTACCAAATGCGCTCCAAGTTATACGAGGCTGCTATGAAATTAATCAGCAAGAACGACGGGCAAGAGCAGCGGTCCGGCGTACCCGCCGAGCGATAGTCAAGACTTCAGATGGCGGCCAGAGCGCCAAGGCTGTCGTCGTTCATCTTACGTACGGACGTTAATTGCTCTGTCCTTTATGCCGGATGCGTCGCTGACGGCGCTTTGTTCTCTTGCAAAATATTGCCGCCGTCAACTACCAGTGCCTGGCCCGTAATATAGGAAGCATCTCGCGAAGCCAAAAAGCACACCGCTGCGGCAACTTCATCGGGCGTCCCCGGCCGCCCAACCGGAGTATGCACTCCAGCGACGCGTTCAGACTCGGAGGAGGATGCGGTCGCAATCCATCCCGGTGCAACGGCGTTGATTGTGATTCCCGATCCAGCAGTTTCTATCGCGACCGCACGCATCATTCCGTCCATCGCCGCCTTTGCAGCTCCATACGCTGCTGATCCGCGATTGCTTACTAGTGGGCCAGTCACCGATGACACGTTCACGATGCGTCCGTACTTGTGCGCGACCATGGCAGGCAGCACAGCTCGGGTCATCAAGAATGATGTGTTTAGGGTGATGTCTATTTGGCGCTGCCAGTCAGCGAATGTCGTATGCAGCAGTGCTCTGCCCTCCAACGGCCGATCTATTTGAGTCATTCCTGCATTGTTCACCAAGATGTCGATCCGTGCATACCGGTGCAGCACCGCTTGAACTAAGCGCTGAGCCGCGGTCTCGCCCGTAAGGTCTTCATCAAACGCCATTATTCGCGTTTCGCGCGCATCCAGTTCTCGCGCGCGTTCATAGATGCGCTCCGTTGTCGACGTGATCACCACATGCGCGCCTGCCGCGTGAAGGCGACGTGCTACAGCAAATCCGATACCCTGAGCGCTGCCCGCGCCGGTGACCAGCGCGACCTGCTCAGTGAATGTATGCTCCATTGTTAAGCTCTGTCCGTGCATGTTGGTAGCGTGCAAAAGTCTAATAGGTATGGCGAGTGACCCAGACCGCAACCGACAATGCGCCTCGTCGGCGGTTCTATATTGCACCTCGCCAAAATTTAAATCAGCAGTTACGCGGGGCATTAGCTCGCAGGGTCTCGGTAGTGCCCAATGGGGTGCGCAACCCACGGGCAACTGCGGTAAGCCAACGTCACCTACCGTTGTCAAACCTCCACTGCAAGCTGCTGATAGGTAACGGTGGATGACACGGCGCCCCGGATGGGGTAGTACTGAAATGTCGGTTGCGGGTGGTTCAATTCCACCCCTGGCGCCCATTTAGTCAGGTCCTTTACCCTGGTCATACACTTCGCGGATAGCACTGGTTAAAGCATCCGGATCATCGAACTGAATGTATTCCGATCCAGTTCGGGCGAATATTTGCTTAGAGTTCGAAGACAATGCGAGCCAGCGCGCCTGTGTTCGCGTAATCTCCTTCTCATATGCCACGCGGTCCGGCGTTTCCGCCGGTACGCCGTGATGGCCGCTGGTGAGCACGCGAATCGGCCGCGAGCCAAATGAGCGCCGATGCTGCTGCAAATAGTTCTCGTCTTGCGTCATCTGCTCCATCTCTGAAGCAAAAGCGTCGTACATTGCCACTTTAGTTTGCGCGATCTGAAGTATTGTGGCGTTCAATTCCGGCGACCATGCCACCTCTGGCAGGCCCCGAAAGAAAAGTCGCTGAGCACACGTCTGTGGCGAACCACCAGCGCCTGACCCTAAGACTGGCAGTGGATTGTGCTCGGCAATCGCATTTCGGCAGTCGCGCAACTGCGAAACAAGTCCCGCGCGCCCTCGACGGTCCAACACCTGCATCCAAGCCGGTTCGAGGTCTGTGGCGTCGGCGTCCACCAGCACAAGCCCGGCAACCTCGCTCATATGCCGGTCGGCGAAAGCGCGTACATTGTCGCCGCCAAAGGCGTGCCCCACCAAAATATAGGGCCCGGCGATGCCAGCTCGATGCAAGGCGCTGTGCAGTTCCTCGGCTATGCGCACGCTCGTGCGTGGCATGGGACCGGGATCACTAGACCCCGTCCCTGCCCGGTCATAGCTACATACACGAGTCCACTGCGCGATCTTAGGCTGCACCGTAGACCAGGAGGGCGCCCAGTCCAAAAATCCGGAATCAAAGATTACTGCGGGCGAGCCGCGGCCCAAACAGTAGAGACTTAGCCGAAAACCACCTATAGAAACCAGTTGTCCAGGACGCGCATAAAAAATGTCGGCGGCAGAGTTATCCGCGCTCGCCGCTTGAGGGCCAACGACCGATGAGATCACCATGACAAACAGAAAGCATGTCCGAAGAGGCGAAGTCATCTATTCCCTCGCTCTGAGGCGTAGGACCTTTATTACCGGTAGTCGAAGGCGGTCCAGGCGAATCCGCACCCGCACTTCAAGGCCGCAACAGGTCGTTTTTGACCACGTGGCCGTCCTTCATGACAAATCGAACTCGCTCCAATTCGGTGATGTCGGCAAGCGGATCGCCCGCAACCGCAACGAGGTCCGCCAATTTCCCGGGCTCAATCGACCCGATGCGGTCCGACCATCCGAGCATTTGAGCGGCATTGATCGTGACCGAGCGTAGGATGTCCAGTGAGGACATCCCGGCATCACGCAAACGGTAAAACATTGTCGCTGAAGCTTGGCCTCGTGTTTTTCCGGGATAGAACCAGCACATGTCCGATCCCGCCGCGAAGTTCACGCCCGATTTGAGAATCCGCTGAACGAAAGTAGACACCCTTTTATGCCTTCGCTCATCCGCCGTTGCCTGTTCGGCCTTGGGGGTAGGCGCCACGACGATACTCGGCTCCGTAATCTGCGCAAAGAAGCCGCTCCAAAAGGTTGGCGTAATGTCGAGAAAGATGCCCTTATTGCGCATCATCACAAGTTGCGCATCAGTTACGTCGTTGCCATGCTCAATACTGTCCACACCAGCGTCGATGGCAATTTGGATTGCAACCTGGCTCGTGGCATGGGCGGCAACCTTCTTATGCGCGCGATGAGCCTCCTCGGTGATCGCTGACATGATTGGCCCGTTTATCCCGACGCCGTCGTCATCGAGTGTGACTTTGACAATGTCGATGTCGTAGAAAAGGTTCTCATCTACTGCGCGACGGCCCTCTTCGAGGTTCGACACTAGGAGAAACTCCTGGCGAAGGATGGCGTCGGCAAGCACGGGGTTCAAACCTTGGAGATAGTCGCCGAGTGATATGATTTTGCGGCCCGAGGCCAAGATACGGGGACCGGGGATACGGCCGGCAGTAATGGCATCGCGCAGCGTAGTGTCGCCATCGATGCCGGAGTGCCCAAGATTGCGGACGGTGGTGAAGCCGCTCTCGAGGTCCTCACGCGCCATCTGCGCGCCTAGCAAAACGCGCTTATTGGGCGACTCAACGATCGCCAACAGTAAGTCTGGAGCAAAGTCTCCGTTATATCGGCGCCCGCTCTCAGCTACCGGCGGCACAACCACGTCGAGGAGCAAGTGGGTGTGGGCATCAATCAGCCCCGGCAGCATAGTGGCGCCGCCCAGATCGATTGTCTTGGCGCTCGACGGCACGTGCGACTGTAATTGCGCGGGTGAGCCGACTTCCTTGATCTTGCCGTTTTCGATGAGCACGGCAGCGGGCGAAAGCACAATCCCGGTTGTCGGATCGAGAAGCCGGGTGGCTTTCACTAGAGTCGTGATGGGTAAAGATTGGGCGACGATCTGCGCTGCGAAAGTCAGGGCGGCAAGCAGGGCTACCGACCGTGCTAGCGATAACCGTCCGCCTCCCTTCACCGGTCAAGTTCTCGCAACGAAGCAACAGGCCGTGTGTGCGACAGTGAAGTACACACCGGCGACCAATACGGCCGCAAATAATGTGGCTGATAGTGTGTTGGCAACCACGCCCATTCGTGAGAGGGGCGCTCCGGTCAATCGAGTAAGTCGATGCCGAACAAATGATGTTGCAGTCGCTTGCAGCAGCGGTCGTTCATTCGAAGTGGCGAGCTTCGCCAGTGCCGAAAGCAAATCGGTCCCGTGGCCGCGCCGGATGACAACTTCGTCACAAGACAACTCTCGGTATAAGGCCAGGCGCGAGCCGGTGACCCAGACCAGGGGATGAAACCATAACGTGCAAAGCGACAGCTCATATAGCAGCCATATCAAATTGTCGTGCCTTCTCGCGTGCGTCATCTCGTGCATGAGCACAGAGGTGAGTTCGCGCTCGCTCAGAACCCGATCAATTCCAACGGGAAGCAAGATATGAGAATGCAGAAGCCCGGCCACGGCGGGGCCCCGCCGGGTAGCATCGAGTCCCACGACTATTCCTTCAGCCTGGAAACTGTGGCTCGGAAGAAAGTCGCTCTGATCGCCTGCTGGCTTGGCACCGCGGTGATCCGCGGCAATGCGTATACACAGTCTCGCTAGCATCGCGGTTGAACCGGTCAACCAAATGACTCCTAGTGTGACTGCAAGTGGTGTGTTGTCAGCGATGAAAGCGCCGAGGGCGCCGACCAATGCAAGCGGTGTCGCCCAGAAGATATGGGGTGCCAGAAGCCCATCAAAAATCGCGCCCAGCGGCAATATAAAATTGAGCGCCGTTATTAGCCATACCCAGTGTTTCGTCGAGGCGCTGCCCCACGGGATCGAGGTCAACGCCCACGCCGCGAGACAGACAATCGACGCATAGAGTAGGTGTACCTCAGAGTAATATATGGCGTGTGTCAGATGCTCACGCATTGCCTTCTCCTCTTCGGCTGCGGTTGCCTTTGGCGCTCGGGCCGGCGCTCTGGAGAGCCTTTAGATCCTTCAGCGTAAGTGTGCCGGTCTCGAGAAGATTTGAAACTAGCAAGCGGGGCGAGCCACCGAATAGTTCAAGCAGGTCTCGAACCAGACCACCACGAAATGCCGTTTGGTCGATTGCAGGCTGGAATAACTGAGCGTTGCCGATTCTTTTGACTCTGCGCAGAGCCCCCTTCTGTTCGAGCCTATATACGAGCGTTTGAACGGTCGTATAAGCCACACGTTCTTCTTCGGGCAGACTTTCGAGGACTTCGCGCACGGAGCTAGTCCCCAGCTTCCAATACTGCTCGAGGATTCGTGTCTCAGCCTTCGATAAGCGCGTTTTGTTCATATCTCCTACACGTTGCGGCGATCCTACTACAAAGGCCGTTTACTTCACAAGCAAATGCATTTGTACCCAGGAAAGGGGCCGCGCAGTCTGTAATAAAGCAACTTGTAACCGGTCTTCTGTTGCGGCTGACATCCCAAGAGGACGGATGTTCGGACACACGGGCAGTGGAGAGTCTCCAGCGTGCGCATTTGTGTCCATTGATCGCGAGGATGGCAAATGCAAAAAGAGAAGGCTTCTTCTCGGGGGTGGCAAGTCAGCCGAAGGCCAAGGCTCATCCTAATGGCGCGTGGCCTGCAATCGGCCTAAACCGGTCGTTACCAAGATTTACGGGCTTCACGCATAGCAGTGGTCGCAGTCGTTTCAACGCAGTCTCGACGGCTGCCCGGGACGGGGGTCCTGATCATCAGCAATTTGACGTAACGCGGCGTCGCGAGTCTGCGCTTGGAATAGTGCAGCGTGGCTTACGGATCGGAGCGGCCACTGGATAATCTTTCTGTGCTGATCCGTAAATTCGCGTATACCTCGGAACCAGCGTTCCTTTGCTTACGTGGCGAATTTCGAGATGGCACGGTCTCGGCCTACACCATCAACAGCTCCACGGGGGCCTTGAGCGCAATCGCCGGTTCGCCCTTTGCGACCGCCGCGAACCAGGGCACGGGATCAGTGCTCACGCTGGCCCCGCGGTCGCTCGCCTTTGGCAACCGGGAGATCAACTCCACAAGCGCCGCGCAGTCGGTGACCGTGACGAACACCAGCCCCATAGCCGTGGCTGTTACTGCCATCGCGCTCAGGGGTACGGCTCCAGGGCAATTCGCCTTTACCGATGACTGCGGCAAATCACTGGCGGCTCACGCAAAATGCACACTCAAGGCGACTTTCAGGCCAACCACGAAGGGCGCGAAGACAGCCTTCCTGGACGTGAACGGCGGGGGTGGCGGGTTGCGCTCGGTCAAGCTCACGGGCATGGGCACCTAGCCAGCACAGGACCCGCAGCACGCTTCGGGCACCGAGTGTTGGCCTAGTGGCTTAAGGTCCATCGACAGGCCGGCCCTATTTCTGCAAGCACCGGTCAAAGCGCTCGTTCACGCGACGCGCGTACCAGTCGGTCGACAGATTTCTGCTGAGTTTCGGTCCGCGTAGAACGATTTGCGGTACAGCTGCGCGCGGCGCCGGTGATGCTTGCAGCTTGTCCGCAAGGGCGAACACACGCTTGTAGAGAGCCGTGTGCTCGAAGCTCGATTTATTTGACTGCGCGAGCGCGTCGTGAATGGCGCCGTCGTCAAGATCCAGCCGCAGTTTTACGGCGCGAGCGGCGAGCTCAGTCTCGCCGGGGGTTTTTTCATCAGCGTGCGGGAGGAGCGCTCCGTCGGCCAGTACGTGGAAACCCGAGACCCGGCTGAGCGCTCGCTGGAAGGCGGCGTTGCGGCTTGCAAATTGGCCGGCGTTGAAGTCTGCAAAACGGTACAGGTATTGATCGTAGGGCGGCTGGTAGGCCAGCAAGTGACCGATGCCAAAGTAAACGCTGCCGCGACGCGAGAACAACTCATCCGGAATGCTGACTTTCACGGGATAGGGATACGGCCTTACCGCGGCATATTGCTCCGCAAACGCAACGTTGACCTGCATGGGTCCCCGGGTCCGCACCGGATCATGTTCAGCGAACAGGGTGCGCCCCATGGGCACCGCGCCGATAAAGTCCTCGAATATATCGCTTAGGTCCCTCTCGGTCTTGGCAGCATCAATGCGTTGCGCGTAAGTCATGCCGGTGGGCGAGTGCAACTGCAGCGCGCCGTGCACGAGGAGCTGCGGAATCCCTGCGTGCTCCGCCCGCGAATCGATTTCACGCCACGCAATCGCGCCAAGCCCGGGAATTACAGGATCGACCTGGAAATTTGACTCTTGGTCGATCACCGCCACGGCCGCGCAGATATTTTCCCGCGTGGGGTCGATGGACTGCAGAGCAAATGCCTCGTATATGTCGTCCGTCCATCCCGCGCGATCATGCACCGAGCGGGGCAGGGCGGCACCGATGATGGCCCGTGCTTGCTCCGGCCCCACCGATGGCGGTGTGGGCGGCTGAGTGCTTGCGCAACCGGTGAGCCATGCTATTAGCGCTATGGTGAATGCTGAACGATGCAGCGATCGGAATCCCCTTACATGCGGAACGATACGCGGAGACTGAAGACGGGCGATCAATGCGAACAACTTGTTCTCCGGAATGTAGTTGGACCGTCTATTTCGCTAACCAGCAAACCAGGCCAGCGAGCCGCCGGCCTCTGCCGGTATCGACAGGAATCGACCTCAGCGCGCAGGTATGCACAGATCACATTTCGCTCCCAGTGTGCCCCGCACTACCGAAGTAAATCCCTCACTTACCCTCACTTATATATAGCCCACAGCGGCGCGGGCCTTGCGCGATCATGTGGGTGCGCTGGTCGGCTGCATCCTACGTGGCACGGGCCCTGATCGCCCTTTCCCACGCTGCGCCGCGCCAGGACACCCTACCCGTGGTGTCGCAAGTTGTCGACAGTGACCAAATTATTTTTGTCTCCCTAATATGGGCCCACGAATCGATCGGGCCACAAGATGCGTGTATAGGTCACGGTTCGAAATCCCGCGCCGATGTAAATTAACGAGCGATGTCCATTAATACTTTTGAGCATTGTTGGTCGTGACCACCGAATCACTCAGGGAAGGCTTATGAAATTGCCCGGATTGATGTTTCTCGCTCTTAGCTCCCTGCTGCCACCCTTCGTCATGGCGCAAAACCCGCCGCCGGACAGTGGCCTGCTAATCACGCACGTCAACAGTGAGCAGTGGCAGATTCGCCTGATTTCAGGGACTGCAAGCCAGCAATTTAGCGGCATCGTTGAATCCGACCTGCCAATCAGGTCCGTACTGGGCACTAAAATGGAACGTACCGACAGTGCGAAGCTGTTAACACCGACCTCGCTGGGCGCAATATTCGCAGTGGCCCCGGGTGGCGTCGATGGCGTGACATTCTCTGCGAGTGCCGACGCAAAACTGTGCCTGCGCGATACGGGCTCGAGTGTGCACATGTACCTCGGCAACAGCCTCGCCGACGCCGTCCCCGTCAAGGCGCCAGTGGCACTCGGCAGCGTCGACGCTTGCGGCGACGCGGTTGCGCCGCTGCTGGCCGCGTCGGCCAGGAAATACCATCCGGGCCATTACACGATAATAACCAACGGCGTCGGCGCGCAGTCGTTCATGACGGCCTCTATGCAGCAACCTGGAATGGTTGGCATCGTCCGGCGCTACTCCTGGCGCTCACTTGAGTCTGCTCAAGGCGTATACAACTTCTCGGTAATAAAGTCCGACCTGGCGTGGGCGACAAGCCATGGCGCGCATTTCGTCGTAGTGATCACCTACAAAACCGTCGATGGCGAGAAAGACGGCCCGGCCTATTTGGATTCGTATGAACTCCGCAATAAGGTGGGGGGATACACCCTGGAACTGTGGTCGCCCGTAGTCATTGCGCGCTACAACGCCCTGATCAAGGCGCTCGGGGCGCAGGTCGACAGCATAGGCAGTTTCGAAGGCGTCGGGAATCAAGAGAGCTCCCTAAGCCTAGACTCGGCGACGCTTAAGACATTCGGCTACACTCCCGAAAAATATCGGGACGCGCTAATCAACATGCTGAGCACCGCGACCGTGAGCCTGCCCACATCCCGGGTGTTCTGGTACATGAATTTCTTGACAGGAAACCAGTCTTACATCGGTACCATTGCAGCTGCCGTGGCGCCCTTGGGAGTCGTCATGGGTGGACCGGATGATTGGCCGGACAACCAGTCACTGGAGACCGCGGCGTATCCCTACTACACACAGTTCGCCGGAAGAATGCCGCTGTTCATTCAGGTCGAGGGAGCCAATTATGCAGAGCCGCACATGACCAGCGGCTATGCGACCAAGTACTGGACAATGCTGGAACTCTATCAATTTGCGCTTACCAAGCTGCACGTGAATTACATGTTCTGGATGCATGTCCCCAAGCCGGCGAATTCCGCCTCATATGACTGGTTCGACGCACTACCGGTAATCGCAGCTCATCGCGCACTCAATTAATAAGCCGTGACTGGCAATTGGTTTCGGAGTTTCGAGAGGCGATTCGGCGTAGCCGTCATTTCTTGGTGTGAACAACGTCCAGGCGCGTCGATGTCTAATCCGGGCTTAAGCCCCAGCGTTCTTCAGGAAGATCCACTCTCTTAAGGCTCCTTGGGTTGGAGCAGGGTCGACTTGGGCGTATCTGGAAATCCCGGGATTGCGCCGGCACCTCCCCGCCTCCCGGTTCGGAAACTTCAACTCCCACTCGATTGCCCGAAAGCGCGGCGCGCGAACGCCGCGCCGCGGCCGGGCCTGAAATCTAACTTCAGTTCGGAGACCAGACCTTCAGCTGGTTTTTCACTTCGCGTACCCCATCGGTCCCGCGTGCGATCGAAACGGCCCGGTCGGCCGCTTCCTGGCTGGGGACTTTGCCCTCCAAAGCCACGACACCGTGGTGGTTGACATCGACGTCAATGTGCGACAAGGCGAAGTCGTTGTACGAGTCGGCAGCGAACTTCGCCTTGATCGACGATTTGATCGAGGAATCCTTGGTATCGACTGGCGCTTGTGTATTGCTGGTATCGGCATTGACCGTGTCCGCGTCGGGCCTGGCGAGCACAGCCAACGGCGTCATTGTGGCCAACGAACATGCCATCGCGGCGATCAGCAGAGGTGTCTTCTTCATGAGGGTCTCCTTAAAGTTGAGACGTGTTGAGTCCTTTCAAACCGTCTAATTCCGGCCTACCTAAGCCCTAAGCCGGAAAAAACGCTTACCTGCTGCATAGGATATGGAAGGGATGCTGGGCTTTATGTCCGCCTCTGTCCGATATTCCGCACTTCTAAAGGCCATTTAATAGCAAAACAACAGTTACCTACGACCTTCCAGGCCGCGGTTGTCCGAGCTTTCTGGGTAGCGCGTCGGAGGTCTTCTCATCGCCTCGTAGGCGGACGCTTAGGCTACATCGACCAAGAACGTGGCAGCTATGGACGAGCGGATCGGGCTCCGGCTCGCAAACGCGCAAGCAGCGCTTCTACTTCAGTGCGAAAGCGATTGTGTCCGGGGCTATCGATCGACAGCCATTCGTGTGGGACCTGAAGTTCTTCCGACGCATCGCGGGTCGCGACACTCACGCGGTGCGTCGCAGTCGTCATCCCCGACACGCCGCGATCCCACTGCAGTGGCAGAAGCTCGACCCCCGCGGCCGTCGCATGATCGAGGATGTAAGATGACGCGTGGTCGATGAGGATCTGGTATTCGGCTTTCTCGTGGGTAGACATGGTGTGACCTTCGGCGGACTGGCCGGAACGGTGCTTCAGCGGATATAGCCCAAGCTTTCCAGTTTCACAAGGATCCGGTGGGCGGCGAGATCCGGGGACAGATCCCGCGTGTCTATGCGCATCTCGGGATTTTGCGGCTCCTCGTATGGATCGCTTATGCCGGTGAATTCCTTGAGGATCCCAGCTCGCGCCTTGGCGTATAGCCCCTTGCGATCGCGCTGCTCGCATGTTTCGATCGGCGTTGCAACGTGGATCTCAACGAAGCCGCCGTTTGCCTCCACCATCTCGCGAACCCGGCGCCGGGTTGCGGCATAGGGTGCAATCGGTGCGCAGATCGCGACACCGCCGTACTTGGTGATCTCCGAGGCAACGTAGCCGATCCGCAGGATATTGAGGTCACGATGTTCGCGCGAGAAGCCGAGCTCACTCGACAGGTGCTTGCGCACGAGATCGCCGTCGAGCATCGTCACGCGGCGTGTGCCGACTTCAAGCAGCTTGACGAGCAGGGCGTTCGCAATGGTCGATTTGCCCGAACCCGAAAGACCCGTGAAAAAAACCGTAAGGCCTTGCCGGTGCTTCGGCGGATGGGTGCTGCGCAGCTCCGCGATTATCTCCGGATATGAGAACCATTCCGGGATCTCGAGCCCTTCGCGCAGGCGGCGCCGGAACTCGGTACCGGAAATGCGCAGAACCTTCATGTCGGGCGTAACCTCGTCCTCCGGGACGAACTGTGCCTTCTGCTCGACGTAAACCATCTCCTGAAACGGCACGACGGTCACCTCGATTTCGCTCTCATACTCCTTGAGCAGATGCTGGGCGGCGTAGGGTTCGTAAAACGGCACCGAGTTGCCGCGGACCCCAGGTCCGGCATGATCGCGACCGACGATCAGATGAGTGCAGCCGTAGTTCTTGCGGATGATGGCGTGCCACAGAGCCTCCCTGGGCCCGGCCATCCGCATCGCGAGGTTGAGCAGACTGAGCGCAGTGGTTTGCTCCGGATAGTGCTTCATCATGTGTTCGTAGCAGCGCACGCGCGTGTAGTGATCGATATCGCCGGGCCGCGTCATGCCAACGACGGGATGCAACAGGAGGTTGGCCTCGGTTTCGCGTGCGGCGCGGAACGTGAGTTCCTGGTGCGCCCGATGCATGGGGTTTCGCGTCTGAAACGCCACCACCTTGCGCCAGCCTTGCTTGCGGAAGCGACCTCGAAGCTCTGATGGCGAATCGCGCAGCAAGTTGAAGTCATAATGCGTTGGCGGCTCAACGCCGCGCAACGGGCCGCCGATATAAATGTTGCCGGTGCTGTGCATGAGATGGTGCACACCGGGATGCGCCTCGTCATCGGTGCCATACACGCTCTGGGCTTCTTTGGTCTTGTCGGGTTGCCAGCGATCGCTGATCTGCATTGTCGCGATCAGCACGCCTTCCGGGTCGCGCAGTGCAACGCGGTCGCCCTCGTGAAGCTTTGCGGAGAATTCCGCCGACACGTCGAGATTGATCGGAATCGGCCATACCAGCTTGTTCGCCAGTCGCATGGAAGAAACGACCGATTCGTAGTCGGCACGCCCCAGGAAGCCGTCGAGTGGTGAAAAGGCGCCGTTCAGCAGTAACTCGAGATCGCACAGCTGTCGGTCGGTGAGATTCCAGGAAGGATAGTCACGCGCTGCAAGCTTCTCCTGTTCCGCGGCGGACTCGCTGAGATACAACTCCTGAAGCTTGCCGCCGTGCGGCTCCTTAAATGCACCCATCGCAGCCCCCCGATTATTGATTATCCCCTTAGAGGGTGAAATCTGCCCCGTATTGGCCCCGACTGCAATCCCCGCCAATCCCCGCCTCCAGCCGTGCCGGTCGTTTTACCGTAATGCGAGGGCTTCACCTCCGCCAAGTTCAGATTCCGGCCCGGCAGGACCGCATTGCATGGTCGTGTCCTACAAACCAGGAGGCGAGGCATTGCACGGCTGCGCTCGATCGGAAAAAGGGCGGCCCCATAAGGCGCGTCATGCCCGGATCGGTGAATCTGCGGATCACCCACTCTACCGCGTAGAAATAGTCCCGCGCGCGAAAGTCCTCCCTGGAATTGCGCGTTAAGTCACACGCCTTCCCGCGTCGCGCCAAGCCTCCGGGCCCGAGGTGTCGCAAGTTGTCGACAGGTTCAAAAATTCTTCTGGCTCCCTATATTACACGCGCGAATCGATCGGGCCACGGGGGACGTGTGTCGGTCTCGGTTCAAAATCTAGTGCCGATGCACATTATTGGGCGATGACCGTTAGGTATTTTTGCGCGTTGTTTGTCGTCGCGACCGATTCACTCAGGGAAGAATTATGAAATTGTCCGCGTTGAAGTTTCTCGCCCTTAGCTCACTGCTGTCACCCTTCGTCATGGCGCAAACCCTGCCGCCCGACAGCGGCCTGCTGATCACGCGAGTCAATACTGAGCAGTGGCAGATTCGGCTGATTGCTGGCAAAACAAGCCAGCAATTTAGCGGCATCGTTGAATCCGACGTGCCGATCACGGGCGTGCTGAGCACTGCGTTGGAAGGCACCGACAGTGCGAAGTTGTTAACGCCGACCTCGCTGGGCGCAATATTCAAGGTGTGGCCGGGTGGCGCCGATGGCGTGAGCTTCTCCGCGAGTGCCGACGCAAAACTGTGCCTGCGCGACACGGGCAGCTCGAATGTGCACATTTATCTCGGCAGCAGCCTCGATGATGCCGTCCCCGTCACAGCACCCGTGGCGCTCAGCAGCGCAGACGCCTGTGGCGACGCGACCGCGCCGGTTATGAATCTGGCTTCGGGCAGGAAATACCATCCGGGTCATTACACGATAATGGTCCACAACGCCGACAGTCAGGCTGCCATGGCGACCGCCTTACAGCCTGGAATGACTGGGATCGCTAAACGCTACCTCTGGCGCTTACTTGAACCGACCCAGGGTGTATACGATTTCTCGGCAATCAAGTCCGACCTGGCGTGGGCGGCGGCAAATGGCACGCGCCTCGTCGTAGTGATCGACTACAAGACGTTTAAGGCTGAGAAAGCCGGACCCGCCTATTTGGACTCGTTCGAGGTCCATAATAAAGCAGGCGGATACACTCTGGAGCTTTGGTCTCCTACGGTCGTTACGCGCTACAACGCGCTGATCAAGGCGCTCGGGGCGCAGATCGACAGCAATAGCAATTTCGAAGGTCTCGCGAATCAGGAGAGCGCTCTAAGCCTGGACTCCGCGACGCTCAAGACGCTCGGCTACACGCCCGAAAAGTATCGGGATGCGCTAATCAGCATGCTGAAGGCCTCGACCGTGAGCCTGCCCACATCCCGGGTGTTCTGGTACATGAATTTCTTGGTGGGCAACCAGTCCTACATTGGCACGATTGCAGCGGCCGTGGCGCCCCTCGGGGTCGTCATGGGCGGACCGGACGTCTGGCCGGACAACCAATCGCTCGAAACGATGGCGTATCCCTACTACAGCCAGTTCGCTGGGAAGATGCCGCTGTTCATTCAGTGTGAGGACATCAATTATGCGCAGCCGCACATGACCGGCGGCTATTCGACCAAGGACTGGACGATGCTGGAGCTCTACAACTTTGCGCTCAGCAAGCTGCATGTGAATTACATGTTCTGGATGCGGGTGCCCAATCCGGTGAATTCCGCGGCGTATGACTGGTACAACGCGCTACCGGTAATCGCGGCCCATCGCGCGCTTAATTAATACGCCCCTGATTGGGATCTGCGCCTCAAGGCGTCATTCAACCCAGGCGACAACTCCTACCGGGAACAACGGCGATGGGCCTCGCTGTCCTTTGCAGGCCCACGGCCTACTTCCATGCGCCGTCTGGTTAACTAACAATTATTTTCATCACTTTAGACACAAACGTCTTGGGTTTTCCGGTCTGGGTAGCCAGCGACGAATCAAAAAGTTCGTAATGAAAACTGATAAGTGCCCTTAGCCGTAGGGGTCCCGTAGATAAGACCGCTCGCGGCATCCAATGTAATTCCCGGGGGGAAGGTTCCGGTACTTTTTGTCCAGTTGAAGGGAGCCTTACCGCCCCACGTTTTCATCTGAAATTGGAATGGCACCCCAACCTTGGCGGCCGGGAATTTACCAACCGGAATGATTGCCAATCCACGTAAATCTTGTGTGCGCGTCGACATGTCAGTTTTAACTGCGGCGTGCGCGGGGTCAGCCTGCAGGTTAATCAACTCATAGGGATCAGCATTGAGATCGTAGAGTTCCTCCTCACCTGTCCAGTACTTAACATACTTGTATTGACTATTTTGCAAGCCTGCCCAAATCGCATTGCCACCGAGATTATTATCCGCAGCTTCGATGAAGAAATCGGTTCTCCATGGGGCTCCGGTTGTCTCCAGTAGCGGCTTCAAACTCATTCCGTCTGTGGTCTTGTTAATTCCGGCGATATCAAACAGCGTCGGGCCTATGTCAAGACTTGCTGCGATCAAGCTATTGTCGGTATGTGGTTGCTATACCCGGCCACAGTACAATTAAGGGTATTTTCAGTGATTCTTGGTAAGCCTTATCTTTACCCCACAGACCGTGCTCACCCCACATATAGCCGTTATCCGAGGTAAAGATGATTACGGTATTGTCGTATAGACCCAGCGTTTTCAAGTTCGTCGATCACGGATTGAACCGAACGATCGACGCTTTGTATGGACTGCAACTGATTTCTGACGAACCCATCCCCATAGGGTCCCGCCGGAGGAGTGTAGTGGCGTACCCAGGAAGGCTTTGTACTTAGGTTCGGGTCGTTGTAGCCGCGACCTCTGTACACGTAATTAGCGAAAAGGTCTGCGTCCTCTGGTGCCGGAACGGCTGGAGGATGAGGAGAGCTGGGAGCCCAAAAAATGAAGAATGGCTGAGTAGTAGGGGTGCTGCTAAGAAAGCTCAGTACTTGATCTCTTTCATAATAGGTCGTGTATTCCTTAGCGGTGACAATAGTACCAGTGCTGGAAGTTTGGGTACTGGTTCCTATGACGTACTGAAATGAAGACCAGTTTGCGACCGTTGCGAATGAGTGCCTGCCGATCCACTGACTCCAGCCAGGCGGGACATACTTACTCATTCCTTCATAGCCATTAATCCATTTACCGACGAATTGAGTCCTGTAGCCTGCTGCTTGCAGCAGCATTCCCAGGTTATCGTGATCATTGAATATCTTTGCTCCTCCATTAGGAGGATTATTCCCAAGTACTCCGGTGTTTTGAGAGAGATAGCCGCCTGAATACAGCATCGATCTGCTGGGCCCGCACAGCGGAGTGGTCATGAAAGCATTTGGGAAGGTGACGCCTTGGGCTGCGATGCTGGTGAGATTGGGCATCTGCTCAACCGTATCCCACCGCTGATCATCCGTCATGATGACGAGTATGTTTTTGGGTATGAAGGATTGAGCATGCGCTAAGCCTATGCTGCCGATGATTAGCGCAATTAATAGGCCAAGTTTTTGAATCTCCCCAGCGAGCAGGATCGACGCACGAACGCTCTTCATGATGCCTCTCCAAAAACGGCTCACAGCCGTGTCGAGTTGTTATACGCCCAACACCCTCAATCTGTAGTCATAGGTGTGGCCGCTTCCACCGGGCCGGACGCTGTCAGGTATCGCGTCTGTTTATCACGGGCTCGATCAGTAAAATGTCGGCGGTCTCCTACGTGGAAAAAGTACCTAACGCGCATACAATGTTGAAATCGTGATTGGGGTGAAAGTTGTCCCCACGCGCCGACAGCTGCGTGGTTCTTCAAAAAATTAGTAGCCAGGATGCGGGCGGCTACGTGATGTGATTGTCGTCTAACAGTGGGGGGCTTGCGAGTCACATTAATACGCATCCAGTCTACGCCAACTAGGCACCACTTATGTCAAGTCACCTCCGAGCTAGGTCGGACCGGAATTCCATATGAACAGAACTTTGACCATTGGCATGTTGATCACAGCGTTGGCGCAGACGCCCGCCTATGCCGCGACTCCAACCTGTTCCATTCACCCCGCCAAAGATGCCACCGATGCGCAACTCGCCGGCCTGGCGAAGGTTAAACAGCCAGAGGCCGAGAAAAGAGCGCTTGCGCATGTCAAGTCGCCTGCGAAAGTTGTCGGCGCGGAACTCCAAGTGGAAGGCGGCTGCCTGTTCTGGACACTCATCGTAAAAGAAGGCGGCAAAGCGGGCATGGAGGAATTGAGGGTTGACGCCGGTACGGGCAAGGTGTTGGTGGCCAAGCACGAGTCTGGCAAGTAGCCGCTGACTCCAGCGACCCCGGCGCTTTTGTTAAGTCTAGATTAAGATTGCGCAATCCGGGCAAATGTTAGAGGCCGCGTGCCTCGTTGAGCATAAATGATGAGTCATCACTCTTCAGGAGCGGAGCGATGTGCCAGCAGGACGATCTCGAGGAATTCGCGCGGCGCGGGGAGCTGAGCCGGCGGCAGTTTGGGGCGATGGCGCTCGGCGCCGGGCTGGTGGCGATGCTTCCAAGGTCCGCCGGCGCCATGGAAACAACGGGCGAGGAGGTGGAGATAAAAACGCCGGACGGCGTGGCCGATGCCTATATCGTTCACCCGCTCAAGGGCAAATTCCCCGCGGTGCTTATATGGCCGGATATCTTCGGCCTGCGCCCGGCTTTCCGGACCATGGCCACACGGCTTGCGGAGTCCGGGTACGCGGTGCTGGTGATCAATCCTTTCTACAGGATCCACAAGGCTCCGACCTCTCCCGAGCATGCAGACTTCAGCGATCCCGCGACCCGTGACGCACTTATGGCGCAGATGCATTCGCTGACGCCGACGACCGCGGCGACCGATGCGAAAGCGTTCGTGGCATGGCTGGACTCGCACGCTGCCGTCGACGTGAAGCGGAAGATCGGGACTACGGGATACTGCATGGGTGGCCCGCTGGTGCTGCGCACTGCCGCGGCACGGGCGGACCGCATCGGGGCCGCGGCAACGTTTCATGGCGGCGGCCTGGTCACCAAGGACGCCGACAGTCCGCATCTTTTGATACCGCAGACCAAGGCAAACTACCTGATCGCGATCGCGGCCAACGATGATGAACGCGAGCCGGACTCCAAGACCACCCTGCGCGAAACCTTCGAGCGCGCGCACCTCTCGGCCGAAGTGGAAGTGTATGCGGGCACTCAGCACGGCTGGTGCCCCCTTGATTCGAAGGTCTACAACCGCGACCAGGCGGAGAAGGCCTGGGCTCGGCTGCTGGTGCTGCTGAATGGAATTTAGGGTGGAACTAGGCGCCGACCGCGCTATGAAATTCCGCGTCTAGCGCTTCAGCAGGGCGCTCCCTCTGCGCACGCATGCCATTTGTGAGACCGGATCGCGCCCCGGTTACCTCGCCGCAGGGTGCCGGAGCACCCTAGCGGAGGATCGGTAACTCACTTTTCTTTGCGGGGGTCGAACCAGACGGCTTCGATATTATGGCCGTCCCGGTCTAATACGAAGGCTGCAAAATAGCCCGGCGAATAATCACGATAACCGGGGTTACCGTTATTCTTAGCCCCTGCCGCCAGAGCCGCCTTGTGAAAAGCCTCCACCTGTTTGCGGCTGCGCGCTCGGAAGGCCACGTGCGTGGGTACTACGGTGGTCTCTTCGCTGATCCAGAAATCGGTGTTCTTGCCGTCATTGAATCCGGCGGAACGACCGGCCTCCATGTTGTTCTGGTATCCAAGCGCACTTAACACGTCCCGATAAAAGGTCTTGGCGTTGGAAAAGTTGCTTACCGCAACGCTGGTGTGGGCAATCATGACAGTTGTCCTTGGCTGCATGCCGTAGTGAAGAAAATCCCAGGCCGACTACGAATCTTATCTCTCATTTGACCCAAACCAGCGTCAACGATCCGTAAGCAATATCCGGTTGTGCGTGGAAGATTCCACCGACACGCTGTCGGTGGTGCAATTCCACGAGTTAATCGGCTGGCGGGGCCCGACGGCGGTGCGAAAGCTTCGGCGCAAGCCTGTGCTAGCATGGAACGATAACGATAAAAGGTGGGGAGTATTTTCATGCGTTTTCCGATCCTGGCCGTAGCGCTCGGGCTGGTCGCTGCGGCAAGCTGCACGGCACCGACGCAATCCACGTCCGGCTCGCGTTTTGAGGTGAGCTTTCCAAAATCGAGGAGTTCCACGCCACTCGATGGGCGCTTGGTGCTGCTGCTCAGCAAGGACATGTCGCGAGAGCCGCGCACGCACGTGGCGGAGAACGAGATGCTGGCGTCGCCCTACCTTTTTGGAACCAATGTCGAGGCACTCGCGCCAGGCCAGGCCGCCGTCATCGATGACCACGCCTTCGGCTGGCCGGCAGCGCAACTGGCGGACCTGCCCGCTGGAGATTACTACGTGCAGGCGGTGCTAAATCGCTACGAGACGTTTCACCTGGCGGACGGGCGAACCCTGAAGCTGCCCCCCGACCGTGGCGAAGGCCAACAGTGGGCGAGCAAGCCGGGGAATCTGTACTCCAAGCCCACGAAGCTGCATATCGATCCTGCGCACCCGAAGACCTTCAGTCTGGCGCTCGATCAGGAGGTGCCGCCCGCCACCGAAAAGGCCGACACCGAATTCGTCAAGCACATAAGAATTCGCAGCGAACTGCTCTCCAAGTTCTGGGGGCGCGACGTTTACCTCGGCGCGCACGTGCTGTTGCCGAAGGGCTTTGACTCCCATCCCAAGACACACTATCCGCTGATGGTCTTTCACGGGCACTTTCCCGAGGATATCTCCGAGTTTCGCGTCGAGCCGCCGGATCCGAATCTCAAGCCGGTGTACTCCAATCGCTTTCATCTCGAAGGCTACAACCGCATCGAGCAGCAGGAGGCGTACGCGTCGTACCAGAAATGGGCAGCGGCCGACTTCCCGCGTTTCCTGGTCGTGGAGATCCAGCACGCCAATCCGTATTACGACGATAGCTATGCGGTCAATTCCGCGAATCTGGGTCCCTATGGCGACGCCATCAACCAGGAGTTGATTCCCGAGATCGAAAGGCGCTTTCGCGGCATCGGCGCCGGCTGGGCACGGTTCACGTACGGCGGGTCAACCGGCGGCTGGGAGGCGCTCGCGACCCAGGTGTTCTACCCGGACATGTACAACGGCGCGTTTGTCGCCTGTCCCGATCCGATCGATTTTCAAGCCTACACCGTCATCAATCTGTACAAGGACGACAACGCCTACCAACTGACAGGCGAGGCCTCGTCGGTCGAGCGCCCGGCGTTCCGAAACTATCTCGGCGAAGTGTTTGCGACCCAGCGCGATACCAACCACATGGAATTGGCGTTGGGGGACAATACGCGCTCGGGCCAGCAGTATGACATCTGGCAGGCGGTGTTCAGTCCGGTGGGCAGCAACGGCTACCCGAAACCGATCTTCGACAAGAAAACCGGCCTGATAGATCACAGCGTCGCCGAGTATTGGCGCGAACACTACGACCTGACCCACATCATCGAGCGCGACTGGGCGACCCTCGCGCCCAAGCTGCAGGGAAAAATCCATATCTACGTCGGCACGGCCGACAACTACTATCTGACCGACGCGGTTTACTACGCACAGCAGCGGCTCGAAGCTTTGAAGCCCGCGTGGGGCGGAACCGTGGCCTACGGCGACCGCGCGGAGCACTGCTGGAACGGCGATCCCAAGCTAGCAAACGCCTACTCGCGATTGCACTACAACTATCAGTACCTGCCGCTCATCCTCGAGCGGATCAAGTCGACCGCTCCGAAGGACGCCGACCTCACGAGCTGGCGTTATCGTTAGACCGGGTAGTGGTCTTGGCTTGGGGCAGGCGAACAGCTTGGTGATGCTGCGGATCTCGAAGGCGCCGGGTTTCGGGATGCTCGAATTCCCGACCGTGGTGAACTAACCGGATCAGCCGCCGGCCGGCCGGATCCGTCAGCTCTTGAGAGTGAAGCGCACTCGTATCTGAAAGCAGGCGCTTATTGGCCTGCCGTTCTCGGTGGTGCTGCGATAGTGGCCGGAGCCGGCGCGTGCCAGCGCCAGGGCGCCGCCGTCGAGTCGTGAGTTTCCCGACGAGACGGCGATCTTCGGATCGGTGGTCAATTGCCCCTGGTCGTCCACGCACACGCTCACGGCCGTAAGACCGGCTTCGCCCAGACGGATGGCGCCGGGCGGGTAAAAGTCGGCGGTATTTGGAAAGCCTTTGCCAATGCCCCCAGACACGCGCACCGGCCCCGGACTCGGTGCCGGCACTGAGGCGGTGGGCGGAGCAATGGACTGGAACGAGTCTGCGGCGCCGGACAGCGGGCCGAGCGGAGGGAGCTCAGGGATCTTCACCGTGGCGTCGTCGAATTGCGGACGCGGCGCGGGCAGAGGCGGTGCCACGGGCTTTGGATCGAAATAGTACTTCCCGGTCATCGGCTGCTGTGGAATCGGCAATGCACGTACCCTGATTGCATAGATCAGGGCAAGTGCCGCTGCAAAGTGCAAAAAGACGATGACCAGAAGCACGGTTGCGCGTCTGGGGAACAGTGACGGATGCAGCGCATTGATGACGGCCGCCTTGCCAGGGTGCGCGGCACTCAGACGCAGGCCGTAGAGGTGGGGATCGTGGCCAATCACTGCCTTCGCCCAGCAACACCCCAGCGCAAAGCGCATGCGACTGACAGGGCCGTGTTGCTCGGCGAGGTCGGCGAGCCACTCTTCTTCCAGTCGCTCCGCTAGGCCGGGCGGTGTGCGGCCTGCGGCGAATCGAATTAATCGAGCGCAAGGCGATACGGCGCTTCGAAGGGCCGTTTCGGGCGGGAGATCATCGCGCGTGCTCATGCGAATACTCCTCTGCTTAGACTGGCGAACGCTTCGCTGGTTCGCCGCAGGCCGGTAGAGGTCACCCGGTACAGCCGCCGTCGTGGACGACCGACGCTGGCCGGATCGACTCTCTCCCAGCGGCTGACGAGCCAGCCGGCGGATTCGAGGCGCAACAGAATCGGATAAAGAGTTCCGGATGACAGGTGGCCGCGCTTCCGGACGTCGGCGCCCGCCAGCTCGGCCGTCGGGTCCTCAAGGAAGGCTTCCAGAACCTTCAGCGTCTGGAAGGAAAGGCGTACTGGGTAGTCCGGTTCACCCATGGTAGTAAGTCTACATAGGGTGCGGAAATTGCGCAAGGGGGGCGTTGGATAGGGCCGTTAAGCTCGGGAGCGCCCCTGTAGCTCTAACCCGCGACTCACAGGGTGCGGACGGTTATCAACAACCACTTCAACCCGTGTTGGTGATCACCACCGAGCCGTCGCCACCGTTGGTCGCGCTCGCGCCTCCGTTCAATCCCGGAGCGAATATCGTGCCGGCTGGCCCGCCGCTACCGCCCGCACCGCCGCCCGTGCCGGGGCGGGTTCCGCTTCCGCCCCCGCCATAGCCCCCACCGCCACCGCCGGCGAGGTCATTGTCAGTGTCATTACCGCCGGTGCCGGTCCCGGAGCCGCTGCCGCCGGCGCCTCCTGAGATCCCGCCACCGTTATGCCCGCCGCCGCCACCGGCGCCGCCGTTACCGTCGCCGCCCGCGACGCCCGAACCGAAAAAGAAACCGGAGCCACCGGCGCCGCCGATGCCGCCGCTCCCGCCGCTCCCACCCACTATTGAGCCAAACCCTGCGCCCCCGCTGCCGCCGGCGCCATTGATTCCGCCGGCGCCCGCGCCACCGGTCGTGGCATTGTTGCAGCTGCCTCCACCGCCACCGCCCCCGGCAATGACTTGGTCGGGGCTGCCGGCGTCCATGCTGCTCGCGCCGCCGCCGCCGCCGCCCGCGCCGCACGTCCAGCCGTTGGTATCTCCAGGGCCGCTTGTTCCGGCCCCGCCGCCGGCGCCGACCACGACGGTGAACACCTGGCCCGCAGCCACCGCGAGCGTGGAGGTCACCACGGCCCCCGCACCTCCCGACTGCCCGGCGTAGGCACCGTACATGCCTCCACCTCCGCCGCCCCCGCCCGTGGCGACGACCTGCACCGAGCTTACCCCTGCCGGCACGGTCCAGGTGTACGTACCGGGTAACGTGAAACTGACGGAATTACTGCTGCATGCGACGTTCACGTCGGTCACGTTGGCTGCGATGTGCGGCCCGGTGCCGTTCGTCACGGTGCAGGCCTCGGCATGGGGCTGGGTTGCGACGGTTACGTCGTAGGAGCCGAGGTAGGCGAGCGGCGTTGCGAAGACGAAAGACCCATTGCTCGTGAGGGTCACGGGATCGGCGCCATTGTTATCCAGGGTGACCTGCGCACCACTTGCCAATCCGGATAGCGTGCCACCGACCGTGAAGGTTTCCGGTGAGCAGGTGAGCACGATGTTTGTGACGTTGTTGCTGATCTGACTGCCGTGGGCATTCGCGACGGTGCACACCGCGCCGACCGGCTGGGTGAGGACGGTAACGGCGTAGGCACCGGCGGCCGCCACACGAGCGCCAAAACTGAACGGGCCGTCGGCGCTGACGGTCAGATTGTCCGCGCCGTTATTCTGGAGAACCAACTGCGTGTTGCCGGCAAGCCCGTTGACCCTGCCGCCGACCGCATAGGTATCCACAGAGCAGACCACGTTCGCATTCGAGATTTTGGCGGTGACGCCGGCACCGCTCCCATGGGTAACGGAGCATATGGCCTGGTTCGGCTGACTGCCCACGGTGATCAGGTAAGTCCCGTTATAGGGAACCGGGCTGGTGAACACGAACGCGCCATTCGCGCTCAGGGCAAGTGCGTCGGCTCCATTGTTCTTCAGGATCACATGCTGGCCGTCGGGCAGCCCAGACATGGTTCCACCGATCTGGTAGGTATTGGTGGCGCAAACAACGCTGAGCGCGGGCACGCTCTCGGCCACGGTACTGCCCTGTCCATTGGAGAGCGTGCAGCTTTGCCCCGTAGGCTGAGTGTCGATCCCAATGTCGTAAGAGCTGCCAGCCATGCTCCACGAGAAAGGGCCGTTCGCTCGGAGGGTGAGCTTCGCGGTCCCATCCGTGAGCACCAGGGTGCCGTTTGACGCGAGGCCCGACACGGTGCCGTCAATCTTCGACGTGCTCGAACTCGTGCCCAAATTGCAAGCGCTGAGCGCCGCAAGCACGGTGGCAAGGATGAGGAATGCGGACCGGCGGACCGCCGAAAATGCGTGGGTCATGGACGGCTCCCTTAGAATGCGATCGCGCTGCGGTGCGCAACAGCGAGCGTTGTGAGCGGACGCCTGGCCGTCCCACAGGCGCCAATATTCAGTGACCCTCGGACCGCAGCCCAGCGACTGCGTCACTAAAGCGGGACGCTGCCGTTACGGTTGTGAGGAAAGTGAGAGCCTGCACTGCCGGCCATTCGGGCGAACTCAGCGGGAGCGGGGCGATGCTTGAAACTGATCAGCATGGGGTTGCTCCGGCCGATCCGGATATCGGGGGCGCGAGAGGCCGATGCCAAAGCGCGCAGTTGGCAGTAGCATGAGCCGCTGAAAGGAGAGGGCGATGCACGACGAGGAACAGCCAGGTTGGGTCACCGTACGCGGCGCCGCCAGCGGATTCGCGCAGAAAATCGACGCCGGCCCTCATGAATTCGTCAGCGACGAGTCGACCTCCGTGGGTGGAACAGACACCGGCCCGACGCCTTACGATCTGCTGCTGGGCGCACTTGGCTCGTGCTCGTCCATGACCATCGCGATGTATGCCCGGCGCAAGCACTGGCCACTGGAGAGTGTCACGGTGCGCCTCCGGCATTCGCGCATCTACGCCGAAGACTGTGCCAATTGCGAAACGGGCAAGGCCAAAATTACGCTCATTGAACGAGTCATCGAGCTCGAAGGCGCCTTAGATGGGGAGCAGCGTACGCAGCTGTTGGCGATTTCCAATCGCTGTCCGGTTCATCAGACGCTCACATCCAAAATTAACATCAGGACCACCTTGGCATAAATGCGTGGACGAATGCGGGTCGGCGCCGGCGGAGGATGTGCACGTCGTTCAGATCCGCTCCTGGCCTTTCGATGTCGCTCATTCCAGTGACACGGCGGATGATCGAGCTAGCGATGCCAATCGGCCTCGGCTGCTTCTGTGGCGGGCAGCCGGGGCCGACTTCGCCGGCTCGTTAGTTCGGCGGGTTCGTGCTGTCGTCCTTAACCATGCTGTCCCTGTTCATTGAATTATTAAGCTCGGCTTTGCAATCCTTCTTCATCTTCTCCTTGGACGAGCCATCGTTTTGTGCAGCCATTCGCGACATGCAATCTTTCATCAACTGATCCCTTTGATCCCTGTTGGTCTGCTCCGTTTTCCAATCGTCGGCAAACGCCTGGGCGCTGGATAAAATGATGCCAGCGGTTAGTACACCGGCAATAAGCTTGTTCATGGCGAGTCCCTCATCGTAGTGTTTAAGCCAATTCAGTGCGCCCAACCCAAGCTGTCCTCGGATTACGCGCTTTCCTGCGACGCAGGGTATGTCCGTGATGCGGGGCTTTATGTCGGTGTCGGCCTTATAAGGCCTGTTTGTAAAGGTCATTTAATGACCGGGCAAGAAATTAGCAGGAGCTTTCTGGCGGGCCGAATGGCGGCAGCATCGCGTGCACGTAGTCATGCACCGTAGGACGAGTCGATCGGGGTGAGCCCTCACCCCGTCATCCATTAGCCCCAACGGGACCGGAATCCCATTGTTTGCTATTTCTTTTTGCGAGGCACCTTAGCGCCCGACTTGCGAGCCTCTGAGAGACCAATCGCGATGGCTTGCTTTCGGCTCTTCACCTTTTTGCCAGACCGACCGCTCTTGAGCGTGCCGCGCTTCATCTCGTGCATGGCTCGCTCGACTTTCCGGCTCGCGCTCTTCTTCTTGGCTGCCATTGGAAATCCTTATGCCGCCTCGGCGGCCGACTGAAGTTGCTGTTTGCGTGCCTGCATTTGCTCGCCCAGGTACTGCAAATCCATGTCGGATTTCTTGGCCTCGGCAAACATACCGCCCGGCTGCTCCTCTTCCTTCACGTGATGTTTGATCATCTCCGACAGCACGGTCACTTTGGCGTCAAAGAAGTCATCGCCCGGGGACATCGAGCGGATCTGCGCGATGAGTGCCTTGGCGCCCGCATGTTCGACCAGCGCCTCGTGATGGGTGTCTTTATCCCCTGTGGCTTCTATGAATGCTGGGTAGAAGATTTCCTCTTCAATGGTCGTGTGTACCGTCAGCGCATCGCAGATGCGCTCGACATACTGTCCCTTGGATTGCGAGCTCTTGGACTTCGAGAACTGCGAAAACCATGCCTCCACTTGACGATGGTCGGCCTTTAGTAATGCGATTGCGTCCAGCCGCTTGCCTCGTGGACCGGTGGAAGACCGTTTTGCCTTGCTCGCCATGGAAGTACTCCCGCACTAAGATGCTTACATCTTGCGGCCATGGCATCCGCGCACGTATAGGTGTATCGCTCAACTCCGCGCCAGACAACGCTGATGGCTGCGCTGCCAATTTCAACCGGGGCTGCTTCGTGGTCGCGGATCCCACGCACCGATCCTGAGCCGCGGGTCTACAGGCCGGAGAACACCGAGGCTCTACGCGGTGGAGGGCGGGGCCTTTGCGCTACCAAAACGCACCCCCGACCACTAGCGGGCGGGCTCGAGAACAAGCACATCCGAAGTCGCCCTTTTGACGGCGGCGGTCGAATACACGAGCGGGAAGTAGCGGCCCATATCCCAAAGGGGCGCAAGGTCGGAGTAGTGGGCACTGGCGGGCTGCCCGCTCTGTCCCGGGGTATTGACGGCGACCGATTGGTCCCAGTCGCTGGCGTCGAGGATCTCGCGATAGCTCGCCCCATCAGCCTGGTCCCAGTTGTCGGAGGACATCCAGGTGGCGTTAACCGTGTAGCCGTCGCCAGGCCGCGCCAGCGGACCGACATCCAGGAGTTTCGCCGCTTCCGGGGAGACCTGGTCGAGACCGTGCCTGAAATAGATCTGGTGGAGCGTACCCCACCGCCACCGAGCGCGATCGGTTCCCATCAGGCGCTCGAGTTCCTGGGTCGCGCCGCTCAGGGTGTCGGTCAGCAAACGATCGCGCCCTGCGGTGGGGTTTGCTCCAAAGAAATCCGCGTCGGGACTGGCGAGCAATCGCAGCAGGGTATTCGGCGGCAGGTCCCTGTACGCCTTGTCATTCTGGGCTGATATTTGCTTTGCCAGCGCGGCGCCGATATGCCTGAACCAGACCTCGTAAAGAGCAGCGTCCGCGGACTCCCGGGTGAGCTGGCCGTCCCAGCGCAGGAAACTCGATAAATCGGCAGCCTCCCGGAGCGGTGTCATGCGCAGCAACTTCTGAAACTCGATCGCCGGCAGCGAGAGCACATCGCTCTGAAGTCCTTGCATGTCGGTCAGTCCGAGCTTGCGATTTTGCTGCTGCGCGCTCGCCAAGATCTCGCGGATGCGATTAAAGCGATAGCCGGCGTCCCATTCGAATCCCACCTTGAACGGGTAGTTCTCGGGAATCATTTTGTGGTTGGCGGTGGCGATGTAACCGGCCGCCGGATTGAACGCATGGGGCAAGTCCGCCGTTGGTACGAACCCGGTCCACTCGTAGCCCGAGGCACCCGGGACGGGCAGCAGGCCGCTCCAGTGCCGAATCGGCACCAGGCCAACGGAATGTTCGCCGATGTTTCCGTACCGATCGGCATACACGAGGTTTTCCGAGGGAACCTTCCAGCGTTTCACGGCCGCTTCGAATTGTTCCCAGTTCTGCGCCTTTGCGATAGATAGGGAGGCGAGGTAGCCGGCGGTGCCAGGCTCACTCCCGACCCAGCGCAGCGCCAGCGCACGCTTGCCATCCTCCCAGACCACGGGTCCGTGCCGCGTGAACTTCATTTCGATATCCTGGCTCTGCGCCCCCTTGATCAAGAAGGTCTCGCGGTGTGATTCCATCTTCCGCCAGCCCGTCTCGGTGCGGTACTCGCGCGGATCCTTGGGGTTGAGCTCCTCGACGTACAGGTCTTGCTGGTCGAGCCCGAATATAGTGAAGCCCCAGGCGATGTTCTCGTTGTGCCCCAGGGCAACCCCCGGCAAGCCTGGTTCGCCCGCGCCGATGACGTTCCAGCCGGGAGCGACCAGATGCACCATGTAGCGGAGCGATGGCAGGCCGACAACACGGTGCGGATCATTGGCGAGCAGTGGTTTGCCGGTGCGCGTATGCGTCCCGGAGACAACCCAATTGTTGCTCCCCTCAATTGAGTGCGCGGGAAAGACGATTCGTTGGTCGCTGCCGATGAAATTGTCCATCAGGTCGGCCTTGAGCCCGCTCAAATCCAATTCCGGGGCGGGATCCAAGGCGATCGGCGGATCCAGATCCAGGATTTTGGAGGCCTTGCTCGCCCCGAGTTCGGTGAGAGCCTGAGCATGCTCCAGTTCGGTGATGGCATTACCGGTCATTGAGAACGCGGCCATCCGATTCAGGCAATCCTGCGGATGCCAGGCATCGGGCGCGAAGCCGGCGATCTTGAATTCGACCGGCAATCCCTTCCCACCGGGAACGCTCAGGCTACGCACGTAACTGTTAATGCCGTCGGTAAAAGCGCTGAGGATTTCACGGGCGTGCGGGCCGTAGCTCGCGTATTCCGCTTGCATGTTGCCGCGATACATTAACAGCCGCGCATCCACGTCGCGTTTCAGAGCGGATGCACCGAGGATCTCGCTCAGGCGTCCCTGTCCCGCGCGCTTCCACATTTCCATCTGGAACAGCCGATCCTGGGCGGCGACAAAACCCTGCGCAAAGAACAAATCATGTTGGTTCTGCGCGTAGATGTGCGCGACACCCCAGCGATCTCGCAGCACGCGCACCGGCTGGCCGAGCCCCGGAACCGACAGATGCCCGGATATTGTGGCAAGCGACTTTCGGGCATCCTCTGCAACCGAGCCGAGCGGCTGCGATACGACGCTACCGCACAGGGTGAGGCCGCCAGCGAACAGCAGGCATAGTTTTAGCATCGGGCGAGCCGTGGGGTCTCGTACGCGGGCAGACAGTTCCTGTCCTCGGGACTCGAATCGGCATCGGGGAGCCAGCGGAATTGCCCGGGCATTGGGCAACGGACAGGCAGCGGCATGGTTTCACTCCTAAACTTCATATGTACCGGAAGTCCAAGGTCAATCAGACAGGCCTCACGACTGGAAGCCAACACCGCGCCCCCCAACGCCCCGGACTCAGGCGGCTTGGGCGGGCATGGTCGGTGTGATCCGGGCGCGTGCTTTGATCGGTGCGGTTTCAACCAGAAAGAAACATAGCACGCACCCTATCGCGCCTGATCCGGCCATCATCAGGACGGCGTTGGATAGCTGGGTCAGATCCGCAACTTTACCCGCCAGGGCGACGAGTCCCGAGCCTCCCAGGACTTCGCCGACGCAGACCACCAGACCCATGGCGGTGGCCGCATATTTTCGCGGCATCGATTCGCCCGGAATCACGCCCATAAACAGCGGGAATGTACCGGTCGCGAGCCAGCCCACGAAGAGCAGGGCACCGAGCGCCGCCGTCGAACCCTGGAAGTAAACGGCGCCCAGCGCCGTCAGCGCACCGACCAGGCAAAAGCCGATCATCACCGGCTTGCGTCCCATGCGGTCGGACAGCCACGGCGCACCGAATCCGGAGACCGCGGAAGCGAATCCCAGCACACTCAACAGCGAACCCATCGCGGGCCCCGGCATGCCGCGCACCGAGGTGAGGAACTTGGGCAGAAACGTCCAGCCCATCACGAACCAGCCCACCATGAACATGGAAATAAGGCAGCACACGAACACGTTGCGGACCGCGAGCATGTCAAACAGGCCCATCCTCCTGTCATTATCGGCAGCGCCCGTGGCGGCGACGACCTGGAGCGCGGCCTGCGCCTCTTTGGTAGGCTCGCGGACCCAGAGCCAAATGCCGAGGGCGCACAGCAGGCCCGGCACGCCCGAGACGAAGAAGGCCATACGCCAGCCATGCTGCTCGGCGATGATCGGCAGGAGCCACGGCGCGAGGCTCTGCCCGAGGAGCGCCGCGAAGAAGTTCTGCATGATTCCGGCGTTGACGCCCCGGCGGTGCGGTGACGACTCGACCGCCATGATGGCAAGACACACCGGCAGGAACGGACCCTCGACCGCGCCCATGATCGCGCGCGAGATCAGCAGCACCGGAAACGACTGCGCGAGCCCCGAGAGGATCGAGCACGCCGAGAAAATAACAAGGAAGGCGAGCAGGAACGGCTTGCGGCTGCCCCTCGAATCCGACCAGCGCGCGATCACGTAGGCACCCAGCGCCCACATGAATGACAGGACCGAGTTGATGAGGGCCGACTGCGTATTGGTGAGCGAAAGATCCTTCGCCATGTAGGGGATGAGGACGCTGGCCGAATTCCGATCGAAAAACGCAAAGCCGAAGGAAAGGCCCAGCAGGATGAGCAGTGCGTTCTCGTATTTGAGGACCGGGCGACGCTGCGCCGAAACCGCTTGAGACATTAGGCTTACCCCCCGAGCCGGCTCCGCGCCGGGCGTGCGTGCCCGATCATAGAACAAGTGGCCACAGCTGCGCGCCGCCCAGACGAGGCACACCCGGCCAAACGGGTCAGGGGCGAGGCGATCGGCACGGAATCTTCAGGTCGTCGATCTTTTTTCGATACGCAAAAGCGGCGAGGCCACATCCTCGAGAGCGCGTCGCTCCGCCGCGACGCCTAGCCGGAGTGTCACCGCCGCCGCGAGCAGCATGAGGATTGCGCCGAGCGCGTATCCCTCGGCGACGGCACGCCGATCGCCGCTGCCGATCAGCGCACCGAACAGCCACGGACCGACGATTCCGCCCAGTGCGGTGCCCAGGGTGTAGAAGACCGCGATCGTCAGTGCGCGCACTTCCAGCGGAAAACTCTCGCCGACTGTCAGGTAGGCGGAGCTCGCCGCCGCCGAGGCAAAGAAGAATACGATCGACCAGGCCACGGTCTGCCCGACCGCGGTCAATTGGCCATTCAGGAACAATACCGCCGTGGCTGCGAGTAACAGGCCCGATGCGGCATAGGTGAATGCAATCATCGGCCGACGGCCAATCACATCGAACAGTCTTCCAAGCAACAGCGGTCCGAGAAAGTTGCCGGCGGCAAACGGCAGGATAAAAAGTCCAATCCGCTCATCCGGTACGCCGAAGAAGCGACCCAGCACCAGGGCATAGGTGAAGAATATCGCGTTGTAGAAAAAGGCCTGGGAAGTCATGAGCACCAATGCATACACCGAACGGCGCCGGTAGGTCGCAAACAGCGTGCGTACGACATCGAGCAGCCCGATCCTGCGATACACGAGCGAGATGCGTTCGACCGGACCGGCATCCGAATGCGGGGCGCTGCGTTGCTCGATGTAAGCAACGACGCGCTCACCCTCGGGTACCTGTCCGTGCGTCATGAGCCAGCGTGGACTCTCCGGAACGAATCGGCGCAGATACAGGATGATCAGCCCCAACATTGCCCCGATCCCGAATGCGGCGCGCCAGCCCATGTCCGGCGGTAGCAGCCCGGGTGATAGCAGCAGCACTGCGCCGCCGGCGCCGAGCGCCGCACCAATCCAGAAGCTGCCATTGATGAGCAAATCGGTGTGCCCGCGGTAGCGAGCCGGAATGAGTTCCTGGATGGCGGAATTGATTGCCGCATACTCCCCGCCGATGCCTGCGCCCGTGAGCGCGCGGAAAAGCGCGAAGGAGCCGAAGCCGGTCGAGAATGCAGTCAGCGCGGTCGCTGCCAGATACAATCCGAGCGTGATGCTGAAGAGGCGTCGCCTGCCCCATCGGTCCGCCAGCCACCCGAACGTGAGGGCGCCAACCACGGCGCCTGCCAGATAGGCGCTCCCCGCCATGCCGATCTCGATATCGCTGAGGTGCAGCCGCGGACTGGACTTCAACGCTCCCGAGACCGAACCCGCGAGGGTCACCTCCAGACCGTCGAGCACCCAGGTGATTCCAAGCACCAGGACGACCAGCGTATGGAATCGTCCCCAGCGCAACCGGTCGAGGCGCCCGGGGATGTCGGTTTCGATTACCGCTTCCATATCTGCCCTCTCGCAGCCGTTGCGCCTCTAAGCGGATTCTGCGCGCCCGCGCGATGGCGGCAGGGCAGTCCGCGTCAGGAAGCGTTGCCACGCGAGCAAGCACGGAGTGTCCGCCGCTCAACGTTACGACACCGGGCGCCGAATTGGCAGATATTTAGGTACCGATATTGCTAGCCGCCAAAGCTGCCGGATTACCGCGACACTTAAGGCCGCATGCCTTACGGGGCCTTTTGCACGAGGATGGTGCCGACCATGCGCGGATGGATCGAACACGTGAAGTGATAGGTGCCGGGCGTGTCGAACCTAAACGAGTAGCTTTCGTTGGTGTCCATGGCCCCGGAGCCAAACAATCCCGTGTCGCTCCTGACGGTGTGCGGCTCGTCGTCCCTGTTGGTCCACGTGACTGTGGCGCCGGCCGGGACGCTCAGCGACATGGGCTGAAACATGAAATCCTTGACGACGATCTGTGTGGATCCGGGCACTGCCGAGGCGGCTGCGCCGCATGCCCCCGCCACGCATAGGGTCATCAAGCTGATGGCTCTCAGTGTCGCAAGCGCTGTTAGTTGACTCATCACTACTCATCTCCGGTTGAATTAACAGGGGATCAGCCAATTGTCAGGTCGCTGAGTGCCAGCGAGCGCGGCTGCCTTACCAGGGAAACACTTGAGATCCCCAGCATCTTGGTCAGCTCGTCCTGAGGCACTTTGAGCGGTCCCGGACCATTGCCGATGCCAGCTACCGGCTGCGGGTAGGCCGTGGAGCGGGCCGTGTGAAACGTCACGTGGCCTTCGACCTTCTGCACGATCTGGTGAATGTGGCCGTTGAGGACGGTGACGGATCCAAAGCGACGCAGGAGGGGCATGAGTTGGTCGGCATCCCCGGTGCCCCAGCCCCAGGGCTCATAGATTGTCCACAGCGGCATATGGGCAAATACCACGATGGGCGTACTGGACGAGCGGCTCTTCAGGTCTTCGGCGGCCCAGGCGAGTTGTTCGGCGCCCAGGGTCCCGAGGCCGCCCGGCTTGAATTGCAGTACGTTGATCAGCGCAATGAAGTGCACGCCGGCGTGATCAAAGCTGTAATAGCCCTTGTTGTTGGATGCCTTGCCGAACCGGCTGAAGTATTCGCTGACCGTTGGGTCGCTGGTATCGTGTTCGCCGGGCACCGTGTGCAATTCGGTAACGCGGAGCAGTCCGAGCATCTGCTGCGCGTGGTCAAATTCCTCGGGCTTGGATAGATGCGTAATGTCCCCGGTGTGGATGATAAGTGCCGGCTGCTCGGCCATCGCGTTCACGAGTGCGATGGTTTGTTTGAGGGTTGCATCGACGTCCGGATTGGCGTCCTTGTTGAAGCCAATGTGCGTGTCGCTGATCTGCACGAATAGAGGGCGGCCCAGGCTCTTATTGGCGGCCGCATCGTCTGTGGACGCCATGGCGAGATCGACCGGGGTGAAGACGCCGCCGGCTAGCACAAACAGCGTGCCTGCACCCCCATAGGCCAGGCACTTCAGGGCACCGCGACGGGAATAATCCGGGGAATCTTCTGACACAGCGCTCTCCTGATGAGGGGTACAGGAGTGAAGACTCTGCGTCGTGCGGATTTATTCCCGCCTTTGGAAAAAGATCAGGAGGACGGTGCGCCTGATTCTATGCCCACCAAGAGCCGCTCCAATCCCGTCAATTCCGGCCAGCCAGTATCCGAGACCGCGGCGTAGGCCAGGTCCCCGCTCTTCCAAAAGACCAGATGATAGCCATTGCGGGTCGCATTGCCGGGCAGGGACCCGGGTGATGCCGCCCAACAAAATACATTGATGATGTGCGGGCCGTGCTCGTAGACCACGACCGCCGCACGCTGGTGGCGCAGGTAATCGATGCGTCCGCCCACCAGCTTGTAACCCTGGGCCGCAAAATCGGCCACCGCGGGGGATACGTCCGTATGCCCTGCAAACCACGGCTTCACCGTGTGCTTGTCCGTCGATACGACGTCAATCAAATGGGACGACATGAGCGAACTGACGTGTGCCGTGAGCACCTCGTCGACCACGGGATTTGTGGCCGAAGGCAACAGCAACAAGAACGCGAGCGTCGCGACGGCGGCGGAGGTGGCGAGGCCGCCGAGGGCGCCCATCCAGAACGGCCGCAGTTGCCAGAATGATCGGCCCGGCGGCGTCGGCGGTGCCCCCTCAGCGGCACTTTCCCGATCGAGGGCATGCATCACACGGGTGCGCAATGCCGGCGGCGTTTGGGCGCGGGGTACCTGCTGGCGCAGCGCCGCACGGAGCAGTTCTAATTCGCTCCGCAGCTGTTGGCACTCGGCGCAGTGTTCCAGGTGCCGCTCGAGATCCGCGCTTCCGAGGGCGTCGACTTCGCCGTCGAAGTAGGCCTGCACACGCAGGGATTCAGGGCACAGCACGCGTCTCTCCCGATTCCAACAGCCATTGTTTCCTGAGCGCGGCCCGAGCGCGCGCCAGCCGGGACATCACAGTTCCCAGCGGGATGCCGATCACCGCGGCAATCTGGCGATAGTCCATATCCTCCATTTCCCTCAACACCAAGACCTCGCGAAATTCGCCGGGCAGCCCTGCGACCAGTCTGGCCAGGGTTTCCTGCTGATCCTGCTGGATCACGGCAGATTCCGGGTCGGGGGTGGTGGCCAACAGGGTGGGCTCGTCGGAATCCGCGTACTCGTCCGGCAGCGGTTCCAAGGCATGTTGCTGCTCCCTTTTGCGCGCCGTGAAATGACAATTCCGGACTATGGTCATCAGCCAGGGCTTGGCATCCGGGCCCCGCAAGCTGTCGAAGCTCCGATAGGCACGAAGGATGGCCTCCTGTACGACGTCGTCGGCGCCCACAGCAGACCGGGCCAGCCACCGTGCAAACCGGTAGGCCCCGTCCAGGTGCGGTAAGACCTGCGCCTCGAACCGACGGCGCTTGTCATTCATCGGGCGGTTCCCGCAGGGCGATCGCGACAACCCTTAAAGCGCCCATACGCCATAAGACTCCTGAGACTTCCACTTTATTCCCATAGTTGGCAGTCACGTTACAGTCTCCGCTCAGCTTGGGCGGCCTGCGGTCCGCGGGGAGTCCCGCAGGTCCTTAAGTCTACCGAACGGTAGCAATGACGGCTTTCCGGGTCGGGGCAGGGCATCCTTTGGGATTAGGCGGGGAACGGGCTGGTCGGGTTCGATGCGGCGCCGTGCGCGCAGCGGATTTGTTGTGCCGCAACAGCAGCTTAAGCGCGGGCCACCGGCTTTCTTCAAGCACTGCGCCGCAAAACTTGTCCGGGTGCAGGCAGATCGGCATCTCGCGGGAAGCTGAAGCCACGGGCGAGCGCAGACCCACACGGTGTCCGCTACGCTGGGAGCGGCGTTTAGCCGGTCGGGCAATAATGACGCGTCGAGCCGCAAGCCGTCCGTTCCGCAGATCAATTGCCGCAAAAACCAAGTACACACCTCAGAGGCACTCAATGGATCGCAACGCCGATATTTGGCCCGATCTCTCCTATCCAAGCTGGCGCACCACGGTGGCGACATTGCATCTGTGGACCCAAATTATCGGGAAGGTCAGGCTGTCTCTGACTCCGTGGCTCAACCACAGCTGGCAGGTTCCGCTCTACGTCACTGCGCGCGGCCTGGGCACCGGACCGGTATCGTTTGGCCACGAAATTTTCGAGGCCGAGTTCGACTTTGTCAGCCACTGCTTGCAGATCCGGTCGAGTCAGGGCGCGGAACGAAAACTTGCATTGGAACCGCAGTCGGTCGCTGATTTTTACGTTCGAGTGCTCGATGCCCTGAATGGCATTGGAGTTTCAGTCTCAATTAACGAACTGCCGAGCGAGTTACCGGACCCGCTGGCGTTTTCCAAAGACCGCATTCACGAAGACTACGACGCCGCCGCTGCGCACCGCTTTTGGCGCGCCCTTGTTCAAGTGGATCGCGTGCTTAAGCAATTCCGAAGTGGCTTCCTCGGCAAGGCGAGCCCGGTGCATTTTTTCTGGGGTAGCTTCGATCTTGCCGTCACTCGCTTCTCCGGGCGGCCGGCTCCACGCCATCCGGGCGGTATTCCTGGGCTGTCAGACGCCGTGGTGCGCGAGGCCTATTCGCATGAGGTCAGCAGCGCCGGATTCTGGCCGGGTAATGAGGCTTTTCCGCGTGCTGCCTTCTATAGTTATGCGTACCCGGAGCCCGACGGATTCCGCAATTCGCCAGTCACTGAAGGTGCCTATTACGATGGCACGCTCAGGATATTCATATTGCCGTACGACCAGATTCGCAGCGCTGCCGATCCCGACGGTCTGCTGCTCGATTTTCTGGCCTCGACTTACGGCGCCGCCGCCGAGAGCGGTGGTTGGGATCGTGCGATGCTCGAGTGCGCGATGGGAATTCCGGGGCGAGTCCGTCCGCTCATTTAATTGACTAGCCCTTGCCGGTGGCGCGTGCCACGGGAGCAATGCTTGCTCGGATCAGCCGCAGAGCGGCCTGCGGTCCTTGCCGACCGGTGATTTCGAAACGCCGCCCCTGCGCGCGATTATAGGCTTCGCAGAACTGTTCAAATCCGTCCAGCTGTTCTCGATCGATATCACTCAATCGACGCGCCTGAGGCCGATTGACAGGCGTTACCGGCACGGCGATGAGGCGATCGTTCTGAATGCGCCGGCGCTGTTCCCATTGCACGGCCTTGATTACCCCGATCGGCCGAGCCGTGACAAGGCAGCCAACGAAACTCGCTTCCATATTGAGCACCGCGACATCGAGGGCGTCGCCATCTTCTCCCCGCGTGCCGGGAATCGACCCAAATTCACACGGGAAGTGGTGCCCCTTGGGAAGAATCCGGCTCAACTTGAACAGGCCGCTTTCGCTGTCGAACTTGAATTTGTTCCGGCTGCCCGCGGGGGTGTCGATGATCACATGGATCAACTCATGCCGGGCCCAGGGACCCAACGCACTCATCGCGTTTCTCAGGCTAGTCATGGGCGGTCACGTTTCCGACAGTGAATGAATGGGCTGGCTCCGATGCTAGGTTTCGCTATTGTGATTTCACGTGAGAATACTCAAGTAACTCAAGGCTAGGCGATCCTGATCGACTCGTACAGCGTCTATGGGTGCCGCGAGCGTGAGATCCGCCTTGATCGCCCGCTCAATTTGCTTTGGCAGCAGTGGCTTATGGGACTGTAGGAGGTCCACCGACAGCCACGCGCATTGGTATGGCTCATGCTATGCAACTCTTGGCGACCCAATGACAGGCAGCAAAAAGCCACGGGCCGCACTGGCCCACCGAATTGAAGTTGAAAATTAGAAATCACATTCCTTCGGCTAACACGCTGCGCTGAGCCGTACGATGCCAGCGCTTTCCGCGAGCATTGAGCACACCATCGACTCGTTCTCCAGTGAACCGGCGCCGGATTGGCGGTGCGCCACCGCACCAGCCGAGGCTCGGAGAGGGGAGCCCGACGATCGCGAAGGCTATAACTCGTTCACGGAGCCCTCCGTCCCACCTTGGGTGAGTTCGGTGATGACGACTATGCGGCGGCCGCCCAGCCGCGGCCGATCTCGCACGACGGGAGTTTCAGCGAAGCGCGCTCCGATGGGCCCAGAATCGAGCAGCCGAAAAAAAGTGTCGCCCGCTGTTATTCCGGAAAGCGTCGCGGTCCATCCCGTGTCTTCGGTGCGCGATGCCGCCCTAAGCTTGCTCGGCGGCGCCATCGAAACCCTGGGCACACGCCGGGACGACAAGTCCGTGCATGCGGCCCGCAAGGACTGCAAGCGCATCCGAGCGGCATTGCGCCTGCTGCGCGGATGTTTGGGGTCGAGAATATACCGGGTCGAAAATCGACGGATCAGGGATGCGGCCAAGCTTCTTAGGCCCGTCAGGGACACCTTCGTGCTTCGGGACCTGCTGCGCACCCTGCCCAGGCGTCCAACGACTCTTCAGCGCGGCCTCGATTCTGAATATCGCGGGCAGCGACGCGCCTTGGAGCAGCGGGGAGCGCGAATCGCCCTCATGAAGCTCAGGCTTACCCGCCAAAGATTCATCGATCTGCCGCCACTCGATGCGGAAGCGGCGTCCGTTATTGCGGGCGCCGGGAGGGTCTACAAGGCCGGACGCAAAGCCCACCACGGTGCCCGCCACAGGCACGACACAGCACTGCACGAATGGCGCAAACAAGCTAAATATCTCCTGAACCAGCTCGAACTCCTGAAGACCGTGTTCAATATCAACTTCAGGAAACTGCGCCGGAACACGCACAAGCTTACCGAGGCTTTGGGAGACGATCATGACCTGGGCATGCTCGCCAGCAAGCTGCGTGCCTATGGGGCGCGCGATCGCTCATTCTTGAAGCAGATCGAGAGCCGACGCTCCAAGCTACAGGCGCGCGCGTTTCATCTCGGCAGGCAAATATACCGGCAACGAGCAAAGCACTTCGAAGCGGCCATTGTGGGGCGATTGCCGATATCCAAGTAACGCCGGCCGGGAAGTAAAGCGGCGTGCGACCAGACGCTGCCCTAGCGCCTATGCTTCATCCTTCCCATCGCACGCCTGCAGACCAGAGCCGCAAATAATGTTGACGCGTTCGTCGCCGGCCAAGGCGCGATCGAATATGCCCGGGGCGTAGTGCGCGAGATCAGCCAGACCTTCTGTGAACGGCTGCGCTGCCGGTGCCGGCGAGCGCCGCGCTCTTGTCGGCGATGCGCTTCAGCAATTCCTTCCAGGAGGCCACGAACGACTCAGCGCCTTCGCGCTGCAATTTCGACGCAAGAGCATCGGTATCGATCCCGGCCCGCGTAAAGCGCGCCAGTGTCGTTTTCGCCTCGGCATCATCCTCAGCCATCGATCCCCTGAACTCGCCATGCTCGGCGAAAGCCCGCAGCGTCTTCTCCGGCAGGGTATTGATCGTATCCGGGGCGGCGAGGGCCTCCACGTACAGGGTATCGGAAGCCGCAGGATCCTTGGTCCCGGTGCTGGCCCACAGCAGCCGCTGCGGGCGCGCTCCGGCTTTGAGCAGGGCGTGCCAGCGGGGTGTTGCATAAAGTTCGCGGTACGCGCTGTAGACCCGTCCGGCAACGGCGATGCCGAGCCGGTTGCGCAGTTCCGCGGGCACTCGATCCTGGATCGCCTTGTCCCAGCGGCTGACGAACAGCGAGGCCACCGAGGCGACGCGCGGATCCAGTCCGGCTGCGAGGCGCCGCTCGATGCCGCGCAGATAGGCCTCGGCGGCCGCCAGATACTGCTCGCGCGAGAACAGCAGGGTCACGTTGATGGGTACGCCGGCGAAAATCGATTCCTCGATGGCGGGAATTCCCTCCGGAGTGCCCGGGATCTTCACGAACAGATTCGAGCGAGCGGCCTGCTGGTAGATCTGGCGGGCGGCCTTGATGCTGCCTTGCGTATTCGCCGCCAGCAGCGGGGAGACTTCCATCGATACCCAGCCATCCACACCATCACTGGCCTCGTGGGCCGGCCGGAACAGGTCGGCGGCGGCCCGCAGGTCTTCCAGCGCCAGTTCGATGAACAGCCTCTCGCCGGATTGTCCCGCCACGGTCTTGGCGCGGATTCCGTTGTCATAGGCTTTCCCGGCGCCGATGGCCTCATCGAAAATCGTCGGATTGGATGTCAGGCCGGTGACGGAAAACTTCTCGATGTATCGCGCCAAGCCGCCCTCGCTGATCAAGTCGCGGGTGATGTTGTCCAGCCATAGGCTCTGGCCGAGCTCGCGCAGTTGTCGTATGGCTTTCATGCTCTACTCCTTAGCAAATTGGTGGGTTGTCGTAGTCGCGGCACGCGCACGCTGCCACAGGCGGAAGCCGCCCGTGAAGGCGTCGGCGTTGCCACCGCGTCGTGTTTGTGGCGGTAGCGCCTTCAGATGCGCTACGTTGCCGCCTCCGAGCACGATGTAGTCGGGCAGCAGGGCCTGGCGCAAATCTTCCAGAACCTGCTCGACGTCGCGGCGCCATTGCTTGTTGCCGCGCCGCTTGCGCGCGCGCTCGCTGACATGGTCTTCATAGCTGTGCCCGTGGCGATAGGGGAGGTGGCTTAGCTCCATCGGAACGATCACGCCGTGAACGATGAGCGTGGTTCCCAGGCCCGTGCCCAAGCCAAGAAAAAGCATGCTGCCGCCCCTATAGGCGCCGAGCGCCTGCATGGCCGCGTCATTGATGAGCTTGACGGGACGGCCGAACGCCCCCTGAAAATCGAATCCCACCCAGCCAGGCCCCAAGTTGCGGGGCTCGACCGTGATCACACCGCGCTCCACGACCCCCGGATAGCCGATCGAAATCGCATGGAAGCGCCAGTCCTTGGTGATCTTCAGAACCTTCTTGACCATCCGCTCCGGCGTCATCTTCGGACCGGAGCTGAACCTGACCGGCCTGCTGCGTCCGGCAAGATGGCACTTGACGTGTGATCCGCCGACGTCGATCGCCAGAATCCTGAGGCTCTTTTTTTTCCGCGGCGTCATGTGGTGTGCGCCACGGCGGCAGGTCGCTCACCCTGCTTGCTGGCTTGCTTGGCCTGGGTCTCGGGCATGGCAAGCAGACGCGCGGTATTGATCAGTGCCATATGGGTCAGGGCCTGCGGAAAATTGCCGAGCTGCCGACGCTCGGCGGTCCCGTATTCCTCGGCCAGCAGCCCGAGGTCGTTGCGCAGATCCAGCAGGCGCTCGAACAGGGCCTGGCCTTCGGCGCGGCGCCCGGTGAGCACCAGGCAATCGGCGAGCCAGAACGAGCAGGGCAGGAATGTGCCTTCACCGGGCGGCAGCGCATCCACATCGGTGTCGGTCGAATAGCGCAGCACCAGCCCGTCCGCCACCAGCTCGCGCTCGATGGCCTCGATCGTGCCGAGCACGCGTGGATCGTCATGGGGGAGAAAGCCGACCTGGGGGATCAGCAGCAGGCTGGCATCGAGATGCGGCGATTCATAGGACTGCACGAAGGTGTTGCGCCGCGCGTCATACCCCTTGGCGCAGATCTGGGCGTGTATCGCCTCACGCACTTCTCGCCAGCGCTCGAGCGGCCCGTCCAGGCCAAAGGTCTCGATGTCCTTGATTGCGCGATCAAAGGCCACCCACGCCATGACCTTGGAGTGCGTGAAATGGCGGCGCGGTCCGCGCACTTCCCAGATCCCCTCGTCCGGATCCTGCCAATGCAGTTCCAGGAAATGGAGCAAGGCGCACTGGATTCTCCAGGTGTAGGGCTCCGGTTCCAGGCCGGCGGCGCGTGCCAGGTGCAATGTGTCCATGACTTCGCCGTACACATCGAGCTGGAACTGTCGGGAGGCGGCATTGCCAATCCTCACCGGCGCGGCACCGCAGTATCCGGGCAGCCATTTCAGCTCATATTCATCCAGTCGCCGCCGGCCGGTGATGCTGTAAAGGGTCTGCAGGTCCTCTGGCTTGCCGGCGACGGCGCGCGACAGCCAGTCGAGCCAGGATTTCGCTTCATCGAGATAGCCGGCGAGCAACAGGGCGTTGAGGGTGAAGGTCGCGTCGCGCAGCCAGCAATAACGGTAGTCCCAGTTGCGTATCCCGCCGGGTTGTTCAGGCAAGGAGGTGGTGGGCGCTGCCACGATTCCGCCCGTGGGTTCGTAGGTCAGCGCTTTGAGGGTAATCAGCGAGCGTACCACCGCCTCACTCGATGGCCCCACGGCGGTGCAGCGCCCTGACCAGGTGCGCCACTTCCTCTGGGTGGACCGCAGCGCCCGCTCCGGGTCGACCGCCGGCTGCGCCTTGTCGTGCGAAGGGCGATAGTTGAGGGAGAAGGGGATCCGCTCGCCCTCCCGCACCGAAAACTCCGCCACCGTCGTCATGTTCTCGCCGCGAACCGCGACCGGGGTTCGCAATTCCAGCGTGTCGGGCCCGGCGGTGGCCTGTAACGCACCGTTCCGGCGCTGTACCCAGGGCACAATCGATCCGTAGTCAAAGCGGATGATCAGCTCCATGCGCATTGCCACGGTGCCGCGCAAGCCCTCGACGATGCGAACGAGGTCGGCGCGCCCATCCGCCAAGGGCATGCAGTCGATGATGCGCACCGCGCCCTCGTCAGTTTCGAAATCCGTCTCCAGGATCAGCGTGCCTTTGCGATAGCGGCGTTGCACGGCGCGCGTGTCCGCGGCCGGCGTGAGCAGCCAGCGCCCGTGCGTGGGATCGCCGAGTAAGGCCGCGAAGCAGGCGCGTGAGTCAAAATGCGGAAAACACAGCCAGTCGATCGAGCCGTTGCGCCCTACCAGCGCCGCGGTATGGCAGTCGCCAATCAGTCCGTAGTCTTCAATCGGTAGCGCCATTGTCGACTCTCGGATTGCACCAGCGGCCGTCGGGGGCGATCAGCGCGTCCGCTTCCTTGGGTCCCCAGCTGCCACGCCGGTAGGGAATCGCCGGAGCGTGGCGTTTCAGTACCGGCTCGACCACCGCCCAGGCGGCCTCGACGGCGTCCTCGCGGGTGAACAGCGCAGCGTTGCCTGCCATCGCGTCCGCCAACAACCGCGCGTAGGGTGGCTCTTGCTGCGGGCGTTCATCGACCAGATATAACTCGCGCTGGTCGCCAATAAAAGCCTTGCCGGCGCGCTTGACGCGAGCGGCGAGCGCCACGGCGGAGTTGGGCGACAGGCGAAAGCGCAGATAATTGGTGCGGCCCTCCGCCGGCGCCGAATCGGCAAACAAGCGCTGCGGCGGGGCCTTCAACTGCACGATCACTTCGGCCGCCGACTCGGCCAGGCACTTGCCGGAGCGCAGATACCAGGGTACGCCCTGCCAGCGCCACGAATCGATGAACAGGCGCAGCGCACAGTAAGTTTCCACATCGGAGCGCCGGGCAACGCCCGGCTCACGGCGATAGCCAAGGTACTGGCCGCGTATCAGGTTGGCTGCCTCGAGCGGGCGCATCGCCTGCAGAACGTCCGCCACTTCGCCATGCACCGCGCCAAAGCCACGACAGGTCGGCGGCTCCATCGCCAGCAGTGCGACGATCTGGAACATATGATTCTGCACCACGTCGCGCAGGCAGCCGGCGGTCTCATAGAACGCGCCGCGGCCGTTCACTCCAAAGTTCTCGGCGAGCGTAATCTGCACGCTAGCGACGTAGTTGCGGTTCCAGATCGGCTCCAGAAACGAATTGGCGAACCGGAAGTACAGGATGTTCATGATCGCTTCCTTGGCCAGGAAGTGATCGATACGAAAGATCGCATCCGCCGGGAACACCGACTGCGCGACACGATTGAGCTCGCGGGCGGAGGCCAGATCGCGCCCGAAAGGTTTCTCGACCACCACGCGCGCCTCGTGGGCCAGCCCGGCGGTGCCGAGCCCTTGCAGCACAGTCGCGAACAGGGCAGGCGGAATTGCAAGGTAATACGCAGGATGGCGCGCCGCGCCGAGCGCCTTCTTTAGCAGCTGGAACGTCGCCGGATTGTTGTAGTCGCCGTCGACGTAGCTGAGCAACGAAAGCAGGCGCTGCAGTGCCCGCCGATCAACGCTTGCCTCGGATTTGCGAATGGCGTCCTCGGCACGCTTTCGGAGCTGTGCCAGATCCGACTTCGAGTAGGCGACACCGATCACCGGCACATTGAGTACGCCTCGCCGGGCTAATAGATAGAGTGCCGGAAAGATCATCTTGTGCGCGAGGTCGCCGGTCGCACCGAACACGACCAGTGTGTCGGAGCGCACTGCGCCAGTCATCATGCTGTGAAATTCAGCGTCGGGCACTGTTCTTTTCGTCATGTCCACGCGCCTAGTGCTAACTCAGACTCTCTTAAAAGACGGACCGCCCGGTGCACCGACAAGTTCCGCGGCCGTCGATTCGACGCGTCGCCAGATCGGCCTCGAGGGATGGTGGTTTCCCGGCCGCGACGGATACCGACTGTTCTTTTTCGGTGGAGACCCGCTGTCGCGTCTGCAGAGTCTCGTCGTGATCTTAGGGGGCGATGCGAGCGAACGTCAGGGAATGTTACGCCCGAATATCCACTGGTCCTCATAGCCCTCCTCTTTATCGACCCCGCAGTCGTCCCTAGGAAGACTTCGAATCCAGTGAGGCCGGTCTCAAATCGGCCCGAGGTGCCGGCCGCCGGGCGAATCCGCTGTCGCCGGCGCCGCGCTCCGCTACGGCGCTAGCACGTTTATGAGCTGGCCTTTGGGACTACCCCATCCGGTCACGAGGTCGTATCCCTTGACAGCCGCCGTGGTGCCAGCCTTGCCTAGCCGGATGTCGTGGAAGCCGGTGGCATAGCGCGACGTCACGTTGTTCGCGTAGATGTTGGGGTTGATGAAGCCGATGGGAGGCGCGCCTCGCTCGGCGCGCTGCTGATTGACCAGCGCGATAAAGGCCGCCCACATGGGTGCGGCGAAGCTGGTTCCACCATACGCGTTCGCACGGCACGCGCTCTGATTGGCGCAGGTGTAAAACGAGAAATCGGCGTTGGCCGCAACGTCCGGACCGTTGCGGTAGGCTTTTGAACCGCCGTTGGCCGCGGTGATCACGCCCTGGTTCTTTTGCCAGGCGGGAATTGCAATTTCGTTGGGGGACACGCCCCCGCCGCTATCGACCCAGGCCTTTTCTGAGGCCCAGCCACCACCGGCGCCCGAGGTCGTAAGATCAGTGCCACCGACGGAAACGACAAAGGCGCCATCCGCCGGCCAGGGGTCGTCATTCCAGGGGGCCCAGGTCCCTGAGTCGCCGGAAGCCGCGAAGAAGGTCTGGCCTTGGGCGGCCATTCTCTTGAAGTAGGGATTCAGCGCGATCGGATCCCCCCACCAGGTCCATGAACAACCGATGGTCGTCGCCAGCGGGTGGTGCGTCGTCATCGCGCTGAGGATCGCGGTATCGGTTCTGCCGACGTACATCACCAGACCCGCCAGCCCCGGCGCCATGCCTATCGCCTGGGTCATATCAAGAGTCTGTTCGGTATCATCGCAGCCTGCCGACTTGAAGCAGGTGGTCTTGCTGCCGTCGGTAGACAGTACGGTGACGGGTACCGAGTTGATTTCGCCGGCTTCCTTGAAGTATTTGTGCAAATCGGCAAGATTCGTGCCGTAAAACTCCAGCAGCCCAAGATGCTGGCCGGTACCGGTCAGCGCCGCGCCGCCGTAATAAGCGGCACGCATGTCGCTGCCCAGGAAGGAACCCGCAGGCCCCGATCCGGTGGTGGTATTCGCGACCACCGCGGCGGCCTCGAGCCCTTGAGCAGCGGCGTAATCGCTCCGCTCGACAAACTGGGGGTGCGGAACCGAAAAGTTGTCCAGGCCGGAGACGTGCGAGATCTTGACCGGCACATCCACCGTGGCATCGCGATCCGGCGCATAGAACGCGCGGTTCTCGATCGGGTGCTGGTAGGTTCGCATGCTGACGTGAAACGCGGCCTCTACGGCGGAAACGGGCGCCATGACCTGCACTTCCATCCGGTCGCGGCTTCCCCCCGTCACTTTGAAGCCATGGGACTTTGCGAATTGGACCACGGCGTCATAATCGGCCTGGGTCGGACCGAACCTGGCCGTGAATTGCTCAACGGTAAGGAACTGACGGTAGGACGGACTGGCGGGATTGTGGATTTCCGCGAGGAGATTATCGAGACCGGCCTCATCGCGCAGCGGCAGCACCAGGTCGAGATTCATCATCTGTCCGGGCGCAAGCTTCCCGATCGCCCGCGCCTGGCCCGACTTGATGACTTCGCGCGCGTGACCGGTCGACACAGTCTGCGCCTGGGCGTACACACCCGCCGCCGATACCATGGTGATGAGGGCAAAGAGGATTGCGCGTGACACCCCACGCGCCCGAGGCGGAGCGCTTTCGGGTGATGGGCACTTCAACGGGAAAATCCTGCAGCCGGAAGTGCGTATGTCCATTCGCACGATGCACATCGCTGGTCCTTGGTCTCCCCTTTTGTTGAAGCAGCGTACTGTCGCACGTTCCGGATTGATGTAGGAAAAGAAGAAGTGCACAGGGATTCTTTTTCTGAAATGCGCCGCCGCGAATCCCACACCCGGACCAATTGCTCGACCGGCCCTGATCATAGGTTTCCCGCATTGCAACGCGTTGGAGCGGCCCCGGCGCACCGCCGGCACAAAGCGGACCGAACCAGGGTCCATCTTAGGGAGACCGCGCCCGGCAATATGGGACTCAGTTCAGAGTTCCAAGGCTTGCCGAGCTGTCCGGGCAGGGCTTTTGCCGGTCAGCCAGGGAAAAGTCCTCGATCGCAGCCTCGTTTCCGGACGGAGCCGGGCTTAGGCGGCCGGTGGGCTGCTCAGCCGCCGACCGAGTTGAAACAGCGGCCAGCCGGCCAGCAGAACGATAATTCCCGCGAGCGCGAGACGCGGCTGAGTCACGAGGATGCTGGCGGCGACGCAAAGGAGCGAGGCGAGGAACAGGGCGGGCAACAGCGGATAACCGGGGACGGCGAAGCTGCCGTCACCCATGTGACGCCGGCGCAGAACGAACACGGTCGAGGCCACCAGCGCAATGCTGAGCATGTCGGTGAAAATCACGTAGTTGAGCAGCATCTCGAAGGAGCCGAGCACGAACGCCGGCAGCAACATCGTCGCCGCGAAGAACAGCAAGCCGACCTCGTGCACCTGGGTGCGCGGGTTGACCCGCATAAACGCGCTCGGCACCACCCGGTCCAAGGCCATCGCGTGAAAACTGCGCGGCATCTGCAAGATCACGGCATTGACGAAACCCGCCGCGGATAGAAACACGGCCAGCGAAATCACGACTTCCCCGGCGGACCCGAAGGTCGCTCGCGACAGTGTCGCGGCGACCAGCGTGGAGTTGGCAATACCGGCCGTGCCGAGAACCGCGTGATACGCGATGTTGAGCAGCAGGTAGAGCGTGATGACGGTGACCATGCCGGCCGCGATGGCGAGCGCAAAGCGACGACGGGCGTCCTTCAGGTCGGCGCCGAGGTTCATGGTCATCTGGTAGCCACCGTAGGCGTAAAAGCAGGGTACCAGAGCCGCCGTTAGACGGCCCAGCAGCGGCGTGGCGGACCCCGCCATGCTGGCTGCGGCCGGCGGGGCGTGCGGCGCGAGCAGCAGCGCGGACAAGGCGAGCCCGATGATCATCGCTATCTTGAGTGCCGATAGCACATTCTGGGTGCGCGCCCCGGAGCGAATGCCGCGGTAGTTCAGCACCAGCAGAATCAGCATCGTGGTGCAGGCAAGTATGAGCGAGGAGTGCGGGGTACGGAGCCGTGCGGGCAGCACGATCGGCACCAGATAATCGGCGCCGATAAATGCGACCCCGGCGGCGCCCGCCCCCTGCATGAGCGCCTGAGCCCAGTTCAGCATGAAGGCGATAGCCGGGTGGTAGCAGTCGGCGACGACACGGTAGTAGCCGCCCACCCGGGGATATCGTGAACCGATCTCGGCGAAGGTCAGCGCGCCGATGAGGGTCAGCAGTCCGGCGAGCCCCCAGGCGACAAAAAATACCGTCGTGCTGCCCGCGGCGCGAGCCACGATCGAGGGAGTGCGGAAAATGCCTATTCCGACCACCAGGCTGAACACCACCATCGCGGTGTCGAATGTCGAGAGGCGTGCTTCTATGCCACTGCGCTCATCCGCCATGCAGGGCCTCGGCAAGCAGCTTCGCAAGCTCCCGGTATTGATCGAGGTTGTTATAGAGCTGCGCCGAGATTCGCAGCAGTGGCAGCGGATGCGGATAGAGCCAGGTCCGAATTCCGCGTGCGCGGAACCACTCGCAGAGCGCGTCGCTGTCAAGGCGTGCCGCTGGCGACCCGGGCGCCGCCGCGGGCAACGGGATCGAGGCCATCGAACCGATCATCACGTCCGGGGCAGCGGACTCAAGGACCAAGGCGGCACAAAGCACATCGCGCCCCTGCAGCGCCAGGGTGCGGTTGCGCGCCATCAACTCAGGCCACCCGCCCGGCAGCAATCCGCCCATGTAGCGTATCGCCTCCGGGATGCACAGCCACGGCGTGGGGTCGCTGGTGCCGGTCCAGTCGAATTCGGCATGGAAACCAAGTGTGTACCCGTGACTGATCACCAGCGGATGGAGCCCCGGCTGGCGGTCCCGGCGCACGTGCAGGAACGCCGCGCCCTTGGGCGCGCACAGCCACTTATGGGCGTTGCCCGTGTAGTACGCCGCTCCGAGCTCAGAGAGCGCTAGCGGCACCATGCCTGGGGCATGTGCGCCGTCGACAAGCGTCTCGATCCCGCGGCTGCGCAGTTCCTGGATCAGACGTGCCACCGGCAGCACCAGAGCGGTCGGGCTGGTGACGTGATCGAGCACGGCGAGGCGGGTTCGCGGCGAGGCACATTTGAGAACCGCCTCGATGACTTCGCCGTCATCGCGCAGTGGGAAGGGCAGGGTCGCGACCACCACGGTCGCACCGCTGCGCGCCGCAATGTAGTCGATGGTCTTGCGGCACGCGGCGTAGCAGTGCGAGGTCGTGAGCAGCTCGTCGTCGGGCTCGAAAGTGAGCGAGCGCAGCACGGCGTTGACGCCCGCGGTCGCGTTGGTGACAAATGCGAGATCGGCAGCGTCGGCCCCGAGGAACGCCGCGAGTGCCTCGCGGGCGGAGTTCAGGCGGCCCTGCAGGCGCACGGCGAGAAAGTCCACCGGTTCGCGTTCCATTTCCATGCGCAGTGCGTCACTGCACCGCCAGCACCGCGGAGGGACAGGCGCCGAATGATCCGTGGTTGAGGTAGGTGACCGCGGGATCAAGGGACCAGAGCGACTGGAAATCTCGGGGCACGGTGGCTGCTTCTAAATTCGTAGGCCGCGCTCAAAAGACTAGCACATCATCCTGGCGAACCGGCCCCGCGAATCGCTGCCGCTCCAGCACCTGGTGTTGGTGGATCACCCGAAGCGCGAGGGCTATATGGCGTACCGGGGATTTATCTACACACGCTTGATATACGCATTCGACGGCAAACGCTTGTGGAACGCCGCTTACCCTACCGCGGAGATCGTCTCCGAAGCATTTGACCCCGCGCTCCAATAGCTCGGGGGATTTCGCGTCAGTCGTGGTGGAGGGTACGCAACAGCGCGCGCGCCGGCACGTTACTTCAATTCCATCACTACCGGGCCTGATACGGGGTCGGTGACCCCCAGGCCGCCGCCAAGATCTTCCAATGTGTCGCGCATCGTATCGAGCGTGCCGATCATGGCCGGACGCGCCTTGACGAGTGCGTCCATGTCGGACCATTCCGCGATGATGCAGTACTGTCGATCCGCGGTTTTGATCATGTTGACTCGCTTGAGACCCGGCCAGTCCGCTGCGACTTTCTTGTGGGCATCAAGGAAGTCCTTGTCCCGTCCCGGTTTGACGCGAAAGCGAACCGCGTTGAAGGCTGTCATGGCGTTCCCTCCGTGGCGTAGATGCGCTGATGATGCGACCAGCACGGCAGATCGGCAACACCGGCGCCGATATTGATCGAGGTTGCCAGGCTCGAGGCCGTAGCATTAGTGCCAGCCGCACGCCGCCGGACCGGCGGTCCGCGGGTCTCCCGCGGTACTCTCGCGCCTGCGGGCCCTGCTGCATGCCCAGAACCCCATCGCAACCCAACCGCGGGCGCTCAGGCCGGAGCGGTCGGTTTGATATTGGCGTTCAGTCGGAAAAGGTTGGTCGGATCGTATTTATTCTTCAGCGCGACGAGTCGCGGATAGTTGTCGCCGTAGGTCGCACGCAGGCGCTGTTCGTCCGCCGAGGGCTCGGTATTGACGTAGTAACCGCGTGTATAGGGCTCGAAGGTCTTCCACAGGTCGTGCAATACCGCGGCGTTGTGCTGGTCCTGCGAATGGTCGGACCATACCCCCGCGAGCAGCAAGTCCCATTGCGCTTCGCGGTTCCAGTACGCGGTGGCGTCCGGCTTGATTCGAGCCACCGCGCCCGCGCACTGGCCAAAGCCGATTTCATCGAGCCACTCTGGTCCGTTTTCGAAGGCGTGGACGATGTCGCTGAGCAGATTCGACGGGACCGTATTCACGAAGCCCGATTTGACGTAGACGCCCAGGCCCGGGGGCAGAGCCGGTGGACTCGCACCGGTAAAACCATTTTGCGCATCGACGTAACGCTTGGCCGTGACCTTGCCCGACACGGGTTTGCCAATCTTGGCGAGCGGTCCGAGCACCCGTTCCCCTCGGCCAGGCTCGCCGCTGTACACCGCCTCGACGGCAATGTACTTCCCCGGCGGGGTAGCCGCTCCGCGGGCGGTGTTGGCAGGGGTGGGCGCAATGCTGACCGGGCCGCCAGTGAGGTACAGTTCGTTGGGCGCGTGGGCGGCGAAATCCACCAGGCCCGAGAGCACGGAGTGCGCCTCGCTGAAGGGGTAGAGCAGGACGCCGGCCAGCACCGGATGGCTGAACGGATGCAGCTGGTAATCAAAACGCGTCACGATGCCGAAGTTTCCGCCGCCGCCTCGCAGGCCCCAGTACAGATCCGGATTTTCCTGCGCGCTGGCATTGAGCAGCTTGCCGTTCGCGGTCACGATTTCGAAAGCGTGCACGTTGTCGCAGGAGAGCCCGAGATTGCGCATCAGCCGCCCCTGACCTCCCCCGAGCGTCAGGCCGGCGATGCCGGTATCCGAGGCGGTACCGAGCGGCGTCACCAAGCCGACGGACTGGCACTTGGTATCGAGCTCGCCCAGCAGCACGCCCGGCTGCACCTTGGCGACGCGACCCGCGGAATCGAGCTGGATATCCTTCATGAGCGCCAGATCGATCATCAGCCCGCCATCGCAGGACGACTGGCCGGAAATGCTGTGGCCGCCGCCCCTCACCGCGGTGAGCAGGGCATGGGTGCGCGCAAAATTGACCGCCTGGACGACATCCGCCGTGCCGGTGCAACGAACAATGAGGGCCGGGTGTCGATCGAAGGCGCCGTTCCAGATTCGGCGCGCTTGGTCATAGGCGGGATCCTGTGTGAGCAGCAGCTGGCCGCTCAGGCTGGCGCGGAAATCCTTGATGTCAGCGGCAGATAGCGTGACCGGCTTGCCCGAGGCGCCGACCGCGACCAGGCTGTCGGGGATCGCCCCGGCGCTCGAAGCGTCGGCCCACAGCCGGCTGGCCGGTAACACGGCGACGGCTGCAGCCGCGGCGCCGAGGAACTGGCGCCGGCCCAGACTCACGGACCGGCTGGCGTAGCCGAGCGGGTTAAATGCCATCATGGTCGCTCCCCTGTAGGTGACGGATCACCGTCCGTTTTTATTGGCGCTATTCTGCGGGTATTTTCAGTGCCACGCTACCGGGGGGAACGGAGCGCGGGCCAATTCGCGAAGCTACGCAACCCGGGTTGATTTGCGTGACAATTGCGGCCATCGGTTTCCCAAAGCGTCGGCAAGAACATAAGGAGATTAACGTGGGCGAGAACGTGTACAAAGTCATCGAACTGATCGGCACCAGCACCGTGTCGTGGGAGAAGGCGGCCGCGGCGGCGGTCGCCCGGGCGGGAAAGACCCTTCGGGACCTGCGGGTTGCCGAGGTGGTGGAGCTGGACATGCAGCTCAAGAAGGGAAGAGTCGAGGCCTACCGCGCGAAGGTCAAAGTCTCGTTCAAGTACGAGCGCGGCAAGTAGCCGCCTCGGTGCCGATCCACCGCAACGGCTGCGAGCAGCGCACCGGCGCTGCTCGCAGCCTCGCTCATTCGGTCAACGCCGCGAAATCCTCCATTTCGTAGAACTGCCGGATCTCGATCTCAGAATTCTCGGGCATTGGATTGGGTGCCTGCTTGACCCAACCAATCGCTTCTTCCAGCGACTTGCACTGCCAGATCCAGTAGCCGGACACCAGCTCCGAGGCATTGGAAAACGGGCCCATGCGCACCGTTCGATCCTTTCCTGAGAAACTGACGCGGGCGCCCTTGGACGACGGCCGCAGACCCGCGCCGTCCTGCATGATGCCGGCGGCGATGAGTTGCTGGTTGTACTTGCCCATCGCCTGGATCAATTCCTGGCTAGGGAGCGCCCCGGATTCGGAGCTTGGGGTGGCCTTGACGAAGATCATGAATCGCACGTGAGTGGCTCCTGCGGTGTTGAGGTGTTGTCGGGCGTCCGAGTCTGAAATCTGGCTCGTTCCTGGCTGATCCTTGCCTCAGCTAGCCACCGGGAATGGGCAGTACCGGCATGATCTCGACGGCATCGCCCGGGAAGATCGTAAAGTGCGGGTGCTTTTCAAACAACTTGGCGGCCTGCTCGTGCGAGTCGGCGCGTACCACCGTAAAGGCGCCCACGTCGTTGCTGGTATCCTCGATCCCGCGGGACGAGACCCGCTTGGTTTTTCCCACCGGGCCGCCCATGGTGATCAGGGCGGCCTGATGTTTCTCGACCCATGCCTTCCATGCCGCGATCCCTTCTCGCTCCTTAGCGCGGCGATCGCTTTCGGAAAGGGCGTCCCAGGCCGCGCGCCGCGGGCTGGATTTGCTGCCGTGGAACACGGCCAGATAGGTATTGTTGGTGCTCATGATGCCTCCTTGGTCTTTCGCTTCTCAGTTTGAAACAACAGTTCGATGTAGCGGCGCAGGTGATCGACGCTCGCGGCCGCAATCGCCGCGTCGCCCGTGGCTTTCGCCAGCACGAAGGCGCCCTGCAGAACCGCCTGGGTATGCAGAGCCAGGCTCTCGGCGGTCCAAGGGGCGCGAATCCGGTAGCGTCGCATCGCCTCAGCGATGTCCATGGCAACCGTGGCGGCGTGGCGGCTGATGCTCGCTTCGCACGCGGCGCGGATGTCCGGGTTGGTGCCGTACACCTCCTGCACCATGGTTCCGACCAGACAGCTGTACTCGGCGATTTCCCCTTTGAGGATCGCCTTGCGGAAATCGATGTAGCCCAGGACTCGCTCGAGCGGGTCGCTGTGCTGGTGATACGGGGCCGCCGTGAAGAAGGCGGCCGTGATCTCCGACCAATGATTCGCGGCCGCGACGGCCAGCGCCTCTTTGCTTTTGAAGTGGTGAAAGAAGGCCCCCTTGGTGACGCCCGCATGCGCACACAGTTCATCGACCGAAGTCGAGGCGTATCCCTGCTCTCGAATCAAGCCCAGGGCGGCGTTGAGCAGTCCCTGGCGGGCTCCCGCCTTGGGCGCATGCGGCGTCAATTCAGGTGGCATGGCTGGAAGATACCGACTAGTCGGTATGCCGTCAAGCCCGATTCACTATTTGAGGCTCGGGGCGCAATGGCGGCCCCTCGAGGGGGAGTCCCGCGTACTGCTCGGCCAGCGCGACTTGGGCATGGTGAGAAGCCTTGAGGTATTCAAGCTCGTATTCCTGGGCGCGCTGGTCAAAGTCGCTCGCTTCCGGAAAGCGGTGCAAGAGATTGGTCAGGTACCAGGAAATGCGCACCGAACTCCACACCCGGCGCAGCGCAGTGTCGCTGTAAGCGTCGAGCAGGGCCGGGGAATTCTCGCCGTAAAAGGCCGCCAGAGCCCGCGACAGGTAGTAGACGTCCGATACCGCCAGATTCAGGCCCTTCGCGCCCGTGGGGGGAACGATGTGCGCCGCATCGCCCGCCAGGAACATTCGGCCGTGACGCATGGGCTCGGTGACAAAGCTGCGCAGCGGGGCCACCGATTTTTCGATGGACGGACCGGTGACGATGCTGCGCGCAACCTCCTCCGGAAAGCGCGCCTTGAGCTCGGTCCAGAAGCGTTCATCGGACCATTCTTCGATCTTGGTATCGAGCGGCACCTGGATGTAATACCGGCTCAGGTTTGCGCTGCGCGCGGAGGCGAGCGCAAAGCCGCGCGCATGGTTCGCGTAGGTGATGTCCGCGAGCGGCGGCGTGCGAGCGAGAATCCCCAGCCAGCCGAAAGGATAGACCTTCTCAAACTCGCGCCGCGCGCTGCGCGGGATGGCCGCCCTCGACACGCCATGAAAACCGTCGCATCCGGCGATGAAGTCGCATGCGAGCTCGATGGTCCGGCCATCGTGTAAAAACCGCAGCTGCGGATGTTCTGAGTCGAGGTCGGTCGGGCGAACCTCGGAGACTTCGGTGAACACGGTGGCATTGCGCCGATCGGCCGCCGCGAACAGATCCTCCTGGATGCTGGTCTGCCCGTAGGTCATGAGGCGCTTGCCGACGTGCCGCGCCACATCGATGAAGTAGCTGTCGCGGCCCGCCCAGACGATCCTCATGCCGTCGTGAAGATGCCCGAGCCGATCCATGCGCTCGGCGAGCCCGCAGGCACGAAGTACCTCCACCGTGGTCGGCTCCAGCACCCCCGCGCGGACGCGCGAGAGAACATGCGCGCGGCTGTGCTTCTCTACGACGACGCTGGCGATGCCGTGTCGGTGCAGGAGCTCGGACAGCAGCAGCCCGGCCGGGCCGCCGCCGACGATGGCAACCTGAGTCCTAACGGATTCTCTCCTCGGGGATCCACCGTGCGGCCACCGGTGCCGCGATGGCCTCCCGCCGTGCCGAAACTGTGATCCCAACGCTCACGACGCGCCTCTTATTAAGTGCTCTTGTGTCGCGCCGGGCGCCGCCAGGCGTCGATGATGCCGGTCCTTAGAGCTCTGGTCACGCCGGATTTTCGTCGAACACGCGCCTCGCGATCGACACTGCGGTGGCTGCGGTGGGCCAGCCGGAGTAGAACGCCAGGTGCGTGATCAGCTCGATCAGCTCGTCGCGGGAGATGCCATTTTGCAGCGCCTTCTTCAGGTGCACCGGCAGTTCGTTGGTCCGATACAGCGCCACCAATGCGGCGACCGTGATCAGGCTCCGGTCTCTGGGCGAGAGGCCGGGACGCTCCCAGACGTCGCCGAACAGCACACGCTCGGTGTAGTCGGCCAAGGCGGGAGCGATGTCAGTGAATGGATTGCGCGGCGCGGCGGGCTTATCGGCCATGGTAGCTCCTGTATCTCAGCGTCCGACCATGCGTGCCAGGTGCGGGAGGTACCGCTCGCCTTGCACGTCGATCTTGGCGGCGGCGGTTTCGAGGGCACGGAGGTCGTCGGCGCTCAGCTTGAGTTCCGCAGCGCCGAGATTTTCCTCGAGCCGATGGAGTTTGGTCGTGCCCGGGATGGGAACAATCCAGGGTTTCTTGGCGAGTATCCAGGCCAGCGCCAGTTGCGCCGGAGTGGCTTGCATACGGCTCGCGATGACCCCGAGCAGATCGACCAGCGCCTTGTTGGCCTTGCGGGCCTCGGGCGTGAAACGCGGAACCTGGTGCCGGAAATCCGTGCTGTCAAAGGTGGTGGACTCGTCGATCTTTCCGGTGAGAAAACCCCGGCCCAGCGGACTGTACGGAACGAAACCAATGCCGAGTTCCTCGAGCGTCGGAAACACCTCGCTTTCCGGTTCTCTCCACCACAGCGAGTACTCGCTCTGCAGGGCGCTCACGGGCTGCACGGCATGCGCGCGACGAATCGTCTGGGCTCCCGCCTCCGAGAGGCCAAAATACCTGACCTTGCCCGCCTGGATCAGATCCTTCACCGCCCCGGCAACGTCCTCGATGGGCACCGCGGGGTCCACGCGGTGCTGATAGAGCAAATCGATGGTGTCGATATTGAGTCGCTTGAGCGAGGCATCGGCGACCTCCTTGATATGTTCGGGCCGGCTGTCCAGATTCGCCGGACCCGGCGGTGCCCCGATCTTGAAGCCGAACTTGGTGGCGATGACCACCCGCTTGCGAAACGGGGCCAGCGCCTCGCCCACCAGTGCCTCATTGGTGAACGGCCCATAGACTTCGGCGGTGTCGAAAAAACTCACGCCTCGTTCGACCGCCGCCCGGATCACGGCCATCATCTGCTGCTTGTCGCCCGCGGGCCCGTAACCGAAGCTCATCCCCATGCAGCCAAGGCCAATCGCGGACACCTCCAGACCGCCATTCCCCAATTTCCGTTTCTGCATAGTTCCTCCTGATGCGGGCCGGGCTTAGGCGATTCCGCGCCGCAGCGGTACCAATACCGCGGTTCGTCAGAGTAGGCCCAATTGCCTGTTGAGACCAGACGTTGGGGTGAGACCCGCCTCTTGCACGGAAGTGCTGCGGCCTGCCCTCAAGCCCCCTTTGAGGGGGGGCTTCCTGGACGGAAAATGGCTGCACGGGCCCGCCGCGCGGCCTCGGCGGGGAATGTTGTAACTTCCCGGACCTTATTGGCGAAGTAGCCATCAAACACCGGTACCTCTCGGTGCTGGCGGTCCTGTTGAAGGAAGTCGTCCCATGATTCTGCTGCTGTTGGTCTACCTGGGCGGTGTGCTGACGATCGTCAGTCCCTGCATCCTGCCCGTGCTGCCGTTTGTATTCGCGCGCTCGGAACAGAAGTTCCTGACCAGCGGGCTGCCGATGTTGCTGGGCATGGCGGCCACATTCGCCGGGATCGCCACCCTGGCGGCGGTCGGCGGAGCCTGGGCGGTTCGATTGAATCAGTACGGTCGGTGGTTCGCGCTGGCACTCATGGCGGCCTTTGCCCTCACGCTGCTATCGCGCCGGCTGGCCGAATGGCTGACCCGGCCGTTTGTGGCGCTGGGAAATCGCCTGTTGCCCTCTGCCGGCGATCCGAACGAGGGTTCGGTCGTGCCTTCTCTGTTGCTGGGAGCTGCGACCGGCCTGTTGTGGGCACCCTGCGCGGGTCCGGTGCTCGGCCTGGTGCTCACCGGGGCGGCCCTGTCGGGGCCCAATGCACACACCACGCTGCTGCTGTTCGCCTACGCCGCCGGTGCCGCGACATCCCTGGCCTTGGCCATCCTGGCCGGCGGGCGGGTTTTCGCCGCCATGAAGAAATCCCTGGGCGCCGGTGAGTGGATCCGACGCGCCCTGGGCGTCGCCGTCCTGGTCGGCGTGGCCACCATAGTGCTGGGCTGGGACAGCAGTGTACTGACGCGGCTCTCCTTGGGCGGCACCAACCGCCTGGAACAGTCGCTCATCAGCCGGTTCCAGCCGCAGACCGCGACGACCGGCCGCAATGCGACCATGGTCATCAGTGCCTCCACAGCCAGCGCGATCGAGGCGCTGATGGCCGGCAGCTCTCCGCAAGAATTACCCGTCGAGGGCGAACTGCCCTCGCTGGCCGGTGCGACCTCGTGGTTGAACTCGCCCGCGCTCACTCCGGCCATGCTGCGCGGCAAGGTCGTGCTGGTCGACTTCTGGACCTATTCCTGCATCAACTGCCTGCGTTCGCTGCCGTACGTCAAGGCGTGGTACGAGAAGTACCGGAATCACGGCCTGGTGATCATCGGCGTGCACGCGCCCGAATTTGCCTTCGAGAAGGACCTCGGTAACGTGCGCCGCGCCGTCGCGGAGCTCGGAGTCAGCTATCCGGTGGCGCTCGATAACAATTATGCGATCTGGCAGGGCTTTAACAACCAATACTGGCCGGCACACTACTTCATCGATGCGACCGGGCACATTCGTGCCCACCACTTTGGCGAAGGCGAGTACGCGCAGTCCGAACAGACCATTCGGAAGCTCCTGACTGATGCGGGTTACAAGGATCTGCCGCCCGCCGGCGCCATGGCCGCGCCGACAGTCGGCGTCCAGGCGGCCGGCGACGAGCAGCATGTGCGTTCGCCCGAGACCTACATTGGCTACGAGCGCGCGGCCCAGTTCGCTTCGCCCGGCGGTGCACTGCGTGAACGCGCGCGGAATTACCAGGCGCCTGCGACGCTCGCCTTGAATCAATGGGCGCTGGCCGGCGAGTGGACGGTCGGCCCGGAGAAGGCCGAACTTGTTAAGGCCCCGGGCAAAATCGAGTATCGGTTCTACGCCCGCGACCTGCATCTGGTCCTGGGGGCCGGACCCACCGGCAAGCCGGTGCGCTTTCGTGTGCAGCTCGATGGCGCCGATCCGGGTGCCAACCATGGCGCCGACACGGACGCCCGTGGCCAGGGGGTGGTTAAGGCGCAGCGCCTGTACCAGTTGATCCGACAGTCGAGCGAGGTCGGTGAGCATGTCTTCTCGATCGAGTTCCTGGACCCTGAGGTTCAGGCCTATTCCTTTACCTTCGGATGAGTGCAGCCTCATGACACGGCAGCGCAAATTTTCCAGGTTTCCAATCGGCGCGGCACCCGACCGGAGCCGCCGGGCATTCCTGGGCTGCGGAATCACCGCACTGGCTTATGCGGCCGCGCCGAAACTCTGGGCCGCCCCTGCGGCCACGCCGACCAACGAGGTCACGATCGAGCAGTTCACCCCGGGCGGAAAGAGCAGTGGCGTGGTGCGGGTCGCCAAGCTGGTCAAGACGGACGCCGAATGGCAGGCCCAGCTCTCGCCGCTTGCCTATCACGTCACGCGCCAGCAGGGCACCGAGCGGGCGTATACCGGTGAATACGCCGAAAGCGGCGGCGACGGGCTGTATCGCTGCATCTGCTGCGCCACGGCCCTGTATGACTCCAAAACCAAGTTCGAATCGGGGACCGGATGGCCGAGCTTCTTCAAACCGATCTCAGCGATGAATGTCGTGAAGACCTCCGACACCACGTTCGGCTGGCAACGCGACGCGATTTCCTGCCGCCGCTGCGACGCGCACCTGGGGCACGTGTTCGACGACGGCCCGCCGCCTACCGGGCTGCGCTATTGCATGAACTCGGTCGCGCTGCATTTCGTGCCCCGCGCCTAGCCACTTAAATATTTCCTCACGGAGCCGCCATGTTCACCAAGACTCAACGCCGTTCGCTGAAATGGGCCACCCTGCTGGTGCTGGTGGTGGGCGCCCTGCTGCGACTGCCGGCACTGTACGGCGCGGAACGCGCGGTGACGGTGGCGCCCCCGGCGCTGGATAACCCGAAGGCCGCCGGACCTCTGCAGGTCGCCGTGCTCTCGGGCGGCTGCTTCTGGGGCGTGCAGGGGGTATTTGAGCACGTGCGCGGCGTCAAGCAGGTGCTCGCGGGTTATGCAGGCGGCGAGAAATCCACGGCCCATTATGAGGAGGTGAGCTCGGGCACGACCGGCCACGCCGAATCGGTGCGGATCAGCTTCGATCCGGCGCAAATATCATTTGGGCAGTTGTTGCAGGTTTACTTCTCGGTCGCGCACGATCCGACCCAGTTGAATCGGCAGTCTCCCGATACCGGGACCCAATATCGCTCCGCGATCTTCTACGCCGATGACGCCCAGAAGCGCATTGCGGAAGCCTATATCGCGCAGCTCAACGGCGCGCGGGCGTTTTCCAGCCCGATCGTCACGCGAGTCGATCCGCTCAAGGGCTTCTACGCGGCCGAGGACTATCACCAGGATTATTTGGTCCACAATCCGACCAATCCCTACATCGTCTGGAACGACCTCCCCAAGATCGAGAACCTCAAGCGCAGCTTCCCCACCCTGTATGTCGAGCGCCCGGTGTTGGCGATGGGCTCATAGATCCCACCCGCGGGCGCCCTGATTAGCGTTTCGTTACCGGAGATTCCTGGGGCGCATAGACATATTGAATGAATCCCAGGTTCTTACCCACGCGGTCGTACAAATTCCGGGCCACCGTATTGCTCTCGTGAGTCAGCCAGTAGGGGTGGTTCGCGCCGGCGGCATGCGCCGCCTCGGCGACCGCCGCAATCAGCTGGCGGCCGCAGCCGGTGCCGCGTGCGCTGGGGTCCACATAGAGGTCCTGCAGATAGCAGGCCGGCGCACTCGACCAGGTGTCCTCGTGAAACAGGAAATGCACAATGCCGAGCAGCTCGTCGCGTGAGTTACGGGCGCCGAGTCCATGCACGCGACCCTTGTGCATGCGTTGCCAGGCGCTCTCGGTGACGCCTGCGGGCAGCTCGATGCCGTAGAAGCGCTGATACTCACTCCACAACTGCATCCAGCGATCGTGCTCAGCGAGCCTGAGCGGGCCAATATGGTATTTCAATGCGGGCCTCGTGACGGGCGGTGAGTAACGCCGGACTCTAGAGTCTTGCGGTTGCCGACGCAAAGGGCCGCACGGTCCTTCGCCCGAGTCTACTTCACTGACGGCGGCCGGCCGGCGACCGCGAGCCGCCTGCGGCCAAATGGCGACACCCCCGTATAAAGGCTGGAACTGTGAGGCACGGTCCACTGTGAGGCCCGAGGCCGCGTCAAAGTGGGCTACGGGCCACAGAACGAAGCGTGACGGCACGCCTATATTTTGCAGCACAGTGTTATGCAAAGGGTCTGCCGCTTATCGACGCGCGATCGCCGCAGTCCCGTTCAGCGAAATGAAGGAGAGCGTCCAATGAATCTACTCGTAAGAAATCTTTCCGTGCTCGGTCTAGGAGTCTGCGCCGCGTTGCCGAGTCTCGCGGCCGCGCCCCAGGGACAAACCTATGCGGAGCTCGGTTACGGTTGGCTCAAGCTATCGTCCTCCGGGTTTGACGTCACCTCAGGCGAGCTCATTGGTCGCTTCGGCTATGAGTTCAATAAAAACCTCGGCGCGGAAGTCTTTGGAGCGACCAACGTATCCAGCGGTGATATCTATGGGGTGTCTGTCAAGGTGGATAATGCCTATGGCGCCTATCTCAAAGTGCGAGGGGAGGTAGCTCCCGCATTTGAGATATTTGGCAAACTGGGCTGGGTGCATGCCACGGTAAATGCTTCAATCCCGGGTGCGTCTGCGTCGAGCTCCGACAGCAGCTTCTCCTACGGAGTTGGGCTGCAGTACACGTTTAACGGCAACTGGTACGCTCAGGCCGACTACATGTCCTACTACGACAAGAGCGGCGACTCGATCAAGGGACCGTCGATCGGCGTGGGCGTGCGCTTCTAGGCGCAGCGCGCTCTCGTTTCTTGTAGCGTCGTTTAGCGAGATCCGTTCGGCGCGCGACCGCACGTCGCGCGCCGAACGGGATCCAAGCGCCGCCGGCTCCGGAGCGAACGGCCGCGGCAGGCTACGGCGCCTTGGGGGCGGGAAAGTCCTTCTCAGTGGCCGGCCGGTAACCGCTTCGCGGGTAGCGCAGGCCGTGCTTGACCACGAAATCCACGCTCCTCAGGTTCGCAATATTCTCCAGAGGATTGCGGCGTAGCACCACCAGGTTGGCGCGCTTGCCGACCTCGAGCGTGCCGAGATCCTTTTCCATGCCGATGGTGCGCGCGCCGATGTAGGTCGCCGAGCGCAGGGCTTCGGCCGGCGTCATGCCGACTTTTTCGACCAGCAGCGCGATTTCATCGTCCAGCAGGCTGTCCACTTTGCTCCAGTCCGGATCGTCGTCCGTGCCCGCGGAAATGGGAATGCCGGCGCGGTAGGCCTGGCGCGCCAGGAAATCGGCGATGCCGCCCGGGCAGGACTTGGGGTTCGGGTCGCTGTCAAAGACGTTCAGGGTGGCGTCGAGAATCGTACCGTGGGCCTTGATGCTGGCCAGCAGCGCGTTCATTTCCTCAGTACCCTGAAGCACCTTGGCCGCATCCACGGGCCGCCGGTCTGCGTAGGACAGCAGCGGCGGCGTGGTGATCTGGTAGCCCAGCATGCAGGCGTGGCTGATGACGTCGACCCCGCCGTTGACGACGTCGCTGGGCAGCGCCGGGAACACCGCCGCGTGCGCCCACACCAGCAGATGCTGGCGATGGGCCTCCTCGGTGATCGACTGGACCAGCGCTGCGCTCAGGTCGGCGTACAGCTTCAGGGCGGTGGCCCCCGTGCCGCGCGCCTCGGCCACCGCGAGTGGCAGATTGGTCTGTGCAGTGATCGCCTGCATCCACGGAACCTGCCCGGCAATACGGCCATGTGCGGCATCGTGGGTGCGCGGATCGATGAAGAACTCGGGACCTGCCATCAGGGCGGCGTAATAGATGTCGGGCGCGACGATCTCATCGAAATCCGCCTCGCGTTGCAGCTCGGACAGCAGGCGCACGTCGCCGGCCATGTCGCGCACCGTGGTGACACCGCTGTAGAGCTCGCGCCGCAGGTAGGCCTTGGCGACGGCCGGATCGGCGAGCGTCGCCAGGTGCACGTGCGTATTGATCAGGCCCGGAACGATGTAACGGTCATTGACCTTGACGACGTCTTCGCCCGCTTCGGCGTGAAAATCGGTGGCCGGCAGCACTGCACTGATCCGATCACCGCGCGTCACCAGGGCCATGTTCGGCTTAGCTGCGTTCGCACTGCCATCGATGAGTGTCGCGCCAAGGTAGACCACGACCTTTGGCGCTGGCGTCTGCGCCGGACCCGCGGCGAAGGCACTCGGGCAGAGCAGCAGCGCCAGTACCGTGCCGCGGGGCCATACACAGTTCAATTTATTTCCGCTCCTCCGTAGTGCAGCACCATGATCACGTAGAGCGCCGCCAGACCCAGATAATGCGCGGTTCGCGATTTCAACCCGAGCATGGCGAGCGCAATGACCGTGGGCGCGGACATCAGTACCCACTCGACCACGACCACCGACCGTGGCCGGCCCGCCGGCTCACCGCCGGCGAAATAGACGCCAAAGGCGAAGTAGCCGAATTGAAACAGCGCCACCAGCCCCCAGAAGTGGCGGCGATTTTGCAGATAGTAGGCGCGCAGATCCACCGGCCCGCTGGCCTCATCCGGCAGGCTCGCGGCGGCAATCAGGTAGAGAATGAACAGCTGGGCGACCAGGCCGATATAAAAGAAGGAAATGACGCGTGGCGCCGAAGTGGCGCACCGCCCAGATGTCAAACCACATATAGACGGCCATGCACAGCGCATAGAACGCGGCCAGCAGTGTGAGCGGGTCCCACCGGACCTGCTCCTTGTGGCTCAGCAGGCGATGAAAGCTGGCGGCAATGTCGGTGACGGCAAGTCCGATGAGCACCGCAAACATGCCCAGCGCGTATTCGAAGGCTACGGTTTCTGCCGGCATGCGTGCGCCCGAGATTCCTCTTTCTAAGCCCGAGCAATCTTAATCCGATCGGCGCGAATGGCACAGCCGCTGGCAGTGTCACCGGGATTCGAGCCTGGCGAAGCCGGTCCGGCCGATAGCTGGCGCAATGGCCTACGCAGCGGCGCGCTGCCTGCGCTAAAGTGTCGCCTCGTTCACTGCAGAGCGCCGGGTGGAACACCATGAATTTCCTTCTCAACCACCCCATCGTGCTGTTACTGGTGACCTTTCTATTTCTATGGCTGTCCACGCGCCTGGGGACTGCGCTGCAGCGCTGGACCGGGTCACTTGATGACACCCGGCGAGGCGACTTCGATATCGTGCTCGGCGCGACCGTGACGCTGCTCAGTCTGATCATCGGTTTTAGCTTTTCGATGGCCTCCAGCCGCTACGATCAGCGCAAGAATTACGAGGAAGACGAAGCGAACGCCATCGGCACGGCTTATGCGCGGGCGGACCTGTTGCCCAGTGCCGATGACGTCAGGGTGCACCAGCTGCTTAGGGAGTACCTCGACCTGAGGATTCGCTTCTATACGACGGTGGACAGCGTGCAGGTGCGCGAACTCGACCACGCCACCCAGCAGAAGCAGGATCAGCTCTGGGGGACGGTCGCCGCCGCGGCCAAGACCTCGCCTTCGGCGATCACTGCGCTGGCGGCCGCTGCCATGAACGATGCGATCAACTCACAGGGGTATGCCCAGGCGGCCTCGTGGAACCGAATACCAATCGGGGCCTGGATCCTGCTGTACGTGCTGGGCGGGGTCGCGACAGGGATGATCGGCTATCGATTCCGGACCGAGGCCCTGAAAAACCCGCTGCTGCTGATCAGTCCGGGCATCGTGGCTACGGCGTTCTTTCTGATCGCTGATATCGATTGCCCGAAGGGTGGGGTGATCCGGATCGCGCCACAGAATCTGCTGGCGCTCGTGCCCACACTGAACTGAGCTTCCCCCGAGCGCGATTGCCTCGCGGCGCGTACTGCCGTTAGCATCAACCCCATGGACATAGGCTCGCCGATACGCTGTTGTGGGGAACTCGACGTCGCTCCCCTGGTGGCCGCGATTGCCGCGCAGGGCGAAGAAGCCTGGAACGAGCACGAACACCGGCAGAAAGATTACGAGGTGCACCGCCAGACGCAGTCCATCGTGTTGTTGTTCGCCGAGCTGACCCACTGGCCTGTCATCGAAGTCCTACGGCAGCCCGGCTGGGACCGGCTGGCTGCGGTAGCCGTGCCGATCATGGATTCGATCATCGCGCGCTGGTACCCACCCGGCGGTCGCATTATTCGCGCGATGGTCGCAAAACTGCCGCCCGGCGGCCGAATCGACCCGCATTCCGACAGGCACCCTTCATTCGCCTGCGGGCACCGCATACACGCGCCGATCGCGACCAATGAGCGGGTGCGGTTCACGATCGACGGCCGACCGCATCACCTGCAGGTGGGCCAGGTGTACGAGGTGAATAACAAGAAGACGCACAGCGTCATTAACAAGGGCACCACGGACCGGATCCACTTTATCTTTGATTACGTGCCTTTAGATAAGGAGCCGGCTGCCGACAAAGAATTACTGGCCTAGCCCTACATTTATGTAATGAGAACGAATATTATCTGGGCGGGGACGCGCGTTAGGGGGATCGTATGAAGTGGAATCACGACGCACCACCACATAACAATGACATGGTGCCGCTGCCAGCTCTTGTAACCAAGCCAGCTTGCAGCGGCTCGATGCTGGCGGTTGCCGTCTCGGCCGCGCTGTGCGCCAGTCCGCAGGGCCATGCCCAGCAAACCAAGTCCAGCGACCTTACGCTCGAGGAAATCGTCGTCACGGCGAGCCTGCGTAAGGTGAACATGCAGGACCTCCCCCAGAGCATCACGGTGCTGACCACCGAGGATATCGAGAAGGCCGGCTACAAGGAGATGGGGGATTACATCAAGGACCTGCCGAGCGTGACGCTCTCCCAGCAGCAGCCCGGCCGCAACAACATCGTGTTCCGGGGCGTGGCGACCAGCGCTGAAGATTTCTACACCGACGCCCAGGCGGGCGTCTACCTGGACGACCAGCCCATCACGACCAACGCCACGCAGGTCAGCCCCTACCTCGTGGACATCGAGCGTGTCGAATCGCTCCCGGGCCCGCAAGGCACGCTGTTCGGGTCCTCGGCTGAGACCGGGGTGCTGCGCATCATCACCGCCAAGCCGGATCCGTCGGGATTTTCGGGGCAGACCAGCGTGACGGGCTTTGCCACCAAGGGGGGCGCCGGCAGCTACGAGGTGGACGGGCACCTCAACATCCCGATCATCGACAACACGTTGACCGCGCGCATCGTGGGCTTTTACTCGAAGGAGGGCGGCTGGATCGACAACGTCTACGGCACCGACCTCGCACTCCAGAACAACAACGCGAGCGCCGTGAAGTCGAACTCCAACATCTGGCAGGTCAGCGGCATGCGGCTGGCCGCGCTGTGGACGGTCAACGACAAGGCCAACGTGTTGTTCAACCTGACCACCCAGAACGACACGACCCACGGCGACTGGAACAGCGACCCGTATCTGGGCGACGCCAAGATCGCGCGATTCATAGACAACTCACGCCACGACAACTGGTGGCAGGCGGCCATGACGATCACGGCCGATCTCGGCTTCGCGGAGTTCAAGTCCGCGACCGCTTATTTCAAGCGGCACATGACCTATACGACGGACCAAATGACGTACGAGCAGTACAAGACCAAAAAGTTCGGCAGCTATTACGCGGTTAAGGGCACGCGCGACACCGGCGTCCCGGCCTACAACGTCTACAACACCCGTCTGGCCAGCAACGGGCGTTTGACGACCAGCACGATCTTCAACGACCAATGGCAGTACCGCGTTTCGCAGGAATTCCGCCTGACCTCGAAGGGCGACAGCCGGCTGCAGTGGCTCGGCGGACTGTTCTACGAGCGCGTACACGACAACTGGTGGTACGGCGCGGAGAACAAGCAGTTCACGAACACCACGGCCTGGCAGTATTCCCAAAACCTTGCGTGCTATTACCAGAGCGTCGGGTACAACGTGCAGTGTCCACTGAAACCCACGACCATCGACTATGGGGAAAATTTTGACCGAGTCGTCAAGCAGGTCGCGGTGTTCGGCGAGATCAGCTACAAGCTAACCGACAAATGGACCGCGATCGTTGGCGGGCGCTGGTTCAGGTATGACCGCGACATCAACGAGGTCTACCAGGTCCCGCAGGGAATCCCCGTGGGTTTGGGAGTGCCGGGAACGGGTGAAAGCTCCGGCAGTGAAAGCTCGACGCTCGGCAAGTTCAGCCTGCAGTACAAATTCATGCCCGACGTGATGGGTTACTTCCTGTTCAGCCAGGGTTACCGCCTCGGCGGCTACAACAACCAACGCGCGGTGGACAGCGGCGCGGTGCTCCACAAGTACAAGCCCGATGAGCTGAACAACTTCGAGCTCGGCCTCAAGAGCCAATGGTTCGATCGCCGCCTCACGCTCAACGCCTCGCTGTTCCTGGAGAAGTGGAAGGACATCCAGTTGAACAGCAGCACCAGCGGCGCGGATAGTGGCGCCTGGTGGAAACGCGGCACGATCAACGGCGGCAGTGCGGAAAACGCGGGTATTGAAATCATCGGCACCGCGCGCGCCAGCAAGCATCTCAGTCTCGATTTCAGCATGACCGCGGCGAACCCGCACCTGACGGCCCCGGTGGCATACGCCAGCGGCACTTATATTCCTGAAGGTACCCAGATGGTCGGCGCGCCGGACTTCAAGGCGTCGGCGGGTGTCGAGTATGCATTCGACTGGAAGCCGGCGGGTGGCGACCTGTGGGCGAGGTTCGACTACAGCTATCAGTCGGCGACCTACCAGAGCCTGTACTATGCGTCGGCCGCTTATCAGAACGCCCAGAACGCCCAGGATCACCCCGGTGATCCCTTCTATCAGATACCGGCCAATTGGGGCAAGGTTGAGCCGTGGCGCTTTGGCAAGTTCCAGATTGGCGCATCTTTCCCCAACAAGCTCGATGTCACGCTGACACTCAATAATGCCTTCAACTCCAAGGGCTCGAACTGGGTGACCACCGCAGAGGGCTGGTACGCGCGCCTGTATGGCGACCCGCGTTACCAGAACATGCAGGCCCAGTTCCGGCCGCAGAGCATCGGCCTGACTATACGCAAGGGCTTCTGACGACACCCGCGCGGCGCGAACCGTCGGGGCTGCGCACTTGAGCGTGACGCGCCTGGTCGCCACCTCGGTGGTTCGCGGCAGCCAGAAGGGCGAGAGCCACGGCGGTGTCTGCCTGATCGACCTGCAAGCGCGCGAGGTCGTGCAGGCGATCGACTGGAATACGGTCGACATCGATTGGCAAGGCCGGGGTTGGGACCGGGGCCTGCGCGGCATCGCCTTCGACGGCGAGCTCGTCTACATGGCGGCGAGCGACGAGCTATTTGCCTACACGCCGCAGTTTCGCCAGGTCGGCTCGTGGCGCAGCCCGTACCTCAGGCATTGCCATGAGATTGCCGTCCATGGGCGTGAATTGTTCCTGACCTCGACCGGGTTCGACAGCGTCCTCGGCTTCAATCTCGATCAGCAGTGCTTCGATTGGGCACTGCATGTCCAGATGCGCCACTACCAGGCTCACTTCGCGCGCTACGACCCCACGGGCACAAACGGTCCGCTCGCGCTCAACATACTGCATCTCAACAACGTCTCCGCCGATGCGAGCGGCCTGTACATCTGCGGCCTGAACACCGGTGGCATGCTGCAGTACACCGGCGAGCGCATCGTCATGTGGGTCGAGCTGCCGCCGGGCACGCACAACGCGCGCCCGTTCCGCGACGGCGTACTGTTCAACGACACTGTAGCCGGCACCCTGCGGTATTCCGGACGCGACGACCGCGAGGACCGGATCATGAAGGTGCCAACCTACGACCCCGAGACCCTGACCCACCGCGACGCGGACACCAGCGGCATCGCGCGACAGGGATTCGCGCGCGGACTCTGCGTGCTCACCGAAACGATGGTCGCCGGCGGCTCTTCCCCGTCCACGGTCACGGTCTACGACCTCAAGGATAACCAGATGCTGTTGTCCGTGAACCTGACGCGCGACATCCGCAACGCGATCCATGGGCTCGCGGTCTGGCCTTACGGTTGAGCGTGCCCTGGGCGCTCGAGGCCCACATTGCGCACGCGCTCGGGCAGGGCGGCAATGATGCCGGCCAGCTCCTGCTGCCACAGCCCGAGGTGTTTTTCGTAGCGGCGCCAGGTGCCGAGCGCCTCGGTGTAAATCGGCCGGCGCACCTGCTCCGAGCTCGCGGTCCTCACGGTGCGCGTATTTTCATGGTAGCGCAGACACGCCTCCTCGAAGGGCAGGCCGCAATGAGCGAGGATGCGCCGCACCTGGCCTTCGAGGTCAAGCACCGTGTCCTCGTAATGCACTGTCAGGACCTTGCCGGGCAGCACCTGCTCCCAGTGCCGCATCAGCCGATCGTACTCCAGGTAGTAATGCGCCAGGTCCTCGAGGTCGTAGCTGTAATCCATGCCGCCGCCATAGAGCTGCTTGTAGTTGCCGAGCAGGCTGTCGAGCGGATGACGGCGCGCATCGATGATGCAGGCATTGGGCAGGACCAGGTGCACGAAGCCGAGCAGCGGGAAGTTTTCCGGCATCTTGTCCGTGAATAATGGCTTGCCGCTTGGGCGATGGCGACGCGTGCCCTCCTCGTACTGGCGGCCGTAGTCACGCCAGTCCCTGGGACGCAAATCGCGCGCGGCTTCCGGGAACCCGACGCGGTCGCTCCGATACCGCCCCACCGAGGCGGCAATCTGCCCGAGGTTCGGCAGTTCCGCCGTGCCCTCGACCTGTGAATGAGAGGCCAGGATCTGCTCGATCAGCGTCGAGCCCGAGCGGTGCAGGCCGACGATGAAGATCGGTTTGGCTGCCTCGTAACCGTGGCCTTCGTGGGCGCGCAGGAATTCGCCGCTGAAGGTGTCGATGATCGTCGTGTGGCGGTTTTCCATGACCAGCGAATCGTGCGAGACCTGCGGCCGGTGGTGCTGGTTGCCGCGCTGGTACCACTGCCAGGCGGCGTCGTAGTCGCCGCGATCCTCGTTGGCCTTGCCGAGCGCGAAGCAGAAATGCACGGCTGTGGCCGGAGGGAGCTGCTCGCGCCCGACCTGCTGCTGCATGGCGGTGATTTCCACGTCCGTGAAGCGGAAGGTCTTGAGGTTCGCGAGGCTCCAGTACGCTTCGCCCAGCTCCGGCCGCCGCGCGATCGCGGCGCGATACGCCGCAATGGATTGCGCCTGCTGTCCCAGATCCTTGAGCACGTGCGCGACGGACATGTGCGCGTGGGCATTGGCCGGGTTCAACTCGATGGTTCTTTGATAAGCCTCGGCGGCCGGCTGCGGGCAGCCCGCCTGCGCCAGCGCGTCGCCGAGCCCGGCCCAGGCCGCAGCGTTGCCGGGCGCGAGCTGTGTCGCCTTCCGGAACGCGTCGGCTCCGTTGAGCCACTTCCTGCTTTTGAGGTAGAGCTCGCCGAGTTCGTTCCAGGCGGCCAGGTAGTCGGGCGCCAGTTCGGTCACCCGTCGCAGCAGCGCCTCGATATCGTCGGCGCGCGACGGATCGTCCATCATCGCCTGCGCGAGCATCCTCATGGCATCGATCTGGTCGGGATCTCGTCGCAGCACGCCCTCGAAGACCGCGATGGCTTCTGGCCGGCGGCCGGCGCGCAGCTGCTCGGCTCCTGCCGCGATGGCCTTGCGGTCGGGATCCTGGTCCAGGTAGCGGGCATAGTGGCGGTCCGCCTCCGCGCCACGTCCACAGGCCGCAAGCGCGTCGCCGAGCCGCCGGCGCGTATGCGGTAGCGTGGGATCGAGCTGCAGTGCCCGCTCGAATAGCGTGACGGCCTCGGCGTAGCGCGTTTGCCGTGCGAGGTTGATGCCCAGTTCATCGTGCAGTTTCGCTGAGTTGGGCGCCGCGGACAGTGCCGTGCGTATCCGTCGTTCGGTCTCGTTGAGAGGAAGCATGCCGTCGGTCGCGAACGCTACGCCGGCGACAGTGCCAGCAGTGATACCACGACGCCGTGCAGCAGCTCGCGCAGCGCCGCGGCATCCTCAGGGTCGTAACTCGTGCCGGACTCATCCATGTAAGCTGCGCTGCGCGAGTTCGATCTGCAGTGCGTGGCGCCCCTGGTCCGGCTGCCCGTAATGGCGCGTGATGTAGCCGCCCTTAAAGCGTCCGTCAAGCACGTGCGAGAACTGCGCTGTTGCCGTCAACTGTGCGCGCACGGCCTCGTTGACGGCGCGGCCGCAGGAACGGCCGTCGTAAGTGCCGACATTCACGTCCGGCAACCGGCCCGAAAACAGTCGCGGCACCGCGCTGCGGATCGAGTGGGCATCGAGTAACAGCGCGTAGCCAAATCGCCGGTGCGTGTCGTCCAGGTGCGCGCGCAGCGCGTCATGATAGGGCTGCCAGTATTGCTCGCGGCGGCGCTCGATTTCGGCGGGCGCGAGCTGATCGGTGCCGTCGCGATACAGGCGCTCGCCGGAGAAGCTCTGCGTCGGGCACAGACCGGTTTGCGTCGCTCCGCTGTACAGAGCCGCGTCGTCGGGCGGCCGGTTCAAATCGATCAGGTAGCGCGTATAGCGCGCAACGATCATCGATGCCCCCAGGTCGGGCGCAAAATCATAGAGTTTGGCGACATGCCAGTCGGTGTCGGGCAGATCGAGGGCCGCGGGCGTGAGGCGCGGCGCCAGCTCCTGCGGCACGGCCGTGCCGGCGTGCGGCACGCTGATGATCAGCGCCGAATCGCCCGGCAGCAGCGTATGGGTAGGGAAGGTTTGCATGGCCCGCACTGCGCTCACGATGGCTCGCCGCTGGGTTAGCGTGCAAACAAACCCGGAGTCACGTGCTCGCGCAGCGCGCCGCTGACCACGAGACGGCGCGCCGCGGCGATGTCGGGCGCGAAGTAGCGGTCACGCGACAGCACCGGCACACTCCGGCGCAGCAGCCGGTGCACGGCCTCGAGGGTCATGGAACTGCGCAGCGGGCGGTGAAAATTCAGACCCTGCGCGGCGGCCAGCAGCTCGATGGCGACGATGCCGGCGGCGTTGTCGGCCATGGTGAGCAGGCGTCGGGCACCGTAGGTGGCCATCGAGACGTGGTCTTCCTGGTTGGCGGAGGTCGGAATGCTGTCGACGCTGGCCGGATGGGCCAGGGATTTATTCTCCGAGGCCAGCGCGGCCGCGGTCACCTGCGCCACCATGAACCCCGAGTTCACGCCGCTGTTGGCGATCAGGAAGGCGGGCAGAGCGCTCATCTTGGTATCGACCAGTATGGCAATGCGCCGCTCGGTGATCGAGCCGATCTCGGCCACCGCCAGCGCCAGCTGATCGGCCGCGAAGGCGACCGGCTCGGCGTGAAAATTACCGCCCGACAACACTTCGCGTTCACGCGCAAACACCAGCGGATTGTCGGTCACGGCGTTGGCTTCGCGCAGCAGCGTGGCGCCCGCGGTGCGCAGCAGATCGAGGCACGCTCCCATCACTTGCGGCTGGCAGCGCAGCGAATAGGGATCCTGCACCTTGTCGCAATCGAGATGCGAGGCCCGCACCTGGCTGCCCCGCAGCAGCGCGCTCAACTCCGCGGCCACCACCTGCTGCCCCGGCTGGCGCCGAATGGCGTGGATGCGCTTATCAAACGGCGCGTCGCTTCCCTTGAGCGCATCCACGCTCATGGCGCCCGTGATCAGCGCGGCGGCGAACACATTTTCGATGGCGAACAGTCCGGCCAGCGCCAGCGCGGTCGACACCTGGGTGCCGTTGAGCAGCGCCAGCCCCTCCTTGGCGGAGAGTTTGAGGGGACGAAGGCCCGCCAGGGCCAGTCCGCGCCGCGCCGACAGGGTGCGGCCCTTATGGCGCACCTCGCCGACGCCCAGCAGCGCGGCCGACAGATGCGCGAGCGGCGCGAGGTCACCCGAGGCGCCCACCGAACCCTGGCACGGAATGACAGGATAGATACCCTCACGCAGCAGGCTCAGCAAGGCTCGCAGCGTCTGCGGGCGAATGCCCGAGTAGCCTTGCGCCAGACTGGCGATCTTCAGCACCAATACCAGGCGCACGACCTCGTCCGAGAGCGGCGCGCCGGTGCCGGCGGCGTGCGAGAGCACCAGATTGTGCTGCAACAGCGCGAGATCGGACGTGGAAATGCGCTCGCTGGCCAGCGAGCCGAAGCCCGTGTTGACGCCATAGGCAGTCTCACCGCGCGCGATCAGGCGCTCGATCACCGCGCGCGACCGTCGGACGCGCCCCAGATCGGCGCGCGTCAGGCGCATATTGACCGGAGCGCTCAAGGCCGCGCGCAGCGCCGACAGGCTCAAGGCCCCGGCGCGCAGGCCCGAGGCGGCGGTGCGGCGCCTGATCATGGGGCGCCGCTCCCGGTGAGCATCGGCAGCTGCAAGGAGTGCTCGCGCGCGCACTGCAGCGCGATCTCGTAACCGGCATCGGCGTGTCGCATGACCCCGGTGGCCGGATCATTCCACAGCACGCGCTCGATGCGACGCGCCGCCTCCGGGGTGCCGTCGCACACGATCACCACGCCCGCGTGCTGGGAATAACCCATGCCGACGCCACCGCCGTGGTGGAAGGAAACCCAGGTGGCACCGCTCGCCGTGTTGAGCAGGGCATTGAGCAGCGGCCAATCGGAGACCGCGTCCGATCCGTCCCGCATGGCTTCGGTTTCACGATTCGGGCTGGCCACCGACCCCGAGTCCAGGTGGTCCCGGCCGATGACGACCGGGGCCTGAAGCTCGCCGCTGGCCACCATGGCATTGAAGGCCAGGCCGAGGCGATGCCGGTCGCCGAGGCCCACCCAGCAGATGCGCGCGGGCAATCCCTGGAACTGTATGCGCTTGGCGGCCATGTCGAGCCAGCGGTGCAGGTGCGGATCGTTGGGGATCAGCTCGCGCACCTTGGCGTCGGTGCGGGCGATGTCGGCCGGATCACCCGACAGCGCGGCCCATCGAAACGGGCCGACGCCGCGGCAGAACAGCGGCCGCACGTACTCGGGCACGAAACCGGGTATGTCAAAGGCGTCCTTGACGCCCTGGCCGAGTGCCACCTGGCGGATATTGTTGCCGTAGTCGAAAGTCGGAATGCCCATGCGCTTGTATTCGAGCATCGCCCGCACGTGCACCGCCATGGATTCACTGGCGGCGGCGCTGACGCGCTTGGGATCGCTGGACTGCAAGTCCTCCCATTGCTCGACCGTCCAGCCGGCCGGCAGGTAGCCGTGCACGGGATCGTGGGCCGAGGTCTGATCGGTGACCGCATCCGGCCGCACACCGCGCCGCAGCAACTCCGGCAGCAATTCCGCCGCGTTTCCGCACAGTCCGATTGATACGGGCGCCGAGCGTTCCTTGGCGGCTGAGAGCATGGCCAGCGCTTCATCGAGCGAGTGCGCCTGCTTATCGAGGTAGCGCGTCTCCAGGCGCTTGTCGATGCGCGACTGGCGACATTCAATCGCCAGCATCGAGGCGCCCGCCATCGTGGCCGCGAGCGGTTGCGCTCCGCCCATTCCGCCCAGGCCGGCCGTCAAAATCCAGCGTCCGGCGAGCTGGCCCGCGAAGTGGCGGCGACCCATTTCCACGAAGGTCTCGTAGGTGCCCTGCACGATGCCCTGCGAGCCGATATAGATCCACGAACCCGCCGTCATCTGGCCGAACATCATCAGCCCGCGCCGATCGAGCTCGTTGAAATGCTCCCAGGTCGCCCAGTGCGGAACCAGATTCGAATTGGCGATCAGCACGCGCGGGGCGTCGGAGTGGGTGCGGAACACGCCGACCGGGCGCCCGGACTGTATGAGCAGCGTCTCTTCGGGGCCGAGGCGTCTGAGCGTGGCGACGATAGCGTCATAGCACTCCCAGTTGCGTGCCGCCTTGCCGATGCCACCGTAGACCACGAGATCCTCCGGACGCTCGGCCACCTCCGGATCCAGATTGTTCATCAGCATGCGCAGCGGCGCCTCGGTCAGCCACGAGCGTGCGCTCAAGGTCTTGCCGCGCGGTGCGCGGATGAGGCGCGTGCCGCCGGCGGCGGACGCTGGCGGCGTTGTTGTCTTGTTCATGAGCTCTTCCTGGTACGAATCATGGCGCGCAGCGCCTGCACGGTCTCGCGGTAACGGGTTTCGATCTGTACTTCCTCGGCATGGTGGCCGTCGCGGATCAGCCAGCGTCCCCCGCACAGCACCTGGCGCGCGCGCGCTGCCGGCGCATCGAAAACCAGCGCGCTGAGAAAATCCTCGCTGGCCTGCAGCGCCCAATCGCCCGCGTCCGTATCATAGGTGACGAAATCGGCGCGTGCACCGGCGCCGATCGCACTGCGCCCGCCATGCAGGGCGATCTGGAAAAGCCGATCGGCCGTGGCCGGCTCGGCGGCCGTGCCAAGGACGTTGCGCCGGCCGCGCGCCAGGCGCTGCGACCACTCCAGCATGCGCAGCTCGTCGAGCGAGTTGCGCCCAATGTTGCTGTCGGAACCGATCGCCATTTTACCGCCAGCGCTGAGAAAGGGCGCGAGCACGGGGCAGCCATCCCCTAAGTCAGCCTCGGTGGTCGGGCACAACACCAGCGTCGCGCCGGCGGCGCGCAGCTGGGCGAGCTCGGCTTCGCTCGAGTGGGTCGCATGGACCAGAGCCCATTGCGACGACAGCAGTCCGCGCGCGGCCAGGAGCGCCACCGGTGGCGCGCCGTACTGGCGTATGCACGCTTCCACCTCGGCCGGTTGCTCGGCCACGTGTATGTGCACGCAGCGGCACTGCGGATCCGCGCGCAGCGTTTTGTACACCTGCGTGATCACGTCGATCTCGACGGCGCGCAGACTGTGGAAGGCCACCCCCAGCGCGATGGCTCCGTTGGCCGGGTACCGACGGCGCAGTTCCTGCCAGTCGTCCAGAAACTGCGCGGTGTCGCGCGCAAACGGGAGTTGTCCGGGAGTGGGTGGCGCGCCGCCAAAGCCCGAGTGCTGATAGAGAGTAGGGAGCAGCGTCAGGGCCATGCCGGTGCGCCGGGCGGCGGCGGCGATGGCGCTGTCGGCGTCCAGGGCGCCGCGCTCGCCGCAGCGATGCAGGTACAAGAACTCGGCGACTGCGGTATACCCGCCACGGAGCAACTCCAGGTAGCAGCGCGCGGCAATGGCCTCGAGATCGTCGTGGTGCAGGTGTTGCGCCAGCGCGTACATGGTCTCGCGCCAGCTCCAGAAGTCGTCGTGCTGGCTGGCGGCGCGCTGCGTCCAGGGGCCGAGCGCTCGCTGAAACGCGTGGCAGTGGGCGTCGACCAGTCCGGGCAGGGTCAGGCCCGCGATCGCTGCCCCGCCCTTGGATCTGCCTGCCGAAACGTCGACCGTGTTGCCGTGGGCGTCGATGGTCACGGTCGCGTCACGGAGCCAGCGACCGTCCAGCCACAGATTGGCGTAGGTGACGGCGCTCGGCGCCGCGGCTGCTGCCTGCTGCATCCGCGACATGTTAGCACCCGCCCGACGCTCATGCCGCCACCTGCGCCGTTGCTGTCCCTGATTCGCGACGGCGCTCTGTTCCTGCGTGGCGCGCGCGGCGCGGGGCGGGTAATCTCGTGTTCATGCACGCCACCGAAAGCGCCCGCTTGATTGCCAACGGCCGGGTCTGGTCCGGCGTGGCCGAGGCGCAGGGGCGCGGCGCGGCCTGTGAGCTGCTCGACACGGCGATCGCTGTGCAGCATGGCCGGATCGCGGCGCTCGGGCCACTCCGGGAACTGCAGCAACGCTTCGCCGCGGCCGAAGTGCTGGATGCGGGCGGCCGGCTGGTGACCCCGGGGCTCATTGATTGCCATACCCACATCGTGCATGCGGGCAACCGCGCGGCGGAGATCGAGCGTCGCCTGGCCGGAGAAAGCTACCAGAGCATTGCGCGCGCCGGCGGCGGGATTCTCTCGACGGTAAAGGCGACGCGCGCCGCCAGCCTGGAGCAGCTGATCGACAGCGCGCTGCCGCGCGTCGATGCGCTGCTGGCCGAAGGCGTGACGACTCTGGAGGTCAAATCGGGCTACGGACTGGATCTGGACACCGAGCTGCGCATGTTGGAGGCCGGGCGCGCGTTGGGCACGCGGCGCGCGCTGTCGATCTCAACCACGTACCTCGGCGCGCATGCCGTGCCGCCCGAGCACGCCGGCAACGCGCGCGCCTATGTGGATCGGCTGTGCGCGGAACTGATTCCCGCCGTGGCGGCAAGTAAACTTGCCGACGCCTTCGATGCGTATTGCGAACAGGTGGCCTTCACCGCGGCGCTGGTGGCGCGCACTTTTGTCGCCGCCCGCGAGCACGGCCTGCCGGTCAAACTGCACGCCGATCAGCTCTCCAACATGCACGGCGCTGCGCTCGCCGCCCAGCACGGCGCACTGTCGGCCGATCACCTCGAATACACCGATGCCGAGGGCGTGGCGGCGATGGCGGCTGCGGGCACGGTGGCGGTGCTGCTGCCCGGCGCGTACTATTTTCTGCGCGAACAGCAGCGCCCGCCGATCGACCTGCTGCGCGATGCGAACGTGCCCTTGGCGGTATCCACGGACTGCAATCCGGGCACCTCACCGCTCACCTCAATTCTGACCGCCATGAATTTCGCCGCCGTGGAATTCGGGCTCAGCACCGGCGAATGCCTGGCGGGTGTCACGCGCGTTGCGGCGCGGGCGCTGGGCCTGCACACGACCCAGGGCACGATCGAGACCGGCAAGTGGTGCGACTTGGCCATATGGAACGTGGCGCACCCGGCCGAACTGGTGCAAGGCATCGGCGTGCGCCCGCTGCATCGCCGGCTGTGGCACGGCCAGCCGGATCCTTAAGCCGTGAGTGCCGCCGCAGCAGAGCGCTGCATTGCGCACCTCGACATGGACGCCTTCTATGCTTCCGTGGAGCTGCTGCGTTATCCGCAACTGCAAGGACAACCGGTGGTGATCGGCGGGCGCCGGCGCCCGGACGGCGAGGGCAAGGCCGCAGAGTTTGCGCGCCTCGCCGACTACCAGGGGCGCGGGGTCGTGACCACCGCCACCTATGCCGCGCGCGAATTCGGCGTGCATTCCGGAATGGCGCTCATGCAGGCCGCGCGCCGCTGCCCGCAGGCGGTGTTGCTGCCGGTGGACTTCGAACAATACCGGCGTTACTCGCGCCTGTTCAAGAGCGCGATCGCGGCAATCGCCACGCGCGTAGAGGATCGCGGCATCGACGAGGTCTACATCGATTTTGGCGCCGTCGCCGACGGCGCCGCGCAGGACGGACTGATACTGGCGCGACGCATCCAGCAGGCGATCCTGGCCAGCACCGGACTGAGCTGCTCGATCGGCGTGGCGCACAACAAGCTGCTGGCGAAGCTGGCGAGCGAAATGGACAAGCCAAACGGCGTGACGATCCTGAACAACACCGATCTGGCCGGGCGCGTCTGGCCCTTGCCCTGCCGCAAGCTCAACGGCGTGGGTCCGAAAGCGAGCGTGCGCCTGGAACAGCTCGGCATTCGCACCATCGGCGATCTTTCGCGCTGCGAGCCCGCCTGGCTGGTCGAGCACTTCGGCCGGCATTACGGGCAATGGTTGCACGAGGTGTCGTGGGGACGCGATGCGCGCGAGCTCGTCATCGAGAGTGAACCCGTGTCCATGAGCTGCGAGACCACCTTCGAGCGGGACCTGCACGCGGTGCGCGACCGCCCGGAACTCAGCGCCGTGTTCACTGCGCTGTGCGAGCGCCTGGCTGCGGACCTCGCCCGGCATGGCTACGCCGGACGCACCATCGGCGTGAAGCTCCGCTACGATAATTTTCAGTCAGTGACGCGCGCCCAGACCCTGGAGTATCACACCGCCGACCCGGCGGTGATCCGACACACCGCCGGGCTGTGCCTCAAGCGTGCGCCCCTGGAGCGTCGCTTGCGATTGCTGGGCGTGCGCGTCGGCGGCCTGGTGCCCGCCGCTTCGGCGCAGTCGCGGCCTGCCGTGGAAGTTCTGGAACTGTTCTGAAGCCAGGGCGGAGCTGATCCGCTATCATGGCCACGGTGAGCCAACAATCACTACACGCGGCGCTGGCGCAATTGCACCAGGAGCTGCAGGGATCCCCGCCGCTCGACGCTGAATCGCGTCGGCTGCTCGACGAGCTTACCGCCGACCTGACGCGCGCACGCGAAGCGGCGGCGAGCGAAGCGCATGCTTCTCGGCTCGAGGCGCTGGCGGTCCGGTTCGAAGCCGGGCACCCGGATCTGGCGGCCAGCCTTCGGGGCATCGCCGACGCGCTGGGGCGAGTCGGACTCTAGCGGTGCGCGGCGGCGCCGCGCCGCCTGATGAGCGCTGCGCTGCGCGCCACTAGGGCCTGCACAAAAATCACGAACACCGGCACGAAGAACACGCCCAGCACCGTGGCGGCCAACATGCCGCCAAATACCCCGGTGCCGATGGCAATGCGGCTGGCCGCGCCGGCGCCGCGGCTGATCACCAGCGGCATGACGCCGAGCATGAACGAGAGGGAGGTCATCAGGATCGGGCGCAATCGAATGCGCACCGCCTGCAGCACGGCCGCCACCAGCTCCATGCCGCCCTCATGCAGCGTCTTGGCGAACTCAACGATCAAGATGGCGTTCTTGGCCGACAGACCGACGGTAGTCAGCAACGCGACCTGGAAATAAACGTCGTTGGCCAGGCCGCGACTGCTGGCCGCGGCCAGCGCCCCGATCACGCCCAGGGGCACCACCAGCATCACCGAGAAAGGCAACGACCAGCTCTCATACAACGCCGCGAGGCACAGGAAAACGAACAGTATGGAAATCGCGTACAGGGCCGGCGCCTGCGCCCCGGAGAGCTTTTCCTGATAGGAGAGGCCCGCCCATTCGAATCCGACGCCGGTCGGCAATTTCGTGATCAGCTGCTCGATGCGATTGAGGGCGGTACCGCTGCTGACCCCTGGTGCTGGTTCGCCGACGATCTCGATCGATGAGGCGCCGTTAAAGCGCTCCAGGCTTTGTGCGCTCACCCGCCACGAACCGCGTCGCGAACGCCGACATCGGCACCATGGCGCCGTCCGAGTTGCGCACGAACCAGTTGTCCAGATCGCCCGGCTGCATGCGAAACTGGGCATCGGACTGCAGGTACACCTTCTTGATGCGCCCGCGATCGACAAAGTCGTTGACGTAGATGCCGCCGATGGCGGTCGTCAGCGTGTCGGTGATATTGGCCGTCGACAGGCCCAGGGCCCCGGCCTTGGCGTTATCGACCTCAAGGTGGAACTCCGGCTGATCGCCCAGGCCGTTGATGCGCACGCGCGCCAGCAGCGGGTCGTGGGCCGCCAGCTCCAGCAGCTGATCGCGGGCGCTCGCCAGCGTCTCGCGGCCGACGCCGCCGGCATCCTTCAATTCCAGATCAAAGCCGCTGGTGGTGCCCAGGCTCCGGATCAGCGGCGGTGCGCTCACGTAAATACTGGCGTCGCGGATGCGTCCCGCCGCCGCCTGCGCCCGCTTGGCGACCATGGCCGATGATTTGTCCTTCGAGCTGCGCTCGCTCCAGTTGCGCAAAAGTGCGAACGACATGCCGGTGTTCTGGCCATTGCCGGCGAAGCTCCGTCCGGCCACGGACAGGATGTTGGCGACTGATCCGGTGTCGGCCAGCATGTCCAGCTCGAGCTGGTGCTGCGCCGCCACGGTGCGATCCAGGGTCGCGCCCGACGGTAGCTTGGCCATCGCGAGCAGCGCGCCCTGGTCCTCCTCCGGCAGGAATGAGGTTGGCAGGTGGACGTACATCAGCGCCATGAGCCCGACAATCAGCAGATAGGTCACCATCACGGCACTGGTCCGCGGCAGCAGCCGGGTCACGATGGCCTGGTAGCGCGCGCTCAGCTTGAGAAAGCCGCTCTCAAATCGGGCCAGCAGGCCGTGGCCCGCTGGCTGACCGGTCCCGTGGGGCTTGAGGATGCTGGCACACAACGCGGGCGTCAGCGTCAAGGCGACCAGTACCGACAGTGCCATGGCCGACACGATGGTGATGGAAAACTGCCGGTAGATCACGCCCGTCGAACCGCCAAAGAAGGCCATCGGGACCAGCACCGCGGACAATACCAGCGCAATACCCAGCAGCGCGCCGGTGATCTGGTCCATCGACTTGCGCGTCGCCTCGCGCGCGTCCAGATGCTCCTCGCGCATGATGCGCTCCACGTTCTCCACCACGACAATGGCGTCGTCCACCAGCAAGCCGATGGCCAGCACCATGCCGAACATCGTCATGGTGTTGATGGAATATCCGAGCACCGACAGCACTCCAAAGGTGCCTAGCAACACCACCGGCACGGCGATGGAGGGAATCAGGGTCGCGCGGATGTTCTGCAGGAACACGAACATGACCAGCACCACCAGCACCACGGCCTCGAACAGCGTCTTGATCACCTCGTGGATCGAGATGCGCACGAAGGTCGAGGTGTCGTAGGCAATCTTGTACGACAGGCCGGGCGGGAAGAAATGCGCAAAGTGCGCGATACGGGCATTGACGGCGTCGGCCGTTGCCAAAGCATTGGCGCCTGAGGCAAGCGAGAAACCGATGGCGACCGACGGTTGACCGTTGGTGCGCGTCGCCGTGTCGTAGCTGTCGGCGCCGAGTTCGACGCGCGCCACGTCGGCCAGATGCACGGTGGAGCCGTCCGGGTTGACGCGCAGCACGATGTCGCGGAACTGCTGGGGCGTCGTCAGCTTGCTCTGCGCCGAAATCGGCGCATTGAGCTGCTGGCCCTGCAGCACCGGCTGGCTGCCGAGTTGCCCGGCAGCCACCTGGGTGTTCTGCGCCATGATGGCGGCGGTAATGTCGGCCGGGATCAGCTTGTACTGGTTGAGCCTGTACGGGTCGAGCCAGATGCGCATCGCGTAGCCGGACCCGAATATCTGCACCGTACCCACCCCGTCGACACGGCTGACGGGATCCACGATGTTTGATTGCAGGTAATCGCCGATGTCGGCGCGCGACAGCGAGCCGTTCGGGGAATAGAAAGCGCTCACCGACAGGAAGCCGGCGGTGGACTTGGTGACCGTGACGCCCTGCGACTGCACCGCCTGCGGGAGCCGTGCGCGTGGCCTGCTGGAGTTTGTTTTGCACCTGCACCTGCGCCACGTCGGGGTCGGTTTCGGCCTCGAAGGTCAGCGTGATGTTGGCGAGGCCCTGGGCATTGCTGGTGGAGGACATGTACACCAGGTGATCGAGTCCGGTCATGGACTGCTCGATCACCTGCGTGACCGACTCCTCGACCGAGCGCGCCGAGGCCCCAGGATAGGTCGCATTAATGGTGACAGCGGCGGGTGCGATATTCGGATATTGCTCGACCGGCAACTGATGAATCGACAGTGCGCCGGCCAGCATGATGATGATGGCAATGACCCAGGCGAAGATGGGCCGATCAATAAAGAAACGCGCCATCGCTCGCTAGCCGTGCGCCGGTGTGTCCAGTTTGACGATCGTCGGCTTGACCGGGGCGTCGACCTTGGCCTTCACCTGGCCCTGGACGATCACCCGCTCACCGGCGTGGAGTCCGGCGATGACGCGCCACTGATCGCTGGCGGCCTCGACCGTCAGCGAGCGCAGCTCCACCTTGTCGTCCGGACCGACCACCAGGGTGGTGGCCTCGCCGTGCGCGTCGCGGCTGACCGCCTGTTGCGGCAGCAGCAGTGCCTTTTCATCGATGGCCTGCGCGAGCTGCGCGCGCACGTACATGCCAGGCAGCAGCACACCGTCCGGATTTGGAAATACCGCGCGCAAGGTGATCGCGCCGGTGCCCTCGCTCACGGTGACGCCGGTGAACTCGAGGCGACCCTCGAGCGGGTAGTACTTGCCGTCGTCCATCAGCAGCTTCACGCTGGCGCTATGCGTGTCGGCGTTCTTGAGGGCGCCCGTCGCCAGCTGACTGCGCAACCGCATCACGGCCGAGGCGGGCTGTGTCAGGTCAACGTACATCGGCTGGTATTGCTGGATGGTCGTCAACGGTGCGTCCTGGTTGGCCGTCACCAGAGCCCCCTCGGTATACACCGAGGTGGCGATCCGTCCCTCGATGGGCGCCGCGATGCGCGTATAGGCAAGATTGATGCGTGCGGTCTCAAGCGATGCGCGCGCGGTTTTCTCGTCGGCCTGCGCCTGGCTCAGGCTTGAGGTGACATCGTCGCGCTCCTGCTGGCTGACATCGCCGGAAGCCGCCAGCTTGATGTAACGCTCGTGCTTGAGCTGCACGGTCAGCAGGTTTGCGACGGCCTTGGCCACCGCGGCCTGCGCACTGTCGTAAGCGGCCTGATAGGGTGCCGGGTCGAGCTGGTACAGCGCCTGGCCCGCCTTGACCACGGCGCCTTCGACGAACAGCCGTTGCTTGATGATGCCGCTGACCTGCGGGCGTACCTGCGCGACTCGATACGCCACGGTGCGCCCGGGCAGGAGCGTGGTGATGGTCACGCGCTGGGGCTGCACGATGACGACGCCCACTTCGGGAGCGGGGTCGGACTTGTTACCTTGTCCCGAAGAGCCGCAGCCGCCGACCAGCAGGGTCGTGAGAGTCAACGCGACGCCACGCGCTGCGCGCAGGTTCTTCATCTTCCGGTATCCCAATGGTTCGGTCGCGTCCGGTCACTCGACGGGAGCGACCTGCATCTCAGGATCGATCTGCGCCGCCCATGCCAGCATGCCGCCCTCAAGGCTGGCAGGCTCTTGGATGCCGGTCCCGGCAACAAGTTCACACGCCGCGCGGCTTCTGGTGCCACTGCGGCATACGAACACTACCGGGAATTCTAGCGGAATCTCCGCGCGACGTCGCGGCAGATCGGCCACCGGAATGTTCAGGGCGCCGGCCAGATGGCCGGCGGCGTACTCGCGCGGTTCGCGCACGTCGATCACGGTGATCTGTGCAGAGGCGGCGGAATCATCGAGCAGCGCGCGCAACTGCTGCGCCTGCATGGCGCGGTACGGACCGCCGGGGGCGGGCCCGTGAGCGACCGAGTCCGCGAGTGTCCTGATGGTCGGTTGGCTGCCGCACACGGCGCAGTCCTCGCGCCGCGTAAAGCGGAATTCGTGCCATTGCATCGCCAGCGCGTCGTAGGTCAGCAAACGCCCCACCAGGGGCGCGCCGAGTCCAAGCACCAGCTTGATCGCTTCGGTGGCCTGCAGCGCACCGAGCATGCCGGGGAGTACGCCGAGCACCCCGGCTTCGGCGCAACTGGCCGCCACGCCGGCCGCCGACTCCGGAAACAGGCAGCGGTAACAGGGGCCGCGGCCGGGCACATAGGTCATCGCCTGGCCTTCGAAACGGTGAATCGCCGCCGATACCAGCGGTCGCTGCAAAATCACGCAGGCATCATTGACGAGATACCTCGTGCTCAGGCGATCGCTCCCGTCGACGATGCAATCGTACTGACGCAGCAGCTCGAGCGCGTTGCCCGCGCCCAGTTCGAGCTCATGGGCGATGACATTAATTTCCGGATTGAGCGCGCGCAGGCGCGCCTGGGCGCTCAACGCCTTGCTGCTGCCTACGCTCGCCGTGTCGAACAGCAGCTGCCGCTGCAGGTTGGAGAGATCGACGCGATCATGATCGAGGATGCCGAGCGTGCCGATGCCCGCGGCGGCCAGATACAGGCCGGCGGGCGAGCCCAGACCACCGGCACCGACGATCAGCACGCGTGCCGCCTTGAGTTTTTCCTGACCGCCCGCGCCGATTTCCGGCAACAGCAGGTGCCGGCTGTATCGTTCGCGCTCTGACGCACCCAGGCTCATCGGCACTCCTAGCCGCCGCTCAGCGCGCAGATCAGGTGAACTTCGTCTTTCGCCGCAAGTCGCTCGTCGAGCGACTTGACCTCACGCTGGTTGATGAAAATTCGGATGTGCGGTCGGATTCGATCCTGCTCGTCGATCATGCGAAAGCGCATGCCGGGATGCGCACGCTCGAGTTCGTTGAGGACGCCAGCGATGGTGGCACCGCGCGCACTCACCTGCGCGGCGCCCGCCGTGTAGCTGCGCAATGGCGAAGCAACTCTCACGGTGTGCATGCACGTTCCCCGTGCGCTCTCAGGAGGCGTGCGTGACGGAATAGATCTCGGGTACGTGGCGCGCGATGCAGCGCCAGGCCTCGCCTTCGTTGCTGCTCGCCCAGACCTCGCCCTGCGTGGTGCCGAAATAAAGCCCGAGACGCGCTTCGGCGTCGGCACACATCGCCTGTCGCAATACCGTAAACCAGGCCTGTGCGCGCGGCAGCCCGCGATCGAGGCGCCGCCAGCTCCGGCCCGCATTGGTGCTGCAATACACCGCCGGCTTGCCGTCCAATGAGGTGCGTGGCCAGACCGTCGATCCGTCCATGGGCAGCACCCAGACCTTATTCGGGTCACGCGGGTGCGCGACAATGGGAAAGCCGATATCGCCGATGCGCTTGGGCATGCGCTCGCCAATCCGCACCCAGCGCCGTGCCGGCCGATCGAGGCGATAACTGCCGCAGTGATTTTGCTGGTAGAGGCGATCAGGCTGCTGCGGGTGCTGGATCACGCAGTGCGGATCGTGCCCGTACGCGGCGTTGGGATCGGGCAGGAAATCGGCCGCCACACCCTCGTTGAGCGGCGCCCAATCGGCGCCAGCGTCGGTGGACTCGAACACACCGCCAATCGAGATCGCCAGATACAGGTGACGCGGGTCACGCGGATCCACGCGCACCGAGTGCAGCAGCTCACCGTCCGGCGTGCGCAGGCCGGCCGCCCACTTGGCATTCATGGGATGATCGTTGAAGCCGGCGACCGGCGCCCAGTTTTTACCGTGATCCTCGGAACGAAACAGGCCGGCGGGCGCCGTGCCCGCGTACCAGGTGCCCGGTTCGGAAGCATGACCGGGCGTGAGCCAAAACACACGCTCGACCGCACGCGGCTTTTCACCCTCAGCGGCTTTGCGAAACGCCGGCGGCGTGGCGGCCTCCTGCCAGCTGCGGCCGCGATCGCTCGACGTGTATACCGTCGGGCCCAGGTGTCCGGTCTTTGCGGCCATCGCGAGGCGTCGCAGGTCGCGCGGATCCTGCACCACGTGATGAATGATGTGGCCCAGGAATTGGGGACTGGAGAGATCCCAGCTGCGCCGGCGCGCGTCGGAACGCAGTGTAAATACACCCTTACGGGTGCCGATCCATAAGGTGTTTACCATGGTTAGACCGATTGTCCACCGTCAACGGAGGCTGTCAAGTTACCGTCCTGAAACTGCAATGCGGCCAGGCGCGCGTACAGGCCTTCACCCCGTATCAGCTCGTCGTGGGTGCCCTGCGCGACGATCCGTCCCTGATCCATCACCACGATGCGCCTGATTCGTTGGATCGTCGCCAGCCGGTGAGCGATGATCAGGGTGGTGCGGCCGCGTCCACCGCGACCCGCCATGAGATTGGCGAGGCCGAGCTGCACCTCCCGCTCGTTTTCGGCATCCAGCGCACTGGTGGCCTCATCGAGCAGCAGCACCGGCGCGTCGCGCAGCATGGCGCGCGCGATCGCCAGGCGTTGGCGCTGGCCGCCGGAGAGCGTGACACCGCGCTCGCCCACAGGAGTGTCGTAGCCGGAGGGCAGGCGCAGCACGAATTCGTCGGCGGCCGCGGCGATGGCCGCCGCGCGCACCTCGGCATCCGTGGCGCCCGGTCGCCCGTAGCGGATGTTGTCGAGGATCGAGCCGGCGAAGATCACCGGCTCCTGCGAAACCACGGCAATCTGCGCGCGCAGTTCGTACGGATCGAGCCGCGCGATGTTGACGCCATCGAGCAGGATGCGGCCGGCCAGCGGATCGAAGAATCGCAGCAGCAGCTGGAACACGGTCGACTTGCCGGCGCCCGAGGGTCCGACCAGCGCCAGCGCCTCGCCGGCGGCTACCGGCAGGTTGAAGTTCACCAGCGCGGTGTGGGTCGGGCGTGACGGATAGCTGAAGGTAACGCCGGAAAATTCCAGTCGCCCCTGGACCGGCCCCACGAGCCGCTGCGGCGCGGACGGCGCGGCGATCATGGGCCTGGTCTCGAGTATCTCCATCAGGCGCTCGGTCGCGCCGGCGGCGCGCTGCACTTCACCCCACAGTTCGCTCAGGGCGCCCACCGAGCTGGCCAGTATGACCGCGTACAGCACGAACTGGCTGAGTTGGCCGGCACTCATGTGTCCGATCAGCACGTCGCTCGCGCCCACCCACAGCACGCCGACAATGCTCGCGCCCACCAGGATGAACACCGCGGCGGTCATCGCGGCGCGCACGCGCGTGCGGCGGATGCCGCTCGCGAATGCCGATTCCGTCGCCGCCGCATAACGCTGGCGGTCGATGGGCTCGTGCGTGTAGGCCTGCACGGTGGGCATGGCGTTCAGCACCTCGCCCGCCAGTGCCGCAGTCTCGGCGAAGCGGTCTTGCGCCGCGCGCGACAGTCCGCGCACGCGCCGCCCCATCAGGGTGATCGCGACCACGACCAGCGGCACGCTCAGGAACGCCAGCGACATCAACTTCGGGCTGGTCACGGCCATCATGACCGCCGCACCGATGGCCATGACGATGCTGCGTAATGCGAAGGAAGCCGAGGACCCGACCACGATCTGGACCAGCGTGGTGTCGGCGGCGAGGCGCGAGAGCAGCTCGCCGGTGCGGGTGCGCTCGAAGAACTCGCTCGACAGTCCGAGCACGTGATCGAATACCTTGCGGCGCACGTCGGCGACCACCCGTTCGCCGATCCAGGTGACCAGGTAGTAGCGGCTGGCCGAGGCGAATCCCATGACGGTGGTGACGGCCAGCAGGCCCAGGAAATAGCGGCCGACCTGCGCCGAGGCGCCGCCGCGAAAGCCATGATCGATGACCTGTCGCGCCGCCAGCGGCAGCACCAACGAGGCGCCGGCGGCGATCGCAAGTGCCAGCAGCGCCAGCAACACCAGGGTGCGGTGCGGCTTGACGAAGGGCGCGAGCGCGGCGAGCGGCGCGAGCCGCCTGGCAGCGGCAGGTTTCGGGGTCTCGGGATTAGCAGCCAACGGTGCAGCTCTCCATTTGGTGACGACGGCGGCGTCGGAGCTCGGTTCCGCGCCCATCGCCGTTGGGCTATTCTAGGGTCGTCAGCCCCGAAATCCGCGGAGAGTTTCCATGACGATCTCGATGTATCAGGCTTCGGCACCCGTATTTGACAAGATGCTGGGCAATCTGTCGGCGATATTGGGCAAAGCCGCGACCTGGGCTGAAGGACGCAAGATCGAGCCCACCGTGCTACTTAATGCGCGGCTGGCGCCGGACATGTTTGCGTTGACGCGCCAGGTGCAGATTGCCTGCGATTTCGCCAAGGGCACCTGCGCACGCCTGGCCGGGGTCGAACCGCCCAAGTTCGAGGACCACGAGAGCAGCATCGCGGATCTGCAGGCGCGCATCGCCAAGACGCGACAGTTCGTGAGCACCCTGAACGCCGCACAGATCGACGGCTCGGAAGGCCGGGACATCAAATTCAAGGCCGGGCCGCGTGAGTTCGAGTTCAAGGGGCTGGCGTACCTGACGGGATTTGCGCTGCCCAATTTCTATTTTCACCACGCCATGACCTACGCCATCCTGCGACACAACGGGCTGGATCTGTCCAAGGCGGACTACATCGGCTAGCGCGAGGGCGCTCGCGGGGCGCGCCCGGAGCGCCTCGGCGGCGCTGCTTATTGGGGCTGCGGGTAGTTGACCGGCACCCAGGCGTAGGCGTCGCCGAGCTTGCCGACGTGCCCTAGGCCCGGGAATGCAATGTGGGCGGCACCAATCCAGTAACCCTCTTTGGCGGCATCGGCGAATACCTTCTGGCGCTCCGCGACGGCTTGCTTGGAATCCGAATCGAACCGTATGGCCACCGCCGGGTTCGGAAACTGCACCGCGGCGACATGCATCAGGTCGCCCCACAGCAGCAGTTTTTCTCCCTTGCTCTCCACCACGTACATGCTGTGGCCCGGCGTATGGCCGTAGCACGGGAGTGAGCGCACGCCCGCAATCAGGTTGGTGGCCCCGTCGAAGGTCTTGAAGCGGCCCGCGGCAACGTAGGGGGCGAGGTCTTTCTGCGCGCCCTCGAACCGAGCCTTGCTGTCCTTGTCCGCCGCCTTGAGGTTCTCGGGACTCAGCCAGTAGTCCGCCTCGCGCTTGTCGGCGCGCACGATGGCGTTCGCAAACACGGCCCGGCCGTCCACGCTCAGGCCGCCGATGTGATCGCCGTGCATGTGGGTGATGTACACCTCGTCCACCTGTTCCGGCTGGTAGCCGGAGGCGCGCAGATTCGCGACCAGGTTGCCGATCTTCGGGTCGGTGAGCTCCCCGGTTCCGGTGTCGATCAGCACCAATTTGGCGCCGGTGTTGACCAGGAATCCGTTGACTGAGGTTGGCACGGGCTCCTTGAGGAACGCGCGCGCCAGCGCCTGCTGCAATTCCGGCGGGCCGACGTTGGTGAGGATCTTGCTCGCCGGGACCATCAAGGTGCCATCGGTAAGCGCGGTGATCTCGAAGTCGCCGAGCTTCATCCGAAAGTATCCGGGCGCCTGCGTTCCGACCACGGGGGCCGCGGCCTGTGCGCCGTTATAAAAGAGTGCTGCTGTGACAAGCGCCGCCGCCGCAGCTCCAATCAAACTCTTGACGGGCATCTTAGTCTTCTCCTCGGATCGCAGTAGGGCACCGAATCCCCAGCGGCCGACAATATATGCGCAACTGAAAATCGCTGCATCCTGAACTGCCGCCGAGCGCTTTTTCGGGGGCGTGAGCTGCGCGGCGCGCGTAAGATTGGCGCATGTCGCAAAGACTCTGGTTGCCCGCGCTGCTCGCTGCCATGGTCTTGTGGTTCCTGCCGCTGGGCTCGTACCGGCTCTTCAATCCGGACGAGGGCCGCTACGCGGAGATCCCGCGCGAAATGGTTGCCAGCGGCGACTGGGTGACCCCGAGGCTCAATGCCCTGAGGTATTTCGAAAAGCCACCGCTCCAGTATTGGGCTACGGCCGCGACCTTCGAAATCTTCGGTCAGCACGAATGGACCGCGCGGCTATGGGTGGCGCTGAGCGGATTCCTCGGCCTGCTGCTGACCGCGTGGATCGGCACGCGCCTGTTCGGGCCGCTGGCCGGCGCACTCGCGGCCCTGGTGCAGGGCGGGGCGCTGCTGTACCTGGGCCTGGCGAGAATCTCGACGCTCGATATGGGGCTGACCGCGACGCTCGAACTGGCGCTGGTCGGCTTGCTGTTGCTGGTGCAACGCGGGCGCAGTGCCGCGGGTACGCGGCTGGGCGCCGCGCTGCTCGCGCTCGGCGTGGCGCTGGCATTTCTTTCCAAGGGCCTGGTCGGGATCCTGATTCCAGGGGCGGTCGCCGTGTGCTACCTGCTCGCGCGCCGCGACTGGAGCCTTATCTGGCGCGCGCGCCCGTGGTGGACGCTGCTGGCGCTGGCGCTGATCGCCGCGCCCTGGGTCGTGCTGGTCGAGCGGCGCAATCCCGGCTTTGCGCAGTTCTTTTTTGTGCACGAGCAATTTGCGCGCTTCCTGACGCGCGTGCACCAGCGCTATCAGCCCGACTGGTTCTTTGTGCCGGTACTGTTGCTGGGCTACATGCCGTGGACGCCGCTCCTGCCCTCGATCGCCAGGCGCAGCTGGCTCGACAGTCGCGCCGGCGACGGCGCCTGCCTGTTGCTCGTGATCTGGACAGTATTCAGTTTCGTCTTCTTTAGTCTTTCCCAGTCCAAGCTGATCCCGTACATCCTGCCGCTGTTTCCGGCCCTCAGCCTGCTGGCCGGCCGGGCACTCGCGCTCGCCGAACCGCGGCCTGTGCAGCGCGCGTTTTGGATCGCCGCTGCACTCTGGGCGGCTCTGGGACTGAGCGCGCTGTGGGTGTGGAAATCGCCCGCCGCGATGGCGCGGTTGGATCTTCCCGGCGGACCCGTACTGCCGGCGATCGCCGCCAGCTTTCTGCTCGTGGCCCTCGTTACCGCCGGCGCCTCCTGGCTGGTGCGTCGCCGTGGCGTGCTCGCCGCGACCGCACTCGCTGCCGTGGGGAGCCTGCTGCTGGTCACGGCGCTGCTGTGCACGGCCGATCAGTTGCCCGCCCAACGCCACAATCGCGCCCTGGTGGCGGCGGCCTCCGCGCACCTGGGCGCCGGCACCGCGTTTTTCTGCGTGGATGCTTATGAGCAATCCATACCTTTCTATCTGCGACGCAGCTGCACTCTGGTCGGCTATCGCGGCGAGCTCGACTTTGGGCTTGGCCAGGATCCGGAGCGCTGGATTCCGGACCTCGAGCAGTTCGCGGCCCGCTGGCGCACCACGGCCGACGCGTTGGCGGTGATTCGCCCCGAAAGCTACGCGCGACTGCAGCGGATGGGACTGCCCATGCGTGTGATATACACTGCGCCTAACTTGGTCGCGGTAGTCCGGCAATGAAGGGTGCACAGCTCGCGCTGATACTCACGGGAGTGCTGCTCAACGCCATCGCGCAGCTGTTGCTCAAGGCCGGAGCCGGATCGCTGGCCGGCGTGGAATTGCGCGCCGGCAATGCACTGCTCATCGCCACCCGATTGCTGAGCAGCATGCCGATCCTGGCGGGCCTGACCTGCTACGTGCTGAGCGTGGTGGTCTGGATCCTGGCGCTGACGCGCGTCGAGGTCAGCGTCGCCTATCCGATGCTGTCGCTCGGTTACGTCGTCAATGCACTGGCCGCGTGGTGGCTGTTCGGCGAGAACTTGAGTGGCGCCCGACTGGCCGGGATCGGCGTCATCCTGCTCGGCGTCTGGCTGGTGGCGCGCACTTCGGGCGGCACCTAGGCGAAGCGGCCGTGCCGGCGAATAACTTCCTGCCGTTTACGCGACCCTCGATCGACGAGCCCACGATCGCGGCGGTCGCCGAGGTGCTGCGTTCCGGCTGGATCACCAGCGGGCCGAAAGTGCGTGAGTTCGAGGCACAATTGTCGGCACTGTGCGGCGGGCGCCCGGTGCGTGCGCTCAGTTCCGCCACCGGCGGCATGGAAGTGGCACTGGCGCTGGCCGGCGTAGGCGCAGGCGACGAGGTCATCACCACGCCCTTGTCCTGGGTGGCTACCGCGAATGTCGTGCTGCGTGCCGGAGCGCGTCCCGTGTTCGTCGATTGTGACGCCCGCACCCGCAACATCGACCTCGAGCGCGTCGCCGCGGCTGTCACACCGCGCACCCGCGCCATACTTCCCGTGGACCTGGCCGGCCTGCCGGTCGATCGAGATCAACTGTACGCGATCGCCAAGCAGCACCGGCTCCGCGTCATTGAAGACGCGGCGCAATCGATGGGGGCGAACTGGGCGGGACGCATGATCGGCACCAGCGGCGATCTGGTCTCGATAAGCTTTCATGCCAACAAGAACATCACCACCGCGGAGGGTGGCTGCCTGGTGCTCAACGACGAGGCCGAGGCGCGCCGTTGCGAACTGTGGCGCCTGCAGGGTGTCGAGCGCAGTGGCGACAGCTGGGATGGCATGGACGTCACGCTCGCCGGCGGCAAGCACAATCTCACCGATATCGCGGCCTGCATCGGGCTTGGCCAGCTGCCGCACCTGAGTGAGTTCACGGCCCGCCGCCGCGAGCTCGCGCGGCGCTACTTCGCGCGCTTTGACCGCGCGCTGGGCTGCGATCTGCCGCTCGAGGACTTTACGCAGTGCAACTGGCACATGTTCCAGGTGCTGCTGCCGGAGCATACCGATCGCCATGCCTTTATCGCCGCGATGCGCAGCGCCGGCATCGGGGTAGGGGTCCATTATCCGGCGATGCACCTGTTCACGCTGTTCCGCAAGCTCGGCTACGGGCCGGGCGATTTTCCAAACGCCGAGCGTATCGGGCGCAGCATCGTGAGCCTGCCGATGTTTCCGGCGATGCACGATAGCGACGTGGATCGCGTACTTGCGGCGCTCGGGCCGGCACTGGCCGCCGCCGCGGCGCGCTCGCCCGCGCGCAGCGCTGCGGGCAGTTCACGGCCATGAACAAGTCGACCGACATTTCGCTGGTCATTCCGGTCTACAACGAAGAGGAGGTGCTCGCGGCGCTGTTCGCGCGCCTCTACCCGGCGCTCGACGCGCTGGGACGCAGCTTCGAGATCATCTTCGTCGACGACGGCAGCCGCGATCGCTCGGTGGCCATACTGCGCGAGCAGTTCGAGCGCCGCCCGGAGGTCACGCGCGTGGTCCTGTTCACCGCGAATTTCGGCCAGCACCGGGCGATCATGGCCGGCTTCGCGCACGCCCGTGGCCGCTACGTGATCACGCTGGATGCGGACCTGCAGAATCCGCCGGAGGAAATTGCGCGCGTGGTGGCAGAGCTCGACGCCGGCCACGACTACGTGGGCACGATCCGCCAGCAGCGCCAGGACGTCTTCTGGCGCCGCTGGGCGTCGCAGTTCATCAACCGGCTGCGCGAACGCACCACCCACATCCGGATCAGCGACCACGGCTGCATGTTCCGCGGCTACGCACGCAGCGTCGTCGACGCCATCAATCAGTGCACCGAGAACAACACCTTTATTCCGGCGCTCGCCTACACCTTTGCCAGCCGCCCGACCGAAATCAACGTGCGCCACGAGGATCGCAGCGCCGGGGAATCAAAGTATTCCGTGTACCGGCTGATCAAGCTGAATTTTGATCTGATGACCGGATTTTCGACCGTGCCCATGCAGCTGTACTCGGCGCTGGGATTCGTGGTCTCGATGCTCTCGATCCTGTTCGGCATCGCGCTGGTCATACGCCGCCTGGTGGGCGGCGCCGAGGCGGCGGAGCAGGGCGTTTTCACGCTGTTTGCGATCGCCTTTCTGCTGATCGGCGTCACGCTGTTTGGTCTCGGGCTGCTGGGCGAATACGTGGGCCGCATCTATGAGGAGGTGCGCCGCCGGCCGCGCTACATCGTCGGCGCGGTGCTCGAGCGGCCGCAAGAGCCGCTGTGACCCGGGCAGTGGTGTTTGCCTACCACGACGTGGGCGTGCGCTGCCTGCGCGTGCTGCTGGAGCACCAGGTGGAGGTGCCGCTGGTGGTCACGCACGCCGACGCCCCGGAAGAGCACATCTGGTTTTCGAGCGTGGCGCAGCACGCGCGCTGGCACGGGCTCAAGGTCGCCACGCCGAGCGAGCCCAATGCCCCGGAGTTTGTAGAACGGGTGCGGGCGGCGCAGCCCGATTTCCTGTTCTCGTTCTATTACCGTGAGCTGCTGGGCGCGGCGCTGCTGGCCACGGCGGCACGCGGCGCCTACAACATGCACGGCTCGCTGCTGCCCATGTATCGCGGACGGGCCCCCGTCAACTGGGCGGTGCTGCGCGGGGAAAGCGAGACCGGCGCCACCCTGCATGCGATGACGGCACAGGCCGACGCCGGCGGCATCGTCGATGCGCAGGCGGTGCCGATACTCGGCGACGACACGGCGATCGAGGTGTTCCGCAAAGTCACCGTGGCCGCCGAACTTACCCTGGCGCGCGCGCTGCCCTCGCTCCTGGCCGGCACGGCGGCGCTGCGCGCCCAGGACCTGAAGCGGGGCGCTTACTTTGGTCGCCGCACGCCCGCCGACGGTGCGATAGACTGGCAGTTGGGGGTCGCAGCCGTGCACAATCTGGTGCGCGCCGTCGCCCCGCCATACCCGGGCGCCTACGCGCTGGCGGCAGGCCTGCGTCTACGGGTACTGAGAACTTTACCGGCCGACACGCCGCGTGCGGCGCGAGCCGAGCTGCGACTGATCGACGGCGAGGTGCAGGCAGTGTGCCCCGACGGCGCGCTGCGGCTGCTGGAGTTCGAACTCGACGGCCAGGTGCGCGATGCGCAGGCGTTCGGCACGCGCTTCGGTGCCAGGGCACTGCCACTTGAAAACGGGCAGCGGAATTTGCAGGAAGCGGCGGGCAGATAACATGGCTATCAAAGTTTTGATCCTCGGCGTCAATGGCTTTATCGGCCATCACCTTTCGGCGCGCATCCTCAAGGACACCGACTGGAGCGTGTTTGGCATGGACATGGGCTCGGAGCGCATCGAGCCGCTGATGTCGAACCCGCGCATGAAGTTCTTCGAGGGCGATATCACCATCAATAAGGAGTGGATCGAGTATCACATCCGCAAGTGCGACGTGGTGCTGCCGCTGGTGGCGATCGCCACGCCCGCCACTTACGTGCGTGAACCGCTGCGGGTGTTCGAGCTCGACTTCGAGGCCAATCTGCCGATCATTCGCCAGTGCGTGCGCCACGGCAAGCGCGTGCTGTTTCCCTCGACCTCGGAGGTTTACGGCATGTGCCGCGACGAGGAATTCGACCCGGCGACCTCCGATCTGGTGTACGGCCCGATCGAGAAGCAGCGCTGGATCTACGCGTGTTCCAAGCAGCTCATGGATCGCGTGATCTACGCCTATGGCTCCGAAGGCAAGCTGGATTACACGCTGTTCCGCCCCTTCAACTGGATCGGTCCCGGACTCGACAATCTGCATTCCGCGAAGGAGGGCAGCTCGCGCGTGATTACGCAGTTCCTCGGCCACATCGTGCGTGGCGAACCGATCAAGCTGGTCGACGGCGGCAGCCAGAAGCGCTGCTTTACGGGGATCAGCGACGGCATCGACGCGCTGATGAAGATCATCGAGAACCGCAATGGCTGCGCGACCCGCCGGATCTTCAACGTCGGCAACCCGCGCAACAACTACTCGGTACGGGAGCTGGCCGAGCAGCTGCTCAAGCTGGCCGCGGAGTACCCCGAGTACCGCACCAATGCGGCCAAAACCAAGCTGGTCGACACCACCGCCGGCGAATACTACGGTCGCGGCTACCAGGACGTGGCCAATCGGGTGCCGAAGATCGACGACACGCGCACGCAGCTGGGCTGGGAACCGCGCGTTACGATGCGCGAAGCGTTGCAGCAGATCTTCGAAGCCTACCGCGGGCAGTTGCCACTCGCCTCGCACCTGCTGGACTAGGATCGGTCAGCCAGGACCGCCAAGGCCGCGCGGATCATGGCGCCTGCACCGTGCTGATCGCACTCAAGATCGACGTCGATACCCTGCGCGGCACGCGCGCGGGCGTGCCGGCCCTGCTGGCCGCCCTGCAGCGCGCCGGCGCCGGCGCCACGTTTCTATTCAGCCTGGGCCCGGATCACACCGGTCGGGCGATCCGGCGGGTGTTCAGGCCCGGGTTTCTGAGCAAGGTATCGCGGACTTCGGTGCTCGAGCACTACGGGCTGCGCACGCTCATGTACGGCACGCTGCTGCCCGGCCCGGACATCGCCCGGCGTGCGGGCGCGCAGATGCGCGCGGTGCGCGATGCCGGCTTCGAGGTCGGCGTGCACTGTTACGACCACGTGGCCTGGCAGGATCAGCTCGAGCGCCGCGACGCGCAGTGGACCGCCGAGCAGATGCGCCGCGCCGTGGCGCAGTTCGAGCTGGTTTTTGCCGCGGCGCCGCGCGTGCACGGCGCCGCCGGATGGCAAATGAACGACACCGCGCTCGCCCTCGAGGAGCAGCTCGGATTTTCCTACGCCTCCGACACGCGCGGCAGCGGGCCGTTCATGCCGCTGATCGGCGGGCGCCGCGGCCGGGTGCCCCAGCTGCCGACGACGCTGCCGACGCTCGATGAGCTGATCGGCCTTGATGGCTGGACGACGGAGAACGTGCACGCCGCCTTGCTGGAGCGCACGCGCGCGGCGGCACAGGCGTCGCAGGTGTTCACGCTGCACGCGGAACTCGAGGGCATGAAGCTGCTGCCGGTGCTGGAGCGATTGCTGAGCGGCTGGCAAACGCAGGGGCACGAGATGGTGTCGCTGGCCGCGTTGTGCGCGTCGCTCGATCCCGCAACGCTCCCGGTGTGCGCGGTGGCGGCGGGCAGCGTTCCGGGCCGCAGCGGCACGCTGGCCTGCCAACAGTGCTGATGCCATAATTAGTTCATGACTTTGCCCACCGGACCCAAGGTTTTTGCCGACGCGCGCAGCGCACTGGCGGGCGTGGTGCGCGATGGCATCATGGTGATGTCCGGCGGCTTTGGCCTGTGCGGCGTGCCGGAAAAACTGATCGATGCGCTGCGCGAGTCCGGAGTCAAGAATCTGACCGTGGTGTCCAACAACGCCGGCGTCGACAACTACGGCCTGGGAGCGCTGCTCAAGACGCGCCAGATCCGCAAGATGATTTCTTCCTACGTGGGCGAGAACAAGGAATTCGAGCGCCAATTCCTGGCCGGCGAACTCGAGCTTGAATTCAATCCGCAGGGCACGCTCTCCGAGCGGATTCGCGCCGGCGGCGCGGGCATATGGGGTTTCTACACCCGCACCGGGGCCGGCACGCTGGTGGCGAAGGACAAGGAGCAACGCATCGTCAACGGCGACACCTTTGTACTCGAAACCGGCCTGGTCGCCGACCTGGCGCTCGTCAAGGCCTGGCGTGGCGACAGCGAAGGCAATCTCGTCTACCGCAAGACCGCGCGCAATTTCAATCCGATGATGGCCACGGCCGGACGCGTCACCGTGGCCGAAGTGGAAGAACTCGTGGCGGCGGGCGAGATCGAGCCGGACCACGTGCACACCCCCGGCATATTCGTGCAGCGCATCTTCCAGGGCACCGGGTACCTGAAGACCATCGAGAATCGCACCGTGCGCAAGCGGCCCGCCGCCGGAGCTCGCTGATGGGCTGGTCACGCGATGAAATTGCCGCGCGCGGCGCCCGTGAATTGCGCGATGGCTACTACGTCAATCTCGGCATCGGCATCCCGACGCTGGTGGCCAACTACATTCCGCCGGGCATGCGCGTGGTGCTGCAGTCCGAGAACGGCATGCTCGGCATGGGACCCTTCCCGTACGAAGGGGACGAGGACGCCGATCTGATCAATGCCGGCAAGCAGACCGTCACCGAGCTGCCGTTTTCGTCCTATTTTTCATCGGCCGACAGCTTCGGCATGATCCGCGGCGGCCACATCGACCTGTCGATACTGGGCGCCATGGAAGTGGCCGAGAACGGTGATCTCGCCAACTGGATGATTCCCGGCAAGATGGTCAAGGGCATGGGCGGGGCCATGGACCTGGTGGCCGGCGTCAAACGCGTGGTCGTGGTCATGGAGCACAACTCCAAGGACGGCGCCGCGAAATTCAAGCCGCGCTGCGAACTGCCGCTGACCGGCACCAACGTGGTCGACAAGCTGATCACCGACCTCGCGGTGTTCGGCCGCGAGAACCGCCAGGCGCTGTTTCAGCTGCTGGAAATGGCGCCCGGCGTAACGCTCGAGGAAATCCGCGCCAAGACCACCGCGAAGTTCCTGCCGCCGCCCTAGGCGAGCTATCCACGCATTCTGTGAAACGCGGCTCGCTCGGCGGGGGCGAATACTGTAGAGTGCGCGCCTAGTTTGTCGAATACGTGGGCGTCGGTCCCGCGTGCTGAGGTTCTACTCGAGTCCCGTCCGGGACCAATCTGCCCCTCCTGCAAACCTACTACGCCAGGCGGCATCACGCCGTCTGACTGGCGCAGGATTTTTTTAACTTTGGCTTTTTGCCCGTACCGACAGCGCTCTAAAAGCGCTCCGGGCATCCTTGGAGTATTTAGTGTCCTTTGAAACGTTTGATTTGATTCCCGAATTGCTGCGCGCGGTCAACGACGCCGGCTACACGGTGCCCACGCCCATTCAGGCGCGCGCCATACCGATCGTGCTCGGCGGCCGCGACCTGCTGGCGGCCGCACAGACCGGCACCGGCAAGACGGCCGCGTTTGCGTTGCCGATATTGCAGCGCCTGCACGCCACCTCACCGCTCCCGCGCGGCCCGCGAGCGCCACGAGCCCTGGTGCTGGTGCCGACGCGCGAGCTGGCCGCGCAGGTCGCCGAGTCCTTCAAGGATCTCGGCCGGCATCTGCGGCAACGCGGCGTGCTGGTCTATGGTGGCGTCAGCCCCAAGCCCCAGGTCAAGGCGCTGGCCGAAGGCGTCGACATCATCGTCGCCACGCCGGGCCGGCTGCTCGATCATCTGCAGCTGCGGCTGGTCGACCTGTCGCGCATCGAAGTGCTGGTGCTCGATGAAGCCGATCGCATGCTGGACATGGGTTTTATCCGCCCGATCCGCCGGCTGCTGGCCGCGCTTCCGGCGCAGCGACAGAACCTGATGTTCTCGGCAACTTTCTCCACCGAGATCCGCGAGCTCTCGCGCAGCATCCTGCGCAACCCGCAGAGCATCGACATCGCCCCGCGCAATGCGCCGGTCGAACTGATCGATCACCGCGTCTACCACGTGGACACGGCCCATAAGCATCCGCTGCTCACGCGCATCATCAGTGACGGCGGCGGCCGGCAGAGCCTGGTGTTTACGCGCACCAAGCACGGCGCCAACCGGCTCGCCGAGCGCCTCGAGCGCGACGGTCTGAGCTGTGCGGCGATCCACGGCAACAAGTCGCAGGGCGCACGCACCCGCGCGCTTGAGGATTTCAAGCAGGGCAAGATCCAGGTGCTGGTGGCCACCGACATCGCGGCGCGCGGCCTCGATATCACCGAGCTGCCGCACGTGGTCAATTTCGAATTGCCGCACGTGCCCGAGGACTATGTGCATCGCATCGGGCGCACCGGACGCGCCGGACGCAGTGGCGAGGCGGTCTCGCTGGTGAGCCGCGATGAGCGTGAGCGGCTGCGAGCCATCGAGAAGATGCTCGGCCGGTCGATACCGGTGGCCGCCTGAGCTAACTCTCGAGGGCGATGATCTCGGCGGTCTGGGTGCCGAACGGCAGGCGCTCGCCGACCTCTTTGCCCATGAGGGATTTGGCCAGCGGTGACACGTAGCTGATGAGGCCGGCCTTCGGGTCGGCCTCGTCTTCACCCACCAGCTGGAACGCGCGCTGCTCGCCGCCCTCCAGCCGCAACAGCGCGCGCACCCCGAATCGCACCTGCGGGCTGTGGGCCGGCGGCGTCACCACGCGCGCGCTCTCGCGCCGCGCCTGAAAGTAGCGCAGGTCGCGGGCGGTACGGGCGAGTGCGGCGGTGTCATTGGCGGCCCGGGCGGCGCTGCGCTCGGCCTCCAGTTCACGGACCCGCGCTTCGATGAGCGCCAGACCGCGGGCGGTGACCAGATTCGGGTGCTCGCTGATGGCGCGCTCGGGGAGCGGATCGGTGTCCTGCTCTGAGTCCTTGACGAATGCGCGGCTCATGGCGAACATCATGCGCCCGGCCACCGGTGATCTCAATGCGGGCCCGCCCGGCGTGCCGAGGCCGGGTTTTCTCAACAAGGCGCCCAGAATCATGAAAAAGCTCAAGCACGAGGCCGAGCTGTACAAGGCGGCGCTTCAGGCCGGCATGGCCTACGCCGAGCAGCGCGGGGCGGTCATCTTCGAGCCCACCGACTCGGCCAGCCAGAAGGCGCTGTACGTCTACCGGCTGCTGGTCCACGACAAGAAGATTCCGCCGATGCCCGAGGAGCAGGTCGCCGAGAAGACCATCCGCCACCGCCTGGCGACGTGGTACGCGCACCAGCTGCCGAAGGACCATCCGTTGCTGGGCTAGGGCGGTCCTCGCTTCAGTGCATCCGCCCCTCGGTCGCGAGGCTGGCACAGAGAAGCTCGGGGTCTGCGTTGCCGCCACTGACCACCACCCCGACCCGCTTGCCCGGCACCGGCACGCGCTGATTCATGACGGCCGCCGCGGCGAGGCACCCGGTGGGCTCGACGATGATCTTCATGCGCAGCGCAAACAACCGCATCTGGGCGCGCAGCTGCTCGTCGCTGACCGTGACGATATCGGCGACCAGGCGCTGCATGATCGGGAACGTGAGTTTTCCGAGCGCCGGGGTCTGTGCGCCGTCGGCGATGGTCTGCGGCACCGCGATGCGCACGATGCGCCCGCTGCGCAGCGATTGCTGCGCGTCGTTGCCCGCCTCCGGTTCCACGCCGATGACCTTGCACTGCGGGGAGAGCTCGGCCGCGGCCAGCGCGCAGCCGCTGATCAGTCCTCCGCCGCCCACGCACACCACCAGATAGTCGAGTGCGCCGACTTCCTCGATCAGCTCCTTCGCCACCGTGCCCTGGCCGGCGATGACGTGTGCGTTATCGAAGGGCGCAATCAGCGTGCCGCCGCGCTCGGCGATCAGGCGCTGCGCGAGTGCCTCGCGATCCTCGTTCATGCGGTCATAGAGGACGACCTCGGCGCCATAATCCCGGGTGGCGGCGAGCTTGGCCGGCGGCGCATCGCGGGGCATGACGATCGTCGCGGCCATACCCAGTAGCCGCGCGGCCAGCGCCACCGCCTGGGCGTGGTTGCCGGATGAAAACGCGATCACGCCGCTCCGTTTCTGACTGTCGCTGAAACGGCTCAGCGCGTTGTAGGCGCCGCGGAACTTAAAGGCCCCCACGCGCTGGAAGTTCTCACACTTGAAGTACACCTTGGCGCCGACCCGCTGATCGACGTAGCTCGAAGTCAGCACCGGGGTGCGCGTGGCGATGCCCTGGATGGCGGCGGCGGCCGCGGCGACGTCGGCATAACTGATGTCCGTCAAGCATCCTCTCCCGCAAGCGAAATGTGGCGCGTATGTTACGCTGCGGAACCGCGGCCGAGCGCATTTCCTGGGCGCGCACGGCCGGCCAATCTCTGCCGCGCGCCGAGCGGACCTCGGCGCGCGCACTGCTCGAGTGGAGTCTAAGGTGCCCGCGCATGACCGGAGTTCAATTACTGGCTCGCTGTAGCGCCGTACTGATGTTGGCGGCGGCCGCGGTCGCCACATCGGCCGCACGTCCGGCCGTCGTCGAGCTCTATACCTCGCAGGGCTGCAGTTCCTGTCCACCGGCCGACGCGCTGCTCGGCGAGATCGCCCAGCGTTCCGACGTGCTGGCGCTCGCTTTCCACGTGGACTATTGGGACGACCTCGGGTGGCGCGATCCGTTTTCGTTGCCGGCGGCCAGGCAGCGCCAGCTGGACTATGTGCGGCACTTCGGGCAGGACTGGGTGTATACGCCCGACATGGTGATCGACGGGCACGTCGACGTCTTGGGCGTGGATCGCCTGGACCTGTTGCGGCGGCTCGTCACGCCCCGGAGCGGGGTGCCGGTGCACGTGGCCGTGCAGGGCGCGGATCTGCTGATCAGCGTCGAGGCCGCAACCGGCGTCGCGCCGGGCGATGTCCTCCTGGTCAGCTACATGCCCACGGCGGTGACGCCGATTGGGCGCGGCGAGAACGCCGGGCGGAAGCTGCGCGAGTTCAATATCGTGCGCTCGTTTGCGACCCTCGGCCCGTGGCAGGGCGCGGCCGCCGAATGGCGCGTGGAGCTGAAGACGCTGCCGGCCGATGCGGCCAAGGTCGCGGTGCTGGTGCAGCAGCACGGCCCCGGGCCGATCGTCGGTGCGGCGAGTGCGGCCTTGCCGCGCTAGCTGATCCTGGCTACGGGGCGGGCTTGGCGCGCGCGCTCAGGGCGCCGTGCAGGTCGGATTCGTCGCCGCCTGCTGATTGATCTGGCGTTCGCTGTCGGCGACATCGGCGGCCAGAGGTCCGGCGGCGGCGGCCGCACGCGCCGGCTCCAGCACCGCGCGTGCCTCGTCAATGCAGCCGCGCCGGGCCAGCAGCAGGGCGAGGTTGTTGCGCGCCGGGATCTGCTCCGGTGCGACGCGCAGCACCTCTCGATACGAGGATTCGGCGGCGGCGGTCTGACCGAGTGCCAGGCGGTTGTTGGCGAGCGCGAACCAGGCCAGCGGTTCCTCCGGCCAGCGTTCCAGTGCCGCTGTATACGCCGGGGTCACGGCCCCTGGATTGCCGAGCGCCTCGAGCGCCGATACCGCGTCCAGATAACGGGCCGCGCTCGCCTGCGCGGGCAGCGCGCCCGGGGGCAGGGCCACGAAGCTCCAGTTGTCCGCGCGATCCCAGGTGCCCAGAAAGCGGCGCGCCGCCAGTTCCTGGCGTGGCTCGCGGCCGCTGCGCAGCAGAAAGGTATCGCGCTCGCGGTCGTAGCCGATGACCACCGCGTAGTGCCAGTGCGGCAGGAACGAGGCGCCGAAGTTCTGCAGCACCAGCACCGGCCGGCCTTGCTCCAGTTCCCTGACCAGCGCGGTCAGCGAGGGGTCCAGCACGTAGGCGATGCGGCCGTGGCGGCGCGTGGCGGCGAGCAGTTCGGCCTGCAGGCTTCCCTTGCGGCCCGAGATGTAGACCTCGTGCACCAGCGCATCGGCCGTGACGCTCTGCCCGGAGGCGCCTAGAACGGTGGCCAGTGCGGCCGGACCGCATTGGTAATCGCGTTGCGGAAAGTAGGGCGTGTCGCTGAGCTCAACGCGCGCCGTAGCGGCCGACGCCTCGTGCAACAGTTGCGTGCTGCAGGCCGAGAGGCCCAGCAGCAGGACCGCCGCGAGGCCGCGCGCCCCGGACCTGATCAACGGATTATTTGTGGCTGTGGGAGAAGACGTGCGTCACGTCGAGGTAGTCGAGAAGCAGCAGTACCAGGAAGACGATACCGATGATGGCCAGGATTTCGAAGTCGCCGCCGGCCGGCAACTTGTCCATGCGATCGGCGAGGCGCGCGAGATCGGCGTCGGGAAGCGCGGCCGCGCGAGCCGCGGCGTCGTCGGCGTCCACGCCCAGAGATTGCAGGTGGGCACGCACGTCGGCGCGCGCCAGGGTGGTGCGTACCTTGTCGAGATTGGCGAGCCGCTCCGGAGAGCCCTGCGCATCGATGGCGGTCTGCGTCGTGATCATGCCGGCGCGGGCGGCAGGCGGGTAGCCGGCGGCGACCATGGCCATGAGTGTTATTCCGACGACGGTGCGAACCAGGGTCTGACGCATGCTCATTAACATATCTCCGCGGTAGTCCAGAGGGGATTCTGGTAGATCGCGCACCCGGCGGCAAGCGGCTTACCGCTGATTGGTGACGACAGTCACAGCGAGCGTAGGACGCGCCTTACGCCAGCAGCCGTCGCGAAGCAGCGGCGAGAGCGAGCACAATAACGACCGCCGCACCGTGCATCATGAGATCCGTCGCGGTCGAATCGAAGGGATGAAAAAATTGCAGCGTGAAAGCGGCCAGCGCCGCGACGCCCAAGGCGGCGGTGAGCGCGACCGGGAGCGGCTGCAGCGGGCCGCGCCCGGCGCAACACCAGATACAGCAGCAGCGCGAGCGGCACGCTGACGACGAGGATGAACCTGAAGCAGTGCAGGCTCTCGCCCACCCGATCGCCGGCCGGGCCCCAACCCAGGCCGTACTCCAGACAACCCAGGCTGCTGGTGGCAATCCACAGGGCGAGCGGCGGAAGCGGCGCGTAGCGCCACAGGCTGCTGCGATCGGGCAGACTCAAATAAAACGCCGCAATCACGGCGGTGATTCCGGTCAGCAGGGTTGCGGCGCATTCCAAGGCCATGCGCGGTGAGGCGTTGCGGGCCATGAACAGATCGAGGTTGGCCCAGTGCAGGACCACCGCCCCCACCAGCAGCGCCACCGCTCCCAGCCACAGCAGCGCGCGGGTCACCGGCGGGCGCAGCGGGCGCACGGGCTCGAGGCTGGAGCTCAGTCCCTCGATCAGCTTTTCGGTCGCGCGTTCCGTCATGGCCTGTACTTCAAGTCTCATCCTTCGGTTCGTTCGCGGCCACCAGCCGGCGCAACGCCTTGACCGCGCGGTGCACGTTGACCTTGAGCGCCGCGACCGACTGGCCCGACTCGCTCGCCGCCTGGGCCACCGACAGGCCGCGAATCTTCACCGCCTCCAGCGCCACCCGCTGGCGCTCCGGGAGCGCGGCCAACAGCGGCTCGATCGCCTCGGCCGCACGCAGGGCTCCTGATTCCTGATTCGCTGCGGGGGTGGCAAAGGTTTCAACGGCCACCTCGTCGCTGACCTCAAAGCGCGCGATCCGCGAATCGCGTCGCAGCCGGTCGATGCCGCGGCGGGCCGCGATCGAGGCCAGCCAGGGGCTGAAGGGCCGGCGCGGGTCCCAGGTGTGGCGGATGCGGTGCACGGTGAGCAGCACGTCCTGCACCACGTCCTCGGCCAAATCCGGGTCGCGGCAATAGCGGCGGGTCAGGCTCCTTATAAAGGGGGTCACGGCGCGCAGCAGCTGCTCGTAATCGCGCGCGTCGCCCGCCTGGGCCGAGCGCATGAGCCGCGCCCAGGACGCCTCCTGCTGCTGCGACTGAGATTCGGAGACCATGACGCCGATGATGTTGTAACCTTTCGTGGGGCGCAACGATTAAGGGGTGACCGCGGAGCTCGGAAATCAATATCGATCCACGCCCCGGGGAATAGTTGATCAACCAAATAACCATCGGAGTACGACACATGTCAGCCAGTTCTTTCAAGACAATGGCCCTTTCCGCGATGTTTGGCGCCGCCGCCATGGTCGCCGCCAGCTCGCTCGCCCTTGCCGACGAGGGCAAGATGGGCGCGGATAAGCCCGGCATGGAGCACTGTTACGGCGTGGCGAAAGCCGGCAAGAACGACTGCGCGAGCACAGGTCATTCCTGCGCCGGCCAGTCCAAGAAGGACGCGGACAAGGCGTCGTGGGTGTCACTGCCGACCGGCGTGTGCGCGAAGCTCGCGGGCGGAAGCACGACCAAGATGTAATGGAGCGGAGTCCCGCGGCCGACCCGATCCCGGCGCAAGCCGGGATCGGGTTACGCTTGCCCCATCAGGCGCAGGTGCTCGCCTCGCGCCCACGCGCTGCCTGGCTCGAGGTGCACCCCGAGAACTACATGGCCGATGCCCCGGCCCTCGCGGAACTCGAACTCATCGGCGAGCACTACCCGCTGTCGCTGCACGCGGTTGGCCTGTCGCTCGGCTCGGCCGAGGGCATCGATCAGGCGCACCTCGAGCGTCTGTGCCGCCTGGTGCAGCGGCTCAGGCCCGGCCTGGTGTCGGACCATCTTTCCTGGAGCGCCAGCGGCGGGCGCTACCTGCCGGACCTCTTGCCCCTGCCCTACACCGAGGAAGCGCTGCGCGTGGTGTGTCGCAATGTGGAGCAGGTGCAATCGGCCCTGGGCCGCACCATCCTGGTCGAAAATCCCTCCACCTATCTGCAGTTCGCGGCCTCCGCGATTCCCGAAGCGGAGTTTCTGGCCGCGGTGGCGCGCGCCACCGGCTGCGGCGTGTTGTTCGACGTGAACAACGTATTCGTCAGCGCTTCGAATCAGCGCCTCGACGCCGCCCAGGCGCTCGCCGAGTGGTGCCGCGCTCTTGACGCGGCCAGCGTCGGCGAGATGCATCTCGCCGGGCACGCGCTGGTGGCGGGCGGGGAGGGCGGCGAACTGCGCATTGATGATCACGGCGATCATGTGTGCGCGGCCGTCTGGTCGCTGTACGAGCAGGCGCTCGAGCACATCGGGCCGCGCCCGACCCTGATCGAATGGGACACGCGGCTGCCCGCGCTTTCCGTGCTGCAGTCCGAAGCGGCCCTGGCCCAGGCCCGCCTGGACGAGCGCCAGCAGAAAACTTATGCCCGCGCCGGCTGAAGCAGGTCTGGGCGCGCTCCAGGCGCGCATGGCGGCGGCGCTGCTGGCGGCCGATGCGCACGGCCAGCAATTACCGGCGGACTGGTTTTGCGGCGCGCATCCGGGCGCGGTGGGCCTGCGCGTGCATCGCAATACCGTGCTCACCGGGATCAGCGGCGCGCTGCGCCAGAGCCATGCGGCGGTCGACCGCCTGGTGGGCGAGGAATTCTTCGATCGGATGGCGATCGAGTACGCACGCGCCATGCCGCCCACGGTGCCGCAGCTGGATGCCTACGGCGCGGGGTTTGCCGCATATATCGACGGATTTCCGGGCACCGAGAACCTGCCGTATTTGGCTGCACTGGCGCGCCTGGACTGGGCGCTGGCGCAGCTCGGACATCTGCGACCCGAGGCCGACGGGGGCCCGGAGCTCAAGCTCGAGGGCGGCGTGCGCTTGCGTTTTGCAGCGCCGCTCCGCACCCACGCGGCGCCGTTTGCGGTCGATCAACTGCGCGCGGCGATACTGGATGAGGATCTTGAGACTCTGCGCGCCATCAGCCTTAAGCCCGCTGAGCATCACTACGCGCTTTGGCGCACCGAGGCCGGAGTCCACGTGCGCTCGTTGAGCACGGCGTCGGCACGGTTTCTGGAAGCGGCACTGCGCGGCGAGGAAGGCGCGGCGGCGCTGGCGGCCGCCGCGGCGGTGGATCAGGGCGCGGAAGAACTCGCCGCGCAACTATCGCAAGAGATTCTCGCGGCCGGGTTCGTGCGCGTTACCACCGCCACGGCGCCCTGACCCGGCCGCGCGCTGCCGCGGCGCCTCAGGAGCGGAACATCCACTCGCCGGGGCCCTGCCGGCACGCGGTCACGCGTTCGCTCCCGTAGCGTCCGGAATACCCGCGCCGCACGTCGAACTCGCGGCATTCCCGCGACACGTCGCGCACCGGCACGACTTGCCAGTCGATGCGGCTGCGCGGATTGGTCCACACCACCGGGCGCCCGACGGGCGCGAGCTCGAGGGCCTGGCCGAAGCAGGCGCGGTCGCCGTTATCGATGGCATCGCCCACGGCGTGGCCGATGATGCCGCCGGCGATGGCGCCGATCACGGTGGCGATGCCGCGATTGCCGGGCCCGGCGGTGCTGTTGCCGATGACCGCTCCGGTCACGGCGCCCGCGACGCCCAGCACGGCGTCGGTATTGCAGCGACCGCTGCTCGCGACGCCGTAGTCAGAACGCCACGAATCGCCGTAATAGCCGCGGTACACGCGCGGCGCGCCGTAGACGGGATAGGGGTAGTACACCGGGACGCGCGGATACACCGGATAGACCGGATACACCGGGCGCACCGGATACACCGGGTACACCGGGTACACGGGACGTACCGGCGGGGCCGGATAGCGCGGATAACGCGGGTCGCCGCGCCCGCCGTTATTGGCGTAGTAAGGCGGGCGACCATCGCGGTCGCGGTCGCCGTCATGATCGCGATCGTTGTAAGGGGGGCGACCATTGTGGTCGCGGTCCCCATCGCGGTCATTGTAAGGAGGCCGACCGTTGTGATCGCGATCCCCGTCGCGGTCGTTGCGATGGTCCTGCACGGTGCGGTGATCGCCGTTGCGATCGTCATGGTCGCCCCGTCGGTCCTGCGCGCGCCCCTGGGTCGTGTCCTGACGCGGATACACAGGATCGGCAAAGGCCGGTGCCCGCCAGCACAGCGTGGCCGTCAGGGCGAGAGCCGATAATAGGGTCCGATTCCGAGTGTTCATGGCGCCTCCTAGGGGAAGGGCAGGTTTCAGGTTCGGAGCTAGCCTAAGCCCCCCTGCCTGAACGGATTCTGAACCCCAATAGGGCCGTCAAATCCGGCACTTAGGGCGTATTTTCCGCAGTGGCGCCGAGGGCCCCGATCGGCTATGCTCTAGATGAGAGTCATTCTCATTAGCATTTGGACCCTATGAACTCCCCGGCCGAACCGTCCCTGCGCGCTGCCCCCGTGGCCTTGGCCACCTTGCGCAAGGGCGATCGGGGCGTCGTGCAGCAGGTGCTTGAAATCGACTCGGGCATGGTGGGCGATCAGGCGGGCGCGTCGATCGGCCGCAGGCTGGTCGAAATCGGCTTCGTGCCCGGCGAGCGCGTGCAGATCATCGAGACGGTCCGGCCCGGCAATGATCCGATGGCGGTGCGGGTCGGCTCGACGGTGTTTGCGTTGCGGCGACGCGAGGCGCAGGCGGTGCTGGTGCAGGTCGACGCGCCATGAAGCCACCCGATACCGCGGAGAATTTCCGGCTGGCGCTGGTCGGCGTGCCCAACTGCGGCAAGACCGCGCTGTTCAACCGCCTCACCGGCAGCCGGCAGAAAGTCGCGAACTACCCGGGCGTCACCATCGAGCGCAAGGAAGGGAGCTTTGCCAGCGCCGATCGCACCCGCCAATACCAGCTCGTCGATCTTCCCGGGACCTACAGCCTGTTGCCGGTGACGCTCGATGAGGCGATCACGCGCGATGCGATCACCGGCAAGCTGCGCGGCGAACAACCCCCGGACCTCATCTTGTGCATCGTGGCGGCGACCAACCTGCGCTTATCGCTCCGCCTGGTGCTGGAGCTCAAGCGCATCGGCCGTCCCATGATCGTGGCCCTGAACATGAGCGACCTGGCGCGCCAGCGCGGCTACAAGCTCGATCGCGCGCAGCTTGAATCCGAGCTCGGAGTGCGCGTGGTCGAGACCGTGGCCGTGCACTCGGACGGCGCACGCGAGCTGGTGGCGGCGATCGACGTGCTGTGCGCCACGCTCGACACGCAGCGCACCGCAGCGCGCGCCCGCCCCGCGGCCGGCCCCATCGCGCCGCCGCCGGCCGCGCCCGAGGTTCCGCTGGCACACACCACGGCGGAAATCGAAGCCCGGCAGCGCGAGGCGCGCCGCATCTTGCGCGCTGCCGGCTACATCGAGCCCTTGAGGACCCGTGCGCTCGCGCGCCTCGATGCGGTGGTGATGCACCCGGTGGCCGGCCCCGCGCTGCTCGCGGTGCTGCTGTTTGCGATTTTCCAGGCGGTCTTTAGCTGGGCGGCCGCGCCGATGGCGTGGATCAACAGCGGCGTGAGCGCGCTGGGCGCGGCGGTCACGCACGCCATGCCGCCCGGCGCCTTGCAGAGCCTGCTGGTCGATGGCGTGATCAAGGGTGCGGGCAGCGTGGTGGTGTTCCTGCCGCAGATCCTGATCTTGTTCTTCTTCATCCTGCTGCTCGAGGACAGCGGCTACCTGCCGCGCGCCGCCTTCCTGCTCGATCGGCTGATGGGCAGCGTCGGCCTGTCGGGCCGCTCGTTCATCCCGCTGCTGTCCTCCTACGCCTGCGCGATTCCCGGGATCATGGCGACGCGCACCATTCCCAACGTCCGCGACCGCATCGCCACGATCCTGCTCGCCCCGATCATGACCTGCTCGGCGCGGCTCCCGGTCTACGCCCTGATCATCAGCGCGTTCATCACCGAGCGATCGATCGGCTGGTTTTCGCTGCGCGGCCTGGTGCTGTTCGGCCTGTACGTGCTGGGGGTGCTGGGCGCGCTGCTGGTGGCCTTCGTCATGAAGCACGTGACGCTGCGCTCGGGCTACCAGCCGCTGATGCTCGAGCTTCCCGAGTACCACTGGCCGAACCTGCGCAACCTGGTGCTCGGCCTGTACGAGCGCACGATGATCTTCATGACGCGCGTCGGCACCATCATTCTCTCGCTGATGATCGTGCTGTGGTTCCTGGCGAGCTTCCCCGCGCCGCCGGCCGGCGCCACGGGTCCCGCGATTCAGTACAGCTTTGCCGGCATGCTGGGCCGCGGCCTGCAGACGATCTTCTCGCCGCTCGGCTTTAACTGGCAGATCTGCGTGGCGCTGGTGCCCGGGCTGGCCGCGCGCGAAGTGGCGGTGGGCGCGCTCGGCACCGTGTATGCCCTGTCCGGCAGCACCGATCACGTGGATCAGGCCCTGCGCCCGATGCTGGCCTCGAGCTGGAGCCTGGCCACCGCGCTTTCGCTCCTCGCCTGGTACGTGTTTGCGCCGCAGTGCCTGTCGACGCTGGTGACCGCGCGGCGCGAGACCAACTCCTGGCGCTACCCGCTGATCATGGCCGGGTACCTGTTTGCGATGGCGTGGGTGGCCTCGTTCGCCACCTATCGGATCGCCACCGCGTTTGCGGGGGGCGCATGAGCCCGCTGTGGCAACAAATCATCGCCGGCGTGCTGGTGATCGCCGCCGCGCTTTATGCGGCGCGCGCTCTGGGTCCGCGCCGCTGGCGGCGCAAGGCGCGCGGCAGCCCGACCAAAGGGGCGGGCGCGGGCTCCTGCGGTTGCGGCAAGGACGAGGGCGGCTGCCACTGAGGCTTGCGCGGCGGCACTGCGGTGGCCATCCGGCCCGAGTCCCATTAAAGTTGAGTTCCTAAGTTCCCCTGCCGGTGCATCCCTATTACAACGCTCTCATCGCCGCGCTGCCTGCAGCGTTCCAATCGTTCGGCCCCGTGGCTTGTCACTGTGCTCTGTGCCCTCGGCATGGCGGCCGGGCACGCGGCGGTGAGCACCGATCCGGAAAAACCCAAGAGTGAATTTGGGGCCCTGAAATTCCGGGCCGTGGGCCCGGCGATCTCCGGGCGCGTCGACCGGTTGGCCGGCGTGCCTGGCGATCCGCTCACCTACTACGCCGCCTTTTCGCAGGGCGGGGTGTGGAAGAGCGAGAACGGCGGACGGGACTGGAAGAGCGTGTTTGACGATCAGCCGACCAACTCGATCGGCTCGATCGCGGTGGCCGCCTCCGATGCGAACGTGCTGTACGTGGGGAGCGGCGAGGCCAACATTCGCGGCAATGTCGCCTTTGGCACCGGCATCTTCAAGTCGGTCGATGCCGGAGCGCACTGGCAGCAGGTGTGGAAGACGCACGGGCAGATCGGCACGATGGCGATCGATCCGAAGAACGCCGACATCGCCTTTGCCGCGGTGCTCGGCTCCCCCTTTGGCCCGGGCAAGGAGCGCGGCGTCTATCGCACGCTCGATGGGGGCAAGAGCTGGCAGCAGGTGCTGTTTGTCGACGAGCGCACCGGAGCGGCCGATGTCGCCTTCGATCCCAACAATGCGCACATTCTGTTCGCCGGGATGTGGCAAGCCGAGCGCCAGCCCTGGACGCTCACCAGCGGCGGGCCGGGCAGCGGGCTGTACCGATCGACCGATGGCGGCGAGAGCTGGCATCGCCTCAAGGGCAAGGGGCTGCCCGACGGGGACTGGGGCAAGGTGGGCGTGCGCGTGGCGCCTTCCGATTCGCACATCGTCTATGCGTTGATCGAGGCCAAGAACGGCGGGCTGTTCCGATCGGACGACGGAGGCGAGAAGTGGGAGCACGTGAGCGGAGCGCACGTGCTGCAGCAGCGCGCCTGGTATTACACCTGCCTCACCATCGATCCCGCCAACGCCAACGTCGTGTGGGTGCCGCAGGTCGAATTGCTGCGCACCATCGATGCCGGCAAGAACTGGCAGTCGGTCAAGGGACCGGGGCACGGCGATCATCACGATATCTGGATCGATCCGCTCAATCCGCGCCGGATATTCGACGGCAACGACGGGGGCATCTCGCTGTCGGTCGACGGCGGTGGCAGCTGGGCCTCGCCCGCGCTGCCGACCCCGCAGTTCTACAACATCGACGTCGATGACCGGCTGCCCTATCACGTCGGCGGCACGATCCAGGACTGGAGCACCGCGAGCGGCCCGGCCTATGTGCTGCGTTCCGGGGGCGGTCCGGACTTAGGCGACTTCTATTATGTGGGCGGCGGCGAATCGGGCGATCTGGTGTTCGATCGCGCCGAGCCGGGCCATATCTATGCCGGCGGTTACTCGGGCTACATCTCGCATTACCAGGAGAACACCGGCAACGTCCGCAACATCAGCCGCTTTCCCCGCAATTTTTCCGGAATCGCCGCGCAGCAGGCGAAGTACCGCTTCCAGTGGACCGCGCCGATCGCCACCTCGCCGCACGATCCGAAGATTCTTTATCACGGCGCCAACGTGCTGTTCAAAAGCCACGATCGCGGTGCGCATTGGGACGTGATCAGCCCCGACCTGACGCGCAATGACAAGTCCAAGCAGCAGTGGACCGGCGGGCCGATCACCGGGGATATCACCGGCGTGGAGTATTACGACACGATCTTCTCGATCGCCGAATCCCCCCTCACGGCCGGCGAGATCTGGGTGGGGAGCGACGACGGGCTGGTGCAACTGACGCGCGACGCCGGGAACAGTTGGACCAACATCACTCCGCCCAAGCTCCCCCACTGGGCGACGATCGAGTTCATCGAACCCTCCTTCCACAGTGCCGGCACCGCCTATGTCGTGGGCGATAATCACCGGCTCGATGACGTGCATCCCTACCTGTTCCGCACCCGCGACTACGGGCACAGCTGGGAAGCGCTCGGCGCCGGGCTTCCGCAGGATCAGCACCTGTACGTGGTGCGGGAAGATCCCACGGATCCGAACCTGCTGTATGTGGGGAGCGAGCGCGGGTTGTACTTCTCGCGCGATGCGGGCAAGAGCTTCCAGGACCTGCGCAACAACCTGCCGGCGGTGGGGGTGTCGGACATCGAGGTCAAGCACGATGATCTGATCCTCGGCACGCGCCGCGGGATCTGGATCCTGGATGACTTGAGCGCGCTGCGGGCCTTCACGCCCGAGGTCAAGAACGAGGCGGTGCATCTGTTCGCGCCGCGCGCCGCCCACCGGTTTCGCCTCGACGTGCGCCAGGACCAGGACCGCGAAGGACAGGCCGAAAAGGCCCCGGGCTCGCCGATGGAAATGAACATCGCCTATTGGCTGAAGAGCGAGCGCAAGGACCTGCCGGGCGCGCCGGTGCGTCCGATCAAGCTCGAGATCCTGGACGCCAACGGCGCTCTGGTGCGCACGCTCAGTTCGGTCATCAAACCCAACCGCTACACTAAGGACGATCCGGATCAACCCGAGGAGGAAGCCAAGGCGGATCTGACCACCGACGCCGGCCTCAATCGCGTGCAATGGGATCTGCGCTACGAGGGCGCCAAGCGCCTGCAGAAAGCAAAGATCGATTCCGGCGATCCCGACGCGGGACCGCTGGTGCTGCCGGGCCGCTACACGCTCAAGTTAAACGTGGACGACAAGATCTACACGGCGGTCGGTGAAGTGCGGTCCGATCCGCGCTCGCCGGTGACGGCCCCGGAGCTCGAGCAGAACGTGGCCTTTACCCTCAAGGCACGCGCGGCGCTCGAGCGACTCACGGACGACATCGAGGAGGTGCGCGCGATTCGCGCTCAGACCCAGGATCTTCGCAGCCGCACGGCGCCGCTCCCGGGCGCGAAATCGATGCAGGAGGCCGCCGAGCGCGTCGTCAAGAGTTGCGACGTGCTGGAATCGCGGATGCACAATCCGGAAGCCGAAGTGGTTTATGACGTGCTCACCGGGCGCGAGGGGGGAGCCAAGCTGTATTCGCAGATCTCGCCCTTGTTCAGCGACATGCAATCCTCCGACTACGCGCCCACGCAGGGGCAGCTCGAGCAGATGGAAGAAAACCTGGCCGATCTTCAGCAGGTCGAGGCGCAGCTGCACACGCTGCGCAGCGAGGATCTGGCCGGGCTCGAGGCCCAGGCCAAGGCCCTCAACCTGCCGCGCGTGATCCTGCCCGATCGCAGCGAATAAACCGGATCGCCGATGCGACAGAATTCGCGATTCTCGTGCGCGCGGCCGATCTTCCCCGTACAATTAGCCCTAGTTCACCGTCGATTTGAGAGCCTAATGAAACTACATAGACCGGCGCTGTCCGCCTCGCTGATCCTGATCGCCATGGCCGGTTGTGCGGCGGCGCCCAGCGCCCCGACGGCGCGCACGGAATCTCCCGCGGCCGTGACGCCGCCGCCCTCGGTCGCGGCCACCGCGGCCACCGCGGCCGAAGCACCTGAAGCCCCTGGCGCGGGCGTCGCGGCACCGATCGGCGCAACGGGGGCAGCAACGGATGACGCGGCCGCCCTCGCGCAGTCGGCGCACGAGCTCGGGTACACGAAAAAACTGTTCGACAACAAGACCGTGTATTACTGCAAGGCGGATGCGACTATAGGCACGCGTCTGTCGAGCACCAAGTGCTTTACGGAAGACCAAATGGCGGCCGTGGTGCAGCGCTCCCTTGCCAACCGGCAGAGCGTCCAGGAAATGGAACATAAGACCATGACCCAGGGCGGCGGGACCTGAGCGGAGAATTTAATGAAGCTCCCAAAGTCCGCCGTGTCAATCGCGCTTTTCGTGGTCACGACCGCGAGCCTTGCGACCGACCCACCCGCCCCGGGCGCGGTGGCGGCGCCGCAAGCGCCCGCATCGGCCACTGCTGTGCAAGCGCCTGCGGCGGCGACGCCGGCGCAGCCGCCTGCCGCCGCCACCCCCGCGACAGCCCCGACCGGCCCGACAGCGGTCGCGGCGCCGGATGCCGCTGCGACCGCGAAGGCGGCGCACGCCCTGGGTTACTCGCCAAAGCAGCGCAGCGGCAAGCTCGTGTACTGCAAGGCCGAAGCGTCGGTAGGTACGCGCTTGCAGAGCATGAAGTGCTTCACGGAAGAGGAAATGACGGCGGTCATCCAACGCAATATCCAGAATCAGGACAGCCTGGCGAAGATTCAGCGCACGGAGCTGTATCAAGAGGGTAAGCAGTAAGCCGGGAATCATCCCTGGCAGAGCGCAGTCGCCTGCGATTTGCCCCTGACCCGGATTGGGCTCAAGCTGACTTTTCAGGGGCCGCAAGAGAAACGTGCGCCCCGCTGGACGCGCGATTACAATCCACAAGGCCTGGCGTGGCGGGGAGAAATCAAATGAATATCCGGACGTCCGTAATTTCGGTCAGCGTGCTTCTAGCCGCGGTCACATGTCTGGCCGGCGAACCACCGGCACCGGCACCCACTGCGGCGCCCGCCGCAGCTCCGGCCAAGCCGGCGTCGACAGCGCCCGCGCCGGTGAGCGCCAGCGATTCGGCAGCGATCGCCAAGGCGGCGCACTCGCTCGGCTACAAGGCCCATGAGCACGACGGCAAGACGCTGTACTGCAAGCAAGAGTCGAAGGTGGGCACAAATTTTCAGACCACCACATGCCTGACGGAAGATCAGGTGATGGCCACCGTAAAGCGCTCTCAAGGCAACATGGACAGCATTGAAGCGCTGCAGCGCGCCTTTCTTGGCGGGTGCGCCCCCAAGGAGCCTACGCATGGGCTGGTCCGCGCGTTGCCAGTGACGATCGGCCATCGCCGGCGGCAAGAGCGTAGCGGGGCGGCGGCCGGCCGCTGGCGGCAGGGCGAATTTCCGCGGTTGAGTCCCGGCCCCAAGATATTGCCCACGTTCCTAAGGCTGCGATCGCTCCGAGGTGCGCGTGACTGACAATCCGGAAGCGATGTTTCGCGAGGCGCAGCGGCTGCAGCGCCTCGATCAGGTGCCCGAGGCGATCGCGGCGTATCAGCGCGCCCTCCTGGACTGGCCCGAGCATGCCAACTCTTGGTTCAACTTAGGCTTGCTGTTCCGCCAGGCCGGTCGGCCGGACGAAGCGCTGGTGTGTTACCAGAGAGCGCTCAATCTCGGAATTGCCAATCCGGAAGAAGTGCACCTCAATCGCGGCGTCATCTACGCCGACTATCTGCGCCAGGATGCCGAGGCCGAACGTGAATTGCGCACGGCACTCAAGCTGCAACCCAACTTCGTTCCCGCGCTCCTCAATCTGGCCAATATCCAGGAAGACCGGGGCCGGCGCGATGAGGCGCAGGAACTCTACCGCCGCGTGCTGGAACTCGATCCGCACAGCACCCTGGCACTGGCGCGCTTCGCGAACATGCAGGCGCCGGCCGATTGCGACGCCCAGCTGATCGGGCAACTGCGAGCCGCGCTCGATCGCGGGAGTCTCTCCGACCCCGGGCGCGCGCTGCTCGGATTTGCACTGGGGCGTGCGCTGGATGCCAAAGGGGCCTACGGCGAGGCCTTCACCGCCTATGCCGCCGCGAACGCCACGGTGCGTGCCGCCGCGACGCGCGCCGGAGAGCGTTACGATCGGCGCGCGCTCGAGCAGTATGTCGATCGGCTGATCAGGATCAGCAGCGCACCGCCCGTGCAATCGGCCGCGGGCGCAGGCACGGGCCCTGCGCCGATATTCATCTGCGGCATGTTTCGCTCCGGCTCGACGCTGGCCGAGCAGCTCCTGTCCCAGCATCCGGGGGTGGCCGCCGGGGGCGAGCTTGCCGTGTTGCCGGCGTTGGTCGCCGAGCAGCTCTCGCCGTTTCCCGAATCGCTCGCCGCCAAGACGCCCAATGATCTCGAGCCCCTGGCACGGCGTTATCGCGAGGCCGTGGCGGCGCTGTTTCCGGGGGCCGCCTACGTGACCGACAAGCGGCCCGATAATTTCCTGTACATCGGGCTGATCAAGTCATTGTTCCCGGATGCCAAGATCGTGCACACCACCCGTGAGCCGCTCGATAACTGCCTGGCGATCTATTTTCTGCACCTCGACCTCGCCCTGAGCTATGCGACCGATCTGATGGATATCGGACATTACTATCGCGAGTACCGAAGGCTCATGACACATTGGCGCATGTTGTACGGCGACGATATCATCGAGCTGAACTATGACCGCTTCGTGCACGAGCCGAGCAGCGTGGCGCAGGGGCTGTTCGAGGCGCTGGGATGGCGCTGGGATCCGGCCTATCTCGAGCGGCCGCGTGCGGACAGTTCGGTCAAGACCGCCAGCGTATGGCAGGTGCGCGAGCCGCTCTACCAAAGTTCATCCGGCCGCTCGCGCCACTATGAGCCGCAGCTTGCTCGCCTGCGCAACTTCCTTGCCGGCCTGCCGCCTCTTTAACGCATCGTGAATTGATGGACATGAGCGCGCTCCAACCGCAGGTGGTTCCGATCTTCGCGACGCCCTTCGCCGTGGCGCCGATGGCGGATGCCGAAGCCCTCAATCCCGCCGCCGCAGCGCTGCTGGCCGAGCGCGCCACGCCCGCGCGCGCCGATCCGGCCCACCAGCAGGCCTTGAGCTACCGGAGCCGCGACGATCTGCTCGAGTGGACCGAGGAGCCGGTGCGCCGGCTGGCCGGCGGCATGGTGGGCGCGGTGATGGGAGTCGCCCGCGCGATCAATGAGTTTAGCGATGAGCAGTTCGCGACCTTTCGGGTGCAGGCACGCGCCTGGTACGCGATCGTGCGCCCGGACGGCTGCGTGCCGTCGCGAAACTACCCCAATGCCGCGTGGTGCGCGATCTATTGTGTCGCGGCGCCCCCGGCCTCGGGCGCACGCTTCGACAGCGGAGTGGTGCGGTTGCACGAGTCGTTTCGCGCGACCATGTTTACCGACGCCACCAACAGCACACCGCAACTCCCCTACCGGCCCGGTCACAGCACCTGGCGGCCCGTTCCGGGTCAGGTGGTGGTGTTCCCGGCCTCGGTCACGCACGAGATCGCACTGCTCCGCGGTGAGGGCGAGCTGATACTGATGAGCGCGCTGGTGCGCTTCCTCGCTCCGGGCCAGACCGGATTGCCCACATGGTAGAGCTGGCGGTCAGGCTGACCTCCCAGTTCGCCGTCCCTTTCGGCGAGGCGCTGCTTCGGCCCTGCGAACCGCTCAACGCCGAGCTCGAGAAGCTGTTTCTGGCCCGCGAGGACGATACCCACCGCAACCCCACGCCGAGCCACATCCCGCAGCAGGAAGTGTTCGAGAGCCGGTTCAATCTGTTCCAGTGGCCCGAGCCCTGCGTGCGCGAGTTGCGGCAATTCATGCTCGATGGCGTGGCGCGCACCGTCATGGCCGCCACCACGCTTCAGTCCCAGGACCTCGCGCGCCTCACGCTGCACAACCACACCTGGTTCCATATCACCCGCTATGCGGGCTCCTTTATTTCCCACAATCACCCCATGGCCTCCTGGTCGGCGGTGTATTGCGTTCGCGCCGGGGAATCACCCGCCGGCCACCCGGAAAGCGGGCTGCTGCGGCTCTTCGATCCACGCCAGGGGGCGAACGCGTTCCGCGATCCGGCAAACGCACAGCTCAAGGCCGGTTACGCCCTGCGGCCGCTCGAGCTGCGTCTGACAGAGGGACAGCTGATTGTGTTTCCGTCCTACCTCTTCCACGAGGTGACGCCCTTCTACGGCAGGAACTTGCGCATCACCGTGGCCACGAACTGCTGGTTTTTTTAGGGACAGCCATGTCGGCGCTCCCCGACAGGGGGTTGTTGTAAAATTGACACAAGCCGGGCCTGTCACAATATTTCGTCGGATAGAAGCAACAGATAGCCCTCCGAAAAGCTTTGGGTTCGCACCCGCTCCTTTACTCTTGTCATTTTGTCGTAGTAGTATTTCCGCCATAGCTAAGAGGGTGAGGCGAATTACTGTGACTTCCTGTGGGAGGAGGTCGCGGCGCCTTGGTCCACGGATTTGCATTTCTAGAACTTAGGGAGTTCAACGAATGTTCAATTTAAGTCTGAACGTGCGTCACGCGGTACGCCTGGCGATCACGGGCGCCGCCGCAGCGGCTAGCACTGCAGCCCTGGCGCAGACCGCCGCGACAACGACCCCGCCGGCCAAGGAACTCGAGGAAGTCATCGTCACGGGCACTCGCATTCAGCAGTCGCCCAATTCCGTGTCGATTGCGCCCGTCGCTTCCATCACCGCCGACGACATCCAGAAGTCCGGTCTGGTCCGCACCGAAGATTTGTTGAACAACCTGCCGCAGGTGATTGCGGAGCAGGGTTCCGGCCAGTCGATCAGCGCCGACGGCACGGCGTCCGTCAGCTTGCGCGGCCTCGGTTCGTTCCGCACCTTGGTGCTGATCAACGGTCGTCGCATGCAGCCCGGCGGCGGCATCATCAATGCCTCCAGCCCGGACATTAACCAGATTCCGGCGGCCATGGTCGAGCGCGTCGACGTGCTGACCGGCGGCGCATCGGCCACCTACGGCGCGGATGCCGTCGCGGGCGTCGTCAACTTCATCATGAACACCCACTTCGAGGGTGTGCGGCTCGATTTTGACTACGGTCAAAACATGTACGAGCAGAACAATGATTTTGCGCAGGGTGCACTGCGGGCCGCGAACATTCCGGTGCCGGGGAGCTTTACCGGCGGCCAGAACCGCGACTGGTCCTTCATGGCCGGTTCGAACTTTGCCGACGGCAAGGGCAACGCGACCGTGTACGGCACCTACCTGAACACCTCACCGGTGGTCGGCAGCCAGCTCGACTACGCCGGTTGCACGCTCAACTCCGCCTCTTCCGCGCCGAAGCCGGGCCAACCCTGGGCGCCGGTCACCTGCGGCGGTTCGAGCTCGAGTGCCACGGGCCGCTTCCTGTTGCTGGGCACGACGCCGGGCAGCAGCTACGCGACTCTGGCCGACGGCACGGTGGACAAGGCCAGCGGATTGTTCCGGCCGTACTCCGCGGCGGACAGCTACAACTACGGCGCCGCCAGCTATGCCCAGCGCCAGGCGATCCGCTACACCGCGGGCGCGTTCCTGAACTACGACGTCAATGAGAACATCAACGTGTACTCGGAGACGATGTACGCGCGCAATACCTCGACCGCCCAATACGGTTCGAGCGGCTTGTTCGCCTTCGGCACGCCCTCGATCAGCTGCTCCAATCCGCTCTTCAACGCCTCTGAACTGGCGGCCCTGTGCTCGCCGGCGACGATCGCCGCGAACCAGGCGACCTTCGGTGGCACGGGCGATCGCATCACGATCTACGCCGCACGCCGCAGCGTGGAAAGCGGCCCGCGTATCGACAACTACTCATCGAACTCCATCCGCGAAGTCATCGGCATGAAGGGTGGCTGGGGCGAGGCCTGGACCTACGACGTGTACGGGCAGTACGGCATCAGCGCGCTGAGCGACAACCAGGGCGGCTACCTGGGCCAGCAGCAGATCAACAACTCCCTCGACGTACTGCCGAACCCGGCGACCGGTGGAGTCGCGGGTGTTGCGGTGGGTGCCCCGGTTTGCGCCGCCGCACTGGCCGGATTGGATCCAGCCTGCGTGCCCTGGAACATCTGGAATACGAATGGCGTGACGGCGGCCCAGCTAAATTACCTGACGGTGCAGTCGACCTACGACGTGACCGCCACCGAGTACGTGGTCGATGGTTCGGTCACCGGCGATCTGGGCAAGTACGGCCTCAAGTTCCCCACGGCGGCCACCGGGATCGACGTCAACATCGGCACCGAGTATCGCCAGGAGACCTACAACTTCAACCCGGACTACATCTTCTCGCACGGCTTTGCGGCGGGCGGCAACGGTGCGGCCACGGCCATCGATGGCACCTTCCACGTCAACGAGTACTTCTTCGAGACGCGGATACCGATCGCCGACAACCTGCCGGGCATCTACCACCTGGGCTTCGAAGGCGGCTACCGCTATTCCGACTACACCTCGGGATTCAATACCGACACCTTCAAGCTGGGCCTCGAGTGGGCACCGATTCAGGACATCAAGCTGCGCGGCAGCTTCAACCGCGCGGTCCGCGCACCGAGCATCGGCGATCTGTTCTCGCCCTCGGTCGTCGGCGCGGGCGGCACGGCGGATCTGTGCTGGGGCGCCACACCCGTGTTCAGTCCCACGCAGTGCGCCAACACCGGCGTGAAGGCCAACCAGTACGGCCACATCCTGGCCAACCCGGCGGCGCAGATCAACACCACGGCCGGCGGCAACGTCAACCTGAAGCCTGAAAAGGCCGACACCTACACCGTCGGCTTCGTGCTCCAGCCGCTGGCGCTGCAGGGCTTCTCGATGTCCTTGGACTACTACGACATCAAGATCGACGACACGATTGCCTCGCTCACCTCCAACACCGTGCTCACGAATTGCGCGAACACGGGTGATCCGCAGCTGTGCGGTCTCATTCATCGTGACCCGAACACGGGCTCCTTGTGGTTCAACAACAATGACTACGTCGATACCGACGAAGTGAACATCGGTACCATCACCACCAAGGGCTACGACCTGGCGGCGCGCTATGCCATGAACGCAGGAAGCGGGGGCAAGCTGGCCTTCACCTTGTCCGGCACCTATGTCACCGACTGGAGCACACAGCCGCTGCCGACCGGCGGTTCCTTCGATTGCACGGGCCTGTATGGCGCGACCTGCAACGCCCCGACCCCGAAGTGGCGGCATAACTTCGAGACCGACTGGGCCACCCCCTGGGCGGGCCTGACTCTGGCGGCTCGCTGGCGCTACATCGGGCCGGTGGACGTGGACGCCTCGAGCTCCAATCCGCAGCTCACCGGCGACTTCCAGCCGGGCTTTGGCCACATCGGTGGCTACGACTACATCGACCTGTCGGGTTCGATCTCCTGGGGAGCGCACCTCACCTTCCGTGCCGGTGTCAACAACATCACCGACAAGTCGCCGCCGATTGTCCTGAACGGCAACCTGTCGAACTGCCCGAACACCACCTGCAACGACAACACCTGGGTGGGCACGTACGATACCTTGGGCCGTTACGTGTTCTTCCACGTTTCAGCGAAGTTCTGAACGAAGCACCTCGTTTTGTGGAAACGAATTGCGGCGGGCTTCGGCCCGCCGCTTTTTTTTGACCGGGACCTCCATGCCTCGTGACCTCAAGGCGGACCAGGAGATGCTGCGCACGGTGCTCGCGCTGGCCGAACGGCGCGAGATACCGCGGGCTGCGGCCATCGCCCAGCAGGCGCTGGCCGGCGGTTTTGAACATCCACTGCTCCTCAACGTCGCGGCAACGCGGCTGGAGCAGGAAGGCAAGGTCGCCGAGGCGCTGCAGCTGCTGGAGCGCGCCATCGCGCTGGCTCCCGAAGACATCGGCGTGCGCAATGCGCTGTCCATCTGCCTGCAGCGACTGGACCGGCCGGCCGAGGCCCTCTATCACGTGGACCTGCTCCTCAAGGCGCATCCCGAGTTCAGCTTCGCCCATGCCAACCGCGGCAATGCGCTCATCTCCTTAGGGGCGCTCGGCCGGGCGCGCGCCAGCCACCTGCGCGCCCTGGAACTGGATCCCAACAACCTGGCCGCGCAGATCTCGCTCGCCGTGATCGCGACGCATCGCGGTGAACACGACGAAGCCCGCAGCTGGGCGCGAAGCGTGCTCGCCAAGCTCCCCGGGTTCCCGGAAGCCATCCTGAGCCTGGCGGCGGCCGAGCTCGCCAGCGGCGCCACCGAAAGCGCACAGCTGCAGATCGTCCAGGTGCTGAACGATCCGCGCGCCGGTCGGGCCGAAAAGGCGCGGGCCAACGGCCTGCTGGGCGACGTGCTGGATGCCGCCGGTCGCTACGATGAAGCCTTCGGCGCCTACGCGGCCTGCAATGAAATACTGCGCGGGACTCCACAACCGCTTCGCCGAGGGGACCAGCATGCTCTCCTATATCGGCTCGATCACCGCGGCGATGCGCCGCGTGGAGCCGGCGCAATGGGCAGCGCCGCCGGCGGCGCACCCGGAGGCGGCGGGCCCCAGCGGCCACGTTTTTCTGTTGGGGTTCCCGCGCTCGGGCACCACGCTGCTGGAAGTGGCACTCGACGGCCATCCGCGCGTGGCCAGCCTCGAGGAACACGAGCTCCTCAAGGCCGCCGTGCTCAGATATATGCGCGAGCCGGTGGATTTCGCGGCGCTCCTGCGCGCCGATGGGAACGAACTCGGGGCGCTGCGCGAGCGCTACTGGCAGGAGGTGCGCGCCACCGGCATCGAGCTCACCGGCAAGGTGTTTGTGGACAAGCATCCGCTGCACTCGCTCAAACTGCCGCTGATCGCGCGATTGTTCCCGCAGGCCAAGATCCTGTTTGCGCACCGCGACCCGAGGGACGTGGTGCTCAGCTGCTTCCGGCGACGCTTCAGCATGAATCCGGCGATGTTCCAGATGCTGACGCTCGAAGGGGTCGCGGCGTTCTACGGGGCCACCATGAGCCTGGCCGAACAGGCGCGGCCGTTGCTGGGGCTGGACTGGCGCGTGGTGCGCTACGAGGACCTGGTCGAAGATCTGGACCGGGAGCTGCGCGGAATCTGCGAGTACATCGGCCTCGAGTGGGTCCCGAACCTGGGGGATTTCGCCTCCCGCGCCCAGGCGCGCGAGCGCGCCACGCCCAGCACCGCGCAACTGGCGCGCGGGCTCGACAAATCAGGCGTGGGGCACTGGCGGCACTACCGCTCTTCCATGGAATCGGTACGGCCGACGCTCGATCCCTGGGCGAAGAAGCTCGGCTACGCGGACTAGCGGGCGCCAGCGGGCGCTAGCGCACGCGGCGCACGTGGTAGGAATGTTTCGAGCTCGTCGATACCAGCATGTAGGAGCCGAGCGCGGCCCGCCTGACGGTCACGAGCTCGCCTGAAACCAGGTCCAGACCGCCCTCGGTGGACAGCCACGTCTGCCCGTTGTCGAGCACCGCGAAGCTGCGCAGCGCCTGATCCTGCGTGACCTGGCTGACGTGGGCCTCGATCGACTGGGGTCCCTGCGGGGCGGTGTGCAACTGCGCACTGCTGAGGCCAAAGTTCTGCTCGGCCTCGGCCGGATTGGGCGCCGGGGCGGGTGCGGGGACGGGCACCGCGGCGGGTGCCGCCGTCGTCATTCTCGGGGCCGGTGGCGCCGCGGCGGCGGGGCTTCCCGCAGGCGCTGCGCTCACCACCGGCGCCGGGTTGGGAACGGCGGGCGCAGGGGCTGCGTTCGCAGGCCCGGCGCTCGTCGGCTCGCTCGCCCCGGACCGGCCCGCCAGCGCGTCGTAACACGCCAGCCGCGCCGCCGCACTCTCGACGGCCGCGCAGTGCTTGAGGTCGGCGCTCAGGGCCTCGGCCGCAGGTACACGAGGCGCTCCCGGCAGCGCCGCCAGCGCGACCAGCAGCGCGCCGCGGTAGGGCACTCTCACAATTGCTGGCCTGCGGGAAGCGAGTAGTACTTGGCGTAGACTTCCGTGGCGGCGGCGATCATGTCGCGTTCCGCGGCCGTGAGCAGCGGATTCCAGATATCAAAGATCAGGATCGCGCGCGGGGTGTCCGACAGATTCCAGGCCTCGTGGTTGATCGTGTCATCGAACACCCAGGCCTGGCCCGGCACCCACTCGCGGGTGGTCGAGCCGACCCGAAAGCCGCAACCCGGCGGAATGATCAGGGGCACGTGCACCGTGCAGCGCGTGTTGGTGACCCCGACGTGGGCCGGAATGCGCGTGTTGGCATCGAGCACCGAAAAGAACGCGGTCGGCGCACGCTCGTTGATAAAACAGCGCGGCGCGGTGGCCAGCAGGCGCGAGGTCACCGGGCAGCGGGCCTGGTGATTGGGCACGTCGAGGCTCTGGTTCCACAGGAAGTACGCACTCCAGCGCCGCGAGCGGTTCAGCTCCCGGAACTGATCCAGGGGCATGTCCATGGGGTAGTCGATGTAGGGCTGCAGTCCCTCGCGGTCGGCGACCAGGATCTGCAACAGCTCCTTGCGCATCGCGGGGGTCTCGGCCTCGAAGGCATCGAGCCAGGGAAAATCGGCACGCTCGAAGAACTCGATCGCCGGGAGCTCGGGCATGTACATCCACGTCGGCTGTGAATAATAGGGTGTCCTCGTCCCCATCAAAGTCTCGAGGCACAGGTCCACGCGCCGCTCGCGCCGTCCGCTGTGCCGCGCGCGGATCTCGGCCAGCGGGGCCTCGAGCGCCGCGATCAGTTCGGTGCGGTCGGCGTCCACCACCTGCTTGGCGTGTGCGAAGGCCTCCTTGACGTTGGCGGGCGGCTCGGCCCCCGGCGGCAGGCAGGCGAACAGGTTCTGGTAGACGCGCGCGGCGGCGCGCTTGTCGCCGTGGTCCTCGTGGTAGGCGCCCTTCTGCAGCAGCGCCGAGAGGTGGCGCGGCTCGAGTTCCAGCGCCTTGCCGATCGCATCGAGTTCCTCGGCCCGGCGACCCAGGGCCTTGAGGCTGCTGGCCAGGTTCGCCCACAGCGCGGGGTGCTTGGGATCGACGCTGGTGGCGCGCGCAAACAGGACTTGCGCCTGCTGCGGGGAGCCGCGATCGAGCATGCGCACGCCCAGCTCATTGAGCACCGCCGGGTGATTCGGGGCCTGCTGCGCGACGCTGGCCAGCAGCCGGTCGGATTCGGGCATGCGCCCGGCGGCCGCCTCGGCGCGCGACATCTGGACGACACGGACGATGGTGGCCTCATCGAGGGGAGCGGGGGCGGCGGCAGTCAAGGCGTTTTCCTCAAGTTCCGGTTTCGCAATTGCGCCCACAATTGTACCCTCGCGGCCCGCCCGGCGGATCGTCATACTAGGGTTTTGGCAGGACATTTCCTTTGCAGACAGGCCTTTCCGTGGACCTTGAGCTGATGCGTGCCTCGGCCCTGCTGGAGTCCAACCCGCAGGCGGCCGCGCGCGGCGCCAGCGCCATCCTCGAGCATTTTCCCGATCACGAAGAGGCGCGGCTCCTGCTCGCGACCGCGAGTCAGCGCCTGGGCGATGGGGCCACCGCGCGCCAGCAGCTGGAATCGCTGCTCGGGGCCCAGCCGCAGTCGCCGACCCTGCAACTGGAATTGGCCCGCGCCCATGCGGCCGCAGGCCGCCACCTTGAGGCCATCGCCGCGCTCGAGGCGGCCGTCGCGCTCGATGGCCGCTTCGCCGATAGCTGGCGCGCGCTGGCCGCGCAGCGCTACATCGCCGGCGACACGGTGGGCGGTGACGCCGCCTACGCCCAGTACCTGCGTCTCGTCCCGCCGCCCCCGGAACTCGCCGACGCCAACTTTGCCATCGCCGACCGGCGTTTCGACGCCGCGGAGGCGATGCTGCGACGCCATCTGCGGCAGGCACCGGAGGATGTGGTGGCGCTGCGCATGCTCGCGAGCATCGCCAGCAAGCGTGGCGACTTCTTCGAGGCGGAGCGACTGCTCAAGCAATGCCTGCAGCTCGCGCCCGGTTACGCGGAGGCGCGATTCGACCTCGCCAGCGAGCTGTATGCGCAGCAGCGGCACGCGGAGGTGCTGCCGCTGGTCGAACGGCTCCTTGCGACCTTTCCGGGCGAGGTCAGTTACCTCGGCCTCAAGGCGCAGGCGCTGCGGCTCCATGGCCGCAACGCCGAGGCCATCGCACTGATGCGCCAGGCCGTGGAGACCAGTCCCGGCAACGCCAAGTTACGGCTCCTCTACGGCCACCTGCTGCGCGAGATCGGAGAGCAGGCCGAGGCGATCGCGGCCTATCGCCAGGGGCTCGCCCTGCAGCCGGGGATGGGCGAAGCCTACTGGAGTCTGGCGAATCTGAAGACGGTGCGCTTTTCGGAAGCCGATCTGAAAGCCATGCAGCAGCAGCTGGCCCTGAGCGCCCCGCTCGACGCCAACCGGGCCACTCTGGAGTTCGCCCTGGGCAAAGCGCTGGAGGACGCCGGCCAGTATGCCGACTCGTTCCAGCATTACGCCCACGGCAACGCCCTGCACCGGGCGATGGTTTTTCACGATCCACGCTTGCTGCACGAGGTGGTGGAGCATTCCAAAGCCCTGTACCAGCCGGCTTTCTTCGCAGCCCGTTCCGGCTGGGGAAGCGAGCGCTCGGATCCGATATTCATCGTCGGCATGCCGCGCTCGGGCTCGACCTTGCTCGAACAGATCCTCGCCAGCCACTCGCAGGTGGAGGGCACGCGCGAGCTGCCGGAGGTGCCGGCCATCGTGCGGGAGCTGATCGTGGGCGCGAGCGCCGAGGCGCTGGAGAATTACCCGGAACTGCTGAGCGCGCTCGGACGCCCGGACATCGAGGCGCGCGCCGCGCGCTACCTGGAGCGGACCGCCGTCCACCGGCCCCTGGGCCGGCCGCGCTTTGTCGACAAGCTGCTCGTGAACTTCCTGCACGTCGGTCTCATCCACCTGATGTTTCCGCGCGCCACGATCATCGATTCGCGCCGCCATCCCTTGGGCTGCTGCTTTTCATGTTTCAAGCAGTTCTTTGCGCGCGGCCTGTACTTCACCTACGACCAGGACGATCTTGGCCAGTATTACCGGGACTACGTCGATCTCATGGCGCACATGGACACGGTGCTGCCCGGACGAGTGCATCGGGTGCACTACGAGGAGCTGGTGACCGATCCCGAGGGCGTGGTGCGGCGCCTGCTCGAGCACTGCGGTTTGCCCTTCGAGGAGGGGTGCCTGCGCTTCTACGAGAACCGCCGGGTCGTGAACACCATCAGTTCCGAGCAGGTCCGTCGCCCCATCAGCGCGGACGCCGCGGAGCACTGGCGTCATTACGAACCCTGGCTGGGTGGACTGCGCAACGTGCTCGGCGAGCTGATCGATCGCTATCCGAGCTTCCCGGCCCAATCGGGCTGAGTGGAGTCGTCCGCCGCTAGTTGTGAAAGGTCGCGTGGCTCACCTTGTCGCCGACCTTGATGCCGCGGCGCTCGGCCTCCCCGCCGCCGATCTCCAGCACCGCCTTGACGGGCTTGTCGCAACTTAGGATCTCGAGCGATTCCGGCTTGGCATTGGCCAGCAGGCACACAATCTTGCCGCGGCTGTCGATGAACAGCATGTCGAGCGGGATCAGCGTGTTCTTCATCCACATGGACATGATCTTCGGCTTGTCTTCCGGGAACAGCATGCCCTCGTCGCTCGGCAGCTGAGTGACGAACATCAGCCCCAGTTCCCGGTGCGCCTCGGTGTCGGCGATGCGGATGTTGAACCAGTTCAGTCCCGAGGCGGCGTGGATCTGCAGCGCCGAGCGGGGAAATTCCTCCCCCTGGCCCGGCCCCGCGCAAGAGCCCACCGCGGGCAGCAGGGCGAGCGCCGCGCAGGCAAGCAGCACCAGCTTAGCGCGTCGGCGCGAACCGGAACGACTAGCGTGGGGCAGCAGCGGCATACAGCTCATTATCGTTGAAACGCGCCAGGCCCGCGAAGTCGAAGCGATCGATGTACAGGTGCGCCGTGCCATCGAGCGAACTGGCCGGATCGATGCAATAGCCGCGCGCCGCAATCCGGTACTCGCGCAGCAGTGCGCCGTGCGCCGAGGACTTGGTGGTCACGATCGGCTCCTGCACCATCGATTCCACCTGGCACTTGTCCGCGCCCTGCGTCGCGTACAGCAGCTTCGCGCCCTCGATGATGACCGTGACGTTGGTGGGCACCGCGTGACTGGCGCCGAGCCCGGGCTTCGCACTGATCCCGAACACCAGGCGGACTCGCCGACCCTTCGCGTCCGCGGGCCCGAGAAAACTCACGCGCAGCCCGCTGCCGTCGGGCCGGGCACCGCCCTCGCATTGCAGCTCCGCGCCGCGCCAGTCAGGCTCGGACTCGATCGCGCCGCGAAACTTGGCGCGCAGATAGCCGCGTTCACCCGGCAGGCAATCGGCCTGCGGCGCGGCCGCGGCCTTCGGTCCCGCCGCCGGTCCGTGGCAGGCCGAAACGACGCACAGCATGATCAGGAAGGCACAGCACCGGTGCATGGGCATGATGGTACTCAATGACGGCCCCGATAACGGCGGCCCACCGGACGAGAGACTACGGCCAGAGGCCCCAGCGAATTCTTAATCACGGGTAATGATAGCGTGTTGAGTGAAATCAACGCGGCACGGTCCTAGGAAATGGCCCTTCTGCGCCCGCAAAACGGGGCGGATTCGCTGCTAGACTGGCTCAAGCTGGCCGCTGGGATCGATGGGATGAGGAAGATACTGCTGCTGTTCGCGCTCTGCGGCCTGGCCTCGGGCTGCAGCTCGCTCGTGCCGCATCTTCAGCCCCCGCAGCTCAAGGTGGTCGGCCTGAACTTCATGGGCGGGGACTACCGCCATCAGCAACTGCGGTTGCGCGTCGAGGTGACCAACCCGAACGACCGGCAGATCGCCGTGCGCGCCATCGATTATCAGGTGGCGCTCGCCGGCACCCATTTCGCCCAAGGCAGCAGCGCCGAGCCCTTCACGATTCCCGCCCTGGGCCAGAACGAGTTCAACCTGAACGTGGACGCCGACCTGGCCGCGCTGGTGAGCGTGGTGGGGCAGCATCTCAATGACACGGACCTGGATTATGAGGTGACCGGTACCCTGCATCTCGCCGAGGGGCTGCTGCGCGATATTCCCTTCAAGGGCCACGGGAAACTCCCGTTGCACTGAAACGCAGCGGATGAAAGAGGAGGGCGGTCGTGGCGGGTGTGTCGCGCCGCACGGGCGGCTATGATTTGCGGATGCGTCGGCTGGCGGTGTACCTGTGCGTAATCGGACTGTTGGCCGTGGCCCTGACGGTGGGGTGGCTGGCCAGCGACTGGCCCCACTGGTGCCGGGTGCTCAAGTGGTGCGACGGCCAAGGCTTGTTTTAACCTACTGATTATAAACAAATAATTTAGCTGATTGGGCCGCCGCAGCCGCCCTCGGGCTGGTAGAATCGTGCGCCCCCAAAAAGACGACACTTCCGGACCATGTCAGCGACCCCCTACCAACAGCTCGAGCAGGAGTGGCGGCGGCTGCACGCCTTCCGCGGCGCGCTGTCGCTGCTGCGCTGGGATGCGGCGGTGATGATGCCGCGCGGCAGCGCCGCCGTGCGCGGCGAGCAGGTCGCGGCGCTCGAGACCGAGTATCACGCGCTGCTGACTACGCCCAAGGTCACTCGGCTCCTGGACCGCGCGCAGGCCGACGTGCGCGGACTCGAGGACTGGCAGGTCTCGAACCTGCGCGAGATGCGCCGGCAGCGCGATCACGCGATCGCCACCCCGGTAACGCTGATCTCGCGCCTGGCGCGCGCCACGGCGCTGGCCGAAAGCCAGTGGCTGAACGCGCGCCGCGACAACAACTTCGCGCTGTTCGCGCCGCACCTCGAGGAAGTGCTGCTGCTGGTGCGCGACAAGGCCGCCTTGCTCGGCCAGGCCCTCAACCTGCCGGCCTACGACGCGCTGGTGGACGAATTCAGCCCGGGGGTCGGCACCGCCGACATCGATTCGATCTTCAAGGCGCTGACGCGCCGGCTTCCGGGCATGATCAGCGAGACGCTCGAGGCGCAGCAACAGCGCCCGCTGTTGCCGATCACCGGCAAGTTTGCGACCGGCAAGCAGCGTGGCCTGGTGATGGAGGTGATGAAGGCCGTGGGCTTTCCGTTCGACCAGGGACGTCTGGACGAGAGCGAGCATCCCTTCACCGAAGGGGTCGTCGGCGATATCCGCGTGACCACGCGCTATGACGGCGCCGATCCGTTCATGGGACTGCTCGGCGCGCTGCACGAGACCGGGCACGCCATGTACGATTTGGGAATGCCCACGAGCTGGCGCGACCAGCCGGTGGGACGCGATCGGGGCATGGCGCTCGAGGAGAGCCAGTCCTTGCTGCTCGAGATGATCATCGGCCGCAGCCCGCCGTTCCTGCGTTTCCTGCTGCCGCTCCTGCACAAGCACTACGGGGTCAGCGGACCGGAGTGGGAGTTCGAGAACATCCATCGGACCCTCACGCGCGTGCACCGTGGGCTGATCCGGGTCGATGCGGACGAGATGAGCTACCCGCTGCACATCATGCAGCGCTACGAGATCGAGAAACAGTTGCTGGCCGGCAAGCTCGCGGTGCGCGATTTGCCGGAGGTGTGGAACGCCGGCATGGAACAGCGCTTTGGCATGCGCCCGGCCGGCACCGCCGACGGCTGCCTGCAGGACATGCACTGGGCCTTGGGCTCCTTTGGCTACTACCCGTCCTATGCGCTCGGCCTGGTGATCGCCGCGCAGCTGTGGGAAGCGATGCGTACGCAGATGCCCGATCTCGACGCCATGCTGGAGCGCGGCGAGTTTGCGCCCGTGTTTGCCTGGCTGCGCGAGAACATGCACGGCTACGGGGCCAAGCTGCCGATCAAGGAACTGATCAAGCAGTCCACCGGTCAGGCCATGAGCGCCAACGCGCTGCTGCGCTATCTGCACAGCAAGTACATGGGCGAGGCGGCATGAGCGCTCTCGCGACCGCCGAGCGACCCCGGGGCAAGGACTCCTCGACCTTTCGCAAGCTCAGCGCTGCCTTGCGCGGCCTGGCGGGCAAGGCGATCGCCGATTATCGGATGATCGAGCCGGGCGATCGCATCATGGTGTGCGTCTCGGGCGGCAAGGATTCCTACACCCTGCTGGACCTGCTGTGCTCATTGCAGCGCAGCGCGCCGGTCCAGTTCGAGCTGCTCGCCGTCAACCTCGATCAGAAGCAGCCGGACTTCCCGGCCCAGGTGCTGCCCGATTACCTGCAGGCGCTGGGCGTGCCCTTCCATGTCATCGAGCAGGACACCTACAGCGTCGTCAAGCGCCTGATTCCCGAAGGCCGCACCATGTGCTCGCTGTGCTCGCGCATGCGCCGCGGCGCCCTGTACCGTTACGCCAGCGAGCGCGGCATCACCAAGATCGCGCTCGGCCATCACCGCGACGACATCGTCGAGACGCTGTTCCTGAATCTGTTTCACGGCGGCCGGCTCAAGGCGATGGCGCCGAAGTTCCGCTCCGACGACGGCCGCCACGTGGTCATCCGGCCGCTCGCCTACATCGCCGAGCGCGACATCGCGCGCTACGCGCGCGCGCGCGCGTTTCCGATCATTCCCTGCAATCTGTGCGGCTCGCAGCCCAACCTGCAGCGCCGCGCCATCAAGCGCATGCTCAGCGCCTGGGAGCTCGAGCACCCCGGCCGCACCGAGGCGATTTTCTCCTCGCTCCGCAACGTCGAGCCCGCGCACCTCGCCGATCCCGAACTGTTCGACTTCGCGGCGCTGGTGCCTGACGGCGCGTGATGGACCGGCCGCTCGCCAACAGCTACTGGGTGGTGCCCGGCAGGCTCCTGGCAGGCGAACACCCGGCAGGGCGCGTGGAGCTGCCCGACGGCGCCAGCCGCAGGCGGGTGCTGGAACTGGTGGCGGCCGGGATCAATTGTTTCGTCGACCTGACCGAAGAGGGCGAATGCGTCGCCTATGCCCCCATGCTGCCGCCGTCGGCGACTTACCTGCGCCGCCCGATACGCGATCAGCAGGTGCCGCGCCGCGCCGCGCAGATGCGGCGCATCCAGGACGAGATCGCCTCGGCGCTCACCGCGGGCCACACGGTGTACGTGCACTGCCGGGCGGGGATCGGGCGCACCGGCACGGTGGCCGGATGCTTTCTGGTCGAGCAGGGGCGCGACGGCGAGCAGGCCTTAAGCGAACTGAACCTGCTGTGGAGCGGCCAGTGCGCGCGGGCCGCCACCTGGCCCGCGGTCCCGCAGACCCTGGAGCAGGCCATGTACATCCGTGAGTGGGCCCCGCGCCGCGCCTCCTCGGCGCGCGCCCGGCGCGCCGCGGCCGTAGCTCCCCTCACGGAACGCGCGCCCGAAGAGCATCTGGAGACGCTCAGCTTCAGCGACCGCGAGCTCGCCCCGGTGCGGGAACTGCGCGAGCGGTTTCAGGGCGCGATGCAGGGACTGGCGATCGGCGATGCGCTGGCCGCGGCCACCCAGTTTCGCCGCCCGGGAAGTTTTGCCGCGGTCGGCGACCTGCTCGGCGGCGGCCCTTTCGACCTGCCGCGCGGCGCCTGGAGCGACGACACCGCCATGGCCCTGTGCCTGGCGGAAAGTCTCACCGAGCGTGATTCCTTCGACGCCGCCGACCAGCTCGCCCGCTACACGCGCTGGCAGCGCGAGGGTTATCTTTCGGCCACCGGCCAGTGCTTGGGGATCACCGCCGCGACCGCGCGCGCGCTGGCGGCGGCCGAGTGGCGCGGCCGGCCGCTCAGCGAATCGAGCGATCCGGCGGCGCTCGAGTCCGAGCCGCTATCGCGCGTCGCGCCGATCGTGATGCATTTCTTTGCGACGCCCGAGGAGGCGGTGGCCCTGGCAGCGGACGCGGCCCGGCTGACCAGCCAGTCGCCGCTGGTGCTCGATGCCTGCCGCTTGCTGGCCGCGATGCTGCATGCGGCGCTGCGCGGCGAGCCGCGCGAGCACGTGCTCGCGCCCGATCGGGCGGTGTTCGGGGCGCATCCGCTGCGCGAGCCGGTGGCGGCCATTCTCACGCGCGGCATCGGTGCAAACTACCAGCCGCCGGCCGCCGATGGCGGGGCGCTCGCGGTGCTGGAGCTGGCGCGCTGGTGCCTGGCCGGGAGCGCAAATTTTCGCGACGGCGCCCTGCGTGCGGTCAACTTAGGGGGGCACAGCGACGTGATCGGTGCCGTGTACGGGCAACTCGCCGGTGCGCACTACGGCGTGGCGGGCATTCCGCGCGCCTGGCGCCAGGCCCTGGCGCAATCGGAGCTGATCGTGGAACTCGGCGACCGCCTGCTGCAGGCGGCGCTGGTCGAACTCGGCGACAGCGTGGCCGCGACATGAAGCGGCGTGCGCCGGCATGGACGCGCTTAGGCGACGAGCAGCTGCTCGACCTGCGCTTGTGTGACCTGCGCCTGCGCTTGCACGGCACTCCGGTGCAGCGGCGCATCGCGCGGCTGTATCGTGAGCTGGCGGCACGCGGCATCGGCTTCAGGCCCCACGCCTGGCTGGCCGAGGAATGGTTCTCCCCGGACGGCGTGCCGGGCTTCGCGGTCCCTTTCTATCTGGCCCACCCGCGGCTCACGCGCCTGGAGCGCAAGATGACCGGGGCGGTGGAGGGGAGCAACGCCAACTGGCAGATGCGGATCCTGCGCCACGAGGCCGGCCACGCTTTCGACTCCGCGTACCGCCTGCGCCGCCGCGCCCGCTGGCGGGCCTTGTTTGGCCATGCCTCGCGCCGCTATGGCTCGCAGTACCGCGCCCGGCCGGCCAGCCGCCACCACGTGCAGCACCTGGGCGAGTGGTACGCGCAGGCGCACCCGACCGAGGACTTTGCCGAGACCTTCGCGGTCTGGCTGCAGCCCAAATCCGCCTGGCGGCGCCGCTACGCCGCGTGGCCGGCCAAGCGCAAGCTGGAGTACGTGGCGCAGGTGGCCGCCGAGGTCGGCCACGATCGCCCGGCGGTGGCCGCGCGCGATCGCATCGAAGCCGTCGAGCACAACTCGCGCACCCTGCGCGAGCACTACCGCCGCAAAGGCCGCACCGAACGCCGGCGCCATCGCGCCCTGGCCGACAGCCTGCTGCGCAAGGTGTTCGTGAACAAGGAGCAGGCGCGCACCGGCGCGCCGCCGGCGGCCACGCTGCTGCGCGCCCTGAAGGCGAGCGTGCGCACGACCCTGGAGCGACGCGCCGGGACCGACCGCTACGGCGCCCAGCAGCTGGTGCGCCTGGCCATCGAGCGCTGCGAGCACCTCGGGCTGTATCAGCGCGGCTCGCGGCGCGCGACGATTCCGAAACTGCGCGCCACGCTGGTGCGCATGGCGCGCGGCTACATCAGCAGCGAAGAATTGCGGTTGCGGCTGTGAAATCGCTCCGCACCCTGGTGGTCGTGCATTCGAGCCTGGTGCCGCCCGATTCGCTCGAGGGGTACAGCGACAAGGAAATCGCCGAGTGGCGCACCGAATACGACGTGATCGGCACCCTGCGCAAGGCCGGCCACACCGTGCAGGTGTTGGGCGTGCTCGATTCGCTCACCGAGCTGCGCGCGGCGCTGGTCGACAGTCCGCCGGACGTGGTGTTCAACCTGCTGGAGGAATTTAACGGCATCGTCACCTACGACCAGCACGTGGTGGCGTTCCTCGAGCTCATGCGCCAGCCCTACACCGGCTGCAATCCGCGCGGCCTGCTGTTGTCGCGCGACAAGGTGCTGTGCAAGCAGGTGCTGGCCTTCCACCGCATCCCGACCCCGCAGTTCGCGGTGTTCCGGCGCTCCCAGCGCTTCCATGTGCCGCGCCGCCTGCGCTTCCCGCTGTTCGTCAAGTCGGCGACCGAGGACGCCTCGCTCGGCATTGCCCAGGCCTCGGTGGTGGAGGACGCGGCGCGCTTACGCGAACGGGTGCAGTTCATGCACGAGCAGATCGGCTCGGACGCACTGGTGGAGGAGTACATCGCGGGCCGCGAGCTGTACGTGGGGCTGATCGGCAACGAACGCCTGAGCCGCCTGCCGGTGTGGGAGATGAAATTCGGATCGCTCCCCGATTCGCTCCCGGCGATTGCCACCCGCAAGGTGAAGTGGGACCGCGCCTACCAGAAGAAGTACGGCATCACCACCAGCGAGGCGAGCGATCTGGCGCCGCTCCTGCTCACGCGCATCGACCGGCTGGCGCGCCGCATCTATCGCGCGCTGCATCTTTCGGGCTACGCGCGCATCGACTTCCGCCTGCGCGAGGACGGGAGCCTGTACGTGCTGGAGGCCAACCCGAATCCGAACCTCGAGCGCGAGGAGGATTTCGCTGCCGCCGCCAAGGCCGCGGGTGTAGGCTATGCGCGCCTGCTGGATCGCATCATGCGTCTGGGCCAGGCGTATCGCGCCGCCTGGCGCACTGAGTACGGGTGAGCCATCGTGGACAGGACCAAGAGCGGAGTGTTAGCGGCGGCCGGCGCACTGCTGCTGTGCGCGGTGGGCTTAAGCGCCTGCACCAGCCAGGAGGACCTGCGCAAAACCGAGCTCGCGGAACTCTCGGTGGTGCTGCCCGGTATCTACGGGAATCCCAAGCAGGTGCTGCTGATCATGAACGCGTTCGCGCCGATGCTGAGCGGCAACGCGCTGTACGTGCGCGAGAGCGACGCCGGCGACGTGCGGCGCGTGTACAGCGAGCGCTTCTGGCTGCTGGATGTGAGCGGCTCCGGGCACCTGGTCGCCACCGTGTACGCCTTCGCTCAGCCTGATCGCTGGCGCGATGTCGCCGAGAATCCCGAATTGTTCCGTTCGCTCCTGCAGGAGGACCTGCGCCCGCTCCCGGGCTGCGAGCTGATCTGGGAAAAGACGCCGCGCGGCTACAGCGCCACCTCCGCCAGTCCGCGCTGCCCGCAAAGCTGGAAGCTGGAGGGCGAGCAGCTGGCCTTCAGCGACCATCCCGTCAATCCCGCCCCGGGGGCGCCCGACACCTATTTCCATTTTGTGCGCATGAGCTCACCGCAGTGATGGTCGACATCGGCGATCTGCCGCCGATACAGGGTGTGGGCGAGGTGATCCGGCAGGCCGTGGCGCCGGTATTCCTGCTCTCCGGCGTCGGCATCATGCTGACGCTGTTCACCAACCGCCTGGCGCGCGCCGTCGATCGCTCGCGCGAACTCGAGCGCCACGCCGCCGCCATCACCGAACCGGAGCGCGCGCAGGAGGTGCACAAGTCGCTCTCGACGCTGGCGCGCCGCGGCCGATTGCTGAGCAGCGCCATCGCGCTGGCCACGATCTGCGCGCTGCTGATCTCGATCGCGATCGTGGTGCTGTTCCTGGGCGAGTCCTTCAATGCGCGCATCAGCCTGGTGGTGTCCGCGCTGTTCATCGCCGCGATGCTGAGTTTTATCGGCTCGATCCTGTGCTTCCTGCGCGAAGTGTTCATCGCCACCACCAGCTTGCGCATCGGCCTACACCGCCACCGCTGAGCTCACCGCCCTGTAGGGAATTTCCTCTGGCGCTCGCAAATACCGAGTGCTACCTGTAATGCGTGGCGTACGGCCGTTCTTGAGCGAACATTGCTCGAAAACTGTGATCCAGGTATCCAGTGAAAATCGCGCGCTGTGCTCCACTGGGAATCAAGTGAGTGTTGCGATGGGCCCTGAGAGGTGTGCATGCAACGGCAAAAAAGTGCGGGTGGCGTGCTGGCGGTGACCAGCCTGACCGAGTACTTCCGCGACGCCCTGCAGGGCGCCCTGGCGCACCAGCACCTGTCGGTCGAGGATCAGACCGAGCACTACGTCGTCAACATGCTGACGCTGTTTGCGCGCGCCGAGCACCTGTACGAGGGCGTGCCCACCGGCCCCAAGATGCCACCGCTCGTCAACCTGTTCGCGAACGCCATGGAGGCCAGCACCGCCGCCGAGCGTGAGCGCGCGCTGCAGCGCCTGGGCGACATCTCATTGTTCATCGCCGGATTCTTCGCGCACGGCTTTGCGCGCCGCCTGGTCGACATCGATTATCACATCGCCATGGGCGGGCGCGCCTACGGGACGCTCGCCGATGCGCTCGCCCGCGGACCGCGCCGCGTGCTGGCCGCGGTGTATGCGGAGCTGGCCGCAAAATTCCAGCCGCTGGTCGACGCGCTCGGCGAGATCAGCGACGCCGCCCGCACCTACACGCAGGCCGACGTGCTGCGCCTGTACGAGATCTGGCTGCGCACCGGCAGTGCGCGCGCCCGCGGCCTGCTCGCGCAACTGGGCGTCGCCGCCGCGCCCGTCACCCTGCACTCCCATTAGGTGCGCCCATGGTGGTGCAAGAGCTGCAAGGCTTGCTCCAGCGCATCTACGATGTGCCCCTCGCGCACGATGTGGCGCAGTTTCTGCTGACCGATCGGCGCGCGCTGACCGACGAATATGGCGGGGGCAGGAGCGACGAGCAACTGCTGGTCGCGCAGGACGGCGCCGAAATGACGCTCGGGCTGTTCCTCGAGCCGGAGCTGCTCGCGCGCCTGGCGCAGGCCAATCCGCTCGATGTCCTCAACGGCGGCAACCTGGCCGATTACTGGACCGCGCTCGAAGGCGTGAGCCACTTTGTGTACCTGGCCTGGAACGCCGGCCATGACCGGCCGGTAAGCCTGATGGAACTCGAGCTCCAGGCCGAGGTGGACAAGTACGTGTGCAGCGTGCAGCTGTTGCGCAGCCAGGATCCCACGCGCTTTCCCGCGGAATTGCATCGGGCCCTGTTTGAGACCGCGCGCGTCGATCCGGCGCTTGCCGGGGAGCGCGTCGGGCTCTACCGGCGCGCCAATCACTACGCGGCGCGTTTCTGCCGGCACTTGAGCGCCCTGCTGCGGCCGGTGGGCGCACAGGCGCAGGAGCGGGCGCGCCGCGAACTGCGGCGCTTCTATCGGCTAACCAGTGCCATGAAGCTGCGGCACATCGAGTGCCTGGCCTAGGGGAGCGGTTTCTTTTCCTCGTCGGAATTCTTCAGCCGCTCGACGTGCAGCTTGGTGCGGATCCATTCCGACAGCCGGCGCAGGTCGGTGTGACGCGCCGTGGAGGAGGGGTCGCGCACGTTGGGGATGGTGTCGTAGGGATTGTAGCCGTAGCCCATTTTCGCCGGCCCGGCGTGTTCCTCGAGTATCAGTTCATGGCTGCCGGTACGGCCGGTGGAATCATCGTGACTCAAGATCTGTCCTCTTTGCTGCTGGTCATCATCGTTGGCTCGCCTTGAGCTTCGCCTGCGCGCGCAGCAAGCCCAGTGCGGTCTTGCCGTCGTTGAGTTCCCCATCCAGCGCACGGGCGCAGGCTTCTTCGATTGGGATCCAGTGGACCTCAATTAATTCCGCCGGCTCGTGCGCCATTGTCGATCGCTTGAGGCCATGGACCATGAACAGCTTCACAGTTTCGGTGAAAACTCCGGGCGAACTGACATAATCGCCCAGCGAAACCCAGACGTGGCCCTCAAATCCTGCTTCTTCTATCAGCTCGCGCTTCGCGGTTTCCAGGGCCGGTTCGGCGGGCTCGAGCTTGCCGGCCGGCAGCTCCCAGATCCAGCCGCCGGCGGCGTGGCGGAACTGGCGGATCAGGCACACGCGAGCTTCGGTATCCACCGCGACGATCGCCGCTCCCCCGGGGTGATGGATGATTTCCAGATCCGCGACGTGTCCGTTCGGTAGCCGCACGGTTTCGACGTTGACCGTGATCACACGACCGGCATAAACGGTCTGCACTTTGAGGAGCGAGCTGGTGTTCATGAGTGCATGGTTCACCAAATAGGGGTGCAGCGGCAACCGCTTTGGCCTAACTGCGCTCGCGGGTATAGCCCGGCTCCGGCCAGCCTTATATATTCGCGCTCATGGCATCGACGGATCCGCTCGCCGCCCTTAACGCCCCACAGCGCCGGGCCGTGACCTTTGGCCAGCCCATCGCCGAGGGCAAGGGCGTGCAATGCGGTCCGTTGCTGGTCGTCGCCGGGGCGGGCACCGGCAAGACCGAGACCATCGCGCATCGCGCCGCCTGGCTGGCGATGCACGGCGTGGATCCGGCGCGCATCCTGCTGCTGACCTTCACGCGCCGCGCCGCGGGCCAGATGCGCCGCCGCGCGCACGACATCATGCGCCAGGCGCTCGGCGACACGCTCGGCAACAAGGCCCAGGCGATGCTGCAGCGACTGGTGTGGGCCGGGACCTTTCACTCGATCGGCAACCGGCTGCTGCGCCACTACGGACGGCACCTGAATCTCGAGCCCGGCTACACCGTCATCGACCGGAGCGATTCGGCCGACCTGTTCGACAATCTGCGCCAGGAACTGAAGCTGAGCGAGCAGCACCAGCGCTTCCCGCGCAAGGACACCTGCCTCGCGATCTATTCCTGGCGCATCAACACGCAAAAGAGCCTGCACGAAACCCTCGAGCAGCAGTTCCAGTGGTGCCTCGGCTGGGAGCAGGATCTGGGCAAGCTGTGCCGCGCCTACGTCGAGCGCAAGCAGCGCTGCGGATTGCTCGACTACGACGACCTGCTGGTCTACTGGCAGGCGATGATGAACGAGCCAAAGCTCGCCCAGCAGGTGGCCTCGAACTTCGATCACGTGCTGGTCGATGAGTACCAGGACACCAACCGGCTGCAGGGCGAGATCGTGCGCAACCTGCGGCCCGACGGCGCCGGCGTCACCGTGGTGGGCGATGACGCGCAGTCGATCTATTCCTTCCGCGGCGCGGTGGTCGAGAACATCCTCGGCTTCCCGGACAACTACAGCCCTAAGGCCGAGATCATCACGCTGGCCCAGAATTACCGCGCCACCCAGCCGATACTGGACGTCGCCAATGCGCTCATGGCCGACGCGCCGCGCCAGCACCGCAAGCACCTGCTGTCGGTGCGCGGCGCCGGCGGCCGCCCGCAGTACGTCACGGCCGACGAGCTGCAGACCCAGGCGGAATACGTGTGCACGCAGGTGCTCAAGCGTCGCGAAGCCGGCGTGAAGCTGCGCTCGCAGGCGGTGCTGTTCCGCAACGCCAGCGCCAGTGACGTGCTCGAAGTCGAGCTCCTGCAGCGCAAGATCCCGTTCGTCAAGTACGGCGGCCTGAAGTTCATGGAAGCCGCGCACGTCAAGGACCTGCTGGCGGTGCTGCGCTGGGCGGATAACCCGCGCAACGTGCTGGCCGCCTTCCGGGTGCTGCAGCTCCTGCCGGGCATGGGCCCGGCGCACGCGCAACGCATCATCGTCGAGATGGCCCAGGCCGGCGGCGGCCTGGCGCTGCTCAAGGACATCAAGAAGCCGGCCGGCGCGCTCAACGACATGGCCAAGCTGGCGAAGCTCATGGCCACCTTGTCCGAGCCGCAGCGGCCGTGGCCCGGGCAGGTGCGCCTGGTACGCGACTGGTATCTGCCGCACATGGAGCGGATCCACGAACAGACCCACACGCGCATCGGGGATCTGGACCAGCTCGAGCAGATCTCGGCGCAGTTTCCGACCCGCGAGCGCTTTGTCACCGAACTGGCGCTCGACCCGCCCAATGCCGCGGGGGATCTGGCCGGTACCCCGCTCCAGGACGAGGACTACCTGATCCTCTCGACCGTGCACTCGGCCAAGGGCATGGAATGGGACACCGTCTACGTGCTCAACGTGGTCGACGGCAGCTTTCCCTCGGAGTTCTCCACGGGCCGCGCCGATCTGATCGACGAGGAGCGCCGGCTCATGTACGTGGCGATGACGCGGGCTCGCAACGAGCTGCACCTGTGCGCGCCGCTCAAGTTCCCGCTCGCCCAGCAGCCCAAGAACGGCGACGCGCATGTCTACGGCGCGCGCAGCCGCTTCGTGACCGATAAGGTGCTCAAGTGCTGCGAGACAATGGCCTACCAGGGCACGCAGCACACCGAGGTGATGAAGACGCTCGAGACGCGCGTCGAAAAGATCGACATCGCCGCGAAGCTCAAGGACATGTGGTAGCGCCGCTCGCGCCGCCTTGATCTGGACGAGCGTGCTGCCATGCCGCGCGAGAGTGCCGAGCCTGATCATCACTCCGAGTTCCTCGGTATCAACAGAAAGGCGTGACCGTCCCCGTTAGGGAGCACGCCAACGCCAGTAATCTCGCCACGGTCGTTGATGTACTGCGCCTCGACCAGGTGAAGTTTGGATCCGGGAGGCACAAGGGTATTCAGGTCGACCATGGGGCCGCCGTTTTCCCAGATCCAGGCTCGCCCGCCCTGATCGCAATCGCCCGACTCGCCGACGACCTGTCCCTTCGAGTTGATGCTGAAGGCCACGTTGCAAAAATCTCCCGCGGACAACTTGCCGAGATCGGTCATCACACCATTACGCCAAAGAAACCCGTCAATATCTTGGCTATTAGGTGCCGACCCGCCGATGATCCAACCGTGGTCGTTGATCGCCGTGGCGAACGAGTAAGTTGCCCCCGAGCGTACCCAGGTCGATCAATTTCCCATGGGACCAGCGAAACGCGTGTTGCTCGCCGGAGCCCGTGGCCGATACGGCCAACGACCTGGCCCCGGTTGTTCATTCCGCCCACATCTGAGTCCAGGCGCCCCCAAGGGTGCCGATGTCGGTCATCTGACCGTTCTCCCAGAAAGAAGGGATGAATTTCCGTCGAATTGGGGTTCGGTATAGGACACTCCGGCAATCTGGCCGCGTTCGTTGATGGAATAGGCAAACGAAGCGGGTCCGCCCAATGTGCCCAAATCCTCGATGGTTCCGTTCTGCCACAGGGCGGCATGCCACAGGGTGGGCGCAGGCAGGTTGCCGGTGAGGGTGACTGAGAGATTGTCGGGATCCGGAATCGTGTTTTCAGCGCCTCCCACCAGTTGTCCACGGTCGTTGATCGCAAACGGCAAGCTCCAGAGGCCACCGAGCGTACCCAGGTTGACAATTTCGCCGCTCTTCTTCCAGAGGGTGGCGACGAAGGTCTCGCCAGTGACCGGATCGATGATGCCGTTATCCGACACCCCGGCGATTGTGCCGGAGCCATTAATCGCAACTGCGAAACTGAAATGGCCGCCTTTGGGAAGCGTACCGAGATCCTGGAGTCGAACCCTTATTCCATTTAAACGCGTGAGCGACGTGGCACTTGCACAGACGGTCCCAACGCGCGGTGTCCGCGCCGCCGACGACGGTGCCCTGGTTATTGAGGATCACGCTGCCACCGTTGGAGTTGCTCCCAGGGCCGCCGAAGGTACCCAGATCCTTGAGGATGTAACGCGATTCCTCGGCCAGACTGTGTTGCGGCCTGCCCCTGCGCCGCGAGCGGCGCCGCGATGTACAGGGCAGCCAGCAGCGCCGCGTAACGCGCGGCAGGAATCCACATCGCTTTTCTGATTTTCATTTTCCTGTCCTAGGTGTTGAAAGTTTTCGTGCGGAGGAGATGTTGCAGTCACAGCCGGTGTCAACGTACGGGAGTGGGGCCACCGTCGTGTTCCGTGTCCGTACGTGAGTAAGAGTCGGCACTCGGTACTTCGGGTACCGGTAAATGATGTGAGTGACTGACGTGAGCGCAGGTGGGCTACAGAGACGGGCGGGCTAGCAGGCGCTGACTGGGCACGCTCTGGCGGGTCGTCGCTGAACGGCTGCGGAGCATTCTCAACACCGGCGCCGCGCCCGCAGGTATGCCTAATTCTTTGCGAGCACCAGGCCCGGTCGACCGATTAAATTGACAGGACGGTTTGAATTGGCGCCCGCCGTTTACGTGCCCGTGCCCGTGAGTTTGACCGACACGCAGGCCACCGCCCCCGCCGTTCACATTCAGGGTGGCGGACTTGGCGCCCTTCGTGGTCGGCTTGAAGGTCACCTTGATCGTGCAGGTCGCGTGGCCCGCCAGCGATTTGCCGCAGTTGTTGGTCGAGGCGAACTGCCCGGCAGCGGTACCCGTCAGCGCGATGCTGGTGATGGCCACGACTTTGCGCTGGTGTTCGTCATGGTCACCGACTTCGCGGCGCTGGTGGTGTTGATCGGCTGGTTGCCAAAGGCGAGCGAGCGCGGGGTCAGCGTGAGCACCGTCCCCTGCAGCAGGTACAGGCCGTACAGCCCTGTACGGCTATCGGTTCCCTCGGCCACGATATCGCCAGAATCGTTGATGAAATCGCCGCTGGTCAGGGTGACGTAAGGCTTCAGGGGATCGGTCGGGTCGATGAGCTTATTCAGATCCTGAATCTTCGTGCCGTCATTTCTCCAGAGGAAGGCGTGCGACGACTGCGTCGCCGGCAAGATTCGCCTCAGCCCGTCACCTGCCCCGAGGAGTTCATGCCATTCGCTTCACTGCGGTTCCACCCAAGGTCCCGAGATCCTTCATCGGCGTCCCGTCGTTCATCCACACGAACGCGTGCGCATTCTTCAGTCCGCTGGGTGTACGAGTACCCCGCGACCTGCCCTGAATCATTGAGGGCAGTGGCGTAGCTCTCCGCCCCACCCAGCGTGCCCAGATCCTGCATCGGCGTACCGTCATTCCTCCAGAAGAAGGCATGCTGCGTCTGTGTTGCCTGGAAGATCACTGTTCCCCGCGACTTGACCGGAAGCGTTGATGAGATCGGCGTCAGCTGAAATTGCCACCGAGGGTGCCCAGATCCAGCATCGGCGTTCCATCGTTTTTCCAGACAAAGGCGTGAGTCACGCTGCTGCCCGGACGATACGCAATATCCGGCGACCTGCCCGGAGGCGTTGATGGCCAAGCCGTTGGCGGAATTGAAGCCGCCGAGGGTCCCCAGATCAAGCATCGGCGAACCATCGTTCTTCCACAGAAAAGCGTGCTCGATAATCGTCGGCGGCGTCAGCACTAGCCCGTCAGCTGCCCAAGGTCGTTAATGGCATGGAGAAGTGACGAAGCTGTCGCCACCCAAATCCTTGATAGATCCTCCTCATGGGCGTGCCATCGCCCGAGGACACGAAGGCAAAATGACCCGTGCTGTCATCCGCATAGCCGGCGACCAGTCCGGACGCGTTGATGGCTATGCCGCAGCTCATGGAACCCACTTCATGGGGTCCGAGATCCACCATCGGGTTGCCGTCGTTCTTCCACAAGAATGCATGAGTGTCGCCGTTCGCGTTGCACGCATCGCCGGTCACCTGGTCGGCCCCATTAAGGCCCAGACGCAGCTGGGGCGAATCGACAGTACAGCCATCCAGCAATCCGAGGGGCTTGATGCGATACATCGCCTGCGCCAGGGCGGACTGGCAAACGAGGGCCAGCGATGAGGCCCAACACCATCTTGCGCGCCATGCGCCCAGCATTTTGCGGCGCTATTCTTACTCCGCCAGCCACGACGCATCGAATGATCTACCGCGAATTCGTACATAGGTCACCTTTGTTGTGCGTGTATAGGGCGACGATCTGGGACGAAGCGCTGAAGGCGCTCAATTCGGGCTTGTACACCGTCACGCCCCGCACCGTGGTGGGGTGCGTCGAGGCCATGGTGGCAGCGAATTCCAGAACACTGTCCCTGTTGTTTGTGCAGGGGAGGCGGGCGTCGGGAGCGCCTGCTTTTGGACGAATCGATGCCGCGCCACGTAACGGGCCGCGGGACGCCACATCAATGTCCGGAATGTCATTTAGTCTTCCTGCGCACTGAGGGCGTCCGCTCCGTGATCATCTCGCGCTCTTCCTCGGGATCAACAGGAACGCGTGCTCATCGCCATTCGCGAGCGTGCCCTGCGCGGTGATCTCGCCGTTGTCAGTGATTTTTCTCGCAATCGTCAATATCACCCCGGAACCCGGAGGGACCAGTCTGTCCAGGTCGACCGCGCCGCGGCCCTTCTCCCACAGAAACGCGCGCGTGGTTCCGCCGCACATTGACGCCTGTCCGACCACCTGACTGCTCGAATTAATGCCGAGCGCGTTGCTGCGTGCTTTAAGGTAGGTCAGGACACCGTCTCGCCATAGAAACGCATGGATACACGCAGCGCCTGGATTTGTTGTCCCGCCGACCACCTCGCCCTTGTCGTTGAGAGCCTTCCGCGACGGCGAAGTCACTCCCCGGAACGACGTCGGTCATCTGGCCGCGATCCCAGAAGAAGGCGTGCGTGATTTCGTCACCGGCTAAGTTTGAATCTCCCGCGACTTGCCCCAGATTGTTGATCGCGCTCGCGTGTCCCTGGGTACCACCGAGGCTGCCGAGGCTAGTCATCTTGCCGTCCGTCCAGATAAACGGTTCGAAGTTTGGAATCCCGCTGCCGGCGTTCGGCTTGTAGCTTGTGAAGGAAATTCCGGTGATCTGGCCACGACGGTTGATGAATTTGGCGCAACTGTCGGGGCCGCCCAGCGTGCCTAGGGCACGCATGCCACGGCCTTGCTGCCATACGAAGGCGCGCATCTGGCTCGGCACATCTCCCGTGCCGCATTCAGCGTCGAAGGCACTTGAACGCGTGATGAAGGCATCGGCCTTTCCGTTGAACGCGAAGCCGACCAACCTGGCCGCGGTCGTTGATGTGCGTTGGCATAGCTCAAGGTTCCGCCAAACGTTCCGAGGTCGATGATCCGCCCGTCCTTCCACACGACCGCATGAAACTCAGGCGGAAAATCGAACGTGGGATCGACCGCGCCGGTCTCGGAAAGTCCGGCAACTGTGCCTGAGGCATTGATCCCGTTGGGCGCGCTGCTGGCGCCAGCCGTGAGCGCGCCCAGATCGGTGAGGGTGCCGCGCTGCCACACAGCGGCGTGCACGATGAGGCAATCGGCAAAGCAGTAGGGATCGAAGGGGTCGGCAAGCGGTGTATCCGCTATGATTGTGACCATGCGCTTATTGTTTATCGGGTAGGTAACGTCCTGAACGTCACTGTTCGGGCCGCCGGCCGTGCCCAGATCCTTCAGGAATGTAGCGCGACTCACGCCGGCCTGTCTTGCAGTCTGTGCCTGCGCGCGAATGGCGTCGCAACGGCTACAGCACCCAGCAGTGCCACGAAGGCGACGGCGAAAATCGACATGGTTTTGGTGAAAATCATTGTCTTGTCCTCTGTTTTTCTGGAGCGGGGCCACGTTGCGATGCGTCGTACGTGAAGTAAGAGTCGCCGTATTTGGGTACCGGTAAATGATTTAGGTAGCCGAATACGCGGGGAAAGCGCAGGGACTGGCCGGCGGCAAGGCGCTGACGTGGAGCTTGGTTAGTTTTGTTACAGTGGAGGGATTGTAAGCTGTAGGAGTATAGCGGAAATTTATTCACTGTGAGCAGCTATATGTTGATGAGCAGCTGCGCTGTGCGATGATGTATGTTGCGGTTGGTATGATGGTAGCTAATGCGTAGCTTGATGTGCTTTGATGGCTCAGCTTTCTGCACGACACGGGATGTGGTGGTGACGCTGGCGGAAAGGTTTGAACTGGTTTAGCGTGTTGATGTGTTGTTGTGAGTTGGATGGATTCAGATTAGGTGTTAGCTTATTGAAGCTATACGGAATGCTGTAGATGAAGTATAGCTCTGGCGGTTAACGCTTGTGAGATAAATGCTTGCATGAGCGCAGACTGGTATACGAAGGTTAGCGAGAGGCTTAACACTACTTGCTCGCTACGCGTAAAACGTTGGCGCGTGCTGCTATCGGTGACGGCGCATCTAACGATTGACAGTGAACGTATCTATGGGGCGCTTTCGGTGTGTTTTTCACTGTGTCTCACAGTCTCTGTATATTAAGTGCTGCGGGAAATGCTTACGCATAACTGTGCGAGGTCAACGGGCGCGTTTGTTCTGCAGGCCGGTATGTAGATCGTGGACGGGCGCTGCGCCGGTTGTCCCGCTGTACACCTTCTCCAACCAATGCCGCCTGAGATTTTTGATTCACTACAGGGAAGATGTGACTCCGGAAGCCGACAGTACCCTGTTAGTAGGGGCGTATTGGTCGAACCCGTGCCGCTCCAACATTCTGAGGGCTGCTGGAGCGTCATCGGATACCGAGAGTTGGCCGGACACATCGCCCGAAGCGCCGGGCGTGAAGGTCACGCTGATAGTGCAGGTGGCACCTGACGCCACCCCAGGTAAGCAGTTGTCGGTCTCGGCGAAGCTTCCAGTCGCTGCGACATGCGAGATATTCAACGCTCCGCTGCCATAGTTTGTCAGAGTAACCGGTAGCGCCGGGCTCGTCGTTCCGACGAGTTGAGATCCCGAAGGGCAGGTTGGCGACGGACAGCGTCGCATTGGGTTCCGCCGTGATACCCATACCCGTCAGCGACAATGAGTGAGGACTTCCTGCGGTGTGTTGATGATCGTTAGGGCGGCGGAGCGAGATCCACTTTGGGCCGGCGTGAAGGTCACGCTGATGGCGCAGCTTGCTGCGGCGGCCAGGCTTGCTGCGCAGGTAGTGATCTGGCTGAACTCGGCCGCGTTGAGTCCGCTGATCGCGATGCTGGTAATGGCCACGGGAGTGGTCGCGTTGTTGGTCAGCGTTTCGGTTAGTGCGCCGCTTGTGCTGCTCACGGTCTCGTCGCCGAAATCCATGCGTGCGGGTGACGGAACCAGGCTGTCCGCTTTCGGCAGGATCGAGACGGTGTAGGCCTGGGTGGCTATGTGGTGGGCGGAATCGGTAACTTCTATAGTGAAGGCCATGCCCTGCGCGACCGCGTCTGGTAGGCCGGAAACGGTATCGCTGCTCGTCGTGCTGACATTTAGAGATAGGTTGTGAGGTAGCGTACCGCTGCTCACCGTCCAGACAAACGGTGCCACTCCGCCTGTCGCCTGGATTGTTCCCGTGTAGGGACTCCCGACAACACCGTTGGCCAACGTGGCCGTGGTAATCGCCAACGACGCGGAGGTAACGGTCAGCATGGCTGATGCGGTCGCGGCCGCGGAGCCGCTCGCGGAACAGCTCAGCGTGTACGTGTAGGTGCCCGATGCCGGTGGCGAGACATCTAGCTTTCCGCTCGTCGGGTGCGAACCCGCCCACGCACCAGTCGCTGTACAAGTCGATGCGTTGGTCGAGGACCAGACGACAGTCGCTGGCTGGCCGGCGGGGATGCCCGACGGCGAAACGCTGATGGTGACCGTTGGTGGGGGAGGGCCTGTGGTGCCCCCTGTATCTCCGCCCCCGCAGGCGGCGAGCAGCAGGCAGGCTAATAAGCCCGTGAACGACCGATTCGCATTATGGTGCTTCACGACTCCTCTCCCTCGTTGCACGGGGGTGGGGCCACCGTGGCGATCCGCGTCCGTGCGTGAGGTAAGAGCCGGCACTTGTCAATTCGGGTACCCGTAATTGATTTAGGTACCCGAATTCCTCGCGGGGGGCTCATAGTCTTAAGACAAGCGAGATTTTCAAGGGATACCGCTGCGATATGGCCGAGTCCGCGAGGGCGTGGGTCGAGAGGCTGTTCGCACGGCACGGCGGCACCCTGCAGGCTTTCTTCCTGCGCCGGCTGCGGATCAAGGCGAATGCCGCCGACCTTGCGCAGGAGGTGTACCTGCGGATGCTGCGGGTGAGCGACCCGGGCGCGATCCTCAATCCGGAGGCTTATCTGTTCGCGGTTGCCGGGAAACCTGGTCAAGGAGAACGCCATCGCCGATCGCCGCCAGGCTGAGAACGCCGATGTCGAGGGGACCGAAGCCCAGCAGCTGCTCGCGGAGCTGCCGGATTTCGATGAGCCCATCGATACCGAGCGGCGTATCGAGCGGTTGCGGGAAGTGCTCGGGCAGCTGTCGCCCAAGTGCCGTGCGGCGGTGACCTTGCAGTATCACTACGGACTGAGCTACCAGGAGATTGCCGAGCGCCTGGGGATCTCCACGCACATGGTCAAGAAATACCTGGCCCAGGCGCTGGGCCACTGCCGGCGGCGCATGGCGCGCCTGGGATGAGCGAGATGTCGTCAACTAACGAGCAGCTCCGCGCTGCAATCGCCGAGCAGGCCGGCGCATGGTTCGTCGAGAATCGCGGTGGTGCGCTCGACGCCGAAGCGCGCGCCGCCTTCACGGCGTGGCTGCGCACCTCGCCGGTGCACGTGCAGGAATACCTCGCCGTCGCGGTGCTGGCACGCGATCTGCCGACCGCCACCGAACGATCCGCCCGGCTCGCTCGAATCACTTCTCGCCGAAGCGCGTGCCGATACAGACAACGTCGTCAGGATCAACCCGGCGCGGCGCGTGTCGGCCGCTCCGCGAACACAGCTGGATCGCGAGCTGGCCGCTGGCGATGGCGGCTGCGATGGTTGCTGGCGATCTGTGGTGTCACTCTGGTCGTCGCGGGATGGTGAACGATTCGGGCTGCCGAAGACCTATGTCACGGCGCACGGCGTGCAGAGCGTGCGCCAACTTCCGGACGGCTCGGTGCTGCATCTCAATACTGATTCCGAGCTGACTGTGCGTTATTCGCACGGTGAACGGCTCGTTGAGCTTGAGCGCGGAGAGGCGCTCTTCCAGGTGGCGCACAACGATCGGCGTCGCTTCCGCGTGGCCGCGGGCGGGGCGGGAGTGCTCGCCGTGGGCACGCGGTTCGATGTGCGCCGCTCGCCGGACGTAGTGAGGGTGACGGTTGCAGAAGGTACGGTGGCGGTGTTCGCCGTTGCGGCACCACAGGCGGCGCAGCGGCTCGAGGCTGGCTACCAGGTCGAAGTCGGGGATCGGGCTCGGCGCACCGAGGGCCGTAGACACACGCGCGGCGCTCGCCTGGCTCGAGCGCAAGATCGTCTTTGAAAACCGCCCACTGGGCGAGGTGGCCGAGGAGTTCAACCGCTACGGGCGCGTATCGATCGAGATCGAGGACCAGGAAATAAGGTCCCTGCCGATCAGCGGGGTCTTTGACGCGTATGATACCGACTCGTTCGCGACCTTCCTCGGAACGCTGGACGGTGTCCAGGTAGAGAAGACACCGACGCGCATCTTGATCCGAAAGTTCGCGCCCGCGACTCGTGAGCCGTTGCCCAATCGAAAAATAATGTCTGGGGCCGTGCGCGAGTGCTGTGGACGGATGTCGACGGGGGGTCGTGCGAGGAGGGGTGATCAGGAGTGAAGCGCGCTGGGCGCTCGCACGAGGGTTGGCGTGCGGCGTGTCGGTTATTGTTCTTGCCCTGTGGGCGGGCGAGGCCCGCGCGGCTGCTGGGTTGTCGGTCGACATCCCGCCGCAGTCCATGGCGAGCGCGCTGGCGGAATTTGCGCAGCAGACTGGGCTGCAAGTCATTTACGTCTCGCGCCTCGCCCGAACACGAACTTCGAAGGGCGCGCGTGCCGGACTGGTGCCCGCCCAGGCGCTGCCGGCGCTGCTGGAAGGCACGGGCCTGAGCTTCGAATTCCTGAACGAGCGCACCGTCCGCATCTTCGAAACTACTCCCAGCGGGGAGACCACACCGCCGACGGGCGCCAAGACGCCGAAGCAACCTGGCAGTCCCCGCGCAGCGAGGTTCGGCATATCTGATGAAGAGATTACTGTGGTGGGCTCGCGCAGTGTGAACGAACAGAAGATCGCCGAGGACGTGCAGAACACAGCGGCTTCCGTGAGCATCGTGGGCGGTGAACGCCTGGAAGCGCAGAAGCTGGAGCAGCTGGCCGATTACGCGGCCTACCTGCCCGGTTTGAGTATGGACACGGGCGGCAATCCAAGCTTCGACTCGGTACTGCTGCGTGGCATCTATCCGTTGACCAATGCCTCGGCGGTGACTTTCTATATCGACGACGCGCCTGTGGGCACGAATCGGGCTGTATGCGGCATGGGCAACTCCCGATCTCATACCGTACGATCTGGAGCGAGTCGAGGTGCAGCGCGGGCCACAGGGAACGCTCGGCGGTGCAAGCGACGAGTCCGGCGTGATCCGGTACGTACTCAATGAGCCGAATGTCAGCCAATTCGAGGCGCGAGCCGGGGCCGACGTGAGCACGACCCACTACGCCTCGAAGCCTGGCACTTCGCTCCAGGGCATGGTGAACGTGCCGATCATTCAGGGCACGCTCGCGCTACGCGTCAGTGCTTACGACACCTACACCCCAGGGTTCATCGATAACGTCTATTCTGGGGCGAAAGACGTCAACGTCATTCGGCGCTACGGCGGGCGAATTGCCATGCTCTGGCGCCCCACGGAATCGCTGTCAGTGAAGGTCAGCGCGCTTCAGCAACCGGATCAACGCGGAATCCGAATCCCTGGTGGTGTCGACGGGCGCCGCGACCGCGGTGGTTGACGGCGATGCCAATATCTACAAGGTTAAAAAATACTGGGGCGAGTTCAAACAGGAATTGGCTTTCCTGCCGGCCTACCGAGACAGCCATCAATCTCTACGCGGCGACAGTTCACTGGAACCCCGGTTCGCTCGACGTCATGTCCGCCACATCCTGGTCGCACGATGGACGCGCACCAGACCTATAGATACGACCACAGGGTAACCGGCTTAGCAGTTCCGGATCGTCAGTGGCGGCACGATTCCGGCCGGACTGTCGAAGACCCAACAGGATACGGACCTCGAGAAATTCAGCGAGGACCTCCACATTTCCTCACCGCAGGGCAGGCGCATCGAATGGTTGCTGGGCGGTTTTTACACGCACGAGCGCGTTACCGACGAGTTTGCCGAATATGCGTTCGACACCAGCTACCAGCCGCTGGCGTTCTTTGCACCGGCAATTTTTTTTCAAGAGGTGCCAAGCACCTTCAGCCAACTGGCGGTATTCGGGGATCTGACCTGGCGGGTAACCGACCACATCGATGTGACGGGCGGAATTCGCGACGACCACAATGACTTTTCATACTCCGAAAACCACGGTGGCGCGACCGCGGGGCCTGGGACAAGCTCAGACCAGTACTCGGAGGGAGTCACGACGTGGGCCGCGAGTGCCCAATACCATTTTACGCCAGAGGTGATGCTGTACGGGCGCGTGGCCACCGGCTACCTGCCCGGCAGCACGAACGGCACCGACGACAGCGGCCTCGTCGCCCGTCCACCCGTGAAAGCGGACGGGCTCACGAATTACGAAATGGGCCTGAAGTCGGAGTTCCTGGACCGCAGCGGCATGATTAATCTTACGGTGTTCTACATCGACTGGAAGGACATTCAGGTCCTATTCCCGGACCCCACCGGTTATTACTTCATTAACGGTGCAAGGGCGCTATTCCCAGGGCGTGGAACTCGCCAGTTCCTGGTCGCCCCTCCACACGCTGAGATTTGGGTACAACGCCGCCTACACGCAAGCTGAGTACACGGAATTGGCCCCCGGCATGGACAGGTATTTTGACCGGTTACCAGCAAACCCAGGTGCCCAAGTGGAGCATGTCGTTCACTGCGGACTATGACTGGGCACTCACGGGCCTCTGGCATGCCCATGTGGGCGGCGCGTGGCGCTGGAGCGGCCCGCTATGGGCCCTGCTGGTGGAGAGTCGCTCGCTCGGCGGAGCCCCGACCCTGGAACTGCCGGCCTACTCGATACGTCGATCTCAATGCGAGCCTCGCGACAGGGCCGCTGGTGCTGCGAGTCTTCGCCCGAAATCTCGACGGACACCCGCGCCTCCCGGCACGGCCACCTGAATATTGGATCCTTCCGGCACCATCGGCTTATACCGAAGATTTCATGGTGCAACCCCGAACTGTCGGTGTTGGCGTCGATTACTCGTTCTAGTATTTCTAGAATGCATAGTGGCGCCTTAGTGGAGTTGATACCGACGCCGATTCTAGTCCGAGAGCTCGCCCCCGCGAGTGGGCAGCAACTCCCGCTCGCACAGCAGTGCTTCGGATCACCCGTCGCCACGGGAGTCACGGGTGGGGATGTGCGCCGGAGACCCTTGTCACCCGGAACCATCAGGAGCAGACGGGCGCAACGCCTCGGGCAAGTGCTTGAGTGCTGTGTGCTGGGCGGTCTGCTGGCGTTATGGGCCGGGGCGGCCCGAGCGGACCAGGCGCTGAAGGTCGCCATCCCAGCACAGGCGCTGGCTGGTGCCCTGGCCGAGTTCGCGCATCAGACCGGGCTGCAGGTCATCTACGTAGCGCGCCTTGCCCGATCGCGCAACTCGAAAGGCGCACGCGCCGGGCAGGATCCCGCGGAGGCGCTGCCGGCTCTGCTCGAGGGCACGGGCCTGAGCTTCGAATTCCTGAACGAGCGTACCGTCCGCATCTTCGAGACCCCTAACTCCACCGAGGTCGCACCGCCGCCGGGTGCTAAGAAATCGAATCAGCCCAGCAGTCCTCGCGCCGCGCGGTTCGGTACACCGCAAGAAGAAATCACAGTGGTGGGCTCGCTCGGCGGGAACGAAGCGAAGATCGACGAGGACGTTCAGAATACCGCCGGCTCCGTGAGCATGGTGGGCGGTGAACGCCTGGAAGCACAGAAACTGGAACAGCTGTCCGATTATGCCGCGTACCTGCCTAGCCTGAATCTGGACGACGGTGGTGTGCCCAGTCTCTACATAGTGCAGCTCCGTGGCATCAGCTCGCTCACGGAGGCATCGACGGTGGGGTACTACATCGACGACGTGCCCACGGGGCTGACCGGGGCGATCGGGATAGGAGCGGCTCCCGAGCTCATTCCCTACGACCTGGAGCGGCTCGAAGTGCGGCGTGGGCCGCAAGGAACGCTCGGCGGCGCTGGGTCCGAAATCGGCGAGATCAGGTACGTGCTCAACGAGCCGAGCGTCAGCGGATTCGAGGCACGAGTCGGGACGGATGTCAGCACGACCGAGTATGCCTCCAGGCCAGGTACCTCGTTGCAGGGCATGGTGAACGTGCCGATGGTTAGGACGCACTCGCGGTGCGCGTCAGTGGTTACGACATCTACAACCCGGGGTACATCGACAACGTCTATTCCGGGGCAAAGACGTCAATGTGCTGCGCCGCTACGGCGGACGTGTTACCACGCTGTGGCGTCCGACTGAATCGTTCTGTCTGTGAAGGTCAGCGCGCTTGTGGAACCGCCTCGAACGCGACTCCGGTCGACCTGGTGGTGTCGACGGGCGCCGCGACGCGGTGTATGACGGCGATGCCAACATCTATAAGGTTTCGAAATCCTGGAGCGTACTTCAAGCAAGACATACTCGTTCCCGCCGGCCTATAGGGGCCAATACCGATTTGTATGCGGCGACTGTCACTGGTATCCCGCGTTCGGTGGAAATTATGCTCCACCACGGCCTGGTCGCGCGATGGACGTCACCGAGACGATCAGATTCAACTCAGCAATACGGCAGCATCTTTCCGATACTGAGTGGCGGCACGATTCCGGCTGGGCTGTCGAAATTCCAACGGGATACGGATCGCGAGAAATTCAGCGAGGAGATTCACGTGTCCGCGTCTCACGGGAGACACATTGAGTGGTTGCTGGGTGGCTTTTACACGCAGGAGCACGTGACAGACCAGTCGGGCGACTATGCGTTCGATACCAGCTACCAGCCGATTGCGTTCTTTGCTCCGGCGATTTGGTATCAAGTGGTGCCAAGCACCTTCAGCCAGCGGTCGGTATTCGCAGATCTGACGTGGCACGTCACCGACCAAACCGAACTGATCGGCTGGGATTCGCTATGACCACAATGACCAGGCGTTCTCTGCAATCGTCCACGACAAGACGGTCAGCGAGCCGCCGATAACTATTCTCAGACGATTACTCGGAGGGAGTCACGACGTGGGCCGCGACGGCCCAACACCATTTTACGCCCGACGTGATGCTGTATGGGCGCGTGGCCACCGGCTTCCTGCCCGGCTCCACGAACGGCCCACGGCTCGTACCGCCTGTGAGGGCGGACAGCCTCACGAATTATGAAATGGGCCTGAAGTCGGAGTTTCTGGAGCGCACAGTGGACGGTCAATGTCGCGGCGTTCCACATCGACTGGAAGGACATCCAGATTCTGAAGCAAGACTGGTTTCTGCTCTCGTCAATGGTGCAAGTGCAAAATCCCAGGGCGTCGAATTAGCCGGCTCCTGGTCGCCGGTGCGCGCGCTGATATTTGGCTACAACGCAACCTACACACAAGCGTCGAATACACCGAACTGATCCCCACCAGCAGCAATTTGTTGACCGACTACCAACTCGCGCAGGTGCCCAAGTGGAGCGCGGCGTTCACTGCCGACTATGACTGGCCGCTCGCCGGCCTATGGTATGCCCATGCGGGCGGCGCTCTCCGGTGGACCGGCCCGCTATGGGCCCTGGCCGTGAACAGTCGCTCGCAGGGCGGAGCGCCGACCCGTGAGCTGCCGGCCTATTCGGTACTTGATGTCAATGCGAGCATTGCAAAAGCGCCGCTGGTTCTACGAGTTTTCGTCCGAAATCTGGCAGATATCCGCGCCTCCCGGCACGGCCACTTGGGCATTGATCCGACGGGTACCGTCGGTCGTACCGAGGACTTCATGGTGCGGCCCCGAACGGTCGGCGTTGGCGTCGACTACTCGTTCTAATTTCCTTAGAACTCACCTCTACCGAGACACGCGGTGCGCCAACGCGGCGGCAGTCTGGCTCGCGTTAAAAATCTGTTCCAGCGAGACGGACTAGCTTCCGACCGACTCGAGGATCTCGCAGTACTTTTTCAGATCGACGTTGCCACCCGAGACGATGGCCACAATAGGCCCGCGGCCGGCTTGGCCGGTAAGTGCCGCGGCGAGCGACAGGGCGCCGGCACCTTCGGCAATCACCCGGGACTTCTCGGCCATCAGGCGCATCGCGCGCCGCGTCTCATCGAGCGTCACGACGATGCTGCCCTCGACCAGCGACCGCATCCGCTCCCACATGCGCGGGAACACGCTCCGGCCGCCGGCACCGTCGACAAACGAGGCTTCCCATTCCGGGAACGGCTGGGCCGAGCCGCTCGCAAAGGAGCGCGCCAGGGGAGCGGCGGTTTCCGGTTCGGCGCCCCACACCTTGATGCCCGGCTTGAGCGCCTTGAGCGCGCTCGCCACGCCGGTGATCAGCCCGCCGCCGCCAATCCCGGCGATGACCGCCGCGGTGTCCGGTGCATCCTCGAGAATCTCCAGGCCCATGGTGCCGTGGCCGGCGATGAAATTGTGATCGTCGAACGGATGCACGAAGGTGCCTTCGACCCCCGGATACGATCGCTCCTCCATCGCCCGCCAGGCGTCGGCATAGGACACCAGCACCAGCTTCGCGCCCAGCGCCCGCATGCGCTCGAGCTTGGAGGCGGGCGCGGTTTCTATGCCCACCACGGTGCACGGGACGCCAGCCGCGCGCGCCGCGTAGGCGACGCCCTGGCCCGCATTGCCGGCGCTGATGGTCCACACGCCGCGCGCCCGTTCGGCCGGCGACAGCATCGCCACCGCGTTCGCCGCGCCCCGCAATTTATAGGCGTTGATCGGCTGGAGATTCTCGAGCTTGAGGCGGATATCGGGGAATTCCGGCCCGAGCTCCAGACGCACGAGCGGGGTGCGCACGATGGTGGCGCTGATGCGCGCGCGTGCGGCGCAAATCTCATCAAGATCAACCGGGCGAACGTCTTCCAGCGCTTCGGGCATGGCTTATACTAGCGCGGGTTTCTGAATTACCGAGGAATGTTGCATGTTCAAATTAAAACAGGCGGCACTGGTGGCCGCGGGCTTGAGTCTGCTGGCCGGCTGTGCCGCGAAAGGGCCCGATCCCGCCGCGATCGAAGCCATGATCCGCGCCCACACCACCGCCTGGATCGAAGCCTATAACGCCGGCGATGCGGACAAGATCGTGGCCGGCTACACCGAGGATGCGGTGCTGATGCCGCCTGACGCACCGGCCGCGACCGGACACGAGGCCATGAAGCAGTACCTGGCGGGGGACATGGCCGCCGCCAAGGCCGCCGGCAATACCTTGGCGCTGGACACCGACACGGTCGGAGTCTCGGGCGATCTGGCCTGGCACTCGGGAACCTTTCACGTGAACGGCTCGGGCGGCAGCCCGCTGGGCAGCGGGAAATACCTCGAGGTGTGGCAGAAGGATGCCAAGGGCAATTGGCTGATGATCAGGGACACCTGGAACAGCGACGCGCCGCCTGCGGCGATGGCGCCGCCGGCGCCCGAGCCCAAAGCGGCGGCAGCAAAGCCCGCGCCGAAGAAGAAACACAAGAAGAAGTGATCCTGCGGGTCACGGCCGGCGGCCGCGCCGGCCGTGACGCCCGCGCCTCGGGGCGGTCTGCGCCCCCTTAGGGTGACTCTAAAGAAAGGTCTTCGCGCGCCGCGGCCTAGCTGAGCGTGGATCCGTCGCTCATTTGAATTCCGGTCAGGCGGCGGCGGGACCTTCGTAGGCGGCCTTGAGCTTGGCGATGTCGAACTTGACCATCTTCAGCATGGCCTCGGCCAGGCGCTTGGACTTGGCGAGATCGGGATCCGACATCAGATCGCCGAGCAGCGTCGGCACCACCTGCCAGAAGACGCCAAAGCGATCCACCAGCCATCCGCATTGCTCGGCCGACCCGCCTTCGAGCAGAAGCTCCCAGTAGCGATCGATCTGCGCCTGCGTATCGCAGTTCACCACCAAGGACACCGCATGGTTGAACGGATCGAGGGGCCCCGCGCTCATCGCCGTGAACGACTGTCCACAGAGCACGAAGTCGACGATCTTGACCGAACCGGCCGGTCCGGCCGGGGATTCGGCAGGCATCACCACCACGCGCCGGATGCGGGAGTTGGGGAACACCGACACGTAGAAGCGTGCCGCCTCTTCGGCCTGTTGCGAGTACCAAAGAAACGGGGTGATCTTCTGTTTGTGCGTGAGTATCGCGCGACGAGCCATGTGAAGAATCGTCGGACGCGCGCCCTCGAAGGACTAGGGGCGGGCGTCCTAATCTACCGTGGGACGGGGATTACAGCCGTCGGGCGGCTCGCCAGCGCGCGCTGCCCTGCGATCGATGCCGGCACGGGGTGCACGGCCCTAGGGCTCGAGGTAGGCGTAGCCGTCCAGTTCCTGCTCGTAGAAGCGTTTCAGGGCCTGGCCTTCCGCGACGGTCATGCGCCCCTCACGCACCGCGCGCTCGCAATCGCGCGCCAGGGCCGGGGCCAGTTCCGCGACGTCGTACTCCATGTACTCGAGCACCTTGTTGGCGGTGTCGCCCTTGACCACTTCCTCGATCCACCAGCCGCCCTCATCGTGCAGCTTGATGTGCACCACGTGGGTATCGCCGAACAGGTTGTGCAGATCGCCGAGCGTTTCCTGATAGGCCCCGACCAGGAAGGCGGCCAGGTAGTAATCCTCGCCGGCCTTCAGCTCGTGCAGTTCGAGCGTGCGCTTGGTCTCGCGACGGCTCACGAAGCGGTTGATGCGGCCGTCCGAGTCGCAGGTGATGTCGGCCAGCACGCCGTTGCGCGTCGGGCGCTCGTTCAGGCGGTGGATCGGCATGATCGGAAACAGATGATCGATCGCCCAGCTGTCGGGCAGCGACTGGAACAGCGAGAAGTTGCAGAAGTAGATGTCCGCCAGCACATCCTCGAGATCCTCGAGTTCCTCGGGCGTCTGGCCGACCTTGCGGCAGCAATCCAGGATCCGCCCGCAGGCGGCAAAGTACAGCCGCTCGACCAGGGCGCGGTCGGCGAGCGACAGGAGCCCCAGGTTGAACAGCTGCAAGGCCTCATCGCGCGCGGTCTGCGCGTCGTGGTAGCACTCGACCAGGTGGCGCTCGTCGATGGCGCGCAGCGCGTCGTAGAGGTCACGGAGCGGCTGCGGCGAGGCCTTGGTCAGCGCCTTGGCGGCGTTGGGGGCGACCTCGAACTGATCCAGCCGCGAGCTGCCCAGGGTGTTGAAGATCAGCACGCTGTGGTGCGCGGCGATGGCGCGTCCCGACTCGCTCACGATCATCGGGTGCTCGACGCCGCGCGCGTTGCAGACATTCGCGATGCGGTACACCACGTCGTTGGCGTACTCATCGAGCGTGTAGTTCATCGAGGAGGAGTAGTTGGTGCCGGTGCCGTCGTAGTCGATCCCGAGGCCGCCGCCGACGTCGATGTACTCCAGGCCCGCGCCGGCCAGCTTGAGCTCGGCGTAGACGTGGGCGAGCTCGTTGATGGCGTCCTTGACCCGGCGGATGTCCTGCAGCTGGCTGCCCGGATGGCAGTGCACCAGCTTGAGGCAGTCCTCCATGCCCTGGGCACGGAGCGTGCTCAGCAGCTCGATGATTTCCGTGGCGAACAGGCCGAACTTGCTCTTCTCGCCGGCCGAATCGCGCCAGCGACCCGAACCCTCGCTGGCCAGCTTGACGCGCACCCCGATCCGCGGGCGCACCGCGTAGGTCTTGGCGTGGCGCAGGATCAGCTCGAGCTCGGCGAAGTTTTCCACCACCGGAATGATGGTGCGCCCGAGCTTGGTGGCCAGAATCACCGCCTCGATGTAGCTCGAGTCCTTAAAGCCGTTGCAGACGATCAGCCGGTCGCTGGCCGATTCGGTCACCGCCATGACCGCCAGCAGCTCGGGCTTCGAGCCGACCTCCAGCCCAAAGCCGAACTCGCGCCCGTAGCGGTAGACCTCATCGACCACCAGGCGCTGCTGGTTGACCTTGATCGGAAACACGGCCGCGTAGCGGTTGCGGTACTCGCTCTCGCTGATGGCGCGCGCGAAGGCATCGTTGAGGTGGCGGAGCCGATGCGCAAGGATGTCCGAGAAGCGCACCACCACCGGGGCGGCCAGATCGCGCGCCTGCAGGCCCTGCACCACCTCGAGCAGATCGATCTCGCGTGCCGAGGTGCCGTCGGGCCGAACCACGACGTTGCCCGCCGCGTTGATGGAGAAATAACCCGAGCCCCAGGCCGGCAGGTTGTACAGCTCGAGCGAGTCGGCCACGCCCCAGCTGCTGTTGCCGCGGTGCGGCGCTGTCATTTGCTGTGCCATGCTGAAGCCTTTGGCGGTCGCGATGGCGCGCACCATACCAAATGGCGCGCGCAAATTCAGGGCGGGTCGAGGGCGCTCTTCCGGGTACTGCCCTCAAGGCGGCAAGCGGCTACAATCGCACGCAAATGGCCATCGATCTCTACTGGGGCAGCAGCAGCGCCTATTGCTGGCGCGTGTTGCTGGCGCTCGAGCACAAGGGCTTGAGCTACCGGAGCCATCCGCTCAAGTTCGATCAGCAGGAGCACAAGGCGCCGCAAATGCTGGCCATGAATCCGCGCGGCCGGCTGCCGGTGCTGCGCGACGGCGACTACGTGGTGTTCGAGTCGGTGGCGGTGCTGTACTACCTGGACCGCAAGTACCCGGAGCCGCCCATCTTCGGGAGGAGCCCGGAGGAAGGCGGCGTGATCATGCGCGTGATCTGCGAATACCAGGCCTACGCGGAACCGAGCCTGATGCAGATCGTGAGCACCATGCTCTACGGGCGCGAGCCGACGCTCGGAGACGGGACCGCGGAGCTCATGGCGGAGGCCATGCACCGCGTGGCGAGCGAGGCGCGCACCATCGAACGGCGGCTCGCGCAGTCGGACTGGGTGGTCGGGGAGAGTTTCTCCGCCTGCGACATGGTCATCTATCCCGACATCCGGCTGTTGCTGCGGGCCCTGGAGCGGCCCGGCGCGCACGAACTGGCGGCGCGCTTCCTGCCGCTCGAGGTCAACTATCCGGCGCTCGGGCGCTGGCTGGACCGGGTCGCGGCCATCGCGCCCAAGACCTCCGTCGAGCCGATCAGCTGACGCGCAGCTGACTCCTTAGGCGCACGGTGGCGCCGCCCGCTACCGATTGGTACGCTCTGTGCCCGCGCGCGGGGGCGAATAACGAGAAGCATCATGACCAGCCAGCTGCACTTCAGCGATTTTCCGGGCCGCATCGTCATCATCGGCTTCGGGGCCATCGGCCAGGGCGTCTTGCCGCTGATCCTGCGCCACATCGGCTGCCCGCCGGAGCGCATCACCATCGTCTCCGCCGAGGACCAGGGCCACGAGGAGGCCGGCGGCTACGGGATCAAGTTCATCAAGGAACGCCTGGTGCGCGAAAACCTGCGGCGCACCCTCGATCCGCTGGTCGGGCGGGGCGATTTCATACTGAACGTCTCGGTGGACGTCTCGAGCGTCGCGCTGGTGCGCTACGCCTGGGAAAAAGGGGCCATGTACCTGGACACCTGCATCGAGCCGTGGCCGGGAGGGTACACCGATGCTGCCACGCCCGCGGCCAAGCGCACCAACTACGCGCTGCGCGAAGAGGCGCTGGCCTTGCGCAAGGGCGCGGAGCGCCAGCCGACCGCGGTGCTGACGCACGGCGCCAACCCGGGCCTGGTCTCGCACTTCGTCAAGCAGGCGCTGGTCAACCTGGCCCAGGACCTCAACGTCACGGCGGGGAAACTGGCGAGCCGCGAGGACTGGGCGGACCTGTCGCAGCGGCTCGATGTGCGCACCATCCACATCGCCGAGCGCGACACGCAGGTGTCCTCGATCCCCAAGGAGCCCAACGAGTTCGTCAACACCTGGTCGGTCGACGGCTTCGTCTCGGAAGGCTCGCAGCCGGCCGAACTCGGCTGGGGTTCGCACGAGCGCAACTTCCCGCGCGACGGCAAGCGCTTCGACTTTGGCGACGGCGAGGCCATCTATCTCATGCAACCCGGGGTCGCCACGCGCGTGCGCAGCTGGGCGCCGCAGGCCGGGCCCTACCACGGTTTCCTGATCACCCACGGCGAGTCGATCTCGATCGCCGACTACCTGACCTCGAGCGCGGATGCGGCCGCAATCTACCGGCCCACCGTCCATTATTCCTACCACCCGTCGGACAACGCGGTGCTGTCGGTGCACGAGTTCGCGGGCCGCAACTACACCATGCAGGAACGCAAGCGCATCATGATGGACGATATCACCACCGGGATAGATGAGCTCGGGGTGCTGCTCGGCGGCCACAAGAAGAACGCCTATTGGTACGGCTCGCAGCTGTCCATCGACGAGGCGCGCAAACTCGCCCCGCACAACAGCGCCACCACGCTCCAGGTGACCGTGGCGGTGCTGGCCGGCATGGTGTGGGCGATGGAAAACCCGAACCGCGGCATCGTCGAGCCCGACGAGATGGATTACCGGCGCTGCCTGGAGATCTGCAATCCCTACCTCGGGCCGGTGGTCGGCGAGTACACCGACTGGACGCCGCTCACCGACCGCGAGCGACTGTTCCCGGAGGACGTGGACAAGTCCGATCCGTGGCAGTTCAAGAACGTGCGCGTCAGCTAGAGCGGCCTCTCACTCTTAAGTTAGGCGCCTGTGCGTCGCACTGCCCTAGGGGGTACGCAATGAATCTCGCCAACGCAAAGATCGCTCAGTTGTTGATCCCGGTCGATGACTTTGAGTCCGGCGTACGCTTTTATCGAGATATTCTAGGCCTGCCTCTGCTGTTCGCAGCCCCGCCGCAGATGGCATTCTTCGATTGCGGCGGAGTTCGGCTCCTGGTTGGCGTGGTGCCGCCTGGCCAGAAGGCTCAACGGGGATCGGCCATCTACTTTGACGTGGCGGACATCCATGCGGTCTACTCCTCGCTAGAGTCCAAGGGCGTCAGTTTCAAGGGAGTGCCCCACCCGTGAATCGCACGCCGAAGTCCGAAACGTGGTTGGCTGAATTCACTGACCCTGATGGAAACCAGCTGGCGCTCCTATGCAACGTAGCAACGGCCGGCGCCTAACCACCGCATCGAACGCTCGCGTGAACGATACAGGGCCAGGTTCAAACCTGGGTGCCCGCGGCGCTCGTGCGGAGCATTAAGGGGCAGGCCGATCCTGCTCAGGCGGCCGGCGCGGCGTAGCCGATCCCGACGATCGTGTACTGCTGCTCGCCCTCGGGCAGCCTCACGCTGACCTCGGCGTGCAGCGGCTTGCCCAGCAGCGCGCGGGCCAGCGGGGCGTCCATGCTGATGCCGCCGGGTTCCTGGTCGAATTCATCCGGGCCGATGATCCGGTAGTCGCGCGTCTCGCCCGTGGCGCTCTCGAGCGTCACGCGCGCACCAAAAAACACCCGGCGCGGATCGCTCGGCGGCTGGCTGACTACCACCATGCCCTCGAGGCGCTTGCGCAGGTGCCGCACGCGCGCATCGATCTCGCGCAGCCGGCGCTTGCCGTAGGTGTATTCGGCATTTTCCGAGCGATCGCCCTGGGCGGCCGCGGCGGCCACGGCCGCCGTGACCTTGGGCCGCTCCCCACGCCACAGCGCCTCGAGTTCCTCGCGCAGCCGGCGCTCTCCGGCCGGTGTGATGTACTTCGAACTTTGCGCGGTAGGGGGGCGATAGCGGGTCAATCAGGGCCTCTCGGGGGCGCTATATGTGCAACGGCTCACAGCCTTGGCCGGGGCAGCTCGGTAGGCTTCAGATCCATGGGTAGCAGGTACTACGCCCATTTTATCGCCGAATCGCCCAGCGTGGCGCAGGACGGCGAGTGGAGTGGAATCATCGAGCTGACACGTCCGCTGAGTCTGCGTTTTGAGGAGCGGGAGCTCTCGCAGGTACTGGCGGGCAGCATGGATCTTCAGGCGGAGGAGATCCGGATACTCGACTGGGCCTGGCTGCACTGACCGATCCCCTGGCGGACTTTACTCCCCCTCTTGTAAGTCCGCTCTTTCAACGCCTCGGCTTGCCGGGGCGTTTTTTTTTGGTCAGTCTGCGCATCCGTGAAAGCCGCCGACTACTCCGTATGCGAACTCGCCGGGCACCGCGCAAGGTGGCTCCCCGAGGGCGATGACACCTTTGCCGCCATGCTGGCGATGGTCGGCAAGGCGCGAAAATCCGTCTGCCTCGAGAGCTACATGGTGCGGCCCGGAGAGCCGGCCGAGTCGCTGCTGGCGGAGCTGCTGGCCGCGCGTGCGCGCGGCGTGCGGGTGCAGGTGCTCTACGACGCCTTCGGTTCCGAAGGATTGCCGCCGACCTTCTTCCTGCCGCTGGAGGAGGAGGGCGGCGAGATACGCGTGTTCAGCCCGGCGCGACGCCTGCGGCTCGCGTTTCGCGACCACCGCAAGCTGCTGGTGTGCGACGAGCGCCGCGCCATCGTGGGCGGCAACAACATCGGCCCGGAATACGCGGGCGATGGCGTCACGCGTGGCTGGCGCGACCTGGCGCTCGAGATCGAAGGCCCGATCGGCGCCACGCTGGCCATGAGCTTCGAGGCCATGTTCGTGCTGGCACCGATCAGCGCCCACGCGATCCGCCAGTTCCGCGCCGCGGTGCGCGCGCTCCCCGTGCCCGCCGGCGCCGTCAGGCTCCTGAGCAGTGGCCCCGGCTGGTGGCGGCGCGGGGTGCTGGGCTCCACGTTGCGATTTGACTTAAGGCGCGCCAACGACGTGCGCTGCATGGCCGGGTATTTCCTGCCCCCGTCACGCATCCGCCGCGCGCTGCACCGCTGCGCGGCGCGCGGCGGGCAGGTGCTGCTGCTGCTGGCCGGCAAGAGCGACGTTCCGGTGGCGCGCTACGCCGCCGAGCACCTGTACACCACCATGATGGAGGGCGGGGCCGAGCTCTACGAGTACCAGCCCCAGGTGCTGCATGCCAAGCTCATCCTGATGGACGACATCGTGTACGTGGGCTCCTGCAACCTGGACCGGCGCAGCCTCGACATCAACTTCGAACTGCTCCTGCGGCTCGAGTGGCCGGAACTGGCGGCGCAGGGGCGAGCGTTGTTCGATGATGCGCTGGCCTTGAGCCGCCAGGTCCCGGCCGAGCAGTGGCGCTCGCGCCGGCGCTGGTGGGAGCGCTTGCGATCGACCGTGGCCTACTGGCTGCTCACCCGGGTCGACCCGCTGCTGGCCCGCCGGCCGCTGCGTTCCCTGGATTAGCGGCGCGGCCTGAGCCGGCGCGCCGGCCGCAGGGCGCCGCTTTGGGTTGGCGTGTCTTGACCAATGCCGGTATCGTGAGGCTCGAGACTTATAAGGAGGGTGTGCGCATGAAATCGATCCGTACGGTGTGGTGTGTGGCGCTCGCGGCGCTGCTGAGCGGCTGCGGTTACAACCAGATCCAGAGCCAGGACCAGGCGGTCAAGGCGGCCTGGTCCGAAGTGCTCAACCAGTATCAGCGTCGCGCCGACCTGGTGCCGAACCTGGTCAACACCGTCAAGGGTTACGCCGCGCAGGAGAAGAGCGTGCTGCTGGGCGTCACCGAAGCGCGCGCCAAGGTCGGCACCATCCAGGCCACGCCGGAGCTGGTCAACGACGAGGCCGCCTTTAAGAAATTCCAGGCCGCCCAGGGCGAGCTGACGGCGGCACTGAAGAGCCTGATCGCGGTCAGCGAAAATTACCCGCAGCTCAAGTCCGACCAGAATTTCCGCGATCTGCAGGCGCAGCTGGAAGGGACCGAGAATCGCATCGCCGTGGCCCGCAACCGCTACATCGATGCGGTGCGCGGCTACAACGTCACCATCCGCTCGTTTCCGACCAACCTGACGGCGATGATCTTCAAGTATCAGACCAAGCCGAATTTTGCGGTCGAGAACGAGGCGGCGATTGCCAAGCCTCCGACGGTCGATTTTGGGACCAGCCCCGCACCGGCGACGGCCCCGCCCGCCCAATAGCCGCCGAATTCCACTTTAACTATGGGCCCATCGCCCCACCGGCCTGCTCGATTCCGGCCCTTCCGGGCCGGGCTCGGCGCGGCCGCGGTGACCCTTAAGCCTGCTCGCCGGCGCCTCGCTGGCGTGGGCGCTCCAGCCCATCCCTAAGCTCGAGGGCCGGGTCACCGATCTGACCGGCACGCTGACCGCGGCCGAGCAGGCCGAGCTCGAGCAGAAACTGCGCGCCTTCGAAGAGCGCAAGGGGGCGCAGATCGCGGTGCTGGTGGTCCCGACCACCAATCCCGAAGACATCGCCCAGTATTCGATGCGGGTGGTGGAGAGCTGGAAACTCGGGCGCGCCAAGCCCGACGACGGCGTGCTGCTGCTGCTGGCCAAGGACGATCACACCACGCGCATCGAGGTGGGCTACGGCCTGGAGGGCGCGCTCACCGATGCCACCTCCAACCGCATCATCGATGAGACCATGATTCCGCTGTTCAAGCAGGGGCAGTACTACGCGGGCCTCAGCGCCGGGGTCGCCCAGATCATACGGGTGGTCGACGGCGAGCCGCTGCCGCCGCCGGACAAGAGCTGGAAGGGCAACGGCAACGCCCTGTTCAATGCGCTGCCGGCGCTGTTCGTGGGCTTCTTCGTGGCCTCGGCGATTCTGCGGGCGATCTTCGGGCGCATCGGCGGCGCGGCCGCGACCGCCGGCCTGGCCGGGATCGTCGCCTGGGTGTTGAGTCAATTGCTGTTCGCCGCCGTGGGCGTGGCCGTGGTCGGCTTTCTGCTGTCGCTGGTGCTGGGCCTGCGCGGCGCCGGCTGGAGTTCGGGCGGGCGCGGCGGTTTCGGAGGCTTCGGGGGTTTCGGCGGCTTGGGCGGCGGGGGTTTTGGGGGCGGAGGTTTCGGGGGCGGGGGCTTTGGCGGCGGCGGCGGCGGGTTCGGGGGCGGCGGCGCCTCGGGGCGATGGTGATGGCGGCGCAACGCATCGCGCGCCACTGGCTGCAGGGCTTCAGGCCGGCGAGAAAGCTCCTGCCGGCCGCCTCCCTGGCGCAAATCGAAGCCGAAATCCAGGCCGCCGAGCGCAGCCACGCCGGCGAGATCCGCGTGGCGGTCGAGACCGCGCTCTCCTTTGCGCAGCTGTGGCACAAGCTCAGCGCGCGCGAGCGCGCGCTGCAGCTGTTCGCCTCGCTGGGCGTTTGGGACACCCAGCACAACAACGGCGTGCTGGTTTATGTGCTGCTGGGCGACCGGGCCATCGAGATCGTGGCCGATCGGGGCATCGCCGCGCACATTCCGGCGGCCGAATGGCAGGCGCTGTGCAACGAGGTGAGCGAGCGCTTCAGGCAGGGCGATCTCACCGCCGGTTGCTGCGTGGCCGTGCGCAGCGTCGGGTTGCGGCTGGCCCGTTTCTTCCCCGCCGGCGATGGAGATGGCAACGAACTGCCCAATCAGCCCGTACTTCTCTAGAATTGGAGGGATGGGAGGTATGACCAAGTGGGTTCGTGCCGCTGTGATGGCGGGCGCGCTGGCAGTGGCTGGCTGCTCGCTGCTGAACCAACCCTGGCATAAGCAGCCGCCGCCGCCCCCGCCGCCGGCACCGGTCCAGCCCGCGCCGGAACCGGTACTGCCGCTCCCGGTCGCGACCCACGAGTTCGAACTGCACGGCGATGACACCGTGCTGGGCGCGGTGCAGCTCACGACGGTGGGCAAGGAAGACACGCTCCCGGACATCGCGCGCCGGTTCAATGTCGGCTACGAGGAAATCGTGCGCGCCAATCCGGGCGTGGATCCGTGGATACCGGGCGTCGGGCGCAAGGTGGTGGTGCCGACGCAATTCATATTGCCGAATGCGCCGCACGAGGGCGTGGTCATCAATCTCGCGGCGATGCGCATCTATTACTTCCCCAAGCACAAGAAGGATGAGCCGCAGCTCGTGTACACCTACCCGATCGGGGTCGGCAAGGCCGGCTGGCGCACGCCCGAAGGGGTCACCAAAATCATCGCGCGCGAGGAAAATCCGACCTGGCGCCCCGGCGCCGGAGTCCGCAAGGAGCACGCCGACAACGACGATCCGGTGCCCGCGGTGGTGCCTCCGGGTCCGGACAACCCGCTCGGCAAGTTCAAGTTCACCCTCGGCTGGCCCGAGTACCTGATCCACGGCACCAACAAGCCCTACGGCGTGGGCCTGCGCTCCAGCCACGGCTGCATCCGCCTGTATCCGGAAGACATCGAGATGATGTACAAGGCCGTGCCGCTCGGCACCCAGGTGCGCGTCGTCAACCAGCCGTTCCTGATGGGCTGGCACGAGGGCCAGCTGTACCTGCAGGCCTATACGGTGTTCGAGGACGACACGCGCGACTGGAACAAGGCGCACAAGAGCCTGCTGATCAAGACCATGACGCCGCAGTTGCAGAAGCGGCTCAAGGACGCGGGCACCGAGATCGACTGGGACGCCGTGTCGCAGGTGGTCAAGGCACCGCGCGGACTGGCGGTGCCGGTGAGTGTTGCGGCCGGAACCGTCGAGCAGGTGGTGGCGGCCGCGCCGCTGGTCCAGAACCGCATACCGGATGGTTCCAACTGGGACGGTGCCGACGAGGTGGACGCCGACGCGCAGAGCTTCCAGCAGCTGCAGTCGGAACGCGAACCGACGCCCGCGGTCACCGGTCATGTTACTCAGCTCAAACCCGGCGGCTGAGCCGGTACACCAGGCGGGGCCCGAGCGCGTCGACGCCGCTTCGCCGGCGCCCATCGAGCGCCTGCCCACGGCGGTGACCGCCTTCGTGGGCCGCGCCCTCAAAGGGCCGCTCGACACGCCCACCACCCTGTCGAGCTTTGCCGAATTCCAGCAGCAGTTTGGCGGCCTGTGGCAGCCGGCCACGCTCGGCTACGCGGTCGAACAGTTTTTCGAGAACGGCGGCTGGCAGGCGGTGATCGTGCGCGTGGCCAACGGCGCGCGCGCCCCGACGCTGCGTCTGCCGGCCGGCAAGGGCGAGCTGATCCTGCAGGGACGCCACCCGGGCACGCGCGAATACCTGCGCGCCTCGGTCGACTACGACGGCATCGGCCCCTCCGATCGTGATCAGTTCAACGTAGTGCTGCAGCGCCTGCGGGTGCCCGACTCGGAGCTGATCGAAGAGCAGGAAATCATCCGCCGCGTGTCGGTGCGGCCCAATGCGGAGCGCTCGGTCGATCGGGTGCTGGCCCGCTCGCGCCTGGCGCAGGTCGCCAGCGCGCTGCCCGCCGAGCGGCCGGACCGCACCCTGGCGACGACGGCCGGCGCGCTGATCGGCTATGTCGCGGCCAATGCCGACGGCGCCGACGGCACCGATCTCACCGACTACGACCTGATCGGGGATGAGAGTGCGCGCACCGGATTGTTCGCGCTGCGTAACGGGCCGCGCTTTGAATTCCTGTGCGTGCCGCCGCTGGGGCGCAACCAGGACATCGGCATGGCGACGCTCCTGGTGGCCGCGCGCCTGTGCCGCTCGCGCCAGGCGCTGCTGGTGGTCGACCCGCCGAGCCACTGGGACAGCGCGGAGCGCGCCGTCGCGGGGGTGAGCCAGTGGGCCTTTCAGAGCGAAGATGCACTGCTGTATTTTCCCAGGATCCGCGCGCTCGATAGGCTCCGCGGCCGCACCGAGCTGTTTGCCTCCTGCGGGGCGACGGCGGGCCTGATTGCCCGCGGCGATGACAGCAGTCCGCCGTGGGCCGCGGCGGCCGGCGAGACACCGCTCCTGCGCTCGCCGTTCCGGCTGCAATTTCCGCTCGATGAGGGCCAGCGCGCGCACCTGGCGCAGCTCGGGGTGAACTGCTTCGACCAGTTGCGGCCGGCCTATGGCGCGGTACGCAGCGCGCGCACGCTGTTGCCGGAGACCGCGGCGCGCGGCGAGTGGCGCTACCTGCCGGCGCGGCGCCTGACGCTGTGGCTCCAGGCCTGCATTCTCGAGGGCACGCGCTGGATGCGGCTGGTCAGCGGCGGAGCCGAGCAGTGGCAGCACGCGCACGCGCAGGTCGAGGCCTTCCTCGAAGGGCTGGCGGAGAGCGGGGCGTTTGCGGGAGTGGACTCCGAGGAACGCTTCTACGTAATCTGCGATGCGCGCCTCAATGCACCGGAGGCCGTGGCTCAAGGCTGCTCGCGGCTGCTGTTTGGTTTTGCCGCGTGGCGGGCCGGTGAGTTCCAGTCCTGCCTGGTGACGCACCAGCGCAGCGGCAGTGCGGTGCGCGCGGTGACCATCAATCGCCTGGCGACCCCGGGCACCCGGGTGGCCGAGGAGATGGAGACTTCGATCCTGCGCCAGTTGGTGGGCGACGTATGATTGCGCGCGAATTTAAAGACGGGCAGGCGTATGTGCTCAATTACGAGGGACTATCACTGATGGCTATGCATAACCCTCCGCATCCGGGCGAGTTCATTACCGAGGTATACCTCGGACCCAATGGCGTTAGTGGTCGCGAGCTCGCTACGCGCCTCAAGGTGTCACCGTCGACGCTCAATCGGATCCTTACCGGCGCCAGCAGTGTGAGCCCGGAGATGGCGCTTCGGCTCTCCAAGTGCTTGGGCCGCTCGCCAGAGAGTTGGTTGGCCATGCAGCACCATCGCGATCTGTGGCGGGCCCGAAAGACCGTCGACCTAAGCGAGGTCCGTGCGATAAAGCTGACGGCGGCCTAAAAGCCGTATGGAGCGCCGAGTGACCCATAAGTACAAGGCTCTAGCATGAGTGCCTGCGGCGCTCATTCGGGGCATTAGGACGCAAGCAGTGCCGGAACGATACGTGATTTTTTCGCACGGCAAGGATGGCGAGCCGTGGAGCCGGAAGATTTCC
>CAVOVV010000004.1:0-228956 GCA_963699955.1 uncultured Gammaproteobacteria bacterium
GATCTATTGCAACTGCAGCAGAAGCAGGCGAGTGACGAGGCTGCGGTCGCGCGGCTTGAGGCGGAGCTCTCGGGAAAGAAATATAAGTTTTCGGCGACTGATCCGGCTCAGTCGCTTCAGGGCGGCATCTGGCAGAAGCGTCAGGCGGAGTACCAATCCAATCTCGGCGATTTCGATGGACGGATTCGTTCTGCCGAGGCGCAGGTGGCCCAATACCAGGCCGATGCCAAGGGCTACGCGCAGCGCCTGAAGACGGCCCAGGATGTCGAGAAACTCTATCAACCCTTGCTCGAGAAGGGTTACGTCTCGAAATTGCAGGTCATGCAGGCCACGGACGATCGCAATGAGCGCAGCCGCCTCTACGCCGATGCGCAGAATCAGATCTCCTCGACGCGCGAGACCATCGCGTCCCTGAAGGCGCAGCGGGAGGCCTTTATCCAGAAATGGCATTCCGATACCGGGACTGAACTCGTGACCGTCCGCGACGATCTGGATGTGACGCGCCAGAATCTGGAAAAGGCCCAGAAGCTTTCCGACCTCGCGAGCCTGGATGCCCCCGCGGATGCGGTGGTGCTGAAGGTGGGCAAGGTTTCTTCCGGGTCGGTGGCCAGCGGCGGTGCGCAGGGCGCCTCGGGGCAGGAGCCGCTGTTTACGCTGGTGCCGCTGGATGCGCCGCAGGAGGCGGAGGTCTACGTCAATGCCCGGGACATCGGCTTCATCAAGGTCGGCGATCCGGTGCAGATCAAGCTCGATGCCTATCGTTTCCTCCAGCACGGCACGGCCAAAGGCAAGATCAAGACGATCAGCGAGGGCTCGTTCACAACGGATGAAAACAACACTCCCGTCGAACCGTATTTCAAAGTGCGGGCGGCGATTACGGAAGCGCACTTGCGCAATGTGCCCAAGGATTTCCGGCTGATTCCGGGCATGACGCTCGCGGGCGACATCCTGGTCGGGCGGCGCACGATACTCTCGTATCTCGTGGAGGGCGGCTTGCGAACGGGCTCGGAGGCGATGCGGGAGCCGTAGGGATGGCGACCTTTCTTCTCCAGGCTATTCCATCGCAAACCAGAGCCCGCGAGCGAACGGGTGGATCGGGCCGAGCGTGCCTTTGCCGAGAAGCGCTACGCCGAGAGTGCGGCACTGTTCCGTGAGCTGGCCGAGGCCGGCAATTACTATGCTCAGCTTCGCCTGGCGCAGCTGTACGAACGCGGACAGGGCGTGCTGCAGAGTTTCGTCGATGCGGTGCAATGGTTCCGCGCCGCCGCCGAACAGGGTTCGGTGCCGGCGCAGGCGCGCCTGGGTGAAATCTACCTGACCGGACTTGAACCGCCGGCGACGGCTTCGGCTTCGGCCATTGCGCGTCTCGACGCGCCTGGTTCCCAGGAATCGCTCCTCAATCGCCTGTATCCCAAGGGCCTCGCCGTGCGCCGAGATCCCGAGCAGGCCGCCGTGTGGAATGCGGCCGCCGCCAAGGGGCAGGATGCCGACGCGCAGGCGCGCCTCGGCTACCAGTACGCCAGTGGTATGGGTGTCACCCGTGATCTGACCGCCGCCGAGCAGTGGTTTGCGGCCGCCGCGGCGCAGAACCACGTGGCCGGACAGCTCGGTCTCGGGATGCTGTACGCCGGGAGTTACGGTGACACGCGCGCCCACGCGCAGGCCTTCGAGTGGTTGGAGAAAGCGGCTGCGCATGGAAACGCCACGGCCAAGCTGTGCCTCGCCATGCTGTTGCTGTACGGCGAGGGCGTCACCCACGATGAGGCCCGGGCGCGGAGCCTGTTGGAAGAAGCCGCCAACGCCGGTCAACCGGCGGCCATGTTCCACTTGGGTGAAATGCATCGCCGTGGCGAGGGCGCGGCAGTAAACGTCTCGGAAGCGGAAACCTGGCTGCGCCGCGCCGCGGCGCGTGGCCATGTGAAGGCGCTGTTGTCGCTGGCCCGGCTGTTCGCCTTCGGACCTGAGCCGGAACCCAATGGCGCTGCGGCCTTATGCCGCCAGGCGGCAGAGCTCGGTGACGGCGAGGCGCAGTACCAACTGGCGCAATTTTATCTGGCGGGAACCGGCGTGCCCGCTGATCCCGCGGAAGCCGCGCGCTGGATGACGAAGGCGGCCGAGCAAGGAGTGAGCGCCGCGTATGAAAGGCTCGGCGCCCTGTACGCGGAAGGGCTGGGGACGCCGCAGGATTTCCAGGCCGCGGCCGACTGGTTTCAGCGCGCCGTCCTGCAGGGCGATGTCAACGCGCTGTATCACCTCGGCAACTTGCAGATGGGCGGGCTCGGCATGCCGCGGGATCCGCGCGCTGCGCGCGCGCAGTACCGCAAAGCCGCGAAGCTCGGGAGCGGCGCCGCCTGCCTGCAGCTGGGCATCATCTACGCCACCGGCCAGGACGTGAACCGGAACTACACCGCCGCGGCTCGCTGGTATGCGCAGGCCGCCGTCCACGGTGTGGTCGCGGGGCGCTACAACCTGGCTTTCCTGCACCTGCGAGGTTTGGGCGTACCAAAAGACAGCAACCTCGGCTTGCAGCTCTTGGAGAAGGCCGCGGACGACGGGATGGTGCAGGCGGCGCTGGCACTGTACGAGCAATACAACACGGGCACCTACGTGCCCGCGGATCCGGCTGCAGCCACACATTGGCTACTTCGCGCTGCGGAAATGGGCAGCGCCCATGCGGTGCGTCTGCTGGTGGCGATGGTCGATCGGAGTGATCCCGCGGCGCCGCCCGCGGAGCAGGTGGCTACTTTACTGGAGCGCAGCGCTTCGCAGGGCGACCCGGACTCCCAAGCGAGCCTCGCACTCTGGTTGCTGGAGGGCAAACATGTCGCCCGCGACGAACCGCTGGCCAATCGCTGGTTCGAGCGCGCCGCACACGGCGGCAATGCGTTTGCGCAGTCGCGCTTGGGCGACGTACTGGCCACCGGCATCGGCGTCAAGGCCGATCCGGCCGCTGCGGTGGAGTGGTATGAGCGCGCGGCACTGCAGGGGCATGCCGGCGCGACGCTGGCGCTGACTACGATGCGCATGGCGGCCGGCCCGAATTCCGAGGAGATGGCCCGGCTATTCCAGTTGTGGCTCAAGGGCGCGGAGCAGGGCGATGCGATGGCGCAGCGCATGGTCGGGGATTTTTATCTGCGCAAGATCGGGGTGGATCCGTCACTGACGGACGAGGAGCGGATGACCGAGGCGCGACGTTGGCTTTCCGCTTCCGCGGGCCAGGGCAACACGGCGGCGATGGTGATGGTGGGCGGACTGATTCTGCAAAATCCGGAAGAGTCCGCACGATTTCCGGAAGCCGTGGATCTGTTCCGACGCGCGGCGACTCAGGGAAACGCCGATGCCGAATACAACCTGGGCGTCTGTTTGCGTCGCGGTCTGGGCGTCGCGGTGGACGACAAGGCCGCCGAGCATTTCTATCGATCGGCTGCCGAGCGCAATCACGTCTCGGCACAACTCGCGCTCGGAGATCTGATCGCCCAATCGGCCACATCCGATGTCCAATGGCTCGAAGCCGCGCGCTGGTATCGCATGGCAGCCGACAACGGCAATGCGCCGGCCAAAGGGCGCCTGCTGCAAATGCAGGCCCGTCGCGAGGCCGTGCCCGCCGCGAATTCGCCCAGCACTTAAGATTTGCTCATTCCTGCGCCTTGCTCGCGCAGCAATCAATTCGTGCTAAATTGCCGGTCGATGAAACGACCCTTCGCTTCATTCACATCCAGCCTGATTGTCATCGCGGCGGCTGTTGCTGGCTCTACCGCGGCGGCTGATCCCACCGATCCCATCGGCCGCGACTGCACGCTTGCCCGCCGGGCCCGTTGTCGTTTCCAACCGCGGTGGACTACGCGTTGTGTCGCAATCCGACGACGCGCGGTGCCTGGGCCGCGGCGCGGGAGCAGGCGGCGGCGCTCGGCGTCGCAAAAAGCGCCTCTGTACCCGAGTCTGTCGGCGACCGGATCGGGGACAAGAAGTACCGGCCAGCAATTCGATGTGACCGGCAACCCCATCAACGGATGGCAGAACACCGCCGATGCCACGATCAACCTGAACTGGACGCTTTACGATTTCGGGGGCCGGAGCGGCCGCATCGCCAGCGCACGGAGCTTATTCGATGCGGCGGGAGCGACCGCGAACAGTGTCGTGCAGCAGACGGTGCGCGCGCTGGTGCAGAGCTACTATGGGGTCGTGGCGGCGGATGCGAATCTCATCGCCGCAACCACCACCCAGGAGGCCACCGCCAAGAGCCTGCAAATCGCGCGCGCCCTGCAGCAGGGCGGGGTGGGCACGATGGCCGACGTGTTGCAGGCCCAGACCGCCGACGATCAGGCGGTAATTGCGCGCATTCAGGCGGAGGCCTCGACCCAATCCGCCCGCGGCACGTTGAATGCCACATTGGGCGTGAATGCGGATCACCCGCTGCAGCTCGAACCGGATCCGGTGCCGGCGGAGGTGCCGGCACTTTCCGCGAAGATGGCCAGCTTGATGGCCGAGGCCGAACAACAGCGGCCCGATCTGGCCGCTGCGCGCGCGCAGCGGGAGGCTGCGAAAGCGGACGTCAAGGTGGCGCGCTCGACGGGACTGCCCTCGATCACGGTGGGCGGGCAACACAGCTATATCGACATCACCAATCAGCCGAATCAGAACTTCAACCAGTTCGGTGTCACGCTGACGGTGCCGATCTTTACCGGATTCAGCACGGTCTACGCCGTCCGGCAGGCCAAGGAGGTGCTGGCTCAACGCGAGGAGAATGCCGAGCAGGTTCGCCTCAGCGTGTCGCAGGATGTCTGGAGCGCCTACTACGGCCTCAATTCCGCGAACCAGCAACTGACGACCACGGCCGCCCTCGTCAAGACAGCGGACGAGAACCAGGAAGTCGCGCTGGGCCGCTACCAATCCGGCGTCGGCACGATCATTGACGTGCTGACCGCTCAGAGTGCCGCGGCCACGGCGCGGCAATTGCGAATCAACGCCGAATTGGGCTGGAAGGTGGCCCGAGCGCAAATGGCCTTTGCGCTCGGGCGATTGATCAACGCCGAACCCCTCTCGGCCAGCACCCATCTGCCCTGAGCGGTACTCAGGGTCGGCGCGGCCTCAAAGATGCCGGGCCCGAATGCCCATCCTTAAAGGATGAAGATCGCGCGGCGGCACTGTCTATTTAGTGACCCCGGCCTCCGTCGCAATCGATTCGATGGTCTTCAAGTGCTTTTCCAGCGTGGGCAAGGTGGCCGCGGCGTAAGCCTTGGCTTCGGCATCCTGGCCTGAACTGGCTTCCTTCTTGAACTCTTTGATGTCTTCCTTGTGGTCCTTGATCATCCCTTTAATGTAGGAATTATCAAAGGTCTTGCCGGTCAGGACCTCGAGCTTGGTCTTGGTGGCCATCTGTCCAACGCTCGGGCTGGTCGGAAGCTTGATGTTCTTGGAGTCGGCGATGCCTTTCAGCTTGTCGTTGGCTGCCGTGTGATCCTTGACCATCATGGCGCCGAAATCCTTGACGCTCTGGTTCTCTGATTTCTTTTGGGCAAGGTTTCCGAGTTCAACCTCCGCCAAACCGCCCTCGGTCGCTTTCTTGTAGAAGCTGCCGTCAGGATGTGAGTCGGCGGCAAAGGCCGCGAGTGGGGCCGCCATGGCTAGCGCGAAAATAAGCCGTTTCATTGTGTGTTTCTCCAGATATATGCGTCGAAGAAACATCAATTTATAGGCCACAAATGGCTTTTTCTACGGCGCCACTGTAAGAAAATGCCGCAAAAAGGCGGGCAAAACGACTGACACGTGCGCCGCGTGGAACGATGGGAACTCGGCTCCTTTATGGAGGTCGCACGCTATAGCACGGCTTGTGGCCGAAGCCTGGAACCGGATCGCCCGCGGTGGCGGGCAAGCACGATCGACGCGTGCGGCGGTTAAATCGGAAGCGTCCTCAGGTACCAGTCGACGGTGTCCCGGAGCGCGCGCGAAAACTGGTGACGGACCTTGAAGCCCAGCTCGTCCTCCAGTTTGCTGCCGTTGATCGCATAGCGGCGATCGTGACCTCTCCGGTCGGTGACATAGGAAATCAGGCTCGCTCCGCCCTTACCGCGCGCGCAAGGCGAGTCCGGAAAGAGTTCACGAAGCGCGGGCGTGGCCGCGAACTTTTCGTCGATCACGTGGCACAGCTCGCGCACGATGGTAATGTTCTCGCGCTCCGATCGGCCGCCGACGTTGTAGACCTCGCCGATCCGGCCTTTGGCCAGGATCAGATCGATCGCGCGGCAGTGATCTTCCACGTGCAGCCAATCCCGGATGTTCCGGCCGTCGCCATAGACCGGCAGCGCCTCGCCCTTGAGCATCTGGGTGATGATGAGCGGGATCAGCTTTTCCGCAAACTGGTAGGGCCCGTAATTGTTCGAGCAGTTGCTGGTCGTGGTCGCCAGCTCGTAGGTATGGTGGTAGGCCCGCACCAGATGATCGGAGGCGGCCTTGCTGGCGGAGTAGGGCGAGTTGGGTGCGTAGGGCGTGGTTTCCGCAAACGCCGCCTCGTCGGGACCGAGCGATCCGTACACCTCATCGGTGGAGACGTGGTGGAAGCGGTGCTGCGGCACGCACTTTTCCTCGAGCCAGACCTGGCGGGCGGCCTTGAGCATCGAGTGCGTGCCGTAGACGTTGGTTTCGATGAACGCGTCGGGACCGCTGATGGAGCGATCGACGTGCGATTCGGCGGCAAAATGCACGATGACGTCCAGCTTGTGCTCGCGCAGCAGCTTCTCGACCAGCGGCGTGTCGCAGATGTTGCCGTGAACGAAGCGGAAATTCTGCGTGGCCCTCGACCGGCTCGAGATTGGCCCGATTCCCGGCATAGGTGAGGGCGTCGAGGACGACGATGAGGTCCGCGGGGTGCTCGCGCAGCCAGTAATGCACGAAATTCGTGCCGATAAATCCCGCCCCGCCCGTCACCAGTAATCGCGCCATGATGATTTCCGGAATCCTTATCTCAGTGAATCGCCATGCGCCGCAGCGTGGTGCGCAGGTTTTCGCGCCACGGCGTGGGCTGCAAATCGAGCCGCTCTACGGTTTCGCTTAAGTCCAGCACGCTGTTGAGGGGCCTGCGCGCCGGGGTCGGGTATTCCGAGGTCTTGATCGGCGTGACGTCCACCGCCTGCGGCAACAAGCCCACCTCGGCCGCCTCCTCGGCAATCGCGCGGGCGAAATCGTACCAGCTGGCGGTACCTCGCGTCGGTCCAGTGCAGCACGCCGTGGACGTCCGGCCAGCTCCACGATTCGCCAGATCGCACGGGCCACCGAGGCGGCCGTGGTGGGCGAACCCCACTGGTCGGCCACCACGCGCACCGCGCCACGCTCTTTCATGAGACGCAGCATGGTCAGCAGGAAGTTCTTGCCCGCCGGTGCGTAGATCCAGGCGGTGCGCAGTATGACGGCCCGGTCGCCGAGCACCTCCTGCACCGCCTGCTCGCCCGACAATTTGGTCCGACCGTAGACGCTCAAGGGCTGGGTCGGATCCTGAGGTCGGTGCGCCGTCGTGCCGGCCGCGTCGAAGACGTAGTCGGTCGAGATGTGGATGAGCCTCGCACCGGCGATCTCGCGCACGGCCTCCGCGAGGTAGCGGGGCCCCGTGGCGTTCACGGCCAGGGCGACCGCCGGTTCGCTCTCGGCCTTGTCGACGGCGGTGTACGCCGCGGCATTGATGAGCACCGAGGGCGCAAAGTTGGCCACGGCTCGTTTCACTTCGGCTTCGTTGCTGATGTCCAGCTCGTCGCGAGTGAGCGCGCGCACCTCCACGTGTTCGGGCTTGGCGCTCAGCAAGGCCCGGCCCACCTGTCCGGAAGCGCCGGTGACGAGCACCTTCACGGATAGTGGTCCGCGTCGCGGAACAGCGGCGCCGCCGCATCGGGCGCGGAGAGCAGGGGAGTCACGCCCGGCGGCAACGGCCACCGCACCCCGATGTCCGGGTCATCCCAGCGGATCGCGCGTTCGTGCTGCGGGGCGTAGACGTCGGTGCACTTGTAGAGAAAATCCACCGTCTCGCTCATAGCCAGATAGCCGTGCGCAAATCCCGGCGGCACCCACAGCAGCTGGCGGTTGGCTTCGCTGAGCCGTACGCCGACCCACTGGCCGAAGCGCGGCGAGCTGCGGCGGATGTCGACCGCGACGTCAAAGGCTTCGCCGCGCGTGACCCGCACCAGTTTTCCCTGCGGTTGCTGGATCTGGAAATGGAGCCCGCGCAGCGTGTGCTGCACGGAGTGGCTGTGATTGTCCTGCACGAACGAGGCGCTAATGCCCGCCGCCGCAAACTTGTCCTGGCGCCAGCTCTCGAAGAAAAATCCCCGCGGGTCCGTGAACACGCGCGGCGTGATCAGGATCACTTCCGGGAGCGCGGTCGGCTGGAATTCCACTAGGCGTCTTCCTGCAACAAATCCATCAGGTAGCTGCCGTAGGCGCTCTTGCCCATCGAGCCGGCGAGCGCTTCGAGCTGCGGGGGCGTGATGTAACCCGCGCGATAGGCGATTTCCTCGGGGCAGCTCACCTTCAGGCCCTGGCGGGTCTCGATCGCCTCGATGAACATCGCGGCCTGGAGGAGCGATTCGTGCGTGCCGGTGTCGAGCCAGGCGATGCCGCGGCCGAACAGTTCCACCTGCAACTGGCCCCGCTCCAGATACTGTCGGTTGATGTCGGTGATCTCGAGCTCGCCGCGGGCCGAGGGCTTGAGGTCGCGGGCCATGTCGAGCACCTGGTTGTCGTAGAAATAGATGCCGGTCACGGCGTAATGGGATTTGGGCTGCGCGGGCTTCTCTTCGATCCCGAGTGCGCGACCGTCGGCATCGAAGTGCACCACGCCGTAACGCTGCGGGTCCTTGACGTGGTAGCCGAATACGGTGGCGCCCTGGCTGCGTTCGGCGCCGCGCCGCAACTGATCGGGCAAGCCATGGCCGTAGAAGAGGTTGTCGCCGAGCACCAGTGCGCTCGGACTGCTGACCGACAAACGAGCGGCCGATGATGAACGCCTGCGCGAGCCCCTCGGGCGCGGCCTGCTCGGCGTAACTGAGCGACAGGCCCCAGCGGCTGCCGTCGCCGAGCAGTCGCTGGAAGGCGGGCAGGTCCATGGGCGTCGAGATCAGCAGGATGTCGCGGATCCCGGCGAGCATCAGCGCGGACAAGGGGTAGTACACCATCGGCTTGTCGTAGATCGGCAGCAGCTGCTTGCTGACGGCGTGGGTCACCGGGTGGAGTCGGGTGCCCGAGCCGCCGGCGAGAATGATGCCCTTCCTTCCCACGCTCATCGACAGTACTCCGCGCTTCAAATCACCCACCGACAGGCGCTGCAAGGATAGCGTATCGAACCGCGCGGAGCTTTCGCGTGGCCCGATGTGACATAGGCCGGAGGACGCGGAGCGGCGGCGCGGCTCCTATAGAGAGGTGTAGGACGAAGCGCAGGCCCGCGAGGCCGCGATTTGAGCAAACTTCAGCTAAGACTTTGGGGGCTCGATGGGCGCGTAGACCGGATCGCGCTTCAGGTCGTAGTTGAGCTTCGTAGTGAACTCGTTGCCGCTGGCATCCACGAGCCGCAAGGTGTCGGCGTCCTTGATGATAAAGGTGCTGGTCTTGTTCTGATCGTTGCGCAGCGTCACCCGGGCGCCGTAGGACACCAGCTGCCAGGCGCCGGTGTCATCGACATTCAGGCCCTTGTGATCGGGCCCCTTCTCGAGATAGGTGATGCGCAGCCCATAGCTCCCGTCCTCGTGGAATTCCAGCGCGTACCTCATGCCGGGGCAATCCGCGCAGGGCAGCACGCCGGAAAAACTCGCCGGCAATTTGACCGGAAAGCCCGTCGGGTCCGCGGCGGCCGGAGGCGTCGGCTTTTGTTCCGGCTCGGACGGGGCCAGCAGCCAGCTGCCGTCCGCGGTCTTGCAGACCGTGACGCGGAACGGCTCGGTGCGCGCGCGCGCGGTGTTCTCGCCGCGCAGTTCCCGGCAATCCCCTTCCTCGCGGTGGAAGGCGCGGGTCGATTTCACGGTGCCGTGGGCGCCGCTCTCGGTGTTGGCCCACTCCACCGCATCGCCCCCCACCGGTCCCTCGGCGACCTGCTTGGCGCTCGCGAAGAACTGCTTGTAATCGGCGTCCGTAAAGCTCGCAAAGGGCGAGTTTTTCAGGACGGTATTCAGTCCGGTGGCCTGGGCGAGCGGGAAGGGCACTACGAACAAGAGCAGCCAGAGCGTCACGCGGTAGCGGGTCACGGTGGGTCTCCTGGCCGGGCGGTCGATGGCTCGCATAGTAACGCGCGCGAGCGTCGGGACAAACACCGGCGGGAGTAGACTTCCGGTGTCCGGGGGATGGGCATGCGCGAGATCCTAAGATCAAGATTATTTCGCATCGCCGCGATCGTCGCGGCGGTCGTGCTGCTGTACGCCTGGTTCGGATTCCGGGTGGCGCCCGGGATCGTGCGCAGCCAGGCGATCAAGTTCGTCCACCGGACCTACGGGCGCGAGCTGAAGATCGGCGCGGTCCGGATCCAGCCCTTCAAGCTGCAGCTCGAGGTGCGCGAACTTGGCTTGCCGGACGCCGACGGCCGGCCGATGATCTCGCTGCAGCGGTTTTTCGTGGATTTCGAGCTGTCCTCGCTCTGGCATCGCGCCTACGTCTTCAAGGCGCTGTCCATCGAGGCGCCCGGCGTGCACACGGTGGTCCGGCCGGACGGGATCGTCAATCTCTCCGAGCTGTCGCCGAAGCCGACCGCGCCCCCGTCCCCGGAGGAGAAGAAATCCGGACTGCCCTCGCTGTGGATCCAGTCCCTCGTGGTCAGCAACGGAAATCTCAGCTACGAGGATCAATCGCGCCGCGTGCCCTACCGCAACGAGTTCCGTCCGGTCGCCTTCACGCTCAAGGACTTCAGGACCACCCCGCAGGGCGGGGGCTTCAGCTTCTCGGCCCGGAGCGAGGCGAACGAGCGCTTCGACTGGAACGGGCGCTTCGAGCTCGCCCCGCGCATCGCCTCGCGGGGGGATTTCACGATCGGCGCCCTGCAGGCGCCCGACGTCGCAAAATTCCTCGGCGACGCGCTGCCCTTCGGAGTGAGCGCCGGCCTGATCGATCTTTCGGGCCACTACAGCGTGGCGGTCGGCGAGCGGCTGCAGCTGGACCTGCAGCTGCCCTCGCTCGCCGTGTCCGGCCTGGCGCTGCGCGCGCACGGCGCGGACAGCGACTGGATCGAGGTGCCGCATCTGGCGCTCTCGAATATCGCGGTGGCCCTGCCGGCGAACAGCGCCAAGATCGACGGGCTCTCGCTCGACGGGCTCAAGGCCCGGTGCTGGGTGAACACCGGCGGTTCGATCAACCTGATGCAGCTGGTGGCCCCGAGCTCATCCGGCGCGCCGGCTGCAGCGCCGGCACCCACGCCAGTCGCGGCAAAGGGGTCCACGCCGGCGGCGCCACAACTCCCCTGGGCGCTGCAGCTCGGCCGCCTCGAGGTCAAGGGCGCCAGCGTCGATGTCGAGGATCGCATGCAGGCGCCGGTCAAGCGTTTTGCGATCGCGCCGGCCAACCTGCACGTCGAGAACCTGAGCCTGGATCTGAGCCAGCCGCTGCCGGTCGGGCTCGATGCGACGATCAACGGTCGCGCGCAGTTCAAACTGGCCGGGACGCTGACCCCGAACCCCCTGGCCGCAGACCTCAAGGTTTCGCTCGACAGGGCGTCGCTCAAATACGGGCAGCCCTATGTGCTGCCGGTGGCCGATCTCACCATCCACGACGGCTGGCTGTCGCTCGCAGGTCTGCTCAAGCTCCGGCCCGCGGGCAAGCGCGAGCCGGAACTGAGCTTCGATGGGGGAATGAGCGTCGATCACTTCAAGTCGACCGATAACACGCTCCACCAGGACTTCATCAATTTCGGCCTGCTGCAGTTCCAGAAGATCCATTACACGCTGGGGCCCGATGCCCTGAAGGTCGACCGGATCCTGGTGCGCGAGCCGTATGCCCGGGTGATCATCAGCCGCGAGCAGATCCTCAACATCTCGGCCGTGATGGACCCCAAGGGCGCGGCGGCGAAGCTCAAGGAATGGCGCGAGCAACAGGCGCGCCTGGCGAGCGAAACCGCGGCCCAGAAAATGGCGCGCGTGATGCAGGAGCGGGCGCGGGCGGCGCAGGCCAAAAGGGAGCTGAAGGCGAGGGCGGCGGCTCCCCCGCCCCCCGAGGTCACGGCGACCGCCCCCGAAGCGGAACTGATCCCGATCCGGATCCGGGAAGTGCGCATCGAGGGCGGGCGGATGAATTTCTCGGATTACACCGTGCCGCCCGACTTCAACGCCGAGATCTAGGACCTCAAGGGCACGGTGGAGGCGCTCTCATCGGCCCGCGATGCGCGCGCCAAAGTGAACCTGACCGGAAACCTGGGCGAATTCTCGCCGGTGACCATCAGCGGGGAACTGCAGCCCTTCCGGTTCGATCACTACACGGACCTCGGCTTTAAGTTCGAGAACATCGCGCTCCCGGTCTTCAACCCCTATTCGGGGAAATTCGCCGGCTACAGCATCGCCAACGGCAAGCTCTACACCGACCTGCATTACCAGATCCAGGACCGCAAGCTCAATGCGGCCCACAAGATCCGCATCGAGCAGCTCGAGTGGGGGCCGCCCTCGCCCAACAAGGGCGAGGCCACCTTGCCGGTCAAGTTCGCCACCTGGCTCCTCAAGGACGGCGACGGGGTGATCAACCTGGATGTGCCGGTGACCGGATCGCTCGATGATCCCAAGTTTCGCATCGGCCCGATCGTCTGGCAGATCATCAAGAACCTGATCGTCAAGGTCGTGACCGCGCCCTTCAAGTTTCTAGGGTCGCTGTTTCAGGGCGCGGAGGACGCGCAGTTCGTCCACTTTGCGCCCGGAAGCGCGGCGCTCGACCCGCCGGCGGCGGCCGCCCTGGCCACCTTAGGCAAAGGGTTGGTGCAAAAGCCGGGCATCCGGCTCGAGGTCCCCTCCGGTGTCGCCCCGGAGCTCGATCGCCCAGGACTCATCGAGCAGCGCTACCAGGAGCAGCTGAGCGCCGCCACGGCCGCGCATCTGCATCGGCGCGAGAACGACCCCGCGCCCCTGCCGGCGTTCGCGACGCTTCCACCCAAGCAACAGATCGATATCCTGACGGCCCTGGTGGAAAAACAGACCGGCACGGCGCCCAAGCTCCCGGAGCCCGCGGCCCCAGCCGCCGGCACCTCGCGCGCCGAGGTCAAGGCGATGCGCGAGGCCGCCGCCCTCGAGTTCCTGCAGAAGGAAGCCCACGCGCACATCACCGCTCCGGACGAGGCCCTCGACGCCTTAGGAGTCGCGCGCTCGGCCGCGATCCAGCACGCCTTGCTGACCGACACCGGTCTGGACCCGTCGCGCGTGTTCGTGACCCGCAAGGGCAAGGTCAGCGCGAGCGAGGGCAAGGTGCGCCTGGAACTGGCGCTGGAGTAGGGGCGCTCGCGGGGAATCAGCAAATAACGAGACTGCCTTTACGCTCGAGCGCGTTTCGGTGGATCATAGGCAGTTAGGGCCCTTACGGCCCCTTCACCGATCCCAAGGTCCTACGACATGCGTTCCTCCAGCCCGCTCTACGCCGCCTTGCCGGTGGCTTTGTGCACCACTGTTGTCCTCGCCCTCGCGGGCTGCGGCAAGCCCTCGGGGCCGGGGCAGGGCGGCATGCCGCCGGCATCGGTCACGGTCGTGACCCTCAAATCCGGTTCGGTCAACCTGCAGCGGGAGCTTCCGGGATTGGTGAGCGCGCGCATGGTGGCCGAAGTGCGCCCCCAGGTCAGCGGCATCGTCAAGCGGCAGCTGTTCACCGAAGGGAGCCTGGTCAAGGCGGGGCAGATCCTGTACCTCCTGGACGATGCGGTGTATCGCGCCGCCGAGCGCAGTGCCGAGGCGGCGCGCATGAGAGCGCAGGCCGCCCTGGAGAGCGCCAAGAACAGCGCCGATCGCGGCGCGGAGCTGTACAAGACCAAGCTGATCAGCGCGCAGGACAACGACAACCTGCAATCGGCCTATCACCAGGCCCAGGCCGAGCTCGCTGCCGCCGAGGCGGCCGACGACTCGGCCCGCATCAATCTCGCCTACGCGCACATCAGCGCGCCGATCACCGGCCGAATCGGCAAGTCCGCGGTCACGCAGGGCGCGCTGGTGGTGGCCAACCAGCCCGACGCGCTGGCCCGGGTGCAGCAGCTGGACACGGTCTATGTCGACGTCACGCAATCGAGCGCCGAATGGCTGCAGCTGCAGCAGGAACTGTCCGCCGGCGGGCAGGGGAGCGGGAGCCGCGAGGTGCGCATCACCATGGAGGACGGCAGCGCCTATCCCCTGACCGGCGAGCTGCAGTTCAGCGACGTCACGGTCGAGTCGGGCACCGGCAGTTTTCTGCTGCGCGTGCTGGTGCCGAACCCCAAGAGCCTGCTGCTGCCGGGCATGTACGTGCGCGCCACCATCAACGAGGGCGTGCTCAACGATGCGCTGCTGGCCCCGCAGCGCGGCATCACCCGCGACCCGAAGGGCAACGCCACGGCGATGGTGGTCGAGAAGGACGGCAAGACCGGTCTGCGCAACGTGACGACCGCTCGGGCCGTCGGCGATCAGTGGCTCGTCACCAGCGGCCTGGCGGCCGGGGACAAGGTGATCGTCGAGGGCCTGCAGAAAATCGGGCCGGGCATGCCGGTGCAGGCGAGCGAGGCGACCGAGCCGGCCCCGGGCAGCCCGCCCCCGCCCCCGCCTCCGCCGCCCCCGACGAGCGCGAAGAAGAAGAAGTAAAGAGAAACGGCCAGCATGTCGCGTTTCTTTATAGACCGGCCGATCTTTGCCTGGGTGATGGCGATCATGCTGTCCCTGGGCGGCGTGATGGCGATCCGCAAGTTGCCGCTCACCCCCTATCCGACCATCGCGCCCCCGGCGATCGCGATCAGCGCGGTGTACCCCGGGGCGGACGCCAAGACCGTCGAGGATTCGGTGACCCAGGTCATCGAGCAGAACATGACCTCGCTCGACGGGCTGATCTACATGTCCGCGAGCAGCACCTCGGACGGCTCGGTCGGCATCACGCTGACCTTCGTCAGCGACACCAATCCGGACATCGCCCAGGTCCAGGTGCAGAACCGCCTGCAGGCCGTGGTGCCGCTGCTCCCGCAGATCGTCCAGCAGCAGGGCATCACGGTCAACAAGATCATCAATTCCAACCTGATGGCGATCGGCTTTTATTCCGAGGACGGTTCGCTCACCCGCGCCGACATGGCCGACTACGTCAAGAACCAGGTCGCCAACCAGATGTCGCTGGTCGAGGGCGTGGGCAGCGTCCGCAATTTCGGCTCCAGCTACGCGATGCGCATCTGGCTCGATCCGGACAAGCTGCGCGCGTATTCGTTGACTCCGGGCGATGTGGTGACGGCGGTGCGGGCGCAGAACGCGCAATTCTCGGTCGGGCAGCTCGGCGGCATGCCGCAGGTGCCGAAGCAGGACCTCAATGCCACCGTGACCGCGCGCGGCCGGCTCCAGACCCCGGAAGAGTTCGGCAACATCATCATCCGCGGCTCGGCGAGCGGCGGCGTGCTGCGGCTGCGCGATGTGGCGCGCACCGAGATGGGCAGCAGCGACTACAGTTTCTCGGTGGTCTACAACCGGCGCCCCGCCACGGGCTTTTCGGTGTCACTCGCCGCCGGCGCCAACGCGCTGGCGACCGCCGAGCGCATCAAGGCCAGGCTCGATGAGCTGCGCCCGCAGTTTCCGCGCAGCCTCAGGGATTTCGTGCCCTTCGACACCACGCCCTACGTGCGCGTCTCGATCCGCGAGGTGGTCAAGACCCTGATCGAGGCCGTGCTGCTGGTGTTCCTGGTGATGTACCTGTTCCTGCAGAACGTCCGCGCCACCCTGATTCCCTCGATCGCGGTGCCGGTGGTGTTGCTCGGCACCTTTCCGGTGCTGCTGCTGTTCGGCTACTCCATCAACATGCTCACCATGTTCGCCGTGGTGCTGGCGATCGGCCTGCTGGTCGATGACGCCATCGTGGTGGTGGAGAACGTCGAGCGGCTGATGGAGGAGGAAAAGCTCTCGCCGCTCGAGGCCACGCGCAAGTCGATGGACCAGATCACCGGCGCGCTGGTGGGCATCGGCACGGTGCTGACCGCGGTCTTCATCCCCATGGCCTTTCTCAACGGCTCGACCGGCGTCATCTACCGCCAGTTCTCGATCACCATCGTCGCGGCCATGGTGCTGTCGGTCATCGTGGCCCTGACCCTGACCCCGGCGCTGTGCGCGGTGCTGTTGCGCCCGACGGTCAAGAAGCAGGGCCGCTCGCCGATCGCGCTGTTCTTCGCCGCCTTCAATCGCTTCTACTCGAAACTCCACCACAGCTATCAGCACACCGTCGCGCGCATGCTCAGGCACACCGGCCGCAACATGCTGATCTACTTGGGGCTGGCCGGACTCATGGGCCTGCTGTTCATCCGCCTGCCGACTTCGTTCCTGCCGACCGAGGACCAGGGCTGGATGCTGGTGTTCGTGCAGGCGCCGGTCGGCGCCACCGCGATCCGCACCAACCAGGTGCTCAACAAGGTGCAGGACCATTTTCTCAACGACGAAAAGAAGACGGTCGAGTCGGTGTTCACGGTGCAGGGGTTCAGCTTCTCGGGCGCGGGCCAGAATGCCGGCATCGGATTTATCCTGCTCAAGGACTGGGCCCAGCGTAAGGGGGCCGATATGAGCGTGTCGGCGGTCGCCGGTCGCGCCTGGGGACCCTTCAGCCAGATCAAGGACGGCCTGGTGTTCCCGATCATCCCGCCGGCCGTCACCGAGCTGGGCACCTCGACCGGCTTTGACTTCTACCTCAAGGACGAAGGCGGCAAGGGTCACGAGGCGCTCATTGCCGCGCGCAACCAGCTGCTGGGCATGGCCTCCAAGGACCCGCGCCTGACCGGGGTGCGCGCCGGGGGTTCGGAAGACTCGCCCCAGTACCGGCTCGACATCGACTCCGAGCGCGCCAGCGCCCTCGGCGTGTCCATGGATGCGGTGAACGAGACGCTCGCGCTCGCCTGGGGCGGGCGTTACATCGACGATTTTATCGACCGTGGGAGACTCAAGCGCGTGTACGTGCAGGGCGATGCGCCCTATCGCATGCAGCCGGCCGATTTCAATCGCTGGTACGTAAAGAGCGATCAGGGCCAGATGGTGCCGGTGTCCGCGTTTTCCACCGCGCACTGGGAATTCGGCTCGCCGGAGCTGCAGCGCTATAACGGGGTGCCCGCGGTCGAGATCAACGGCGACGCGGCGCACGGCGTGTCCTCGGGCGCGGCGATGAAGGCCATCGAGCAGATCGTCGCCAAACTCCCCGCGGGGTTCCGCGTCGACTGGACCGGGCAGTCCTACCAGGAGCGCGCCGCCGGGCAGCAGACCCCGATCCTGTACACGATGTCGGTGATCATCGTGTTCCTGGCCCTGGCCGCGCTCTACGAGAGCTGGGTAATGCCGATCCCGATCCTGATGGCCGTGCCCCTAGGCATCATCGGCGCGGTGCTGGCGACCGCGATTCGGGGTCTGGAGCGCGACGTCTATTTCCAGGTCGGCATGCTGACCACCATCGGGCTGGCCAGCAAGAACGCCATCCTGATCGTCGAGTTCGCCAAGCTCAACATGGATGCGGGCATGGGCGTCATCGAGTCCACGCTCCACGCGGTGCGCGATCGGTTGCGCCCGATCGTGATGACCTCGCTCGCCTTTGGCTTCGGCGTGCTGCCCCTGGCGCTCGCCCATGGCGCCGGGGCCGGCGCGCAGCGCGCCATCGGCACCGGCATATTCGGCGGCATGATCGCCGGCACCGTGTTCGGCGTGCTGTTCGTGCCGGTGCTGTTCGTCTCGGTGCGCCGGTTCCTGAGCGCCAAGCCGAAGGTCGCACGTCGAGCCGCACTCGCCCATGGGCTAGCCGCGCTCTCACTCGCTCGAGTCAGCCGACGTCAGAAGGCGGCTGGCGCAAGCCGTGCGCCAGAAAGCCGGCCGCGGCCAGCCAGATCCCTAAGGGACCCAGGTCGTGGGTCAGCCACTGCCAGTGCCGGAACCGGGGCATCAGGGTGGCCAGCGCGTCGCCGGAATTGAGCGCCGCGCTGAACGTCGTGCTCACATAGGCTGAGGCGATCTGGCTGAGCGCGACGGCGGAGAAACCCACGGCGACCAGCAGCGCGGGCAGCCGGCTGTGGCGGTTCCAGAGCAGCGTGGCCGCATACGCCAGCAGCAGGTAGGGACCGATGGTCACGACGTCCCAGGCGAGCGTGTACACCATGGGTCGGCTCTCTCTCGCGCCGCCTTAGCGCCCTAGCGCGCGGCCACCAGGATTTCGCGGCCCTCGGTGGTGCCGGTCAGGCTGGTCGTGGCCAGTACCGCGGCCAGCGCCGCGCGCGGCGTCAGTTCGAGCGGCGGGCCGTGCAGCGCCAGATTTCGTGCGCCGGACTCCGCCTCCGGGCTCGAGAATCGCAGCACCAGCCCGGAGCGTTGCGCAATGCGGCTCAACACGTCATAGAGCGACTGGCCGTCGATCACCAACGGGGAATCCAGCTCATCGGCCCAGTCCCAGACGCTGTCAAAGGCGTCGAGGTTCCAGCGCTGCAGCGCACCGCCCGGATCAAGGCGCGCGGCCTGGCCGTCGACTCAATTCGACCGCCTGGTGCTGCGGGTAGTGCATGGCCACCCGGCCATCGCGCACCGCCACCAGCAGGGTGTCGTCCTCGCGCTCGACCAGAAACTGGGTGCCCAGGTGCTCGACGCTGCCCAGATCCGTGCTCACCACCAGGTCCTCGGTATGGGGCAGGCCCTGGGTCTGCACGTACACGCGTCCGCGGCCCAGCCGCACGGTGCTCGCTGTCGCCAGCGACAGTTGCGTATTGGCCGACAGGCGCAGCTCGTAGCCGTCGGCACGCCGCAGCTGCGCCCCGACCGCACCGGTCTGCACCGCATCGCCCACGTACAGTTCACCATCGAGGCGTCCCGCGAAGGGATGCCAGAGCGTGTGCGTCAGCAGCACGTCCTGGCCCGGCCTCACCGTGGCCATGATCTGGTGCGGGTACGCCTTCCAGGCACCCCAGGAGGCGAGCGCGAGCGCGCCCACGCCCGCGGCCCAGCCGATGCCGCGCCGCAGGGTCTTGCGCCGCTGCACCTGCGCGACCCAGGCGCGCCGGGTGTGCTTGTAGACCGCGCCGGCGACCTCCGGGGGCGGTGTCGGCCGGCGGCCGGCCCAGCGCAACAGGATCTTGAGTGCTTCGTCGTCTTCGTGTGTCATGGCTTTAGACCTCAGAGTCACCCAGGCCATCGCTGCTCAGCCAGTCCTGGACGGCGACGTCGCCGATGGCGGCGAAGGCTTCGCGAAAGGCCGCGCGTGCCCGCTGCAGCACCGACTGTGCCGCCGCCGTCGAGATGCCGAGGCGATGGGCGATGTCCACGACGGCGAGGCCGTCGAGGTATTTCCATTCGAGCGCGTCCCCGAAGCGCCCCGGCAGGTTGTCCAGGGTCGCCTGCACGAGGCGGGGGATTTCCGTGTTGTAGCGCTGCGCCTCGGGGGTGTCCGACTTGTCGGCCTGGAGCGTCGCCAGGATGGCCTGCACGTTCGGATCGTCCTCGGCAAACACCAGCCGCGTTCCGTCGCGGCGCCGCCGTCGCCAGTAATCGGAGAGCTCGTTGCTGGCAATCTGGCAAATCCAGCTGAACAGGGCCGCTTCGCCGCGATAGGTGGCCAGGCGCCGGAGCGCGCGCACCAGCGTTTCCTGGCACAGGTCCTGGGCGTCGGCGATGGCGTATTCCACCCGCGGCAGCACGAAGCGATAGAGCCGCGGAAAGTACTCATTGAAGAATGCGTCGAATGCGGAAGCATCTCCTGCCAGCAGAGCCCGCACCCGACGCCGATCTTCCTCGCGATCGGTCATGCTAAGAGCTGCGATTCGCGCGGTGGATCAAAAGGGCGGCCCGTTCGCACGCGCGCAGCCGCCGCGCTGGGCGAGCAGCGACAGCGGCAGGTCCTTGCGCGGCGCGGCGATAGACCGGCACGGTCGATCGCGCCTGGGGAGGAGCTGATCGGGCCGGGTCCGAATCGTCATAATGTCTCCTCAGTGAGGAGGAAATACTGCGCTTGCCATGATTAGACCCGACCGGGCCTTGAAATCCATCGCGCTGTTTCGCTGGGCTGTGGGAATCGTGCTGTTCCTGGCGCTCCCCGCGTGGGCCGCAGGCTGGGTCGGCCGCCCCCTGAGCGAAGCCCTCGATGCCCTGCGCAGCCCGGGGTTTTCCGTGATATTCAGCTCGGAGCTGGTGCCCGACGCGCTGCGGGTGAGCGCCGAGCCTAAGGCCGGGCCGCCCGCCGACATCGCCGCTGAGTTGCTGCAGCCCTTCGGGCTGGGCCTAAAGAACGTCGCCCCCGGCCTGTTTGCCGTGGTGCGCATGACTCCCGCCGTGCCGCCGGCGGCCGCTGCGGCGAGTGAGGCGGCTTCCGGCGCGTCGAACGCGCCGCGTCGGCTCGAACAGGTCACGGTCGCCGCCAGCCGCTATACCCTGGCGAGCGATGAGGGCGGGCGGCACCTCGAGAATGGCGACCTCGCGGACCAACCGAAATACGCCGACGATCCCCTGCGCGCGGTGGCGCGCCTGCCGGGCATGGCGAGCAACGGTGAAACCGCGCGGCTCAACGTGCGCGGGGGCGACGCCGATGAAGTGCTGTTCCTGGTCGACGGATTTCCGGTGGGCCAGGCCTTCCACGTGCCCGGCGAGCAATCGCCCTTCAGCGCCTTCGACGCCGCGCTGATTTCCTCGATCGATGTGTACACCGGCGGATTTCCGCTGCGCTACGGAGAGCGGATGAGCGGCGTGGTCGATCTGAGTACCTTGCCGCCCGACCAGCCGCTCCCCAACTCGCTGAGTGCGAGCAACATGATGGTGGGGGCGCGCGTGGCCGGCGCGATCTCCGACACCCACGGCCTGGATGGGCTGATTTCCGCGCGCGTCGGGCGGCTCGATGACCTGATGGACCGCGTGGCGAGCGACGTGCAGACGCCGAGCTTCTCCGATGGCCTGGCCAAGCTGCGCTGGCATCCGGCGGCCGCCACCACCATCACCGGCGAGTCTCTGTTCTCGCAGGATGAAGTGGCGCTGCTCGATAGCAGCCGCGGCGAGTTCGCCCAGCTGAGCAGCGAGCGGTACTACTTCTGGCTCAACGGCGAGCAGCAGTTCAATGAGCGCTGGCGTGGCGAGAGCTGGCTGGGCTACAGCGCCCTGCACTCGCTGCGCGAGGGCCAGCTCGACAATCCCAACGTCGCGTCCGGCCACGTGTCGGACGAGCGGACCTCGGACCTGTGGTATTTCCGCTGGCAGATGCACGGCACCCTTAGCGAGCGGCAGACGCTGGAATTCGGCGGTGACTGGCACGCCGGCGATGCCGATTATTCCTACCAGAACTCGCAGGTGCTGGCCCCGGCCATCGCGCAGCTGTACGGCAAGCCGCTCAGCTCGAGCCTCGACACGCAGCTCTCGCCGTACCGGCGCGACGCCGCGCTGTATGTGGCCGATCGGCTGCGCCTCGGCGCACGGACCACGACCGAGTGGGGACTTCGCGTACAGCGCGCCTCGGGCTTAGGGCTGGAAAGCATCTGGCTGTGGGACCCGCGCGTCATGTTCAGCTTCGATCTGAACGAGCGCACCCGGCTGCGCGCCAGCTGGGGCCGCTTCCACCAGGCCGATAGCGTCGATGAGTTGCACGTCGAGGACGGCGAGGTGGGCTTTGCGCGCCCGCAGAGCTCGGATCACACCATCATCGATCTCGAACACGTCGATGGCCACGGCATCGCCTGGCGCACGGAGCTGTATCAGAAAAAGCAGACCATGCCGCGGCCGCGCTACGAGAACCAGCTCAATCCGCTCTCGCTCCTGCCGGAAATCGAACCTGACCGCGTGCGCATCGATCCCAACGGCGCGCACTTGCGGGGCGTGGAAGTCTCGGCTGGCTATACCAGCAAGATATGGAACTGGCACCTGAGCTACGCCTGGTCCTATGCGAGCGATGAGATCGACCGCGTCGACACCTTGCGAAGCTGGGACCAGACGCACAGCTTTAATGGCTCGCTCGACTGGCGGCACGATCGCTGGTCGCTGGGATCGGCCTTTAGCGCGCATACCGGCTGGCCGACCACGCTGCTTGAGTACGACGCCGCCGGGAACCCCGTGCTCGGACCGCGTAACGGCGCGCGCTGGCCGTATTTCGCCTCGCTCGATCTGCGCTCGGGGTATCGCCTGCCGCTGACACGGGGCGAAGTGCTGTTCGCGCTCGATGTCACCAATGCCTTGAACCGTCAGAACAGCTGCTGCAGCGAGCTCACCGCTCCGAGCACCGCGCTCGCCGTCGATCCGCTGACCCTGATGCCCTTCACGGTCATGGCGAGTGCGCGCTGGAATTTCTAGCGCGCCACCGAACACCGGCCAGCGCCGATTGACGATTAAGTTTGCGTCAGGCGCCGATTGACTCGATATCCACGTGGGAGTATTGGTAAATGAAGAACGTGCGCACCAGGCGCACGAGTTAACAATAATTTGTAACGAAAAATCGGAGGAAGTCCCATGAAGATGTCACCGATGCAAGATCTTGCGCGTGCCTGTCCCGCGGCGCCGGCCACGGGATCAAAGGTTGTCAGTTGGGTTGCGACGGGATTGCTCGCCGCGCTGGCTCGTGGCCGGAACCGCGCAGGCGCAGGTCCCGGCGCCCACGGGAAGTTCCTCGGCCCTTGTGTCGGTGTTCGTGCCGGGCGGATTGACCAATCCGCGTGGCCTCAAGTTCGGCCCGCGCGGCACGCTCTATGTGAGCGAAGGCGGTTACCCCACCGGTCACATCATCGCGGCTCCCACCAATGATTTTGGAAATTGCACGGCGGGGCTCAACGGACCCGGGCAATACTACGGCAGCCGGAAGGGATCACGCATTTCGAAGGTCGACACCAACGGCACCGTGACGACCTATGTCGATAACCTGCCTTCCAGCCAGGCCGGCGGCCTGGGCAGCGGCGTTGCGGACATCGCATTCATAGGCAACACCATGTACGGCATCCTGGCCAGTGCCGGCTGCTCGCACGGCGTGCCGAGCATTCCCAACGGCGTGTTTCGCGTGAAGAAGGACCACACCTGGACGATGATTGCGGATCTCAGCGCGTACTTAAGGGCGCATCCGACCGCCAATCCCACCGATCACATGAACGGCGACTATGAGCCCGATGGCACCTGGTACAGCATGATCGCGCAGGGCAACGCGCTGTACGCCGTCGAGCCGAATCAGGGCGAGGTCACCAAGATCACGACCTCCGGCGCCATCAGCCGCGTGGTCGATGTATCGGCGCACTTCGGCCACATTGTTCCGACGGCCATCACGTGGCACGACGATTTTTACCTCGGCAACCTTGACCGGTTCGGCATCCCCTCCGGTTCCTCGCACGTCTTCAAGCTCACAGCCGACGGGCACATCACCGTCAACCGAAGCGGGTTGTCGGTGGTGACGGGCGTGCTGTTCGACACGCAGGGGCGGTTGTATGTGCTGGAAGCCACGACCGACTCCATGGCGCTATCGACGCCTGGCCAGATCGTGCGTTTCGATGTCACCGGACACCGCAAAGTGATCGTGACCAACCTGACGACTCCGACGGCCATGACCTGGGGACCGGACGGCAAGATTTACGTCTCAAACGCCGGCTTCGGGCTACCGCCGATGGGCCTGGGCCAGATCGTGAAGGTCGAGATCACCGACTGAACGGGCGCATTGGTCCTGAGCCTTCGGGAGGTTCAGGACCGAGGCAGGCCCTGCGGCTTGCGGAATAGTGGCGAGGAGGTCGGCCCGTGAGGTCGACCTCCTTGCATGGCTGCCCCCTCGCGGCTCCCTCCGACCCGGCCACGGCCACGGCAATGCTGCGCCGGAACTTTTAGGGCGCCGCCCGTGCGTGTCACACTGAGCCGGATATGCTCAATTTCACCGACATCGCGGTGCGTCGCGGCCCGCGCCTGCTGTTCGCAGGGGCGAGCTTCAACCTGTTCCGGGGCGAGAAAGTCGGCATCACCGGGGAGAACGGGAGCGGGAAGTCGACGCTGCTCGAGCTGGTGCGCGGCAGCGTGCACCAGGACGCGGGCAACTTCGAGATGCCCGCGAACCTGGTGCTGGCGCACGTGAGCCAGGACATCGAGGCCACCGACCAGCCGGCGATCGAGTTCGTGCTCGATGGCGATCCGGAGCTCAGGGCGATCGAGGCGCAGATGGCGCTCGCCACCGAGCGCGACGAGGGCGCGTTGCTCGGCACCCTGCATGCCCGCTACGCCGAGGTGGGCGGCTACGACGCGCGGGCGCGCGCCGCCCAGCTCATGCACGGGCTGGGCTTCGATCACACCGAGGACGAGCGGCCGATCCGCACCTTTTCGGGCGGCTGGCGGGTGCGCATCAACGTGGCGCGCGCGCTCATGTGCCGCTCCGACCTGCTGCTGCTGGACGAGCCGACCAACCACCTGGACATCGACGCCATCCTCTGGCTCGAGGGCTGGTTGCGCGCCTATCCGGGCACGCTGCTGCTGATCGCGCACGATCGCGAGTTCCTGGACCGGGTCTGCAACCGCATCGTCAACATCGAGCACGAGCAGGTGCACGCCTACCGCGGCAACTACTCGGCCTTCGAGCTGCAGCGCGCCGCGGAACTGGCCGAGCAGTCGGCGCTCTACGCCCGCCAGCAGCGCGAGATCCGGCACATGGAATCCTTCGTCGAGCGCTTCCGCGCCAAGGCCACCAAGGCGCGCCAGGCGCAGAGCCGCCTCAAGGCGCTCGAGCGCATGCAGCGCATCGCCCCGGCGCACGTGGATTCGGCCGCGTTCGAGTTCGCGTTTGCCGAGCCCGACAAGCTGCCGCGCCCGTTGCTGGCGATCGACGGGCAGAGCGTGGGCTATGGCGGGCGCGCGCTGCTCCGTCACGTCAAGTTCACGCTCATGCCCGGCGACCGGCTGGCGCTCCTGGGCCGGAACGGCGCCGGAAAGACCACCTGCATGAAACTGCTGGCCGGCGAACTGGCGGCCCAGGGCGGCACCCGCACCGAGGCGCGCGATCTTAGGATCGGCTACTTCGCGCAGCACCACCTGGAGCAGCTCAAGGCCGACGAGTCGCCGCTCGAGAACCTCAGGCGCACCGGCGGTGCCCGGGCGCGCCGCCAGACCGAGGCGGAGCTGCGCGATTTCCTGGCCACCTTCGGCTTTCGCGGCGATCGCGTGTTCGAGCCGGTGGGGCCGTTTTCGGGGGGCGAGAAGGCGCGCCTGGTGCTGGCGCTGGTGACCTACCAGCGCCCGAACCTGCTGCTGCTCGATGAGCCCACCAATCATCTGGACCTGGAGATGCGCCAGGCGCTGAGCGTCGCCCTGCAGGAGTTCTCGGGCGCGGTGGTGCTGGTGTCGCACGATCGGCATCTGCTCAATACGGTGGCCGACGGGTTGATCGTGGTGCACGAGGGGCGCGCGGTGCCCTTCGAAGGCGACCTCGAGGACTACGCCCAGTGGCTCGCCGCCGGAGGCCCGGTCCGCGTCGTGAACAGCGGCGCTGCCGAGGCGCCGGCCCGGCCGGTGGCGGTCGCGCCGGCGGCGAGCGACAGCGCGGAGCAACGGCGGCAGCGCCGGCGCACCGACGCGGCGCACCGCAATCGGCTCGGGCCTTTGAAGGCGAGTGTGCAAAAACAGGAGCAAAGGATCGAGAAGCTCTCGCGCGATCGCGCCGAACTCGAGCGTGCTCTGGCGGCACCCGAGCTGTACCTGCCCGCCGCGCGGGAGCAGCTGCGGATGCTTCTCGAGCAGCAAAAGGAACTGGAGCAGCAGAGCGCCGAGGCGGAAGCCGCCTGGCTGGAGGCCAGCGGGCGCCTCGAGGCCGCGACGGCGCAATCCGCGCCGTGAGCTCCGGCGCCGATACGGCCGAGTTTCAGGAGGTCTTTCGATCGGCAAGCCGGGCCGCCTGCGAGGAGCGCGCCCTGGTGCTCGCCGCCGTGGATATCCCGAGCGCGATCCGCTTCGACGGCGCGGAATGGATCCTGGGCGTGCCTGCTGCCGAGGCGCTACGGGCCCTCGCGCATCTGCACCAGTACAAACTGGAAAACGTGCCCGCGCCACCTCCGCCACCCGCGCCGCGCATGCACGCTAACGCCTGGGTGGGCGCGCTGATGTACGTGCTGGTGCTGCTGGGCGTCGCGCTGGCGATTTCCAACGGCCTGTGGCGAGCCGACGCCTTCGAGATCGGCGCCCTGGACGGAGCGCTCGTGCAGGGCGGGCAGTGGTGGCGGCTGTGGACGGCGCTCACGCTGCACGTCAGCGCCGAGCACCTGTTCGCCAATCTGGGCGGCGGCGTCTGGTTCGGGATGCTGGCCGCGCGCCAGCTGGGGGCCGGCACCGCCTGGCTCCTGATCGTCACCGGTGCGGCGCTGGCGAATGGCCTCGAGGCGCAGTGGGCTCCGGCGGGCTACCGCTCGGTGGGCGCATCGACCGCGGTGTTCACCGCGCTCGGCCTGATGGCCGCGCACTCCTGGCAGATCCGCCTGCCGCTGCGCCAGAGCTGGGCCAGGCGCTGGGCGCCGCTGGTGGCCGGCACCGTGCTGCTGGGGTGGCTGGGCACCGCCGGGGAGGGGACCGACATCGTCGCGCACCTGCTGGGCTTTACGGTCGGGTGCCTGCTCGGGGCCACCGCAGGATTCGCGGCCGTGGAACGCGTGCTCGAGCGGATGCCGCAATGGCTCGCAGGACTGGGCGCACTGGGATCGGTGGCCGCCGCCTGGATGTTTGCGCTGCGCAGCTGACGGGCCGGCGCCGTGCGCCGGCCGCCCGCAAGGCCCCATCGCCCCCCTGGGGTTGCGGGTCGGGAGGGGACCGCCCGCAACCCCAGTGCGCGCCGCGGCTGGTGCGCGCCACTTCGCCGCTCCTATAACGAATTCAGGTAGGCCAGCACCTGCGACTGCTGGGAGGCGGGCAGCGCACGCAAAGGCATGAATGCGGCGATCGATAGGAATAGCAGAGTCTGCCGTCGCTTCATTACCGTCTCCCTGTGATGAGTCGTATTTTGAAATCGGTGACACCGTTGCACCGGGTCGAATGATTTGCAAAAGACGCTGATGTGAGACGACGCGCGGCGCGACGACGACGCCAAAGCGCGACGATTTGCACTGCCCTGCAGCAGAGCACGGACGATAAGGGAATCAGCAGCGAGGAAATCAGCAGCGAGCTGCAGCCCGCCTCGTTGAGTGCAATCGCGCGGCGCCGAAGCGGGTAGGCGCAAGCACGCTCGTCATACGGTGATGGGCGGGAAAATAATTGCGCCGCTCAATGCGGCGTGGCTAGAGACAAAAATCGGCGCGGGCCGATGCACGGTTGAGCAATGGGCGATCTCGGCGTTTGCGCGAGCGCCGGTGCGGGTCGACCCCCTTAGGGGATCAGGCCAGTCTCGAGCCTGCGAGTTGCTCGCTACGAGCGGGTCTTGGCAGGTGCGCGGCATCAGAGCGGCGGATCCAGTCACGGACCATCTGATAATTCCGCCACGTGTTGTAGCGCAGGACTTCGGGCTCGGCAGCCTCGGTCTCGTACTGCTGTGCGCGATAGAGCAACCAATCTCGATAATTCATACATCACCCCTAACAGCGGCGTCCAAACAAGAAAGTTCAACCGCTACGGTTCGCTATTGTGTGTCTTGCGCCCGACGGTGGCTGTCAGGGCGAAACCTAAGGCCATGTCAGTACGCGCTGACGCCGCTTCAAACGAAGCGGATTGTCGCCGGCTGCGGATACTCAGTCGCCTCGGTCGTTACTGTCTCTTTGCGGCAACATGCGATCGCTTGGAAATCCAATTCGGCGCACGCGTCTTTGGACTCCAAAGGTCAAAGCGGCGGCACCGTGGGCGCGGACGGCGCCGTCAGCAGGCTTCCGTGTCCACTCCAAGCGGCAGAGTGAACACGGAACCTGCGACGGTCAGCGTCAGTGCATACCGTGCCCTTCCGTCCGTCAGACACTCGAAGCTTTCCTTCGAGCCGTCGAATCAGCTCGGCGGGGTCTGGCGTGCCCGGTCGGCTTCGGCCTGGGCCTTGGCACTCTTGAGCGCGGCGTTAGCCTCGTCCTTGCACGCCTTCTGGGCATCGCCGCTCAGCGACTCACACTTGGCGAGCGCGATCTTGTTGTCGCCCTTGGCCTTGCTGACGGCCACGTCGTAGTTGGCTTTGGCCTGGGTCGAGTTCAGGTCCTTTTCCTTGTCATTGACCTTGTCGCCGGCCTTGGCAGAGGCCTCGTTGACGTCCTGCTGAGCCTCTTCCACATCCTTGCCCGCCGACTGCTCGGTCTGATCGACCTTCTGGTCCGCGCTTTGCCGTGCCTCGGCGACGTCGCTCTGGACCTCTTTGGGGCTTTCCGCCTTGTTGCAGGCTGCAAGGAAAGTGACCATTGCCATGGCCACAATGCTTAGGGTTGCAGTGCGCATGTCGTTATCTCCTCTTTAATGATTCCTGACGCTAATAACTCCGACCTCCACGCAACTTGCGGGAATCGGACCTGTCCATAACGATGCAACTCGCGTGCCAACTCCAAGTAGGGGCCGGACGTCGGATGGAGGCCATCGAGCGAAGTGCGGGCGTTCTGGCCGTGGAGGAACTGAAATGGTTGCCGGTCAGGCACTTGTCAGAATATGTGGGACAAACACTGACAAACTTACGGGCGATTGTCTTATGCCCTCATGAGCAATCTCCGCTGGCTCGCCACGAGGTGTGCGTTAAAAATACACGTGAAGAAATTACAAGCGGGATAAGTGAAGTGACAGCGAGTCGGTTGGAAAGTGGGGCAGCGCTTGCGTCCATGCTGGGGGACTCGCCCCAGATGCAATTCGTGCGCGAGCAGATCCGACGCGTCGGTCCTACGCATGCCAGCGTGATGCTGATCGGCGAGAGCGGCAGCGGCAAGGAACTCGCCGCCCGCGCCGTGCACGAGCACAGCGCCCGCGCTGACAGAGCCTTCGTCGCCATCAACTGCGGCGCGATCGCCGCGACCCTGATCGAAGCGGAGCTGTTCGGTCACGAGCGAGGGAGCTTTACCGGGGCGGTGCGCGATCACGCCGGAGTGTTCGAGCGCGCCGACGGCGGCACCTTGTTCCTGGACGAGATCGCCGAGATGCCCTGCGACCTGCAGGTGCGGCTGCTGCGGGTTCTGGAAACCGGCCGGTTCTTTCGGGTCGGCGGAGCGCGCGAGATCGAGGTCGACGTGCGCGTGATTGCGGCGACCAATCATTGCCTGCTGCAGGCCGTGAAGGACCGCACGCTGCGCGAGGACCTGTTGTATCGGGTGGCGGTGTTCCCGATCGAGATGCCCCCGCTCCGGGACCGCGGCGCCGACCGCGAGCAGCTGGCGGAGCATTTCCTCAGGCGGCTCAACGAGGAGTCGGGAATCTGCAAGCAGTTTTCGGGGGCCTCCATGGGCACCCTGCGATCCCACAGCTGGCCGGGAAACGTCCGAGAATTATGTAATGCGGTGGAGCGGGCCTATATCCTGGCCGACCGGCGCGTAGAACTTGAGCCGCTCCAGGTCGCCGCCCGTACCCCGGGCCGGCTCTCTCACGGCCACGCCAAACTGCCCATCGAGGTGGGCGCCGTCAACCTCAAACAGGCCGAAAGATCGCTGATCGAGGCGACGCTCCAGTATTTTGAAGGTAATAAAACCCAGACCGCGGTAGCGCTGGGCTGCAGCCTAAAGACCTTGTATAACAAGCTCAATGGCTACACCCGTGACACCGCATTCAGCCATTAGTTAGCATTCGCGGAGGAAATTGAAATGGCCAAAGTCCTAATTGCAGACGATCACGCCCTGGTGCGCGCGGGTCTGCGGCAATTTCTCGAGCAGGACCCCCAGGTCACTGAAATTGGCGAAGCCATTTCGGGTTCCAACACGCTCGACATGTTGCGCGCCAAATCCTGGGACCTGCTGCTGCTGGATATCTTCATGCCGGACCGCAGCGGGCTCGACATCCTGGCACGGGTACGCGCCCTGCATCCGAATACCCGCGTGCTGGTGCTGAGCGGCTACCCGGAACGGCAATACGCCATCAGCGTGCTCAGGTCAGGTGCCAATGGCTTTCTGTCCAAGGAAAGCGCGCCCGAGGAATTGTCCAAGGCCGTGAAGACGGTATTGTCCGGGCGACGCTACGTGAGCGCCGCGCTGGCCGATTTTCTGGTCTCGGATCTGGACGCGGACGTCAGCAAGCCGCTGCACGCCGCGCTCTCGGAGCGTGAGTTTCAGACCTTGTGCAAGCTGGCCGCCGGCCGCTCGGTCTCGGAGATTGCCAACGAGCTGTGCATCAGCGTCAAGACCGTGAGCACCTATCGCAGCCGGATTCTGCAGAAGACCAGCTTCAAGACCAACGCCGACCTGACCTCCTACGCGCTGCGCACCGGGCTGATTCAATAAGCTGCCCTAAGAGCCCGCGGGCGATGCGCGGGCGGCCCGGCAGCGTGATTGCGATGGCATTGAACACACCCGGCCGACCGGCCGGGTGCAGGCGCGTCTTTCCGTCCCCTATACCACGGTACCCCGTGTATCGCCGCGCCCGCGCCGTCATCCGCGCGGGCACTGCCTCGGCTGCGTTCTTAGCCCGAACAATTCAAGTTGGGCGTGATCAGCGGCATCCCGCCGGATTGGGCCGCGCGGCGCGGCCGCAGCCGCTCTATAAAGCGTGCGGCGCTCTTGAGCGCCGGGAGCCGGCGACGGGCCAGCGGGGAGAATGCGGCCACGGTGTCGGCGTGCGAGCGGCCGGAATACAGCTCCATCTCGACGTGCACCCCGTGCCGGACCAGGGCATTGCGAAGCCGCACGGTCTCGATCGGATTGACCAGGCGGTCCTCAAGGCCATGCAGCAGCAGGCTCGGCGGCGCCCCGCGATCCACATGCCACAGCGGTTGCCAGTCGTCGCTCCGGTACGGGGGCGGAATGATCTGGCGAAACACGTCGTTGGTGGGGACCGGCGCGTAGAGCCCGGAGAGTCCCACGAATCCCCGAATCCAGCGGCGCGCGCCACCGGCCGCACGCATGTACTCGGGTTCATAGGCCAGCATGGCGCCCAGGTGGGCGCCCACGGAATGGCCCATCACAATAATGCGCGACGGATCGCCACCCCACTCGTGCGCGTGGTGACGCGCCCAGACCAGCGCGCGCGCTCCGTCGTGCACGAAGGTGGGAAATTTCACCGCCGGAAACTTGCGGTAATCGGGCAACACCGCGACGTAGCCGCGCTCGGCGAGCGCGGTGCCCATAAACCGGTACTCTTCCTTGTGGCCGTCGGTCCACCCACCGCCATACCAGAACACCACGACCGGCCGCTTTTGCAATTCCGGCAGCGCGTACACATCCAGGCGCTGTTCCGGATCTTCCCCGTACGCCACATCGCGCGTCTGGCGGACCGACGTGAAACGCGCCGGCAGGTTGCCGATCGCAAAGGCGAGCTCATCACAGGCGGCGGCCAGCCCATACTTGGCGCGCGTGAGTGTGGCATTGAGCAGGCCCATGTATCTCGTCCTTGGGAATGCAGCGGAGCTCCTGCGAGCTCCGCGGCACGTTCCCTAGCCGGCTTAGGAACCTTTCCGCGTGTCAGATTCCGGGCGGTAGCTCGAGCTGCCGCGCTGATCTGAACCGCCGCGCTGCTGATCCGAGCCGCTGCGTGGCTGGTCTGAACCGCCGCGCTGCGGGTTTGAACCTTGGTCCTGACGGCCCTTGCCCTGCGAGGGCTTGTCGCTGATCACGCGACCCGTCGGGTCCCGCGAGGTTCCCGGCAGATCGTCGCTTCGCGGCTTATCGCTCTGGTTGCTGGTCTGGTTGGGTTGGTTGGTTTGAACCTTGTCCATGGGGTGTTTCTCCAGTATCCGTATATAGAAGTGGCGTTGATGATCATGCCGCGCCGCTGGGCGCCGGGCTGTCGGCCCACAAGTCGTTGATATGTCAGCCCGTGCCGACGGCTCTCGGGCGATGATTCTTCTACATAATCAAGGGCGTACCGACGCCCTAAAGTTCACTGTCAATGGGCAGCAGCTGGAGAAAATCGTCCTGAACACCGCGCCAGACATTACGCGAGGGTTCATGCACGGTCTCGATCAGCCGATCGCCCTTACGCGTGCGCCAGACCAGAGTGGGGTGCCCTTCCGCGTCCGTTCGCAGCGAGACTTCGTAAGCGTTGCCCAGCTGCGTCATGGCGTCGTAGCGCGCGACCGCCTGCTGCGTGAGCTCGTCACTGTCGATGATCAGACCGATCTCGGTGTTCAGCCAGGCGGAGCGCTGATCGAAGTTCATCGAGCCGATGAACAGTTTGCTGCGATCGAAGGTATACAGTTTGGCGTGCAGGCCGTAATTGCCATGGCGCAGCAGCGCCGCGGACTCACCGCTCCCGCGCGGATTGTCGGGCGCGGCGCGCAGTTCGTGCAGTTCGACCCCGGCCTGCAGCATCTCGGTGCGGTGCCGCTGGTAACCCGCGTGCGCCGAAATCTCGGTGGTGGATTCGAGTGAATTGGTGAGGATGCCCACGCGCACATTGCGCTGACGCAAATCCTTGAGTACCCGGCTCTCGTCGGGCGTCGGCACGAAGTAGGGCGTGATCATCAGCAGCTCGGTGCGAACCGCGGCGACCGTCTCGGCCAGCGGTTTGTAGATGAAGGGTCCGCGCTCGGTGGCTTTGTGTTCCTTGCGCTTATCGGGCGCGTCGCAGACCACCTGTGCCGGGGCCCACACCACCGGCAGTTCACCGTTCAGAATGCCCGACAGCGGCTCACCGCTGGCGGCGTCGTGCAGGTAACTCGCTCCGGCTTCCTGGGCTTTCTGCCGCGTGGCGGACAACTCCGCGCGATAAGCGGCCAACTGCGCATCGGTCGGTCGCCCGCCCGACAGTGCTTCCACGGGATAGGCCAGCGCGCTGTTCCAGAAAGTGTCAAAGGTGGCCGAGAGCTCGTGCACCGTAGGCCCGGCGACAAAAACGTCGTCGTCCGCATACTGCGCCTGCGGATCGATCTGGAAATACTCATCACCGATGTTGCGGCCGCCGATCACGGCACAGGAGCTGTCCACCAACAGCAGCTTGTTATGCATCCGGAAGTCGAGCCGGCCGTGGTGAAACATGAACTCCAGCCCGCGCCCGAACACCGTCTCGCCACGATAGGCAAACGGATTGAATATCCGGACCTCGATGTTCGGATGCGCCGCCAGCAAGCGGATGCGGCCGTCCCCGGGAACGATGGCGCCGTCATCCACGAGCAGGCGCAAGTGCACGCCGCGGTCCGCGGCACGCAGCAGTCCCTCAGTAATCAACTGGCCGGTCTCGTCCTGATGGAAGATGAAGTACTGCAGGTCGAGCGAGTGTTCCGCCCCATCGATGAGCTGCATGCGTACCGCAAATCCGTCGGTTCCCCGGGAGATGATGCGAAACCCGGAACTGCCGCTGTGAGCGGCGGCGGCGGCCGCAAACGCCTTGGCAATGCGGGTGTCTTCGGGGTGCGCATACGCGGCCGAAGCGGGCTTCTGGTAGCTGTTGCTCGCCGGGAGTGACGCGCATCCGCTGAGCGCGGCAAGGCCAAGCAACCAAAACGCAAGGAAAAGCGTCGCGCGGGAAGGCCGCCGCTTAGAAGAAAGCGGCGGTGTCCGTGAGCCCGCCTCCGTGCGGCGACTCTTGACGAGCCTTGGCATGGAGGCTAGTGGGGGCGGCGGGCGCCGGACACCGCCAGCTATTAGTCGTCGGCTCGGACGGTCAGGTCGTTCTGCACCCCGACCACGTGTTCGGTGGTCTGGGCAATGGAGACGGCCTTATCGATCTCGGCCTGGCTCTTCGCCGTGCCGCTCAAATAGACCTTGCCATTGGCATCCGTGTCGACGTGAATGTGACCAAGGCTGGAGACATGCTCTTCAGCCAGCTTGGCCTTGATCTTCGCCGTGATGGCCGAGTCCTTCACATAGGCGGTCGGCTGTGAACGGTCCACCGTGCCCGAGGGAGGCGGCGCGGCGGGGTCCGAAGTGGCGAACGCGGGCGTCAGCGAGGCGCTGAGCGCGAGCGTTGTGATTGCAAGAATCGTTTTCATGGTAGCTCCTGTTACTTACTCTTGGGACAAACTTAAAAACACTTTGCGGGTGTACGCAGCAGGCTCGCACGCGCCTGTCGACGACTCCTGCACTGATCTAGTTGCGCTCATCGCGGCTCTCAGCGCCGGCCATCTGCTTCCAGTAGGGCAGCTGCTCGCGCCGTCGCGCCTGCGCGACCCAACGCCGGATGGCCCATTCGGTCATCCCGAACTGGCTCGCCAGCGCCCTGGGCGTGTAGCCCGAAGAGGCCAGGTCCAATATGGCATCGCGCTGCTGGTAGATCTCATGGCGTCGGTTCGTCATTTTTTTGTACTCCGAGGTGTGCCGTACTTTTTATTCGTGTACTTGCAGTCGCCTTAGGGCGCAGTCGGGGATTCGAGCTGGGCGCGAATTTCGCCCGAGGGATGCGCCTTGCTGTGCACGTTGACGTAGAGCTTGCCCTTCTTATAGGCGGCGAGCTGGTCGACCGACAGCTTGGCCCCTTCGGGGACCATCCACTGATCTTTGCCGGCGCGCTCGAGCGTGATGATCGGCGGCCCGCTGGCTCCGGGTGCGCCCATGTGAATGTGCGCGGCGGTGCCTTCGATGCCCTTGGTTTTCAGCCCTCCGCTCACCATGCCGTTGTCATCCACGTTGAGCGTGGCCATGCCGCTGGCCTTGGTGTCCACGGCAGGTGTCTCCGAGGCACCGGTCAGTTGCAGGGCCTGCTGGGCGGCCTCGCTGACCGCGAGAGTGCCGGTCCAAACGAGAGTCGCCGCAAATAGAGACGCTAGGTATTTCATTGACGGTCGCTCCATTCAGCGATGCTATTGGTGCGCAGCGTAGAGCGTCGGTGGCAGGCTTGAATGTCAGCCGAAGTTGAAAGTCATGTAAGCCCGCGCCGACAGTTCAGCCGGCGCATTCGCTACGGTGTTCGCTGTACGTCGTCACTTGCCGACAGTCCGCACGGGCAGATTTACCGGAGACGAGCGCGCGGCCAACGGCGCCCTGAATTCGGGAACAGCACTTGGCTGACCGTGTTTGCTCGCACCTTCCTACATCGGTGGCGGTTTCGGTTTGGTTTTAATTGCACTCGCCCGAAATGCAGTGAGTGGTTGAGGAGAATAACAATGGATGGTTTGCCGACTGAACTCGTAAAACTGTGTCGCCTGGCCTCTATGGCCGAGTGTGGGGATCATTTCTGGGCGAGCGTGCCAGCCCTCGGGCTGTGGGCCGCCTTTTGGAGCCGATCAGCAGGCGCTGGGCCGGCTGGCGTGCAGCGGCACACGACGTTCTGGAAAATGCCGGGCCGGAGAACATGCAAGCGGGAGTATGAGATCGTTGTCCGGATAGCTGGTCACCGGCGGCCCTCGTTCCGCGCCGTCGCCAATGCTGCATACGGTCAGTTAAAAGGCCCGGAGTCTCGTCGGGCAAATCGGGTAAATGTAGGAGCTGGCCTACTGCGATGCCACCCACCTTTGGATACCCTCGATGGGTTGGTGCGTTTCAGATTCGCGCGTAGCTTGGTAAAGAAAACATATCGCGCCGCCAACCGCATTGCGCATGTGCCGATGTTCGAGGTACCCGCCAGCGCTATAGACCTGGGGTAGTGGCCGATGAGGGACTCCGAGAAATCCAAAACAAGCGGCAGGCGAGGCCGTGCGGTCGCGCGCACGCGCTCGGCGGAAACCAAGCACAGCGCGCCGCGCAAAGCGAACGGCGAGGCGCACGGCAGTCCAGCGGGCGGCGAAGCGAAGGTCTGCACGACAGGCGCAAACAATTTTCTGGGTTTGATGACGCCCAATGGGGTCGTGATGGCAGCCAACCACCCGGCGCCGCTCGCTCCGGGCGGGCCGAGAGTGGAACTGGTGGGCATTCCGGTCTGGGAAGCGCGCTGCTTGCAGGGAACGCCGGCCGTGGCCGAGACGGTACGCGAAGCCGTGAAACGCGCGGCGGCAGGCGATTCGGTGCGGTTTGACGCCGATATCGGCGCGGATGGGGAAGTCACAAATCTCGAATTCGCATTCGCGCCCGTCGGCAACGAGCGCGGGGTCGTCAATTTCATCATCGCACAATTGCGCGAGTTCACCGACCGGGCCCCCAACCCGGGCGGCCTGAACGCCAACCAGCAATCCGTCGGCATTACGCCCGAAACCAAGTCGGAGCACAGCCCGCCGCCGCCTGAAAAAATACCGGCGGACCAGCAGCTGGCCGAGCTGGCCCGGGGCAAGCTGGCGGCGATTGTCCATACCTCAATCGATGCCATCGTCAGCAAGGATCTCGGCGGGATAATCCACAGCTGGAACGAAGCCGCAGAGCGGATCTTCGGTTATTCCGCGGCGGAGGCCATCGGCCAGCCGATCACGATGCTCCTGCCCGTCGAGCAGCGTGATGAAGAGCTGCGGATCATGGAGAAGATTCGCCGCGGCGAGCGGGTTGAAGCCTATGACACCCGCCGCCGACGCAAGGACGGGAGCCTGGTGGAAATCTCGGTCAGCATTTCTCCCATCGTGGATTCCAGGGGCCGGATCATCGGAGCATCGAAGATCGCGCGTGACATCACCGACCGCAGGGCCACCGAGGCGGCGCTGTCGGAGAGCGAATCGCGCGTGCGGCTGGCCACCGACGCCACCGGGGTGGGCATCTGGGAATGGCACCTCGCCACCAACACCATCCGCTGGGACCCGCACCTGTTTCAGATTTATGGCATCCCGCCGACTCCGGACGGGAGGGTGACCTACCAGATGTGGCGTGCGGCCATCGAGCCGGAGGATTTGCGCCAGTTTGAAGCCGGGCTGCACGAGTGCCGCGAGAAGAGCACGCGGGAGTTCCGCATCCGGCGCCGCAGCGACGGTCAGCTCAGATACATTCATGCCGTGGAGACGGTCCGCACCGACGAGAAAGGACGCGCGGAATGGGTGATTGGCTCGAACCGAGACATTACCGAGCACACGCAGATGCAGGAAGCGCTGATGATGGCGGACCGTCGCAAGGACGAATTCCTGGCGACGCTGGCGCACGAGCTGCGCAATCCACTGGCGCCGATACGCATGGGTCTTGAGGTGCTAAAGCGCGTGGAACACTCGAGCCCCTCGGGCGAACAGACGCGCGCCATGATGGACCGTCAGCTCCAGCAATTGATCCGCCTGGTGGACGACCTGATGGACGTGAGCCGGATCAGCAGCGGGCGCATCGAGCTCCAGAAGACACCCGTGGCGCTTGCCACGGTACTGCAAAGCGCGTTGGAGACCAGTCGTCCGCTCATGGTCCAGATGGGTCACGAATTTTACTTATGTTCCGCCGGCTGGAGCGCTGATCGTCAACGCCGATGTGACGCGGCTCGCCCAGGTATTCGTCAACCTCCTGAACAATGCCGCCAAATACACACCGCGCGGCGGCCGTATCGGTCTCAGCGCCGAACGGCAGGGTGATGAAGTGTTGGTGGTGATCCGAGACTGCGGAATCGGCATCTCTGCCGAAGCCTTGCCGCATATATTCGACATGTTTACGCAGGTCAAGGGAGCCTCTGAACTCGCGCAGGGCGGGCTGGGCATCGGCCTGTCATTGGTCAAGCGCCTGGTCGAATTGCACGGCGGAAGCGTGCGGGCCGGAAGTGACGGTCTCGGCGCTGGCGCCGAATTCGTGGTGCGCCTCCCACTCTTTGAGGCGCGTAGCGAGGTCGTCAGCTAGCGCATCGAGCTCTGAGCTTGCGAGCGTTGGCGCGTAACGGCGCGCCTGATCCTGCAAAAAAATATCTCGCGAAATGCCAGTCCCGGCCTGCGCCGCAATCAGAACTCGCCTACGTGAAGTATCCAACTCTATGTGTACCATCATCAGCGCCCTTATTCGCTCATGCTAAACATAGGGAGACTGGCATGAACACCACGCTACTGGGTCTATTCGATGACTACGAATTGGCCCGCCTGGCTCGAGCGAAATTGCTCGTGAGCGGCTTCCCCATCGATCGGATCGTGCTGGCCGCCGTGCAAGGCCCCGGCCAGTCGAGGGTGGCGGCCATGCCCGCGGCGCGCGACACATTTCTGGCCTCTCTGCGCGCGCTGTTTTCTCCCGATGGTGATCCCGCGCGCGCCGAGCGGCTGGCCGAGCGCGTGGAACGCGGAGCCGCCACAGTTTCCGCGTGTGCGCATAATTCCCGAGCCGCGACTCGGGTGGCCGCGGTGTTCAGGGATTGCGGCGCCCTGGACGTGGTTCGCGGCACTGCGCCCGCCCAAGACAGTGAGCAAACTGCGGGGAATCATGAACCCAGCTGGCCGAGTTTTTTATGGCCGGCCACCTAGTACAGCTCAAACTGCCGCACCGGTTTGCTCAGCTTTCATGATTGGCCGCTCTAGGGCACTGCTCTCGAATCCCCGAGGATAGACGCGTAAGCGCGCCGAGGGGTTCACCCTGCCGACCCCGTCACCTTAGTCACGCGCCTATCGCGCCGGCGTTCCGGTGAGTAGTCCTGCGTGTTACCAGGGTGGCGGGGTCACCACGTTGCCCGGCAACTCTCCGTAAGGAGTCGAGTCGATCGCCCGGGGCCTTTCGGTTCCGGACAGATTATTCGAGCCATTCTCGGCGGTGGTCCACTGGCAGGCCTTTTTCATGTCGGCGCGACTGGCACCGTCATTCTTGGCCGCTTGCATGGCCAGACATTCCTTGGTGGTCAGGTGAGTGGTCGCTCCCACATCCGGACCCAAGGTCCTGGAGGCGAATGCCGGTACGGCCAGTGCGCTGAGGCTCGCGACGAGCAGTGCTGATGGGAAAAATTTCACAGGGTTGCCTCCTTTGAGAGCATGGACAACCGACCACAGATTTCTTCGCCTGACGGTTTCCTAAGTGGTCCCAGTTAATAGAAAAGCACGGTCGACGCCTATCGGTGAAATTCCGAACCCTGTGCAGGACAAGGGCTACGACCACTCCAGCACGCAGCCAGTGCATGCAAGGCTCAGCCCCGCGCGCTCATATAGGGCGGGCCCGGAAGACGGATCGGCACTTACGCCGAATACAGCGGGCCCAGAGCCGCCACGGGATGGCAGCTGCCAACCGACAAACGCCAGATACTCTGGGGCGTCTACCGTACCGCCGCGCGGAACTTAGCCCGCGCCAGGCACCCGAGTTCTGGTCTTCTCAGTCAAGTACAGAGCATTCATACGTGCACGATCTTCGTCGGAGCAATGCTTGCGCACGTCCCGCCAAATATTGTGCTCTTCCTCTTTGATGTGATGCTCCACAAGTTCCCGCAGCACCTTTGCCGTCGCCTTGTGCTCCGAAGACGTGGCGTCGTCGATCGCCTCCAGACGTTCCAGGGTCTTGGCGGCCCACTTGTGCTCGAGCACGCCTTCGTAGCCGTCGCGCTGGGCTTGCTGGTCCGTGAGCGCAATGACCGCCTCATAGACGACCTTCTCTTCGGCCACCGAATGGGGCACCAGTGCCGCCGCGATCTGCCGCACCAGTCCGTGACGCTGCGCAGAGCCCTCCGCGTCCTGCAGATTCTTCAGGAGTTCCTTGACCGCGTCATGCTCCTGTTTCAATGTGTCTAAGATGTCCGTATCGGTCGCGCGCTCGTCCGTGGGCTTGAGCGCATTGACGACGGCATGTTTTGCATCCTGAATCTGCTCTTTAAGACTCATAAGTGGCTCCTTGAGTGATTGGTACCCTGAGTTCATGTGGGCCGGTGCGCTGTGTCTTGGGCGGGCCTTCGCCTCGCATCAGCTCGCCGTGCCCTCGTCTCGGCGATGACTTGGCGCGAATGTCTCAAGGCGGATCGCAGCCGCGCGATCTCGGTTCACGTCGCTCAGCTGGCAAGGTCAATGGTGGTGGGCGGATGCGCCACCGCCAGCAGCACCGCATACTCGAACGCGGCCTCGCGAGAATTCACACTGATGAGCGGCTCGCTCATCCGGTCGCACAGCACTTCCCACCGGCCATTCATCAAACCACGCAGGCTGATGTGCAGCGGACTTTCGCGAGTAGCCCGGTTGACAGAGGCCATAACCTGCTCCTTGAAATCTTCGGGTGTGTGCGATTGTCTGACCGATGCGGATTCGCGTATGCCGGTGCTCAAGCCGCGCCGATGTGGGATAGCACCGACATTGCGGATGTCGCGGCAAATCTGTCGCGGAGTGCCGACGTGTCTAACACAATTAATAACTTGTCCTACAGCACGCGCGACGCACGCTGCGTACGATCCACGCACCGATTCCGATTGCCGTGGTTACCATGTCGATACGAAATGCAATTGCGAGTGTTGCAGTCAAGGATCTCAAAACCTCATTGCCGTGGTATGAAAGGCTCGTCGGCCGGGGACCGGATCGCGCCGAGGATGGCGTGGTGGAATGGATCTTCGAGCAGGGCGGCCGGCTGCAGTTGCACCAGCAGCCGGACCGTGCGGGTCACGGGTCAATGGCGCTAGCCGTCGGCAATCTGGACACAGAGATGCTGCAGCTCAACAAGTGGGGCATTGAAGCCGGGGATGTCATCAGATCGTCCGCCGAGCGGACCCTGGTGATTGAAGATCCCGACGGCAACTCCATTGCGCTCGCGGAAATGCTGCTGCCGGTTCCGGCGGACACCCTACCGGCGGCTGGTGCGGGCGAGCACCCGCACGGAGTCCACCACCTAGAACGCGCGCTCGAGAGCATCGCCGCCGACTCGCGACTCAACGCCCGCGACGTGCGCCGATTCCTGGACAGTCTGATCCTGGACCTCGAGGCACTGTTGCGGGCCTCCGAGGAAAGCATGAGCGGCTCGGATCCGGGGTTGGCGGCGCAACTGTTGCAGCGCGCTCATATTGTGCGCGGCAAAATCGAGATGCCGGTGGCGACCGCCTAAGTCCGGTCGATCCTCGAGCGCGACGTGTTCTTCCAGGCGAAAGATGAGCGGGCGGCGATAGCCCGTGCAGCCCTGCACGCGCTTTAGGCATCGTGCGCAGCGCCGAACCGCGCTGATCAGCTCCTCGGGATCGCCGGATTTGAGCACGTACTCCGAGGCGCCGGCGGCCAGCGCGGCCTCGATCAGCGCGGGCAGGGCGTGACCGCTGTACACCAGAAACCGCGCGGCAGGCAGTTCGCGCTTGAGCTGCGGCAGGCGGCCCAGGCTCGATCGCCCCTTGAGTTCGATGTCCAGGATGATCACGTGAGGTCCGGCCGCCGTCGCCAGCGCTTGCACGGCTTCCAGTTCGTCGGTCTCCGCGACGCAGCAGAGGTCCGTTTCGGCAGCGAGCAACGAAACCATGGTCGCCCGCAAGTCCGCATTGTCCTCGGCGATCATGATTTTTATGGGATCCCCCACGGCGGGGAAATTTAACAGAACTTACTCCTATATGGCTGTAGGTCGCTCCTTACCCCCGTTCAGGGCCTGAACCGACTGCTCCGGGGCCGGCAAAGGTTCAGCGTGGCGGTGTGCCAATCTGCGCACGCCACCACAGCCCGATCACTACTGGAATACGCCATGGTCCCGGCTCGCTCGAATTACGACCTTTTCATGATTCGGAACGAATCATGCGCCATGCCCAGCTTCGGGGCCGGAAACTCCCATGGCCGAACACTTTTCCGGGCTTAAGCCCCCTTCTGCAGGTGCGTATGATGCGTGTACTTCTGGTTGAAGATTCCAAGCTGCTCGCTGAACGCGTGCGTGAGGCCCTGGACCAGATGCCAGGCGTCGAGGTCATAGGGACCGCGGATACGGAACGCGCCGCGGTCGCGATGACGCGGGCCTTCGATGTGGATGCCATCATCCTGGACCTGCAGCTCAAGGAAGGATCGGGTTTTGGTGTGCTGCGCGCGCTCGGCAAGGTGCGACCGGCGGTTATTGTGCTCACCAATTTTTCACTCCCCACCTTCGCCGAGCGGGCCAAGGAGCTCGGGGTCGAACAATTCCTTGATAAGGGAATGGACTTTGACCGCCTCCCGGCCGTCCTCAGCTCGATCAGAAACAAGCTCAATTAGTGGATGATTAGGCGCGGCGGCAGCGTCGCCAGACGGCCGGCACGCGCGAGCTTAAGTGACACGCAGGAGGGAACGGCAATCGGCCAGCGGCACCCCTGCGATGACCTTATCGTCAACCGAGGCGGCCGCCGGGCGATGCCGAGCTCACTTGGCCAGGACGCGATTGGCCTTGGCGTCGACGCGGCGTTTGGCACTGACCGACAGCTTCCCAGCCTTTACTTGCTGACTGGCGCGCGCCTTCGCATTGGCGGCGTGCCGACGGTCCGGCATGGGGTACTTTTTGCTGCCGGGCAGCCCAAATTCGCTTTTGGGCAGTTGTTTGCGCCGCGTCGTAGCGAGCTGGCTCATTGGTGCTGCGTCATAAGGGCCTGCGACCTTGGATGACGCGAATCACGATCACCACCAGGGCGATCACCAGAAGTATGTGAATGAACCCGCCCAAGGTGTATGAACTCACCATGCCGAGGATCCACAACAACACCAATACGACCGCAATAGTTTCTAACACCCCGTTCTCCTTATTCGTTTGGTCACATTCAAGGCTGACGTGCTAGTCGTCGTCGAATAGCCACGTCTCCCAGATCGCGGGAGTGATTATCGACAACTGTCGGCGCACCGGCTGTACGCAGTCGGCTGCAAACGACGTAGGACAGATCCGATGTCAAGGGAGGGCCGGACCGGGCGCACATCGGGGGCCTGCAGTGCTAGGCCCTTGCTGATGCACGCTTTAATTGCCCGAAGCCGGCTGCGGCCGGTCGGCCTGTCCGACAGTCTGGTCCGCACGACTCTTGGACCGACGCCGGGACGTCGGCGTCGATGAGAGGAAATAACTGAGGGACTGCAGACCCTCGATGCGCCCACAAATGACATTCAGCGCCAGCATGATGGGTATCCCCAAGAGCAGTCCCCACGTCCCCCACAGCCAGCTCCAGAACAGCAGGGCAATGAATACCGTGACGGCGTTGAGCCGGCTGACTCTCTGGGTCAGCCAGGGCACCAGCAGCATGCCGATGATCCCGGTACTCAGCAAAATGGTGCCGATGACGGCGATCACCGGTACCCAGCTCTCGAACTGAACGTAGGCCACCATGGACACGATGACCAGAAAGACGGCGGGCCCGACGTACGGGATCATGTGCAGCAGGGCGCCGCAGCAGGCCCAGAACACGGCGTTGTCGAGGCCCAGCGCCACAAAGGCGATTCCGACCACAACGCCCAGCAGCAGGCTGGTGGCGATCTGCAGCCGCAGGTAGCGCTGAATGTGCACCATGGTCTCGGCAACGATTCTCAAAGTCACTTTCTTCTTGGCGAGGCCGGGGCCGCTGGCGTGCAGCAGGGCGAGTCGAAAGCTGTCGCCCGAGATCAGCAGGAAGAAGGTCAGGGAGAGCACCACGATGAGCTGACCAAAGCCGGCGACGGCGTTGGCCGTGCCCATCATGATGTAGTCGCGCACATTGATGGGCGGCTCAGCCGGAGCGGACGACGGTCTGGCAACGGCGCGCTGGGGCGTCGCGCCGGGGGTATTCGCGGCCGCCGCGGCGCGCTCGATCTCGGTGGCGGCTCGGTTCAGCTTTTGTAAGGCGCCGTCATGGTTGCGCGCGTTGGCGCGCATGGCCGCGCTGAATTTCGTGGTGGCACGCGGCACGACGTCCAGGATGTGCAGCACCTGAGGCTGCAGGGAATCAAGACCCATCCCCAGCAGTGCACAGAGCAACAGCAGTACCGCGGCGGCCCCGACTGGTTTTGGGACATGCGCACGTCGGCGTAGCCAGCGCACCAGCGGCGCCAGTGCGCAGGCCGTCACGATGGCGATCGTGACCGGGATGAATACCGCCTGCGCCATGCGCAGAAAGTAGATCATGCTCAGGATGGCGAGGATCGCTAAGGAAGTGCTGCGCACGTTCATTGGGCCGTTGAATTTCAGCACCGGACGCTGGTAGGTCACATCATCTCCTAAGCTGCGCATGCGCCAGGCTGCTCATGCCCCATCGGGACGTCGGGATGCTCTTCCGGGGGCCGCGATACGCCTACCGGACGGGGGCCCGATCCACCGTCAGTGGCCGCCTACGCCCTATTTTTGCAGGTTCGGCGTTATGACGTGTGCTTTCAAGAACCTAATGATTTCCCTGCAGGAAAGTGCGCACGCCGGCCGCCGCGGCCCCGGTTTTCTGTAGGCAATCACTTGCCCGCAAAGTCGAGATTTGTACCTACTCGATCGCGGGGTGTGCGTGTCTACTGGAATCGTGAGTGGTGTGATGGCTCCGGCTTAAAACCATGGAGCGCGCTCTCGTTCGATTGTTAATGGAGGATTCCGACATGAATACTGACGTGCAGAAAACCCATAAACTCGTCGTGGGCGCTGGTGTCGCCTTGATCGCCGCGGTCGGCATTGGTGTGGTCGCGGTCGACGTGCATCGCGCCGTCCTGACCAGGGGCAGCGCGAGCTCGCCCCCCGTTGCGCTTCCGGATACCACGGCACCGCAGGCCAGTAACCAAACGCCCGAGACGGCGCCGCCCCCGATGGCGGAGGGCGCAGCGCCGGCGGCGGATAGCAGCGCGGCTGCAGCGGCCGCCGCGGACGCCACGCCTACGGCTCCGCAAGCAAGCGTCGCCGCTCCAAAATCGACCGCGAAGGAATCACCGGTAGCCGCTACGCATCAGCGCAGCAAGCCCAGTGAACCCAAGACCGGTGAATCTGCGGTAACCCCGCCCGCGGCGTTCAACGCCACCAAGCCGAACGTGGCGGAGGAAACCGCCAGTGCCCGAGTTCCGGCGGCTGACAGCGCCAACACCGGCACTAGCGCCTTGGCCACCTCGTCCTCGGCGGCCGGCGGCGGCGCCCTGGTCGGAAGTAATGGCGGCACGATCGATGCCGCGCCCGGCGCTGTGGATTCGCACACTGGCACCGCCGCTGCTGAGGCTACAGCCCCCAGTGGGGCGCCGGCTCTGAGCGGCGGCGAAGTGACCACCACCATGCAGGCGCGTGCGGCCGGTGCGGATTCCGCCAATTCGGACCGCCTGACCACGGACGCCGTGAAGTCGCAGATCGCGGCCGACTCGGCCGGCCAGGCCGCCAACCTCTCTGTCACAACCATCAATGGTGTGGTTATTCTGACGGGCACGGTCCCGAGTGCGGACGCCGTGGAGCACGTCAAGCAGGTGGTGCAGCAGGTCAAGGACGTGAAGGGTGTGGATGCAACCGCAGTGAGGGTCTCCGGTTCCTGAGCCAGGAACAGGTTGCTGCGGGGACGGGCGAAGAACCTCGAGGGTTCTTCGCCCGTCTTCGTTTTAGCCAGCCCCCTTTCGACGGCATCGTGATCCGGGCGCAGCCGCCCGGAGCCGCGTAGCCCGCAATCCAAAGCGGCGTATATATAAAGTAAAATTCATGGCCGCTGGCGCGTCCGATCGTCGTGCGCCATCCCTTCGCTGGCCGCGCAGGAGCCCGTGGCCGATGGCCTAAATCTCGGCCCGATCGCACTGTGCGCATGTCGCGCACCAGGCCCCGCCGACCATCGGCAGCGTGATCCAAGTACGAGTAATTTAATTGTCGGAGCTCTCCTACAGGTGCTCGGCTTGTCCGCCGACAGTTCAGTGCTACTCTTTCGGTATGTTCCACAGCACGATGGCAAAGCTCGGGGCTGTCTGCGCACGCTCATCCGCGGATAGCGGCTGCCGAGCGCTAGTGGGTCAAGTCCGTTTCCAATACTCGGTGGTCAAATGAACGAAGTCAGGACGCGCGCGCGCCTTAATTCCCCTGGCGCGGCATCCGTACGTGGCAACGGCCGCGCACAACAAGGCCGATCCCGTTCGGCTTTGGATGGAAGAGACCCCGGAAGCGCAGGAGCGACAGATACTGGCCGCCATGGAGGCGTTCCGCGACGGTGATTTCAGCGTGCGCCTGCCCACCCACTGGTCGAGCAGCAACGCGCGGTTGGCCGCGGCCTTCAATCAGACCATCGCGCAAAAACAGCGTATGTCGGAAGAAGTGGCACGGCTTACCGAGTCGGTCGGCAAGCAGGGCCGATTGCGACAACGCATGTCGCTTCCGGGCGGTATCGGCGGCTGGGCCGCCGAAGCCGATGCGGTCAACACGCTCATCGATGACCTGGTGCGTCCGACGACCGAAATTGCCCGCACCATCGGCGCGGTCGCCAAAGGGGACCTGGCCGAATCCATGGATCTCGAAGTCGACGGGCGCGCGCTCAAGGGCGAGTTCCTGCGCTCGGCCAAGCTGGTCAATACCATGATCCAGCAGCTCGCGGTGTTCACGTCGGAAGTCACCCGCGTGGCGCGCGAGGTCGGCACCGAGGGCAAGCTCGGCGGCCAGGCGCAGGTCAAGGGCGTGTCGGGGGTGTGGAAGGACCTTCGGGACTCGGTCAATCAGATGGCCGGAAATCTAACCGCCCAGGTCCGCAACATCGCCGAGGTCACCATCGGCGTCGCCAACGGCGACCTGTCCAAGAAGATCACCGTCGACGTCCGCGGCGAGATCCTGCTGCTCAAGGAAGCGACCAACACCATGGTCGATCAGCTCCGTTCCTTCGCCTCCGAGGTCACGCGCGTGGCGCGCGAGGTCGGCACCGAAGGGCGCCTCGGCGGCCAGGCGGTGTTGCCCGGCGTCGCGGGCACCTGGAAGGACCTGACCGATTCCGTGAACGCGATGGCCACCAACCTGACCACCCAGGTGCGCAATATCGCGACCGTCACCACCGCCGTGGCGCGCGGCGACCTGTCGCGCAAGATCACCGTCGATGTGAAGGGCGAAATCCTGGAGCTCAAGGAAACCATCAATACGATGGTCGACCAGCTCAACGGCTTCTCCTCGGAAGTCACGCGCGTGGCGCGCGAGGTGGGCACCGAAGGAAAACTCGGCGGCCAGGCGCAGGTCCCCGGCGTCGCCGGCACCTGGAAGGATCTGACCGACTCGGTGAACTCGATGGCCTCGAACCTCACGGGCCAGGTGCGCAATATTGCCGACGTGGCGACCGCGATTGCGCGCGGCGACCTGTCCTCGAAGATCACCGTCGAGGTCCAGGGCGAGATCCTGGCGCTCAAGAACACCATCAACACCATGGTCGATCAGCTCAACGGCTTCGCCTCCGAAGTCACGCGCGTGGCGCGCGAGGTCGGCACGGACGGCAAGCTCGGCGGCCAGGCGATGGTGCCCGGTGTCGCCGGCACCTGGAAGGATCTCACCGACAACGTCAATTTCATGGCCAACAACCTCACCGGCCAGGTCCGCAATATCGCCGACGTGACCACGGCGGTGGCCAACGGGGACTTGTCCAAGAAGATCACCGTGGACGTGCGCGGCGAGATCCTGGAACTGAAGAACACCATCAACACCATGGTCGATCAGCTCAACGGCTTCGCCTCGGAAGTCACGCGCGTGGCGCGCGAGGTGGGCACGGAAGGCAAGCTCGGCGGCCAGGCGCAGGTGCCCGGCATCGCCGGCACCTGGAAGGATCTGACCGACAACGTCAATTTCATGGCCTCCAACCTCACCGGGCAGGTCCGCAACATCGCCGGAGTCGCGACCGCCGTGGCCAACGGCGACCTGTCCAAGAAGATCACCGTGGACGTGCGCGGCGAGATCCTGGAGCTGAAGAACACCATCAACACCATGGTCGATCAGCTCAACGGCTTCGCCTCCGAAGTCACGCGCGTGGCGCGCGAGGTGGGCACGGAAGGCAAGCTCGGCGGCCAGGCGCAGGTGCCCGGCGTGGCCGGGACCTGGAAGGATCTCACCGACAACGTGAATTTCATGGCCTCCAACCTCACCGGCCAGGTCCGCAATATTGCGGATGTCACGACCGCGGTGGCCAACGGGGACCTGTCCAAGAAGATCACCGTGGACGTGCGCGGCGAGATCCTGGAGCTGAAGAACACCATCAACACCATGGTCGATCAGTTGAACGGCTTCGCCTCGGAAGTCACGCGCGTGGCGCGCGAGGTCGGCTCCGAGGGCAAGCTCGGCGGCCAGGCGCAGGTCCCCGGCGTCGGTGGCACCTGGAAGGATCTGACCGACAACGTCAATTCCATGGCCTCCAACCTCACCGGGCAGGTGCGCAACATCGCCGAGGTGACGATTGCCGTGGCCAACGGCGACCTGTCCAAGAAGATCACCGTGGACGTGCGCGGCGAGATCCTGGAACTCAAGGAGACCATCAACACGATGGTCGACCAGCTGCGTTCGTTTGCGGCCGAAGTGAGCCGCGTGGCCCGCGAGGTCGGGACCGACGGCAAGCTCGGCGGGCAGGCGCAGGTGCCCGGCGTCGCCGGCACCTGGAAGGACCTGACCGACAACGTCAATTCCATGGCCTCCAACCTCACCGGCCAGGTGCGCAACATCGCGGACGTGGCCACGGCGATCGCGCGCGGCGAGCTCAACCGCAAGATCACGGTCGACGTCAAAGGCGAGATCCTCAAGCTCAAGGACACCATCAACACGATGGTGGACCAGCTGTCCGGATTCGCGTCCGAAGTCACGCGCGTGGCGCGCGAGGTGGGCTCCGAGGGCAAGCTCGGTGGCCAGGCGCAGGTGCCCGGCGTCGCCGGGACCTGGAAGGATCTCACCGACAACGTGAATTCCATGGCCTCGAACCTGACCGGACAGGTGCGCAACATCGCCGAGGTCACCATTGCGGTGGCCAACGGCGACCTGTCCAAGAAGATCACCGTCGACGTGCGCGGCGAGATCCTGCAGCTCAAGGAGACCATCAATACCATGGTCGAGCAGCTGCGCTCCTTTGCCTCGGAAGTCACGCGCGTGGCGCGCGAGGTGGGCACCGAAGGGCGCCTCGGCGTGCAGGCCGTGGTGCCGGGAGTCGCGGGCACCTGGAAGGATCTGACCGACTCGGTCAATACCATGGGCGCCAACCTCACCGCCCAGGTCCGCAACATCGCCGAGGTCACCACGGCGGTGGCGCGCGGCGACCTGAACCGCAAGATCACGGTCGACGTCAAGGGCGAGATCCTCGAGCTCAAGAACACCATCAACACCATGGTCGATCAGCTCAATTCCTTCGCCGGCGAAGTGACGCGCGTGGCGCGCGAGGTCGGCACCGAGGGCAAGCTCGGCGGCCAGGCGCAGGTGCCCGGCGTCGGCGGTACCTGGAAGGACCTGACCGACAACGTGAATTTCATGGCCTCGAACCTCACCGAGCAGGTGCGCGGCATCGTCAAGGTGGTGACCGCGGTCGCCAACGGCAACCTGTCGCAACGCCTGACGGTGCAGTCCAAGGGCGAAGTCGCGGCGCTCGCCGAAACCATCAACGACATGACCGACACGCTGGCGACCTTTGCCGACCAGGTCACCAACGTGGCCCGCGAGGTCGGCGTGGACGGACGGCTCGGGGGCCAGGCCAACGTGCCCGGCGCCGCGGGCACCTGGAAGGATCTCACCGGTAACGTCAATCTGCTGGCCGCCAACCTGACGACGCAGGTGCGCGCCATCGCCGAGGTCGCCACCGCCGTGACCAAGGGCGACCTGACGCGTTCGATCCAGGTGGAGACCCGCGGCGAGGTCGCCGAGCTCAAGGACAACATCAACACGATGATTTCCAACCTGCGCGAGACCACCGAGAGCAATCGCGAGCAGGACTGGCTGAAGACCAACGTCGCGCGCTTTACCGGCATGCTGCAGGGCCAGCGCGAACTCAACACCGTGGGCAAATTGCTGCTCGGCGAGCTGGCGCCGCTGGTCAACGCCCACCAGGGCACGATCTATCACCTCACCGAGGTCGAGGGCCTGCGCGGCCTGAAGCTGCTGGCCAGCTACGCCTCGGGCGGCGAAGTGAAATTCATGAACACCATTGCCCTGGGGCAGGGCATGGTGGGCCAATGCGCGGCCGAGAAGAAGCGCACGCTGCTCAACAACGTGGCCTCGGACTTCATCCAGATTTCCTCGAGCCTGGGCGCGGCGCGGCAGATCAGCATCATCGTGCTGCCGGTGCTGTTCGAAGGGGATACCAAGGCGGTCATCGAGCTGGCCTCGCTGGAAGCCTTCAGTCCCGGATCGCTGGCCTTCCTGGACCTGCTCACCCAGAGCATCGGCGCCGTGTTCAACACCATTGAAGCGACCATGCGCACCGAGGGCCTGCTGACCCAATCCCAGCAGCTGACGGTGGAATTGCAGTCGCGGCAGCGGGAACTGCAGCAGACCAACGAGGAACTGGGCACCAAGGCCAAGCTGCTGGCCGATCGCAACGCCGAGGTCGAACGCAAGAACGCGGAAGTGGAGCAGGCCCGGCGCGCGCTCGAGGAAAAAGCGGCGGAGCTGGCGCTGACCTCGAAGTACAAGTCCGAGTTTCTCGCCAACATGTCGCACGAGCTGCGCACGCCGCTCAATTCCATCCTCATCCTCAGCCAGCAGCTCGGCGAGAACGCCGAGGGCAACCTGTCCGGCAAGCAGGTGGAATTCTCGCGCAACATCAATTCCTCGGGCTCCGACCTGCTGCACCTGATCACCGACATTCTGGATCTGTCCAAGATCGAGTCGGGCACGGTCACCATTGAAATCGAACAACTCCCCTTCGATCAGCTGCGCGACAACATCGAACGCAATTTCCGCCACGTGGCGGAAGCGAAGAATCTGCCGTTCCAGGTGCAGTTCGCCAGCGATCTGCCGACTTTCCTGGAGAGCGACTCCAAGCGCCTGCAGCAGATTCTCAAGAACCTGCTGTCCAACGCGGTGAAGTTCACCACCCACGGGCACGTCGAAGTGCGCGTCGCGCTCGCCCAGGAAGGCTGGAGCCCCGATCACCCGGTGCTCAGCCAGGCGCGCGAGGTGGTGGCCTTTGTGGTCGAGGACACCGGCATTGGCGTCGCCCCGGAAAAGCAGCGCCTGATCTTCGAGGCCTTCCAGCAGGCGGACGCCGGCACCTCGCGCAAGTTCGGCGGCACGGGACTGGGTCTCGCCATCAGCCGTGAGCTGGCCTCGCTCCTGGGCGGTGAGATCCGGCTGGTGAGCCGCCTGGGCGAGGGCAGCACCTTTACGCTGTTCCTGCCGGTGCTGTATTCCGGGCCGGAGGGCCAGAGCAGCGCCACGGCCAGCAGCGCCGCCACCCAGTTGCTGCGCCCGCAGCCCTTCACCGCGCTGCCCAGCGTGCGCGAGGTCCAGATCGAGGATGACCGCGGCGACATCGCGGAAGACGACGCGGTGCTGCTGATCATCGAGGATGACCCGCACTACGCGCGCATCCTTCTGGGCCTGGCCCGCGATCGGGGCTTTAAGGGCGTCGTGGCCAGCAACGGGGCGCTGGGATTGACCCTGGCACGCCAGTTCCGCCCGAGCGCCGTCTCGCTGGACATCTTCCTGCCCGACATGCTCGGCTGGACGGTGCTCAATCGGCTCAAGGGCGATCCGCTGACCCGCCACATCCCGGTGCAGATTGTCACCCTTGATGAGGAGCGCCAGCACGGCCTGGCGCACGGCGCCTTTGCATACGTGATCAAGGCGCCGACCGTGGACGTACTGGAGGGGGCGTTCGACCGCATCCATGAATTCACGAAATCCCGGACCAAGCGGCTGCTGATCGTCGAGGACAATCTGGTCGAGCAGCAGTCGATCAAGGTCCTGCTCGGCCACCAGGACATCGAGATGGTGGCGGTAGACACGGGCACCGCCGCGCTCGCCGCGATGCGCGCGCAGAGCTTCGATTGCGTGGTGCTGGATCTGCGCCTGCCGGACATGAGCGGCTTCGAGCTGCTGGAAATGATCCACACCGAGCCGCAGCTGACGGATGTCCCGGTGGTGGTCTATACCGGCAAGGATTTGAACGAGCCTGAGCAGCAACGACTCAAGACGCTGGCCAAGAGCATCGTCCTGAAGGATGTCCGCTCGCCGGAGCGTCTACTGGATGAGACCGCGCTGTTTCTGCATCGCGTGGTCGCCGAGCTGCCGGAATCCATGCAGAAGGTGTTGCAGGGCCTGCACAGTTCCAACGAGGTGCTGCGCGGGCGCAAGGTACTGGTGGTGGACGACGACGCCCGCAACATCTTTGCGCTCACCTCGCTCCTCGAGAACCAGTCGGCGGAAGTCATCAGCGCCACCAATGGACGCGATGCCATCCAGACCGTCCTCAACAACTCCGAGATCAGCATCGTGCTTATGGATATCATGATGCCGGATATGGACGGATACGAGACCATACGGAAGATCAGGGAACATCCGAATTTCCGCTCCTTGCCGATCCTGGCCCTGACCGCGAAGGCGATGAAGGGCGATCGCGAGAAGTGCCTGATGGCGGGGGCGAGCGACTACATCGCCAAGCCGGTCAATACGGATGAATTGCTGTCCCTGATGCGGGTGTGGCTGTTCCGATGAGCGACAGCGGGGGCTCCGTGCTGACCAATCGCCGGCTCGGTGCGGCGACCCCCGCCGACGAGGCCGACGAGGGCAAGGCGGCCGGCGCCGGGCTGAACGATCCGATCAACATCCTGATCGTCGACGACGAGCCCATCAATCTCATGGTGCTCGAGACGGTGCTGGAAGACCCGGGCTACCGGCTGGTGCGTGCCGAATCGGCCGATCAGGCGTTGCTGGCACTCATGGCCGAGGAATTTGCGCTGCTGATCCTGGACGTGCGCATGCCCAGCATGACGGGCTTTGAACTTGCGACCCTGATCAAGCAGCGCAAGAAGAACGAACAGATTCCGATCATTTTCCTGACCGCCTATTACAACGAAGACCAGCACGTGCTCGAGGGCTACAGCAGCGGCGCGGTCGACTACCTGCATAAGCCGATCAATCCGACCGTGCTGCGCTCGAAGGTCGCCATCTTCGCCAATCTGTACCGCCAGGCGCGCGAACTCGAACGCATCAATCGCCGGCTCGGCGACGAGGCCGCCGAGCGGCGCGATGCACAGCGGCGCTTGCATGAGCTCAACCGCACCCTGGAGCAGCGCGTCAAGGCGCGCACCAAGGATCTGGTGGAACGCACCCGGGTGCTGGAGCTGGCGCAGGAGCAGCTGCGCGCCAGCGCGACCCAATTCCAGGGACTGGCCGACGCGGCGCCGGGATTTATCTGGAGCACCGACGCGCAGGGGCAAATTACCTTCATGAGCCGGCGCTTCGAGGAATTTACCGGATTGGCCGTGGAGCAATTGCGCGCGGGCGGATGGCAAAGCGTACTGCACCCGGAAGATTGCGAAGTCGGCGCCCATCTGTTCCTTGAGGCGATTCGCACCCAGGTGCCCCTCAGTGGCCGGATGCGCCTGCGCCGCGCCGACGGCGCGTACCGCTGGATCGAGTCAAGCGCGGTGCCGCTCCTGGACCAAACGGCGGAAACCGCCGCCAGCTTCCGGGGCCTGATCGGCATGTCGATGGACATCAGCGACCTGGTCCAGGCCGAGCAGGCGCTGCGCGAGGCGGACCAGCGCAAGGACGCGTTTCTGGCGACCCTGGCCCACGAGCTGCGTAACCCGCTGGCCCCGATTCGCAACGCCGTGCATATCCTGCGCACCCGGGACGGCGCCGATACCGCTTCGCGCCAACTGCAGGACATCGTTGACCGGCAGGTCGGGCAGATGGCACGGATGGTCGATGACTTGCTCGACGTGAGCCGCATCAGCCGCGGCAAACTCGAACTGCGCAGGGAACGGGTGACGCTGCAGCAGGTCATCCAGGGAGCTATCGAAACCAGTCGCCCGCTCATCGATCAGCATCAACACCAGCTCGAGGTGACGTTGCCCGCGAAATCGCTGTTTCTCGATGCGGACCTGACGCGGCTGTCGCAGGTATTCGCCAACCTGCTCAACAACGCGGCGAAGTACACCGAGCCCTCGGGCCGGATCAAGCTGGTGGCCGAGGAGCGCGGGCCCGAGGTTGTCGTCTCCGTGATCGACAGCGGCGTGGGCATCCCGTCCCGGCAGATGGCGAATCTGTTCGAACTGTTTTCGCAGGGAGAAAGCGAGCGCCGCCTGGCGGGCGGCGGGCTGGGCATCGGCTTGTCGCTGGTCAAGCAACTGGTGGAGCTGCACCAGGGCCGCGTCACGGCCCAGAGCGACGGTCCAGGACTGCGGAAGCCATTTCACGGTGCATCTGCCGCTGGCCGAGGATCAGTCGGCGTCTTTGCCCCCCGAATCGGCCGCCACGCACAAACGCTCCGCGGCCAAGCGGCGAAGAATCCTGGTGGTGGATGACAGCGAGGCCGCGGCCCTCACCCTGGGAACGCTCCTGGAGCTCAGCGGCTATGAGCCGCATCTGGCACACGACGGCGAGCAGGCGCTGGTGGTGGCGGAAGCCTGCCGGCCTGACGCGATCCTGTTGGATATCGGCATGCCGAAATTGAGCGGCTACGAGGTCTGCCGGCGTCTTCGCCAGCAGGACTGGGCACGGCAGATCACCGTGATCGCTTTGACCGGTTGGGGCCAGGAACAGGATCGCCGGCGAACCACGGAAGCGGGCTTCAATCATCACCTGGTCAAGCCCGCCGATCCGGTCGTCTTGCTCAAGCTGCTGGAGAGCATAGAAGCGTAACGGGCCCGCGCTGCGGGCAACCGCCCACCTTGTTCACCAGGCGATCAGTGCTACTCCGGGTTATGAGGCCGCCACGCCAACGGCAGGCGCGGTGTGTGCTTCGGCCGGATAGCGCCACCATATATAGAGCCACAGCAGGGCAATCATCGGATACATCAGGAAGCTGGCCTCCGTGCCGAGCACCCCTCCGGTCAGCCAGGCCGGTCCCGCAAACTGCACGTTCAACAGGCGCCCCACGGGAACCTGCGCACCGTTCGGCGTGCCGATCACGAACAGCTGCATGTAGTCGAAGGCGACGTGGAAGCCGACGGCAAACCACAAGGTGCCGGTGCGCAGCACGCTGTAGCACATCAGCAGGCTCAACGACACCAGCGTGATGACATCCCAGATATTTTCCCCGGTCTTGTAGAAGTAGTGATCGGCCGCGAAATTGAGCGCGATGATGATCGCCGCCGGCCAGAAGCCCAGGCTCTTCCAGAGGGTCTGCAAGACGTAGGACCGGTACCAGAACTCCTCAGCGACGCCAATGCAGATATTGGCCAGCAGCCAGCCGAGGGCTGAGAGCGCCAGCGCGCCGCCCGTGGTGGCGAAGCCGAGCACCTGCATCCCGCCGAGGGCGTACATGCCGAGCGCCACCGCGCTGGCCATGACCACCCCGGCCAGTGCGCCTTCCCAGGTCCGCGCGCCGAACGCACGCTTGAGCGGAAGGCCGTAGCTGTCCACGCGGCGCCCCTCGTAGCGTGCAAACAGGATCGTGCAGATCAGGGTTCCGACCAGGAGGATCAGCTCCCCAACCGCAATATTCGCGGCCGTAAGTCCGTCGCCCATGTGGAACGCGCGGGCGATGGGATCGTAGCTGCGCTCGAGCAGGGGAATGACCACCCAGTTGCCCAGTGCAAAGAAAATCAGCGCCCGCCACAGCGCCCGCAGCTTGCGGTCGGGGCCAAAGAGCCAACGCGAGTAAACGCCGGATGCGCTCATGGAGATGCCTCAAGGCGGCTGCAGCCCGCGGTTCCCTAAAGATTGCTGGGGCGGCATCATAACAATCTGCAGGATCAAGCTGCAGGCGCCTGCAATGCGGCCTTGAGGCCCCGCGTCGTGTTGATGGAGCCCAGGCTTCAGACTATCCTCCCTGCGGCGCACATTCGTGCCCTGCAACCGAGTACGGAGCCTGCAATGCGGAACAAAATCTGGGTTCGTGGACTGGCCGCCCTGCTGCTGGGCGCGGTGCTGTCGGCGCCCGCCAGCGCCGCCACCATATTCGGGACCCTCACTCAGCAGGGCAAGCCGGTCGCCAAGGCCCACCTGGCGCTGAGCTGCGCGGGACTCGCCGCGCCCGTGGAGACCCAAACCGACGATCGGGGCAGCTATCACTTTTCAACCACCGCCAAGGGCAGCTGCAAGCTGACCTATCAAAACGGCAGCGTTCAGGCCCAGACCGACGTGATTGTCGATCCGAACCCGACGCAGTACGACTTCGACCTGGACGTGGGCAAGGCGGGTGCGCGCCTGGTGCGCCGGTAACCCATGCGCCTGGCATGGCTTGGCTCGGAAACGACCAAAACGCTACTGACCGTACTGGCGATACCGCTGGCCCTGGCGTATTTGTCGCACCGCTACGAGGAAACCACGGCGAAGAACCAGGCCGCCGATGCGCGGCTGCGCCTGTACACCGAATTGCTCACCTCGCGCGAACAGGCCGACTCGGGACTGCGCAAGGACATGTTCGGCAAGGTGCTCGACACGTTCATGACCAAGCGCGACGGCGATGTCGACCAGCAACTGGTCGAACTGGAGCTGCTCGCGGCCAATTTCCAGGATTCGCTCAATCTCAGCCCGCTGTTCCGGCAGCTGCGTCGCCAGATCGACCGACAACCGCTCAACGACAAGCCGGCCCTGATGGAGCGGCTGGAAAGCGTCGCGAGTGACGTGAAGGCCCGCCAGATCGAGGCGCTGGAGCTGGTGGGCGCGAAGATGGACGGCACCGTGAACTTCGCGCAGCTCAATTCCGGAACCGGCGCGCCGGTGGTGGTGGACAAGGAGTTGTCATTTTCCGATCCCGGCAGCCCCGATGCCGGCGCCGGCGGCAATCACGGTCTGCATAAGCGCCATTTCCATGTGGAAGCCATGGAGTGGGACAAGGACCAGCATCGCCTGTTGGTGCAGGTGCACGACGGCTCCAAGCAATGGGTCATCGCGGTCGATCCCTTCGATTTCCCGCTGGTCGATTACACGCGCATCTCCAACACCGAGCGCTTTACCGTGGCCATGACCTCGTACTCCGACGAGTACGCGCAGCTGAAATTCATTTATTTCCCCAGCTCCCGGAGCGGTGTAAGCGATAAACCCTACATCGATCAGGTATTGGCAAGTCTGCGCCTGGATCACTGAGCCAGATGCGCCCATCTTCCACACCACCGCTGTGCAGCACAGTGCCGGCGGATGCCGCACGGGCGGTGGTGTGAGCTCCGCTTCGCCCGCGACCGACGCTTTTCCATGACTTGTCTATGAGCGATACGGAAAAAGCGGTTTTCCTGAGTTACGCTTCGGAAGATGCGGCTGCGGCCGCGCGCATTAGCGCGGGGCTCCGCGCCGCCGGGCGTCGAAGTGTGGTTCGACCAGAGCGAATTGCGCGGCGGCGATGCCTGGGATCACCACATTCGCAACCAGATTCGGGACTGCGCGCTGTTCGTGCCCATCATTTCAGCCCATACGCAGAGTCGGGCCGAGGGGTACTTTCGTCTCGAGTGGGACCTCGCCGAGCAGCGCAGCCACATGATCGCCCGCAGCAAGGCCTTCATCGTTCCGGTGTGCGTCGATAACACCTCCGACGCCCGGGCGGAGGTGCCCGAGTCGTTTCTCAAGGCGCAATGGACCCGATTGCCGGACGGCGTGACCACGCCCGCGTTCTGCGATCGCGTGGCCACGCTGCTCGGAGTGGCTGAGGCCGGCAGGCGACCGGCCCAATCCGTCCCGGCCGCGACCCCTGCGCCCGCCCGCAGATCCTTACATTGGTGGCCGGTCGCCGTGGCCGGGCTGCTGATCGCCACCACAATCGGGTGGGAGGCGTGGCGCCTGCTGCCCTCCCAGAGAGCGGCGGGTTTGCCGACGGCCGCCGTGCCCGCAGCGCCCGACAAGTCGATCGCGGTGCTGCCGTTCGTGGACATGAGCGAAAAGCGCGACCAGGAGTATTTTTCAGACGGCCTCTCTGAAGAATTAATCGATCACCTCTCGCACAACCCGGAGCTTAAGGTCATCGCCCGAACTTCCTCGTTCGCCTTTAAGGGCAAGAATGAAGACATACGGACCATAGCGCGGACACTGGGCGTGGCCAACCTGTTGGAAGGCAGTGTCCGCAAGGCGGGGAACCAGCTGCGGATCACCGCACAGCTGATTCGCGCCGCCGACGGGGTGGATCTCTGGTCGGAAAGTTATGAACGGCAGCTCACCGACGTTTTCAAGGTGCAGCAGGACATCGCCGCGGCGGTCGTCAAAGGACTCCAGGCCAAGCTTCTGCCCGCGCCGCTGGCGCCGAACAGCACGGCGCGCAACATGGACGCCTACAGCCTGTACTTGCGCGGGCAGTACTTCGCCCGCCGTGCCAGCGATGCCGACGTGGCACGGGGTATCGAGATCCTCAAGCAGTCGGTTGCGCTCGAGCCTGGTTTCGCGCCCGCGCACTTCGAGCTCGCGAACGCCTACACCTATGTCGCCACCTTTGGTAGCGGCGAAGCCGGCAGTCTGGACGCGGCCGGGCACGAAAATGATGAAGCGCTGCGGCTCGATCCCACCCTGCGCTCGGCCCTCAATCTGCGTGCCAACCTGGCCATCATCAACTGGGATTGGACGGCCGCCAAAACCCAGACCGACGCGTTACTCGCCTCGGGGCCGCACGACTACGGGGCGCTCATGCGCAGTGGGCAAGTGGCGCGCGCACTGGGTCATTTGGATCAGGCACTGACCTATATTCGCGCGTCCTTGCAGCTCGACCCGCTTTCGGTCATAGGTCACATCCAGCTGGCAATGCTGCTCGACGCGATGAGGCGTCCCGCCGAGGCCCGGGCGGCCGCTGAGACCGCAATCGGCATCAATTCAATGGCAACCAAAGCCCATTTGCTTGTTGCCCTGCTGGAACTCGACGCGGGACACCTGGATGCCGCGAGTGCCGCGATCGAGAAGGAGTCCGGTGAGTGGTACCGGCTGGAAGGCCAATCCATTCTGGCGTTCGCCAACAAGCACAAGCCTGAATCGGATGCGGCTCTCAAGAAATTGATCGACGCTTATGGGGACACGGCCGCGCTGCAAGTCGCGCAGGCCTACGCTTACCGCGGCGAGCGCGCCAAGGCCTTCGAATGGCTGGATCGAGCCTACGTGCAGAAGGATCCGGGACTCGTCAACGTCAAGACGGACCCATTGCTCGCAAACTTGCGCGGTGACCCACGATTTTCGAACTTGTTGCGCAGGATGAATCTGCCGGAAAGCTGAGCGTGCGCGACCTAGATCGTTGATCGACACCGACCTGGACTCGAGTCTCTTCCGCCGGCGCCCAGTCCACTTGCAAAATTCGCAACTGCACCGGCCGGTGGTTTCGGCTCAGTTCCGCCCCAGGTAATCCATCTTGCCGAGTTCGACGCCGTTGTGCCTCAGGATGTTGTAGGCGGTGGTGACATGGAAATACACGTTGGGCAGCAGGTGGTTCAGGAGGTAGGGCAGGCCTTGCATGGACTTGCTGCTGCTCCGGGATTGCCACGTGATGGTCTTGTCTTCGCCGCCGTCGAGCTGCTCAGGCTTGATCGAATTCAAATATTGGACGGTGTTGTGCACGCGTGCCAACAGGGCGGCGAAAGTCGATTCATCGTGTTCCATCACCGGAGGCTCGTTTCCCGCCAGCCGCGCCACACCGCCGCTGGCCGTGTCGGTACCAATCTGAATCTGTTTCGTCAGAGGCAGCATGTCCGGGAACAGCCGTGCGTTGAGCAGTGCCGCGGGCTCAATTTTCCGCGCTTCGGCGTACGCCGCTCCTTTTTCCAGAATGGCGCCGAGATTGGTCAGGGCGCGGACGCAGGGAGGCACCGCCGACTGATACATCGATGACTTCATAGGGCTCAAATTCCGTGTGGCAAGGCGCGTGGGCCTCGGTGGGACCCGCGATACTACAGCAGATCTCCGCCCGATCGCTTTCGGTGCCATCGGCCCCGGCGGCAGTCACTTCGGATCGGCGCACACACCTTGGGCGCGGGAATGCCTCGTCGAGGGTGCATTGGGCTCGAGGGTTTTTGAGATCGTAGGCACAGGACTACATCGGCCGGAGCTCGCGCCCACTGGGGTGCAGGGGAGATGTTGCAAGTTCGTGAACTTTCACGCGCGGACTGAACCCCGCACGCAAAGCCTGGCACCCACTACCACCACCGAATCAGGCGTGGGGAATAGCGGTGGATTGCCAAGAAAACTCACTAACGCTAAGGAGACCCGCCATGAGTACGACCTCTCCCCTGAACACGTGCCGACCCGGTGCGCTGCTCGCTCTTGCCATATTGGGGTGCGCCTCGGGCGCCAACGCCCAAGTCGATCCTGCCGCTGCCAGCCATTTCTATCGTGCCCACGCGCTGGTTTCTAACGGTGCCGTTCCTGCCGATGTAATCGATCCTAAGCTGGTCAATCCATGGGGCGTGGCCTTCAACCCCAACGCCGTCGTTTGGGTAGCGGACAATGGCACCGGCGTATCCACCCTGTACGATGGAGCAGGTGCCAAGCAATCGCTGGTGGTGGCGATTCCGCCCGCGAAGGTCGGGGACGGACTCGGTCACCCAACCGGCGTCGTATATCAACAGCTCGAGTGACTTCGTGGTCAGCCAGGGCGGGAATTCAAGTGCCAGCCTGTTCCTGTTTGCCAGCGAAGACGGCTCGATCAGCGGCTGGGCGCCGAGCGTGAATTTGCAGCGCGCGGTAAAAATGGTCGACCAGTCTGCGAATGGTGCCGTGTACAAGGGGCTGGCGCTGGGCGGCGACGGTACCCAGCACTTGATCTATGCGACCGATTTTCATAACGGGCGGGTGGACGTCTATAACGCGCATTTTGGCAAGGTCAATCGACCCGGCGCCTTTCAGGACAGCGCAGTGCCCGACCATTTCGCGCCCTTTGGCATTCAGAATGTCAACGGCGACATCATCGTCACCTACGCCAAGCAGGACAGTCAGGCACACGACAATTTGGACGGGCCGGGTCTGGGCTTCGTCGATGTGTTTGACGCCCGCGGCAAGTTGATTCGGCGCTTCGCGACGCGCGGCGCATTGAATGCTCCTTGGGGCATTGCGCAGGCTCCCGCGAGCTTCGGCCAGTTCGGCGGCGCGCTGCTGATTGGGAATTTCGGTGACGGCTGGATCAACGCCTTCGATCCGGTCAGCGGTAAGTACCTCGGAGCGCTGCGGGATTCTGCGGGCAAGGCGCTCCATTTTGACGGGCTGTGGGGCATCGCCTTCGGCAATGGCGTCGCGGGCCAGGCCAGCAATCAACTGTATTTTGCGGCCGGACTGAACGATGAGGCGGACGGCGAATACGGAGTGATCCGTGCGGTAACACAACCGTAACGGAGGCGATGACGGCCGGCGCGCGCGCCCCCCTCGCGCGCCGGCCGTCGTGGCGTACTCGGCTTCCAGTTGTTGCCGGCGGGCCCGACGAAACCGACACCCAATCGGCATCGGAGCCTACAGACGACGCATTCAGCGGCGCGATACGCTCGGCGTGCTTGCGCAATAACCCGTGAACTTGAGGAGTCAGGCCATGAAAAAATTCCTGGTTTTGCATCTCGCGCCCGCCTCGGTCGTGGAGGACTGGAAGAAGACCCCTGAGGAACAAAGAAAAGCGGCGGAAGTAAAGATGCAGCACGAATGGAGGACCTGGACCAGCCAACATAAGGGAATTTATTCGGACATGGGCGCCGGTGCCGGCAAGACCAAGCGCGTGACCGCGCAGGGGGTTGCGGACGCGAAGAACGACGTCATGATGTATTCGATTGCGCAGGCGGAATCCCACGAGGCCGCCGCCCAATCGTTTGCTGGCCACCCGCTACTGCAAATTCCGCAATCGTCGATCGAGATCGTCGAGCTGCACTCGATGCCCGTGATGTAAACGATCCCGAAGGGGCCGGTGCTGAGTTCGGGTGCCGGGTAGGGCGGCGCCAGGAACGAGGGCCGCATTGCAACGCTCGGCGTTCTTTTGGTCCCCTAGCGCGGTCCAGTCGGCGGGTCTAGCGCTTGCGCTGGCGCAAGAACGTCACCGAGGTGTCGCCGTGCAGCAGCTCCTCGTCTGCCTCGGGCGGCCACGCGGCCTCCATCCGAGCGGGCGCCTCGCGCACGAATTGCACGATTTCTTCCAGCGGGGCGGGCAGGGCGATCAGGAAGCCCTGGACCTGAATGTCGCCACAATGTTGGAGCGCGTCGAGCTGGCCGGGCCGCTCGATGCCTTCCACGGTAACGCTAAGTCCACGGCTCTGGCACAGCTGGATGCACGAGTGTGCGAAAGCCGCCGCACTCGGACTCTGTTCGATGTTCTTGACCAGACTGCGGTCGAGCTTGACGCGGGTCAGGGGCAATTCCTCGATCGACTTTAAGGTCGAGTACCCGGTGCCAAAATCATCCAGTGCCACCGCCACACCGATATGGCGCAGTTCGTGCAGGACCTCGGTGGCGCGCCGGCCGGTCTGCAGTGCACTTTCGGTGAGCTCCACTTCCAGGCTATCCGCGGGCATCTTGGTGGCGGTCACCGCGCGGCGCACCCGCTCGAGGAACTGCCCGGCAAGCAACTGCTGCGGCGACACGTTGATGGCGACTCGGGCCGTTGGCCAGCCGTTCGCACGCAGTTCCCGCGCGGCCTCCAGCGCGCTGCGCAGCAGCCAGTCGCTGAGCTCGAGCAGCAGGCCGGATTGTTCGGCGATTTCGATGAACTCGCCCGCGGGCACGATGCGGCCGTCAGGCCGCCGCCAGCGCAGCAAGGCCTCGACCGCCGTGGTCCGCTTGGTAAGCAGCGAGACTTCGGGCTGGTAGTGCAGCAGGAAATTTCCGCTCGCCATCGCATGGCGGAGCGCCTGCTCGGTATGGAAGCGGTGCGACGCGTCCTCCAACAGCTCCGCGCGATACACCTGAAAGCCGTTGCGCCCCTTGTTCTTGGCGTCGTGGAGCGCGGAATCGGCAGCACGCAGCAGCGCCTCTACCGATTCGCCGTGTTGCGGATACAGGGCGATGCCGGCGCTCATGCTCACCAGCAGCTCACGGTCATCCACGCGCAGCGGGGTGGCAAATTCCCGCAGGATGTGCGCCATGAAATATTCAACGGCCACCGGCGACTTGACGGTCGATACCACCAGCGTGAACTCGTCGCCGCCCAGACGCGCCAGGAATCCGACTCGCGCGGCAATGGCATGCAGGCGGGCGGCGATGGCACGCAGCACACGGTCGCCGAACTGGTGGCCCAGGGTGTCGTTGATGGTCTTGAAGTTGTCGATGTCGAGGTACAGCAAGGCACAGGAGGTGTTGGCGGCCTGCGCACAGGTAATGGTGTTGGCCAGGCGTATCGCCAGTTCGCGGCGATTGGGTAGATCAGTCAACGGATCGTGGTGCGCGAGAACGAACAGTTCCTCGGTGCGCTTCGCGATGCGCTCCTCGAGGACCGCCTGGTGCTCCTGCAGGGCCTGTTGGGAGTTGTGCAGCGCCTCGGCCATGTCGTTGAACGCCAGCGCCAGTTCGTCGAGTTCCAGCAGCCCGCCGCGCGGCACTCGCGCCTCGAGAGCCCCGCGCGCCAGGCGCCGGGTGCCTTCGAGCAGCCGACGAATAGGCGCGGCGATGCCGACCAGCATCACCAGCGCGATCGCCACCACCAGACCGAGGATGCCGAGCGTGAAGGAGGTGACGTGGGCTTCGGTGCTCTCGGCCACGACGCGCGCATGTCCGGCGGCCTGCGTCAGGGCCTGCCAGGCGGGCCGCTGCAGGTCGGTTTCGATCACGCCATCCAGTTCGCGTGAGGATTGGTCGAACACGGCCAGGGAGGCATCCACGCCCTGCCCGAGCGTGGCAAACCGGGTGCGGGCGCGCGCCGCCGTGGCGAGATCATTGTTCATGAGCTCGTACCAGGCCCGGCCGGGCGCCTGCAGGAATTCATCCGCATGCGCGCGCAGCAGCGCGCGCAGTGTGGCCTCGTTTTCCGCCGTCGCGGCGGCTGTGGAATCGGAAGGTGCCGCAAAGTACATCAGCGTGCTGGTGCGCAGCGTCGCCGCATCGCGCGACAGTTCGGCCAGGGACTTGCGCGTGTACACCTGATCGCCGGTCTCAAATCCCTGAGCAGCTTGCGCGGCGCGCGTTGCCAGTGCATTGAGGGCGTCGTGCGAGGTGCGCGTGTAGCTTCCACGCTGCCGGCACAGGTCAACGAGTGACAGTCCCTGGAGCTGGAAGGCCTCGAGGCGCGGGCGCAGGGTCGAGCCGGCCAGGCCGGGCGTGGCGGTGGACAGATGTGCGTAATCGTCGAAGGCGGTGAGCAGGCGCGCCGAGGCTTCGGGGAGTGCCTCGCTCTGATCCTTCGATCCACCGTGCGCTTCGGCGTCAACCATGCGGCTAAAGGTCGTAAGCGCCTCTTCGAGCTCACGCGTCTTGTGCAGGATCGGCTCGTATTGTCGCTCCACGCTGCCGATGAGGTGGGCGGCTTCGCCGGTGTTCTGGTGCGCCACGCGTATCCCGACCCCGAGCCCGATAAACACCACCAGGAAGGCAAAGCTGAGCGCCACGCGAATGGATGGTTTTGGCCACCAGCTGGGGAGCGTCGAACCGGGCGTTCCGCCAGTCGCGGACACGTGCGGGCTCAGAGTCTCCATGGACACTTCGAGACCGCGGTTCGGGTGGACGCCGTGCGCAGGCAAACAGGCACTCCTTAGCGATAGTGCCCAACGCTAACGAATCCCGGCGCGCGCGGGTAAATGGCTGTTTCGAACTGGGAAACTCATCACCGATACAGGGAGTTATGTCAATGGCGGCGACCCCAAAATGGCCCCGCGCAGCGCCCCGCGTGCCGGTAGCCCGGACCGGCAAATTCGCTACACTGGGGTCGCGGCGCGAGCTGCAATCGGCAAGAACTTCCGACTGAAGGCAATAATGATCATTCTGTGCATGGCGGTTATGGGCGCACCCGCGCGTGCCGCAGCAAACTGGCAGCTGGCGATTCATGGCGGAGCTGGTGTCATCGAACCCGGTTCACTGACGGCCGAAAAAGAAGCGGCGTATCGCGCCAGCCTCAACGGCGCCCTGGAGGCCGGAGCGCGAATATTGCGGGCCGACGGCTCCAGCCTCGATACCGTCGAGGCCGTGGTCAAAGTCCTCGAAGACGACCCGCTGTTCAACGCCGGCAGGGGTGCGGTGTTCACCGCCGAGGGGACGCAGCGAGCTCGACGCCTCGATCATGGACGGACGCACGCGCCAGGCCGGCGCCGTCGCCGGCGTCACGCGCACCAAGAATCCCGTGAGTCTCGCGCGCGCCGTGATGGAGAAGTCCAAGCACGTCATGTTGTCCGGCACGGGCGCCGATGCCTTCTCGCTGCAGCAGGGCCTGGAACAGGTGGATCCGGGCTACTTCCGCACTGAAGAGCGGTGGCAGCAGTTCCTGCAGTGGCGCGATAAGAGCGGCGCGCTGCCTGATCGCACGCATGCCTACGGGACCGTGGGCGCCGTCGCGCTTGATCAGGCCGGGCATCTGGCGGCGGCGACCTCCACCGGTGGGACCACCGGCAAGCGCTGGGGACGTGTCGGCGATTCGCCGCTCATCGGCGCAGGCACCTATGCCGAAGACAAAATCTGCGCCGTTTCGGCCACCGGTGACGGCGAATTCTTCATTCGCGCCTCGGCCGCGCGCCAGCTTCGGGACCGCATGGCCTGGCACGGTGAACACGTACAGGCGGCTGCCGACAACACGATTGCGGACATCGGCGCACTCGGTGGCGAGGGGGCGATTATCGCTATCGATGCCCAGGGCCACGTGGCCTTTGCGATGAACAGCAGCGGCATGTACCGGGGCTCGATCGGCTCCGCATCGGCCGCACAGACGGCCATCTACGCAACCCAGAAATAGCGACATGAACGGACGGATATAACGGCTCTGGAACCGGGGTAAACGCTTGAAATCGCTTGATATGTCTCTCTTTTAAGACACTCATGAGCAGATAACGAATACTTCATAAATAGTTCACTTTACAAACCAATTCAAGTGGGTATTATGTCCTCCATGGGTATCGTTCGACGTCAAGTTCGGCGATGCCCCTAAGCCGCGGAACAAGACCCCCCCGTTTCCGCGCAATACCTTAGAGCCCCGCTTGCGGGGCTCTTTTTTTTGGCGAGCACCTCGCGGCCCGGCGCATTCAGCGCCCGGCCACGCGCGGTTTTTTCCACCGGCCGCAGGCTGATTTCCGATCGGCGGATCGATGATCGTCCCGGCAGCTTTCAGAGCCGGTGCGGTCATGCGGGGGCGCTCATCGTCGCGTGACGCTGCGAGCGAATAGAATTGCCGAGATGTCATCGCGCAATGATCATGCCGAGCGCGCCTTGCAGGGGCTCGAGGAACGCGCTCCGGCGTGCGCGGCGCTTCTCAAGAATGCTCCGGCGGAAGTGCTGCAGGAGGCGCGGCGGGTGCTTGCAGCAAGTGATTTCGTCGTCGATGCCTTGGCACGCGACGAACAGCTGCTGCCACAGCTCCTGGCGCACTCCGCGCAACCGCTTGCGGTCCCGTTTTCCCCCGACACGGCCGCGTTGGGCAGCGGCGATGAATCACAGTTCATGGCCGATCTGCGCCGCTGGCGCCGCGCGGAACTGGCGCGCATTGCGTGGCGCGACCTGGCGGGCCGCGCGAGCCTTGCGGAGACCCTGACGGAGTTGAGCAACGCCGCGGACACCGCGATACGCGCCTCCCAGGAATTTGCCTGGCGCTTGCTCACCGAGCGCTACGGTCCGCCGGCGGCCGAAGATCCCGAGGCGCAGCGCCTGGTGATCATCGCCATGGGCAAGCTCGGCGGTCAGGAACTGAATTTCTCCTCCGACGTCGACCTGGTTTTCCTGTTTGACGCTCACGGCGAGACCACCGGAGCCCGGCCGCAATCGCACGAAGAGTTCTTCCTGCGCCTCGGGCAGTTGCTGATCCGCTATCTCGACGCACCGACCGTTGAGGGGCGGGCGTTTCGCGTCGACATGCGACTGCGGCCCTTTGGGGCCAGTGGCCCGCTGGCGGCCAGCAGCGCGGCGTTCGAAGACTACCTCGAACGTCAGGGCAGGGACTGGGAGCGCTACGCCTGGATCAAGGCGCGCGCGGTGACGGGATGCAAGCTCTACGAGCAAGTGTTTCGCTCCAGCGTGCGGCCATTCGTATACCGGCGCTACCTGGACTTCGGAGTCTTCGAGGCTTTGCGGGACATGAAAGCGCTGATCGAGCGGGAGGTGTCCAGGCGCGAGCTCAAGGACAACATCAAGCTCGGGCCCGGTGGGATCCGTGAGATTGAATTCATCGTGCAATCGCTGCAACTGATTCGCGGCGGCAGCGAGCGCCGCCTGCAAAGCAGCTCGCTGTTGCACACCCTGCCGCTCCTGGGCGGTGCCCGGCTGCTGCCACCGGTGGTCACGTCCGAACTGGCGGCGGCCTACACGTTTCTGCGGCGCTTGGAAAACCGGCTGCAGATGTATCAGGACCAGCAGACCCACGCACTGCCGACCGATGAGCTCGCGCGCGAGCGCATCGCGCGCAGCATGGATTGCTCGGGCTGGGAGGAGCTGGCGGCCGCCCTGGAGCTGCACAGGACGCGCGTCGCGGCGCATTTCGCGGCGCTGGTGCAGTCCGACGGCGGCGCGCAACGCCAGGCGGTCTCGCTCGCCAGCTGGCTCGAGGGGGAGGAACCGCGCGCGGTGCTCGAGGCGCGGCTGCAGAGCCTGGGCGTGCCGGAGCAGGGCACCGTGGCGCAGCTGCTGCTGGACCTGCGCGGCTCGGCGTGGCCGCGGCGCCTGGACGTCGCGGGGCGCCGGCGTCTCTATTCGCTGCTGGGGCAGATGGTCGAAGAGGTGGCGCAGCTCCCGCACGCCCTGGCGGTGCTGCGCCGGCTAATGCGCGTCACCGAGGCCATCGGCGCGCGTTCGGCCTACTACGCGCTGCTGTTGGAGAACGCGACCGCGCGCCGGCGGCTGATCGAACTCGCCAGCCACGGTGATTTCCTGACCGCGCAGATTGCGGCACTGCCGCTGCTGCTCGATGAGCTCATCGACGACCGCCTGTTCGAACAGCTGCCGACGCGCGCGGAACTGGCTTCCGAACTGCAGGCGCGGCTGGCGGACGTCGAGGCCGGCGATGAGGAGCAGCTGGTCGCGCAGCTGCGCAACTTTCAGCGCGCCGCGCTGTTCCGGGTGGCGGTGGCCGACCTGTCCCGGGGACTGCCGCTGATGAGCGTGAGCGACCGGCTGACCGAGATTGCCGAGCTCATCATCGAGCAGACCCTGAAGATCAGCTGGGACTTCGTGACGGCCCAGTACGGCACGCCCATGTGCGGGCAGGGCGCGGATCGGCGCGAGGTACGCATCTGCGCGGTCGGCTACGGCAAGCTCGGCGGCATCGAGCTCGGCTACACCTCGGACCTGGACGTCGTGTTCCTGCACGACTCGACCGGGCCGGGCCAGGAGACCCAGGGCGCGCGCAGCGTCGACAACCAGGTGTTCTTCATACGTTTCGTGCAGCGCATGGTGCACACGCTGACGATGCACTCGGCGGCCGGCAGGCTCTACGAGGTGGATATGCGCCTGCGGCCGAGCGGCAAGGGCGGAATGCTCATCACCAGCATCGAGGCCTTCGAGGAATACCAGCAGCGCGAAGCCTGGACCTGGGAGCACCAGGCGCTGCTGCACGCGCGCGCCGTGTGCGGCGATGAAGGCTTGCGCGCGCGCTTTGCGGAGATCCGCGCGCGCGTGCTGAAGGACTGCGTGCGCCGCGAGAACCTGCGCGAGGAAGTGCGGCGCATGCGCCAGCGCATGCGCAGCGAGCTGTCGGCGGCCAAGCCAGGCGAGTTTGACCTGAAGCAGGACCCGGGCGGCATCGCCGACATCGAGTTCCTGGCGCAGTACTGGGCGCTGCTGTGGGCGGCCGAGTACCCGCCGGTGGCCTGGTACGCCGATACGATCCGCGAACTCGAGTCGGTGGCCTCCGCCGCGCTGGTGCCGCAGGCCACGATCGACGTGCTCACCGGCGCCTACCGCACCTACCGCGAGTGCAGCCATCACCGCACCATCGCCGGCTTGACGGCGGTGGTGCCGGAGCGCGAGTTTACCGCCGAGCGTGCCGCGGTCAGCGCGATCTGGGATCAGACGATGGAGTTATAATGCCGGCATGAACGCACCGACCGCCTTGCTGCCGGCCAACACGCAGACGCACTACGAAATCACCGAGCGGGACCTGCCCTTGAGCTGCCCGAGCCCGGCGATGGCGCTTTGGAACTCGCACCCGCGCGTATACCTGGCGATCGAGCAGACCGGCTGGGCGAAGTGCGGCTACTGCGGAGCCGAATACACGCTCAAGCGCTGAGCCTCAGGCGTAGGGGCGGTAGGATTTTTCCTCGATCAGCGCCGAGCCGAGCTTGAGGTTGATGCGTTTCTTGACGGCGGCCCGCTCGTCGTTGTTGATGTACACCGCACGGGCCAGCTCCACAAAGCGATCGTCGAAACGCTTGGCGGCTTCCAGATCCCGGATCTGATCCTCGATGTCCCAGAGCTTGGCGTTCACGTCCTCGAGCGCGCGCTCCTCGGCCGCGACCTCGATGCCCTTCGGCAACGCCGCGCGCCATTGCTTCTCGAGCAGGCCGAGTTCCAGGCGCACGTTGGCCAGCTTGGCCGGATCGGTCATGCGCGCCGACTTGATGCGCAGGATCGTGATCTTGTCGAGCAGCTCGCCCGGCGATATCGGCACCAGTATGTCCTGCATCGGGTTATCGTAGCAGGGGAGTGGCCAGCAGTTCATCCAGCCGCGCGCACACCGCCTCGGTGTCGACGAGGTCCATGACCCCGGGGACCTCGATGGTCTCGATCCACGGCAGTTCGTGCTCGGGCCGGCCACGGTACTTCAGCGCGGCTTCGGCAAAACGATCGACGCACCAGCGCCGCGACAGGTACGGTCCGCTGCGCGCGCTGCGGGTGCCGGCCATCAGGCCGATCACCGGCGTGCCCACCATCGTCGCCATATGCGCCGGCCCGGAATCGGGCGAGAGCAGTACCGTGGCGCGCGCCAGCAGCGCCAGCAGTTGCGGGAGCGTGTCGGTGCCGATGATGTTGCGCACCGGGACCTGCACCGCCGCTTCGATCGCCGCGCCCATGGCGCGTTCCTGCTCGCCCGGGCCGCCGCACAGCAGCACCTGCAGGCCGTGGCGGCGCACGGCGTGATCGATCAGCGCCGCGTAGCGCTCGCTGCGCCAGTTGCGCGCGCTCCAGCGCGAGCACGGACTCACGATCAGGGTTCGCGTGCCCTCGGGAATCAGTTCCTGCGCCCAGCGCGCGGCCGCTTCCGGGATCGGCAAGGCCCACTGCAGGCGCCGGTCCCCGATGCCGAGGGCTTCGGTGAAGCCGAAGAAACTGTCCAGAACGTGCTCACGCGTGCGCGCCGCGATCTGGCGGTTGGTGAACAGCCACTGCAACTCGCGCGCCCGGGCGCGATCAAAGCCGACGCGCAGCTGCGCGCGAATCAGCGTCGAGTACAGACTGGCGCGCAGCGCCGTCTGCATGTGCAGCAGCACGTCGAAGCGCCGGCCGCGCATGCGGCGCCTGAGCTCCAGGGCCCCCGCGCGCAGGGAGCGCTTGTCTATAATGATAAGCTCGACACCGGGCAGCAGCCCGATCAGGCGCGCTTCGATGCGCCCGACCACCCAGGTAATCGCGGTGTCGGGCCAGGCGTGCTGCAGGGTGCGGACGATGGCGACCACGTGGGTCACATCGCCGATCGCCGAGAGGCGCAAGATGCATAAGGTACGGGGTGGCGTGACCAAATCACTCATGCGGGAACCGGGCAGCCAGTGTCGCGTATGAACTTCATGGCCTTGGGTCCGGAGGTAAAGATCCAGGATTTCGAGGGCGGCACGATCCTATATGACGGCTCCCGGGCCAGCAATGCATCGGCCGGCTGGCTCGATGCCTCCTGGTGGGCCGAGCGCGGCACGGTGCGCGAGGCGCACGAGGGGCGCGGCTCCGCGTACCTGATCGATGCCGACGGACGGAGCCTGGTGCTGCGCCACTACCGGCGTGGCGGTTATGCGGCGCGGATTTCCACCGATCGGTACCTGTGGCGCGGCGCCGAGCGCACCCGCTCCTTCCACGAGTGGCACCTGCTCTACCACATGCACCGCGCCGGACTTCCGGTGCCGCTGCCGATCGCGGCCGGCTACCGGCGCCGCCGCTACACCTACAGCGCCGATCTGCTGGTGCGGCGGATTCCGGGCGTGATCTCGCTGGCCGCGGCGCTCAGCGCCGGATCGTTGTCGCTCGACGTATGGGTGGCCGTCGGGCGCTGCCTGCGGAACTTTCATGCGCGCGGCGTCTGTCACGCGGATCTAAACGCGCACAACATCCTGCTGGGCGAGAACCAGGGCGAAGTGTGGCTCATTGATTTTGACCGGGGCTCGGTGCGCTCTCCGGGCTGGTGGTCGGACGCCAATCTGGTGCGCCTGCAGCGTTCGCTGCAAAAGATCTCCGCCACCTTTTGCGACGAGCGCTTCTCGGGCGCCGACTGGCAGGCGCTGATCCACAGTTATTTCTCCACCGCGATCGAAACCCAGCCGCTCCAGGCCCCGCTGGCCGGTTAGCTCGTGCGCCTGCTCTACACGCTGCTGCTCACGCTCGCACTGCCGTTGGCGAGCCTTGTGGTGTTGTGGCGCGGACTGCGCGAGCGCAGTTACTGGCAGGGCTGGACACAGCGCTTTGGCCGGGGCGCGCCGCTTGCCGGCGCGGGGCCCGGTCTTTGGGTGCATGCGGTTTCGGTGGGCGAAGTGCAGGCGGCGAGGAGCCTGGTGGCCGCGCTCCGCCGCGCCTGGCCCGCCGTGCCGGTTGTCGTCACCAGCGCGACGCCTGGCGGGCGTGCGCGCGCACGCGATGCCTTCGATAGCAGCATCGAAGTGCGCTACGCGCCCTACGATCTGCCCTGGTGCGTGCAGGCGGCGTTGCGCCGCTACCGTCCCGCGTTGCTTATCGTCATGGAGTCCGAGATCTGGCCCAACCTGCTGCACGCCTGCACCGAGAAGGGCGTTCCGGTATTGATCGCCAGCGCGCGCATGTCCGAGCGCAGTCGTGCCCGCTGGGCGCAGTTTGCGGCGCTCCTGCATCCGGCCTTTGGAGCCGGCGTGAGCGTGGCGGCGCAATCGGGCGCCGACGCTAAGCGCTACGAGTCGCTGGGCGTGCCGCCCGCCCGGCTGCGCATTTGCGGCAACCTCAAGTTCGATCGCGGCGCGGCCCCCGCGGTGCGACTGAACGGGCAGGCGCTGCGCGCGCGCTTTGCCCCGCAGCGCCCGTTATGGGTCGCCGGCAGCACGCACGCGGGCGAGGAACAGGCGGCACTGGCGGCCCACGCGGCACTGCGCGCCAAGCAGGGCGATGCGCTGCTGGTGATTGCGCCGCGCCATCGGCCGCGGTTCGAGGAGGTGGCCCAGCTCCTTGAAGAGAACGGCGAGAACTGGATGCGCTTCAGCGCCGTGGGGTCCGCGGAGGCCACCGCCACGGCCGGCCTGTCCGTGTTATTGCTCGACACCCTGGGCGAGCTGGAGAATTTCTACGCCGCGGCCGATCTCGCCTTCGTGGGCGGAAGCCTGGTGCCCGTGGGCGGGCACAATCTGCTCGAGCCGGCGGCGCTCGGGGTGGCCACGCTCACCGGTCCGCATCAGCACAACGCGCCGGACATCGCGCGCTTGCTGACCGCGCACCGCGGGCTGCGGGTGGTCCGCAATCCCGCCGAGCTCAGCGCCGCCGTGCTGCGCTTGATGGGCAACGCGCCCGAACGCACGCGCCTCGCCGAGGCGGCGCGCGCCACCGTCGCCGAGAATCGCGGCGCGCTTAAGTGCGTGCTCGAACTGGTCAGCGAGCGGGTGGCGGGGGCGGTGGCGCGGCCACCGGATTACCGGCCGGATTGACGGTCGCGCTGCCCGGCGGTGCCGGCGCGGCCACCGGATTGTCGGCCGGACTGACCGGCGCGGTTCCCGGGGCGGAGCCTCCCGGAGTGGGCGACGGCAACGGCGTGCCCGGCGGTGCGCCCTCGGGGACCGGCGGGGGCGGTTCCACCAGCCAGTTGTTGATCTGCTTGATGGTGGTGGGATCGAGATTACCGGCCGCGAGCCGCAGCGCGATGATGTCGTTCAGGTAGCCGTATTTGGCCTGCGAGTAATTGGTTTGCGCCTGCACCAGCAATTCGCGCGAGGACAGCACGTCGATCGCCGTCTTGGTGCCGACCTCGTAGCCCGCCTCGGTCGCCTGCAGCGAGACCTGGTTGGATTCCACGGCCTGCTTGAGCGCGCCGACCTGCGCAATCTGGCTGATCACGCCCTGATAGGCATCGCGCGCCTGCTGCTCGGTCAGGCGGAGCGTCGCCTCGTAGCCGGACTGGCTCGCATTCCACAGGTACTTGGATTGCCGCACCCGCGACTGCGTGGCTCCGGCGCTGAAGATCGGCACCGTGATGCCGACCGACCAGATGATGTCGTTGGTGTTGATAAAGCCGAGCCGTGTTGGTGGTGTTGTTCCCCGGTTCGCGGATGAAGGTCCCTTTGGAATTGGGATCCTCCAGGTTCCAGGAGCGGGTGGCGGTCGCCGACACCGAAGGCAGGTGTCCGCCGATCGCCGCCAGATAGGTTTCGTGCGCGATGTCCGAACCCAATCGGCTCGCGATCAGCGTGGCGTTCTGGCTGAGCGCCGTGGACACCCAGGCGTCCTCGCTGGCCGGATCGGGCGTCAGCAAGGGCATGGTATCGCCGGGTTCGGCCAGGCGGGTGTACTTCACGCCGGTGGTGGCCCGCAGCTGCTCTTCCGCGTTCGCCACCACGCGCTTGGCGGCGATCACCGCCGCGGCCGTGCTGTCGCGCGCGGCGCGCGCAATCTGCACGTCGGTCACGGCAATCAGGCCGACCTCGAAGCGGCGCTCGGCCTGCTCGAGCTGCCGGGTGACCGATTGCAGGGCGCTCACCTGGGCGGCCAGGGTGTCGTTGGCCGCCAGTACCGCAAAGTACTCCTGCGCCACGCGCGAGATCTGATCCTGGCGCGCCGCCGCGTAGTTCGCCTCGCCCTGGGCGACGATGGAGTTCGCCTGCTTGAGCGCGATCCACTTGTCCCAGGAAAACAGATTTACCTGCAGGCTCAGATTGCCCAGTATCGGGGTGGCCGCGTTGTTGCTGTTGATGCCATTCCAGGTCTTGCTGACGTTGGTATCGAGCGGCAGCATGTCCAGGATCGCCTGGGTGCGGGTCTCTTTGGAGGCCATATGGAGCGCTTCGGCCTGCTGCATGACCGGATCGGCGCTGAGCGCATGGTCATAGACGGTCTGCAGGTCCACCGCGAGCGCCGCGCCGGAGGTCACGATCAGGGGTAGGGCCAGGGTCAGGAAGCGATTCATGCGTAATTATCCATTGGTTTTCAATATTCGGGGACGTCCGGATCGATGTCGCGACTCCAGGCGTCGATGCCGCCCCGCAGGTTGCTGACCTTGCCATAGCCCTGGGCGGCAAGGAAATCGGCCGCGCGCTGACTGCGGCTGCCCGCTTTGCACATGACAATGATCTCGGAAGCGGTGTCAAGTTCCTTCAGGCGTGCGGGAATTTCGTGCATCGGGATGGCCAGGCTCCCCGGGATGGCTGCCAGTGCGACCTCCCAGGGCTCACGCACGTCGAGCAGACAAAAGGACTCTCCGGCATCCATCTTGGCTTTTAACCCCGCAGGGTCTATCTGGGTTACAGCACTCATCGCTAAAACTTGAATTGCGGGGGCGAGGGGACGTTCTCGAGGGGCTCAAGCGAGGTCTCGAACAGCGGCTGCGAGTGGAATTCGGCCGGGCCGCGGCGGCGCAGGAGCCGCGCTTCCATCAGCGGGGCGGTGCCCACGACCGCGAACAGGCGCCCGCCGAATCGGAGCGCGCGCTCGAAGCGCGGATCGTACATGGGGAGCGAGGCGGTGAGTACGATCGCGTCGTATTCGGCCTCGCCGAGCAGCTGGGCACCGTCGGTGCAGCTGAGCTCGACCCCATCGACGCCGGCCGCGCGCAGGTTGGTGCGCGCCAGGTCCGCGATCTCGGCGTGCAGCTCCAGGCTCCGCACGCTGGCGCCCAGGGCCGCAAGGCAGGCCGACAGGTAGCCCGAACCGGTACCCACCTCCAGCACCTCATCGTCCGGCTGCACGTCCAGAGCCTGCAATATGCGACCGGCCAGCATGGGCGTGAGCATGTGCTTGCCCAGCGGCAGCGGCAGCGCGCAGTCGGCGTAGGCGAGCGACTGGAAGGCGGCCGGCGCGAAGTGCTCGCGCGGCACCGAGGACATCGCGTCCAGCACGCGCGTGTCGAGCACCTCCCAGGTGCGCACCTGCTGGGCAATCATCTGCGCGCGTTCGGCTCTGAAGTTAAGCACGGGGGTTGAAGTCATCGGTATCCGGTACTGGGCATTCCAGCGCAAAGCTTAACTTATTGTGGCCTTCGGCTTCAGCCGTCGGGCGGTGGCGCAAAAAAACACGCTCGTTCTACAGCGCACAGCGGTGATGATATGGTGAATTTGGCCTCCGATGCGACCGCTCGCTGGGCTATGCTGCACTAACTTAGATGTGCGGCGCCTCGCGGGGGTTTGGCCGCGTTCGAGCAGCACAGGAAAGCAACAGCAGCCCCATGTCGATACTGGTTCTTTTCGGCTCGACATTCGCCGTGCTGACCATCGCGCTCGTGGTGCTCCAGGGGCTGCAGCGTCGCCAGCGGCACGCCTTCGAGGAAGTCACGCGCCAGCTCCATCGCATCGCCATGGGCGGAACGCTGCGCGGCCGGGTCGAACTCGCCACCGATCAGCGCGAAGTCGCCGCTTTAGTCACCGTCGCCAATCATCTGCTGACGCGCGCTGCCAGCGCGACGCCCGAATCACAGCCTGCTCCGTCCGCGTCGGTGAGCGTGCTGGGCGATCATCTGCACGAAGCGGTGCTGATCCATGGCAGCCGCGGAATCCTTTACGCCAATCCGCAGTTCGCGACCCTGATCGGCGCGCAGCCGGCGGAGCTGATCGGGCGACGCCTCGAGGATCTGGTGCCGCCCGAATACACGGAACTGGTGGGCGAGCACATCCGCCATCGCCTGGCCGATGAGCCGGCCGCCCCACGCTACGAAGTCGACCTGCTGGGCCTGCAGGGACAGCTGGCGCGCCTCGAGCTCACGGCCTGGCCGATCCAGCACGAGGGACATCGCGCGCTGCTGATCGTCGGCGTGGAAGTGATGCCGACGCAGACCGTGGCCGCGCTGGCCGCCCCCGGCGGCCTGCGCTCGCGCGCACGGGCCGCGCTCATGTCGATGCCCGGTGCGGTGGTGACGCTCGATGCGCGCGGCCGGGTCGAATACGTCAACCCGGCCGCGATCGCGCTGCTCGGCGTGGCGAGCGATGCCGCCACCGGCATGAGTCCCGAGCAGCTGGTCGGCAGCGCCAACGAGACCGATCAGAAGCTGCTCGCCGAGCTGGTGCAGCAGGCCCTCACCGTGGGCACGCCCCTCAACCTCGGTCGCCGTCCGATAGGCCTGGGGCAGGGCGCGAGCGAGCAGCTGGTCGAGGCCATGGTCGCGCCGATTCGCGACGATACCGGCGACGTCGACGGCGCGGTGCTGACCTTCAACGACGTCACCGAATCGCGCGGCCTGACGCGCCAGATTTCCTACCAGGCGGCGCACGATGCGCTCACCGGCCTGGTCAACCGGCGCGAGTTCGAGCGCCGCTTGCAGGAATCGATCGAATCCGCGCGCCGCGGTGACGGCAACCACGTGCTGTGCTATCTCGACCTCGATCGCTTCAAGACGATCAACGACACCAGCGGACACCAGGCCGGCGACAGCCTGCTGCGCGACATCGCCAAGCTGGTGCGCGGCGGGGTGCGCGATTCGGATACGGTCGGACGCTTAGGGGGCGATGAATTCGGCATGTTGCTGGTCGGCTGCCCGCTCGACAAGGCGCGGCAGATCGCCGACGACGTGTGCCGCAAGGTCGCTGATCACCGCTTCGTATGGCGCGACCGGATTTTCAACGTCGGCGCCAGCATCGGGCTGGTGGAAATCTCCACCGCCGCCGGCAGCATTGAAGAAGTGCTGGCATCGGCCGATTCGGCCTGCTACCAGGCCAAGCGCCAGGGCGGTCACGTCACCGTCTACTCGGCGCGCGATGAAACCTACGCCCGCGAGACCGGCGAGATCCAGTGGTTGCAGCTCCTGCAGAGCGCGCTCAAGGAACACCGCTTCGAACTGTATTGCCAGCCGATCGTCGCCGCCTACGGTGACGGGCAGTCCGGCCCGGCCATGGAAGTACTGGTGCGACTGCGCAACGATGCCGGCGAGCAGGTCTCACCGGCCGATTTCCTGCAGGCCGCCGAGCGCTACCGGCTCATGGGGCTGGTCGACCGGCAGGTGGTGCAGACCACGCTCGATGCCTTAGGGCGAGGCGCGATCACGCTGCCGGCCAATCGCAGCGTGGCCCTCAACGTGTCCGGGCAGACACTCGCCGACGGGCAGTTCCTCGAATTCGTGGTGGATTGCTTCGACGCCACCGGCGCCAACCCCGCGCAGGTCTGCTTCGAGATCGCCGAGAACGCGGTCATCGCCAACCTCGATCACGCGCGCCGTTTTATCGGCGTGCTGCACGGCATGGGCTGCCGTTTTGCGCTGGATGACTTCGGGAGCGGCGTGGGCTCGTTCGCAAAGCTCAAGACCCTGGCCGTCGACTTTCTGAAGATCGACGGCTCGTTCATGCGCAACCTGGCGCGCGATACGGTCAATCAGGCCATGGTGACGGCGATGATCAAGCTGGCGCGCACCCTGAATTTCAAGGTCATTGCCGAGCACGTCGAGGACGACGCCGCGGTCGAGGCGGCGCGCAATATCGGCGTCGATTTCCTGCAGGGCTACGCCTTGGGCAGGCCCGCGCCGCTCCCGCTCGCGGCCTAGGCGTTCGGGCGGGCGGCGCCCTCCCGTTCCAGCAGCGCGCGCTTGCGTTCCACGCCCCAGCGATAACCCGACAGCGCGCCGTCACGCCGCACCACGCGGTGGCAGGGTATGGCCACGGCCAGCTGGTTGGCGGCGCAGGCCTGGGCCACCGCGCGCACCGCGCGCGGCGCGCCGATCCGCCTTGCAATTTCCGCGTAGCTCACGGTATCGCCCGCCGGGATTTTGCGCAGCGCCTGCCACACCCGCTGCTGAAAGGCGGTGCCGCGCACGTCGAGCGGCAATTTCAGGCCCAGCTTAGGCGCATCGACGAAGCGGATCACGGCCGCCACCTGTCGCTCGAAGCGCGCGTCGCCGCCCACCAGCTGCGCCAGCGGAAAGCGGTCCTGGAGCTCGCGCAGCAGCGCGTCCGGATCATCGCCCAGCAGGATGGCGCACAGTCCCTTGGCGCTGCGCGCCACCAGGATCGCGCCGAGCGAACAATCGCCGATCGCAAAATGGATCCGGGTGTCGGCCCCACCCGCGCGGTACTGGCGCGGCGTCATGCCCAGCAGCTGGTTGGAGTCGGCGTAGAAGCGACCGCCCGAGTTGTAGCCGGCGTCCATGATGGCCTGGGTCACCGACGGGGCGCGCTTGAGTTCGCCGCGCACGCGGCGCGCGCGATGCGCGGTGGCGTAGGCCTTGGGGCTCAGGCCGGTGGTGGCTTTGAAGACGCGATGAAAATGGTAGGGGCTCATGCCGGCGCGCTCGGCGAGCTCGGCCAGGAGCGGGGTGTGCTCGGCGCGCTGGATGTATTCGCAGATCCGCGCCACCGTGGCCGAGCGTCGGTCGGCGAGCGAGGGCCCGCGCGGCCGGCAGCGTTTGCAGGGACGGAAGCCGTCCTGCTCGGCCGCGTCGCAGCTGCCGTAGAAGGAAACGTTCTCGGGCTTGGCGTGGCGCGAGGGACAGGAAGGCCGGCAGTACACGCCGGTGGTCCGCACCGCGTAGAAGAAGGTGTCGTCCGCCTCCGGATCGCGGGCCCTCACGGCGGCCCAACGCGGGTCCTGTGCGGCGTTCTGGCGCTCTCGCGCCTGGGATCGGTTCTCTGGAATCATGGCATGTGTCCGCTGTCTGTCACGCTGAAGGACAGACTTTAGACTACGCCGAGGGCGCACACACTCCGCGTCTTGCCTTCAAATTTCTTAAGTCCGATCAAGCACTTGGCCGCTCGGACAGGAGGCAGATCGGCCGGCAGGCCGTGCCTACTAGGCGTAGGCGGCGATGGTCTGGCGCCCGCCCAGGTCGGCATTGCCGGAGAGCGCCGCCGCGGGCGCCGCGGCCGAGCCTTCGATCGCGCCGCAGGCAAAGGAATAGACGCTCCGCGCCTTGCGTCCGCGCAGGATCACGCGCAGCACGGCGCGGCTCGGCAGACACAACTCTCCATCCTGAGCACGCAGCGCCTTGAGCGAACCCAGGTCCACCTGGGTGCTGGTGGTGCCGCCGCTGGCGGGTGACTCGTCGCCGATCGTGACCCATTGATACTGGCGGGCGGAGGCGGCGCGGCGAATGATCTCGCCGATGTAGAGCGACATGACCCAGATCGTGGTCAGGAGCGATGAGCCGGTGGAGTTCTGCTCGTGCTCGTGCACCACGTTCAGATACTGATCGACGAGGCGCAGGCTTTCGAAACTGAAATCCAGCTGCGAGCGATCAAGCCGCTCGGGCAGCACGATGTCATCGGGCGTAGGCCCGCCGTCGATGAGCAGCCGCTGCATGGTCTCCATGAACATGGAAATGTATTCTCTCGGTGTGTCCGCCACGATCCCGCCCCCCGAAGCAACGTGACACAAATTTGAAATATTTGATTAAGAGTATGGAGTAACACCATGCACGACAACAAGTCGCGGGACGGCGACAGTCATTGCACTCTCAGTTGAGCGGCGTTAATCCCGGCAGGTGATTCGCCGCTGAGCGTCGTTCAGAGGAGCGGCACCAGCAGCAGCGCGACGATGTTGATGATCTTGATCAGCGGATTGATCGCCGGGCCTGCGGTGTCCTTGTACGGATCGCCGACCGTGTCGCCGGTGACCGCCGCCTTGTGCGCCTCGGAGCCCTTGCCGCCGAAATGACCTTCCTCGATATATTTCTTGGCGTTGTCCCAGGCGCCGCCGCCCGTGCACATCGAGATGGCGACGAACAGGCCGGTGACGATGGTGCCGATCAGCAGGCCGCCGAGCGCCTTGATGCCTTCGCCCGGGCCCATCAGCGCGTTCACGCCGAAGGCCACGATGATCGGCACCAGGATCGGCAGCAGCGAGGGCAGCACCATCTCCTTGATGGCCGAGCGGGTCAGCAAATCGACCGCCTTGGAGTAATCCGGCTTGGCGGTGCCTTCCATGATCCCCTTGATTTCGCGGAATTGGCGGCGCACCTCGGTGACCACGGAGCCGGCCGCACGGCCCACGGCCTCCATCGCCATCGAGCCAAACAGGTAGGGCACCATGCCGCCCAGGAACAGGCCGATGATCACGGCCGGATCCGAGAGCGAGAAGCCGACCATGGCGCGCCCGGTGCCCGTCAGGTGCGCTTCGAGGTTGTGAGTGTAGTCGGCGAACAGCACCAGCGCGGCCAGGCCGGCCGAGCCGATGGCGTAGCCCTTGGTCACGGCCTTGGTGGTATTGCCCACGGCGTCGAGCGGATCGGTGATGTCGCGCACCTTCTTGTCGAGCCCGGCCATCTCGGCGATGCCCCCGGCGTTGTCGGTGATCGGCCCGTAGGCGTCGAGGGCCACGATCATGCCGGTCAGCGAGAGCATCGCGGTGGCGGCGATCGCGATGCCGTACAGGCCGGCGAGCGCGTTGGCGCCAAAGATCGCCACGCACACGCCGATCACCGGCAGCGCGGTCGACTTCATCGACACGCCCAGTCCCGCGATGATGTTGGTCGCATGCCCGGTCTGCGAGGCCGAGGCCACGCGCTGCACCGGCTGGTATTCGGTGGCGGTGTAGTACTCGGTGATCACGATCAGCACCGCGGTGAGCGCCAGGCCCACCAGCTCGCAGCCGAACATGGCCTTGAAGTTGCCCGGCATGAGCTGCTTGGTGATGAACCAGAACAGGATCGCCGAGATCAGACCGGAAACGAACACGCCCTTGTAGAGCGCGTTCATGATCTTGCCGCCCTCGGAGGTCTTCACGAAGAAGGTGCCGATGATCGAGGACACGATCGAGGCCGAGCCGAGCGCCAGCGGGAACACGATCGCGCTCATGCCGGCTTCCTTGAGCAGCAGGCCGCCGAGCAGCATGGTGGCCACGATGGTGACCGCGTAGGTCTCGAACAGGTCGGCGGCCATGCCGGCGCAGTCGCCGACGTTGTCACCGACGTTGTCCGCGATCACGGCCGGGTTGCGCGGATCGTCCTCGGGAATGCCCGCTTCGACCTTGCCGACCAGGTCGGCGCCGACATCCGCGCCCTTGGTGAAGATGCCCCCGCCCAGTCGCGCGAAGATCGAGATCAGCGAGCCGCCGAAGGCCAGGCCCACCAGCGAATGGAGCGCCGCCTCATCGCCGATGCGCCCGTGCACGGCGAGGAAGTAGCCGGCGACGCCCAGCAGTCCCAGGCCCACCACCAGCATGCCGGTGATGGCCCCGCCCCGGAAAGCGACGCGCAGCGCCGCGTTCAGGCCCGAGTGCGCCGCCTGCGCGGTGCGCACGTTGGCGCGCACCGAGATGTTCATGCCGATATAGCCGGCCAGACCCGAGAGCACGGCGCCGACCGCGAAGCCGCCCGCGGTAGGCCAGCCGAGCGCCCACCAGAGCAGCACGAACAGCACGACGCCGACCACGGCGATGGTGCTGTACTGGCGGTTGAGATACGCCTTGGCTCCAGCCTGGATGGCGGCGGCGATCTCCTGCATCCGGGCATTGCCGGCATCGAGCCGCAGGATCGAGAGCATCGAGAGCACGCCGTAGGCGACGGCCAGTGCGCCCGCGATGACAGCCACGCACAGCCAATTAGCGGCAACCATGAAAACCTCCGGAATTCAACAGCTTCTGGTTAATTTTAGGTCCCTGCGATCCTTCGATCGGGCCCCCCCAAGCGGCGCGCAATATACCACAGGGCTGCCCGAATGCCGGTGGCCCAGGGGATGGGGCGTGCTCAAGCGTGGATCAGCTGGCGCGCGCCGCGCGCCGCTCGAGCCAATGGTCGAGGGAGATCTTGCCCGGACCAAAAACCATCACCACCAGCAGCATGTAGCCCCACAGGAAATGATCGTCGAGAGCCGCTTCGTAGCCTTCCGCGAACAGCACCTGCCGGTAGCTAATCACCGCCATGGCGTTGACGAAGAAGGTGCCCAGCGCGCCCAGGCGGGTGAACAGCCCCAGGTACAGCAGGATCGGGAAACCCAGCTCCCCGCAGGTCCCCATCACGGCCGCGACGTCCGGCGGCAGGAGGGGCACGTGGTATTCGTCGCGGAACAATCCCAGGGTCGTGTCCCAGGAGCTGATCTTGATCCAGCCGGATTTCGTGAACTGCCAGCCGACGTAACAGCGCGTGGCCAGCAGCAGGAGCGAATGCAGGTGATCCAGCCAGCGGCCCAGCTGCGCATGCCGGCGCGTCAGGGAATAAAGGAATTTCACTCTCGAAGCCCCCCTCAAGAAGTAACGCCCGTGGGCGGACGTATACCACAGTCATTCGAGCGATTCTCCTGTTCGCTGACGGAGCGGGCAGTGCAGCTGCGTTAGATTCTGGCCATGATGCGCGTGCCGCACGCCAAGCAATCCCTGGGGATGCGCGTGAATGTCCCTTCGCTGCGCGAATGGTGGCTGCTGATCACCAAGACCGTCACCGCCTGGCTCGCGGACTACGCCCCGAGCATGGGAGCCGCGCTCTCGTACTACACGGTTTTCTCGATGGCGCCGACCTTGCTGATCGTGATCTCGGTCGCCGGTCTGGTATTCGGCGCCGACGCGGTGCGTGGCGAGATCATCGGTCAACTGAGCTACCTGATGGGGCCGGCAGCGGCCGCCACCGTCCAGCAGGAACTGGCCAGCATGCACCAGCCGTCCCACGGTGTGGCCGGCTCGATCATCGGGATCATTCTGGTGCTGGCCGGCGCCACCTCCGTGTTCGGCGAACTTCAGAATGCCCTCGACCGGATCTGGCACGCCTCAGCGCGGCAGTCGAGTGGCCTCCTCAGCCTGATCCGCGCCCGCCTGATGTCCTTTGCCATGATCCTCGGCATTGCCTTCCTGCTGATTGTCTCGCTGGTCATGAGCGCCGCCATCTCGGCCCTGGGAAAATGGTGGGCCGGTGCATTCGGGCGCTGGGAACTGCTGGCGCAAACGGTCAACGCGCTGCTGGGCTTCGTCATCACGATGGGTTCCTTTGCGGCCATCTACCGGATCATCCCGAGGGTGACGATCCACTGGACCGACGTGTGGCTCGGCGCCTCGGTGACCGCGCTGCTGTTCACACTGGGCCGGCTCCTGATTGGCATTTATATCGGCAAGACGGGCATCGCTTCGGTGTTTGGGGCCGCCGGTTCGCTGGTGATCGTGTTCGTGTGGGTGTATTACTCGGCCCAGATCTTTCTGCTCGGCGCCGAGTTCACCCACGTGTACGCGCAGACTTACGGTTCGCTGCGCGGGTCGGACACGGGGCTGACCTCGCTCGAGGATTCCGCTCCGGCGCCCGTTCGTAAAATCTAGCCGTCTATCTCATCCCTGGTACTCTTTTCGAATCATGCTGAACGGTGCCCATGATGCAAGCGCACGGGATTCTTCAAGGGTTGAAATATCAATAGGGGCGCTTGTGACCGGACTGATGAATGGGCCGTCAGAGGGCAGGGCATGCTTCCGACCGCTCACCTAAGGGATCCGCGACAGGATTGCACTCGCAATTGGTTGGTTTTTTTTAGGGATCCCGCACAAAGAAGAGACGCGTACGTTTCGACCCACCAGCGAGCTGCGTAGCGTAATGGGGCCGGAGCGCCCGTGCGGATGACCTTCACGTGCCGCGCCCGGTCCCGCGTATGTGCGCAATCTGACCCGAAAGTCGCTGTTCACAACCGTTTCTGAGCGTTTTAGGCTGCTTTCATTCTCGAGCATCGGCGCACGCTGTGCCCCAGGATCCGAAGTGGAAGGAGCCGCCGTTACCGCAAACAGCAAACAACCTCGCGTCGCCCCGTGCACTCGCACGGTGCGTGTGAAAGTGCGCCCCGAGAGTGCCCCATGGCTCAACGCCGCCGCGATCGAAGTCAATCAGGTGTGGAACTGGGCGAATGAGGTCAGCGCCAAGGCGGCGCGCCCTTACTTCGGAAAACCGAAATGGCTCAACGGCTTTGACCTGTGCAATCTCTCGGCCGGGGCCACTAAGTTCATGGCTCACATCGGTGCCGACACGATTCAGCGGGTCTGCACCGAGTACGCCCTCAAGCGTAGGGCGGCCAAGCGCATCCGGTTACGCTGGCGCGTGAGCTGCGGCGCGAAGCGGTCGCTCGGCTGGGTGCCGTTCAAGGCCGCGAGTCTCAGGCGCAAGGGTAAGTCGTTTCGTTTCTGCGGGAAGACCTTCCGGGTCTTTGATCGTGGCTATCTGGCGGATCACAAGTTTAGCGACGGGTGTTTTGCCCAGGACTCGGTGGGAGACTGGTATCTGTGCGTACCTATGCAAAGAAGCGTTAAACTATCGGTCGCGCCGCGCGAGTCGGTAGGGATCGACCTGGGTCTGAAGACCATCGCCACCACCAGCGACGGCGAGAAGCTTGAGGCGGGTCGATGGACACACGAGTATGCGGAGAAGCTGGCTCGGGCGCAGCGTCGCGGGCATAAGAAGCAGGCAAAGCGCATCCACCGCAAGGCTGCACGCTGCCGGGCCGATGCGCTGCATAAGTTCTCCAGGAATATGATCGATCGGTATCAGAACATCATCGTCGGCGACGTGAGCAGCCTCAAGCTCGTCCAGACACGGATGGCCAAATCCGTGCTCGACTCCGGCTGGGGGATGCTCAAAACGCAGTTGCAGTACAAGGGCCAGCAGGCCGGCAGAAGCGTTCAGGTCGTCGGCGAGCGTTACTCAACGCGAGGCTGCGGAAACCGCGGAGCTCTAACCGGCCCCAAGGGAGTAGGGCAGCTCGTTGTAAGGCTGTGGGTGTGCACTGCGTGTGGAGATACGCACGATCGGGACGTGAATGCGGCCCGAAACATCCTCGCCGGGTCCAGGTGCGGACCTCCGTCAGCGGGAACGAGTCCTCGCGCTCACCCGATCGCGCCGAACAGCGCCTCTCGCGCTCGCAAGGCACGGACAGATCGGCTGAGGGCAGCGGCATGGGCACCGTGAGCCGACCGCCACTGCCACCCTTCACGCCGGAAACCGCCGCGCAGAAGGTACGCATGGCCGAGGACGCCTGGAACAGCAGGGATCCGGCGCGGGTCGCGCTCGCCTACACTCCCGACAGCCAGTGGCGCAATCGCAGTGAGTTTCTCAGCGGCCGCCAGGCGATCGAGGCGTTCCTGAAGAGAAAGTGGGCGCTTGAGCTCGACTATCGGTTGATCAAGGAATTATGGGCCTGCCAGGGCAATCGCATCGCGGTGCGCTTTGCCTACGAGTGGCACGATGCAGCCGGCCAGTGGTATCGGAGCTATGGCAACGAGAACTGGGAATTCGATGCCGAGGGCCTGATGCGCCGGCGCATCGCCAGCATCAACGACCTGCCGATTGCGCCCGCCGAGCGCAAGTACCACTGGGCCGCCGGCCCCCGCCCCGCAGACCATCCCTCACTCAGCCACCTGGGCCTGTAGGATTTGGCGTGAGCGCCGCGTTGCCGAATGCAAAGCGCGCCGCGGGCGGCGCTGCGCCCACCGGCACCGCCCACAGCAAACGCCACGGCGTGGCGCGCGTGATCTCGAAGCTCGGCATGGGCTCGCGCTCCCAGGCGGCGCGCTGGGTGCAGCAAGGCCGTGTGCAGGTGAACGGCCGCGTGGTGCGCGATGCCGAATTCCCGGTGCGCCAGGACCTGGACCGGATCGAGATCGAAGGCCAGGCGCTGGTGGCGGCCGGGCGCCAGGTGCTGATGCTGAACAAGCCCCGGGGGCTGGTGACGACCGCCAGGGATGAGCGCGGGCGCGAGACCGTGTATCGCTGCCTCAAGGGTGCGGACCTGCCGTGGCTGGCCCCGGTGGGACGCCTCGACAAGGCCAGCGAGGGTCTGTTGTTGTTCAGCAATGACCCGGCCTGGGCGGCGCGCGTCAGCGATCCGAAATCCGGACCCGACAAGACCTATCACGTGCAGATCGATCAGCTGCCGGACGCAGCGCTGCTGGGGCGATTGCAGCGCGGCGCCGTGCGGCAGGGTGAGTCCCTCGGCGCGAAGTCCGTGCAGTTGCTGCGCGCCGGGGCCAAACACGCGTGGCTGGAAATCGTGCTCAGCGAGGGTCGAAATCGCCACATCCGGCGCCTGCTTGAGCACTTCGGGGTTGCGGTGTTGCGCCTGGTGCGGGTCAAGGTGGGCGAGCTATCGCTCGGCGATCTGCCCAAGGAACACTGGCGAATGCTCACGGCGCAGGAAATCGCCGCACTGTCCTCGTGACTTGGCGCCGACGGGGCCCGGTCGCCCTCTAAGGATGCTCGGCCTCGGCGTGGACTTTTTCCCGTCGCACCAGGAACACGCCGCTGCCGATGATGATGGCGGCGCCGAGCAGCGTGTAATGATCGGGCGTGGTCTGCCAGATGAGCCGGTCCAGGCCCAGGGCCCAGATCAGCGAGGTGTATTCGAAGGGCGCGATCGCCGAGACTTCGCCGTGGCGGAAGGCGTAGGTGACGCCCCACTGACCGCAAAAGCCCGTGAGGCCCACGGCGGCGATCAGCCACGCGTCCTGCGGCCGGAGCGCCTGCCAGTGCGGCCAGGCCAGCAGCGCTGAGCCGAAGGCCAGCATCGAGATCAGCCAGAACATCAGGCTCTCCATCGAATCGGTGCGCCCGAGGATGCGCACCGCGATGGCCGAGAAGGTGTAGCAGATGGCCGAGGCGACGACCGCCAGCCCCGCGAGCGTGAACACGCCCGCCCCGGTGGGACGCAGCACGATCAGCACGCCGGCCATGCCGGTGCCGATGGCGACCCAGCGCGCCGCGCCGACCCGCTCGCCCAGCAGCGGCACCGACAGCGCGGTGATGAACAGCGGCGCCACGTAGAAGATCGTGTAGACCTCGGTGAGCGCCAGGTGCTGGAGCCCGATCACGAAGGTCACGAGCATCACCACGGCGAGTGCGCCGCGCAGCATGTGCAGCGGCCAGCGCACCTGGAGCATCGCCGCGAAGGAACTGCGCCACGCCACATAGACGTACACGAACGGAAGCGAGGACAGGCTCCGCAGCGCCGTGACCTGCATCGGCGGGTAGTGCTGCGAGAGCAGCTTCATGCCCGCGTCCATGATCGTGAACAGCGCCGCGGCCGCCACCATCACCAGGATGGCCGGCAGATTCTTATTTGTGCTCACGCGCCCACGTTGAGAGTGCCGGTCATGACCGGCGCGCAGCGCCCGCCCACGCGCACCGCCTTGAGCGCGCCCGCGCGCTTGCCCGTGGCGCCGAGCAGAATACTCGCGCGCCCCATGTCATCGCCCTGGTGCACTCGCCAGCGCTGCTCGAAATCCGCAGCCTCCTCAAGATCGGTGAGCAGCGCGAGCAGCGCGGCGGTCGCACTGCCGGTGGCGGGATCCTCCTGGATGCCATCGAGCGGTGCGTACATGCGCGCGTGCAGGACGCGACTGCCGGCATCGTCCTGATCGCGCACGTAGGCGAAGATCGCATCGACACCGAGGCCCGGCAGGAATTTCTCGTGCGCACTCAGGTCCGGTCGGGAGCGCGCCAGCGCCGCGCGCGTCGAGAGCTCGGCGACCAGGAACGGCAGCCCGACCGAGACGACGAGCGGCGCGTGCGCCGAGAGCGAGACCTCCGCGGCGGGGAGCGAGAGGCAGGCTCCGGCGAGTTCCGCGCTGGCTTCGGCGCCGCGCTTGAGCGGCTCGGGGGCGGTGAGTTCGGCGCCGAGGACCTCCCCGCCCTCATGGAGGAGCCGCACCGGCACCAGGCCCGCCCCTTCCTCGAACTCGAATCGTTCCGGCAGCGCCTGGCCCTCCGCCGCCAGATTCCTGGCCAGCACGAAGGCCGTGCCGACGTTCGGGTGGCCGGCGAAGGGCACTTCGGAGCGCGGCGTGAAGATCCGCACCTGCGCGGTGTGCTTCGGGTCGCGGGGCGGGAGCACGAAGGTGGTCTCGGCGTAGTTGAATTCCGCGGCGATCGATTGCATCTGCGCGCCCGAGAGTTCCAGCGCATCGAGCACCACGGCGAGCGGATTGCCGCCGAACCGGCGCTCGGTAAATACGTCCACGGTCGCGTAACGCCGGTCCATAGGCTTTCCCCTCTCGAAATCCTTCAGGCTCACTTCAGGCTGAATGTGCCCTTGAGGCGGCGCCGTACGCTCTTGCCGCGGAGCCTGGCGTACTCGGGCAGGCCATTCTTGTACGGCGGATAGTCCTCGCCGCCGATGAGCGGTTCGAGGTAGCGCCGGCAGGGCGCGGTGATGCCAAAGCCATCGGCGGTGATGAAATTCCGCGGCACGGTCTTCTCGACATTCGCGACCGATTCGAGCGGCACCGGCACGATCTTCCAGCGATAGGGTTTCGAGGACAGGCGTTTGATCGCCGGCATCACGCCGTGCCGCCCGGCGATCGCGTACTCGACCGCCGCCTTGCCGACCGCATAGGCCTGTTCGACGTCCACGCGGGAAGCGATGTGGCGCGCCGCGCGCTGCAGGTAATCGGCCACCGCCCAGTGGAACTTGTAGCCGTGGGCCTCGCGCACCATGTTGGCGACCACCGGACCCACGCCGCCGAGCTGCGTATGGCCGAAGGCATCCTTGGTGCCGGCCTCGGCCAGGAACTTGCCGTCGGGGTATTTCGCGCCCTCCGAGACCACCACCACGCAGTAGCCGAACTCGCCCACGCATTGCTTGACGCGCGCCAGGAACCGCTCCTTGTCGAAGGGAATTTCCGGAAACAGGATGATGTGCGGGGCGTCGCCGCGCCGCTGGCCGGCCAGTCCGCCGGCCGCGGCGATCCAGCCGGCGTGCCGGCCCATCACCTCGAGCACGAACACCTTGGTCGAGGTGCGCGCCATCGAGGCCACATCCAGCGCGCCTTCCCGCGTCGAGATCGCAATGTACTTGGCGACCGAGCCGAAGCCCGGGCAGCAATCGGTGTGCGGCAGGTCGTTGTCGACGGTCTTGGGGATCCCCAGGCAGGCGATGGGATAGCCGAGCCGCGCGGCAATCTGCGCGACCTTGTGGGCGGTGTCCATCGAATCATTCCCGCCGTTGTAAAAGAAGTAGCCGATGTCGTGGGCGCGGAACACTTCGATCAGGCGCTCGTACTCGGCGCGATTTTCCTCCAGGCCCTTGAGCTTGAAGCGGGCCGAACCAAAGGCGCCGGCCGGCGTGTGGCGCAGCGCGCGGATGGTGAGGCGATCTTCGGCGCCCACATCGATGAGATCCTCGGTGAGGATGCCGACGATGCCATCGCGCCCCGCGTAGAGGCGCTTGATGTGCGCGCGGGCGCGAAGCGCGGTCTCGATGACCCCGCAGGCCGAGGCGTTGATGACGGCGGTGACCCCGCCGGACTGGGCGTAGACGGCGTTGCGAGCGGCGGACTGCGGCATGAGGGATCAGGCTCCGGGAAAGGGGAATTCGGGCCCGTGAGGATAGCTGAAGGCGCCAGCTCGCGGCAGCCGGTGTTTGATTCTCGCGGAGCGCACCGGTACCTTAGCGGCCGATGCGTATTGTCCTTCTCGGCGCGCCCGGCTCGGGCAAAGGCACTCAGGCGAAGCGACTGGTCGCCCGCCTCGGCATTCCCCAGATCTCCACCGGCGACCTGCTGCGCTCGGCCGTGGCCCGCGGCACGCCCTTCGGTCTGCGCGCCAAGGCGGCCATGGACGCCGGGGCGCTGGTGGCCGACGACATCGTGATCGGCATCATCCGCGAGACGGCTCAAGGAAGCCGACGCGGCCCACGGCTACGTGCTGGATGGATTCCCGCGCAACCTGGCGCAGGCCAAGGCGCTCGCGGCCATGCTCGAGAGCATCAAGGCGCCGCTCGATGCGGTGGTGGTGTTCAACGTCGATTACTCCGAGATCGCGCGCCGCATCGCCGGTCGCCGCACCTGCCCGAACTGCGGCACGATCTACAACGTGCACGACGCGGCGACGCGCGCCATCACGCACTGTCGCAACTGCGACCTGGCGCCGCTCCTGACGCAGCGGCCGGACGACAACGAGAACACCGTGTCGCGGCGCCTCAGCGTCTACGACGAGCAGACCCTGCCACTGATCGAGCACTACCGCGCCCAGGGGTTGCTGCGCACGATCGACGCCATGGGGAGCGTCGGCGAGGTGGAATCGCGGCTCCGCGCGGTGCTTCCCGCGCGCTGAGCCGGCCGCTACGAACTAGAGCGCTTTGAGCAGCTCGGCGCCGATCGTCGCCCGTCGCCAGCCGCTCAGGGGTGCGCCGTCGCGTTGTCCACCGGCCAGGCGCTCGAGGTCGCGGCGGGTGGCGAGCAGTTCCGGGGCGAGGCCCAGCTGGTTGCCGATGCGGCGCGTGAGATCCGCCAGTCGCTGCACGATCTCGAGCTGCGCCGGATCGGGCCGGCGACGTTGCGGCAGGGGCGCCGCGGGCTGCGGCACCGCCGCGGCGTTGATCAACTGCAACAACTGCGCGCCGCTGTTCTCGCGGATGCCCTCGGGCAGTTCGCCCAGGCGCTCGAGCGCCGCCTTATCGCGCGGCACCTGGAACACCAGGTCACGGAGCGCCGCGTCCGGCAGGATCCAGCCGCGCGGGCGATTGGAGCTGATCGCGCGCTGCTCGCGCCAGGCGGCGAGCGCGCGCGCCAGGCGCTGGCGATCGGGATCAAGCTCCGAAAACGCCTTGATCCGCAGCCATGCCTGCTCGGGCTCGACGGTAAAGGAGTCCGCGCCGATCTGCGCCATCTCCTCGTCGAACCAGGCCCGGCGGCCGAGCTTCTCGAGCCGCTCGGCGAGTCGCTCGCGCAACGGCGGCAGGTGGCGCACGTCATCGAGCGCGTAGTCGAGCTGCGCGGCAGATAGCGGGCGGCGCGACCAATCGGTGCGGGTCTGGTTCTTGTGCAGCTCGACGCCCAAGAGTTCACGCACCAGTTCGGCGTAGCCGACCTGCGCGGAAAACCCCACCAGCGCCGCGGCCACCTGCGTGTCGAAGATGTGGGCCACCGGCCCCACCGCCGGCGCGAGCACTTCGAGATCCTGGCGCGCGGCATGCAGGATCTTGCACGGTACGGCGGCGGCCAAGAGCGGGCGCAGGGCCTCGAGGGAGGGCAGCGCCAGCGGATCGACGCAGACCGCGAGCTCGGTGGTGGCCATCTGCACCAGGCACAGCTGCGCGTAGTAGGTGCGCTCGCGCATGAATTCGGTGTCGAGGCCGAGCGCGCCGCCCTGCGCGAGACGCTCGGCCGCCGCCTGCAGTGCCGCGGCATCGGTAATGGGCGTAGACAAGGTGCCTTCAGAACTCCTGTATGAGCCGCGCTCGTGGGGCGTGCGCAAAACACGCGTGTACAATCGGCATGATAATGCACGTACACATCCTCGGCATCTGCGGTACTTTTATGGGCGGCGTGGCCGCCATCGCGCGGGCGGCGGGCCACCGGGTGAGCGGCTCGGACCGCAACGTCTATCCGCCCATGAGCACGCAGCTGGCCGCGCTGGGCATCGAGCTCTCCGACGGCTTCGGCGCCGAACAGCTGGAGCCGCGCCCGGACGTGGTCGTGGTCGGCAACGTATGCACGCGCGGCATGCCGGTGATCGAGGCGCTGCTCGAGAGCGGCATCGCCTACACCTCGGGACCGGAGTGGCTGGCCCGCGAGGTGCTCGCCGAGCGCTGGGTGCTGGCGGTCGCCGGCACCCACGGCAAGACCACCACCGCCTCGATGCTGGCCTGGATACTCGAGGACGCGGGCTTATCGCCGGGGTTCTTGATCGGCGGCATTCCGGGCAACTTCAAGCAGAGTGCGCGCCTCGGCGAGCTGCCGTTCTTTGTCATCGAGGCGGATGAGTACGACACGGCCTTCTTCGACAAGCGCGCCAAGTTCGTGCACTACCGGCCGCGGACTCTGGTGCTGAACAACCTCGAATTCGATCACGCCGACATCTATCCGGACCTGGGCGCGATCGAGCGCCAGTTTCATCATCTGATCCGCACCGTGCCCGGAAGCGGGAGGATCCTGCTCAATGCACACGACGCCAACCTGGAACGCGTGCTGGCGCTGGGGTGCTGGAGCGAGGTGGAGCGCTGGGCGCGCGAGGGCGCGGGCGCCGCGGGCGCGCCGCTGTGGAGCGCGGAGCTCGCGGCCGGGAGCGATGGCTCGGAGTTCTCGGTGCGCCGGGGCGGGCGAGGTTTGCGGGACCGTGCGCTGGCCGCTGATCGGGATGCACAACGTCGATAACGCCCTGGCGGCCATCAGTGCGGCCTGCCACGCGGGTGTCCCGCCGGCGCGCGGCTGTGCGGCGCTGGCGGAATTTGCGGGCGTGCGCCGCCGCATGGAACTGCGCGGCACGGTGGCGGGCATCAAGGTGTACGACGATTTTGCGCATCATCCGACCGCCATCGCCACCACGCTCGAGGGCCTGCGCCGGCGCGTGGGGGCCGAACGCATCATCGCGGTGCTCGAGCCGCGCTCGCACACCATGCGTCTCGGTACCCACCGCGACACGCTGGCGGATTCCCTGAGCGGCGCCGACAGCGTCTGGCTGTACGCTCCGGCGGACCTCGGCTGGGACGCGGCCGGCTCGCTCCAGCGGTTGGGTGCCAAGGCGCACGTCGCCGATGATCTCGAGGCGCTGATTGCCGGTCTCGGCGACGAACTGCGCTCGGGTGATCATGCGCTGCTGATGAGCAACGGTGGATTTGGCGGCCTGCACGAACGCCTGCTCAAGAGCCTGGCCGCGCGCCACGCGCATGGCTGAGCTGCCGCTGTTCCCCCTCAACACCGTGCTGTTCCCGGGAGGCCTGCTGCCGTTGCGGATTTTTGAGCCGCGCTACCTCGACATGGTCGGCCGCTGCATGCGCGAGGGCACGGATTTTGGCGTGCTGCTGATCACCAGCGGCGAGGAAGCGGGGCCGGTCGCGGCGGTGGCCGCGGTGGGCACCGGGGCGCGCGTGGTCGATTTCAGCCAACTGCCCGACGGCCTGCTCGGGGTGATGTGCCGCGGCTCCAGGCGCTTCCGGTTGCTGCGCCATCGCGTGCAGTCCGACGGACTGAAGCTCGGCGAGGTCGAGTGGCTGGCGGAGCCGGGCCCGGTGCCGCTCGCGGAGGAACACCGGCCGCTGGCGCGTGGTGTTGCGGCGCGTGCTGGCCGAGCTCGGCGATACGGCGCGCCACCTGGACGCGGATTTCGACGACGCGGATTGGGTTTCCAATCGCCTGGCGGAATTCCTGCCGCTCGAGCGCGCCGACCAGCAGGCGTTGCTGGAGCTGGCCGATCCCCAGGAACGCATGCGCCGTCTGGCGCCGCTCATCGAGGTGGCCACGGGCGATCATTGAGCCGGACAGCCGTTCCTCATTCAACCTGTCAAGATTTTGTCCTAAAGACGAAAATCTAACAGCGGGTCCAATGGGAGGCGCTTGGCAGGGAGCGCGTTCAGCCTAAGGGCAGGTGCAAGGCCGCGATGTGCCGCGTCAGGGCGGCGGAAATACCGGCCGTCTGGGCGTAGGTCGGCCACCCTAAAATTGCAGCGCGGACCTGATCGATAATCTGCGGCCTGGTGCCGATGCCAAACCGGTCGGCCACCTCCAGCAAATCGTTGTGGGTGAAGTCCGTGAACTTGCCGTTGACCGACATGAGGTGCTGGCGCGTCCAGGCGCTGGCAGGATTGTGCGCAAAACTGAGGTCGTAAGCCGGTGCCAGTTCCCAGGAACCTCCGCGCCGCAGCAGGAAGGAGAAATTCTTGGAATGGTCGTCGCAATTTCGGCCCATGACGTTGAAGCTCATCCTGCGGAAGATTTCCTCGCGATCCGAATACGGCAGGTGCAGGAGGTTCGCCGTGTCAAAGAGCTGCGCGTAGCTGTTGGTCCCGATCTTCTTGTAGTCGATGTGGCTCATCGCGCACAGCGTCTGCACGTGATGGCGCAGGTTGCCGGCGTCCCGGTCGAAGCGACGGGTCATGAAATGCGCGCGGCCGTGCTCCTGCAGCAGCCGGCACTCGGACATGGCGATCCCCGCCGCCTTGGCCATGAGGTGATAGGCATACTCGATGCGCCCGTAGTCCTTCGAGCCGCCCAGATCATTGTCGATGCCCACGCCGTCGAACTTGAGCAGCCAGTGCTCGAATCCGGGCGGCGCGTCGAGCTGCCCGCTGCGGATCTCCTCGGTGGCCGGGTTCCAGGCGATCACCGCCTTGGCGCGGGCGCCGCCGGCCGAGGTGCCGACCTCGATGAGGCTGCGCAGCGTGGCCGTGGCGTGATCGTCATCGTCGATCGTGCCGGCGACCGCCTTGCGCGCTTCGTGGACGAGCTCGCTCATCTGTATGGCGACGGGGGTCCGGGTGGCCGGGCCGCGCGCGGGCTTGAACTGCAGGGCGCCCATGGCGCGATTGCTCATGTAGGCCAGGCGATCGAGCGCCGTGATTTGCTCGGCGGAGATGCCGCGTTCGGCCATCCAGCGGTTGATGAGCGCGTTGCCGAAGTCATCGGGCAGCGCATCGCTCAGCAGCGCCGGCAGGCGCAGGTAGGTCGCCGTGGGGAGATCCGGAAACAGGTGAGTCCGATCAGGCTCGGTGGGCATCTGGAGCGGCGCCGGCTCGATGCCGAGCTGGCGAAACTCAGGCGTGTAGCGAAAGGCGTAGTAGCCGTAGCGAGGGTCGAGAACGGTGACGCCGACGCGCTCACCCCACAGGAACACGTCGACGCTTGAGACGTGCGTGTAGCTCGGCGGCACGCGCCGCGCTGCGCCGGAGGGCGAGGGCCGTGCCGCCTTGCTCTTTAGCGCCATGGCACGCGCCGGTCAGCGGCCGTGGGCGCGAAGCGGGGCAGCGCGGCGTCGGGGGCTGGTGGATTGCGTATGGCTTAAGGGATTGACGGAGGCGACCGGAGCGATCGTCGTCAGCCAGTCCGAACGATCGAGAGCCTTCAGGACCGAGACCAGGGATTTCACGGTGGAGCCTTTTCCGTTCTCCAGGTTCTTGAGCGCCCCTAGGCTGATGCCGGCCTGGCCGGCGATGGCGCGCTGGTCGATATTCAGATCCAGCCGCAGCGCCTTGAGGCTCGCGCCCAGGGCGGCTTCCATTTCCGCCGTGGTCTGATATCCGGCCATAGATTATCCTCATAAAGTATATAAAAATAGCTGTACAAACCAATAAATCAGGTTTGTAGCTATTGTTATGGCTATTATATACCTTTTATCCTACGGCTCAATAGAGATGTTTAAAGACCATATATATGTCTTTAAAAGACGTATACGCCTATTAAAAGGCATATTTATACACTTTACGAGAGATAATCGACCCCGAAAGGCGCCCTCCGAGCGGCGATGCCCGACCGCTCAGCGCCCGAAGCCGCGCCATCATGCCGCGACGGAAAACTGCTGCGGTATGAGCCGGAGCCTTAGGGTGCGGTGTGCTTGCTGAGGTACAGGTTGGCGACGCCGTGGGCGATCACACCTGGCTTGGCGCCCTCGAGGTTGGTCAGCACGACCACCGTCAGACCGTCGTCCACGTAGCGGGAGATCTGGGTCTCGAAACCCTGCCAGGCGCCGCCGTGCTCAATGACTTTGTGCCCGTGGTCGGTCTCGATAAACCACGCAAAGCCGTAGTGGCCGGAATTGGGCTTGCCGTCGCGAAGCGGCGCCACGGTCCACATCTGCGCAAGACTCGATCGTTTGAGGAGCTTCTCGGTGTAGAGCGCGGCGTCCCACTTGGCCAGATCGAGTATCGAAAAATACAGGGCGCCGTCGGCGGTGGTATTGAGCGATGGGGACACCCACTCCTGGTTCTTGAGCTGGCCCTTGACCAGCCGGTATCCCGCCGATCGATTGGGAACGATGTCCGCCTCACTGATGACGCGGGTCGTTGACATGCCCAGCGGCTGAAAGATCCGATGCTGCAGAAAGTCGCCGTAGAATTCGCCGGTCACCTTGTGAATCAGAATTCCCAGGGTCAGGAACCCCAGGTTGCTGTAGCTCCAGCTGGTGCCGGGCGGGTAGGCGAGCGGTATCGCCTCGACGATCTTGAGGAGTTGCTCCTCGGTATAGTCCTTGCGCAGGTCGAAGTCTTTCGGATAGTCCGTGAAGCCTGCGGTGTGACTCAACAGCTCCCGGACCGTCACCTGTTTCCAGGAGGCCGGAGCGCCGGGAAAATACTTGGTGAGCGGGTCTTCCAACCCGACCTTGCCCGCCTCCACCAGCATCATCACGGCCGTCGCGGTGAACTGCTTGCCCACCGAACCGGACTGAAAAATGGACTCGGGTTTGGCGGCGACATTCAATTCGACGTTGGACAGTCCGTAGCCTTCGGTGCGGACCGGCTTGCCGTTCTTCGAAACCAGCAGCGTCAAGCCAGGGATATGCTGGCGCTGCATTTCGGCGCGCACCAACTGGCTTACCGCATCGGCCGGCGCGTCGGCCGCCACGAGCTGCGCAGAAAAAATAACGCCGAATGCCAGAATCGCAAATTGTGAGTATTTCAAGCTACGTCCTTGTGTGACCCGGTCCGGATAACCCCGAGTCAATAGTGTCGCTGGCGCTTCCGAAACGGTTAGGATTGACCAAGCGGGGATTGACTAGGGGGGATTCTTGCCAAGAGTTTGCACGTTAATTCGTGTTCTAGGTCTATGCGTGGTCGGTTTAATTCCCTGCAGATACGGTGTGGCAGCGCCGGTCGATGTCGTCAACGTCGACTTTGGATCGATGATTGCGCAGGCGGCAAAGGAACGCAATCGCTTCGCCCTGGAGGTACCCCATCAGCTGACGGTGGATCGGGCCGGCAAGTGGGTCGTGTCCGGCGGCGTGGCCACGTGGACCTACGCCGTGCAGGTTCCGACGGCGGTGTCGCTGTCGTTTCACGCGTCCCGCGTGGTGCTGCCCGCCGGCGCGACGCTCACGGTCACGTCGAAGTCTCGGACCTATCTCTACAGGGCTCGCGACATACACCGCGGCGGACTGTGGAGTCGGGTCGCGCCGGGCGATTGGCTGCAGTTCGACATCAGGGTCCCTGCGGCGGCCAAGTCCGGCGTGGTGCTGAATGTCAGCAGCTTTCAGGCAGGATTCCGCTCGCTGGGTCCGGGCGTACCGGATCATCCCTATTACGCGCGACTCAAGGCGCAAGGGTCCGCCGCGTCCACTCAGAGTTGCGTGCAGAACTACGAATGCGGCGTGACGGCGAACAATACCGGGCCGGCTCATTCCACCGTGGCGCTGGTGATCGCGAACCTCTACCAGTGTTCAGGCACCTTGCTCAACGATGTTCCCGGCGATCAGACCCCGTACGTGCTCACGGCTCGACATTGTGAGTCCGGCAAGCTCGGCGGCGGCAACCCGGGCGTCGCCGCCGACGTGGTGGTCTACTGGGATGCCACCACTCCGTGCGGACAAACCCTGGGTTCGATCTTTGATGCCAACACCAAGCTGCAGGTCGGTGCGATAACCGTAGTGGAGCAGCAGGACGCGTGGCTGCTTTGGCTCGACGAGAGCCCGGTCGTTGCTGATGCGTACTACGCAGGGTTCGACGCCACCGGCGGTGCCGTTCAAGGCGGGTACACGGTCCATCATGCCCTGTCCTATAACCAGCAGCTGACCGGATGGTTCGGGCAGGCCGCCAGCGTCCAGCGGACCGGCGCCGCGCTCGGCACGGGATACGCGTCAAGCTTTTGGGAAACCGTCAATCAGACCGGCAACATCGGTCCAGGCGCCTCGGGCAGCGCGCTGTTCGACCAGAGCGATCACGTGGTCGGGAGCCTGAGCCTCGGACAGATATCGGGGGACCCCAGTGGCTACGGCGCGTGTCCGGCGATTTCTCCGCCCGCGCCCAACGGCAGCAATGGCAGCGCCGACTTCACTTCACTGGCCGCGGTTTGGAATTCCACCGCGGACGCCACCAGCACCACGGGAAGCACGACGCTGCAGGCGACCCTGGATCCCGCCCATACCGGGGCGCTAGTCATGGGCGGGACGGCGGGAAACACGCCGCTGTCATTTTCAGCCTCGGTGCCCACACAAAGCGTAAGTCAAAGCACACTGTTGACGTGGAGTGCTCCGGGCGCGAGCTCTTGTACCGCGTCCGGAGGAGTCGCTGGCGATAACTGGAATGGCCGGGGCGCGGTCCCGGTTTCCGGGACGGTTCCGGTCACCGACGCCAATACCGGCGTGGTGATCTATTTCTTGACCTGCACTTTTCCGGGTGGCCAATCGTCTCGTGCTCAAGCCACCGTGACGTGGGTACCTCAGGCCCCGTTTGCGACTCTGAATCTGTTTGAGACTGTGTGGGCGGCGAGTCCGTCCAAAGTCCAGTGGTCCTCGAATGTGTCTCCCTGCTCGCTCAGCGGCGGCAGCACCGCCCTGACAAATCTTCCCGCCACCGGCTCGACCACGGTCAGCGAGGCGAGTGAGGGAACCGTCACCTATACGCTGAGCTGCGGCACCGGTACGCGGATCGCCACAGCCACCGGCACCGTGCTGTTCATCGCACCAGCGCTCGATTTTCACGCCAATTCCACCGACCGGTATCTTGGCAGTGACTTCTTCCTGGCTTGGACCACCTTTGCCACCACCTGTACGTCGTTTGGCGGCGCACCGGGTGACGGCTGGGCGAACAATCAGTTTGGCTATCGGGTTTCGGGTTTCGATCCGCACGTCACGACGCTCGGCACCTACACCTACGGCCTTCGGTGTACCGCGGGCTCGCAATCGGTGTCGAAAACCGTCGTCGTGAGATTTGAACAAGACGCGCCTTACGTCACGCTGACGAGCAATCTGACGACCATGACCAACCTCGATTTACTCACGCTCACGTGGATATCGAACGTCGATGCCTGCAATGGATCGCGCGTCGGTCCGGGCGCGTTTGGTCCGCGTGGCGACGGCGGTTTTTTCGGCAACTCGCAGGGCAGCCTCGTTGTGGACCTGCCCGTGCCCGGCGTCTATACGCTCCAAATGCAGTGCGCCGCTCCGGGCGGCCCCGTCGAGTCTGCACCCCTCACCATCACCGTAACGGACGTGCCGCCGACGGCCACACTTTCCGCGAGTGCCCCGGTTATTACGCTCGGCGATCCCGTCACGCTGCAGTGGACATCGAGCCACGCGGACTACTGTCAGGGGAGCGGCGGAGGAGCCAACCCAGCGCCCTGGGTCGCGAACCCGTCGTCGGGGACCCTGGACCCGTCAGGCTCAGTCACCTTTACGCCCGGCACGCTCGGCGCGTTCACGTATACCGTCACCTGCTCACGCAGTATTGGCGCGACCCTCGAGAGTACCCAGGCGCAGGCGACCGTCACGGTCAACGCAGCGCCGGCGCCTCCCCCGGCCACGGGCGGCGGGGGCGGTGGAGGCGGAGGCGCCTTTGACGGACTGGCCCTGGGCGCGCTCGGTCTGAGCATCGGGATGCGGGCGCGTCGTCGCGTGCGGAGTGGCGTCCGCGGCAGCTCCTGCCGCCGCCAGGCGTAGTGGGCGAATCCTAGGGCGAGGCGTCGTAATGCAGGTTGACGCTGTGGCCGTCGCAACCGGCGGCGCCACCGTCAACGACCGGCGCAAGATAGCGAAAATGCGCGACGCTGCTTTCGGCGGCCGCGCGAAACACAAACGGCGGGTAGGCAATGATGGTTCGCGCGTTCTGGACGTGGCCCGCCGCGTCGATGTCGAAGGCTTCGCGCACGTAGCCGTCGAATCCCCACCGCAGGGCCTCGTTCGGGAATTCCACCGAGGACACCGATTGATCGGTGGCCACGGGCCGCACATCGAAGAGCATGCACTGGGCGCGGTTAAGCCCGGCCGCGTTGAGTTTCGCGTCCGCTCCCGCGGCATCGCCGGCCCGGCGCTGCAGGGCGCTCAGATGGAGAATGGCCACCTCGCGCACCGGATTGTGTTCGCCAAGGGCCTCCGCAGGATAGGCAAGAACGCGATCCAAGACCGGCCGCGCGTCTTCGAAACGCCCGCTGATCTCGAGGGCGATACCGTACTCGAGGGTAAGCCAAGCGGTCGCCGCTGATTGCGGATCGCTGTGCTCCAGAGTCGCGACCTGCTCCGCCCTCAAGCGCACATTGGCCGCTGACCAGGACGAATGCTTGACGTCCACGGGGTGCAGGTTCATGGCCAGTGCCCGTGCGGCAACGGGAGCCTGGGCCTTGTTCAGCGCCGCGCTCAGATGGTCCGCGACGGCCGCCAAGCGCGCGTAGTTGCTCTCGTAACGCAGACGCGCAAACAGAGCCGGAATAGCCGCGAGGTCTTCGCGCTCGAGCCGCGGATCGCCGGCCGCCACATACCCCGTCAGCGGCGCCAGGTCGTCGGCCGAGAGATTGCCGTGCGACAGCCACTCATTGGTTTCACGGCGGAACGGCTCGGAGAGGCTGCGCGGGTTCGGGTGCACGATGCAGCGCATTTCGATGCGCACCATATTTCGCCAAAAGGACGGCAGGTTGGCGATGCGTTCCGGATTCCATCTCCATTCCTTGACCGCCCGTGCAAAGGCAACTCCCAGCCCCCCGGGCCGGCTCGCATAGATGGGCACCGCACCGATGACGGTTCCGTCGGCCGCTATCGAGAACTCGATTACCGCCATGTCATTGGGCCGCATGTCGGCGGCCTCGTTGCAGACCGGCGGGTCGCCGAGGCCGCTGGTCCACTCATCGGAGGGCAGGTGGCCCGCGCCGGTCCAGGTCAGGTACTTGCGGGCGTCGTCGGCATGGTTCGACAGCAGAGCGCCCAAGGCCGCATCCCCGCGGATCGCGATCTGAATCAGGTTGACCTGCGTCCCGGAGAGCCCGCCCGACAACTCTATGGCTTTGGCGAGGTAAGGCTTGGCCTGCGGGGCCTCGCCCATGTTCAAGCTGGCGCGGCCGCGCACGTCGTAGATTTGTGCCTGATAGAGCTTCGCGGTCGAGGCGGTCCCGGGCGCGGCCAGCACGGCGTCCAGTAACTTTGCCGATTGGGCCGGGTCAATGGTCATGTCGCAAAGCGCCAGCCCCAGTTCGGCTCTGGCTATGAGTTCGGCGTTGTTGGCGGTCCGGGCGGATTCCAATCCTTTCTCGAAACTAGCGACGGCCTGCGTCATGGCCAGATTGACGCGCTGGGCTTCGCCGATGGCGAGCCACACCAGCGCGCGCTCCGCGTCGTCATTGGGCGCAAGGCCCTTGAGGGCCACGGCCGCCTCGCCCAAAGCCTTGTCGATGCTGTGTACGTGCGCGTAGGCCTGCGCGAGCCGTGCATGTATCACGCCTTGGGAGTGCGAAACCGGGCCGGCATCGTCCGGCTTGGCAATCAATACAAACCCATTGATGGCGCCTCGCCAGTCGCCGCTGTCGAACGCCGCCTGCGCGTCGTTGTAGATTTGCTGCGCGGTGGGCGGCGTGGAGGAAGCTTGGGCCAGAAGCATCTCTGGCCCGCCGAGCACGGCCAGCATGAGACAGCCGAGGAAGAAGCCGCGTGGGATTTTCAACGCTCTGGCTGCCCCGATCTAGTTCTTGGAGCAATTCGTTGGCAACGAAACGGCGTCGGCGGGAGACAAGCGGGCGTTGTCGCCCGCGCATCGGGGATCCTGCTGAGGCCATTCTTGGGGGCATTCGGACTCTAGCCTCAAGGCCGTGTTGCCGAAGTCTAGCCCGGCTCGAGCTTCGCGTCAGCCGCCGGCCGCCCGCTGAGTGGATCGGGCGCCCTCATCGAGCGCCACGCGCACCACTTCGGTGTCGACGGTGCCATCCGCGCGCAGCAGCAATCGCCGGTAGGCGGGCGGGGCGGGGTCGATCGCGAAGTGCTCCGAATGCGGCAGGAATTGCGCGCAGGTCGAGGGCGTGGCCAGGAGCCGTACGCCCTTGCGCCGCGAATCGTGGCTCTGGTGCACGTGGCCCCAGACGATGACCCGCACGCAGGCGTAGCGATCGGTAATGGCAAAAAAATCCTCGGCGTTCCGCAGGGCCACCGCATCGATCCAGCGGCTCCCCATCGGCAGGGGATGGTGGTGCAGGCCGATGAGCACCTGGCGTTCGCCCGCGCTCGCCAGCGCGGCGTCGAGACGTGCCAGTTCCGCGCGGCTCAGCAGACCGTAGGATTGTCCGGGCGCGCAGCTGTCGAGCATGACGATGCGCCACGCTCCGAAGTCGTGATGGCCACCGACCGAGAAGGGCGGCGCCGCGAGTTCACGGCGCATGATCGCCGGATCGTCGTGATTGCCCGGCAGGCACCAGACGGGCTTGCCCAGATCGCCCAGCAGCTCGCGCACCGCGGCGTAGCCTTCGGGCTCGTCGTTAACTAAATCCCCGGTCAGCAGGATCGCCTCGGCATTCCAATAATGGGCACGCGCATGGCGCAGCACCGCTTCGAGCGCCGGGCGCGTGGGCACGCCGCGCAGCGCACCCTCGGCCGAGCCGAACAGGTGCGGGTCCGAGATTTGTAGCAGCCGGAGTTCAGAACTCATGGAGGCAATGATAGCGCTCGCGCGCGCAGCGCCGGGTGAACGGCGTCAAATTCGCGCGCATCGGCAAAGCGCAATCGTTCGACCTGCTCCACACTTCTGCAGTGGCTTACATCAGTCTTACATCTTCTGACAGCGGTGATGTCAAAACGCGCTCGTGCCTGTCGCCGATCCGCGCCACGCGACCTATACCCAGGCCGTCAAAACCTAATATCGGTAGTGATCGGGCTTGTAGGGTCCTTGCAGGTCGACACCGATGTAGCGTGCCTGGACGTCGGTCAGGGGCGTGAGTTCGGCATTGAGCTTGACCAGCTGCAGGCGCGCCACCTTCTCGTCCAGGTGCTTGGGCAGCACGTGCACGCCGATGGCGTAGCGGTCGTGATGGGTCCACAGCTCGATCTGCGCCAGCACCTGGTTGGCAAAGGAGCTGCTCATCACGTAGCTGGGATGGCCGGTGCCGCAGCCTAAGTTGACCAGCCGGCCCTCGGCCAGGAGGATGATGCGCTTGCCGTCGGGGAAGATGACGTGGTCGACCTGCGGCTTGATGTTGTCCCACTTGTACTGCTTGAGCGATGCGCAGTCGATCTCGTTGTCGAAGTGGCCGATGTTGCAGACGATGGCGTTGTTCTTCATGCGCTTCATGTGCTCGTGCGTGAGCACATGAAAATTGCCGGTGGCGGTGACGAAGATGTCGCCCTTGTCGGCCGCATAATCCATGGTCACGACGCGGTAGCCTTCCATCGCCGCCTGCAGCGCGCAGATCGGGTCGATCTCGGTGACCCAGACCTGGGCCGACAGGGCGCGCAGCGCGCTGGCCGAACCCTTGCCGACGTCGCCGTAGCCGGCGATGACCGCGACCTTGCCCGCGACCATCACGTCGGTGGCGCGCTTGATGCCATCGACCAGTGATTCGCGGCAGCCGTAGAGGTTGTCGAACTTGCTCTTGGTGACCGAGTCGTTGACGTTGATGGCGGGGAACGCGAGTTCCTTGTCGCGCGCCATCTGGTAGAGCCGCTTGACGCCGGTGGTGGTCTCCTCCGAGACGCCGCGGATCGCCTTGAGGCGCTGCGAGTACCAGTGCGGCTCGCGCTTGAGGGTCGCGGTGATGGAGGCAAACAGCGCGGTCTCCTCATCGCTGGTCGGATTGTGCAGCACGCTCGGCTCGCTCTCGGCGCGGGCGCCCAGGTGCAGCAGGAGCGTGGCGTCCCCGCCGTCGTCGAGGATCAGGTTGGTATAGACGCCGTTGGGCCATTCGAAGATCCGGTGCGTGAACTGCCAGTACTGCTCGAGCGATTCACCCTTGTAGGCGTAGACCGCGGTGCCGCTGGCGGCAATCGCCGCGGCGGCATGATCCTGGGTCGAGAAGATATTGCACGAACACCAGCGCACTTCGGCCCCGAGGGCCTGGAGCGTCTCGATCAGCACCGCGGTCTGGATGGTCATGTGGAGCGAGCCGCTGACGCGCGCGCCCCGCAGGGGTTGCTGGGATCGGAACTCCTCGCGGATCGCCATCAGGCCGGGCATTTCGGTCTCGGCGATGGCGATTTCTTTGCGGCCCCAGTCGGCCAGCTTGAGGTCGGCGACCCGAAAGTCGCGCTTCTCGGTGATCGGCTTAACGGTGGGATTCATGGCGTCTCCAACTCCTTTGTGACTGTAGGGTTGTGAGCGCCGTTGGCTCCGTAGCCACGATGCATCAAGCCTGGCACAGCCCACCGCCTCGCGGTGTGCCCTGTCGCAACGCTCCTTGACGCACCGGCGTGCCGCAGGGCAGCACGTCCGTACCTCAATTATACCTCAATTCTTGCGGTACCGGCCCGCCCGCCGCGCCATGTAGCGGCCCGAAACCGCGAGCGCCTCGGCCCGGTCGGTGCGCTCCCAGCTGAACTCCTCTTCCTTGCGCCCGAAGTGCCCGTAGGCGGCGGTTTTCTGGTAGATCGGGCGGGTCAGGTCGAGCATCACGCGCAAGCCGTAGGGGGTGAGGTCAAAGTGGCGGCGCACCAGTTCGGTGAGCTGCTCGCGCGAGAGCGCGCTGGTGCCGAAGGCATCGACCATGACGGAGGTGGGCTCGGCGACGCCGATGGCGTAGGACACCTGCACCTCGCAGCGCGCGGCGAGACCTGCGGCGACCAGGTTCTTCGCCACGTAGCGCGCCGCATAGGCCGCCGAGCGATCGACCTTGGAGGGATCCTTGCCGGAGAAGGCCCCGCCCCCGTGCCGCGCAAAGCCCCCGTAGGTATCGACAATAATCTTGCGACCGGTCAGGCCGCAGTCGCCCACCGGTCCGCCGACCACGAACCGCCCGGTCGGGTTGATGTGGTACTGGGTGCGCTTCTTGAGCCAGCGCTTCGGGAGCACCGGCTCGATGATCTCGTCCATCACCGCCTCGCGCAGCCGCTTGGTGGACACCTCCGGGCTGTGCTGGGTGGACAGCACCACCGCCTCGATCCCCACCGGGCGGTCGTTCTCATAGCGCAGCGTGATCTGGCTCTTGGCATCGGGGCGGAGCCATTCGAGCTTGCCGCGCTTGCGCACGTCGGCCTGGCGCTTGACCAGCCGGTGGGCGAGGGTGATGGGCGCGGGCATGAGCACGTCGGTTTCGTTGGTGGCGTAGCCGAACATCAGTCCCTGGTCGCCGGCGCCCTGGCGGCGCTTGGTTTTGCGGTCGACCCCCATCGCGATGTCCGGCGACTGCTTGCCGATGATGTTGACCACGCCGCAGCTGGCGCCGTCGAACCCCATCTCGGAGCTGTTGTAGCCGATCTCCAGCACGGTATCGCGCACCAGTTTCTCGAGGTCGATCCAGGCGGAGGTGGTCACTTCGCCCGCCACCACCACCACGCCGGTCTTGATCAGCGTCTCGCAGGCCACCCGGCCGCGCGGGTCGACCGCCAGGATGGCGTCCAGCACGGCGTCCGAAATCTGGTCGGCGACCTTGTCCGGGTGGCCTTCGGAGACCGACTCGGAGGTGAACAGGAAACTATTGGCCATGGGCGATCCTGGCGTAGGCGTGGGTTGCTCGGGATTGGACAGTATAGCGGCTGCCTGAAAGGGGCAGAACGCTTGCGGCTTTCTCTGATTGAAATTGCCCGCCCCCCCGTAGACAATGCGCGCCCCTTTAAGTGCTGCCCGCCGGACTCAAACTTAGCCCCCATGCCCACACGCCGCGAACTCGCCAATGTCATCCGCGTCCTCGCCATGGACGCCGTGCAGCAGGCCAACTCCGGCCATCCGGGCGCGCCGATGGGCATGGCGGACATCGCCGAGGTGCTGTGGCGGGAGTTCCTCAAGCACAATCCGGCCAATCCGCGCTGGTGGGACCGCGACCGCTTCGTGCTCTCGAACGGCCACGCCTCCATGCTGCTGTACGCGGTGGCCTACCTGCGCGGCTACCCGGTCTCGATGGACGAGCTGCGCCATTTCCGCCAGCTGGGCAGCCGCACCGCCGGCCACCCCGAGCACGACGTGAGCATGGGGATCGAGACCACCACCGGACCGCTCGGCCAGGGCTTCGCCAACGCGGTGGGCTTTGCGCTGGCCGAGAAGCTCCTGGCGGCGGAGTTCAACCAGCCGGGCCTCGAGATCGTCGATCACCACACCTGGGTGTTCGTCGGCGACGGTTGCCTCATGGAAGGCATCTCGCACGAGGCCGGCTCGCTCGCGGGCACGCTCGGCCTGGGCAAATTGATCGCCGTGTACGACAGCAACGGCATCTCGATCGACGGCAAGGTGGTGGGCTGGTTTGACGACGACACGGCCAAGCGCTTCGAGGCCTACGGCTGGCACGTGATCCGCGACGTCGAGGGGCAGGACGGCGAAGCGGTGGCCGAGGCCATGCGCCAGGCGAAGGCCGAGCTCCAGCGCCCGACGCTGATCTGCTGCCGCACCGTGATCGGCTATCCGGCCCCGACCCGCGGCGGCACCGCCAAGGCGCACGGCGAGGCGCTCGGCGCCGAAGAAGTGGCCGCGGTTCGCAAGATCCTGAACTGGACCGAGCCGCCGTTCGTGGTGCCCGCCGCGCTGCGCGAGGCCTGGAACGGCGAGGCCGCCGGGCGCGCGGCCGAGCAGCAGTGGCAGGAGCTGTTTGCGCGCTACCGCGCGGCGCATCCGCAACTCGCCGCCGAGTTCGTACGCCGCATGCAGGGCGAGCTGCCCGGGCAGTGGTCGGCGACGCGCGCGCAGTGCGTGGCCGCGGGCGCGGCCACCCGCGGCGCGCAGGCGACGCGCCAGTCCTCGCAGAACATGCTCGACATCCTGTCTCCGGCGCTTCCGGAACTGTTCGGCGGTTCGGCGGACCTGACCGGATCCAACAACACCAAGAGCAAGGACGCACGGGTCATTGGCCCGGGCAATGTGTCCGGCAACTATCTGCACTACGGCGTGCGCGAATTCGGCATGACCGCGATGATGAGCGGGATGTCGCTGCACGGCGGCCTGATCCCCTTCGGCGGCACCTTCCTGACCTTCTCGGACTACGCGCGCAACGCGGTGCGCATGGCCGCGCTGATGCGCCAGCGCGTGATCCTGGTCTACTCGCACGATTCGATCGGACTGGGCGAGGACGGGCCGACCCACCAGCCCATCGAACAGCTCTCGAGCCTGCGGCTGATACCGCACCTGCACGTCTGGCGGCCCGCCGATGCGCTCGAGACCGCCGTCGCCTGGGGCGCGCTCATCGAGCGCACCGACGGACCCGGCTGCCTGGTGCTGACGCGCCAGGGCCTGGCGCAGGTCGCGACCCAAGCGGCGCCCGAGCAGGTCGCGCGCGGCGGCTACGTGCTGCTCGATTGCCAGGGCGCGCCCGAGATCATCGTCATCGCCACCGGCTCGGAAGTGGGGCCCGCCCTCGACGCGGTCAAGTCGGCACAAAGCCAGGGCCGGCGCGTGCGGCTGGTATCGATGCCCTGCACCGAAGTGTTCGATGCGCAGGATGAGTCCTGGCGCGAGTCGGTGCTGCCGGCCAAGGTCACGCGGCGACTGGCGATCGAGGCCGGCGCGACCGGCTTGTGGTGGCGCTACGTCGGCAGCGACGGCCGCGTGCTCGGCATCGATGAGTTCGGCGCCTCGGGCAAGGGCGCCGAGGTGTTCCGTCACTACGGCCTGGACCCCGACAGTATCGCGAAGGTGGTCCTGGAATTCTCACGCTGAATTCGCCGCGGAATCCGGGCGAGCTTTTTTTGAAGGAGTTGTCATGGCAGTGAAGGTCGGCATCAATGGCTACGGTCGCATCGGTCGCAACGTGCTGCGGGCTCTGTATGAGAGCAATCGGCAGCATGAACTGCAGATCGTGGCCATCAACGATCTGTGCGACGCGCAGACCAACGCGCACCTGACCCAGTACGACACCGTGCATGGCAAGTTCAACGGCAAGGTCAGCGTCGAGGCGGACTCGATGCTCGTCAACGGCGATCGCATCAAGGTCACCGCCAAGCGCGATCCGGCGCAGGTCCCCTGGGGCACGATGGGCGCGGAATTCGTGCTCGAGTGCACCGGCTTCTTCTCCACCAAGGCCGACGCCGGCAAGCACCTGGCCGGCGGCGCCAAGAAAGTGCTGATCTCGGCGCCGGGCGGCAAGGACGTGGATGCGACCATCGTCTACGGCGTCAATCACGGCGTGCTCAAGTCCACCCACACCGTGGTCTCGAACGCCTCGTGCACCACCAATTGCCTGGCGCCGCTCGCCAAGGTGCTCAACGACGGCATCGGCATCGACAGCGGCCTGATGACCACGGTGCACTCCTACACCAACGACCAGCGCCTCAGCGACGTGTACCACGAGGACATCCGGCGCGCGCGCTCGGCCACCATGTCGATGATCCCGACCAAGACCGGGGCCGCGGCCGCGGTGGGCCTGGTGCTGCCGGAACTCAAGGGCCGGCTCGACGGCTTTGCGATCCGCGTGCCGACCATCAACGTGTCGCTGGTCGATCTGACCTTTACGCCCAAGCGCGCCACCACGCTCGAGGAGATCAACGAGCTGGTGCGCACCGCCGCCAACGGGCGGCTCAAGGGCATCCTGGCCTACACCGAAGCGCCGCTGGTCTCGGTCGATTACAACCACGATCCGGTCTCCTCCACCTATGATGCGACCATGACCAAGCTCATCGACGGGAAGCTGGTCAAGGTCTGCGCCTGGTACGACAACGAGTGGGGATTCTCGAACCGCATGCTCGACACCACTCTTGCCTGGTCGCGGGCGGCTTAGAGCCATGCGCACCAACGGCTTGGCCGCACCGCTCCGCATGGTGGACCTGGATCTGGCCGGTCAGCGGGTGCTGATCCGCGAAGACCTGAACGTGCCGATCAAGGCCGGCGCGGTGGCCAGCGACGCGCGCATTCGCGCCGCGCTGCCGACCATCCAGCTGGCGCTGGAGAAAAAAGCGCGGGTCATGATCCTCTCGCACCTGGGGAGACCGAAGGAAGGCCAGTTCGAGATGGAGTTTTCGCTGGCGCCGGTGGCCGCGCGGCTCTCCGAGCTGCTCGGCCGGCCGGTGCCGCTGGTCAAGGACTGGCTCGATGGCGTCGAGTGCGCCCCGGGCAGCGCGGTGCTGTGCGAGAACGTGCGTTACAACCCGGGCGAGAAGGCCGACGACGAGGCGCTGTCGCGCCGCATGGCCAAGCTCTGCGACATCTACGTGATGGACGCCTTCGGCACCGCGCACCGCGCCGAGAGCAGCACCCATGGCGTGGGCCGCTTTGCGCCGGTGGCCTGCGCCGGACCGCTGCTGGTGGCCGAGCTCGAGGCGCTCGAGCGCGCGCTGCTCAAGCCCGCCCGGCCGCTGGTGGCCATCGTCGCGGGCTCCAAGGTCTCGAGCAAGCTCACGGTCTTAGGCGCGCTGCTCGAGAAGGTCGACATGCTGATTGTCGGGGGCGGCATCGCCAACACCTTCCTGGCCGCCACCGGCGTGCAGGTCGGCAAGTCGCTGTGCGAGACCGAGATGCTCGACATGGCGCGCAGCCTGATCGCACGCGCGCACGCGCGCGGCGCGGAAATCCCGCTGCCCACCGACGTGGTGGTGGCCCCGGCAGTTGGCGGCCACCGCGCACGCCGACGTGCGCCCGGTCGGCGCGGTCAAGCCGGGCGAGATGATCCTGGACATCGGGCCCGACACCGCCGAGCGCCTGTGCGGCCTCATCAAGAGCGCCGGCACCGTGTTGTGGAACGGCCCGGTCGGGGTGTTCGAGTTCGATCAGTTCGGCGAGGGCACCAAGGCGATCGCCGATGCCATCGCCAGCAGCGGCGCCTTTTCGCTGGCCGGGGGCGGCGATACGCTGGCGGCGATCGAGAAATACGGAGTCGCGGACGGCATTTCCTACATCTCCACGGGGGGCGGCGCGTTTCTCGAGTTCGTCGAGGGCAAGACGCTGCCGGCCGTGTCGATGCTGCAGGAGCGGGCGGAGCAGAGCCAGGCACGATGGATACCGGGCGCCGCACAAAGATAGTCGCCACGCTCGGTCCGGCGACGCAGGAGCGCGGCGTGGTCGCCGCCATGGTCGATGCCGGGCTCGACGTGGCGCGCATCAACTTCTCGCACGGCAACCGCGAATCGCAGCGCGCGCACGTGGCCGCGGTCCGCGCGGCCGCCCAGGCCGCGGGGCGCGAGGTCGGCGTGCTCGCCGACCTGGCCGGCCCGAAGATCCGCATCGAGAGCTTTACCGCCGGCAGCGTGCAGCTGGTCGAGGGCGCACCGTTCGCGCTCGATACCGCCCTCGATGCGAACGCGGGCACGATCACCGAGGTGGGCTGCGCCTATCAGGGATTGCCGGGCGACCTGCGCGCCGGGGATGCGCTGCTGCTCGCCGACGGGCAGATCGTATTGGATGTCGAGCGCGTCCGCGGCACCCGCATACAGTGCGTGGTGCGCGTCGGCGGGGAGCTCTCCAATCGCAAGGGCCTCAACCGCCAGGGCGGGGGCATCTCGGCCCCGGCGCTGACCGACAAGGATATCGCCGACGTTCAGCACGCGGTCGAGCTCGGCGTCGATTATCTGGCGGTGTCCTTTGCGCGCGACGCGGATGACATCCGGCGCACCCAGGGCGAGCTGCGCAAGTGGCGCGGCGCGGCGCGCGTGGTCGCCAAGATCGAGCGGCGCGAGGCGCTCGATAATCTCGCCGGGATCCTGGCGGTCACCGACGCCGTGATGGTGGCGCGCGGCGATCTGGGCGTGGAGATGGGCTACGCCGAGCTGACCGGACTGCAGAAGACCATCATCCGCCAGTCGCTGGCCCGCAACCGCGTGGTGATCACCGCCACGCAGATGATGGAATCGATGATCCAGAATCCGCTGCCGACGCGCGCCGAGGTGAGCGATGTGGCCAACGCGGTGCTGGACGGGACCGACGCGGTGATGCTGTCGGCCGAGACCGCGGCGGGCAAATACCCGATCAAGGCCGTGCAGGCCATGGCGGATGTGATCCGCGGCGCGGAGAAGTACCAGCTGGGCGTCGCGCACGGCGGCACTCGCGCCGAGGATACCTACAGCAACACCGAAGAGGCGATCTCGCGCGCGGTGATGTACACCGCCAATCATATGCGGGTGCGCGCCATCGTCGCGCTCACCGAATCGGGCATGACCCCGTTGTGGATGAGCCGCATCCGCGCCGACATCCCGATCTACGCGTTTACGCGCCACCAGGAGACGCGGCGGCGGGTGACGCTCTACCGGGGCGTGTACGCCGTGCCTTTCGACATCACTGACACCAGCGCGCAGGAGCTCTATCACGCGATATTTGACCTGTTGCTGGACCAGAGCCTGGTCGAAGTGGACGATCTGGTGATCCTGACCAAGGGTGAGCTCACCGGCGTGTCGGGCGGCACGAATTCCATGCAGATCGTGCGAGTGACGCGACGATAAAAAATTCGGGGGAACGACTCATGAGAGCATTGATGGCGGTGGCGATTGCGGCGGGCCTCACGGTCATGGGCTCCGCGGTGCGTGCCGAGACGGACAACGGCGAAGCGCGCTTCCGCGCGCTCTATAAGGAGCTGGTCGAGACCAACACCACGTTTTCGGCCGGCAGCTGCACCCTGGCCGCCGAGCGCATGGCCGCGCACCTGCGCTCCGCCGGCCTTCCGGACAGCGATCTGCACCTGTTCACGGTGCCCGAGCATCCGAAGGAAGGCGGCCTGGTCGCGGTGTTTCCGGGCCGCGACCCCAAAAGCAAAGCCATCCTGCTGCTCGCGCACATCGACGTGGTCGAGGCCAAGCGCGAGGACTGGGCCCGCGATCCGTTCACGCTGGTCGAGGAGAACGGCAACTTCTACGCGCGCGGTGCCAGTGACGATAAGGCCATGGCGGCCATCTGGGTCGACACGCTGCTGCGCCTGAGCGCCGAGAAGAAACGCCCGCGGCGCACGATCAAGGTGGCCCTCACCTGCGGCGAGGAGACCATCGGTGCCTTCAATGGCGCTCAATGGCTGAGCAGCAATCAGCGCGATCTGATCGATGCGGCCTTTGCGATCAACGAGGGCGCCTGGGGCGAGCTCGATGCGCAGGGCCACCAGGTGCTGCTGCAGGTGGAGTCCGGCGAGAAGACGCCGCAGAACTACCGGCTGGAGGTCACCAATCCGGGCGGCCACAGCTCGCGCCCGGTCAAGGAAAATGCCATCTACCGGCTGGCCGCCGCGCTCACGCGCGTGTCCAATTTTGATTTCCCGCCGCAGTTCAACGACGCCAACCGCGCCTATTTCACGGCCATGGCGCCGATCCAGGCGGCCAAGGGCGAGGCGGCGGTCGCCGCGGCCATGGGCGCGCTGGTCAAGGATCCGGGCGATGCCAGCGCGATCGCGCTGGTGGCGGGCAAGGACCCGAGCTGGAACGCGATGATGCGCACCACCTGTGTGGCCACGATGCTCGACGGGGGCCACGCCACCAACGCCCTGCCGCAGCGCGCCGGTGCGATCGTCAATTGCCGCATCTTCCCCGGGGTGAGCCAGGAAACCATACGCCAGAAGCTCGAGGAGGTCGTCGCCGACCCGCAGGTCAAGGTCACGACCCAGGAGATCCGCGGGCCGAGTTCGCCGCCCCCGCCGTTGACCCGGCAGATCCTCGAGCCGGTCAAGAAACTGGCGGCGCAGTTCTGGCCGGGACTGCCGGTGGTGCCGATCCTGCAGTCGGGCGCCACCGACGGCCAGTTCCTCAACGCCGCGGGCATTCCCACCTACGGCATCAACGCCACATTCTCGGGTCCGGACCTCGGCCACGTGCACGGACTCAATGAGTACCTGAACGTGAATTCGCTGATGCAGGACCGCGAGTTCATGTACCGCCTGGTCAAGATCTACGCGGAACAACCTTAAGGCGGTCCTGAACACAGGCGCCCGGCAAGGCACGAGGCTACCGGAGTGATCAACTCATGAGCACACCGAAGCGGGCTACGGTTTATTTCGAGCCGGCGGTCTACAACGCCCTGCGCGTGCGCGCGCTTGCCACCCATCGCTCGATGTCCGAACTCGTCAACGCCGCGGTGCGCGCCGCGCTGGTTCAGCAGGGCGCCGAGCTGGCTGCCGTGGACGGGCACAAAAAGGGCGGCCGCGCCACGCACGAGCGCCTGGTGCGGGCCTTAAAGCGCCGCCGCCTGGTCCGCCATCGCGCCAGGCCGCCGCGCCCTTAAGAACGCAGCGATCCGGATTTCCGAACTCGCGCGGCGCCAGTCCGGCGCGCGCGCACGATTTTTACTCGCAGGCCTTGTCGTGATCGGCGTGGTAGCCCTGCGCCTTGGCGTCGGATTCGGACATGTAGCTGCCGTTCTGGGTCTTGCCGTACCACTTGTCCGAGGGACAGTGATAAGTCTGCGTGTCCTTGTTGGCCCAGACCTTCACGGCCGCCGCGCCGTACCATTCCTTGACGCCCTTGTGGCTGCTGCAGGCGCCTTGCTTCGTGGCGGCGGAAGAAAAGCTGCCGTCCTTGCAGGTGGCGGTCGTGCCCGCAGGTGCGCCGGCGGGCGGCGTCTGGGTGCAGGCCGCGCCGGCCCACAGCAGCGTGCTCAACATCGTGACTGCAATCGATCGTGTCATGGCGGTGATCCTCCTCCTAAACCTAATATGGCCGCCCGGTCAGGCGCTGCACTCGCCCCCGAAGCCGCACACCGGCCGGAAACGAGACGTGCATACATGTCGAACCTCGGCGGATTGCGGTTATCTTATGCTCGTGGACCCGAATCCGTCACGGCTTCCCCGGATGGGCGTCGGCAGCACCGTCGGACTGGTGCTGCCCGGGGGAGGCGCACGCGCCGCCTACCAGGTGGGCGTCCTGAGGGCGATCGCCGACATGATGCCCGGGGCTCCCAATCCCTTTCCGGTGATTGTCGGCACCTCGGCGGGCGCGGTCTCGGCCGCGGTGCTGGCCACCGAAGCCTTCCGCTGGCACCGCGCGGTCGACGCGCTGTGCAAGGTGTGGTCGGAGTTCCACGTCGAGCAAGTGTTCCAGGCCAACGCCTTCAGCATGCTGCGCTCCGGATTGCACTGGGGGCTGTCGCTGATGTCGGGCGGATTGCTCCTGCCCCCGCCGCGCGCCTTGTTCGACAACGCACCGCTCCGCCGGCTCCTCAAGCGCAACATCCGCTGGGAGCACCTGCACACCAGCGTGAACCGGGGCGCGCTGCGGGCCCTGGCGCTGTGTGCCACCAGCTACAGCACCGCCGCGTCGGTGGCGTTCTTCGATGGCGCTCCGGATCTCCAGGCGTGGGACCGCCACCAGCGGGTCGGCCGCCGCGATACGCTGACGCTCGATCACCTCATGGCGAGCATGGGTGTCCCCTTGCTGTTTCCGCCGGTGCTGCTGAACGGTGAGTACTACGGTGACGGCGCGCAGCGCCAGCTGTGGCCCTTAAGTCCCGCGATCCACCTGGGCGCGGACCGGCTGCTGATCATCGGCGTGCGCTCGGAGCACGGCGCGGGCGTGAACACGCGCCCGCGTACGGTGGTCAAGCCACCCACGCCCGGCCAGTTGTTTGGCTACATGCTCGACACGCTGTTCATGGACCAGATTTACGCCAATGCCGAGCACGTGGCCCGCCTCAACCAGGTGGCCGAGGTCGCGCCCTTCGCGGTGCCCGGCGTGCACAAGGTGGGAACCCTGATGATCGCGCCAAGCGAGGATCTGCGGGTCGTGGCCACGCGCCACGTGAAAAGCTTGCCACGGAGCCTGCGAGCGCTGTTGCGGGTGATGGGAGCGCGCGGCACCGCCGGCGCACAGCTGGCGAGCTACCTGATGTTCGAGGCGAGTTTCACCCAGGAGATCATGGCGCTCGGTGAGCGTGACGCCATGGCCCAGCGCGAGGAGCTGATGGAATTCCTCTGCGGTGAGCATCTGACCAACACCATCAAACTGCCGGTGATGATGCCGTGAGCATCGTCTACCGGAGCGACGTCGGTCGCGTTTGTCCGGGCTGCCGTCGTCCCATCGCCCAATGTGCCTGCAAGCACACGCGCGGCAAGGCCAGCGCGAGCCGGCGAGCGGCGTAGTGCGCGTCTCGCGCGTCACGCAGGGTCGCGGCGGCAAGGCGGTCTCGGTCATCACGGGCTCCCGCTGGACGAGGCGGCGCTCGCCGCGCTGGCCAAGGAACTCAAGCAACGCTGCGCCTCGGGCGGTACCGTTCGTGAGGGCAGCATCGAGATCCAGGGCGAGCATCGCGACACGTTGGTGGCGGAACTCGTGCGGCGCGGTTACGCGGCGCGCCGCGCCGGCGGCTGAGGGCAGAGGTGGCGGCGGATTTCCGGACAACGCCATAAGTGGAGTACCGAACTATGATAGCGGCGGGAAAGATAAAGGTGCTGTTCATCGCGGGTTTTGGTCCAATTGTTCGCGAGCCGGTCACAAGTCGAAAACTCTACAGCGAGGCCCTCGGCATTCGTCTCACAGAGGAGACTGGCGGGTATCTTCACACCGAAGCTCTTCAAGGCGTAAAAACGTTCGCCTTGTGGCCTCTTTCGCAAGCAGCGCATTCGTGTTTTGGTAAAGATTCATGGCCTGCAGACATTCCTGTCCCACAAGCATGGCTGGAGTTCGACGTCGAACATGTAGAAAATGCAACCGCCGATCTCGAATCGCAGGGCTATCGGGTTCTTGTCAAGAACAAGAAAGAGCCCTGGGGCCAAACTGTCACTCGTCTCCTGTCCCCTGAAGGATTACTGGTCGGCATCACTTTCACTCCTTCGATGCGGAAGGACAAATAATGCATGAAGCAAATGTGGCGGCAAATCGCGCCACTCGACGACCACTAAGGCAGGCCACAGAGCAGGAGACCATCATTGGCAACCACTCAGCAAAGCCATTAATCCCGAAGTGAAATTGGTCCAGACAAGCGCAACTCGCTCTGGCTGCGGTCAAGCACGTGACGCGGTCCTGCCTGTGCTGACAGGGGCGGGCGCTGCGCTCACTGCACTGGCATCGCCGGCGGAAACTGCCATGAGCCGTCCAGGATCTGCCGGCGCGGTCGATACTGCCGCACCACATAGTTCCAGCCCGGCGGCGTGACCAGGCAGTTCACCGTCTGGGCGCTGCAGCCGCCGAACTGCACGGTAATGGAGCCGTCCTTGCTGCGCTTCGCCGTCAGGTTGTTCAGCGAGTAGCTGTCCAGCGCATTCTTCTCGAAGAAGCCCTTCGCGTTGTAGACGCTGATCGACCAGAACCCGTCGACCGGCACTTCCCCGACGGTCAGGCGATGCACGGTCTTGCCGTCATTGGCCTTCGGTATCACCGACACGTAGACCGCGGCGGCGCGCGGATTCCCGCCCCAGCCGGCGGCCGTGTACAACAGGTGCTGGATGGGATCGACCTGCGCGCGCGCACCGAACCGCTCCGCGGTGCTCGCGCCGCTGTTCATGGCGAGAAACAGCACCGCCTGGCGCAGCTCGTCGCGCGCGGCCGCGTCCCAATTCGGGATTTCAAAGCGCCCGCTCGCCGCCTGCTGCACCCGGATGCGATCCTGCGCGGCGTTGGCCGCCCGGATGTCGGCCGGGTCGTTGGGATTGGCGAGCGTGCGCACCGCGAGGAACATGTAGCGCGTGCCCACCTGCTTGCGCGTGTAGGTGTAACGGCCCGGCGCGTAGACGACCGGTTGCACGTAATGGTCCTCGTCGATGACGAGCAGCGACATGAAGCGCTTGCCGGTGTCCGGGAGGCTCACCGTCACCGGTCCGGCGTCCAGATCGAACACCCCTTTCGAGTACAGGGTGTCGCGGTTCATGCGGATCACATCCTGCCTGTCGATCGCGACCGGCGCGCGGTCGTGCACCAGCTTGCCGAAGGCGCCGGCAGCGACCGCCTTGGCAAAGTACATGTCGGATTCGGCGCGCGTGAAATTCTGCACCGTGACCTTGACCGCCGGTGCGAGCGCCCCTGGGGCGGGCGCGGACGACGGTGCGGTGCTGGCCGAGGCCGTAAGCGAGAACGCAGCCAGTACGATGAGCGGCCAGTTCCTGTTCATCCTTCGATCCTCACTGATTCCAGGCGCGATGCCTTGCGCCCGGCGCGGCCGAGGGCACCTTTACCGTAGATGACTAACCGGCGTGCAGGAGGGCCGCGTGGCGCACCCGTACCGACGGTTGCATGTGCGCAAAGCGCTCGGCCAGGCGCTCGACGATGTACACCGAGCGGTGTTGCCCGCCGGTGCAGCCCACCGCCACGGTCAGGTACTGGCGCGCGCTGGCGTGGTAGCTCGGAATGCGCGCCTGCATGAACTTGACGACGTCCTCGATGAACTCGTGCACCGCCGGCTGCGCCTCGAGAAAGCGCACCACCGCCGGATCGCGCCCGGTGAGCGGGCGCAGCGCGCTTTCCCAGTAGGGATTGGGGAGCGAGCGTGCGTCGAACACGAAATCCGCGTCGCCCGGGATGCCGTGCTTGAAGCCGAAGGATTCGAACTGCATCGACAGCCGGTCCGGAGAGCGCGGATCGACGCGCCGGTTGATCAGGTCGCGCAGCTGGTGCACGCCCATGCGCGAGGTGTCGATGACCTGGTCGGCGACGTCGGCGATCGGCTCGAGCAGGCGGCGCTCGCTGGCGATCGCCTCGCGCAGCGTCTCGCCCTGGCGGCCGAGCGGATGCGCGCGGCGCGTCTCGGCAAAGCGCCGCAGCAGTTCCTGGTCGTCGGCCACCAGGAACAGCACCTCGCAGTCGATGGCGCTGCGCTTGAGTTCGTCGATCAGCGTCGGCACCAGGCTGAAGTCGGCATCGCTGTTGCGCGCGTCCAGGCCGACGGCGGTGCGCGCGTAGAGTTTTTCATTGCTGCGCACCGTGTAGGAAATGAACGGCTTGAGCAGCGGGGCGGGCATGTTGTCGATGCAGTAATACCCCAGGTCCTCGAGCATGTGCAGCGCCACGCTCTTGCCGGCGCCCGACAACCCGCTAAGAATGATGATCTGCATGCGAGGGCTTGGGTGCGCTCCTTAGGGCTGGACGCGCGCGCCTTTCTGCGCCTCGGCGGCGTGATGGTCGGTAATCTTTTCCTTGTGCTTGCGGACCAGGCGCTCGAGCTTGTCGGTCATCGCGTCGATCGCCGCGTACATGTCCAGGTGCTCGGCCAGCGCGTGCACGGTTTCGCCGCGCAGGTGCAGCGTCATTTCGGCTCGCTGCATGAATTTTTCCACCGTCATCACGCAATGGGCGTCGATCAGGTGGTCGGAATGGCGCATCAGGCGCTCAAGTTTCTTCTCGACATAGCTACGGAGCGGGGCGGTGATCTCGACATGATGGCCAGTGACGCTCAATTGCATGGGCTACTCCTTGACTTTCATTTTTGATTCGCGCGATCAGGATGCGTGTACGGTATTTTTGCTGACCTCCCGCCGTCGTTCATTCGAGGGTGCAAGCCCCAGGGCTTCGCGGTACTTGGCGACCGTGCGGCGCGCCACCGCGACGCCCTCATCGGCCAGCAGCTCGACGATGCGGCTGTCGCTTAAGGGATTGGCCGGGTCTTCCTCGCGGATCAGCTTCTTGATCTTGGCGCGGATCGCGGTCGAGGAGGTGGCGCCGCCGCCGCGCGCGCCTTCGACCTGGCTGGAGAAGAAGTAGCGCATCTCGAACACGCCGCGCGGCGTGTGCATGTACTTGCCCGAGGTGATGCGCGACACGGTCGATTCGTGCATGTCGATGGCCGCGGCGATGTCGCGCAGCACCATCGGCTGCATATGCTCCTCGCCCTGCTCGAGAAACGCGTGCTGGCGGGCGACGATCGAGCGGGCCACCTTGGCGAGCGTGTCGTTGCGGATCTCGAGGCTCTTGAGGAGCCAGCGCGCCTCCTGCAGCTGGGTGCGCATGGTGGCGTGCTCGGCGCCGCGGCCGATCAGCTGGGCGTAACCCTGGTTGAGGCGCACGCGCGGTACGTTGGCCGGATTGACCTCCACCGACCAGCCGCGCGTGGTGCGCCGCACAAAAACGTCGGGCACGACGTACTCCGCCGCCTCGGTCGTGATGACCGAGCCGGGACGCGGGTGGCAGGCGCGCACCAGCGCCAGGGCCTGTTCGAGCTCGGTGTCGGTGGCGCGCAGCGCCCGGCGCAGCGTGGCGAAATCGCGGTTCGCCACCTTGTCCAGATGGCTCAAGGCCAGCAGCCGGGCGGTAGCCAGTCCCGGCGTGGCCGGATCGAGCAGGTCGAGCTGCAGGCTCAGGCACTCACTCACGCTGCGCGCGCCCACGCCCACGGGATCGAGCGCCTGCACGCTGGCCAGCACCGACTCGAGTTCCGCCTCGCTGGCGTCGATCTCGGGAAGCAGGGCCGCGCGCACCTCCCCGAGCGGGTCGGCGAGGTAGCCGTCGTCGTTGATGGCGTCGATGAGCGCGCGGCCGATGGTCTGCTCGCGGGCGGAAAGCTGCTGCAGATCGAGCTGCCAGAGCAGGTGCTCGTGCAGGGTGTGACCGGCGGCGTCCGCGAATTCCTGCGCGCGCTCGTCGTCGCCGGGGTTCCAGGGGTTATCGGCGGGACCGGCGCCCGAATCGCTCCAGGCCTCGTCGACGATCTCGACCTCGGCGTCCCCCGCCGGGGCGCCGCTCTCGCCCCCCATCTCGGTGGTGGCCAGCGGCTGGAAGGTGGCGGTGTCCGACTCCTCGTCCAGCTCCAGCATGACGTTGCTTTCCAGCGCCTCGCGGATATGGGCCTGCAACTCGATGGTCGGGAGCTGCAACAGGCGGATCGCCTGCTGGAGCTGCGGCGTCATCGTCAGTGACTGACCCAGACGGAGCTGGAGGGACGCTTTGAGCAATGAACGAGCCTGATTAGGTCTTAAAGCTGAAAAGTCTCGCCCAAGTACACCTCACGGACCTGTGGGTTGGCAAGCACTTGTTCCGCAGAACCGGAAGCGATTACAGTGCCCCGATTGACGATGTAGGCGCGGGCGCACACCCCCAGGGTTTCGCGCACATTATGGTCGGTAATGAACACGCCGATGCCGCGCCCGGCGAGCTCGCGGATGATGTGCTGGATGTCGGCCACCGCCAGCGGATCGACGCCCGCAAAGGGCTCGTCCAGCAGGATGAAGCGCGGTGAGGCCGCCAGCGCCCGCGCAATCTCGACCCGCCGGCGCTCCCCGCCCGACAGCGACATGCCGTAGGTCTCGCTCACGTGCTCGATGTGCAGCTGGCTGAGCAGCTCCTTGCAGCGGCGCAGTCGCTCGGTGCGGTCGATCTTCGGCACCAGTTCCAGGATCGCCATGACGTTCTCGGCCGCCGTCAGCCGCCGGAACACTGAAGCTTCCTGCGGCAGGTAACCTAAGCCCAGACGCGCGCGCTGGTCGATGCCGAGCGAAGTGAGGTCCCGATCATCGAGCCGGATGGTGCCGGCGTCCGCGCGTATCAGTCCTACGATCATGTAGAAGGCGGTGGTCTTGCCCGCGCCGTTGGGACCTAGGAGCCCGACCACCTCGCCGGTATTGATCTCGAGGGTCAGGTTATGCACCACCGTGCGTGCACCGTAGGATTTCTTCAGTTCCGTCGCGGTAAGCGTACTCACTGGGGGGTCGTCGGCCAGGGGGCCGCTTTCGGGACGATCGGCCGCGGCTGCGCAGCAGGGGGCGGGGTCGTCGGAGGGGCCGTGACCGGTGCCGCGGCCGGCGCGTTGCTCGGTGGGGCAGCCCGAAGCAGCGCCCGGGGCCGCGCCGGGTGCCGCGCCCGGGGCCTGGGGCTTGCAGCCCCGCTGGAACGTGCCCCGAACCCGCTCGTGGCCGGCGCTTCCGGCCGGCTCGAAGCTCTTGAGACTCTTGAGCTCCAGGTTGTAGACAAATCCGGCGCCGTGAATTTCCTTGCAGCCGTCGTAGAGCTGCACGTCGTCGGTCAGGCGCACCTCGCCGCCGGACGCGGCGTTATAGTCGATGGTCTTGGCGCTGCCGTGCACGTTGGTCACGGTGGCGCCGGGTTTGGCCGTCAGGGCCGCGCTTTCCTCGAACTTCGCCGGCGCGCCACGAAAGGTGGCGGCGCTCAGGTCCCCCTTCTTAATGTGCACCACCGCGTTGTCGGCCTCGAGCTTCCCCTGCGCGAGGCGCGAGGTGACGCCGCCGGACAAATACCAGGTGCTGTCGGTGAAGTCGATTGACGGGGTTTCGGCGTGCTGGGCCCGCACCAGCAGCGGGCTGCCGCCCTGGTACAGCACCACGTCGTTGAGCAGCACCTTGTCGCTCCGGTATTCGACGTCGTCCGCCGCGCACAGGCACAGATTCCCGGTCTCGCACACCGGCCAGTTGGCCTGGTTCGACGAGTCGCAATCCCCCTGCGCCGCGCTCGCGCCGGGCGGCAGCGCCGCCGCCAGCAGCAGGGGGGCGAGGAGCCGGGTCAGGCCGAGGGGTCGGGCGCGGCGCTCAGTCACTTGCCGCTCCGGGTGAATTCGCCATAGACGGGTGATATTAATCTCAGGTGGTCGGTCTGCATATCGGCGTGCAGGCCCTGCGCCCAGAGCCGATTGGGCCCCCAATCCATGATCACCGAGTCGTTGGTGTCGGCGCGCCGCGTCTGCATGTCGACGTGCAAGGTCGCGGTGTGGATGTGTATCGGCTGGGCGCCGGGGCGCTCGCCCTGCGCGTACACGTCTCCGGTCAGGCTGATCTGCTGCGCCGAGGGAGGCAGCACGCCGGTGTGCGCATTGAGCGTCCAGTGCGTGGTGCCCTGGTACTCGAACTGCGGCGAGCTCAGTTCGATATCGGCCGTGGGGGCGGGTTGCGCGATGCGATCGGCGCGCAGCCGGTAGAGCGGCTGGCCGCCGATGTCGGTCTCGAACAGCACCGCGCCGGTGGCCACGTAGCCCGGCTCGGGCGCGCGCCCGCCCTCGTGCGCCTGGTTGTCCACGGGCTCCTCGCGCGGCGATCGCCACAGCCACATCGCCAGTGCGACGGCGAAGGCCAACAGCAACCAGGCGCGGCGCATGGTGGTGCCTCAGCGACGGGCGCGCCCGCGCGCCGCCACCAGCCAGTCACACACTTCGCGCACGGCGCCGGCGCCGCCGGGCAGGCGGGTGCGCCGGTGCGCGGCCCGCTTGGCATCGGCGTGGGCGTCGGACACCGCCACCGCCAGGCCCACCTGGCGCATCATCGACAGGTCGAGCGTGTCATCGCCGATGCAGGCGCACTCGCGCGCCGCGATCCCGAGCCTGGCGATCAAGGCAGTGAATGCGGCGCCCTTATCGGCGATGCCCTGCTGCACTTCGCGGATCCCTAAGTCCGCACAGCGGCGCGCCACGGCCTCGGAACTGCGCCCCGAGATCAGCGCGATCAGCACTCCGGAGGCCGCGAGGGTGCGGATCCCGTAACCGTCGCGCACGTGAAAGAGTTTCTCGCGCTCGCCGTCCGGCCCGTAACGCAAGCGTCCGTCGGTGAGCACGCCGTCCACGTCCAGCACCAGCAGACGGATGGCCGCAAGCGGCGTGGAGCGACGCGCCATGGCGCTACACCACGCCTGCGCGCATCAGATCGTGCACATTCAGCGCACCGATCAGGCGGCGCTGGGCGTCGACCACGAGCAGAGCGGTGACGCGATGGGTCTCCATGAGCAGGGCGGCGGTGGCGGCCAGCTCGCCGGGGCCCACGGTGCGCGCATCCGCGGTCATCGTCTGGCGCATGCGCGTGGTGTGCAGGTCGGTATGACGGTCGAGCGCGCGGCGCAGATCGCCGTCGGTAAATACCCCGAGCACCTTGTCGTCGGCATCGACGATCGCCGTCAGGCCCAGACCCTTGGCGCTCATTTCCACCAGTCCCGCGGCCAGCAGCGTGTCCGGGCTGACGCGCGGCACCGCCGTTCCGGTGCGCATGATGTTCTCGACGTGCAGCAGCAGCCGCCGTCCCAGCGCTCCGCCGGGGTGGCGGCGCGCGAACTCTTCGGCCGAGAAGCCGCGCGCTTCGAGCACCGCAACCGCGAGCGCATCGCCCATCGCGAGCGCGGTGGTGGTGCTGGTGGTGGGCGCCAGATTGTGCGGGCAGGCTTCCTGCTCGACGCTGACGTCGAGTGCAATGTCGGCGGCTTGCGCGAGCGAGGAGTCCAGCCGGCCGGTGAGCACGATCAGGGGCACGCCCAGGCGCTTGACGTGCGGGATCAGCAGCAGGATCTCGGCGGTCTCGCCGGAATTCGAGAGCGCCAGCAGCAGGTCGGGGCGCGTGATCATGCCCAGATCGCCGTGCCCGGCCTCGGCCGGATGCAGAAAAAACGCCGGCGTGCCGGTGCTGGCCAGCGTGGCGGCGATTTTTCCGGCGATGTGGCCCGACTTGCCCATGCCGCTTACGATCACGCGGCCTTCGCAGGCCAGCAGTGCGCGGCAGGCGGCCGCAAACTGCGCATTGAGCCGGCCGTGCAGGGCGGCGATTCCGGCCTGCTCGCTTGCCAGAGTGCGCCGCGCTGTCGCCAGCAGGGCGGAATCCTCGAGCAGGCTGGCAGAAACCTTGCGCATCAGCGCCCCATGATAGCGCGCCAGCAGGGTAATGTAAGATGCGTCCAGTCCTCCCGTGAGCGGCCACTGCATGCACCCAGCTCAAGTTGCTGATCTGATTCGCGCCGCGATGCCCGACGCCGAGGTGGTGGTCGAATCGCCCGACCAGACGCACTTCACCGCGCGCATCGTCAGTCCCGCGTTTGCGGGCCTTAGCGGCGTGGCGCGGCACCAGCTGGTGTATCGCGCGCTCGGTGAGCGCGTCGGACGCGAGATCCATGCGCTGTCGATCGAGGCCCTGACGCCCCAGGAAATCGCGCAGCGCGCGGCCCCTTCAGAACCGGGCCATGGATAAGCTGCAGATCACCGGCGGGGTGCGCCTCGACGGGGAGATCCGCGTCTCCGGGGCCAAGAACGCAACGCTGCCGATGCTGGCCGCTTCACTCCTGGCCGACGGGCCCGTCAACATCGGCAACGTGCCGCATCTGCACGATGTCACCACCATGATCGAGCTGCTGGCGCGCATGGGCGTGACGGTCACGGTGGACGAGCGCATGCGCATCGAGGTCGATCCCTCCTCGATCAAGGAATGCTTCGCGCCCTACGAACTGGTCAAGACCATGCGCGCCTCGATCCTGGTGCTCGGTCCGCTGGTGGCGCGCTATGGACGCGCCGACGTCTCGCTGCCGGGCGGCTGCGCGATCGGTGCGCGGCCGGTCAACATCCATGTCGCCGGACTCCAGGCCATGGGCGCGGACATCCACATCGAGGGCGGCTACATCCGCGCGCGCGCCGGCCGCTTGCACGGCGCGCACCTGGTGCTCGACACCGTCACCGTCACCGGCACCGAGAATCTGATGATGGCCGCGGCGCTGGCCGAGGGCGAGACGGTGATCGAGAATGCGGCGCGCGAACCCGAGGTGGTGGACGTCGCGAATTTCCTGATCGCGATGGGTGCGCGCATCCACGGCGCCGGGAGCGACAAGATCGTCATCAACGGGGTCAAGTCCCTCAAGGGCACGGCCTATGAGGTGCTGCCCGACCGCATCGAGGCCGGCACCTACCTGGTCGCGGCCGCGATCACCGGCGGGCGCATCCGCCTCAAGAACACGCGACCCGATCATCTGGATGCGGTGCTGGCCAAGCTCATCGAGGCGGGCGCCAGCGTTGAGAGCGGCGCCGACTGGGTGGAACTGGACATGGGCGGGCGACGCCCGCGCTCGGTCGACGTGCGCACCGCGCCGTACCCGGCATTCCCGACCGACATGCAGGCGCAGTTCGCGGCCCTCGACACGGTCGCCAACGGCGTCGGCACCGTGGTCGAGACCATCTTCGAGAATCGCTTCATGCACATGCTGGAAATGCGCCGCATGGGCGCGGAAATCCGCCTCGAGGGCAACACCGCGATCATCCACGGCGTGTCCGAACTCACCGCCGCACCGGTGATGGCCACGGACCTGCGCGCCTCGGCGAGCCTGGTGCTGGCCGGCCTGGTGGCGAAGGGCCGCACCGACATCGAGCGCATCTATCACATCGATCGCGGCTACGAGGCGATCGAGGAAAAACTCGCCCAGGTCGGCGCGCAGATTAGGCGGGTGCCCAACTAGCGGCGGCTGAGACCTAGACCTGGCTGGGCCGATCCACCACCTGGCACTGCACTTCCTGCACATTCCGACCGCGCTGCACGCGCAACTGCACGCTGCCGCCCGGTTTGTGGCTCGCCAGCTGCGCCATGGCATCCTGGGCGCTGTGCAGGTCATGGCCGTCGATCGCCAGCAGGATGTCGCCGGCTCGCAGGCCCGCGCTGGCGGCCGGACCGTTGGCATACAGCTTCGTGATCACCACGCCGCCGTGCGGGAGGCCGTATTGAGCCGCCTGCTCGTCGCTGAAGTCATCGGCGATGAGGCCGCTCCAGCCGCGCACCACGTGGCCATGCGCGATGATGTCGCGCATCACGCCGCGCGCCAGGTTGACGGGGATGGCGAAGCCGATGCCCTCCACGCCGGTGGCGTCCATGTTCTTGGCGATCACCGCGGTGTTGATGCCCACCAGTTCACCGGCGGCGTTGATCAGCGCGCCGCCCGAGTTGCCCTCGTTGATGGCCGCGTCGGTCTGGATGAAGTTCTCGAAGGTGGCCACGCCCAGCTGCTTGCGATCGATGGCGCTGACGATGCCGTGCGTGACCGTCTGCTGGAGGCCCAGCGGGTTGCCGATCGCCAGCACCTCGTCGCCGACCTGCAGCCGATCGGAGCGCCCCAGCCTCATCACCGGAAGCTTGGCGAGCTGGATCGACAGCAGCGCCAGGTCGGTGTCCGGATCGCGGCCGACCACCTTGGCCACGCCGCTCCGTCCGTCGGCCAGCTGCACCTTGATGGTGGTGGCGTTGGCGATCACGTGGTTGTTGGTGATGATGTGGCCGCTCTCGTCCACGATCACCCCGGACCCCAGCGCGCGCTGCACGCGCTGCTGAAAGCGCGGCCCATATTGACCGAACAGCCGATCGAAGGAGTTGGGCTGCACCTGCTCGGTGACCACGCGCGCGGTATAGATGTTGACGACCGCCGGCGCCGCGCGGTGCACGGCATCGGCGAAGGAGTGCAGGGCGATGCCGACCTCGCCGGTATTCGCCGGCTCGAGGGTGTCGGGGCTTGCCACCGTGGCGAGCGGCGCCGCCACCGGCGCGCTCGCAGCGCTCGCCGCGGGCGAGGGCATCACGGTGCGCGTGCGCACCAGCAGCTCGGGCCTGAAGAACACCACCAGGAAGGCCAGCGCCAGGCCGCCGATGACGGCACCGGTCAGAAACACTAAGCCCAGCCCCAGTTTTCGCAGACTCATTCCGACTCCTTAAGAAAGAGTATGCGCGCAATGCGCGCGCCCCCGCGCAGCGCGCGGGCTCCGAAGAGCGCCACGGCGGGATGTGTATAATGCGACACTTCCCGAGACAATCGTGAGCCTCGCCTGACGCCCGCCCGCTGAGCGGACCCTAAGTGAAGGCCCAAGGCAGCGGAGTAGCGACGAATGACGGATGCGGTAGCAACGGGCGTGCCCAGTGACGTGGACCAGGGACGCCGTAAATTCCTGACGCTGGCTACCACCGCCACGGCCGCCGCCGGGGCCGTATTTGCGATCACGCCGTTCATAGCGAGCTGGGAGCCTTCCGAGCGCGCCCGCGCGCTGGGCGCGCCGGTGACGGTGGACCTGAGCAAGCTGGAGGTGGGCCAGATGGTCACCTACGTCTGGCGCCGCCAACCGATCTATATCTTCAAGCGCACGCCCGAAATGGTGGCCAGCCTGCCGGCGCACGACGGGCGCCTTAAGGATCCGCAATCCAAGGAATCCGAGCAGCCCGCGTATGCGCGCAATGAGCGCCGCTCGCGGCGCGCGGACATCGCGGTGCTGATCGCCACCTGCACGCACCTCGGCTGCCTGCCGAAGCAGCGTTTCGAGCCGGGCGATGCGGTGCTGGGCACCGACTGGCCGGGCGGGTTCCTGTGCCCCTGCCACGGTTCGCGCTTTGACATGGCCGGGCGGGTCTTCAATGGTTCGCCCGCCTCAACCAACCTGCGCATACCGCCGTACAGCTTTACGGGCGAGAACACGCTGGTGATCGGCCAGGATGAATCCGGCGCCCAAGGAGCCGCGTGATGGCGAACCAGGACGCACAGTATCCGCCGGGCTTCTGGGGCTGGCTCAACCGGCGCCTGCCGCTGCAGAAATTCATGCGCGAGCAGCTGCTCGAGTACTACGCGCCCAAGAACTTCAACGTCTGGTACTTCTTTGGCTCGCTGGCGCTCGTGGTGCTGGTGATGCAGCTGTTTTCGGGCATCTTCCTGACCATGTTCTACAAGGTCGGCGACACCTCCGCGTTCGACTCGGTCGAATACATCATGCGCGAAGTCGACTACGGCTGGTTGATCCGCTACCTGCATACCACCGGGGCCTCGGCCTTCTTCATCGTCATCTACCTGCACATGTACCGCGCGCTCATGTACGGCTCGTACAAGGCGCCGCGCGAGCTGCTGTGGCTGTTCGGGATGTTCATCTACCTGGCGCTGATGGCCGAGGCCTTCATGGGATACGTGCTGCCCTGGGGCAACATGTCCTACTGGGCCGCGCAGGTGATCATCAACCTGTTCAGCACCATCCCGGTGATCGGCCCGGGCCTGGTGGAATGGATCCGCGGCGATTACGGCGTGGCCGACGCCACCGTCGATCGCTTCTTCGCGCTGCACGTGGTGGCGATCCCGCTGGTGCTGCTGCTGCTGGTCGCGCTGCACCTGGTGGCGCTGCGCCAGGTCGGCTCGAACAACCCGGACGGCATCGAGATCAAGGAAAAGCGCGGCGCCGACGGCAAGCCGCTCGATGGCATTCCGTTCCACCCGTATTACACCGTCAAGGACGTGGTCGGGATCGGCGTGTTCCTGACCCTGTTCGCGATCGTCACTTTCTTCGTGCCGACCTTCGGCGGTCTGTTCATGGAAGAGGCGAACTTCGAGCCGGCCAACCCGCTCTCGACGCCCGAACCGATCGCGCCCTCCTGGTACTTCACGCCCTACTACGCCATCCTGCGCGCGGTCCCCAACCAGCGGCTCGGCGCGCTGCTGCTGCTGATCGCGGTGCTGGCCTTCTTCTTCCTGCCCTGGCTGGACCGCTCGCCGGTCAAGTCGGTGCGCTACCGCGGCGCGCTCTTCAAGGGGTTCCTGGCGCTCTTTACCGTTTCGTTCCTGACGCTCATGTACCTGGGGCTCAAGCCGGCGACCGGCGCCTACGTGACGGCCGCGCGCGTGGCGGCGACCGGCTACTTCGCCTTCTTCCTGCTGATGCCTTGGTATTCGCGCGCCGATCGCACCAAGCCGGTTCCCGAGAGAGTGCGCTTCCATGCGTAACGCAGCCCTTGCCCTGGTGATGCTGGGACTCGCCCCGTGGCTGCAGGCGGCCGGCGCCGCGGAGGAGCACGCCGCTCCCGTGGACTGGCAGCAGTGGGCCGCCGGGAACAACACCGCGAATACCGATTCGCTCCAGCGCGGCGCCCGCAACTACGTCAATTACTGCTCGGGCTGCCACTCGATGAAATACCTGCGCTACTCGCGCATGGCCAAGGACCTGAAGATCCCCACCGAGCAGCTCAAGCTCTACCTGCTGCCCGCGGGCGCGACTCCCGCCGATTACTTCCAGGCCAGCATCGTGCCGGCCGACGCCATCGCCTGGTTCGGCAAGGAGCCGCCCGACCTGTCGCTGATCGCGCGCTCCCGCGGCCCGGACAAGGTCTACCGATTCCTCAAGACCTTCTATCTGGACCCGTCGCGCCCGACGCGCGGCAACAACCTGGTGTTGAACAATCCGGCCATGCCGCCGGTGCTCTCGGAGCTCGAAGGCGTCAAGGCGGCGGTGTTCAAGAACAAGCAGTTCGATCATTTCGTGTCCGTGTCTCCGGGCCAGCTGACGCCCGTGCAGTTCGACAGCTTCGTGCGCGACACGGTCAATTTCCTCGACTACGCCGGCGAGCCGGCGCAGGACGAACGGCGCAGCATCGGCGTCTGGGTGGTGCTGTTTATGCTGACCTTTACCTGGATGGCATGGCTGCTCAAGAAGGAATATTGGAAAGACGTCCATTGATTTTGCCGGCGTGGCAGTTGGGCCGCCCCGGCAGCAGGATCCCGTAGCTATGGCTAGCCGGCGATCGGTCATGACGCTGTTTTCCGCTCCCGACGAACCGCAGAGTCATCGGGTGCGCATGGTGCTGGCTGAAAAGGCCAACGAGATCGACATCATCAGCGTGGTGCCGGGGCGCTATCCCGAGGACCTGCTGGACCTCAATCCCTACCGCAGCCTGCCGACGCTGGTCGATCGCGACCTGGTGCTGTACGACGCGCGCGTCATCATTGACTACCTGGACGAGCGCTTTCCGCACCCACCGCTGATGCCGGTCGATCCGGTGCTGCGCGCGCAGTTCCGGCTGGCGATGTACCGGGTGGAGCGCGACTGGTACGGGCTGGCCGAACAGATCGAGCGCGAGCCCGATCGCAAGAACCAGGCGCGGCTCAAGAAGGAGCTGCTCGACACCATGCTGGAGAGCGCCGACCTGTTCAAGATCAAGCCGTTCTTTCTCAGCGACGAGTTCTCGGTGGTCGACGCCACGATTGCGCCGATGGTCTGGCGCATGCGCCGCTACGAGATCGAGCTGCCGCCGCAGGCGCAGGCCATGTCCAAGTACGCGCACATGCTGCTGGCGCGTCCGTCGATGCGCGCCAGTCTGTCCGACATCGAGATCGAGAAAGGTGGCGGCTGATGAGCGGCGCGGACGACGCCGGCACCGGTCTGTCACGTCGCCCTTACCTGCTGCGCGCCATGCACGAGTGGATGGGTGATGCCGGATTGACGCCGCACATCATCGTCGATGCGGGACGCAGCGGGGTCGAAGTTCCCAATGCCTACATCAAGGACGGCAAGATCGTCCTCAACGTGTCGCTGAATGCCACCCAGCGCCTGCAGATACTCAATCACGGCATCGACTTCGACGCGCGCTTTGCCGGCGTCGTGCACCACGTGCGCGTGCCGATGGTCGCGGTGCTCGGGATCTATGCGCGCGAGACCGGCGAGGGCATGGTGTTCAACGAGAGTGAACCGGATGCGCCGCCGCCGGCCGAGTCCGGCACGCCCGCCAAGGGCGAGATGCGCCGCGTCAAGCTCACGGTGGTGAAGTAGCGCCGGGATTCCGAGGCAACCTCAGCATCGGAGTGGAGCCCGGATTTCTCGACCAGGTGGCCAGGCGGGCAGCGGTGCTGCCGATCCCCAGTAAGAAAGAGCGGCGTTCCATAGTGGGGCTCCCCAAATACGCACGAGGCGACTACGGACGTGCGCTAATTGCTGCTGTCGGCCGAGCTGCCGAGCAGCTGCGGGTCCCCGCTCCGCGTGATGCGTGCCCAGGCCGGTTCGCGATGCACGCGGCCGTCCGCACCCAGGGTCAGATCGCCAGTGAGGCCGGCCACGTGCACCGGATGGCCGCCGCGGCCGGCCGCGACGATCGCGATCGCGAGCTGGCAGGCGTCGTAGCCGAAAGCGTACAGCCCCGATTGCCAGGCCGTGTTTTCGCCCGACTGGCTCGCCACGGTGCTGCGCAGCGCGGCGGCCGCGCCGCTGTCGGGCACCAGCCAGGGCATGGCCGGCACGATCAGCCCGTCCAGGTCCTGGTTCGCGATGCTGCCGTCGGCGGCGTAGGCATCGCTGGTGGCATACACGGGCACGTTCCCGGCGTACTGGAAGCGCAGCTGCGGGCGCAGCAAGCGCGCCGCGGCCGGTTGCGAGGGCAGGAAGATGAAATCGATGTCGGTGCGACCGCGCGGCTCAAACTCGAACTTCTGGCCCAGCACCGCCTGCAAGCGCAGCCGGCGCGCGAAGCTTTGGTCGGTGCCGAGCACGGCGCGGATCGGCGTGGCGAAATCGTGCTCGGCCGGATCGTAGACCGCCTGCGCCAGCAGCGTGCCTCCGCCCGCAAGCAGCTCCTGCTTGAAGGCCGCGAGCACGCGCGTGCCCCAATCGCCGGTGGGCCCTAAGGCCACGCCGCGCTTCTGGCCGGCCGCCAGCAGCCGTCGTGCCACCTCGCGCGCCTCGTCCTCGGGCGAGAGCGCAAACTGGTTCATGCCCGGCGGGGCGCTGCGCCCGGTGCTGAGGAAATTCAGGGCCAGCATCGGTACCGCGGGGGAGGAAGCGGCGGCAACGTCCACCTCCTGGCGCGTCAGCGGACCGACCACGAAATCCGCACCCTCGCTGTGCGCGTTGCGCAGCGCCTCGTCCACCGTGATCACGCCGGTGTCGTACACCTGCACCTGCGGTCTGGTATCGGCGGGCAATTGCTGCAGGGCGAAGTCGAAGCCGGCATGAATGGTGGCGGCGTAACCGGCCGCCTGCCCGCTGACCGGCAGGAGCAGCGCAATCTTGCGCAGCTGGGAAGCCACCGGCAAGGCCGCCGGCAGCGCACCGGCGAGCAGTTCGGTGGCCGGATGATCCGGATAGCGCGCGCGCCAGCGCGCGGCCTCCGCCGCGCCGTTAAGCGAGGCGCCGCCGCCGGCGACCGAAATGGCCCCCAGATCGAGCCAGCCGCGGACGATCGGATCCTGGCTGGATTCGGGCTCGAGCTTCACGCCCCGGCTGCGCGCGTCGCGCAGCAGCGCGAGCAATTCTTCGCGCAGCGCCCGGCGATCGGCGGCATTGGCGGCGAGGCGCTCGGCCGCCATCTCCGCGCGCACACCATCGACCGGGCGTCCCGCGGCCAGTGCGATGCGCATGCGGCTGGCGAAATACTGCGGTGCGATCGGCGTGCCGGTCGGCTCGGGTATGGCGCTCATCTTCTGCCAGGCGCGCTGCGACTGGCCGTTGGCCAGATCGATGTCCGCCTCGAGCACGCGCCGTTCGGTGAGCTGCACCGCCGTGAGCTTGCCGGTGATGGCGCGCAGGTCGCGCGCCGCATCGGCCGGGCGTCCGGCCAGGAGCCAGGCGCGCGCCGCCTGCAGCTGCAATCCCGGCTGGTCGGCGGGACTGGCGTGGGCCGCCGCGGCATCGAGTTGCGCGGCGGTGCGCTCGGGCGCGTTGCTCGGCGCCGGCGCGCCGGGAGCGGTTGTTGAGGGCTTGGCGTTCGGAAACGACGCCGGCGGAAAACTCGAGCAGGCGCTGAGCGCGGCGAGCGCCGCGAGCGCGAGGCCAAAATGCCTGGCAGAGTCTTTGAGAGGCCGTGTTTGCATCGATGGCACCGCGCCCGGCAAGCTAGGGGATCAAAACGAGTGCGGAGATTATAGTGGCTGGGGGCGCGGGCAGGCTCGATGTCGTGGCGACGCCGATCGGAAACATCGGCGATTTGAGCCCGCGCGCCCTGGAAAGCCTGCGGGCCGCCGATCTGGTGCTGGCCGAGGACACGCGCCATACCGCCGCGCTCCTCAACGCCTGCGGAATCACCCGACCCATGATTTCGCTCCACGACCACAACGAGAGCGCCCGGGTCGGCGCGCTCCTGGAGCGGCTCGGGCGCGGCGAGGTGCTGGCGCTGGTCAGCGATGCCGGCACGCCCCTGCTCTCGGATCCGGGCTTTATCCTGGTGCGGGCCGTGGCGGCCGCGGGCCTGGAGGTGCGCAGCATCGCCGGCCCGTCGGCGGTGACCGCGGCCCTGGCGGTGGCGGGTCTGCCCACCGACCGGTTCGTGTTTGAGGGCTTTTTGCCGGCGCGCACCGGTGAGCGGCAGGCGGCCTTGGCGCGACTGGCCTTAGAAGCGCGCACGCTGGTGCTGTTTGAGGCCCCGCACCGCATCGGCAAAACGCTGCAGCAGCTCGCGCAGGCCTTCGGCGCCGAACGCGCCGCCGTGGTCGCGCGCGAACTGACCAAACGGCACGAAACCGTGTATCGCGGCACCCTGGGCGAACTTGCGCAGCGCTCGCTTGAGGACAAGGACTTCGCGCGCGGCGAGATCACGATCGTCGTCGCCGGCGCCGCGGCGCAGGAGGGCGGTGACGCGCAATTGCTGGCGCGCGCCTTGCCGCTGCTGCTCAAGGACCTGCCGCCGGCGCGCGCCGCGGCGATCGCCGCGCAGCTCTCGGGCGTACCGCGGCCGCGCGCCTACGCGCAGGCGATGCAGCTGGCGCGCAATAACGGTGCAGAACCCGAGTAGAGGCCGTATCGTGGGGCCTGGAGAGCCGGCCAGGCAATCGCTGTTTCCTAAGGGGCCCTTCGGGGCCTTGCCGGGAATGGAGGAAAGTCCGGGCTCGGCGGGTCAAGGTGCCAGGTAACGCCTGGGGGGCGCGAGCCCACGGAAAGTGCAACAGAAAGTAAACCGCCGAAGTGCCGCAAGGCGCTGGTAAGGGTGAAAGGGTGCGGTAAGAGCGCACCGCGTCGGTGGTAACACCGCACGGCACGGCAAACCCCACCTGGAGCAAGGCCAAATAGGGAAGTCGCGGCGGCAACGCCGCAGCGCCGGACCTGCGCGCGCTTCCGGGTAGGCCGCTTGAGGCTCACGGCGACGTGAGTCCCAGAGGAATGATTGCCCACGACAGAACCCGGCTTATCGGCCGGCTCTCCTTCTTCGCACCGCGCGTCTCTCGCGGTGGCCGCAAAGTGCGAATTTTTTTCACTCTAAATTGAGATTAACCGGGCAACTGTTTGATCAATAAGATCGCTTGGCTAAATTCGCGCCCACTCACCTCCAGCGCGGCGTTCGTTTCGTGCGTAAGTCGTTGTGAGACAGGAAAAAATCCAAGGCAAAACCATTGACATAGCGGCCCGTCGATTTCTATAGTGGCGCCAAGTGGGAAAAAGTGGGAGCAGATGGGCGCCCTTGGCCTATCGACGACATGTTTCGCGGCGCAACAAAGCTCACGGTGGACGACAAAGGTCGGCTGGTCATGCCAACCCGCCATCGGGACCGGCTGCGCGAGCAATGTGGGGGCCAATTGGTCATCACCGTCGATCGCGATCAGTGTCTGTTGATCTACCCGCTACCCGAATGGGAGCAGATCGAACGCAAGCTCATGGCGCTGCCGTCCTTGCAGCCGCAGGCCCGGCGACTCCAGCGACTGATGGTGGGTCACGCCACCGACATTGAGCTCGACGCGCACGGTCGCCTGCTGCTGCCGGCGGAACTGCGCGAATTCGCCGGACTGCATCGGCACGCGATGCTGATCGGCCAGGGCGGGCGTTTCGAACTGTGGGACGAAGCACGCTGGATGGAGCGGCGCGACGTCTGGCTCAAGAGCGACGACTCGACCGGCACGCTGCCGGGCGATCTCGATTCGTTGTCGCTCTAGAAGGCCGGAATCCAAGTGCGCCAGGGCGGGGAGTTTGGATGAGCACAAACCGGTGCTTGTCGACGAGGTGCTTGCAGCTCTTGCCGTGCGCCCGGCCGGCCACTATGTCGACGCTACGTTCGGTCGCGGCGGCCACAGCGAACGAATCCTCGCCGCCCTCGGACCGCAAGGACGCCTCGTCGCAATCGACCGTGATCGCGAGGCCATCGCGGCGGGCCGCGCACGCTTCGCATCGGAAGGGCGCATTGCGTTTGTGCATGGAGCCTTTGGCGAGCTGGCGGCGCTGCTGCGCGCGGCGCACCCGCAATGCCCCGTGTACGACGGAATCCTCATTGACTGCGGCGTCTCCTCACCACAACTCGACAACCCGGCGCGCGGCTTTAGTTTCCAGAAGGACGGCCCGCTCGACATGCGTATGGATCCGCAATGCGGCGAACCCGTCAGCGACTGGCTTGCTCGGGCCTCGTTCGAGGAAATGCGAAACGTGATCGCCAGCTTCGGACAGGAGCGCTTCGCGCGCCGCATCGCCAGCGCCATCGAGCGCGAACGCGCCGGCACCCCGCTGACGCGCACCGCGCAGCTGGCCGCGCTGATCCAGCGCGCGGTGCCGGTGCGCGAGCCCGGCAAGCACGCGGCGACCCGCACGTTCCAGGCCTTGCGCATGATGATCAACGACGAGCTCGGCCAGCTGCAGCGCGCTCTTGAGCAGGCGCTCACGCTGCTGGCCGTGGGCGGCCGGCTGGCGGTCATCAGTTTCCATTCCCTCGAAGACGGCGTGGTGCGCGACTTTATGAACGCGCACAGCACCGTCGATCCTTTGCTCGCACGCTTGCCGATGATTCCTGCCACTGCCATGCCGCGACTGCGGCGCATCGGGCGCAAACAACGCGCCAGCGCCGCCGAAGTGGCCTTCAATCCGCGCGCGCGCAGCGCCTTGCTGCGCGTCGCGGAATTTCTTGGCCCGGTGGCGAAGTGAAGCCGGTGCCGCGCGCGCTGCTGTGGGTCGGCATGCCGCTGCTGTGGCTGAGCGTGCTCGGCTCGGCCACCGGCGCAATCTACTGCAAGCACCGAGCGCGCGAATTGTTCGTCGAGCTCGAGCATCTCAACAGCGGCCGCGACGAGCTCGAAGCGGAGTGGGGCCGCCTGCAGATCGAGCAGAGCTTCTGGTCCACGTACGCCTACGTCGAGAACGTCGCCAGCAGCAAGCTGCAGATGCGCATTCCCAGTTCGAACGAAGTCGAGATACCGACTCCATGAGCCGCTCAGGGCCGCCGCGCCGGGGCGCCAGCACGCGTGCCGATCGCAGCGCGCGGCCGATTTCCTTCCGCATGCGCCTGGGCGTGGTGTTCGCCGTGATGCTGGCGATCGGCGCCGCGCTGGTGGGGCGCGCGGTGCAGCTGCAGCTGGTGCAGCATCGCTTCCTCGCCAACGAGGGCGCGGCCCGCTTTACGCGCGTGGCGGCGATCGTCGCGCACCGCGGCACGATCACGGACCGTTACGGCGAGCCGCTCGCGGTGAGCACGCCGGTCGATTCGGTGTGGGTCAATCCGCGCACGCTCTCGGGCAACACCGAGCAGCTGCCGCGCCTCGCCAAGGCCATCAACGTGGATCTGCACGAGCTGGTCGGTCGCGTCAGCACCGGCCAGGATCGCGAATTCATGTACGTGGCGCGCGGCCTGCAGCCGGCCGACGCGCGCAAGGTCCGCCAGCTGCAGATCAACGGCGTCAATCTGGCGCGCGAGTACCGCCGCTACTACCCGGCCGGCGAAGTCACCGGGCACCTGCTCGGCTTTACCGACGTCGACGACACCGGCCAGGAAGGCGCGGAGCTGGCCTACGACAACTGGCTGGGGGGCGAAGACGGCGCCAAGCGCGTCATCCAGGACAGCCAGGGCAACCGCGTCGAGGACGTCGAGAGCATCCGGGCCGTGCGCCCGGGTCGCGAGCTGAAGCTCAGCATCGACCTGCGCATCCAGTATCTGGCCTATCGGGAGCTCAAGGCCGCGGTGCGCGACAACCGCGCGCGTTCGGGCTCGGTCATCGTCATGGACGTGCGCACCGGCGAAGTGCTCGCCATGGTCAACCAGCCGGCGTTCAATCCCAACGATCGCCACCAGCTTAGTCCCCCGGCCTATCGCAACCGCGCCGCGACCGACCTGTTCGAGCCCGGCTCGAGCATCAAGCCGTTCTTTATCGCCGCGGGGCTGGCCTCGGGCCGCTACCAGCCCGACAGCATCATCGACACCAGCCCCGGCTACATCCAGGTCGGCACCTCGATGATCCACGACGAGCACAACCTCGGCGCGATCCCACTGGCCAAGGTTCTGGCGTTCTCATCCAACGTCGGCATGGCTCACCTGGCCCTCTCGCTCGAGCCCAAGCAGATCTGGAGCACACTCGACGCGTTCGGTTTTGGGCAGGTCACCTCGAGCGGTTTTCCCGGCGAGTCCGCCGGCCAGCTGTCGAATTACTCGCACTGGCGCAGCGTGCTGATTGGCAACATGTCGCACGGCTACGGCCTGTCGGTGACCCCGCTGCAGCTGGCGCAGGCCTACTCCACGCTTGGCGCGCTGGGCTTGCGCCGCCCGGTCTCGATGCTGCGCGTGGATGGGCCGGTGTCGGGCGATCGGGTGCTCGAGCGCCCGGTGTGCGCGCAGCTCCTGCACCTGCTCGAATCGGTGATCACGATGCCCGGGGCCACCGGAAAGCTGGCCGCCATCCCGGGCTATCGCATCGCCGGCAAAACCGGCACCGCCTGGAAGGCCGAGGGCGGGGGCTACTCGCAGAACCGCTACGTCGGGGATTTCGCCGGCGTGGCCCCGGTCAGCAACCCGCGGCTCGCCGCGGTGGTGGTGATCGATGAGCCCAGTGCCGGCAAGTACTACGGCGGGGACGTCGCGGCGCCCGTGTTCGCTGCGGTGGTGGGCGGTGCGCTGCGGCTCCTCGGCGTGCCGCCGGATGCGAGTGTGCGTCCGGGCAGCGGGGCGGGTGGCTTGAATTCCGGCACCGTGGTGGCGCGCCGATGAACCTCGCGACCCATGCAGGCGCGAGCGAGCCGGTCTGGCGCCCACTGCGGGCCGTGCTGGGCGGGGCCATCGACGTGCCCGACAACGTGGAAGTGGCCGACCTCACGCTCGACAGCCGCCAGGTGCGCAAGGGCGCGGCCTTTCTCGCCTGCCGCGGCCGCCACCGGCACGGCTTGGAGTTCGCGCGCGCCGCGGTCGATGCGGGCGCGCGCGCGGTGCTGTGGGAACCCGCGCCCGGCATCAACGCACCGCAGTTTCCCTCCTCGGTGCTGGTGGTGGCGGTTCCGGAACTCTCGGCCCAGGCCGGTTACATTGCCGATCGGTTCTTCGGCGCGCCCTCGGCGCGCCTTTCGATCACCGGCATCACCGGCACCAACGGCAAGACCACCTGCGCCTGGCTGCTGGCCGCGGCGCTCAACGCCAGCGGCCGGAGCTGTGCGTACCTGGGCACCCTGGGCAGCGGGCTGGAAGGCCAGCTGGCGCCCGGCACGCACACCACGCCCGACGCCGTGAGCCTGCACCGCGAGCTCGCGCGGCTCCGTGACGCCGGTGCGCTGGCGGTGGCCATGGAAGTGTCCTCGCACGCGCTCGACCAGCACCGCTGCGCGGGCGTGCGCTTTCAGATCGCCGTGTTCACCAACTTGAGCCGCGATCATCTCGATTATCACGGCGATCTGAAAAGCTACGCGGCCGCCAAGAGCACGCTGTTCGAATGGCCGACGCTGAGCGCGCGGGTCATCAACGTCGATGATCCCTTGGGGCTCGAGCTGGCCTCGCGCGCACCTGCCGATGCGACGCTGATCGTCACCGGCCGGCGCACCGATCCGAGCCAGCGTGTGCCCGGCGCGCGCTACCTGCGCGCGGTGCGCAGCAGCCACGAGCCGCAGGGGCTGGAAATCGTTCTCGACGGCAGCTGGGGCCCGGGATTACTGCGCAGTCCGCTGATCGGCGATTTCAACGTCGACAATCTGCTGACGGTGCTGGGTGTGTTGCTCGCCAACGGCATGGCCTTCGGGCCGGCCTGCGAAGTGCTCGCCACCTGCCGGGCGCCGCCGGGGCGCATGCAGGTGGTGGGCGGCGGCGCGCTGCCGCTGGCGATCGTGGATTACGCGCACACGCCCGACGCGCTCGACAACGCGCTGCGCGCGGCGCGCGCGCACTGCGCCGGCCGGCTGCTGTGCGTGTTCGGCTGCGGGGGCGATCGTGACCGCGGCAAGCGGGCGCAGATGGGCCAGGTGGCCGAATCGCTGGCCGATGAGCTCTACATCACCGATGACAATCCGCGCACCGAGTCTCCCGAGCGCATCGTCGCCGATATTCTCGGTGGCCTGCGTCACCCCGAGCGCGCCCAGGTGCAGCACGACCGCGCGGCCGCGATCGGCGCGGCCGTGGCCTCGGCCAGCGCCGGCGATGTGGTGCTGGTGGCCGGCAAGGGCCACGAGGACTACCAGCTCGCGGGCAGCGAGCGGCGCGCCTTCAGCGACCTCGCGCAGGTGCTGGCGGCCTTGAAATCCAGGAGCGCCGCGTGAAGCGCACGCTCTCGCAATTCGCCGCGGTCTGCGACGGGCGCCTGGAGGGCGCCGACGCGGAATTTGCCGACGTGCTCATCGACTCGCGCAAGCTCCGCGGCGGGGATCTGTTCCTGGCGCTGCCCGGTGAGCACACCGACGGCCACAACTTCCTGGGCGCCGCCGCTGCGGCCGGCGCCGTGGGCGCGGTGGTGAACCGCCAGGTCGATGCGCCGATCGCGCAGCTGCTGGTCAGCGACGTGGCGCGCGCCCTGAGCCTGGCGGGCGCGGCCTGGCGCGCGGCGTTTCGCGCGCCGGTGCTGGGCGTCGCCGGCAGCAACGGCAAGACCACCACCAAGGAGATGCTCAGCGCGATTCTCGCGCAGCGCGGCGAGTGCCTGGCGACGCGCGGCAACCTCAACAATGAGCTGGGCGTGCCGCTCACGCTGCTGCGTCTGCATTCCGGCTTTCAAAGCGCGGTGATCGAGATGGGCGCCAATCACGCCGGCGAGATCGCGGCGCTGGTGCGCCTCGCCCGGCCCGCCGTGGGCTTGATCACCAACGCCGGCGCGGAACACCTGGAAGGCTTCGGGAGCATTGAAGGGGTGGCGCGCGCCGAGGGCGAGATGGTGGCCGGGCTCGAGGAAAGCGGCACCGCGATCATCAATGCCGACGACGCCTACGCGCCGCTGTGGCGCGGCCTGACGCGCGCGCGCGTCGTGAATTTCGGCCTTTCGGCCGGCGCCGAGGTGCGCGCGCTCGGGGTGCGCCTGGACGTCGGCGCCGGCGGCTTCCTGACGCGTTTCGAGCTCAAGTGCGCGCTCGGCAGCGCGCCCGTGGCGCTCGCCCTGGCCGGGCGCCACAACGTTTACAACGCGCTCGCCGCCGCTGCGGCGGCGATGGCCGCGGGCGCGACGCTCCCCGAGGTGGTCGCGGGCTTAAGCACGGTGCGCTCGGTCGCCGGTCGACTCCAGTTCCGGCCGCTCGCCGGGGGCGCGTGGCTGATCGATGACACCTACAACGCCAATCCGAGCTCGGCGCGGGCCGCGCTCGAGGTGCTCGCCGAGCTGCCGGGGCGCCGCTGGCTGGTGTTGGGCGACATGGCGGAGCTCGGCAGTTACGCCGCGGACAGTCACCGCGAATTAGGCACGCTGGCACGCACGCTCGGCGTGGAGCGGCTCTTCAGCTTCGGGCCGCTCGCGGGCCTGGCCGCCGAGAGTTTCGGGGCCGGCGCGGAGGCCTTCACGGACATCCAGGCCCTGGCGCGCGCGGTCGGCGGCGCACTGCCCGGCGAAGTGCGATTGCTGGTCAAGGGATCGCGGGTCAACAAACTCGAGCGGCTGGTGGCGGCGCTGACCGGCGCGCCCGCGGCGCGGCAGGCGGGCTGATGCTGTACTGGGCGGCCAAGCATCTTGCGGTTCACTACTCGTTGTTCAACGTGTTCTCGTACCTGACGCTGCGCTCGATCCTGGCGGCGATGTCGGCCATGGCCATCGCGCTCATTTTCGGGCCGTACATGATCGCCCGGCTCGCGCGCTACCAGATCGGCCAGGTGGTGCGCGATGACGGTCCGCAGTCGCACCTGCCCAAGGCCGGCACGCCGACCATGGGCGGCATGCTGATCATCTTCGCGGTGGTGCTGACCACGACCCTGTGGGGCGATCTGGTCAATCGCTTCGTGCTGATCGCGCTCGGCATCACCCTGGGCTACGGGCTGATCGGTTTCTACGACGACTACCTGAAGCTGGTGGTCGGCAATTCGCGCGGCCTGGTGGCCCGCTGGAAGTATTTCTGGCAATCGCTGCTGGGCATCGCCGCCGGCATCCTGCTGTATCGCCTGGCGCACACCGCCACGGTGGCGGCGTTTCACGTGCCGTTCTTCAAGAGCGTGAGCTGGCCGCTGGGCGCGGCCGGTTTCGTGCTGCTCGGCTACCTGATGATCGTCGGCATGAGCAACGCGGTGAATCTCACCGACGGGCTCGACGGACTGGCGATCGGTCCCACGGTGATGGTGGCCGGGGCGCTGGCCATCTTTGCCTACCTGACCGGCAACGCGGTATTCGCCAACTACCTGCAGATCACGGCGGTCCCCGGGGCCGGCGAGCTCGCGGTGTTCTGCAGCGCGATCGTCGGTGCCGGCCTGGGCTTTCTGTGGTTCAACGCCTATCCGGCGCAGGTTTTTATGGGCGACATCGGCGCGCTGGCGCTCGGCGCGGCCTTGGGGTGCGTGGGGTTTATCGTGCGCCAGGAGATCGTGACGCTGCTGATGGGCGGGATCTTCGTGCTCGAGACCGCCTCGGTGATTCTGCAGGTGGCTTCGTACAAGATGACCGGCAAGCGCATCTTCCGCATGGCGCCGCTCCACCATCACTTCGAGCTCAAGGGCTGGGCCGAGCCGAAGATCATCGTGCGCTTCTGGATCATCAGCATCCTGCTGGTGCTGGCCGGGCTCGCCACCCTGAAGCTGCGATGAGCACCGTTACGCAAAGCGCGCCGCGCACCGTGGTCGTGGGCCTGGGTAGGACCGGCATATCGGTGGTGCGCTACTTGCGCGCGCACGGCACGGCGGTCGCCGTGACCGACACGCGCACCGCACCGCCGGCGCTCCCGGAGCTGCGCGCGCTGGCGCCCGAGGTCAAGGTGAGCACCGGCGCACTCGATGCGAAGTTGCTCGAGGGCGCCGAGGCGATCGTGGTGTCCCCCGGGATCGCCGCGCGCGGGGAGTTCTTCGAGGCGGCGCGGGCCCGCGGCCTGCCGGTGTTCGGCGATATCGAACTGTTTGCGCGCGCGGTGCGCGCCCCGGTCGTGGGCATCACCGGCACCAACGGCAAGAGCACCGTGACCACGCTGGTGGGCCAGATGGCCGAGCGTTCCGGCCGGCGCACGCGGGTCGGCGGAAACCTGGGCGAGCCGGCGCTCGAATTGCTGGACCCGAGCGCCGAGCTCTACGTGCTCGAGCTCTCCAGCTACCAGCTCGACACCACCGAATCGCTCACGCTGGCCGCGGCCACGGTGCTGAACGTGAGCGCCGATCACCTCGACCGTTACGGCACCGTGGCGGACTACGCCGCCTCGAAAGCGCGCATCTTCCGGCACTGCGGCACCGCGGTGCTCAACGCCGACGATCCGCAGGTCGCGGCGATGGGCAACCTCGCCCAGCGGCGGCTGCGCTTTTCCCTCGATGAGACCAGCAGCGCGGAATACCGGCTGCAGCGCCACGCCGGCCGCGAATGGCTCGCGCGCGGTGCCGAGCGGCTGCTGGCGCTCGATGAGCTGAAGCTCGCCGGCCGCCACAACGCCGCCAACGCGCTCGCCGCCCTGGCGCTGGGCGAAGCGCTGCTGCTGCCGCGCGCCGCGATGTTCGAGGCGTTGCGCGAGTTTCCCGGACTCCCGCATCGCACCCAATGGGTGGCCGACATCGCCGGGGTGCGCTACGTGGATGATTCGAAGGGCACGAACGTGGGCGCGACGCTGGCGGCGGTGTCCGGATTTGCAGGTCCGCTGCTGCTGATCGCCGGGGGCGAGGGCAAGGGCCAGGACTTCAGGCCGCTGGCCGCGGCGCTGCGCGGCAAGGTGCGGCGCGCGCTGCTCATCGGTCGCGACGCGCGGGCGCTCGGCGCCGCGCTCAGCGCCAGCTGCCCGGTCGATTATTGCGCGACGCTCGAGGCGGCGGTCGGGGAGGCCGCGCAGCACGCGCGCGCCGGCGATACCGTGCTGCTCTCGCCGGCCTGCGCGAGCCTCGACATGTTTCGCGACTACGCCCACCGCGGCGAGGTGTACGCGGCGGCGGTGCGGGGGCTTGCGCCATGAACGAGCTGGCGGCCCCGGCCAATCGATCAGGCGAGCGCAGCGAGCGCGCGGCGCTGCTGCGCCTCGATCCGCTGATGCTGCTGCTGGTCGCCGCGATCCTGCTGCTCGGCCTGATCATGGTCACTTCCGCCTCGGTGACCACGGCCGCGCACGAGAGCGGCGATCCGTTTGCCTACCTGGAGCGCCAGCTGGTGATCGTGGCCACGGGCCTGGCGCTCGCGGCCGGCATGTTCCTGATTCCGATCGCGGTCATCGAGCGCATCGCACCGGCGTTGCTGGCGGGCGCGGGCGTGCTGCTGGTGCTGGTGCTGATTCCCGGCCTCGGCCACATGGTCAACGGCGGGCGTCGCTGGCTGCGCTTCCCGGGCCTGAACTTCCAGGTCTCCGAAGCGGCGCGCGTGCTGGCGCTGATCTACATCGCCCACTACTGCGTGCGTTTCGAGACCGCGTTGCGCAGCAGCGCCGGGGGACTGATCCGGCCGCTGGGGCTCCTGGTGGTGCTCGGCGCGCTGCTGCTGGCCGAGCCGGATCTGGGCGCGGCGAGCGTGCTGTTTGTCACCGGCTTCGGGCTGCTGTTCCTGGCCGGCGCGCAGCTGCGCTGGGTGCTGGCCGCGGTCTTGGGCGCGAGCGCGGCGATGTCGGTGCTGGTGCTGTTCTCCGATTACCGGATGCGCCGCGTGACCGGTTTTCTCAATCCCTGGGCGGATCCCTACAACAGCGGCTTCCAGCTCACGCAATCGCTGATCGCCATCGGCCGCGGCGAATGGTTCGGCGTGGGCCTGGGCGCCAGCGTGCAGAAACTGTTCTACCTGCCCGAGGCGCACAACGACTTCCTGTTCGCGGTGCTGGCCGAGGAGCTGGGCCTCGCCGGGGTGGTGCTGACCCTGGCGCTGTTCCTGGCCCTCGCGTGGCGCGTGTTCGTGCTGGCGCGCCGGGCGCACGACGCCAATCTGAAATTCCACGCCTACCTGGCCTCGGGCTTTGGCCTGTGGCTGCTGGTGCAGGCGTTCGTGAACATCGGCGTGAACATGGGCGTGCTGCCGACCAAGGGGCTCACGCTTCCGCTGATGAGTTACGGGCGCAGCAGCATGCTGGTCGCGCTCGCCTGGCTGGGGCTGATCCTGCGCGTGCATCACGAAGTGGCCGTCGGTGTGCGCGGTGCGGCGCGCGGGCGGTACGCATGAGTGCGCCGGTGGCCCTGATCATGGCGGGCGGTACCGGCGGGCACGTGTTTCCGGCGCTCGCGCTGGCGCGCGAGCTCAAGACCCGCTCCTGGCAGATCGTGTGGCTCGGCACGCATCGCGGCCTCGAGGCGCGCCTGGTGCCGGCCGAAGACATCCCGATCGAGTGGCTGAGCGTCGGTGGCCTGCGCGGCAAGAGCCTGTGGACCTGGCTGGCGGCCCCGGTGTATCTGCTCCATTCGCTCATCGAGGCGCTCGCGGTCATGCGCCGCCACCGGCCGACCGTGGTCGTGGGCCTAGGCGGTTACGTCTCGGGCCCGGGCGGCGTGGCGGCCTGGCTGACGCGCCGCCCGCTGCTGATCCACGAGCAGAACGCCATCGCAGGATTGACCAACCGCTGCCTGGCGCGCCTGGCGCGCGAGGTCTACAGCGCCTTCCCCGGCGCCTTCGGGAACGGTGTCGTCGCGCACGAGATCGGCAATCCGGTGCGCAGCGACATCGCCTCGCTCCCGCCGCCCGCGGTGCGCTTTGCGTATCGAAGCGGCGCGATCCGCATTCTGGTGGTGGGCGGCAGCCAGGGGGCGGCACGGCTCAACAGCGTCGTGCCCCATGCGCTGGCGCGCCTGGCCGGGAGCGTCCGGCTGGAGGTTCGCCACCAGGCCGGTGCGCGCTGGGAGGAGGGCGCGCGCCGCGCCTATGCCGCCGCACGGGTGCAGGCCGAGGTCACCCCTTTCATCGACGATATGGCCGAAGCCTACGGCTGGGCGGACCTGGTGATCTGCCGCGCCGGCGCCCTGACGGTGTCCGAGCTGGCCTGCGCCGGTGTGGGCGCGATCCTGGTGCCGTATCCGGCGGCGGCCGATGATCACCAGACCTTCAACGCGCAGGTGTCGACGGCCGAGGGCGCCGCGGTGCTGATCAGCGATCGCGAGCTCACCGCCGAGCGCCTCGCCACCGAACTCACCACGCTGTGCGCGGGGCGCGGGCGGCTGATCGCGATGGCCGAGCGCGCGCGACTGCTGGCGCGGCCGCGCGCGGCGCAGGATCTGGCCGCGGCCTGCGTGCAGTTTGCCGGAGCGATCGCATGAACCAGCGCATGCGCCGCATCGGCACCATCCATTTCGTCGGCATCGGCGGCAGCGGCATGGGCGGCATCGCCGAGGTGCTGCTCAATCTCGGCTACAAGGTGCAGGGTTCGGACCTCAAGGCGAACGCGGTGACCGCGCGCCTGGCGCACTTGGGCGTGCGCATCGACATCGGGCATCGCCCGGAAAACGTCGCCGGCGCCGATGTCGTGGTCACCTCGAGCGCCGTCGCCGCCGACAATCCCGAAGTGCAGGCGGCCCTGGGCCGCCGCGTGCCGGTGGTGCCGCGCGCCGAGATGCTCGGCGAGCTGATGCGCTTCCAGCAATCGATCGCGGTGGCCGGCACGCACGGCAAGACCACGACCACCAGCCTGGTCGCGAGCGTGCTGGCCGAGGGCGGCGTCGATCCGACCTTCGTGATCGGCGGGCAACTGAAGAGCGCCGGCAGCAACGCGCGGCTCGGCACCGGCCGCTACCTGGTGGCCGAGGCCGACGAGAGCGACGCCTCCTTCCTGCACCTGCAGCCGACCATCGCCATCGTCACCAACATCGACAACGATCACTTAGGCACGCACGGGGGCGACTTCGCGCGGCTGTGCGAGAGCTTCGTGAGTTTCCTGCACAACCTGCCCTTCTACGGACTGGCGGTGCTGTGCCAGGACGACGAGCACGTGCTGGGGATCCTGCCCCGGGTCGGGCGGCCGGTGCTCACCTATGGACTCGCCGAGGCGGCCGACGTGCGCGCGCTCGAGGTACGCCGCGAGCGCTTGCGCACGCACTTTCAGGTGGCGCGCCCCGGGCGGAGCGATGCGCTGTCGGTGACGCTCAACATGGCGGGCCTGCACAACGTGCGCAACGCCCTGGCGGCGATCGCCGTGGGCACCGAGCTCGAGATCGAGGACGCCGCCATCGTGCGGGCGCTGGACAACTTCCAGGGCATCGAGCGGCGCATGCAGTGGCTCGGCGAAGTGCAGACCGCGCGCGGCAAGATCAACCTGGTCGACGATTACGGCCACCATCCCACCGAGATTGCCGCCACCCTCGATGCGCTCCGCCAGGCCTGGCCGGGCCACCGCCTGGTGCTCGCCTTCCAGCCGCACCGCTACACCCGCACGCGCGACCTGCTCGATGACTTCGCCAGCGTGCTGACCGGCTTCGACGTGCTGCTGATCACCGAGGTGTACGCCGCGGGCGAGGCGCCCATCAAAGGGGCCGACGGCCGCGCCATCTGCCGCGCGATCCGCAGCCGCGGCAAGCTCGAGCCGGTGTTCGTCAACCGGGTCGAGAACATCGGCACGGCGCTGCGCGACATCCTGCGCGACGGCGACGTCGTGGTCACGATGGGCGCGGGACACATCGGCGCGGTGGCCCACGAGCTGCTGAGCAAACTGGCCGCGCCGCGCGCGGTGGAGCGGCGGCCATGAGCCTGAATCTCGCCGCCGAGTTCAACCCGCGCATCCGGCGCAACGAGCCGATGGCCAGGCACACCTCCTGGCGCGTGGGCGGGACGGCCGATGTGTTCTTCACGCCGCGCGACCGGGCCGACCTGACCGCGTTCCTCGAGCAGCTGCCCGCGGCCACACCGCTCCTGTGGGTGGGACTGGGCAGCAACCTGCTGGTGCGCGATGGCGGCCTCCGCGGCGTGGTGGTCTGCACGCACGGTGCCTTCACGCGCCTGGAGCATCGCGCGGCGCTGCTGGTGTACTGCGAGGCGGGCGTGCCGTGTGCGCGCGTGACGCGCAATTGCGCCAGCTGGGGCCTGGGGCACGCGGAATTCTTTGCCGGCATACCCGGCACGATGGGCGGCGCGCTGGCCATGAACGCGGGCGCGTACGGCGGCGAGACCTGGAGCTACGTGCGCGCCGTGGATGTCATGGCACGCAACGGCAGCTGCCGTACGCGCCAGGCGAGCGAGTACCAGGTGGGCTACCGGCGCGTCGGCGCGCCCGCCAACGACGAGTGGTTTCTGGCCGCGGAACTGGAATTCACCGCCGCCGATCCGGCGGCCGCCGGCGAAGTACGGCGCCTGGCGCAGCGCCGCAAGCTCACCCAACCGCTCGGCGAGTGGAGCTGCGGCTCGGTATTCACCAACCCGCCCGGCGATCACGCCGCGCGCCTGATCGAGACCGCCGAGCTCAAGGGTTTTCGGATCGGCGGCGCGGTGGTCTCCGAGAAGCACGCGAACTTCATCGTCAATGAGGGCGGGGCCACGGCGCGCGATCTGGAGCAGCTCATCGCGCACGTGCGCGCCACCGTGCAGCGCGTGCACGGCATCGATCTGGTGCCCGAGGTCCGCATTGTTGGGGAGAACCTCTGATGCACCTGCGACATGATCCGAGCAAGCTCCGGCGCGTGACCGACCCGGCCGAGTTCGGCAAGGTCGCGGTGCTGCTGGGCGGCGCCTCCGCCGAGCGCGAGGTCTCGCTGCTCAGCGGCAAGGACGTGCTCGCGGCACTCGTGCGGCGCGGCGTCGACGCGCACGGCTTTGATCCGGCCGAGCGCGAGCTGACGCGACTGCGCGACGAAAAATTTCAGCGCGCCTGGATCGCGCTGCACGGCCCGGGCGGCGAGGACGGCACGGTGCAGGGCGCGCTCGAGTTCCTCGGCATCGCCTACACCGGGAGCGGCGTCACCGGTTCGGCGATTGCGATGGATAAGCTCCGCACCAAGCGCCTGGCCGCGGCGGTCGGCGTGCCGACGCCGGAGTTCGTGGTGCTCAGGGGCGAAGCGGATCTCGAGGTGGCGCTCAAGCGCCTCAAGGTGCCGATGATCGTCAAGCCCGCCTCGCAGGGGTCGAGCGTCGGCATGACGCGCGTCGAGAAGGCGGAAGAACTGCCCGCCGCCTGGCGCGCCGCCACTCAGCACGAACCGGTGGCCTTTGCCGAACCCTGGATCACGGGCGCGGAGTACACGGTCTCGATCCTGCAGGGCGCGGCGCTGCCCTCGATCCGCATCGAGACGCCGCGGGCCTTCTACGACTACGAGGCCAAGTACCTGCGCGAGGACACCATCAAGACCTGTCCCTCGGGCTTGAGCGCCGCGGCCGAGCGCGAGCTGGCGCAACTCTCGCTCCGTGCCTTCGAGGCCTGCGGGGCCGAGGGCTGGGGCCGCGCGGATTTCATGATGGATGCGCAGGGCCAGGCGCTGCTGCTCGAGGTCAACACCGTGCCGGGCATGACCGATCACAGCCTGGTGCCGATGGCCGCGCGCGTGGCGGGCCTGGATTTTGCGGAGCTGGTGTGGCGCATCCTCGAGACCAGCCTGGTGCGCACGCCATGTTAGGGCGCCGACGCAACGTGCGCCGTCGCGCCGAGGGCGGCGAGCGCTGGCAGCTCGCGCTGCTGCCGTGGCAACGGATCGGCGCCATCGCCGGGGCGATCCTCGGTGCGGGCGCCATCGCCGCCGCACTGCTGCTGTTCATCAACCAGCCCATCGAGCGCATCCGCGTCGATGGCCAGTTCCAGCACCTCACCGCCCAGGACGTGGAACGCGCGGTGCGCGCGCAGCTGCACGGCGCGGGGCTGGTGAGCGTGCGACTGGACGACGTGCGCCGCGCGCTGCGCTTGCTGCCGTGGGTGCAGGCGGCCACCGTGCAGCGCAGCTGGCCGCGCGGCCTTCGGGTCACGGTCATCGAACAGCAGGCCGTGGCGCGCTGGAACAGCACCGATCTGGTCAACGCGCACGGCGATCTGTTCTTTGGCAATCCGCACTTCGCGCCGCCCGAACTCCCGCAGCTGGCCGGCCCGCCGGGCACCGAGGCCGACGTGGTGGCGCGCTACCTGGCCGTGCAGGGCCGGATCGTGGAGTCGGGGGTGCGCCTCACGGCCCTCAAGCTCGATGCGCGCGGCGCCTGGGAGCTGCAGCTGGATGACGGCGTGACGGTGCGCTTCGGTCGCCGCCAGGTCGATGAGCGCTTCGAACGCTTCCTGACGGTGGCGCTGCGCATGGTGTGCCAGCGCGCCGCCGACATTGCCTACGTCGACATGCGCTACACGAACGGATTTGCGGTCGGCTGGCGGAGCGCCGCGACGCGCCCTGCCGCCGACACTCACGGACAGGATGGTAAAGCGGATGGCTAAGCGTTCCGATCGCACGCTGGTGGTTGGCCTGGACATTGGCACCTCGAAAGTGGTGGCTCTGGTCGGTGAACTGGCCAGCGACGGCACGATCGAGCTGATCGGCTTAGGCTCGCAGCCCTCGCGCGGCCTGAAGAAGGGCGTGGTGGTCAACATCGAATCCACCGTGCAGTCGATCCAGCGCGCGGTCGAGGAAGCCGAGCTCATGGCCGGTTGCGAGATCAACGCGGTCTACGCCGGGATTGCCGGCAGCCACATCCGCTCTCTCAACTCGCACGGCGTGGTGGGCATACGCGACCGCGAGGTCACGCCCGCCGACGTCGAGCACGTGATCGAGGCGGCCAAGGCGGTGGCGATCCCGGCCGACCAGCGGATCCTGCACGTGCTGCCGCAGGAATTCATCATCGACGGCCAGGAGGGCATCCGCGATCCGATCGGCATGTCCGGCGTGCGCCTGGAAGCCAAGGTGCACATCGTCACCGGCGCCGACAGCGCCGCGCAGAACATCATCAAGTGCGTGCAGCGCTGCGGCCTGGTGGTCGAGGACATCGTGCTCGAACAGCTGGCCTCGAGCTTCGCGGTGCTGACCGACGACGAGAAGGAACTGGGCGTGTGCATCGTCGATGTCGGCGGCGGCACCACCGACATCGCCGTGTTCTCGGGCGGCGCGATCCGCCACACCGCCGTGATCCCGATCGCCGGCGACCAGGTCACCAACGACATCGCCGTGTCGATGCGCACCCCGACCCAGTACGCCGAGGACATCAAGGTGCGCTTTGCCTGCGCGCTCTCGCAGCTCGCCAATCCCGACGAGAGCATCGAGGTGCCGAGCGTCGGGGACCGGCCGGCGCGCCGCCTGGCGCGCCAGACGCTCGCCGAAGTGGTCGAGCCGCGCTACGAGGAGCTGTTCAACCTGATCCGCGAGGAACTGCGCCGCAGCGGCTTCGAGGAAATCATCGCCGCCGGGCTGGTGCTGACCGGCGGGAGCGCGCGCATGGAAGGGGCGATCGAACTGGCCGAGGAGATCTTCCACGTGCCGGTGCGCCTCGGCTATCCGCAGCAGGTGCGCGGGCTGGCCGACGCGGTGCGCAACCCCATCTACTCCACGGCCGTGGGCCTGCTGCTGTACGCGCGCGAGAACACCGCGCCGGCCTCGCGCAACGCGCTGATCGGAGGGCCCGCCGGGGCCGCGCTCGGGCGCATGCGGCAGTGGTTTCAGGGACATTTTTAGCTGTATTTCCGTTCAACCGACCAACTAAGGAGCTGACACTCATGTTTGAACTAATGGATGCCTACAGCCAGAGCGCTGTGATCAAGGTGATAGGCGTGGGCGGCGGCGGCGGCAACGCGGTCTCGCACATGGTGACCTCGGGGATCGAAGGTGTGGATTTCATCTGCATCAACACCGACGCGCAGGCGCTCAAGGCCTCCAAGGTCAAGACCGCGCTGCAGATCGGCAGCAACATCACCAAGGGACTGGGAGCCGGGGCCGACCCCGAGGTCGGGCGCCAGGCGGCGGTCGAAGACCGCGACCGCATCGTCGAGCTCATCACCGGCTGCGACATGCTGTTCATCACCGCGGGCATGGGCGGGGGCACGGGCACGGGCGCCGCGCCGGTGGTCGCGCAGCTGGCGCGCGAGCTCGGAATCCTCACGGTCGCCGTGGTCACGCGCCCGTTCGAGATGGAAGGCAGCAAGCGCGGCATGATCGCCGGCCACGGGATCGGCGAGCTGACCAAGAGCGTGGACTCGCTGATCACCATACCGAACCAGAAGCTCCTGACGGTGCTCGGCCCGACCACCACGCTGCTCGATGCCTTCAAGTCCGCCAACCAGGTGCTGCAGGGCGCGGTGCAGGGCATCGCCGAGCTGATCACCCGTCCGGGACTCATCAACGTCGACTTTGCCGACGTGCGCACCGTGATGTCGGAGACCGGCATGGCGATGATGGGCAGCGGCATGGCGAGCGGCGACGGCCGCGCGCGCACCGCCGCGGAGGCGGCCGTGTCCTCGCCGCTCCTCGAGGACATCAGCCTCGCGGGCGCCCACGGGATCCTGGTCAACATCACCGCGGGCCTGGACCTGGCGATCGGCGAATTCGAGGAAGTCGGGCGCATCGTCAAGGAGTTCGCCTCCGACGACGCCACCGTGGTGGTCGGCACCGTGATCGATCCGGAGATGAGCAATGAGCTGCGCGTGACCGTGGTGGCCACCGGGCTCGGCAACAGCGTGGTGGTGGCGCGCAATGCGGCCGCGGCGCGCGAGAACGTGGCGGTCAGCCACGCCTTGCCCCGGATCAGCGTCGTCAAGCGCACGCCGATGACGGCGAGTGACTATTCGATGCTCGACAAGCCGACCGTGCAGCGTCAGCGCGCCGTGGGCGATGGCCTGCGTCCGGAAGCGGCGGCGATGCCGGTCGAGGACATCCTGGACATCCCGGCGTTCCTGCGCCGCCAGGCCGACTAGTGGCGGCGGGTGTGTGCTGCTGCGGGCTGCGATCCTAAGCCGATGGGCCAGGATCGCCGCGGCTCGGCGGCGCCTCGCTGTAGGAAAAACACTCAGCTGCAGCGCAGCGGGCGGTGATCCTTTGGACAGCGAGTCCTGCCCTGGGGTTCCGGCCTTCGCTGAGGGGCGCCGGATTATGGCCAGGCCCGTTCGCGGGCCTGTGATTTCCCTCAACGGCGCGCACTGGGTATCGCCTCAGTGCCGCACGGCTGTGGTACGGTAACGGGTATGGTAGGTCAACGCACGATCCGCAACAGCATCCGCGCCACCGGCGTGGGTCTGCACACCGGGCGCCGCGTGCTGATGACGGTGCGGCCGGGACGTCCCGACACCGGCATCGTCTTCCAGCGCATCGATCTGCTCGGCGCGCCCGACATCCCGGCCCGTGCCGCCAACGTCGGCGAGACCAATCTCGGAACCACCCTGGTCTACGGCGAAGCGAAGGTCTCGACCGTCGAGCACCTGCTGTCCGCCTTCGCGGGGCTGGGCATCGACAATGCGCGCATCGAACTGAACGCTCCGGAAGTGCCGATCATGGACGGCAGCGCGGGCCCCTTCGTGTTCCTGCTGCAGTCGGCCGGCATCGAAGAGCAACCGGTGCCGAAGCGCTTCACGCGCGTCAAGCAGACGGTGCGCGTCGAGGACGGCGACAAGTGGGCGCAGTTTGATCCCTACGAGGGCTTCAAGGTCAACTTCGAGATCGAATTCGACCATCCGATTTTCAAGCGCCGCATGCAGCGGGCGACCATGGATTTCTCCACCACCGCGTTCCTCAAGGAAATCAGTCGCGCGCGCACCTTCGGATTTATGCGCGACCTGGAAATGCTCCGCTCGCACAACCTGGCGCTCGGCGGCACGCTCGATAACGCGATCGTGCTCGATGATTCCAAGGTGCTCAACGAAGGCGGCCTGCGCTACGAGGACGAATTCGTCAAGCACAAGATCCTGGATGCGATCGGCGATCTGTACCTGCTCGGCCACAGCCTGATCGGCGAGTTCAGCGGCCACAAATCCGGTCACGGCCTCAACAACCGGCTGCTGCGCGCCCTGCAGGCGCAACCCACCGCCTGGGAAGAGGTGGTGTTCGAACGGCCCGAGCAAGCGCCGATTTCCTACGTGCAGGCGCTGACGATTCCGACCACCGCGCTCGCCTCCTGAAGCGCAAAGCGCCACCGCCCTATTTTTTCCGGCCCTAGCGGCCCGCGGGCGTCACGCGCACACTGATTTTTACAATATCCGGCGCGCGCTGCCTTGAGCTTCGGTCCCAGGGCATCGAGGGCATAGCGCAAGCGGGCGCTCCAGGCGGCCGAGGGCGCGAGCAGCGTGAGCTCCTTGCCCTTGAGCACCACGTTGACGATCGCGCCGCGCAGCTCTTCGGGCAGTGCTTCGCGGAACCACTCGAGCCATTCTTGCTGCGCGCTGCGGACCTGCTGCACGCTCTGCATCCAGCCCTGTTCTTTCATAATGCCGGACAAAGTTCGCGGAACTGCAAGCCGTGCAACGCGCAATCGTCTGTAGGCGGAAGCGCCGCGCTTTTCGGGAATTGTCCGCTTGTCTTGAGGGGGCTTCTTCGGCATAGTCTCCGTCCACCGACAAAGAGCCAGGCCGCCTGACATAAGGCGGGGAAGCAAAAGCCGCAGGAAAACCGCGGGAGCGCCATGATAGCCGGGTTAGCGATCTGCAAGCGCCATACGCGAATCTCTCGGAACCCCGGACGGGCCGTTCCGTGAATCTGATCTTTTTCTCGCAGCGTCAGGGCCGCACACGGCATCTCAACCTGTCGCATCCGCTGACCGTGACGCTGCTGTCGATCGCCGGCTTGGCGATCGTGGTCGGCGTGTTTGCGCTCGGCGTCAAGGCGGGCGTGCAGGGGGCCGAGGCCGGCATGCTCGGCGAGCCGGCGAGCGTCGCCCGGGAGCGCGCAGAGTTGGCGAATCTCCGCGCCCACCTGCAGGAAGGCATCGACGGTCTGGCCCTGAAAATGGGACTGCTCAATGCGCACCTGGTGCGGCTCAACGCGCTGGGCAAGCGCCTTACGCAAATGGCGAACCTGAGCAGCCGCGAATTCGATTTTGATCACGACCCGGCCGTCGGTGGACCCGAGTCCGACAGCGGCGGGCGCGGCGCCGATGTCCCCGACCTCTCGGCCATGATCACCCAGTTTGACCGCAACCTCGATTTCCGGACCGCGCAGTTCTCGGCCCTCGAGTACGTGCTGCTCGGGCGGCAGCTGTCGGCGGAGATCCGCCCCTCGGGCAAGCCGGTGATGTCCGGTTACATCTCTTCGTACTTCGGCGAGCGCATGGATCCGTTCAATGGCGAGGAGGCCTTTCACAAGGGCCTGGACTTTGCCAGCGAATCGGGCACCGACGTGCTCGCGGTGGCGCAGGGCGTGGTCACCTGGGCCGGGCCGCGCGAAGGCTACGGGGTTCTGGTCGAAGTCAATCACGGTAACGGCTACGTCACCCGCTACGCGCATAACTCGCGGGTCTTGGTGGCGGCGGGCGACACCGTGGAGCGTGGCCAGATGATCGCCGTGGTCGGCTCGACGGGACGCTCGACCGGACCGCACGTGCACTTCGAAGTGCTGAGGGATGGCCGGCAGATCGATCCGATGGCGTTTATCGGCCACTAGGACCGAGCCTCTGGCTCGCGCGGCCTATACGGGCCGATCCTCCCAATGAGCTGAGGCGCCGTGCCGGTTGGCAGGTCCATACTAAAAAATAAAGCGCAAAACATATCAAGACCTCCCGTGCGCAGCCGATTGGGCCGCGCTCCAGAGAGGCAGCGACGGGGCCGCATAAGAACTAAAATCACTCCGGCCGCATACATCGTAGGGGGGCGGACATGGCCGATGAACTGCTCGGCGGAATTCTCGGCGCCGAAGACGAGGACAAGCCCGAGGTTGAAGGTCCCGATCCGCTCATCGGCACCGAAGCGTTTGCGGCGGCGGTGGCGGCCCGAATTTCCGGCCACGATCCGGGAGTCGCCCGCGAGACCGAACAGTTCCTGAAGCACCAGTCGCGGCTGCTCAAGATCCAGGCCGAGCACCTCGAAGACGAACACGCGCTGCGCGTGACGCACCTGCGCAATCAGCTGGACGAGGAGGGAATTCGCGGCTTCAGCCTGCGCCTGCGGGTGGCGTTTCAGGTGTTCATAGCGCTGGTCGCCACGGTCCTGGGGCTCGGCGTGCTGGTGTTGCTGCGCGATGCCTTCACCTCGCGCCGGGTCGTCATCGAGCCCTTTCATGCGCCGCCCGGCCTCGCCGTGCGCGGCATCGACGGGACGGTGGTGGCCAGCGGTCTGCTCGATGAGCTCTCTCGCCTGCAGGATTCGACCCGCAGCACCTCCGCGGCCTACGGTCTGTCGGGCGCTTGGGCGGATAACATCAAGGTCGACGTTTCGGAGAGCGGCATATCGCTCGGCGAGCTGGCGCGGATTCTGCGCGCGCGCTTCGGGCATGACGTGCACATTGCGGGTGATCTGACCCAGACCCTGGCGGGTGGTTACGCGCTCACGGTGCGCGGCAACGGCGTGCCGCCGCAGACTTTTTCCGGGACGGCCACGGAGCTGCCCAAGCTCACCGTCCAGGCGGCCGAGTACATCTACTCGAAATCGCAGCCGGCCCGCTGGAGCGCTTATCTGTCCACTTCGGGGCGTAGCGCTGAGGCGATTGAATTTTGCCGCGCGGCCGTCGCGGGCGCTGATCCCGAGACGCGGGCCGAACTGCTCAACACCTGGGCCAATGCGCTCGAGAGCACCGGGGGCTCGACCCGCGAGGCCCTGAAACTGTTCGAGGAGGCCATCAAGCTCGCGCCGCGGACCTGGCGCACCTATGCGAACCTCATGAACACCCAGATGATGCTGGGCGATGAGGAGGCGGCCTGGCGTACCGGCAACGCCATGCTCAAGGTCGCCGGAGGTCGCCCCCCGGGTCGCGAGGGATCTCTGCAGAACTGGGACTACCTGACCTGGAATCTGCTGCAGTGGCGCGACGCCATGATTGAAGATGCGGCCCGCACCGGTGGAGTGGGGAGCTTCTCGGGCACGGCCGGTCCGACCATTGCCGATGTGCAGATGCGGATGCACGAACCGCAGGCCGCGGAATTGTCCCTGGACACCACCAAGGAGGATCCAAACGATCCGACCATCGGCGGTATGACTCTCTTTGTCCGTGGGCGCCTGGCGGCGGACGCCGGTGAGGTGGCTACCGCGTCGGCGCACATGGAAGCCTTCGCGGCGGCCTACGCTAATCCCGACGTCTCGAGCAACAATCCGGGCTACAACTGCTGGGTGGCACCGGTCCGCGAAATGGCCGGACATCCGGAGCAGGCCGACGCCTTGTTGAACTCCGCGGGAACCTACGTGGATTGCTACCGTTTCCGCGCCGACATACTTGATCATCGCGGCCATTGGCCCGAGGCACAGGCCGCCTACGCGAAGGCGGTCGCGCTCGCCCCGGACCTGCCGGCCGCGTATTACTCCTGGGGCCTCGCGCTCGCCCGGCACGGCGATCCGAAGGGCGCGATGGAGAAGCTCCAGAAAGCCAACTTACGCGGGCCGCACTGGGCCGATCCGCTCAAGGCCTGGGGCGACGTGCTGCGTCGGGCAGGGCCAGAGCAAGGAAGCGATCGACAAGTACACCGAGGCGCTCAAGTACGCGCCCAACTGGGCCGAGCTTAAGAAAGCCGCGGGCGATGCGAAACAGCTAAGCTAGTTGCGCTTGCTGCACCTGCTCGACAACATCTTCTGGAACACCCTCACCGGTCCACACGCGAAGTTCGCGACCGGCGCGGGCGCCGCGCGCCGCTATGCTCCCGGGTTCTCGCCGATCCTGGGTTTTGCCGATCTGCATCATCCGGATTTCGACTCGCTCGCGCCGTACTGCACGCCGGGCGAACGCTTCTACTGCAGCGGCTGGTCCGGTCCGATGCCCTCGGGCTGGCGCCTGGAGCTGGAAGCCATGATCCTGTGCATGGCGCGGGAGATTCCCAAGCCGGTCACGGACGAGGCCTTCGAGGCGGTGCCCTTGCGCCCCGAGCACGCCCAACAAGCCCTCGAGCTCGCGACGCTCACCAACCCCGGCCCCTTCGGTCCGCGCACCCTCGAGCTCGGCGACTACTACGGTTACTTTCGGGGCGGACATCTGATCGCCATGGCCGGCGAGCGCATGTTCGCCGGCGCCCTGCGCGAGGTGAGCGGCGTATGCACGCATCCGGACCACCAGGGACACGGCTACGCGCGCCTGCTGATGAACAAGGTGATACATCAGCAATTGCGCCGCCAGCAGATCCCGTTCCTCCACGTGATGAGCAGCAACGAGCGCGCCCGGGAACTCTACGAACGCTTAGGCTTCCGCGATTACCGCGAGACCACGGTGCGCGTGATCTCGCCCACCTAGAATCCTGCCTTGAGCGGCACTTGCGACGGGGCGTCGGCACCCCATACAAAGGGGTGGGCCATGGGGCTCGTTCGCTTCCGCGCTCGAACGAATTCCTCCTTGGCCCATCTATCCGTACAATGCGCGGTTCCGCAGGGCGGCCTCAAGGCGAACTACAGGGCTACCCGATTGATTCCAAAGGATTTTTTAAGTGCTTAAGGCCCTGACGAGACTGTTCGGGAGCCGCAATGAGCGGCTCGTCAAGAGCTATGGACGCGCGGTGCGCGCCTCCGCCGCGCTCGAGGCGCAGATTTCCGCGCTCAGCGATGACGAGATGCGGGCCAAGACCTTCGAGTTCCGCACCAAGCTGGCGGCCGGCACGCCCCTGGATGATCTGCAGCCCGAGGCTTTCGCCCTGGTGCGCGAGGCGGCGCAGCGGGTGCTGAAGATGCGGCACTTCGACGTGCAGCTGATCGGCGGGCTGGCGCTGCACCAGGGCAAGATCGCCGAGATGCGCACCGGCGAGGGCAAGACGCTGGTGGCCACGCTCCCGGCCTACCTCAATGCCCTGTCCGGACAGGGCGTGCACGTGGTCACGGTCAACGAGTACCTGGCGCAGCGCGATGCCGACTGGATGGGCCCGATCTACAAGTTCCTCGGCCTGACCGTGGGCGTCATCAAGAGCCAGCAGGACTCGGCCGAGAAGCGCGCCGCGTACGCCTGCGACATCACCTTCGGCACCAACAACGAGTTCGGCTTCGACTACCTGCGCGACAACCTGGCGTTCCGCCTCGACGATCGCGTGCAGCGGCCCCTGTCCTACGCCATCATCGACGAAGTCGACTCGATCCTGATCGACGAGGCGCGCACGCCGCTGATCATTTCCGGCCCGGCCGAAGAGAGCACCGAGGTCTACCAGCGCATCAACCTGCTGGTGCCGCGCCTCAAGCGCCAGGAGGCCGAGGACGGGCCGGGCGATTTCTCCGTCGACGAGAAGGCCAAGCAGGTCCACCTGACCGAGGACGGCCATGAGCGCGTCGAGCAGCTGATGCTCGAATCCACGCTGCTGCGCGAGGGCGAGAGCCTGTACGACGCGGCCAACGTGCGCCTGATGCACCACCTCAACGCCGCGCTGCGCGCGCACGCGATCTACAAGCGCGACGTGGAGTACATCGTACGGAACGGCGAGGTGATCATCGTCGATGAGTTTACCGGCCGCACCATGATCGGGCGGCGCTGGTCGGATGGCCTGCACCAGGCGGTCGAGGCCAAGGAAGGCGTGCGGGTGCGCGAGGAGAACCAGACGGTCGCCTCGATCACCTTCCAGAATTACTTCCGCCTCTACAAGAAGCTCGCCGGCATGACCGGCACCGCCGATACCGAGGCGCCCGAGTTCCTGCAGATCTACGGGCTCGAGGTGGTGGTGATTCCGACCCACCGGCCCATGATCCGCCTCGACAGCGCCGACCTGGTCTACCTGACGCAGCAGGACAAGTTCGAGGCGATCATCGCCGACATCCGCGAATGCGTGACGCGCACGCAGCCGGTGCTGGTGGGCACGACCTCGATCGAGACCTCCGAGTACCTCGCCGGCCTCCTGCAAAAGGAGAAGATCGCCCACAACGTGCTCAACGCCAAGCAGCACGAGCGCGAGGCCCACGTGGTGGCCAATGCCGGACGGCCCGGCACCGTCACCATCGCCACCAACATGGCCGGCCGCGGCACCGACATCGTGCTGGGCGGAAGCCTCGAGGCCGAGCTCAACGCGCTGCCTCCGGAAACCGACGCGGAGGCGCGCACGCGGCTGCGCGCCGCCTGGCAGGAGCGCCACGAGGCGGTGGTCGCCGCCGGCGGCCTGCACATCATCGGCACCGAGCGCCACGAATCGCGGCGCATCGACAACCAGCTGCGCGGCCGTTCCGGCCGCCAGGGCGATCCGGGCTCGAGCCGCTTCTACCTGTCGATGGAAGACAACCTGATGCGCATCTTCGGCGATCCGGCGCGCACCAAGCGCTGGTTGCAGATCGCCGGCATGAAGAGCGGTGAGGTGATCGAGAGCGGCATGCTCACGCGCCAGATCGAAAAGGCGCAGCGCAAGGTCGAGGCCCACAACTTCGACATCCGCAAGCAGCTGCTGCTGTTCGACGACGTCGCCAACGATCAGCGCAAGGTGGTCTACCAGCAGCGCACCGATATCCTCGGCACCGAGGACCTGAGTGAGGCGGTCAAGAGCATGTACGAGGAGGCGGTGCGCGGGCTCGTGGACGCGCACCTGCCGGTCGGCAGCGCGCCGCAGTCCTGGGACTTGAGCGCGCTGAACGAAGCGCTGCTGCGCGACTTCGGCGGCACGGTCGATGTCGCCTCCTGGCTGGCCGCCGACCCGCAGCTCGAGGACGGCGCGGTGCGCGCGCGCGTGGTGCAGGCGGTGCTCGACGGCTACCAGCAGAAGGTCGAGCGCATCGGGCCGGAGCTGATGCGCCACATCGAGCGCGACGTGGTGCTGCGGCAGCTCGATACGCATTGGCGCGACCACCTGGCGGCGATGGACTACCTGCGCCAGGGCATCCACCTGCGCGGTTACGCGCAGAAGGATTATCGCTACGAGTACAAGCGCGAGGCCTTCGAGCTGTTCACGGCGATGCTCGGGCGCGTCAAGTACGACGTGGCCTCGACCATGAGCAAGATCGAGATCCGCACCCAGGAACAGATCGATCGCGACGAGGCCGAGCGGCGCGAGCGACTGATGCGAGCCCTGCAGGCCCAGCACGCCGAGGTGCCCACCGCGCTCAACCCCGAATTGCCGGTGCCGCCGGGTGCGGCCGGGGCGGCCGGCGCGGGCGCCGAGGCCGCGGCCGCCGGGGTCATGGGAGCGGAAGCGCCCAGCGCTCCGTTCGTGCGGAGTGATCGCAAGATCGGGCGCAACGAGCCCTGTCCCTGCGGCTCGGGCCGCAAGTACAAGCAATGTCACGGCCTGCTGGAGTCCTGAAACCCACGATACGCGTGGTCGCCGCGGTGATTTATGATCCCCTCGGCCGCGTGCTGATCGCACAGCGGCCGGCCGGCAAGACGCTCGCGGGCTGCTGGGAGTTCCCCGGCGGCAAGATCGAGGGCGAGGAGAGCGGCGCGGCGGCGTTGCGGCGCGAGCTGCGCGAGGAGCTCGGCGTTGAGGCGGGCGCGATGCGGCCGGTGTTCGAGCTCACCCACGAGTACCCGGAGCGGCACGTGCAGCTGTCGGTCTGGAGGGTGGAGGACTATTCGGGCGTGCCGGCCGGGCTGGAAGGCCAGAGCCTGCGCTGGGAGCCGCCCGCGGCGTTGCGCTCGATCGCGCTGCTGCCGGCCGACCTGCCGATTATTGACTGGCTCGAGAGCAATTAAGAAGCGAGGATCCGACGATGGCCCAGGAACCGGGGTTGCCCGACATACAAGTGGATCGCGATGCGCTGTATCGCGAGGACATGTTTACCGATCGCAAGGCCGGCACGATCCGCCGCCTCACGCCGGTCGACGCGGAGGGCGCGCCCGATGCCACGCGCCCGGTGCTGTACTCGGGTCAGACCCAGCTGCTGACCCCGGGCGGGGTGCTGCCCTTGTCCTTCGACATCGAGGCGAGTTCGCTCCCCGACGCGGTGGCGCGATTCCCTGCGGCCGTGCACGCCGCACTCGAGGCGGCGATCGAAGAAGCGCGCGAGTTCCGGCGCGAGGCGTCCTCGCGCATCGTGGTTCCCGAAATCGGGGGCGGCGGCGCCATGCCCGGAGGCGGCAAGATCAAGCTGTGACGGGCGGGAGCCCCAGGTCCTTGGCGACCGCGGCGTGCACCACCCGACCGTTGAGCACGTTCAGTCCGGCCTTGAGTCCGGCATCATCGGCGAGCGCCTGTTGCCAGCCCTTGTCGGCCAGGGCCTTCACGTAGGGGAGCGTGGCGTTGTTGAGCGCCAGCGCGGAGCTGCGCGCCACGGCGCCGGGCATGTTGGTGACGCAGTAATGCGTGACCCCGTGCAGCACGTAGACCGGATCGGCATGCGTGGTCGGGCGGCTGGTGGCAAAGCACCCGCCCTGATCGATCGCGATGTCCACGACCACCGAGCCGGGGCGCATGCGCATGATCATCGCCTCGGTCACCAGCTTGGGCGCAGCGGCGCCCGGCACCAGCACCGCGCCGATCACCAGGTCCGCTTCGCTGACCGCGCGCTCGATCGACTCGGCGGTGGAGAAAATCGTGTTCACCGCGCCATGGAACTGCACGTCCAGGGCGCGCAGCCGCGGGAGCGAGCGATCGATCACGGTGACCTCGGCGCGCAATCCGTGCGCCATTTCCACGGCCGCGGTCCCGGCCACGCCGCCGCCGATGACCACCACCTTGCCGGTGGGCACGCCGGCCACGCCGCCGAGCAGCACGCCGCGGCCGCCCTGGGCCTTTTGCAGGTAGTAGGCGCCGACCTGCACCGACATGCGGCCGGCCACTTCACTCATCGGCACCAGCAGCGGCAGCGAGCCGTCGCGCGCCGTGACGGTCTCGTAGGCAATCGCGACCGCGCCTGATTTCATCAGCGCCTCGGTCTGCGCCAGATCCGCCGCCAGGTGCAGGTAGGTGAACAGCACCTGGCCCGGACGCAGCATCGCGCACTCGGCGAGCTGCGGTTCCTTGACCTTGACCACCATGTCGCATCCGGAAAAGATCGCCGCGGCGCTGTCGGCCACTTCCGCGCCCGCGGCGCGATAGGCCTCATCCGGGCAGCCCACGCCGTGGCCCGCGCCGCTCTGCACCGTGACCGAGTGACCGGCCTGGACCAGCTCGCGCACCGAAGCGGGCACGAGTCCGACCCGGTATTCGTGGATTTTGATTTCTGCGGGTACGCCAATGCGCATGGGATCGATCTCCGGCGAGGGGGTCGGGGGGCGAATAGTAGGCGCTATTTTCGCGCCGGGCCACGGCAGGGGATTGCAAAATGTGCCCGGAAAGCGTAGAAAAATGGCATATAGTGCCGTTATATGACTAAATAGTTGCAGATCATGCCATTCGATCCCAAGGACAAAGCGATCCTGGCCGCGCTCCAGGCCGACGGCAGGCTCGCCAACGCGGCACTCGCCGAGCGCGTGGACCTGTCGGAATCCACCTGCCTGCGGCGCGTCAAGATGCTCGAGCAGGCCGGGGTGATCGAGCGCTACACGGCCGTGCTCAACCCGCTCAAGGTCGGCCTGAGTGTCAGTTTCCTGGTGCGCATCACGCTCAAGGGCCAGACCGATCGGGACCTCGGCGCGTTCGAGCAGGCGGTGTGCCGCGTGCCTGAGGTGGCCGAGTGCTACCTCACCACCGGCGAGTCCGATTACATGCTGCGGGTGGTGGCGCGCAGCGCCGCGGACTTCGAGCGCCTGCACAGCAAGGTGCTGACCAAATTACCCGGCGTGGCGCGCGTCGACTCGAGCTTCGTGCTGCGCCCGGTGGTCAAGCAGGCAGGTCTCCCTCTCGATTAGCTTCGGCGGGGACCTCGTCGGCGGGCTCACCCGCAATGGCCCGGTCATTCGCCAGCCACGCGCCCAGGTCCACCATCTTGCAGCGCTCGCTGCAAAACGGGCGCCACGGAAAATCGCTGTTCCAGGTGATCTCGCGCTGGCAGGTCGGACAGGTGTAGCGCTTGGGTGTGCTCACGAGCGCCCGTCACCTCAAGGACAGCACGTCAGCGTGAAGGGCACGTCCACCTCGGTCTGCTTCGGCCGGCTGTCGATGTCGGTCCACTCCAGAAAACGCAGGCTGCAGCGGTAATGGCTGCCGCTGATCTCCGGATACAGCGCCGCACCGGCCGGCACCGTGACACGCAGCAGCTGATAGGGCGTCTCGCGGTCGAAATTGATGTTGAACACCCCGCCCCGCGCCAGCTCGGCCGTGGCGCGCCCGTTCTGGCGCGTGAGCCACAGGAGCTCGGCGATCGCATCGCACAGCGGCCGGAGCAGTCCCTGCCAGCGCACGAAGGTGTCCATGCGCAGCTCGTCGGGCTGGCTGAGCCAGAAGTAGTAATCCGGCAGGTCGAATTCGCAGGTGCCCCCGGGTATGGCGCTGCGATGCTTGATGGCCGCCAGGAACTCCGAATCGCGCAGCGGCTGCAGCCAGGCCACGCCGGCCGCCGACAGATCGGCGCGCAGGCGCAGCAGGTTGCTCATCAGGGCGCGCAGCCGCGTGGCGTCGATGCCGGGGTGATTCTGGTATTCGTGGAGCTTGGTGAGGTGGCGCTCGAGCTCCTTGAGCACGTCACTGCGCACATCGCCGCGGGCGGCGATGGCCAGCATGTCCAGGAGGCTCGACATCGCCGCACGGCTCCCCCAGCTGCTGGCCTTGTCGTTGTGGTACAGCGACTGGCTGTAGAGGAAATCGAGCCGCAGGAAGGTGCGCAGCCGCTCGTTCAGCGGCTGTTCGAACACGGTAGGGTCCGCGCCCGGCAAGCGGGCGGCCCCCGGCTGGATCTGATTCATCGTCGTATTGTGCTTGAGGCTGCTCGCGTGTGAAAGCGTCACTTCTTATCTCCGCGCCAGTTCCAGGTATTGCGCGTGCAGTTCGCGCACCCGCGGCGCGAGCGCAGCGCGCGCGCCGTCGTTCACGATCACATCGTCGGCGAGCGCGCGGCGTGCCGCGCGCGAGGCCTGGGCGCCGAGCGCGGCCTCGATCAGGGCCGCGCTGCTCCCGTCGCGCTGCGCCACTCGCTCGCGTTGCGCGCGCTCGTCGCAGTCCACCAACAGCACCCGATCATAGTCGCTCGCGCGCCCGGTTTCAGCCAGCAGCGGGATGACAGTGATCAGGTAGGGGCCGGGGGCGCTCGCTTCGCGTTCGGCGGCGCGCGCGCGAATCGCCGGATGTAGGAGCGCCTCGAGCGCCGTGCGTGCTTCGGGATCCGTCGAACACCCGCTCGCGCAGCGCCCGCCGGTCGAGGCTTCCGTCGGCGCAGCGCAGCTCGGGCCCGAAGCGCTCGAGCACCTGCGCCAGCAGCGCGCTGCCGGGCGTGACCACCTCGCGGGCAATTTCGTCCAGGTCCACGATGGCCACGCCGAGTTCGGCAAACAGGGCCGCCACCGTGCTCTTGCCGCAGGCGATTCCGCCGGTGAGTGCGACGCGCATCGGTTTGCCGCTGGCCATCTCTCCAGTCTAGCGGTCAACCGTGGCCGTACAACCCCAGGTAGGCGCTGACCCATTCCGGTCCCCACATCATGGCGAGCCATCCGGCGGCGGCCAGGAACGGGCCGAAGGGGATGGGCACGCCGCGGCCGCGCTTGCCGATGAGGATCAGCGTGATGCCGACCATGGCGCCCACGGCGGCCGAGCACAGCACGATCGGCAGCAGCATGCGCCAGCCGAGCCAGGCGCCGAGCGCGGCGAGCAGCTTGAAGTCGCCGTACCCCATGCCCTCCTTGCCGGTGCACAGGCGAAACAGGTGATACACGCTCCACAGGCTCAAGTACCCGGCCGCCGCACCGAGGATGGCGTTCGCGGGACGCACCGGCAGGCTGTCTGCGCTGAGCACGCTCCAGCCGAGCGAGGCCAGCAGTCCGCCCCACAGCAGCGGGAGCGTGATCGAATCGGGGAGCAACTGGTGATCGAGATCGATCCCGGTGAGCGCGATCAGGCACCAGGTGACGATGAGGGCGCCGCAGGCGGGCCAGCCCGCGCCGAATTTCCACACCACCGCGGCGCTCAGCAATCCGCACAGCAGTTCGATCAGCGGATAGCGCACGCTGATGCGCGCCTGGCAGGCGGCGCAGCGGCCGCGCAGCAGCAGCCAGCTGATCACGGGCACGTTGTGCCAGGCCGCGATCGGCGTGTGGCAGGCGGGGCAGGCGGAGCGGGGCACCACGAGGTTGTAGGGCTCGGCGGGCGTGGCTGCATCGACCGCCAGCGCGCTCGCCGGCTGGAACTCTGCGCACTGCTCGCGCCACTGGCGCTCCATCATGAGCGGCAGCCGATGGATGACGACGTTGAGAAAGCTCCCCACCAGGAGCCCGATGACGAGGCTCAGGGCGACCCAGTAGGCGGGCCCGAGTTCTGGCAGGCCCGGCACCTTAGCTTAGACGACGGCGCCGAGTTTGAAGATCGGCAGGTACATGGCGATGACCAGGCCGCCCACCAGCACGCCCAGGATCGCCATGATCAGCGGCTCGAGCAGGCTCGACATGCTGTCGACCGCGTTATCGACGTCCTCTTCGTAGAAGCTTGCAACCTTGCCCGACATGGTGTCGAGGGAGCCCGACTCCTCGCCGACCGCAATCATCTGCACGACCATGTTGGGAAACAGCCCGGTGTTCTCCATGGCGCGCTGCAGGCGCTGCCCGGTGGCCACCTCATCGCGGATCTTCATAGTGGCATCTTCGTAGACGATGTTGCCGGTGGCGCCGGCCACCGATTCGAGCGCCTCGACCAGCGGCACGCCGGCCTGGAACATGGTCGAGAGCGTGCGCGCGAAGCGCGCGATCGCCGCCTTGTTGAGGATCGGGCCGATGATCGGAAACTTCAGCATCGCGCGGTCGAGGAACTCGCGGGTTTTGCGCGAGCGCTTGTAGGTGTACAGGAAGAACCATACCCCGGCGCCCAGCACCGTGAGGATGTAGATGCCGTTGCTTTGCACGAAGCGCGACAGGTTGATCACCATCTGCGTAAAGGCCGGCAGGTCGGCCCCGAATCCCTTGAACAGGCTCTCGAACTGCGGAATCACGAAGATCAGCAGGATGGTCGTGACCATCAGTGCCACCACCAGCACCGCGGCCGGGTAGAACAGGGCCTTCTTGACCTTCTTCTTGATGGCCTCGGTCTTTTCCTTGTAGGTCGCGATCTTGTCGAGGAGCGATTCGAGCGCACCGGCCTGCTCGCCGGCCTCGACAAGATTCACGAACAGATCGTCGAAATGCAACGGGTGCTTGCCGAGCGCCTCGTGCAGCGAAGTGCCGCCCTCGATATCGGCCTTGATATCCATCAGGAGCTTCTGCATCGAGGGCTTGTCGTGCCCGGCACCGATGATCTCGAACGCCTGTACCAGCGGAATGCCCGCGCCCAGCATGGTGGCGAGCTGCCGGCTGAAGATGGCGATGTCGCCGGCGTTGACTTTGCCACCCGAGCGCGTGGCTGTGGACTGCTTCTTGATACGGGTGGCGGCGATGCCCTGGCGGCGCAGCTCGCCGCGCACGGCCTGCTCGTTCTGGGCCACGGTGCGCCCCTTGACCTTCTGTCCCTTGCGATCACGGCCCTCCCAACTGAAGGGCATGTCGCGTTTGACGGAACGGATTGCGGTGCTAGCTTGCGCCATAGTGCTTACTCAATCGTTACGCTGTTGACTTCGGCAATGCTGGTGAGGCCGGCCTTGACCTTCTCGAGCCCGGCGCGCCTGAGGTCCCAGACCCCTTCCTTGCTGGCCTGGTCGTTGATGTCGATGGCGTTGCCGCCGGCCATGATGATGCGTCCGATCGCCTCGGTGACTTCCATGACCTGGTACAGGCCGGCGCGGCCCTTGTAGCCGTCGGTGCAGTTCGAGCAGCCCTTGGGGCCATAGATCTTGAGGCCCGGAATTTCCTCGTCCGTAAACCCTTCCTTGCGCAGCGCCTCGGGCGGGTATGTCGACCAGCTGCTTGCAGCTCGCACACAGCCGGCGCGTCAGTCGTTGGGCGATGATCAGGCTCACCGAAGTGGCGATCGCATAGGGCTTGACGCCCATGTCGATGAGGCGCGTCAGGGTCTGCGGCGCATCGTTGGTGTGGAGCGTGGAGAGCACCAGGTGTCCGGTCTGCGCCGCCTTGATCGCGATCTCGGCAGTTTCCAGGTCGCGGATTTCGCCGACCATCACCACGTCCGGGTCCTGGCGCAGAAAGGCGCGCAGCGCGGCCGCGAAGGTCAGGCCCACCTTGTTGTTGACGTTGACCTGGTTGACGCCCGGGAGATTGATTTCCGCCGGGTCTTCGGCGGTCGAGATGTTGGTGTCTTCCTTGTTGAGGATGTGCAGGCCCGTGTACAGCGACACGGTCTTGCCGCTGCCGGTCGGGCCGGTCACCAGGATCATGCCCTGGGGCTTGGCCAGGTGCTTGAGGTACAGCTCCTTCTGGTGCGCCTCGTAACCGAGCGCGTCGATGCCCAGCATCGCCTGCGAGGAGTCGAGGATACGCAGCACGATCTTCTCGCCGAACAGCGTCGGGCAGGTGCTCATGCGGAAGTCGATGGCGCGGGTCTTGGACAGGCGCATCTTGATGCGCCCGTCCTGCGGCACGCGGCGCTCGGCGATGTCGAGGCGCGACATGACCTTGAGGCGCGCGCTGATCTTGCCGGCCAGCTGCACCGGCGGCTGGGCGATTTCCTTCAGGATGCCGTCGATGCGCAAGCGCACGCGGAACAATCTTCTCGTAGGGTTCGAAGTGGATGTCCGAGGCGCCGCGGCGGATCGCATCGAGCATCACCTTGTTGACGAAGCGCACGATCGGCGCATCTTCGACGTCGTCGCGGGAGACCTCGGCGCCGACATCCTCATCGCCGCCGCCGACTTCCAGCGCATCGAGTTCGCCGACTTCCTCATCGCCGAGGTTGGGCATGGAGGTGTCGGCCTGCTCCATCGCCTTGTCGAGAAATTTCTGCAGCTTGTCGTCTTCGACCACGATCGCATCGACGGCCAGTCCGGTCTGGAATTTGATCTCGTCGATGGCGTGCAAGTTGGTGGGGTCGGCCACCCCCAGGAACAAGCGCTTGCCGCGCTTGAACAGCGGCAGCACGCGATGCTTGGCCAGGAGCTTGTCGGAGACCGTCTTCACGGTGTCGAGATCGACGCTCAGGGCGGTGATGTCGAACAGCGGTACGCCGTATTCGGCGGACGCCGCTACCGCAATGTCGCGGGCGGTCGCCGTGCCCGGCGGCCACGAGCTGGGTGACAAAGCTGGTGCGCTTCTCGGCTCGCCGAGGCGAGCGCCGCGCGCATGCCGGCCTCGTCGACCACGCCGTCCTGAACCAGGCGCTGCGGCAGGCCTCCGAGGCCGCTGCCGACTCGGGTTAAGGGCTAAAGAAGCGTTATCATTCATGGACTTATGAGCGACCCCGGTGCATGACCACACCCTAGTCTAACCGACAGGATACCGACTATGAATGTCAAATACCGGGGGATATTTGCATAGATGCGCGCCGGACAGGGTGACGGGCTTCCCAAAAGAAGAAGCCCCTCCGAAGAGGGGCCTTTTCATCGTCAAATTCAACCCGGGCGGCGAATGCTTAGGGACGGCAGTTGGCCGGGCGGTGCTTGGCGAGCAAGCGTCGGGACCGGCGCGGCGGCACCGGTGGCAATCGTCAGCGGGAGGCCCGCCATCGAGTGGTCGCCGCACTGCCAGGAGACGTCGTTGTTGACGCTCGTGTACGGGGTGAGCTGCAACACCTTGCCGGCGATCGCGGTGGCCTGGTTGCCATAGGCGATGGTGATCTGGCCACCGGTACCCACGGTCACGCTCGTCACGTACTTACCGTTGATGTTCGCAGCGACGTCCAAACCTGCGGTGGCATTGGTGCGCCGGCCAGGCCTGGTTCGAGGCGAACGACTCGGCCACGGCGGTCTTAGCGGCGGCGGCCAAATTCAGACCTTCCGTCACCTGCGCGCGGACCGTGTAGTCCTGGTAGGCCGGGATCGCGATCGCGGCCAAGATGCCGATGATCGCCACGACGATCATCAACTCGATGAGGGTAAAACCTTTTTGAACCGACTGCATAACTCACCTGCCTGTAACTGTGGGCGCTTGCGCGCAATCCTTGATGAATGATTCTTCATCATTACGGTTGGGGCAGACCGGACCCCGTTCTCGTTTTTAGGACCTGAAAATGGGGCGTGGAACGCGATTCTGACTACTCGACCACAAGGCTCTTCGCGTCGTTTTTAGGCCCGTTTCAGGCCTTAGCGCGGTGCCCTTCCCCCCGGTGTGGTGGCCCGTACGTTCGGGCCCGCAGCCACGCGATGGGCCTCAAAAAAAGAGAAGCCCCTCCAATGAGGGGCTTCTCCACGATCTCCAAAGGGGCAGATCGATTCCAGCGATTACGGACGGCAGTTGGCCGGCCGGTGCTTGGCGAGCAGCGTCGGGACCGGCGCGGCGGCACCGGTGGCAATCGTCAGCGGGAGGCCCGCCATCGAGTGGTCGCCGCACTGCCAGGACACGTCGTTGTTCACGCTCGTGTACGGGGTGAGCTGCAGCACCTTGCCGGCGATCGCGGTGGCCTGGTTGCCATAGGCGATGGTGATCTGGCCACCGGTGCCCACGGTCACGCTCGTCACGTACTTACCGTTGATGTTCGCAGCGACGTCCAAACCTGCGGTGGCATTGGTCGCCGGCCAGGTCTGGTTCGAGGCGAACGACTCGGCCACGGCGGTCTTAGCGGCGGCGGCCAGGTTCAGACCTTCCGTCACCTGCGCGCGGACCGTGTAGTCCTGGTAGGCCGGGATCGCGATCGCGGCCAAGATGCCGATGATCGCCACGACGATCATCAACTCGATGAGGGTAAAACCTTTTTGAACCGACTTCATATGTGCTCCTGCGGAAGTTAAGGGAATCAAGCCATGGCCTCACGCCATCGTGCCCAAGATGAAGCAAGCTCCGTGCCAAACGGACGGTCTTCCTCTAAGCGATTGTTTGTAAGGGATAAAAAGACTAAAGCGGGGATTCTTGGACCTATTCCCCGGCTGTTTCTCGCCGACACAATCGGTCCTTCAGTGTCACAAAGCGACGCGTTGGGGCAGGGGTATGGCGAAGGCCAGTGGCCGCCTCGCGGAGGGCGCTATTCGATGCCGAGCTTCTTGACCTTGTAGCGCAGGGCACGAAAGGTCATGCCGAGGAGCTTGGCCGCGGCCGTCTTGTTGTAGCGGGTCTGCTCGAGCGCCTTGAGTATGGCGTCGCGCTCGATGTGCTCGAGCTGGCCGCTCAGGTCCGCGCCCGCCGGCAGCGGGGCCGCCAAGGCCGGGGAGGTGGCCAGCACCGCAGCGCCGATGGGCCGCGGTCGGGCGCAACTGCAAATCCTCCACGCCGATGCGCTGGCCCGGAACACAGGGTGAGGGCGCGCTCGAGGATGTTTTCCAGTTCGCGCACGTTGCCCGGGAACGCGTAGCTTTGCAGCGCGGCGAGCGCCTCGGCCCCGAGCTCCGGCGCTTCGCCGCCTAAGCGCCGGCCAAGCCGGCGCAGCAGCGCGGCGGCCAGCTCCGGGATGTCGCTCGCGTGCTCGCGCAGCGCCGGGACGTTTATCTCGATCACATTGATGCGGTAGTACAGGTCCTCGCGGAAGCGCCCGGCGGCCACCAGCGCGCTTAAGTTTTTGTGCGTGGCCGACAGCACGCGCACGTCGATCGGCTGTTCGTGCGATTCGCCAATCGGGCGTACCCGCTTTTCCTGGATCACGCGCAGCAGCTTGACCTGCATGTGCAGCGGCAGGTCGGCGACTTCGTCCAGAAACAGCGTCCCGCCCTCGGCGCTCTGCACCAGGCCGCGCTTGTCGGCCACCGCGCCGGTAAAACTGCCCCGCTTGTGACCGAACAGCTCGCTTTCCATGAGCTCGGTGGGAATGGCGCCGCAGTTGACGGCGATGAACGGGCCGCTGTGCCGTGCGCCGCCCTCATGGATGAGCCGCGCCACCAGTTCCTTGCCGGTGCCCGATTCACCCGAGATATGGACCGGGGCCTGGCTGCGCGCCACCCGCGCGATCAGCACGCGCAGCGCCTCCATACCCGTCGAGCTCCCGAGCAGCAGCGGGACCGGCGCGCGTGATCGTGTGGTCGGTCTCCCCCAAGCGGATCGCCACCGCCACCAGGCGCCGCAGCACGCCGAGGTCCAGGGGTTTCGAGACAAAATCAAAGGCCCCGGCCTTGAGTGCGCGCACCGCGGTTTCGACATTGCCGTGGGCGGTGATCACGGCCACGGGGAGCTGCGGCATGCGCTGCTCGATCCAGGCCACCAGATCCAGCCCGTCACCGTCGGGCAGGCGCATGTCGGTGAGGCACAGGTCAAAATGGCGCTGGTTGAGCAGTTCGCGGGCCGCGGCCAGGTTGCCGGCGGCGGCGGTGGCGAGGTGCATGCGCTCGAGCGTGAGCGTGACCAGTTCGACCAGGTCCGGCTCGTCATCGACGATGAGTACGGTGGGTTTGGCCATGGCGCTACTTTAAGCTGCGTGGTGCAGAAAATCAGGGCGAGCGTGAGGCGGGCACGTTCACGTTGGCCCAGCGCGAGGGATCGGCGAACACCAGCCGGAATAGGCTCCCGCCGCCCTTGCGGGGCTCGTACAAGCAGCGTCGCGCCGTTGATTTCCGCCAGCTCGCGCGCCAGGAACAGTCCCAGTCCCGTGCCTTGCTCGCCGCGGGTGTAGAAGGGCTCGAAGATCCGCTCCTCGTCGGCCGTGGCGACGCCGGCGCCACGATCGGTGACTTCCAGGCACACCCGCCCGTGACGCGCGACCGCAGCAGCTGGACCTCGACGTCCGCGTCGAGCTGCTCGGCGCGACCGTGGCGCAGCGCGTTTTCGCACAGGTTCCACATGATTTGGTGCAGCTGGCTCGGATCGATGAGCGCCTCAAGTTCCGAGGCGGCGAGCTGCAGTTTGAAGCGCGCCGGGTTGCACTGCGTGGTCTCGCAGAATTCATCGCGGAAGCGCGCGCACCATTCGGACAGGCGGATGAGCTCCGGACGCGGCCGCTCGCGGCGCGAGAGCCTGAGCACGTTGTCGACGATGACGCTGACGCGCTGCGCGTTGCTGCGCACGATCTCGGTCATGCGCAGCTCCGCTTCCCCCAGTCCGCTGGCTTCGCCCAGCAGCTGGGCCGCGTGGCTCATGGCGCCGACCGGATTGCGGATCTCGTGCGCGATGCTGGCGGTGAGCCGGCCGAGTGCCGCCAGTTTCGATTGCTGCACGCGCGCCGCCAGTGTGCTGGTGTCCTCGAGAAAGATCAGTACCGGCGAGGGATCGGCCACGCCCAGCGGCGCAAAATGCGGCTCGATGATGCGTACTCCGTCGGCGGCCGCAAAGGTGCCGGAGCCTTCCTCGGTGGGCAGGGGATTGGGCGTGCCGCGCCACATGGTCAGCAGGTACAACAGGCGCGGTGAGACTTCGCCCAGCAGCGCTCCCGGAGTCGCGATCTGATCGCCGAGCATCTCGGCGGCCGATTCGTTGATCAGCCGGATGCGATCGGTCGGGTCCACCACCAGGATGCTCTCGCGCAGCCGCTGCACGATGTACTGCGAGAGCTGCGCCATGTTGGCGAGGTCCACTTCCTGGCGTCGCACCTGCGCTTCGCTCTCGCGCAGCCGCTTGGCCACCGGCCACGCCGAGGCCGCGACCAGGAAAATGACCGCGCCCATCACCCCGGCGAGCGGGTAGTCGCCTACGGTGCTGAAGCCGTCCGCCTGGCTGGCAATCTGCTGCACCAGGATCGCGAGCGAGGCCATCGCGGCGATCACCAGGCCCTCGCGCCCCACGGCCAGCAGCGCCATGGAGCCGACCGGAATCACCAGCAGCACGGCAAGATTGCTGGCGACGCCGCCGCTCGCGTAGGTCAGCACCGAGACGGCGAGCGCGTCGATGAGCGCGTGAGTCAGCACCAGCGAGCGGCGCCCGGGCCAATGACGGCGTCCGGCCAGCGCCAGCAGCCCCGCCAACAGGAAGTAGGTGATCAGCGCCACGCGGAACAACTGCGGCGCGGCATTGCCAAACACCGGCACCGGCTGCGTGGTCACGTAAATGGCCACCAGCACCAGCACGGCCAGCAGGCGGTACAGATTGGTCAGTCCGACGATGCGCCAGGCGAGATCGGTATTCGCAGAATCGTGGCTTTCCACCGTCTCCGGCTTTGGACTCATGGCGGCAAGGTAGCATCCGCCGTGGCTTTCCGCGACAATGTAGGCACCAGGACCTGACTGACCACACCGGTTCAAGCCTGTGTGGGCCAATCAGCGCGCCATCCCTTGGGCGTTGCGCGCAGGACCGCGGGGCGTCCGGCGGATAAATGGAGCGTATGAGCGGTTCAATGCGCGGTTTCCGCTTCCGGTTCTATCCGACGCTGAAACAGCGGCGCTATCTGGCGCGTGCCTTCGGTACGGCGCGCCATGTATTTAATTGGGGCCTGGCGGCGAGGCGTGACGCGTACGCCGAGCGCAAGGAGTCGATCGGCTTTGTAGAGCTCTCGCCGGATGCTGACGGCCTCCAGGACGGAAAAACCGTGGCTCGCGGAAGTGGACCGGCAGATCCAGACGCAGGCGTTGCGCGATCTGGAAAGTGCCTATCAGAACTTCTTCAAGAAGCGGGCGAAATTCCCGCGCTTCAAGAGCCGTCACGGCCCGCAGTCCGTGCGCTTTGTGTTCGATCATCGGCACACGGGAAAGACCCGCGCGTGGGCGAAAAGGATCCTGGTATTGCCGGGGATCGGGGAGTGCCGGATCGCCGACAGCCTGGAGGCGTGGCCGCAGAAGGCCCGCGCTGGTGACCGTGCGGCGAGATGCGGTGTGGCGACTACTGGATCAGCTTACGCGACCGAGGCGCCCGCGCTGGAGGCGGCTCCGGATCGCATGATCGGCGTGGATGTCGGCATCACCGATCTGGCCGTGACGAGCGATGGTTGGAAGTCCGGGCAGTTGACCCGGTTAAAAGACAAAGCCGCTCAACTGCGCCGTTACCAAAGGCAGATCAGCCGCCGGGTCAAGGGCAGCAACCGCCGGGACGACGGCCAAGCGACGGCTCGCGCGGCTCCATCGCCGCATCGCGGATGCCCGCCGGGACTTCACCCACAAGATCAGCTCTCATATTGCAGCCAGTGCAAACGTGGTCGTGATAGAAACGCTTCAATGTGACCGGAATGGTCAAGAATCATCATCTTGCCCGCTCCCTCAGCGATGCGGCGATGTCGGAATTGCACCGGCAGATTGAATACAAGGCGGCTCGTCGAGGCGGCACGGTGATCCGTGTCGATCGATGGGCACCGACCTCCAAGGTGTGCAATTGCTGTGGCCATTGCAGGGATGACATGCCGCTCTCGGTCAGGTCATGGACCTGTGCGGAGTGTGGAAGTGAGCACGATCGCGACGTGAATGCCGCAAAGAACGTGCTTGCACTGGGCCGGGGAACGGCCTCAATGCGCGGGGACGAGAGAGGTTCAGGAGTGACGCAAGCCGCTCCGGTGCTCTCGGTAGAACCGCGAATCTGCGCGGCGGCTGGAAGGCGGATGGACCGCCAGAAAGCCGCGTGAGCCGCGAATTCCAAAATTCCGAACCTTCCGCTCCCTTGGCGATCTGATGAACCTGCACGAATATCAATCCAAGAAAATTCTAGCGAACTACGGCGTCCCCGTTCCGGAAGGTCTGGTGGCCGCCACTCCCGACGAAGCCGAAGCCGCCGCGCGCGCCCTGGGCGGCGCGGCCTGGGTCATCAAGGCGCAGGTGCACGCCGGCGGTCGCGGCAAGGCCGGCGGCGTCAAGCTGGTGCGCGAGCTCGATGCGGTCGGCGCGACCGCCGCGGCGATGCTCGGGCAGCGCCTGGTGACCAAGCAGACCGGCCCCGCCGGTCTCCCGGTCAACAAGGTGTACGTCGAAGCCGGCTCGGAAATCGAGCGCGAACTGTACTTGAGCTTCACGCTCAATCGCGAGCGCGGGCGTATTGCCGTGGTCGCCTCCAGCGCCGGTGGCATGGACATCGAACAGGTGGCGCACGACACGCCGGAGAAGATTCTCTCGGTCGCGGTGCACCCGGCCGCCGGATTGCAGCCCTGGCAATGCCGCCAGCTCGCCTACGGCATCGGCCTGAAGGGCGATGAGGCCGCGCAACTGCAGGCCATCATGCTCGCGCTCTACCGGCTGTATCTCGAGAAGGACGCGAGCCTGATCGAGATCAACCCGCTGATCGTGACCCGCGGCGGCCGGCTCGTGGCGCTCGACTGCAAGCTCGACATCGAGGCCAACGCGCTGTTCCGCCAGCCGGACATGGCCGCGCTCCGCGATCAGGAGCAGGAAGATCCGGCCGAGCGCATCGCCAGCGAGCACGATCTGAACTACGTCTCCCTGGATGGCGACATCGCCTGCATGGTCAACGGCGCGGGCCTGGCGATGGCGACCATGGACCTGATCAAATTGCAGGGCGGCACGCCGGCCAATTTCCTCGACGTCGGCGGCGGCGCCACCGCCGAGCGCGTGACGGCCGCCTTCGAGCTGATTCTGTCCAACCCCAAGGTGCGCGCGATCCTGGTGAACATTTTCGGCGGCATCGTGCGTTGCGACCTGATCGCCGACGGCATCATCAATGCGGTGCGCGACGTCGGCGTGCGCGTGCCGGTGGTGGTGCGACTGGAGGGCACCAACGCGCAGGCGGCGCGCGCCAAGCTGGCCGGCGGGTCGCTGGCGATCACGGCGGCGAGCGACCTGACCGATGCGGCCCGCAAGGTGGTGGCGGCCGCGCGTTCCAAGCGCGTGCGGGGCGGCGCATGAGACTTCCTGTGTCAACCTTTAGTTATGCCTGCTGCAAATGTTGGGCTCCGTAGTGTTTGGCTGCGATGTAGGGAGTGTGCGAGAACCAGGCGCGCCACAGCACGCGTATCCAGGCTCGAGCCAAGATGCGGACGGCGTGTGGATGGCGGGCCCCCCGAGCACGTGCACGCTTGTAGATCGCGTCGGCCCAGGGGCATTCGCGACGAGAGTTATGGGCCCAGAGGGTGAGTGCAGCGCGCAAGCGGTGATTACAGGCCCAGCGAAAGACGACACCGCGGCTCTTGCCCGACTGATGGGTCACAGGGCACACACCGGCTTCGGCTGCCAACTGCGCCTCGCTCTGATAGCGCTCGCGCACGGAACCCAGCTCGCTGAGGATTTGGGCGGCGTTGAGCCGGCCGGCGCGGGGGAAAGACATCAGGATCTGTCCATCGGGCAAAGCGGCCACCTCACGCGAGATCCGCGCCGTCAGGTCCACGAGCTGGGCCACGAGCGTGGCAAGGATGCAAGCGAGCGAGCTCACCAAGGCGCCCTTGGCCTGCGCTTCGGCCGGCCCGGCCTTGCCGCATGCGGCAGCGCGCAGGCGCTCAAGCAGGGTCGCGGCACTGCTGTGTCCCGTGTAACCCTGTGCGCTGAGAAAACCTCTCAAGCGCTTCTCGCCCAAGCGAGAGGCGCTGTCCGGAGTGGGGTAGCGCTTGAGGAAGGCCAGGGCGATAGGCGAGTCGATCTCGCCAAAAAGGCTTATCGGTGCGGGCCAGAAACTCTCCAGCAGAGCGCGCAGCTGGTTGCCCAAAGCGATGCGCTCCGCCAAGAGATCTCCGCGTGTGCGCACCAGTGCCTGCAAGGCCCGGATCTCATCGCACTCGGGAGCAAGGGCCCGAAAGCGATGGCCATCCGTACGCAACAAATCCGCCAGCAGGTACGCATCGCCCCGATCGCACTTGCCCCCGGCCGCCCGATAGCGCGGCCTGGAAGCCCTCACCACGTTCGGATGCACAGGCACCACCACAAAGCCCGCCTGCACAAGGTTGTCGATCAGCACGCCGGAGGGACGCTCGATCGCGATGCGCAGCGGTTGGCCCGCACAGAGCTTGCGCAGACGCTTGATCAGCTCGCTCAGGCCCCCTTCATCGTGCTTGACCTCAAAGTTAGCCATACTCTGGCCGCTGCCGTTGATCACGCAGGCCGCGTGAGTGGCACTCCCCCAATCGACCCCAGCAAATACCTCCATGGCACGACTCCTTCTGGATGTGGTACAGCTATCCGTGCTGGGAGGCCTGGCGGGGTGCTCATTGACTGGCGCTCCGGGCTGCAACCCACGGCGCAACTTCCTGTAGCCCGTCGTGGCCTCCCGGCCCTCGCTGCGCAGCAGGTCTCATGCGGGTCATTGAATGACGAGCACCGGTGGCTGTCGCAGCGAGTGCGCGGAAGATCATCCTTTACACGAGATAGGCTCAATCCCTCAACACTGGGGGAGGATGCCCAATGAGCATCCTGGTCAACAAGCGCACCGCCGTGCTCTGCCAGGGCATCACCGGGCGGCAGGGGAGCTTTCACACCGAGCAGAGCATCGCCTACGGCACGCGCATGGTCGGCGGCGTGACCCCGGGCCGGGGCGGCGAGCGTCACCTGGGGCTCCCGGTGTTCGACACGGTGCGCGATGCGGTGCGCGCCACCGGCGCCACCGCGAGCGTGATCTACGTGCCCGCACCGTTTGCGGCCGACGGCATCCTCGAGGCGGCCGAGGCCGGCATCGAACTGGTGGTGTGCATCACCGAGGGCGTGCCGGTCAATGACATGATCCGGGTCAAGGCGGCACTGCTCGGCACCGGCACGCGCCTGATCGGCCCCAACTGCCCCGGAGTCATCACGCCCGGAGAATGCAAGATCGGCATCATGCCGGGCTTCATACACCAGCCCGGCTGCGTCGGGATTGTCTCGCGCTCGGGCACCCTCACCTACGAGGCGGTGTTCCAGACCACCCACAACGGCCTCGGGCAGAGCAGCTGCGTCGGGATCGGCGGCGACCCGGTGCGCGGCATGAATTTCATCGACGTCATCGAGCTCTTCGAGCGCGACCCGCAGACCGAGGGAATCGTCATGGTGGGCGAAATCGGCGGCAGCGACGAGGAGGCGGCGGCCGAACACATCCGCCGCTTCGTCAAAAAGCCGGTGGTGGCCTACATTGCCGGGGTCACCGCGCCACCGGGCAAGCGCATGGGTCATGCCGGCGCGGTGGTGGCCGGAGGCAAGGGCACGGCGGCGGACAAGTTCAGCGCGCTCGAGGCGGCCGGTGTCCGGACCGTGCATTCGCCGGCGGAATTGGGCAGCGCGATGGCCGCCGAGTTGCGGCGCAGCCGCGCGGCGCGCAGCCGCGCCCTGGTGCCACGCGCGAAGCCAAAACGCAGCGCGGCGCGCGCCGCCAGTGCGCAGGCGCGCAAGCGGAACCCTAAGCGCAAGCGGCCAGGCGCGAAGCCGCCCAAGGCCAAACGCGCGGCCAAGCGCGGTGCCCGGCGGACGGTGCGTGGCGCTGCGAAGCGGCGCGCCCGGGCCAGGCGATGAGCGCAATGGCGGCCGGAGCCTGATTGAACGGTCCTGAACGACTGACCGTCGCGCTGGCACAAATCAACCTGCTGGTGGGCGACGTGCAGGGGAATCTGGCACGCGCGCTGCGCGAGGCGGCGCGGGCGCGCGCGGACTGGGGCGCCGATGTGGTGTTGTTCCCCGAGCTGACCTTGTCCGGCTATCCGCCCGAGGACCTGCTGTTCCATCGCGGCTTGCGCACGCAGATCGAGCGCGCGCTGCGCGGCCTCGCTGAGGCACCGCCAGGCATCGGGCTGGTGCTCGGATTTCCCGAGTACCAGGGGAGCGACATCTACAACAGCGCCGCCGTGTACCGCGACGGCGTGCGTCTGGCGCTGACCCGCAAATCCTGCCTGCCCAATTACCGGGTGTTCGACGAGAAGCGCTACTTCAGCGCCGGCGGCGATCCGGCGGTGTTCGAGTGCAAGGGCATCAAGCTGGGACTCCTGGTGTGCGAGGACGTGTGGGAGCCCGGCCCGGCCCAGCGCGCGCGCGCGCTCGGCGCCGAAGTGCTGCTGGTCATCAACGCCTCACCCTTCGAGATGCACCGGCAACGCGAGCGCGAGCGCGTGGTGCGCGAGCGGGTCACCGAGTGCGGCGTGCCGCTGGTGTACGTCAATCTGTGCGGCGGCCAGGATGAGCTGGTGTTCGACGGCAACTCCTTCGTGATGGACGCCAAGGGCGAGGTGGTGTTTCGCGCGCCCGCCTACACCGAAGGCCTGTACCGGGTGCAGTTCGAGCGGCAGGGCGCACAGGTCGTGCCGCTGCCCGGCGAGATCGCCCCGGAACTCGAGGTCGAGGCCAGCGTCTACGAGGCGCTGGTGCTGGGGGTGCGCGACTACGTCAACAAGCACGGCTTTCCGGGCGTCGTCATGGGACTGTCGGGCGGTGTGGATTCCGCGCTGACCCTGGCGATCGCGGTCGATGCGCTGGGCGCAGAGCGCGTGCAGGCGGTCATGATGCCCTCGCGCTATACCTCGCAGATGAGCAAGGACGACGCCCTCGCGCAGGCGCGTTCCCTGGGCGTGCAGATCAGCTCGATTCCGATCGAGGGTTTGTTCGAGGCCGCCTTGGGTGCACTGGCCGCGGAGTTCGCGGGCCGGGCGCCCGACACCACCGAGGAGAACATACAGGCGCGGGTGCGCGGATTGTTGCTGATGGCGATCTCGAACAAGACCGGCCGCATGCTGCTGACCACCGGTAACAAGAGCGAGATGGCGGTGGGCTACGCGACGCTGTACGGGGACATGAACGGCGGTTTCGCGCCCATCAAGGACTGCAGCAAGCTGCTGGTGTACCGGCTCGCCAATTACCGCAATGCCCAGGCCGGCGCCGGCGCCCAGGTCATCCCGCGGCGCGTGATCGAGCGCGAGCCGAGCGCCGAACTGCGCCATGATCAGAAGGACACCGATTCACTGCCGCCCTATGCGGTGCTCGACCCGATCCTCGAGGCCTTCATTGAAGAGGACCTGTCGGTGGACGAGATCTGTGCGCGCGGCTACGAGCGCTCGGTGGTCACGCGCGTCCTGAACATGGTCCAGCGCAACGAGTACAAGCGGCGCCAGGCGCCGCCCGGCGTGCGCGTCAGCCGCCGCGCCTTCGGCCGCGACTGGCGCTATCCGATCACCAGCGGCTATCGACGCTGAGCACGACTTACCAGAAGTGCCACCACTTCTTCTTCGGCGCGTTGTGCGCGCTTGATTGCTGGTAGTTGGTCTCGTAGACACGCTCGACGTTCGATTGCAGGTCGGTCAAGCCGAGCTTGTGGTAGCTCTCGATCATGACGTCGAGGCCGTCCCGGACCGCCGGGGCGCCGTCATACTGCTCGATCATGCGCAGCGAGCGGTCCGCCGCCGCGACGTAGGCGCCGCGCTTCAGGTAGTAGCGGGCGACGTTCATCTCGTATTCGGCCAGCCGGTTGCGCAGGTAGATCAGGCGCAGCTGCGAGTCGTGGGCATATTCGCTCTTGGGGTATTGCTTGACCACGGTGCTGAAGGCCGTGATCGCCGAGTTGAGCGCCGCCGGCGGCTTCTTGGCGGGGTCGACACCGAGCCAGCGCTCGATCTTCCAGGGCTGGTCCTCGTAGTCGATGAGGCCCTTCATGTACCAGGCGTAGTCGACCCGGGGATGGGTCGGGTTCTCGCGCAGGAACTGCTCGGCCGCATCGGTGGCCGTTTCCTTCTCGCCCTTGCGGTAATACACGCAGATCAGGTCCAGGCGCGCCTGGCGCGTCTCGTCGGAGAACGGGAAGTGCGTGGTGAGCGCCTCGTACTGCTTGACGGCCGACTCGTAGTCGTTGTCTTCGAGCGACTTGCGGGCCTGGTGATACAAGCCCGGGGCCGTGAGGTTAGTGAAATCGCGTGCCTTTTTGGTCTGGCAGCCGGCCAGCGCGCCCGAGAGCGCCAGCAGCAGCACGGCGGCGAGCAGGGCGGGCGCGGGAAAAGAGGGCAGGCCGGGGCGGCAGCTCGCGGTCACGATGTATCCTAACGGGGCGAAGAGGCCAGTATAACGAATAAGTTCCGCCGCACCTGCGACCGACCCATGCCCAGCAAGTTCCGTATCCACGAGCTCGAACTGCCCGCCGGCACGGCCGGCCAGCGCTTCGATGCGGCGCTCGCCTCGCTCCTGCCGCAGTACTCGCGCGCCCGGCTGCAGCGCTGGATCAGCGCGGGGGCGGTGCTCCTGGAGGGCCGCGTGGTGCTGCCGCGCCAGCGCCTGGCCGGCGGCGAGCGGGTGCGGGTGCAGGCGGAATTCACGGCCGATCAGCGGATTGGACCCGAAGCCATCGCGCTGCGGGTGGTGTTCGAGGACGAGGCGCTGCTGGTGATCGACAAGCCGGCCGGCCTGGTGGTGCATCCGGGCGCCGGCAATCCGGCGCACACGCTGCAGAACGCCTTGCTGGCCCACGATGCCGCGCTCTCGCTGGTGCCGCGCGCCGGGCTGATCCATCGGCTGGACAAGGACACCAGCGGGCTGCTGGTGGTGGCGCGCACGCCCGAGGCTCACCTCGCGCTGGTGAGCATGCTGCAGCGGCGGGAGATCCAGCGCGGTTACCTCGCCCTGGTGCTCGGCCGGCCCACGGCCGGCGGCACCATCGATCAGCCCATCGGCCGGCACCGCTCGGTGCGCACGCGCATGACGGTGCGGCGCGATGGGCGCGAGGCGGTGACGCACTATCGCCTCGAGGAGCGTTTCCGCGGCCATACCCTGCTGCGCGTGCAGCTCGAGACCGGCCGGACGCATCAGATTCGTGTGCACCTCGCGCACTTAGGGTTCCCGATCGTGGGCGATGCGCTGTACGGAGGCCGGCGCCGACAGGTGGCGGGGGCGGGCGAAGAGCTGCGGTCTGCGCTGCAGTCGTTTCGCCGCCAGGCGCTGCACGCGCAGCGCTTAGGCCTCAACCATCCGCTCACCGGCCGGCATCACACCTTCGAGGCCCCGCTCCCGGCCGACTTTCAAACGCTCCTCGCGGTGCTGCGCGCGGACGCGGAACACGCGCCCACGTGAGCGTCGGAGTGCTGCTGCCCCGGTGGGCGGTGCCGGACACGGTGCGCGCCGCCTGCTCGCTGCGCACCGGGGGGGCGAGTGCGGCGCCCTTCGACAGCCTCAACCTGGGCCAGCACGTGGGTGATGATCCGGCCGCGGTGGCGGAAAATCGCCGACGTCTCGCCGCGGCGCTTTCCCTGCCGCGCGAGCCGCTGTGGCTCGAGCAGGTGCATGGCACGCGCGTGGCCGATGCCGACGCCGGGAGCGAACCGGGCGCGGCCGACGCCGCGGTTTCGCGAGCCTACGGGCGCGTGCTCGCGATCCAGGTCGCCGACTGCCTGCCGGTGCTGTTGGCCAGTGAGGACGGAGCGGTAGTGGCGGCGGCGCATGCGGGATGGCGCGGACTGGCCGCGGGCGTGCTCGAGGCGACCATCGGAGCGATGCGCGAGCCGCCTGCCCGCCTGCTGGCGTGGCTCGGGCCGGCCATCGGCGCGGAGCACTTCGAGGTGGGCGAGGAAGTGCGCGCGGCGTTCCTTGCGCACGATGCCGGTTCGGCCGTTGCCTTTGTCCCCAACGCGCGCGGGCGTTGGCAGTGCGATCTGCTGCAGCTCGCGCACCGGCGGCTCGCGGCCTTGGGAGTGCGTGAGCGCAGCGCTGCGAACCTTTGCACCTACGCGGCCGGTGATCGGTGTTTCTCCTACCGGCGCGATGGCCGCACCGGGCGCATGGCCGCGCTCATATGGCGCGCGGAAACGGGCGCCTGAGGGACGCGTGCTAGAGTGAGGGCCATGCCGACTTTGCTCTGGATTATCCTCGCCACGCTGTTCGGCGGGCTGCTCAGTGCCGCGCTGGCGGTGCTGTTCCTGAGCTTCCCGGAGGCGCGCCGCGCCCGGCTGTTGCCGCACCTGATCAGCTTTGCCACCGGCGCCATGCTGGCCGCGGCGCTCCTGGGGCTGCTGCCCGAGGCGATCGGCGCGGTGGGTCCGGGGCGCGTCGAGGGGATCGGTGCCGCCGTCCTTGGCGGCATCGCCCTGTTCTTCATCCTCGAGAAGTGGGTGCTCTGGCGCCATTGCCACACCGAGGACTGCGAGAGTCACCAGGTGCCGGCGAGCGAGCATCGCGACCGGGCCGCCGGCTGGATCGTGCTGATCGGCGATGGGGTGCACAACGGCTTCGACGGGGTGTTGATTGCGGCCGCGTTTCTCACCGACGTGCGCCTCGGCATCCTCACCACCATCGCCATCACGGCGCACGAGATCCCGCAGGAACTCGGTGATCTGGCGGTGCTGCTGCACGCGGGCATGAAGCCCATGCGTGCGCTGCTGTTCAATACCGCCAGCAGCCTGACCTCGATCATTGGCGGCCTGGCCGGCTACTACGCGCTCAAGGGCACGCTCGATGTGCTGCCGTACGCGATTTCGGTGGCGGCGGCCTCGCTCATTTACGTGGCCGTGGCGGACCTGATTCCCGGCCTGCACCGGCGGGTGGACCCGGCCGGCAGCGCCATGCAGGTGCTGCTGATCGGCGCGGGCGTGGCGGCCATTGCGGTGGCCGAAGTGGCGCTGGGCTAGCTCAGAGCCGGGCGGGGCCGGCGGTTGAAATCGGCGCCCCGTGACCCCAAATTAGCGCCAATCCGGTAGCAAAACCTCAGGGCCGAATCCCATGCGCATGGACAAGCTGACCAGCCGCTTCCAGGCGGCACTCGCCGATGCACAATCGCTGTGCGTGGGGCGCGATAACCAGTTCATCGAGCCCGCGCACGTGATGCTGGCGATGCTCGATGCCCAGGGGGGCGGCACCGCCCCGCTGCTGCTCAAGGCCGGGGCCGACGTCAATCGGCTGCGCACACTGCTGGGCGCGGAGCTCGACCGCCTGCCGAAGGTCGAGGGGACCCCCGGCGAGGTGCACGTCTCCAGCGATCTGAATCGCCTGCTGAATGTCACCGACAAGCTGGCGCAACAGCGCGGCGACCAATACATCTCGAGCGAGCTGTTCGTGCTCGCGGCCTTCGAGGACAAAGGCACGCTGGCCAAGCTCTTCAAGGACAGCCGCGTGCAGAAGGCGGCCGTGACCCGCGCCATCGACGAGCTGCGCGGGGGCGAGGCCGTCAAGGATCCCGGTGCCGAGGAGCAGCGCCAGGCGCTCGAAAAGTACACGATCGACCTGACGGCCCGCGCCAGTGCCGGCAAGCTCGATCCGGTGATCGGGCGCGACGATGAGATCCGCCGCACCATCCAGGTGCTGCAGCGGCGCACCAAGAACAACCCGGTGCTGATCGGCGAGCCCGGGGTGGGCAAGACCGCGATCGTCGAGGGCCTCGCCCAGCGCATCATCAACGGCGAGGTGCCCGAAGGACTGAAGAGCAAGCGCATCCTGGCCCTGGACATGGGTTCCCTGATCGCCGGCGCGAAATTCCGCGGTGAATTCGAGGAGCGGCTCAAGGGCGTGCTCACCGACCTGGCGAAGCAGGAAGGCCAGGTGATCCTGTTCATCGACGAATTGCACACCGTGGTCGGCGCCGGCAAGGCCGAGGGCGCGATGGACGCGGGCAACATGCTCAAGCCCGCGCTGGCGCGCGGCGAGCTGCACTGCGTGGGCGCGACCACGCTGGATGAGTACCGCAAGTACATCGAGAAGGACGCCGCGCTCGAGCGGCGCTTCCAGAAAGTGCTGGTCAACGAGCCCACCGTGGAGGACACCATCGCCATCCTGCGCGGCCTCCAGGAGCGCTACGAGGTGCATCACGGTGTCGACATCACCGACCCGGCCATCGTCGCGGCCGCGACCCTCTCGCACCGTTACATCGCCGACCGGCAGTTGCCCGACAAGGCGATCGACCTGATCGACGAGGCCGGGGCGCGCATCCGCATGGAAATCGACTCCAAGCCCGAGGTCCTCGATCGCCTCGACCGGCGCATCATCCAGCTCAAGATCGAGCAGATGGCGCTCAAGAAGGAACACGACGAGGCCACCAAGAAGCGCCTGGCCGCGCTCGAGGAGTCGCTCGCCGCGCTCGAGAAGGAGTCGGCCGACCTGGAAGAGATCTGGAAGGCCGAGAAGGCCACGCTCCAGGGAGGCGCGGCGATCAAGGAGGAACTCGAGAAGGTCAAGCTCGACATGGAGGCGGCACGCCGGCACGGCGATCTGGGCAAGGTCGCCGAACTGCAGTACGGCAGGGTGCCCGCGCTCGAAAAGCGGCTCGCCGAGGCGCAGGCCGCGGAGAGCAAGGACACGCAGCTGGTGCGCAACAAGGTCACCGAGGAGGAAATCGCCGAGGTGGTCTCGAAGTGGACCGGAATTCCGGTCGCCAAGATGCTCGAGGGCGAAAAAGAGAAGCTGCTGCGCATGGAAGAGGCGCTCGCCAAGCGCGTGGTCGGCCAGGAAGAGGCGGTGCGCATTGTCTCGAACGCCATCCGCCGCTCGCGCGCCGGGCTGGCGGATCCGCGCCGCCCGAACGGTTCGTTCCTGTTCCTCGGGCCCACCGGCGTCGGCAAGACCGAGCTGTGCAAGGCGCTGGCCGAATTCCTGTTCGATACCGAAGATGCGATGGTGCGCATCGACATGTCGGAATTCATGGAGAAGCATTCGGTCGCGCGCCTGATCGGCGCGCCACCCGGTTACGTCGGCTACGAGGAGGGCGGTTACCTGACCGAGGCGGTAAGGCGCCGGCCCTATGCCGTGATCCTGCTCGATGAAGTCGAGAAGGCGCATCCGGACGTCTTCAACGTGCTGTTGCAGGTGCTCGACGACGGCCGGCTCACCGACGGCCAGGGCCGCACCGTGGATTTTCGCAACGCGGTCATCGTCATGACCTCGAACCTGGGCTCGAACGTGATCCACGAGCTCGCGGGCGAGGGCAACTACCAGCGCATGAAGACGGCGGTGATGGAAATCGTGCAGCAGAACTTCAAGCCGGAGTTCATCAACCGGATCGATGACATCGTCGTGTTCCATCCGCTCGGCACCGAGCAGATCCGCGCCATCGTCGACATCCAGCTGGGACTGCTGCGCCGACGGCTCCTGGAGCGCGACCTGGAGCTCGAGCTCGACAATGCGGCGCGCGACTCGCTCGGCGAGGCGGGGTTCGATCCGGTCTACGGTGCGCGGCCGCTCAAGCGGGCCATACAGCAGCAGATCGAGAATCCGCTGGCGCAGAGGATTCTGGCGGGCGGCTTCCAGCCGGGCGATCGGATCCGCGTGGGCGTGGAAAAGGGCGTGCTGCACTTCGCCAAGGTGCGCTAAAGGCCCGCGCCCCATCGCGCCCGACACGCGGCGCGCATGAGACCCTATAATCTGCCGCGGGGAGCTTTCGAGGTGCTGCGCTTATGCCGTTTTACGAATACGAATGCCCGAGTTGCCGGTATTACCTGGAAGTCCTCCAGAAGCTCAGCGATCCGCCCCTGAAGAAATGCCCCTCCTGCGGCAAGCCGGGCTTTAAGCGCCTGATGTCGGTGCCGGTGTTCCGGCTCAAGGGATCGGGCTGGTACGAGACCGATTTCAAGTCGGACAAGGAAGGACAACGGAACCTGGCCGGCGCCGAGCCCAAGGAAGCGAAGGCCGAGGTCCCCGAGGCCAAGGCGGGCGCCGATGACAAGGCGGCCAAGCCCGAGGCGGCCGGTACCTCGGGCGACACCGCGAAGCCCGAGCGGGCCGCTCCTGCCGCCCAGTCGAAGACGGCGTCGAAGACGGCATCCAAGACGGGCTCCAAGCCCTCGGCCAGCGCGGGCCGGAGCAGCAGCGCCAAGCGTGCGGCGAAGCGGCCGGCCGCGCGCAGCACCCGAAAGTCGTCCCGCGCGGCGACCCGCGGGAGCCGACGGCGGTGAATCAGCCCCAAGCCGCGCCGCCGACGCGACCGGGAACCGTGATGCGCGCGCTGCGCCGCTACCTGATCAACGGCCTGCTGATCTGGGTGCCGGTGCTGGTGACGGTGCTGGTGGTGAATTTCATCCTGCAGCTCATGGATCGCACCCTGCTGGTGCTGCCGCGCTCGATCCGCCCGGACCAGCTGCTCGGCTGGCACGTGCCGGGCCTGGGCGCGGTACTGGGGCTGCTGATCGTGCTGCTCACGGGCCTGCTGGTCACCAACTTTATCGGCCAGGCGCTGGTGGCGATCGGCGAGGAGCTGCTGGAGCGCATTCCCTTCGTGCGCGCGCTCTACAGCGGCGTGAAGAGCTTTTCGGAGACCGTGCTCTCCAACAGCGGCAACTCCTTCAAGAAGGTGCTGCTGGTGGAGTATCCGCGCGCCGGCGCCTGGACCATCGGCTTCCAGACCACCGATCACCTGCCGGAGATCAACGCGCACCTGGGCGAACCGCAGGTGTGCGTGTTCATTCCGACCACGCCCAACCCGACCTCGGGCTTTATCATTTTCGTGCCGCGCGCCCGCTGCATCGAGCTCGACATGCACGTGGACGCCGCCATGAAGATGATCGTGACCCTGGGGGTGGTGGGCCCGTCGGCGCCGCCCCAGGCGGCAATTGCGCCGCTGCGCTCCGCCCCGTAACATCGCGCGCCCTTCCTGAAGACGGTATGCCGATGATGCGCACCCATTACTGCGGACAGGTCAGCGCCGCCCTGATCGGCCAGCAGGTGGCCGTGGCCGGCTGGGTGCATCGGCGGCGTGACCACGGCGGCGTGATTTTCGTCGACCTGCGCGACCGCGAGGGGCTGGTTCAGGTGGTCTGCAATCCGGACGCGGCCGAGGTCTTTGCCAGCGCCGAAAAGCTGCGCAACGAATTTGTGGCGCGGATCGCAGGCACCGTGCGGGCGCGGCCCGAGGGCACCACCAATGCCAACCTCGCCACCGGCCAGGTCGAGATCGTGGCGAGTGAGGTGGAGATCCTCAATCGCGCCGATCCGCTGCCGTTTCAGCTCGACGAGCAGGTCAGCGAGGAAGTGCGGCTGCGCTATCGGTACCTCGATCTGCGGCGCGAAGTGATGAGCCAGCGCCTGCGCCAGCGTCACGCGATCACCCGGGCGATGCGCGGATTTCTCGACGCGCACGACTTTATCGACATCGAAACGCCGATGCTGACCAAGGCCACGCCCGAGGGCGCGCGCGATTATCTGGTGCCCAGCCGCACGCACGCCGGCAAGTTCTTTGCCCTGCCGCAGTCGCCGCAGATCTTCAAGCAGCTGTTGATGATCAGCGGCTTCGAGCGCTACTACCAGATCGTGCGCTGCTTTCGCGACGAGGACCTGCGCGCCGATCGCCAGCCGGAATTCACGCAGCTCGATATCGAGACCAGCTTCCTTTCGGAAGCCCAGATCATCGAGCTCATGGAAGCCCTGGTGCGGCACCTGTTCCGCGAGGTCCTGAAGCAGGCCCTGCCCGACCCGTTTCCGCGCATCAGCTATCACGAGGCGCTGCGCCGCTACGGATCGGACAAGCCGGACCTGCGCAATCCGCTGGAACTCGTCGACGTCGCCGACCTGGTGGCCGGTTCCGAATTCAAGGTGTTTGCCGGCCCGGCCAAGGACCCGCAGGGGCGGGTGGCGGCGCTGCGCGTGCCGGGCGGCGGCGCGCTGCCGCGCTCGCAGATCGATGAGTACACCGCCTACGTGGCGCGCTTCGGGGCGCGTGGCCTGGCCTACCTCAAGGTGAATGAACGCGCCAAGGGGCGTGAAGGCCTGCAGTCACCGATCATCAAGTTTCTCGACGATGCGGCGCTCAGCGGGATCCTCGAACGGGTCGGTGCCGTGGACGGCGACCTGGTGTTCTTCGGGGCCGATAAGGCGAGCGTGGTCAATGATTCACTCGGCGCGCTGCGCTTGCGGATCGGCCAGGATCTGAAGATCGTGGCGGGCGGCTGGCGGCCGCTGTGGGTGATCGACTTCCCGATGTTCGAGTACGACGCCGAGGCCAAGCGCTGGGTCGCGATGCATCATCCGTTCACCTCGCCCAAGAATCCGGACGCCCAGGCGCTGCAGGCGAACCCGGGCGTCGCGCTCGCCCAGGCCTACGACCTGGTGCTCAACGGCTCGGAGATCGGCGGCGGCTCGGTGCGCATCTTCCGGCAGGAGCTGCAGTCGGCGGTGTTCGAACTGCTCGGCATCGGGGCCGAGGAGGCGCGCTCCAAGTTTGGATTCCTGCTCGACGCGCTGCGCTTCGGCGCCCCGCCTCACGGCGGCATCGCCTTCGGACTGGATCGGCTGGCGATGCTGATGGCCGGTGCGGACAGCATCCGCGAGGTCATCGCCTTCCCGAAGACCCAGACCGCGGCCGATCCGCTCACCGAGGCACCGACGCCGGTGAGCGAACAGCAGCTGCGCGAGCTGCACATCCGCGTCCGCCAGCCGCCGCCCACCTAGGGACGTCATTCAAGCAGGCATGAACGCCGCCGTCGTCTACGTGCACGGCCTCTGGTTCTCAGGCCACGAGGCGTTCATGCTGCGTCGCCGCCTGGAGAAGGAGCGTGGCTATGCCTGGCGGGTATTCAGCTATGCCTCCACTCTGCTGTCCATGGACCAGATTGCCGATGCACTCAATGACTGCATCGCCGAGGTCGATGCGCCGCGCGTGCACCTGCTCGGCCATAGCCTCGGCGGTATCGCGATCCTGCGCTGCCTCGAGCGACATCCGCAGCAACCGCCCGGCCGCGTGGTGATCATGGGCACACCAAGCATGGCCAGCCAGGCGGCGACCGCGCTCGCGCGCTTCCGGCTGGGCCGCGCCATCTTAGGGCAGGCCGCGGCCCGGGAACTGCTGCACGCCCATCAGCGCAGTTGGCCGCACGAGCGTGAGATCGGCATCATTGCCGGTACCCAGCCGCTGAGTTTTGGGCGGCTGGTCGTGGACTTCGACGAACCCAACGACGGCACGGTGGCGGTCTCGGAGACCCGGCTGCCCGGTGCCACGGCGCATCTGACGCTGCCCGTGAGTCATTCCGGGATGCTGCTGTCGGCCCGAGTGGCGCACGAAGCGGGCCAGTTCCTCGAGCACGGGCGCTTCGGCGGCTGAGCGACTCCTCCACCGAAATTCCCGGCGCCCGAATCGATTCGTCGTCGTATATCGAAAGCGGCGCGAGTGTGCGGCCGGCAGCCACACGCTCGCGCCGGCCCGCCGCGCGTGCAGGGGTTCAAGATCACGCGGCAAACTCGGCCAGCAGCCAGTCGAATATCGTGGCGTGCACCAGGCTCAAGGCCCCGATCTGGCAATGTTCCGCGCCGCCGGAGGCGCGATCAAAGATGCGCGTGGTCACGCGCTTGGCGTTGATCAGCGCGCACTCGAATTCGGCGGTCTGGTGCAGCGGGATGCCGTAATCGTCGGCGCCCGCCATGATCAGCACCGGCTGCGTAATGTGATCGACCACCGGAGCCAGCGTGTAGGCGGCAAAGCCGCGCGCGGTTTCTTCGCTGCTGCTCGTGCCCAGCGTCCAACGGCCGTGGTTGGAGAACCAGACGAAGTCCGGTGACTTCGACAGGACCGGGTCGTGGGCCAGGGCGAGGAATCGATCGGCCATCTCGCCAAAGTCAAAGCAGGTATCCCAGGCAACCACGCCGTCGATGCGCTTGTCGTAGGCGGCCGCGCGCGGCGCGAAGTACCCGCCCATGCCCAGGCCGACCAGCACGATCCGCTGCGGCAGGTTGTGCGCGCCGAGAAAAGTGTCGAGCACGGCGCCGTTGGGATTCTCCCAGTCCGGCGTGAACTTGAAGCCGTCGCGGAGCGCCTGACCCTGGCCCGGCCCCTCGTACGCGAGGACCGAGTAACCGCGTTCGAGCGCCGCCCGGCCCAGCATCGGGTAGAGCTCCTCGAGCGTCGAGTCGTAGCCCCCGACCAGCATGATCAGCGGCTTGCGCTCGGCGCCCGGCCGGCCCGGAAAATAATGCGCACGCAGCTTTCCGGCCAGGTAGGGGACATTGATGCGCTCACAGCGTACGCCAAGGACTTCCAGAGCTCGGTCGAAGCGGGCCAGGGACGTGCGCCACGTGGTCGGACGCTTTGGATCATAGGGCGGCAGCAGGAACGCGGCCACACGAAGATAGTTGTGCGCGCGCAAATAGGCGTTGCCCTTGCTCAAGGGGTCACGGGTGCGCTCCGCCAGCGTCAGGGTACGATCGGCCAGCGCCGCCCAGCCCTGGTACCAGCTTTGCACGTCGCCATCGACGATAGTCTTGACGGTCTCCAGCACCTCGTTGAGGTCGGCGCTGCCGCTCGCAATCTCGGTTAGCGCACGCAGGGTCTGAAACTGGAAATTCTCGGTCACAAAGAAGCGGCCGACGCCGCGCGCGCCGGTGGCGGGCAGGGCCAAGCGCGTGCCGCGTGACAGCGTGATGGCCTGGAGGTGCACGGGCGGGGTGGGGGCAGGACTCTCGGGCGCTAGCATGTGGCTTCTCCGGTCAATGGGTGTGTATGTGGCAAGCGGAGACTCTACGCTCGGCTCGTTACCGTTCATTGACGGCGGCAGACAAATCCACGCTGGCCGGCGCGCGATCGGTCTGGCCGCAGAGCGGCGCGCAATTGTGGGGATTTGAGCGCTGTGACTAGAATGCGCGGCCGCGCGCGTGACCCCTCAACGACAAGAAAATCCAGACATGCGATGTCACGAAATTTCAGTTGACTTGACCGGCGGCCGCAGCCCTTGAACCGCCTCACCATCCGGCCGATCGCCACGCGGATCGCGCCGACATACTGAAGATCAACGCCGCCAGCCGGCCCGCGGTGGCCGCTCTGGACCTAAGCGAGCTCGATCGATTGCGGGCCTTGAGCGACGAGCACCTGGTGGCGGTGGCCGATGACGGCCCCGTCGTCGCCTACATGCTCGTCTTTTCGCGACACAGCGCCTACGACGGTGAGGAGTTCCAATATTTTCTCGCGCACTTCCAGGAGCCGTTCCTGTACGTGGATCAGATCGCGGTCGAAGCGGAGCGCAGCCGCTCAGGGATCGGCCGCCGGCTGTACCAGGCGCTGTCCGACATTGCCCGCGCGCGGCAGATCGGGTGGCTCTGCTGCGAGGTCAACAGCGTTCCGCCCAATCCCGCCTCGCTGGACTTCCACCGCCGGCTCGGATTCTCGGCCGTGGGCAATGGCGATACACTCGATGGCCGGCGCGTCACCTTCCTGGCGAGGCAGCTCTGATTTGCGCCATCTATAAGGAACCGACAATGAAGAAGATCACAATCTCCGCCCTCATGGCCGCATCGCTCGTCGCCTTCGCCGCCGCGCACTCGGCCGAAGTCACGGTGGTGAGCAATGTGCTCGGGCCCGAGGGCCCGTTGTACGTGGACGGCAACCTGTACTACGTGGGCTGGATCTCGAGCACACTGTCGAAGTGGGACGGCAAGAGCAGCACGGTGCTGAACAGCACGCCGCATTGCGGCCACAACGGCCTGGCACTCACCGCGCGCAAGACCTTGCTGGTCGCCTGTGATGAACAGGGCGCGATCCTGGAAGTGGATCTGTCGGGCAAGCAACTGCGCCGCTGGGACACGGACAGCCAGGGCCGCAAGATGGACGGGGGCATCAATGACGTGGTCGTCGCCGCCAACGGCGGCGCCTACGCCACGCTGTCCGGGCCCTTCGACGACCCGCCGGTGGCGGTGGTGGGCAAGGTCCTGTATCTGGCGCCGGGGGCCAAGCAATGGGTCGAGGTCGCGGGCGATTTCAACTATGCCAACGGGATTGGCATCTCGCCGGACCAGAAGACGCTCTATGTCAGCGAGACGGTGGGCAATTCGATCAAGAAGTTCACCATCCAGCCGGACGGCACCTTGAGCCACCGCGCCAACTTCGCGCTGCTCAACCTGCTGGTCAAGAACAAGGTCGAGTGGTGGTGGCTGGGGCCCGACAGCCTCAAGGTCGACCAGCACGGCAATGTGTACGTGGCGCAGTTTTCCGGCGGCAAGGTCCTCAAGATCTCCCCGCAGGGCAAGCTCCTGCATGTGTTCGACATTGCCGCAGGCGATGGCACGACCAATGTGGCCTTCGATCCGGGAGAGAAGAACCTCTTCGTCACGGTGGTGAAGGACCCGCGCGATCCTAAGGCCAAGGGCGGCATCGTCAAGATTCCGAACGTCCCCTAGGTCGGTCCCATGGCGGGATCCGCGTGCGGCCGCAGCTCGGCGCCTCGTTCCGGCGGGAGCTAGGCGAATGAAATTTCGCGCCGACCGGCACGTCCACATCCTGATCATCGGCGGTGGCGCGGTGGGCACGGCACTCGCCTACCACCTGGCGCGCGCCGGCACCAAGGATGTGCTGCTGGTGGAAAAGGACCGGCTCACGCATGGCTGCACCTGGCACGCGGCCGGTCTGGTGGGGCAACTTCGTGGCAAGAAGAACCTCACCCGCTTGATGCAGGACTCGGTGGCGGTCTTCGATCGCCTGGAGGCCGAAACCGGGCAGGCGATTTCCTGGAAGAAGGTGGGGAGCCTGCGCCTCGCCGCGAGCCCGGACCGCTGGAGCGAAATCCGCCGCTCCATGGGTCAGGCACGAAGCTTCGGCGTCGAGTGCCACGCGCTCTCGGCGGCCGAGGCGCAGCAACGCTTTCCTTATATAAGCACCGCCGGCATCGAGGGCGCCGCCTACATTCCCGGCGATGGTTACATTGATCCGTATTCGCTCACCATGGCCTATGCGAAGGGCGCGCGCCTGCAGGGTGCGACGATCGAAGAGGGCGTGTGCGTCGAGCAGATCGCGCTCGAAGGCCGGCGCGCGGTCGGCGTGATGACGGGCAGTGGCCACATCGGCTGCGACATTCTGGTCAACTGCGCGGGCCTGTGGGCCAAGCGCGTCGGGCGCCTGGCCGGCATCGACCTGGCCACCAGTGTGGTCGAACATCAGTATTTCCTGACCGAAAAGAAATTGCAGTTCGCCCCCGAGCTCACGACGCTGCGCGATCCGGACCACAACTTCTATCTCAAGCCGGACACCGGCGCCTTTGCCATCGGTGGCTGGGAACAGGGCACGCGCGGATTCCATCGCGGTCTGCCGCCGTGGTCCTTCGCTCGCGAGCTGCTCGCCCCGAACATGGAGCGGCTGGAGTTGTTTGCCCTCCCGGCCGCCGAGCGGCTCCCGGTGCTCAACGATATCGGCCTGCAGACCGTGATCAACGGCCCGATCCCGGTCTCGGCCGACGGTGAACCGCTCATGGGCCTGGCCCCGGGTCTCGACAACTTTTACGTCGCCTGTGGCTTTACCGCGGGGATCGCGGCCTCAGGCGGCGCCGGACTGGCCTTGAGCAACCTGATCCTGCACGGCGACGCGGGCATGGACCTGTGGCCCTTCGACGTACGGCGTTTCTCGGGCGTGCAGGCGCAAGCGCGCTACCTGGAAAAGCGCGCGATCGAAGCCTACGGCGCTTACTACCAGATCCACTGGCCGCTCGATGAGCCGCAGGCCGCACGCAACCTGCGGCGCTCGCCACTCCACGAGCAGCTGCGGCGGGCCGGCGCCGTGTTTGGATCGAAGGCCGGGTGGGAGCGCGCCAACTGGTTTGCGCCGCCCGGGACCGGAGCGGTCGATGAGCCTTCCTTCGAGGGCAAACCCAACTGGTTTGAGCCCGTGGCGGATGAGGTGCGCGCCATCCGCGAGCGCGCCGCGCTCATCGACCAGAGCTCGTTCGCCAAGTTTGAAATCTCCGGCAAGGGGGCCGAACGCGCGCTGCAGCGCATCGCCGCCAATGACCTGGCCGGACCGGCGGGCAAGGCCGTGTACACGCAATTGTGCAATGAGCGCGGTGGGATCGAAGCCGACGTGACGCTCATTCATGATTCCGCCGACCACTACTATCTGATTACCGGCGCCGGATTCGGAGTGCACGATGCGGGCTGGGTGGCTCAGCACCTGCCCGCCGGCGTCACGCTCCGTGAGCTCACCAGCAGCATGGCCGTAATCAATCTGTGCGGACCGCGCTCACGCGAGATCCTGCAGTCGGTCACCGACGCGGACGTGTCCAACGCGGCGCTGCCGTTCCGCGCCGCCCGGCGCATCGATGTCGGCGAGACCACCGCGCTTGCGGTGCGCATCGGCTACGTGGGTGAGCTTGGATACGAGCTCTACATCCCGCAGGAGTGTGCGGCCAGTGCCTACGAGGCGCTGTGGGAGGCGGGTCGGGCCTTCGGACTCGCCCACGCCGGTTACCGCGCCATCGATTCCGCCCGGCTCGAGAAGGGCTATCTGTACTGGTCAGGCGACCTGTCGGCCGACTACAACCCGTTCGAGGCGGGCCTGGGATTCTGCGTGGCGCTGGATAAGAAACAGTTTCTCGGCCGCGAGGCGCTGCTCAAGATCAAGGCCGAGGGCGTGGCGCGCCGGCTCGCGTCCTTCACGATCGAGGGTTTTGCGCCCCTGCACGGGGGCGAAGCCATCGTGCACCGGGACCAGGTGGTGGCCTCGACCACCAGCGCCGGCTACGGCCATTCCCTGGGCCAGTCGATCGCGTTCGGCTATTTGCCCGCGGCTCTGGCCAGGGAGACCGAGTTTGCCATCGAGGCCTTCGGGAAGAGCTACCCGGCGCGACGCGGAGCGCGCTGCCTCTATGATCCGAACATGGCGCGCTTGCGCTCGTGAGCAGCGACCCGCAGGGCCTCGAGCAGGCGCGCCGTGTGCTCGCCGGTCTGGGTTTCCTCGCCGGCACCGAGCTGCGCGATCTGGCGGTCACGCGCTTAGGGGGACTCACCAACCTGGTGTTTCGGATCGACCACGGCCGCCAGCATTACGTGCTGCGTGTCCCGGGGAAGGGCACCGAGGAATACATCAATCGTAGCCACGAGGCCCACGCCGCGCGCGAGGCCGCGCGCGTGCAGGTCAGTCCCGAAGTGCTGCACTTTGATACCACCACGGGCGTGATGGTGTCACGACTGGTGGAGGAGGCCGTGACCATGACGCCCGCGCAGTTTCGCTCGCGGCCGAGCGCGCCGGCGCGGGCTGCTGCGGTGATGCGCCAGTTACACCAGTCGGATGCGGTCTTCAATTCCGCTTCGAGCTGTTTGCCATGATCGATGATTACCTCAAGGTGCTGGCCGGCAAGGACACCCCGCTCCCGGAGGGCTATCACGACGTCGTGACCGAAGCGGCGGCGGTGCGCACCGCGCTCAACGCCCGGCCGCTGCCGTCCGCGGCGTGTCATTGTGATCCGCTGTGCGAGAACTTCCTGGATGCCGGTGGGCGCATGTGGCTCGTCGACTGGGAGTACTCGGGAATGAACGACCCGCTCTGGGACCTCGGTGATCTGTCGGTGGAGGCGGGGTTCAGCACGCTGCAGGACGAGGAGATGATCCGCGCCTACTTCGGCGGCGAGGCGCGGCCGGCCGAGCGCGGACGGATCGTAATCTACAAGGCCATGTGCGATCTGCTTTGGACCTTGTGGGGACTGATACAGCACGCCAACCAGAATCCGGTCGATGACTTCTGGGCCTATTCGCTCCAGCGCTTCGCGCGCTGCAAGGATCTGATGGCGACCAGCGAATTTGCGCGCCATGTGGCCAGCGTCCGGCAGGCCTGAGGGCAAGCCCCGAAAGGAGTACTCGTGGATGCGGATCGTCGGCAATTGCTTCAATGCGCGGCACTGGTATCCTGCGCCAGCGTCGTGGGCAGGGCACGGGTGGCGCGCGCAGTGAATGCGGAATCGAACTGGTCGGAACTCTCGGCGAGCGCACTCGTGGAGCTGCTGCGCCGCGGGGATCTGTCCGCGGAGAGCTACGCGCAGCATGTGCTCAAGCAGTGCGAGGCGAAAAAAGCCCTCAACACCATGATCAGCCTGGAGCCCGCGCAGGTTCTGGAGGGCGCGCGCCAGGCCGATCTGCTGCGGCGCAGTGGCAAAGCGCTCGGCAGGCTGCACGGCCTGCTGCTGCCGGTCAAGGACAGCATCAACACGCATCGCCTGCCGACCACTTCGGGCACCGGGGCGCTGCGTGATTTCCACCCCAATGAGGACGCGCCGATCATCCGCCAGCTCACGGCGCAGGGCGCCGCGGTGCTGGGCAAGACCAACCTCATGGAGATGTCGCTGGGCTGGACCAGCAACAACAAGATCTTCGGCGCGGTCCACAACCCTTACGACCTGACGCGGATTCCCGGAGGCAGCAGCGGCGGTTCGGCCGCTGCCGTCGCGGCGCGCATTGCGCCCCTCGCCATTGGCGAGGACACGCTCGGATCGATACGCGTGCCCGCCGCGCTCTGCGGCGTGTGCGGTTTGCGCCCGACGGTGGGGCGTTATCCGAGCGCCGGAGTGATGCCGATTACGCCGCGCTGGGACGCGCCCGGGCCGATGGCACGCCAGGTCGCGGATCTGATTCTGTTTGACGGCGCGTTGCGCGAGCATGACAGGCCGATCCGTGCCGCTGCCTTGTCCGGCCTGCGCATGGCCTTCCCGCCGGAGTATCTGCTGGGCCTGGATCCGGAGGTCGAGCGGGTGATCAGCGCCGCCGCGCACGCGCTTGAAAAGGCCGGCGTCACGCTGGTGCGCGCGCCGCTCCCCGAGGCCATGCAGGGCGAGCGCAAGCTGGTGTCGGCCATCCAGTCGTTCGAGATCATCGCCAATCAGCTGCGCTACCTGAAGGAGTCCGGCAGTGCGCTCGGCTTCGAGGAGTTTCTGGCCGGCATGAGTCCCGCCGTGCAGAAGCGTTATCACAGCGACTTCCTGCCCGGCGGCGCCAATGCCATCACCGAGCAGACCCGCGATGAATTGCTGCGGCGGGTCGAGGCGATGCGCACCGCCATGCGCGCCTACTTTGCGGAACACAAAGTGACGGCGCTGGCCTGTCCACCGACCTTAACCGCCGCGCTCCCCATCGGCGAGGATGCGGAGACCGAGATCGGCGGCGTCAAGGTGCTGCTGGCGGACGCCATGGCCCGCAATGCCGGGCACGGGAGCGCGGTCGGGATGGCCTGCCTGGTGCTGCCGGCCGGCATGACCCGGAGCAATCTTCCGGTCGGCATCGGCTTTGACATGCTGCCCGGGCAGGACGAGGAACTGCTCGCCCTCGGCCTGTCGTTGGAAGCGCTCTTGGGGCCCGTTCCGCCGCCTGCCGGCTAGCGGTTTGCCGCCACGAGCGGCTAATAGGCCGATGCGGACAGGAGGGTGTCCGCGTGTTTCCAGGCGGCCGCGAACTGCTGCTGGGATTGCGCCGCCTCGGGCAGTTTCCCCTGAGCGTTCAGTGCGGCACTCAGGCCGTACAGCGCCCAACCGTTGTTCGGGTTCCGCGTGAGGTCTTCCCGATAGACCGCCTCGGCGTCCTTGGCCCGGTGGCTCTGCAACAGCTGCGCCCCGAGCAGATGGCGTACCGGCACGAACCAGTCCCTGGGCTCGTCGTAGGAGAGCTTGTCTTCCGCCACCGCCGCTTGCTGGAGTAACTTGACCGACTCCTCCGGGTGGCGCTCAGCCGCGGCGATGCGCGCCTGCGCGACGAGCACACCAATGCCGAGCACATCCTTCAGCGTGTTCATGCCCGCCGGCGTGTCGGCGGGGACTCGGGCGATGAGCGCCTGCAATTGCCCGAGTGTGCTGCGGGCCTCATCGGGTCGGGCGCGCGCGGCAAGCGCCAGGGCGCGTGCGTACAGATAGGCGCCGCTGAGGCCGGCCAGATCCGGGTTGGGCGCGGCGAGGGCGAGGATCTCGTCCCATAGGCCGAAGCGGACGCGTGCCGTGTACAGCTCGGCGACGTACCAATCGGTGCCGGGCATGGCGATCAGCATCTGATCGGAGACCACCCGCCGCGAATTGTCCGCTGCGGCGACGGTCTCGGCCCGCCGCCCCTCCATCGCGGCCGAGGCGGCCAGAAACTGATAGTTGTGCGCGCTGTACATCACCGGGTAGTAATCCAGCGGCTGCGTGCGCCCGAGGTAGGACTGGTCCGCCGCCGCGCCGCGCCGATTGGCCTCGGCCGCCTCCTCGTAGCGTCCGATGCGCTGCATGATGTGGGCGGGCATGTGCACCAGGTGCCCGGCCGAGGGCATCAGCTCGCGCAGCCGCTCCGCCGAGGCCACGGCCTTTTCGGGGTGGGGCGAGGCCTCCATGGTGTGCACGTAGTAATGATTGGCCCCGGGATGCAATGGGTCGCGCGCCAGGACCGATTCGAGCGTCGCGACGATCTGCTCCGTGCCCGGCGCCGGCTTGCCCTCGGCGGTCCAGAGCTTCCATGCATGCAGATTCATCAGGGCCTCGGCGTACAGAGTCTGCACGTCGAGGTCCTGGGGAAATTCTTTCGCCACGGCGTTCATCGCCTCGGCGTAGGCCAGCAGCACCGGCTGGAGCGCCGTGTTGTCCAACGGCCGCGCCGAAGGGTAGCGCTCGCCGAGCGCCGCAATCAGGGCCTGCTCGACGCGCGAGGCGTGGGAGGAGTGCGCGCGCGCCAGTTTGAGCGCTTCGGTGGCGACCTTGGCCCGCTCTTCGATCAGGAACGGCAGGTTGTAATTCGGGCCCACCGTCAGCGAGACGCCCCAATAGCACGCCGCGCACTTCGGATCGAGCGCCGCGGCCTTGGCGAACGAGCGGGTGGCCTCGTCGTGGTTGAAGGCCCACATCAGGCGCAATCCCTGATCGAAATATCTCTGCGCCTCCGGGACGGATGTGGTGACGGCGCGATGGACGGTGCCGAGCCCGTCAAAGAGCATCGCGCCGCGCGCCCAGTCGGCCACCGTCGCCGGCGCGCGCGGCATCGAGGCCTCGGGCGCGCTCGGCATGGCTGGGCCGGGAGCGGCGCTGCTCGCCGCGTGCGGCGTCGGTTGCGAGCGGCCGCAAGCGCCCAGCGCCAGCAGGCAGGCGAGGGAAAGCGTCGCGATCTCGCCTCTCATGGGGATTCCCTCAAAGAACTGTCGGGTGTCGCGCACCGTCCTGCGTGCGACACGATAGTAGCGTATTTTCCGCCAGTCTCAGCCCTGGCGGCGACCCTTGAGTTCATACAGCAGCGCCAGCGCCTGGCGCGGTGTGAGCGCGTCGGGCTCGATCTGCGCGAGCTTGATTTCGAGTTCGCTCATGACCGGTGCCGGCGCGACCAGCAACGGAAGCTCGACCTGGCCGTTCGCCTGGGCCAGCGGCGGGTGACGGGCGCCGCCATCACGCGTGCTCTCGAGCTCGCTGAGATAGGCGCGGGCCCGCGCGATGACACCGAGCGGCACGCCGGCCAGTTGCGCCACGGCCAGCCCATAGCTGCGGTTGGCGGGGCCCGGGCGCACGGCGTGCAGGAACACGAGCGAGTCGCCGTGTTCGGTGGCATCCAGGTGCACATTGGCGCAGCCCTCGAGTTCGGCGCCCAGCGCCGTCAGCTCGAAATAATGCGTGGCGAACAGCGTGAAGGCGCGCACCTCGGTGGCGAGGTGACGCGCCACCGCCCAGGCGAGTGACAGGCCGTCGAACGTGCTGGTGCCGCGGCCGATCTCGTCCATGAGCACCAGGCTGCGTGCGGTGGCGTTGTGCAGGATGTTGGCGGTCTCGGTCATTTCAACCATGAAGGTCGAGCGCCCGCCGGCGAGGTCATCCCCGGCGCCGATGCGCGTGTAGATGCGATCCAAGGGACCGATGCGGGCGCGCGTCGCCGGCACGTAACTGCCGATGTGCGCGAGCACCACGATGAGCGCGGTCTGGCGCATGTAGGTGGATTTGCCGCCCATGTTGGGCCCGGTGATAACCAGCATGCGCCGCGCCGCGTGCAGCTCGAGATCATTGGGGACGAACGGCGCCTCGCTGTAGCGTTCGACGACCGGATGCCGCGCGCCTTCGAGCGACAGGCAGGGATCGTCGATCAGCTCCGGTGCGCTCCAGTTGAGGCTCACCGCGCGCTCCGCCAGGCACATCAGAGCGTCGATCTCGGCAAGCGCCATGGCGGTCGATTGGAGCGGGCCTAAAGCGCCGATCAGGCGGCTCAGCAGTTCCTCGAACAGTTGTTTCTCGCGCGCCAGCGCGCGATCGCGCGCGCCGAGCACGCGATCTTCGAAACTCTTGAGCTCGGGAGTAATGAAGCGCTCGGCGGATTTGACCGTCTGGCGGCGCAGGTACTCGGCCGGGACCTGCTCCGCCTGCGAGCGGGGGATCTCGATATAAAAGCCCTGCACGCGGTTGTAGCCGAGCTTCAGACCCGGTAGTCCGGTGCGCGCGCGCTCGCGCTGCTCGAGATCGAGCAAGAACTCGTCGGTGTGCGTGGCGATGCGCCGCAATTCGTCAAGTTCTGCGTCGTAACCGGCGGCGATCACATCGCCGTCGCGCAGGAACGCGGACGGCTCTGCGGCGATCGCCGCGGCCAGCAGCTTGCGTTCGGCGTCGTGATCGGCCGTGTCGGCATGCAGGGTTTGCAGGAGCGGAGCGTCAATGGGCGCGAGCGCCGCGCGCAACGGCGGGAGTTCGCCGAGCGCGCTGCGCAACTGCACCAGATCGCGCGGTCGCGCGCTACGTAGTGCGACGCGCGCCAGCACGCGTTCGAGATCGCCCACCGCGCGCAGCAGTCCCTGCAGCGGTTCGTAGGCGCGGTTTGCCGCCAATGCGCCCACCGCCTGGTAGCGCTGGCGGAGCACCAGTCGGTTGTTGATCGGCCGGCCGAGCCAGCGCCGCAGGGCGCGCGCACCCATGCCGGTCACCGTGGTATCGAGCACCGCCAGGAGCGTGGCCGCTTCGTTTCCGGTCAGGTTTGAGTCCAGCTCGAGGTTGCGGCGCGTCGCCGCATCAATCGACAGCGCCTCGCCGGTTTCCTCGACCTGCAGCGCGCGAATGTGCGGCAGGGCGGTGCGCTGGGTGTCGCGCACGTACTGCAGCAGCGCACCGGCGGCGCCAATCGCGAGCGGCAGCACATCGGCGCCAAATCCGCGCAGGTCCAGCGTGCCGAGCTGATCGGTCAGCAGGCGCGAGGCGCTCGCCAGTTCAAAATGCCAGGGAGCGCGCTCGCGGACGAGCACCGACCCGCCCGGCGCCAGGGTGTCCGTAGCCCTTTGCTCTTCGCTCACCAGCAATTCGGCCGGCCGGAGGCGTTCCAACTCGGCGGCCAGCGTGGCGGGGCCCGTTGCTTCCATGAGGCTGAAGCGCCCGGAACTCAGTTCCAGCCAGGCGAGGCCGAAGCGCTCGCCGTCACGGAGCAAGGCGGCAAGGAGCGTCGCTCTGCTTCTTTCCAGCAACGCGTCTTCCGTCACGGTGCCCGGGGTGATGATGCGCACCACCTGCCGCTCGACCGGTCCCTTGGATTTGGCCGGGTCGCCGATCTGCTCGCAGATGGCCACGGACTCTCCGCGCCGCAGGAGCCGTCCCAGATATCCCTCGACGCTGTGCACCGGCACGCCCGCCATCGGTATAGGCTCACCGGCCGATTGGCCGCGCGTGGTGAGCGCGATGTCCAGCAGCGCCGCCGCGCGTCGCGCGTCGCCATAGAACAGCTCGTAAAAATCGCCCATGCGGTAGAGCAGCAGGCTGTCGGGATGCTGCGCCTTGATGCGCAGATACTGCTGCATAACGGGCGTATGACCTAACGCGCTGTTCTCGTTGTTATTTTGCATTCAATTAGGTGTCTAATATCCAGTTCTTTCCCAACGGGAATTTCCGGTTAGCTTCGGCCGCGCGGGTGCTCGGTTAACCGCACCGCCACTTAGTTCGGAAACTTCAACTTCCGCTCGATCGTCTGGAATCTCGGTTCCTTGCGCAAGGGGTCCAGTAGCGGGTCGGTCTTCACATATATCCAGACCCGGATCACGCAACTGCTGCGCCGTCTCGAGCCATTCGAGCGCCTTCGGGCGATTGCCCCACTGCGCATAGATCGTGGCGTACTGGTACGCCAGCGGCATCGCCCTGTGCGGCCTTCAGTTTCTCAAGCACGGCTTCTGCCTGCGCGTGTCGGCCGAGCTTGTCATAGATCACTGGGAGGCATTGTTGACTGACCAAGTAATCCGGCGTCATCTCACATGAGGCGCGCGCGTTGCTCAAATCCCCGAGCCCGTAATAGGCGAGCCCGAGGAACCCGTAAGTGCCCTTGACCTGGGGGTCAAGCCGGATGACTTCGGCGTAAGCCGCAACCGCCTCCTTATAGCGGCGGGCCGAATACAGCGCGCCGGCAAGCGAGCCATGGCTTTGCTGAGAGAGCGGGTCGAGAACCACAGCGCGGCGGATTGCTGCCAGGCCCGCATCGAAGTGCCCCATGTTGGCTGCAAATCGCGCCGCTGCTTCGCAATACCTCCGCATTGCCCGGCGCGAGTGCTAGGGCGCGTTCGTAGGATGCGCTCGCTTGCGCGAAGTCAAGGTTGGTCTCCGATACGAATGCCAATGCGACGTGCGCCTGGGCCAGATCTGGCGCGAGCGCGAGCGCTTGGCGCGCATCCGCCTGCGCCTTGTCAAAGCCTTCACGCACCGCCGCTGCAGTCTCGGCCTCCGCGGCGTTGGTGGTGAGCGCGATCGATCGGCCGGCGAACGCCAGCGCATAGTGCGGGTCCAATTGGATCGCTTCTGTGTAGGCGGCAATCGAGGTGGGGACGTCTTTGCTGTCGCGTATCGAGCTATAAGCCTTGGCCGCGCGCAGATACGCATCGAAGGCGGCGGGATTGCGCGTTCCGCCGAGCTCGACTTTGGCCGCGACATCGCCAAGGAGCGTGACTTTCAGCGCGCCGGCCACCTGCGGTGGCAATCTCGGTCTGAAGTTTGAGCACATCGCCCAAGTCCCGGTCATAGGTCTTTGACCACAGGTGAAAGCCCGTGACGGCATTGATGAGCTGAGCGGTGACGCGAAGGGTATGCGTGGAGCGCCGCACGCTGCCTTCGAGGATGGCGCCGACGTTCAGTTTCCGCGCGATGGTGCCGATGTCGTTGTCTTTGCCCTTGAACGAGAACGCCGAGGTGCGGGCGGCGACCTGCAGTTCGTTGATCTGCGGCCAGCGAGTTAAGCAGCTCCTCGGTGAGGCCGTCGGAGAAGTACTCCTGCTCCTTGTCCCCGCTCAAGTTCACGAACGGCAGCACGGCGACCGAGTGCGGCGGCGGGGCGAACGCGGCGCTGGAGCGACCGCCGCGCCACGCTTCGAGAGTACGAGTCGGTTGGCCACGAAGTAACCGAGTGCGAGTGCACGAGCACGCGCAATGTGGCAGGAGCGCCGCCTTCGAGCGCCAAAAGGGCAGGACGGGTTTTCGGATCGCCGTCGCAGCCGACGCGTGAGCGGGCCGAGGCGGTCTTGTCGACTCCTGTGCCGGCTCGCCTGATAACAGCCGCCGTACACGCTCGACGAAGGCCGCGGGTGTGACGCCGCCGGGCAGGCGCGTCCACTGCACCTCCCGAAACCGCTCCGGCACCCGTTCATCGTCATCGCGCGTGTCGTCGATGACGATCGGCAACAGGAAGGCGTGGTCGCCCGAGATCAGGTGAGAGCGATCGACCGCCGAGCTTCCACTCGAGGCGGAAATACCCCTCGACGCGATCGTGCGTGTTGTGCGAGATGACCGGGATGAACAGGGCGCAGGTCTTGATTTGCTTGCGGATCGACTGGTCCCAGGCGTCCCCGCCCCGCAGCTCGCTCTGATCGAACCAAACCTCGATGCCGCCGCGCGCAATGCCTCGCAAATCCTCTGCGCTGCCTCCGCATCCTGCGAGGCGTAGCTCAGAAATACCGCGTGCGAGGGTTCAGTCATCGGCAGGATCACCCCTAGGGAGGTCTTCTCATCGCCTCCGTGGGCGGCAGCTTAGCTGAAGTGGCTAACGTTAGCCGAGCTTGCTACCGGCTGAGGGGCGATCGGTCGGAATCGACCGCGGTGCAGTGCAATATTCGTTCACTACTCTATGAAAGGCAGCTAGCGGAAAGGCGTCCCATCGCTTCGGGTCGATAGCGGCCTTGCTGGGCTGTTGATAATTGGCGCGCGCTGGAGAGGTCTCAAACTCCCGATCTTCTGGTTTGTAGAGGGAGCGCTCAGCAACGGCTAATGGTCCGTCTGCCCTTGTCTAAAACTGAAATGCAGTGATCTGATCGCAATGGCATTTGTTTCCCGCTATCTGACCGAATCTTTTTAGACATCTGCGCTGCGTCTTGCGTGTTAGATCAGTGGCTTAGGTATTAATGACTAACATACTGCTGCATGACCGGCGTACGATCTAACCGGCTGTTGTCGTTATTATTTGTTGCATCGTCAATTAGCGGTGTGATCGGCGTAACCGCATCTCGTCGCCTGGGCGCTGGCGCGTCTGGAGCATAAGCTCGATGAGCACCTGCAAACGCGGGACAGCGGCAGCATGTGTCGCTGCGAACTCCGACGGGCGATTAGCCGGCCGCGTTTTCGCTCCGGGAGACGTCTAATCCCGATGGCCGGGTTGCTGTCAATTGATTATTGCTCCACGGCGTAATCAAAAACCATCCGCAGCACAGTAAGGTAATGATAGGCCACGCTCGGCTGGTGCGCTTTCGCGGCCCTGAATTGGGCTACATGTCGCGCCAGTACATCACCCGATTGCGTCGGAGGTCCCATCGCGAATATCAGGCCCAGAGAGCAATTTATCGAGCTCTTTCAAATCAATTGGCTTCACCAGGTGCCCGTCGAACCCCGCCGCGCTTGTGCGTTGGTGGTCGAGCGCCTGTCCCCATCCCGTCAGCGCCACGAGGGTAATGTCGTCGCCATGCGGTAACGCTCGCACATGCTTTGCCACCTCTAATCCACTCATTTGCGGCATGCCCAGATCGAGAAACATCAGAGTCGGACGCATCGCCGCTGCCATCGCAATACCGTCATGAGCACTGAACGCCGTATCCACATCGTGCCCAAGCTCGCTGAGCAGGATCGCAAAGGACGTGGTTGCGTCCTGGTTGTCGTCAACCACCAGGATGCGATGCTTAAAGTTAACAACACGGCTGAGCACAACGCGCTCAGATTGACTTCGGTGTGGTGACCTGTTCAACCAACGGCAGGCGAACGGTAAATACACTGCCTTGCCCCGCACCTGGACTTGCCGCCGCCACAACGCCGTGATGCAGTTCGACAAGTTTGCGTACCAAAGATAACCCGATGCCCAGCCCGCCATCCGCACGACTCCGGTGTTCACGCACTTGCGAGAACAGCTCAAAGACATGGGGCAGGTCGGATGCCGGAATGCCGATTCCGCTGTCGGCAACAGTGATTACTGCTTCAGTATTCTCTCGAGTCATTCGCAGTACTATTCTGCCGCCGCGCTCGCTGTATTTGGCCGCGTTGGACAGCAAGTTCGAAAACACCTGAGTCAATCTTTCAAAGTCGCCAGTGACGAAAAGGTCCTCGGTGCCCAGTTGCATCACGAGTGTGTGGCCTTGCGTGCTGATCGTTCCTTGGCAGGCCTCGGCGCAAACGCCCAATACCTCGCTCACTCTCACTTGCTCGTGCCGCAAGTCGATCTTGCCGGTGCTGATGCGACCTATATCCAAGAGATCATCGACGAGGTGGACGAGATGACTCAATTGTCGATCCATAATCTCGATGGTGCGTTGAAAGACAGAGCCTGGCTGGGTGTCTCTTCGAGCGATCTCGAGGCAGTTACGCAATGGCGCGAGCGGGTTCCTCAATTCATGCGCGAGCGTTGCTAGAAATTCATTCTTTCGATGATCGCTCTCACGAAGCGACTCTTCATTGCTTCGGCGGGCCGTCACGTCGCGTGCCGCACCGAACCACTCGATGATTTGTCCATCATCATTCAACAACGGCACGGCACGAGAGAGAGACCAGCCAAAGGTACCATCGACGCGCTTTACGCGGTGCTCAAGCTCAAACAAGCTCTTTGTGCTCAACGACTTTGCGATGGCGGCGGTTACTTGAGGCCTATCGTCCGGGTGGATGTATTCGTTCAACCAATTCCTGCTGGGGATGGCTGCGTCGCGAACAATGCCTTGGCCATCGAGCTGCCACATCTCCGACCAATCGGGACTCATGCGGTAGACCACGTCCGAAGTTGCCGTCACCAAAGCCCGAAAGCGTTCTTCAGTGGTGCGGAGAGTTCCTGCGGTGCTTTGCAAGTCCGCGAGGGCGTACTGCAGGGCTACCCCTGAATTAGCCCATTCGGCTTCCGAGCTATCGAGCATGAGGCAGGCGAGTTCTGGGTGGCGATTCATGACGGCGACCATGTCAGCTTCATACGCGAGGGTTGGATGCGTTTCCGTCCAGTAGTGAGCCGTTCGTACAAACGCGAGAAACGCAGTCAAAAGCTCGAACGTCATCTCGCCAACCGCTGTGGAAATGGCGTTCCGCGCGCGCAGCGCAACCCTGGGCGCGACGAACACGATTGTCAGTGCGTCAAATAGGTCTCGTTCGAGCTGCGTCTCCGGTTCTGGGATCCCCGCCGGACTCCGCTGCCTCTCGAGTTTTGCGAGCGCATGCTCAAGCTCCTGCGCATTTGGTACGGGCCTCTTTAGCAGCGTAAGCACCTTTTCGACCGTATGCGGTAATGCGCGGGCATCTCCAGATGGCCGCCCCTCACCCATGAGAAAGCCCACGTGACGAACGATGCAGTAGCGCGTTTCACAGAACCGTGACAGGTGGACAAATAATCGTTCTTTGAAAAGCGAGGGCAGCGGATTGTCGAGGTAGGCGGATTTTGCAAAGCCCCACATTTTTTCTATAAGGCCAGGCGCCGACATTGCCGTGCAAAAGAAATTGGGAAGCAATCCAAAGCGTTCTGTGACTTCGGCATTGAATTGCTCGGAGGGCGTATCTGGGTCTGCCGGCGCCGCGATAGTTTCGCGGCTGGCCGAAGCCCGAGTCCACAGGTGCGTCATGCATAGGTTTGCTCACGCGAATCAATGGTGTACAGCAATCTCGAAGCGATTGCCGGCGCTGCTCACATTCCTGGGGTCGCCCCAATTGGAGAGCCCGATACTGTTCCGGGCGGGGCTCAATCAGCCTGAATGCTTGTAATACTCCGCATGCTAGCGTTCTAGCACTGATGGCAGTTCATTGTCTGTACGGCAGCGCATACAGGCCAAGTTGCCTCGGCGACCGCCAAAGTGTGTGTGCCGCGGGTTGGGGGGGCCGGACACCCGACCTTTGGCTCGTCGAATGACGGCTCAGCAACTGTTTGTGATCCATCTGCCCTTGTCTAAAACTGCAACGCAGTGACCGGATCGAAATGTCCTAGCCTGCCAGGCGGTCTCATCCAGGCGACCGTCCACGGTGAATGTCGAAGGGGCGGAGCTCACCGCAAGGTTCGGTACCGATGCAGCCGCCATCGCCCGCATCTCACCAACGAGTGCCACTGCTGCGAGTGGGGCGCTCCACGCTCGCCCGATCATCACTCCGCCGGATTTGCGTAGGTGTGGTAGAGGTTATCCAGGACCGGGCTTACTTGTCGCAGCAGCGCGTCGTCATCGGGCTGCAGAGCGCGGGCGCCTGAAACAATGGCGGACAGCCCGGCGGCCTCTGGCACCGGAATTCCGCCGACATCAAGAAAGTGCACGAGCGCACCGAGACGAATGAGTCCTGCATCGTTGTCGAGACCAAAGCTCGTTACCAGGACCTCGAAAGTCACTTTCGACTCCGTATGGGTAAATGCCGCGCCGTCGAAGTCGAAGCCGAGCGCCCGTTTCGGGCATTCTTTGGGACGCTTTAGCCAGACAAATTTCGCCTTCGGGTCAATAAACTTTCGTATGAGCCACGCCGAGCACACCCGATCAATCCAGAGCCGCTCGCGCGTTGCCCAGGTCCGACCCTGATAGTTGCGGCGATCGAGCCGCGCAATTTTGCGCTTGGCAGGGTGCGGCTCTTCCGTCGAGAAGTGCGCGTTCAGGGTCGCCTCGAATTCGGTGATCGACGCGTCGAGCTGCTTGCGAGGTTCGCCGGGGAAGAAGTCGGTTGCCGCGAGCGCACTTGCGTCACGCCGCAGCGCAGCGAGGCGACGGCGGGCATCAAGTTCTTCAAGCTTTGCAAGTTCACGGCGCAGCGCTCTCAGCCTTTCGGCGTGGGCCTGGTAGTCTGCCGTCCGGTCGAAGAGCGCTGCGAGGGCTTCGCCCATCGGGCTGGCCACTGCTCCGGCAACTTCCAGAATGTAGGCGGTGCCGCCACCCTGTTGAATTTCCTGGCTTTGCCTTTCAAACACCCCACGTGCCGTCTCGGAGACGGGCAGCACGTAGACGCCGTCACGCAGCGCGCCGGCGCCTGACGCCCTCAACGACCGCCAGACGCGCATTCGCAACGTCTGGTTCCGGCCAGGCAGGTTCGCCACAAAAAGTAACCAGTTCGGATTCATGATGTAGAGGCTTCTATATACCAGTAGTATATTATACAGTGACACCGAATCATTGGCCGACCCTCCGGGGCATGGAGTCTCGCTATGAAATGGGTGACGCGCGAACGCCCTAAGATCGACCGCATCGCTTGCCCTTGGTTGATTTTGCGCTTTATCGATTCCGAGGCGGAAATTCTGTACGTGCCGACTCCGGACGTGCTGCGCGTCGCCGAGTCCAAAGGCGCCGTACCGTTCGATGTTCCAGGCGTCGAGTTGACGCACGAGGGCGCGTACTGCAGCTTCGATGCCTTTCTGGCCAAGTACCAACTCACGAATCCGGCATTAGCGCGTCTTGCAGTAATTGTCAGGGGGGCCGATACCAACCGGCTCGATCTTGCGCCGCAATCGGCCGGGCTTTTTGCCATCTCGCTGGGACTGTCGGCGGTCTTTAAGGACGATCAGGAGCTGCTGGGCTACGGATTAGTGGTGTATGACGCCTTATACGCGTGGTGCGCCACCCTGCAGCACGAGATGCACAACTGGCCGCCGGCAGAAGCCCGCGCAATCTCATAGCGTTCCCTACGGACTCAGTCCTTACGGAGACTTTGCATGAACCGCACAGTTGTCTTCCTTGCTGCCCTTATTGTTGCCGGCACCACTTCGGCAGAAACTCCTGGCGTCGACTGGTCGAAGGTCGACCAGGCACTCGGTAAGCCGGGTACGGTATTGCCTGGGGGCGTGCACAAGTGGGGACTGCCCCGCACCGACCTCAACATCACGGTGGACGGAATCACCCTCAAGCCGACCCTGGCGCTCGGCACGTGGGTGGCCTTCATGCCTGCGGGCGACGGCGCGATGTTCATGGGGGATCTGGTGCTGACGGAAAATGAAGTCAGTCCGGTCATGAAGCGCCTGATCGAGGATGGCATTGAAATAACCGCGGTTCATAATCACCTGCTGCGGACCTCCCCGCCGGTCTTTTACATGCATGTCGGCGGGCACGGTGATCCTGTCAAGCTCGCACAATCGTTGCACGCGGCGCTGGCTTTGAGTCAAACACCGTTTGCTGCGGCTGGCCCCGTGGCGGCCCCCCCGACAATAGACTTAGACACGACTGCGCTCGATTCCGCCCTGGGAGCCAAAGGCACCATCAACGGCGGGGTGTATCAGTTCGGCATTGCTCGCGCCGAATCCATATCCGCGGATGGCATGGTCATTCCGCCGTCCATGGGTACGGCGATCGCAATTAATTTTCAACCGATCGCCGGCGGTAAAGCGGCAATCACTGGTGATTTCGTGCTGCTGGGTAAAGAGGTCAACCCGGTGTTGAAGGCGCTGCGTGACAACGGCATCGAGGTGACCGCGTTACACAGTCACATGATCGATGACTCCCCGCACCTCTTTTTCATGCACTTTTGGGCCCATGACGATGTCATCAAGCTCAGCCACGGCCTGCGCGCGGCGCTTGATTTGGCAAATGTTAAGCGAGCGCCCTGATCGACCACGATCGCTAGATCAGCAGCTACCAATGCGCGCACCGTCACTTCGGATGGTTTTATGTGGTCTTGCCATGGGGTGGGGCCTACAGGCGCCTGCCCAGGGGCTTGCGGCCAGTCATTCCGGTGAGAGGGCGCGTGTGGTGTTCGTCTGCGAGCACGGTTCGGTCAAGAGCCTCGTCGCGATGATGTATTTTAACCGCGGGGCAGAAGAACGCGGCTTACCTTATCGAGCGGTCGCGCGTGGAACCGCGCCCGAGCCCGTCGTACCGGCTGCGGTTCGAGAGGGATTGCGCGCCGATGGCTTTTTGGTCTCGGCATTTACGCCGCAGAAGTTCTACGCTTCCGATGCCGATCATGCGCTGCTGGTCGTGTCATTCGATCACGATCTCACCGAGACCCTCGACGGCAGAGCGCCGTACGTCAAATGGGACGACCTGCCCGGCGTCTTGAGCGACTACGCTCGGGGCCGAACTGAGATCCTCCGGCACGTCAATGAATTGATCGACGAACTGGCACGAGGCACCGCGCCATGACCGGATTGATTGCATGTCTGCTGCTGCATGCAGCCTCGGTGATGGTGCGCTAGTGCCGGGAAATACTTTACCGGGATTGAGGAGTATGAACGCTAGCTTGTCTAGCCATTTAGTCAGGATTGACGACCGCGCTCCTTATCGTCTCGTATGTGGCCGCGGCCGCGACATCCTCGACGTCCACGCCACCGCTTCGCCTTAAAACTCTAATGGATGTCCCGCTCGGTGGGCGCGCGACGCGGCTTGACTATGCGAGCGTTGATGCGGAACGACAGCTCCTCTTTATCGCCCACCTGGGCGACGGTGAAGTGATCGTCGTCGACACCCGGACTCATCGACTCGTCAAGCGCATCGCCCATGTCAGCCAGGTTCATGGTGTGCTTGCGGTCCCGGAACTGGGGCGCGTGTATGCTTCGGCCACCGGCACGAACGAGGTGGTGGCCATCGACGAGAAGTCGCTCGAAGTCATCGCCCGTATGCCCGGCGGAACCTATCCCGATGGTTTGGCATACAGCCCGGAAACCCACAAGCTGTACGTCTCCGATGAGCACGGCGGGATCGATACGGTCTTTGACGTGCGCTCGAATACCCGGGTAGCCACGGTGCCCATCGGTGGTGTCGTCGGCAACACGCAATACGATGCCGGCAGCCATCACGTGTTCATCAATGCGCAAAGCAGCAGCGAGCTTGTAGAGGTCGATCCGCGCACTGACATGATCGTGCGCCGACTAAAGGTGCCGGGAGCAAACGGTAATCACGGTTTGCTGATCGATTCCTCCTCGCGCCGGGCGTTCATCGCTTGCGAGGGTAATGATCGTCTCATTGTCGTCGACCTTCGTACCGGAGCGGCCCTTGCGCAATTCCCGGTCGCCAAGGATCCCGACGTCTTGGCCTTCGATGCGCAACGACAGAGATTGTACGTAGCCGGAGAGTCCGGTGAGGTCAGCGAGTTTGGCATCTCAGACGGCGGCGTCAGAAAAACCGGTGAATCGTTCTTGGCACGTGATGCCCACGTGGTTGCTGTTCAACCCGCAACCCACGAGGTCTATTTTCCGCTGATGAACGTGGACGGCAAGCCCGTGCTTCGAATTATGCAGCCACTAGGTGAATGAGCGTATGAGCGCAAGGACATGCTCAGTAGCAAGGAGAATGGCCCGCCACGTGTTAGGGACCTCCTGATGTCGACCAAGGCACCGATCCAACCGGCATCTCCTGAGAACGTCAGTCTCGGCGAGGCGACCCGCGTGTGGGCGAAGATCGGCTGGCTCGGCTTTGGCGGGCCGGCCGGCCAGATCGCGCTGATGCACCGCGAACTCGTCGAGAAACGACGCTGGATCAGTGACGAGCGTTTCCTGTACGCGCTCAGCTATTGCATGTTGCTGCCGGGTCCGGAAGCGCAGCAGCTCGCGATCTACATCGGCTGGCTGATGCATCGCATACGTGGCGGCGTGATTGCCGGGGCCTTGTTCGTCATACCCGGCATGATCGTGATCGGCGTGCTGAGCTGGCTATATGCGACCTACGCGCACCTTCCGGCGGTCGCTGCGGTTTTTTTCGGCATCAAAGCCGCGATCCTGGCGATCGTTGCCGAAGCGGTGTTGCGGGTGGGCAAGCGCGCGCTGAAGAACCGGGTGATGGTCGCGATCGCGGCGGCGGCGTTCGTCGCGATCTATTTCTTCAAGGTGCCGTTTCCACTGGTGGTGCTGGTTGCGGCCCTGATCGGAATCGTAGGCCGGCTCTGGCGGCCGGAGAGCTTTCCCGCACCGGCCACGGCGGCGAAGCTGGCCGAGGGCGACTACCTGATCGACCAGAAGATCGCGCGCGGCGAACTGACCCACACCGCGCGTTCACTTCGACGGTCGATCCTCGTGTCCATCGTCTGTCTTACACTCTGGTTCGCTCCGATCCTGGCCGTTGCAACCATCTTCGGTCCCCATAGCATTTTTGCCCAGCAGGGCGCGTTCTTCGGCGAGGCGGCGATTGTGACCTTCGGCGGTGCCTATGCGGTGCTGGCGTATATCGCCCAGCGCGCGGTCGAGGGCTACGGATGGCTCACCGCCGGCGAGATGGTCGATGGCCTAGCCTTGGCGGAAACCACGCCCGGTCCGCTGATCATGGTCGTGCAGTACGTGGCTTTCCTGGCCGCGTTCCGACATCCCGGTGGCCTCAATCCCTACACCGCCGGCGTATTGGGTTCTCTGCTCACGACCTGGGTCACCTTCATGCCCTGCTACCTTTGGATCTTTGCCGGCGCGCCCTACGTTGAGGCGCTCCGCGGCAATCGTGCCTTGCATGCGGCGCTGACAGCGATTATGGCCGCGGTGGTCGGCGTGATCCTCAATCTCTCGGTGTGGTTCGCCGTCCACACCGTCTTCCATTCCGTAGCTGCGAGGAGCTACGGGCCGCTGCACCTCGATGTTCCCGTCTGGGACAGCCTGGATATTGCCGCACTGGTGCTCGGGATCGGCGCGCTGGTCGCCATGCTGCGATTCAAGATCGGGATGGGATGGACGTTGCTGGGAAGCGCTGTTCTGGGGGCCGCCTGGACCTATCTTCACGCGGGATGAGCCAAGCACGCATGGCGCGCGTCTCGATGGTTGAGTAATGCCTCTGATCCGTCCCTAAATTAAACCCAATTAGATTCAGGCAGATGCGATCTCGCTCGGCCTGACGCACCATCGCATCAAGCGCCAGGAGCCGAGAGCGGACTGGCGTCAATGCGTGGCCGGCCACTGTCGGTCGCGACGCGCTGGCCATAAATCATAACTCTTGATATAATATCAAATGATATGATACAGCCCGGAGTACCCATGGACCGCCTGCAGAATCTCGGCTTCCTGCTCAAGGAAGTCAGCCGCCGTTACGTGGCGCGTTTCGAAGCGCACGCGCGCTCCCTGTCGCTCACGCTGATGCAATGCAAGACCCTGGTGCATCTGCAGCGCACCGAGGGCGCGAGCCAGGCGCGGCTTGCCGAGCTCACCGAAGTAGAGCCGATGATGATGGTTCGGCTGCTCAATAGCATGGAGGACGACAAGCTCATCGAGCGGCGCAGTGATCCTGCGGACCGTAGGGCGCGCAGACTGTATCTCACTCCCAAGGCCAAGCCATTGCTGGACGAGGTCTGGCGGCTGGCCGCACAAGTGCGCAGCGAGATGTTTGCCGGGGTGCCGAAGGCGGATCGCGAGGTGTTCGCGCGCGTGCTGGAGAAGGCGAGCGGCAATCTGTGTGCGCTCGAACGCGAATCGGCGCCAAAGGCGGAGGCGACGGGCCGAGTGCCGGCACGCGGCCCGCGCGCTGCATCGTCCCGAGGGTAAATCCATGGACACCACCGAATCACCGACCGACAGCACCCAATCACCGACCACGCCCGCGCCCGCGCCCACGCTCCTGCAGCGCCTGCGCATGCCGTTGATGATCCTGGGACCCGTCGTGGTCGTCTGCCTCGCGCTCTATTTCTATCTCACCGGCGGACGGCACCAGTCGACCAATGATGCCTACGTGCAGGCCGCGCGGGTGGCGATCAGCAGCAACGTCGGGGGCCGGGTCGTCGAAGTGGCCGTGCGCGACAATCAGCCGGTGCGGCGGGGCGATCTGCTGTACCGCCTGGACGATGCGCCATTCCGCATCGCCGTGCGCCAGGCCGAGGCGCAGCTCTCCGCCGCGACCCTGCAGGTGGACTCGCTCAAGGCGAACTACCGTCAGCGCAGCTCTCAGACCACGGCGGCACGCGAGGCGTACGCGTTCCAGCAGAGCGAGCTGGCACGGCAGCGCAAACTCCTGTCCTCGGGTATTGCCTCGCAGTCGGCGGTAGATCGGGCGACCCACGCACTGGATGACGCGCGCGGCGCTCTGGCCACCGCCCAGCAGGAGACCGGCGCAGTGCTGGCACAGCTCGGGGGCGATGCGAACATCGCGCCCGCGCAGCATCCGGGCGTGCAGGCGGCGCAGGCCGCGCTGGACAGTGCCCGACTGGATCTTTCATACACCAGTGTCCACGCCCCCGCCGACGGCGTGGTGACGCGCGTCGAGTCGCTGCAGGTCGGCAATTACGTGGCCGCGCACACCCCCGTGTTCGCGCTCGTGTCCACGGGCGATGTCTGGATCGAGGCGAATTTCAAGGAGGACCAGCTCGCCCACATGCAACCCGGGCAGGAGGCGAGCATCAAGATCGACAGCTATCCGGGCCGACGCTTTCGCGGGCTCGTGGCCAGCGTGAGTCCCGGCACCGGCTCGCAGTTCTCGCTGCTGCCGGCGGAAAACGCCACCGGCAATTGGGTGAAAGTGGTGCAGCGATTGCCGGTACGCATCGAGGTGCTGCCGGCTGACCGCGACGTCGCGATGCACGTCGGCTTAAGCGCCACCGTGGATGTCGATACCCGCTGGCAGCGCCACCTGTTTGGCGCCGCATCGCTCGAGCCGCCTGCGCCCCAGGCCGTGGCGCGCCGATGAGTCCAGCGGTGCCCGCCGGCGCGAAGCCCTGGGAAGTGCCGCACCGCGGGCTGATCACGCTGTGCGTGATGGGCGCCTCGATCATGCAGGCACTGGACACGACGATTGCCAACGTCGCGCTGCCGCACATCCAGGGCTCGCTGTCGAGCACCCAGGAGCAGATGTCCTGGGTGCTGACCTCGTACATCGTCGCCACCGCCATCATGACACCGCTCAGCGGCTGGCTGGCGGGCGAGCTGGGTCGCCGGCGCGTGTTCCTGGTCTCGGTGCTCGGCTTCACGCTCGCCTCGGCGTTGTGCGGCGTGGCGCAGTCGCTGCCGCAGATTGTCATCGCCCGGGCGCTGCAGGGCATGTGCGGAGCGGCGCTGATCCCGATGTCGCAGGCGGTGATGCTGGACATCAATCCCCCTCAGCATCACGGCCGCGCGATGACCTTTTGGGTGATGGGGGTGACGGTCGGCCCGATCATCGGGCCGGCACTCGGCGGCTGGCTTACCGAATACTACAGCTGGCGCTGGGTGTTCTTCATCAACGTGCCGGTGGGCATCCTGTGTTTTGCGGGCATCGCCGCATTCATGCCCGAATCGACGCTGCGCCGCTCGCGCTTCGATTTCTTCGGCTTTGCCACGCTCAGCCTCGCCATTGGCGCGCTGCAGCTGATGCTGGACCGCGGCCAGACGCAGGACTGGTTCAGCTCGCTGGAGATTTGCGTGTACGCGACGCTCGCGGCGCTGTCCGCCTGGCTGTTCCTGGTGCACACGACCACCACGAGCAGGGCGCCCTTTATCAGCCTGGCGCTGTTCAAGGACCGGAATTTCGTCACCGGCAACTTCTTTATCTTCGTCGTGGGCCTGGTGCTGTTCGCGACGCTGGCGCTGTTGCCGCCGCTCCTCCAGGACCTGGTCGGCTACCCGGTGGTATTCACCGGCCTGGTGACGGCGCCACGCGGACTCGGCACGCTCGCGGCCATGGTGATCCTGGGTCGTCTCATGGGCCGCGCCGACATGCGCTTGCTCATCGCCGCAGGGTTCACGATGACGGCCATGTCGTTGTGGATGATGACGCACTTCTACCTGCAGATGCCCAGCGGCGGGGTCATATGGTCGGGCGTACTGCAGGGCATCGGCACCGGTTTTGTGTTCGTGCCGGTCTCGGCCATTACCTTCACGACGCTCGCCCCGCACCTGCGCAACGAGGGCACCGCCGTGTTCAGCCTGGTGCGCAACATCGGCAGCAGCATCGGCATATCGGGCGTGGTCGCACTGCTGAGCCGCAACACCCAGATCATGCATGCGCGTTTGGCCGAGCAGGTCACGCCTTTCGGGGACGGGCTTGCGGCCACCGCCGCGGCCGTGGCGCCGGACGCCACTCGCTGGCTGGCCGGCCTGAACGCCGAGGTGAGCCGCCAGGCGGCCATGCTGGCCTACAACAATGACTTCCAGCTCATGCTGATCCTGTCGCTGTGCGCGGTGCCGCTGGTGCTGGTGCTGCGACCGGTCAAGCGCGGTGCGTCCTCCGCTTCGACGCCGGTGCTGGAATGAACGCGCGCGCCACACGGCCTGCCACTGCGCTCGCCGCGGGCCTGTTACTGGCCGGTTGCGCTTCGGGACCGGACTTCCATCGCCCCGAGCCGCCGGCAACGCAGGCCTATCGCACCGAGGCCCTGCCGCAGAACCTGGGCGGTGAGGGCGAGCCCGCGCAGCGCCTGGTGGCCGGCGCCGATCCTGGCGCGCAGTGGTGGACACGTTTCGAGTCTCCGGCGCTTGACCAGCTGGTGGAGCGCGCCCTGGCCGCAAACCAGACGGTGGCCGCGGCCGCTGCGGCGCTCGATGAGGCGCAGGAACTGGTGGCGGCGCGGAGCGGTGCGAGCCTGCCGCAGCTGGAACTCGACGCGGGCATCGGTCGGCAGAAATACGGCGCCCAGTTCCTGGGGCCGCTCCCCAAGCCGCCGCCGTTCACGTATTTCTCCGTCGGTCCGGCCGTGCACTACACCTTCGATTTTGCCGGCGGCATCAGCCGCGGTGTCGAGCAGCAACGCGCGCTCGCCGAATACCGGGGCCAGCAGCTCGCCGGCGCCCAGCTCGCGATCAGCGGCAACGCCGTGCTGCAGGCGCTGCAGATTGCGGCGCTCCGCGCGCAGCTGGACACCGTCAAGGAACTGCTGGAGCGCGACCGCCGCAACCTCGAACTGGTGCAGCAGGCGCATGATGCCGGCTCGGTGTCGCAACTGGATGTCATCAGCGCGCAAAGCCAGCTCGCAAGCGACACCACGCAACTCCCGCCACTGCGCGAATCGCTGGGCGTGGCCGAGCACGCTCTGGCCGTGATCCTCGGCGCGGCGCCCGGCGACGCCGCGCTGCCCGAACTGGACCTTGCGCATATCGCGCTGCCCGGCGAGCTGCCGATCAGCGTGCCCTCCGAGCTCGCGCGCCGCCGGCCGGACATCCTGGCCGCGGAGGCGCAACTGCACGCGGCGACGGCGGCGGTCGGCATCGCGCAGAGCAATCTATACCCGCACCTCACGCTCACCGCCGCGATCGGCCAGCAGGCGCTCAGGCCGGAGGATATTTTCGACCCCGCGAGCACCGCCTGGGGCCTGACCGCGGGACTGGTCGCGCCGCTGTTCGACGGTGGCACGTTGCGGGCGCAGCATCGCGCTTCGCTCGCGGCGCTGCAGGCCAGTGCCGCGAATTACCGACAGACCGTGCTCGAGGCCCTGGAGCAGGTGGCGAATGCCTTGCAGGCGCTGGATCAGGGGGCCGAACAGTTGCAGGCCCAGGCCAATGCACAGCGCGCGGCCCGCCAGACCGTCGATCTTACCCATCTGGCCTACGACGCCGGCGAGGCCAGCATACTGCAGGTGCTCGACGCGGAACGACGCTACCAGCAGGCGCGGCTGGGTTACGTGCGCGCGCAGGCGCGCCGTTACCTGGACTCGGCGCAGCTGTTCCTTGCCCTGGGTGCGGGCGTGGGGGCGCCATCGCCCGTGCCGACGGCGGCGGCGCTTCGGAATCCCTCGGAGTAAATGCTACGATCGGGGCTCCCCCGCACACCTCAGCGTGGCGATCAACCCGCCGGACACCCAAGTCATGGTCAAAAGAAGCTGCCTGTCGGTCACCGCGTTGCTCGCCTGCACCCTGGGCCTGGTGGGCAATCCGCCGGCACAGGCGGCGGATACCAGCGCTGCGCTGCACGATTGCCTGGCCAAGAAGGTCGAGAGTGCCGCCGCGCAAGCCACCGTGGGTGAGCTTCGCGAGGCGTGTGCTCAGGAATTGAAATCGGCCGCGGCACCCATCGTTGAGGTGGAGCATTCTCTGGCGCACGAGCGCCTGCAGGATGAGATCCACAGCGAACAGAATCCGTACCTGCTGCTGGCCTACAAGCAGAACTACATCCTGCCCTACAGCTACGTGACGCACCAGAATCCGATCTACGCCGAGCACGGCGTGTACGTGAATCATGCCGAAGCGAAATTTCAGTTCAGCTTCCGCTTTCCGTTGAACTCCGGGGACCTGTTTGTCCCCGGCGACGGGCTGGATCTTGCCTACACGCAAAAATCGTTCTGGCAGGTCTACAACTCGCAGTCGGCGCCATTCCGGGAGACCAACTACAACCCGGAACTCTTCTACACCATGCCGCTCTCCTTCCATCCCAATGGGGCCGATACGGCGCTGCGCTTTGCGTTTGAGCATGAGTCCAATGGCCGCGGAATCATCGACGATGTGACCTTGAGCCGCAGCTGGAACCGCGTCTATGCCAAATTTTTCTATGCCAAGGACAACTACATTATTGGCCTGCGTCCCTGGTACCGGATCCCGGAGCACGCCAAGACATCGCCGACCGATCCGGAAGGGGATGACAATCCGGACATCGAGAAATACCTCGGCTACTTTGACCTGACGGCCGCGCTGCAATACAAGAACTTCGAATTCTCGATGCTGGCGCGCGATAACCTGCGCAGCAGCGGCAACTACGGCGCCATCGAGCTCGGCATGAGCTTCCCGCTGTACCGCAAGATTCGCGGCTACGCGCAATTCTTCAACGGCTACGGGGAGAGCCTCATCGACTACAACCACAGCATCAACCGCGTTGGGATCGGGTTTCTGCTGACCGATATACTCTAGGCTCGCGGCTCAGGGTACCTGCGATGAGGGCGGTCCCCGAGGAGAGCGCGTTCTATGGGTTGCCAGGTGGAGAAACTAAGCCCGACAGATAGTCGGCCACGCCCTCATAGTCCGGGAGTGTGAAACGATCCATGAACACGCGATGGTTGGTCAGGTTCGGGCGACGATTGTCGGCGGTGTAATACATCTCACGCAGCAGATACTTGTAGTGCTGTCCTGCGAGCCACGGCACAGCCTTGCGCTCATCCCCTTGGGCGGAGGGCCCATGGCAGGAGGAACACGTGCTCTGATACACCTGCGCGCCGTGTCCAATCAATTGCCCGTCACCCCGTCCTGGGTCAGTGAACCGCGGAAGTGCGCTGACGTACGCAGCGACATCGGCCAGATCCTGCGCCGCTGTGAGACTATGCGAGTTCGCAATCGCCTCCATGCGCACATCCCAGCGTTTGCCGTAATGAAAGTCGACCAGCTGGCGAACCACGACGCCCCGGTACTGACCAGCGATCGCCGGAACGTCGCCGTCGTACTCGCCACTGCCGTCGGAGTTATGGCACCTCACGCACGCCTGGAACAGGCTCGCACCGTGCTGCAGGTCAGGTTTAGCAATCATAGCTGCCGCTAGCTGCTGCTCCGGCACGGACGTCGTCCATGCAGGCGCCGAAAGTGTCAACAGCATCACTAGGACCACGAGCTTCGGGCTTTTCACGCGGGTCACCTCATCGTATGCGACGACCGATTGCGTACCGGCGGCTAGTATGATGCGGCGCTGTCGCCTTGGAAGCGGGATAATTACCAATTGTATTCCACCGCAGACGGGCCGGCCGGTGTTCCTGAAGGCGATCACGGAGTCTGGTGAGCACACGATCCCACAGTGCCTTAGGGGTGTATCGGGTGATCGGCCAGCCCCTGCCTGTTGCCGCAGCCGGCCGAGCGGCTCGACGCGCTCATGCCCTGTCAGAGCACGGAACTGGAAATCGCCGTGGATTGCCTGCACGTCGATGCCAGCAGTCTCCGCCAACTGCGCGCCGCGCACGCGCGGCGACTTGGGCGCCGTGCGCGCGGCGATCCTGGAACTCGTACGGCGACGAGGCAAGCTCCACAACCCGACCACCAATTCAGGCGGGGTGCTGGCCGGCGTGGTGCGCACCGTCGGCGCAGACTATCCGAATCCGCCGCCGGTCGGCACCCGGGTGGCCTCGCTGGCCAGTCTGGCGCTGACGCCGCTCCGGCTCGAGGAGCTGGGGGCTGTGGACGTGAAATCCAATTCGATTGCGGCGCGGGGCACGGCCTTCTTGTTCCAGAGCGCACCGTGGGCGCTGCTGCCCGCCGACGTCCCCGAGTCGGTCATGATTGCGGCCCTGGATGTCGCCGGCGCCCCGGCGCGGGTGCGCGCACGAACCCGGCCCGCCAGCCGGGTGCTCATCGTGGGCGGCGGCCACAGCGGGAGCCTGGCGGCGATTGCCGCCGCGGAGGCAGGGGCGGCCGAGGTGCTGGTGGCCGACATTGAGCCGGAGCGACTGGCGGCAATCGAGATTCTGGGTCTCAAGACACTCCGAACTGTGCGGGCCGACGCGACCGACGCCGTCGCCTTTGCGGACGCGATCGGCGTGCCGGTGGACCTGTGCGTCTCCTGCGTGGACCGGGCAGGCGTCGAACCGGCGTGCATACTTGCGACTCAGGAGCGCGGGCACGTGTTGTTCTTCAGCATGGCGACGGATTTCGCGCGCGCAGCGCTGAGCGCCGAGGGCATGGGCTCTGCGGTGACGCTCGAGATCGGCAATGGGCTGTATCCTGGGCACGCGGCTCTGGTCGTGGATTTGCTGCGCCGTCACCGCGTGCTTTGGAGCATGCTCGCGCCTGAGTCGACGGGGGCCTGAGGGGCCCGAGCCAGGAGAATCATGACCCACAGCACTGAACCGGACACCGAAGGCCTCGCCGCCGCGGCCGGCCGTGCGCTGCTCGCCGCGGGGCTGCGGGCCGTGACGGCGGAATCGTGCACCGGGGGAGGGCTGGCCTCGGCACTCACCGACGTGCCGGGCAGCTCGCAGTGGTTCGAGCGCGGGTACGTGACCTACTCCAACGAAGCCAAGATGCAGGATCTGGGCGTGGAGCGGGCGGCGCTGGAGCGTCACGGGGCCGTCAGTACCGAGGTGGCGGCGCAGATGGCGCTCGGCGCTCTGCGGGCCAGCGGGGCTGACGTGGCGGTGGGTATCACGGGAGTCGCAGGGCCGGACGGGGGGACCCTGGAAAAACCCGTCGGACTGGTGTACCTGGCGCTCGGGCGTCGCGGCCGCGAGGTGCGCGTCGTGCGGGAGCTGTTTCCGGGGGACCGCGCGGCGGTGCGGAGCGCCGCGGTGGCCGCCGCGCTCCGGCTGCTGACGCAGGCGGCGGAGCAGCCGGAGTTTTAAGGGCAAGTCACCGTGATTTACAGCCCGCCCGGGCGGCCCGATATGGGATAATTGCAGGCATATCACCAGAGGTGGCTAAAAGCATGGACGAGAATCGCAAGAAGGCGCTGAGCGCCGCCCTGAGCCAGATCGAAAAGCAGTTCGGCAAGGGCTCGGTCATGCGGCTGGGCGACGCGCCCGCCATCTGGGACATCGAGGCCGTGCCGACCGGGTCCCTCGGCCTGGACATCGCGCTCGGTGTCGGCGGCCTGCCGCGCGGCCGCGTGGTCGAAATCTACGGGCCGGAGTCCTCCGGCAAGACGACCCTCACCCTGGCGGTGGTCGCCGAGATCCAAAAGCGCGGCGGCACCGCCGCGTTCGTCGATGCCGAGCACGCCCTCGACCCGGCTTACGCCGAGAAACTGGGCGTGAACATCAAGGAACTGCTGGTCTCCCAGCCCGACACGGGTGAGCAGGCCCTGGAGATCACCGACATGCTGGTGCGCTCGGGCGGCGTGGACCTGGTGGTCATCGATTCGGTGGCGGCGCTGACGCCACGGGCCGAAATCGAGGGCGAGATGGGCGAGTTGCAGGTGGGCCTGCACGCGCGCCTCATGAGCCAGGCACTGCGCAAGCTCACCGGAAACATCAAGCGCTCGAACACCATCGTCATCTTCATCAACCAGATCCGCATGAAGATCGGCGTGATGTTCGGAAGTCCCGAGACCACCACCGGTGGCAACGCGCTCAAGTTCTACGCCTCGGTGCGCCTCGATATCCGCCGCATCGGTTCGATCAAGAACGGCGAGGAAATCGTCGGCAACGAAACCCGCGTCAAGGTGGTCAAGAACAAGATCGCGCCTCCGTTCCGCGAGGCCGAGTTCGAAATCATGTACGGCCAGGGCATCTCGCACGAAGGGGAAATCATCGAGATCGGCTCGAACCACGGCATCATCGAGAAGTCCGGTTCCTGGTACGCCTACAAGGGTGAGCGCATCGGCCAGGGCAAGGAAAACGCGCGCTTGTTCCTGCAGGGGCACAAGCAGATTGCCCAGGAGATCGAAGACCTGATCCGCGCCAAACTCCTGCCGTCCAAGCAACGTGCCGAGCCTGAGGAAAAGAGCGCCTAGGCGCTCCGCGGCCGCCGACCCCAAGGACGCCTCAGCCGCCGAACTGGCTGCCGTCGCACTCCTGGCGCGCCGCGATTTCGCCAGCGGCGAGCTCGGCTCCAAATTGCTGGAACGCGGCTTCGACGCCGCCGTGGTCGAGGAGCTGATCGAGCGGCTGCGTGCGCGCCGCTTGCTCAACGATGAGCGCTACGCCGGTCATTTCGTGCAGCAGCACAGCGCGCGCGGCCAGGGCCCGGTGCGCATCCGCCGCGATCTCGAAACGATCGGCGTGGAACCGGGCCTGATCGAGGCCGCGCTCAAGGCCGTGCCCGACTGGGCGGCACTGGCTCGCGAGGTGCGCCGCCGCCGTTTTGGCGCGAAGCCCCCGCAAGTGTGGCGCGAGAAGGGACGCCAGGCCAGATTTTTGCAATACCGTGGCTTTTCCAACGATCATATCCGCACGGCTCTCGGGACTGATTTTGAACTGGATACATGAGCGCAAAAAAACCACCGTACATGAGCGCGACCGAAGTCCGGCGCGCGTTTCTGGAGTTCTTCAAGGAGCGCGGTCACACGATCGTGCCCTCCGCCTCGTTGGTGCCCGGGAATGATCCGACGTTGCTGTTCACCAACTCGGGCATGGTGCCCTTCAAAGATGTGTTCCTGGGCAAGGAGAAACGGGACTACACGCGCGCGGTCACCAGCCAGCGGTGCGTGCGCGCCGGCGGCAAGCACAATGACCTGGAGAACGTCGGCTACACCGCCCGGCACCACACCTTCTTCGAGATGCTGGGCAATTTCTCATTCGGCGAGTATTTCAAGCGTGAGGCGATCCGTTTCGCCTGGGAGTTCGTGACCGGCAAGCTGCAGCTCGATCCGGAGCGATTGCACGTCACGGTGTTCCGCGACGATGACGAAGCGGCGAAACTGTGGGTGAGTGAGGCGGGTATCCCCGCGGCGCGCGTGACGCGCATGGGCGAGACCTCGAATTTCTGGTCGATGGGCGACACCGGCCCCTGTGGCCCCTGCAGCGAGATCTTCTACGACCACGGCCCGGAAGTGGCGGGCGGCCCGCCCGGTTCGCCCGACGAGGACGGGGATCGCTACGTCGAGATCTGGAACCTGGTGTTCATGCAGTTCGAGCGCTCGGCGAGCGGCGAACTGACCCCGCTCCCCAAACCCTCGGTCGATACGGGCGCCGGCCTGGAGCGGCTGGCCGCGGTGATGCAGGGCGTGCATTCCAACTACGACATTGATCTGTTCCGCGATCTGCTCAAAGCGGCGGCCGAAGTCACCGGGTCCAAGGACCATGACTCGCCCTCGTTGCGGGTGATTGCCGATCACATCCGCGCCTGCAGCTTTTTGGTCAGTGACGGCGTCGTGCCATCGAACGAGGGCCGCGGCTACGTGCTGCGCCGGATCATCCGCCGTGCGGTGCGCCACGGCTACAAACTCGGGCAGACGCAGGCGTTCTTCTACCGGCTGGTGCCGGTGCTGGCGCAGGTCATGGGCGGGGCGTACCCGGAACTGCGCGAGCGCGCCGCGCAGATCGCGCGCGTGTTGCGCGCCGAAGAGGAGCGCTTTGCCGAGACGCTGGCCTCAGGCATGGCGCAGTTCGAGTCGCGCATGGCCGAGGCCGGCGGCAAGACCGTGCCCGGATCCTTGCTGTTCCTGCTGCACGACACCTACGGATTTCCACCGGATCTCACGGCGGACATCGCCCGCGAGCGCGATCTGCAGGTGGATCTCGAAGGGTACGAACGCGAAATGGAGCTGCAGCGCGAGCGAGCCCGGGCCGCAAGCAAGTTCGGCGTCGACCTGCGGGCCGGCGAGGGGTTTGCCGCCAAAAGCGAATTTCTCGGCTACGACACGCTCGAGGCCGACAGCAAGGTGCTCGCCCTGCGACGCAACGGCGCGCTCGTCCAGACGCTCGAGCCCGGCGAATCCGGCGAGGTCGTGCTGGCGCGGACTCCATTCTATGCCGAGTCCGGAGGCCAGGTCGGTGACACCGGCGAACTTGTGGGCGCTGCGGGCGCACGCTTTGCGGTGGGCGATACCCAGAAGCTCGGAGCGGCGATCGTGCACACCGGCCAGCTGGCCGGCGGCGCATTGCGGATCGGCGACACGGTGCAGGCGCGGGTCGACGCCGCACGGCGCGCCGCCATACGACTCAACCACTCGGCGACGCATCTGCTGCACGCAGCGCTTCGCCAGGTGCTGGGCAAGCACGTGACGCAGAAGGGCTCGTTGGTCGCCCCCGATCGGCTGCGCTTCGACTTCTCGCACTTTCAGCCGCTGACCGCCGATGAATTGACCCAGATCGAGCGGCTGGTCAATGCCGAGATCCGCGCGAACGCCCAGGCCCGCACGCGACTCATGGAATACGAGCAGGCCGTGGCCGCCGGGGCGATCGCGCTGTTCGGTGAGAAGTACGAGCGCGAAGTGCGGGTGCTGAATTTTGGCGATTTTTCCACCGAACTGTGCGGCGGTACACACGTCAGCCGCACGGGCGACATCGGCGTATTCCGCATATTGAGCGAGGCGGGTGTGGCCGCCGGCGTGCGCCGCATCGAGGCGGTGACGGGCGAGGGCGCTCTGGAGGCCATGGCGCGGAGCGAATCCGTGCTGCGCGACGTCGGCGGAATGCTGCGCGGACATCGCGATGAAATTGCCGACAAGGTTCGTGAGATGCTCGAGCGCGTACGCGCCCAGGAGCGCGAGATCCGCGCGCTCAAGGACAAGCTGGCCTCCGGCCAAGGCACCGATCTCGCCGCCGGGGCCGTGGACGTCGCCGGCACCAAGGTCATCGCCGCGCGGGTCGAAGGCGCCGACAGCGGCTCGCTCCGCACCGCAGTCGACAAGCTGAAGGGTCAGTTCAGTTCGGCGATCATCGTACTTGCCGCGGTCGAATCTCCGACCAAGGTCATCCTGGTTGCGGGAGTGACCCCCGATCGCAGTGGACAGATCAAAGCGGGCGAATTGGTCGGCGCCGTGGCCGCCCAGGTGGGCGGCAGGGGTGGCGGTCGAGCGGACTTCGCGCAGGCCGGAGGCAGCAATCCAGCCGCACTCGATGCGGCGCTGGGTAGCGTGCTGGCGATGGTGCGCGAGCGATTAGCGAGTTGATGGACCCGGCTACGGGTGCGTTGGCGTCATGCCAGGGGAGAACACGCCTATGTTGATACTCAGCCGAAGAGTGGGTGAACGCGTGGTGATCGGCGAGGGCATTTCGATCACCGTACTGCGCGTCAAAGGCAATCAGGTGCGCCTAGGAGTCGAGGCGCCGAAGAATATCGCCGTGCAGCGCGAGGAACTGTCGGATCGAAGCAAGCCCGAGGTTGCGCATAGCAGTGCCGGCGGGGAACCGGGCGAGGTGGTGCGGCCCTTGAGTTGAGCTGCAACGACAAGAGTTCGTTGACATATTGGATCGAACGGGCGCTTGTCTTTACCTAGGCCGGGGTCGCCAGTATCATGGCGCCCCTGCCTCAATGCCTGGGCCGGGAGCACCATAACTTATTGATTTCCTTTGGCTTTAGGGCACGAAACGGAGAGATGGCCGAGTGGTCGAAGGCGCACCCCTGCTAAGGGTGTAAGGGTCAAAAGCCCTTCGAGGGTTCGAATCCCTCTCTCTCCGCCATCACTTTCCCAAAGTAAGCAGGCACCTGGTTCTTGTCGCTCCCTATTCTGGTGTCAGCTTCGCGATAGTTTTCGCGGCGTCGCGAAGACATGAATCCACAAAGGGCACTTCGACTTTGATGCCATTGACGTGTCATTGGCTTCGTTCGCTGGTTGCCAGACAGATTAAAGAGACAGCTGGAATGGACTTAAAAGATTGGTATGGTCGTATAAACGCGGTGGCGATTCTCACGACGACACTCTTTGCAGGCGCTGCACACTCAGCGACTTTCAGCGTATTGCATTCGTTCGGGGTCGCGTATTGTTACGGCGCGAATACCGATGGCCTTCAACCGACAGGGTTGGCGATGTCGGGAGGACTGCTTTACGGCGTAACGTCCGCCGGCCCGTTCGTTAACAATGCTGCAGACGGATCGATATATTCGCTCGATCCAACCTCCGGAGAGTTCCACACATTGGTCGGGTTTCAAGCCGATCCCGTGGGCCCGCAGGAGCCTGCGGGAAGTCTGGCTCAGAGGACTGATGGTACTTTTTATGGAACCACCCAGTGGGGTGGAAGCGGAAGCGCGGGGACAGTGCTCACATTCACGCCGGCTGCTGGCACCGCAGTTGTGTACTCCTTCTCACCGCGATTCGATCCGTACTCTTCTTCCGCGAATCTGGACGGTGCGAATCCCAAAGACGGCGTGCTGATCGCCAGCGACGGCACCCTCTGGGGCGTTACGCCAAACGGGGGAGCCGATGGCAATGGGACGGTATTTCATCTCGATACCGCGACCGGACATTTGACGCAGATTCACAGCTTTAGTGCCCGAAATGCGGACTTTACAAACCTCGATGGATCACAGCCAGTCGGTGGCCTTACTGCCGCGGGCGATGGTAATCTTTACGGAATCACATTGCAGGGCGGCTCGGGGAACACCGGGACTATCTTCAGCGTCAATCCAGCGAGCGGCGCGTTTACGGTAGTCCATTCTTTTGCACCCTTGAACAACTCCGGGACAGTACGGGACGAAAACGTCGACGGTGCTCTCGCAGCGGCCGGATTGACCGCAGCCAAGGACGGCACGCTTTACGGTGTGACCTGCAGCGGCGGAAGCACTGGGGCCGGTACTGCATTCCACTTTGTACCCGCCACTAAGGTGCTTACAACTGTAGCAACGTTTTTTGATACCGGTTCTTCAAACGATGTTTGCCCTAACAGTCGCCTGCTGCTCGGTTCAGACGGCAATTTCTACGGCACAACGCGGGGTTCAAGCTCAGTAAACTCCGGCTTGATCTTCCGCATGTCGCCTCAGGGGTCTCGTTCCACGTTGTATGCCTTCGATCAATCCGTCAGCGATCCCAGCATTTGCAATGGCTACTACATCAACAACGACGGTCTCATCGCGGGCGATTTAATCGAAGACGGCCAAGGCAATTTATATGGAACTGCAGCATCTGGAGGCCTCGGAAACGCCGGTACCGTTTTTGTTCTGCGCTCTGCAATCAGTATTTCCAGTCCTGGGAATGGTTCGCCACCACCGCAATCGTCGGGCGGAGGCGGCGGCGGTGTAGACATTCTCACATTCATTCGTTCGGGGTCGCGTATTGCTATGGTGCGAATACCGATGGCCTGCAACCGACAGGCCTGGCGATGTCAGGAGGACTGCTTTACGGCGTAACGTCCGCCGGCCCGTTTGTTAACAATGCTGCAGACGGATCGATATATTCGGTGGATCCAGCCTCCGGAGAGTTCCACACGTTGGTCGGGTTTCAAGCCGATCCCATGGGCCCACAGGAGCCTGCTGGCCGTCTGACTCAGAGGTCTGATGGTACTTTCTACGGAACCAGCCAGTGGGGTGGAACCGGAAGCGCGGGAACAGTGCTCACTTTCACACCGGCTGCGGGGACTACAGTTGTGTATTCTTTCTCACCTCGGTTCGACCCATACACTTCTTCCGCGAATCCGGACGGCGCGAATCCCCAAGACGGCGTGCTGATTGCAAGCGACGGCACGGTCTGGGGCGTTACGCCAAATGGGGGAGCGGACGGCAATGGCACGGTATTTCATCTCGATCCCGCGACCGGACATCTGACGCAGATTCACAGCTTTAGTGCGCGAAATGCGGATTTTACCAACCTCGATGGATCACAGCCCGTCGGTGGCCTAACTTTCGCGGGCGATGGCAATCTTTACGGAATCACATTGCAGGGTGGCTCGGGGAACACCGGAACTATCTTCAGCGTCAATCCAGTGAGCGGCGCGTTTACGGTAGTCCATTCTTTTGCACCCTTGAACAACTCCGGGACAGTACAAGACGAAAACGTCGACGGTGCTCTCGCCGCGGCCGGATTGACCGCGGCCAAGGACGGCACGCTATACGGTGTGACCTGCAGCGGTGGCAGCACTGGGGCCGGTACTGCATTCCACTTTGTACCCGCCACTAAGGTGCTTTCAACTGTAGCAACTTTTTTTGATACCGCTTCTTCAAACGACGTTTGCCCTAACAGTCGCCTGCTGCTCGGTTCAGACGGCAATTTCTACGGCACCACACGGGGTTCGAGCTCAGTAAACTCCGGGTTGATCTTCCGCATGTCGCCCCAGGGGTCTCGTGCCACATTGTATGCCTTCGATCAATCCTTCAGCGATCCCAGCATTTGCAATGGCTACTACATCAACAACGACGGTCTCATCGCGGGCGATTTAATCGAAGACGGCCAAGGCAATTTGTATGGCACCGCGGCATCTGGAGGCCTGGGAAACGCCGGCACCGTGTTTGTATTGCGCTCCGCAATCAGTATTTCTAGTCCTGCGAGCGACTCGCCACCGCCGCAATCATCGGGCGGGGGCGGCGGCGGTGTAGACATTCTCACATTGATATTGCTTATCGGTGTGGGCGCCGTCCGGTGCCTATCACTCCCTAGGATTGCCAAGAACTGAAACCTCGCGCCAGTCAGCCTCGTCGATCTTCCCGATCAGCGGGAACGCTTCGGAGCTGGCCGTTCACTGCATTCGGTGTCTGTCATCCGCTGCGGCTGCGGAGCGACTAGGTGTCCGAAAATCCGCTTCATGCGCCGGACTTGATGCGATCGATTGATTCGCCGCCTAACGGTTATTTGG
>CAVOVV010000005.1:0-539782 GCA_963699955.1 uncultured Gammaproteobacteria bacterium
TATCCGCCTAAACCGCTGCGTTACCAAGTGACTGGCCGCCCTCAGTAGCCGGTACGTTGACAATCATGGAGCAACGCAATCAATGCTACCTTTTGATTCAACAACGGCGACATGCAGCGGTGGGTCGCCAATGGCGTCGAGAGGCCAGTTATGTGCAGACTACTGCTAGTAACAGCGCTGGCTCTTGGCGCATGCGTCGCTCAAGCGAGCAACGGAGTGTTCTATTTCGGTGCTGGCGTCACAAATAACCATGTGCACTATAGCGAGCATCCGGGGTTCGACAGTTCGTTCAATGATATAGACAACAGCACATCATGGCAGCTCTTTGCCGGTTTCCGCCCAATCAACCTGTTTGCGATCGAGGCGAACTACCTCGACCTGGGAAGCCACGCGAAGCGCCTTCAAATTCCCCCGAGCGTGGGTTACCGCGGCGGCTCGTTTGTCCGGGAGTCGGATGCAAAGGCATTCGCGGCTTACGCCGTCGGTTTCCTGCCGGTCCCGCTGCCGAACCTGGAGGTTTATGGCAAAGCGGGACTCGCAAGTTACAAACTGAACGACACTGTCACGGCCAGCAGTCCCGGATTACTGGATTACTCCCAAGCGTATCCGGAAAATGACGCCGCATTTACCTGGGGCGCGGGCGTACAGGCGCATGTCGGCAACGTCGGAGGACGACTGGAGTACGACGGCTTCGATACGGCGAGCACCAGCGTTGTCTCGCTCTCGCTCTATTTGAATCTGAAGTAGGCGTGGCGACCTTGCAGCATCACGCTCATGTCCAACTGACCTAACGCCTCGGGTGGGCGTCCGCTTTGGGCAAATTTAATGCCAACTTCGTGGATAAGTGCTTGACGGTTTAGAGTCGGGTTCCGTCGATGGAGGCGACTACCGTCCAACACATGTAGCAAGCGCCCGCGGCCGGGAGGTGGGGCAAACCGCTGCGTCACCGCTGCGCGCAGCGGCCGGCAAGCGACTGCCCGGAAAAAAGCGTTACAATTCAACAACGCCCCTGTAGCTCAGTGGATAGAGCGACCGCCTCCTAAGCGGCCGACTGAGGCGTTGTTGAATGTATATGATTGAACGCGCTGGGACGCGTGAACGCACATGAACCCAAACGGACATAGAAAGCGCCATGTGCCGAACGCCAAACCGCTGCGTGAGCGCTGCGCGCAGGGGTGGGGCCGACAACAGGTACGTGTTGCCCCAATTCGACCGTAGGGCACTCCCGGGAGCGAAACGTCTGACATTACCAAGGTCCGCTGCGGACAATCGCGCCGCTAGCACCCATTTACATTGGTCCAGTATGCAAGAGAGCTGGGGCCACGGCCGAGTCTCTGCGCGACTGTCGCTATTGGACCAACTCCAATAGCTTCTGGTAACGCGGCAGAGGACGGAGCGCTGTCAGGTCCGTATCCAGCGTGATCCAGGTCTTAGTCTCCTCATTGGCTTGGGGCAGCAGGCGCTCCAGCAGATCGAAGGCCGGCTCAGTATCACCGAGCATGGCGTACACACAGGCGACGTTGTACTGCGTCAGGAGGTCGTCCGGGTCGATGGCCAGCGCTCGCGACATCCACTCGCGAGCACGGTCCAGTTCGCCGAGTACGACCAAACACGCTCCGCCCAGGTAAGCGGGACGAGGATTGTCGGGATGCAGCGTCAGTTCGCGCTCGGCGTGCTCCACAACTTTGCGCGCGACGGCTGCAATCTCCGAATCCCGTCCAATCGCGTGATATAGCATCCTGAGCATGCCCAATGCCTGATAGTCGTCCGGCTTGAGCTCGGCCGCGCGCTCACAGAGCTTCACGGCCCGCTCCAGGCTGTTCTCGGTAAAGCAGGCCCGCGCATAGAAATAGTGTGCCTCGAATGAGTTTGGATCGAGCCGGATGGCATGCTCGAACTCCGCAACCGCCTCTTCGCTGCGCTTCGCCAGGTGGAGCGCGAGCCCACGCGAAGCGTGCGCTTCCGCAAGATTACCGTCGAGTGCCAGCGCGCGGGCGCTCGCCGCCAAAATGCTTTCAATGCCGATATCCACATAATAGTGAAGGCACAAGAATGAATCGCAATCGGCGATTCCGGCATATGCGCGCGCGTACTGTGAATCGAGCTCGACGGCCTTGCAGAACATGCGCCGCGCCAGCTGGTAGTAGGATTTCGAATGCCGGTGCAGGAACTGCCGTCCCCTAAGGTAATAGGTATAGGCTTCGATGCTGTCTGTCGGGGTCTGTTTGAGATATTTCTGTTCCTGCGGAAGCAGCTTGACTTTCAGCTGCTCAACGATCGCATGGGTAATTTCGTCCTGAATGGCGAAAATGTCGGTCAGGTCGCGATCATAGCGATCAGCCCAGACATGTCCTTCGTCCTTACCGTTGATTAGCTGCGCAGTGACCCGAACGCGTGCGCCAGCCTTGCGCACGCTGCCCTCCAGTACGAATGACACCTGGAGCTCACGGCTGACATCCTGCACCTTTACGGACTTTGCCTTATAGGTGAAAGCCGTGTTGCGCGCTATCACGAACAGGCCTGACACCTTCGACAGATCAGTGATGATGTCCTCGGTGATGCCATCGCTGAAGTATTCCTGTTCTGGATCGCCGCTCATGTTGTTGAACGGCAGGACGACAATCGAGGGCTTGTCTGCATGGGCTGATAAGGCAGAGGGCCCCGGCCCGCTTTTGGCATCGGAGCCCAGCAGCTTCCTCGCAGTGGCCACCAGCGTTGCAATGTGCGGTTCGAGTGGAGCGGACAACGCGTCCAGCCAATGCGTATTGCTCAGCGCATATTCCATCGCGCCTGTGGGTAAGGTGTTCTCGATACGGAACGGCACGATTGTACGTTGCGCTGAGACGGCGCGCTCGACCTCCCGCCGTACGTGGGGGGAGCTGTTCGCGCCTGCCGAAAAGATCACAACGACGATGCGGCAAGATCTGATTGCCTCGACAATCTCCTGGCCGTATTCCGATCCTGCCGGGATGTCTCGTGGGGCAATCCAACAGCGGATTCCGCTGCTCTCCAGGCCCGCCAAGACTGCCAATGCCGCGGCCTTGTCGGCGGCGGCGTAGCTCAGAAATACGTCATTTGCCATTAATCTGACTGCACATCGGTCGGCCAATATTTAGTGATAGGGTAATAAACAACAGTCCATCTTGCACTGTGAGAGGGGCGACGACAAGTTTCTATCGGCCATAGCGCGATTCGCCGCACGTTTCGGATAGCGCGCTCGGTCGCGAGCGCTAGGTCTTCGCAGAACCCTCTCCGTACCAGAGCAGGTGCCGCTTGCAGTCGATCCTGCGTCTGCCGCATTGATCGCCCCGAAGCGGGCGTTCTGTTTCATCGACGCGGCGTATAGTGCTAACGGGGATGGAATCCGCAATCGTCCCTGGCAACCGGGGGACAGATGTGAACAGGAACGCGCTCAAACTACCGGCATTCCTGGTGGTCCTGCTGTCAATCACCTTCGCTGACGCTGCGCAGATGAATATGCGTGTGTTCGAGATTAACGATCATTTGCTCTGCTTCTACGATGGCAGACCGGCGGAAACCACGACCTCACCCAGCAAGCATAGCTGGGCCGACTTCGGCGCCCTGAATGTTGGCGTGGCCACACTTCTGTTGCCAAGCCGGCGCTATCAACGATCACGATCCCTAAGGGCCAATCGTCCAAGTCCTTTCAAGTGACCACCAGACCCGTAGCGACACGAGTGAAGGTCGTGATCACCGCGTCGTCCAGTGGAGTTACTAAATCGGCTAACTTGAATGTGAATCGATGAGTTGCTTACGGGCCGAAACTTCCACAACCTGCGTGATTGTGGACGTCCCCGGGTGCAATCCTAGATCAATGCATACCACGGCCTATTCACGCGCTCATCGCTTGTACGTTATCCGCGGTTTGACTGTCTTTGGAGGATCTTGGCGCCCCCGGCCGGAGTTGAACCGGCGACCTACCGCTTAGGAGGCGGTCGCTCTATCCACTGAGCTACAGGGGCGTGATTGAATTGTAACGCTTTTTTTTGGGCAATCGCTTGCCCGGCGAGTGCGCGCAGCGGTGACGCAGCGGTTTAGCCCGGATTCCATACCTGCATGCGAGCGCTTTGGACGGGCCACTGGTCGTCCTGCAGGACTATTTTTGACCCGGAGCAATCGGTCGCGATGATCGGCCTTTGGCCGGCAATAGCACTCGCCGCCCTATCACTGACGCCAACCACCAGGCGACACGCCGAATTGGCGCTTAAAGGCACGGCTGAACGCCGACTCCGAGTCGTAACCAATGGCCGCACCAATCTGGGCAAGGCTGCCCCGACCCTCTCGCAGGTACTGCGCCGCCACATGCAAGCGCCACATGGCCAGATACTGCATCGGTGGCTGGCCCACTAGTGAACTGAAGCGCTCCGCAAAGACAGAGCGTGACATCCTAACTTCTATTGCGAGCGATTTCGCTTGCGGCAAAACGGAAAGAACTCTCGATCCACGCCCCTGATGGGGTTGATCGTACGTTGACCTTCAATGCCGTCGGCAATGCCGAAAGCACTGGGCTGAAGGGTGTATCACAACCAAGATAGCCGCATAGCAGTTGAGTTGCCGCGCCGCCGCCACCGTGGACGATGCGCGCTAGCCCACCATCCTGGGGCGGCTGGATGATATCTCGTGCTGGCACGGGCGCGCAGTACAGCTCACTTCCAAACGTATGAGCACTGTTGTGCGGCAGCAGCACAATCTCACCCACACCGACATCTATCGCGTCACCGCCTTCCGGCTGCAGTCGCATATGACCTTGAGCGACATAATGAGACGCAATGACATGACGAGGCGCTTGCAGAAAGGGCCTGCAGTCGTCGGGTGACACTTGGCCGCTGATACACCACGGCGCCGTGAAATCCGCTTCGTAAGTAATTGCACAAAGCTAGCGAGTGAAGAAGCCACCTCAATGTTCATAACCTCACGCGCCTCTTGAGGTTACTACTCTCACTGTACTTAGCAATGGGCACGCGAATCCTATGTGCCTGGGCATGGTCGCTGTCGCCCGGTCCGGCCCAGTACTAGTGAGGTTACTTCCGCCCGAGTCGCGGAGTCTAATAAGTGTCTAATCATTGGCGATTAGCGGAGCTGAGCGAGGCTTGCCGGGTAGTGATTAACGAACTGAATTGGCCCATCCTCGGTCAGTCGCGGGCAGCTCCGGTAGACTGTTGGTCCCACTCCTAAGCGGTAGGTCGCCGGTTCAACTCCAACCGGGGCCGCCACTCGCACTTTTCGATACTCAAATCGCGGATAACTCACAAGTCAGGGAAATCATTAAGGACCTTGAAATCAAGGGCGGCACATAATCGCCTGTCGCTTCAGTAGAGCACAGCCTCATTGGCCGGTCTGTTTAAACGACGTGAAGGCGGTCCGACCACGTTCCCGGATTCTACTCACTGAACGTGATTGACAGTGCGATGGAGTCGGCGTAGACACTTGAGCAATTAGACTGTCCGCGCCTCAGGGCTGACGCATATATAGGGAACACATCATCATGAATATAAATCGCGTGATTCTAGGATTGGCAATTGCCATGGGCTGTAGCGGTACGGCGATGGCGCAAATCGGCAACACATGGTATGGCACGAATGCACTCAATGTGAACACGTCGGGTAGCGACAACAGTGCCTTCGGCAACTCCGCGCTCTACACCGACACATCCGGCAGCTTCAACACTGCCAGCGGCTATTACGCGCTCTTTGCCAACACGACCGGTAGCAACAACAATGCCAGTGGTTATCAGGCGTTAGGCTTCAACACCACTGGCATCGATAACAACGCGATGGGAAGCGCGGCGCTGGCTTCTAATACCACTGGCAGTTACAACAACGCGGTCGGGTACTTTGCTCTGTACAACAACACCACAGGTTTGCAGAACAACGCCAGTGGTTATGTGTCGCTCTATCAGAATACGACTGGAAATTACAACACCGGGTACGGTGCTTTCAGCATCAACGCGAATACTTCGGGAATCGGGAACAACGGGACCGGCTATGGTGCGCTGTACCGCAATACGACGGGCGGCTATAACAGCGCGGACGGGTATTTCGCATTGGGATACAACACCACGGGAGCGAACAACATCGCAGTTGGGCCCTATGCGGGCTACAACCTGACGACGGGAAGCAACAACATCGATATCGGCAGCCGCGGCGTGGCGGCAGAAACGGCCGTAATCCGTATTGGTACCCAGAACACGCAGCAGGCGGCCTTTCTCGCCGGTGTGAGCGGCGTGAATGTGACGTTCGGGGCCACCGTAAAGGTCAATTCTTCAGGTCAATTGGGTGTGGTGTTGTCCTCACGCCGTTACAAGGAAGACATCCGCTCGATGGGGAATGCCAGCCATCGCCTCCTAGCCCTTCGTCCGGTCACATTCCGGTACAAGAAGGCGGACGAGAATGGCCAGAAGCCCAAACAGTACGGACTGATCGCAGAAGAGGTGGCCCAGGTGATGCCGGAACTGGTGGTCTACAACGAGAAGGGTCAACCTGAGACCGTGGCCTATGAGACGCTCACCCCATTGCTATTGAACGAACTACAGCGGGAACACGATCAAGTCCTGTCACTGACGCGACACCTAGAGTCGCAGGACAAAGTTTTGCACTCAATGACGAAGCAACTGGCAGAGCTGGAGTCGTTGAGGTCCGAACTGACCGAATTCCGGCGCACGGCAGGAAAACATCCCACATCTTCCGAGAATTGAAGGCCCCAAGACGGGACCCAGGACACGGAAGTTCGAACCGACGCGAACCGGGCCCCGCATATGCCGCTCCTCCGAATGGGTTTTGATTGATCCAGCGGGGGCGGCGTGCATACAACCGCGGATCCGGCCGGGGGCGCCAAGAAATCACCAGTTAGCGCGCGATAGTTTGCGATTCCAACGGAGTGTCTAATGGTTGTCTAATCTCTGGCGTTTTTCCGCCGAAAATCGTCCTCAATTGCGGCTTCTCGCCCAGCGTTTGGTGGCTGCCAATTATTTGGCACGACTGTACGTCAATGGGTAGTTCACCCCACATGTGACTGAAATACTGGGGCGCTGTAAGCCAGAGCCTACAGATTTTCTGTTGCACCTTGCGCGCGCAAAACTGGTGTTGTCTCGCTGGTAAAGACGATAAGCAGTGTGCGATATTCCTCGCGGAGTGAATCGAATGGCAGGTCAGGGGAAGGCCGCGTCTAATGTCATTCACGCGAATACGAGGCTGCGCAGTCAGCGCTTTCAGTCGCCGCGCCGTGGCGCCTGCCCAGTTCCCTGCAATTCAAAACATCGTCACATCTCGGGAGCACCTTATGCAACGGCTCTGCACAACCCGCTATGGGAATGGCTTGTTACCTCTGGCCTTCACGCTGCTGTCGGTCAGCCCAGCGATCGCTTTGGCCGCGGCAGGCGATGTCGATCTGGTCAGCGTTCGCTTGCCCAATCAGACGACGGCCAATGGGTCGACGGTACAGGTGAAGATCAGCGCGGACGGTCGCTTCGCAGTCTTCTCCTCCGATGCCGACGATCTCGTGTCCGGTGACACCAATGGGGTAGCGGATATCTTTGTTGAGACGCTCGCGTCAGGAGCCATCGAGCGGGTAAGCGTGAGTTCCGCGGGCGTGCAGGCCAACGACGAGAGCTCCATCCCGCAGATCAGCGCCGACGGCCGCATCGTGCTGTTTGCGTCAAGAGCCACGAATCTGACCGCGACGGACGACGAGACCCAGATCGACTATTTTATTCGCGATCGCCAGAGCGGCACGACGCAGCGCCTGACTCTTAATGGGAAAACGCTACCGGTGCAGTCCGTTCCGGTGCTGAGCGGGAACGGTCGGTACCTGGCGTTCACATCCTTGCTGGAGTTGCCCGACGACAACAACATGTTCGAAGACGCCTATGTCTATGATCGGCAAACGTCTGCCGTCGACCGGGTCAGCGAGAATTCGAATGGTCAGGTCGCCAATAAAGGCCCGGTGTCCGCTGCGCTGGCCATCAGCGCCAATGGCCGGTTCGTCGTGTTTTCATCATGGGCGACCAATCTCGTCCCCGGCGATACCAATGGGTGGCCCGATGTGTTCGTACGCGATCGCCAGAACGGCGTGACGGAGCGTGTCAGTGTCAATTCCGCAGAACAGCAGGGCAACAGCTACTCCAGCGGCGGAGCCGTCAGTGCCGACGGACGTTTCGTCGCCTTCGACTCTAACGCCACGAACCTGGTCGCGAACGATACCAATGGCACATACGACGTATTTCTGCGCGACCGGCAACAGGGCCTGACGACCCGGGTGAACCTCGCGGCGGGAGGCGCGCAGGCCGAGGCTTCGAGTCAGAACAGCGTCGACGCGGTCAGCGACGACGGGCGGTTCGTATCGTTCATTTCCACTGCGAGCAACCTGGTTCCCGGTGACAGCAATGGACGGCAAGATTATTTCATTCGAGATCTTCAGGGCGGCGTCACACAGCGGCTCAACGTCAGCACCAACGGGGTCCAGGCGAATTCGGGTTCGAGCGCTGGCGGCATCAGCGCCGATGGGCGCCTCGCAGTCTTTATTACCGACTCGGACAATCTGGTGCCGCGCGATCGCAATGAGCATCCGGATGCGTTTGTCAGGGATCGTCAGGTCCAAACGACAGCGGCGGTTTCCCGCGCCGTCATTGCCTCCAATCGGGCCAATGGAGGGTACCGACTACCTGCCGCCGGCCGTGAGCGGGAATGGAAGTCTGGTGGCCTTTTCGTCGCAGGCCGGCAACATCGTTGCGGGCGACGACAATCACCAGGGTGACGTGTTCGTTCGCGACCTGGCCACCAGCACGACTGAAAGAATTGGCGGCGGTCCGGCGGTGGCCGATTCACCGTCTGGCCGGGCCGAGTCGCACCTTGGGGGAATGAGCGCGGACGGCCGCTTTGTCGTATTCCAGTCCTGGGCGGCCGACCTGATACCGAATGACATCAACGGCAATGGCTGGGATATCTTCGTGCGCGACCGGCAGACCGGCCTCAACGAACTGGTCAGTCGCGATCCTTCCGGGGCCCAAGTCAGCGAGTCCGCCGAAGGGCAGGAGTTCTACTATGAGAACACGATATCGGCGGACGGGCGCTTCGTTGCCTGGACTACCAACGCCAATGTCGTTCCGGAAGACAGCAACGTGGCGGTCGACATCTACCTACGGGACCGTCAGGCCGGAACCACCGAATGGATCAGCCGCCGTGTCAAGGGCAACATTGGCAACCGCTTTTCACGAAGCTATACGCCATCGCTCAGCTCCGACGGTCGCTACGTGGCGTTCTATTCTCAAGCGTCGAATATGGTGCTCAACGACACCAACAAGACGGGGGACATCTTTGTTCGGGACCGGATGACCGGCGTTGCCGAGCGCGAGAGCGTCACCACGGATGGACGCCAATCGACCGTCGAAAGCTACGGGCCCAGCATCAGCGGCGATGGACGGTATGTGGCGTTCTACAGCGGGAGGAGCGACCTCGTGCCCAGCAATGGCGCGATATATCAGATCTTTGTCCACGACCGGCAGACCGGGGTCACCGAGCTCGTGGTGTCGAGTGAGAAAGACGGCAGCAATCCACGCCTCAGCGCCGATGGCCGTTTCATAACCTACACGCTCAGCACGACGGACCTCAACACTCTCGTTAAGCACTCGGATGTCTACCGGTACGATCGCTACACGGGCGTTATCGAACAGGTGAATGTTGATCCGAACGGACAGCTCGGCACGGGCTCGGCATTCGAGCCGGCCTTGAGCCCGAGCGGCCGGTATGCGGTGTTTCAGGCCACGCCGTACGACAGTCGCGCCATTTCGCAAATTAATACCTATCGTCGCGATTCGGGGATTGCAACAGTGCCGCCGTTTGCACTCACGCCGAGCAACATGAACTATGGCGTCCGCGCGCGCGGCTCCGTCAGCAACCGCACCGTTACGGTGATCAACACAGGCACTAAGGCGTTGTCTTTCACTTCGATCGCACTCGCGGCGCAAAATGCGGGTCAGTTTGCCTTGACCTCGCATTGCGGTAACACGCTTGCGGTGGGCGCCTCCTGCCTTATACAAGTCGCATTCAAGCCCACCGCGGCGGGCGCCAAGACGGCGGAGCTGCGTGTCACCGCAGCCGGCGTGCCATTTCGGTCGGTGAACTTGAAGGGCAGCGGCACCTGACCTCCTGCATCAGGGCACGCGATAGCCAAGGTTCAGCTGGGCGACCACGCCAAGAAAAGGCGTTGCCACTAAACGCCTCCCTGTAACGCAGGGTCGAGAGGCTGCATTCTGCACCGACCCGACGGGTTGGCTGATTACCAGGCCGGAGCGCGGTCCGTGGACTAAATGACGAAGATGAGAGCGCTCACCGGTACGATCCGGAGATCGCCATGAGTGAATGTCCGGTTGAATCGATTTTCCGATAGAGCGCATTTATCAGCTACCGCCAGGAAGATGTGCACTGGGCCAAGTGGCTGCAGTCCGCGCTCAAGACGTAACGGGTTCCCCGGCGCCTAATCGGAACGCCGACAACATTCGGCCTTACTGTCGACGCGCCTCGCAGCTGTGTTTCGCGACCGTAGCGACCTGTCGGCTACTGCGGATCTTGGAGCTACGGGTCTAATGCGTCGGCGGCAACGAGCGTACGCGAGGGTGACGTGGCGTAAGGTATATTGCTGATTGGCCTGCTGCTCGCTGACGCACACTTGTGTTCACTTCCGGTGCTCTCGTTCTCCGAAGCGGTAGGTCGCCGGTTCAACTCCAGCCTGGGGCGCCAGCAATGCAATGACTTGCCTGAAAATAGTTTGAGCGCTCGGCGAAAGTTCTAAGACTCGTCTAACGTCTCGCGGGATTTGGGTTTCGAGTACTCCGCAAGTGATGGTTGCCGCGGTCATCGAGCACACGAAGGGTGCCTGTAGGATATTCGGCGGAGTTCGTGATCCGCCATCAAATGCACCGCCACTACTGACTATTACCCATTGCGCAATAAGTCAAAACGGGCGCAACGTCGTCTCCGCGGGGGAGTTATACGAGATCCAGATGACAGTCAGTAGATTGTATTGCAGGGCACGGCGCGCACTCGGCTATGGAAGGGTCTTTAGAGATGCCGAGCGCAGCCCCGCTCAGTCGAATTGCCGCTTCAGTGTCGGCTGGGACCTACAAAAAAATCAGATGAAGGGCCTGTACACAGTGCAGGAGCAAGGACACTGTCGAACGAACAGAAGTGGGCGTCTAGTCTTGCGGGGGTATAGGCACATGCTTCGGTCCCATTTGTTATTTGCCGCGTCGTGCACGCTGGTTTTGATCGGGCCGATGGCGCGGGCTTACGGCGCACCGGGCGATACCGATCTCGTCAGCGTAACAACGTCAGGTGTAGCGGGGGGTTCTGCGCTCCAAGTTTCCGTGAGCGGCGACGGCCGCTATGTCGCCTTCACTTCACAGGCTCCCAACCTGGTGCCAGGCGACACGAACGCGTCAGCGGACATTTTCGTGCGCGATCGGCAATCCGGTGTGACAGAACGAGTGAGCGTAAAGAGCAACGGTGCGCAGGCGAACGGGGAAAGTAGGGCTCCGGCTATAAGCCCCGACGGCCGCTTCGTCGCCTTCGAGTCCGACGCCACCAATCTGGTGCCCGGCGACACCAATGGACAAACCGACATATTCGTGCACGACCGCCAAACCGGGGTCACCTCGCGGGTAAGTGTCAATTCAAGCGGAGTACAGGGCAACGAATTCAGCGACGACGCTTCCATCAGTGCCGACGGCCGCTATGTAGCGTTTGAGTCTCATGCCTCCAATCTCGTGCCTGGTGATACTAATAATGGCTATGACATTTTCGTGCGTGACCGGCAGGCTGGCACTACGGAACGAGTCAGCGTGAGCTCGGCCGGAGTCCAGGCCCCCGGTGACGGAGGCACGTTTCCGGTCATCAGCGGCGACGGCCGCTATGTGGCATTTGTTTCGGACGCCAATCTCGCGCCCCACGACACAGCGAGCTATGATATTTACCTGCGCGACAGGCAGGCCGGTACCACCGAGCGTATTAGCAAAGTGTGCCGACGAGGACAGAACAGCTTCTATCCTGCGCTCAGCTTCGATGCGCGCTTCGTGGCGTACGCTTCCGATTGCCCCAATCAGGTTCCCAATGATACGAATGAAACTTACGATGTTTTCGTGCGAGATCGGCAAACCGGCCTGATAGAACGGGTCAGCGTGGATTCGAGCGGAGCGCAGGCCGGGCTTTTCGGCCAGAGCAGTGTACCTGCGATCAGCGCCGATGGACGTTACGTGGCTTTTGGCTCATTGGCCCGCGACCTGGTGCCCGACAATAGCGGCGTCTATTCGGCAGGCGACGTTTTCGTACACGATCGCCAGACCGGCATCACCGAAATAGTGAGTGTGGATTCAAGCGGAATGCGGGTGTCTCAGCCCGGCGGCAGCTTTCAAGCGTCCATAAGCGCTGACGGGCGATTCGTTGCGTTCAGCTCGGATGGCCAGTTCGTGGCCGCCGATCACAATGACCTCTTCGATGCATACATCCATGAGCGGTCGAACCCCCTGCCGCCGGGGCCTTTTGCATTGACCCCCGATGCAGTGGACTTCGGCAAACAGGCTCGTGACGTTGGCAGTCCAATGCGGACGGTGCATGTGACAAACACCAGCTCAACCAGTCTTCCGATCAACACCATTCAACTCGGCGGACAAAACCCCGCTCAGTTTCTACTCGCTTCTCATTGCGGAAGCGCTCTCGCCGCGGGGACATCTTGCGCTGTTGATATTGTCTTCAAGCCCACCAGCAACGGGGTCAAGACGGCGTCACTGAATGTGAGCATGGGCTCGGGCGCCGGCTCGAAAGCAGTGCAACTGAGCGGGGAAGGAGTGACTACTCAGTTCACGCTTTCGCCGACTTCGCTTAATTTGGGCAGCAAAGCCGTTGGAACTCCTGTCACCTACCGTCGGCGAGTGGTGCTCACCAATTTAAGCAGCGCACCTCTGCCGATTCTGTCCATCAGGTTCGGTGGTAATGACCCGACTCAATTCGGCGTGTCGAGCCAGGATTGTGGCACCTCGGTGTGGCCCGGCGGCCACTGCACTTTGTATGTGTCATTCAAACCCACCAGCGTCGGCGTTAAGACCGCGGCACTCAATGTCAACGTAGGCGGAGGCGCACCTCCCCAGCCCGTGAGCGTCACTGGGACCGGAACGTAACCGGCCAGGGGATGCATGCGCGCCCGAATGCCATGCGGAGGTTTGGCCCAATGTATGGTGGCGGCAGAAAGGCGCTGTCATCGGTGCTCCCACATCCCGTGCCGACACCGCAATAATCGGATTCGGAGGAGTGATGAACACGATTTTCAGATGGCTGGCGGCTCTCGTATGGATAACGTGGTCGGGAACCAGCCTCGCGCAGGCGATGTACCGCATCAAGGCTCTTGGCTACTTGGGTGGCTGCACTACGTCTGTGCCCACAGTGGTTGGCCTCAATGGGGCCGACCGAGTGGCCGGCACGGCGTGCAACGCGCACGGCGACAAGCACGCATTCCTGTGGAAGAACAACGGTAGTCCGATGATTGACCTCGGTCCCGATGGTATTGGCTCATACAGCTACGCCAGAGCCATCAATGCGTCTGGCCTGGTCGCCGGGGACATGGCGGACCAGCCCGACGGCCTGGGCGACCAATTTGCCTTCGTGTCATCGGGCGATGGCACGCCGGCACGAAGGATCCCTAACAACACGGATACCCTCCCAATCCGTACCGTCGCTATGAATAATCAGGGGCAATTGACCGGCTCCTTCGGCAATTCCGGCACGACGGCATGTTTTTGGACTCCCGATGGCACACCCGACGGTACGCTCATCCGTGACATGGGCAACCTCGGCGGCGAAAACAGCACCGGGCGCTCCATCAATGACGCCGGGCAGGTCGCGGGGTATTCGGATTCCGACACCACCGGAGCACCCCGCGCCGTCGTCTGGGTAAATGGCGGAACGACGCTGCGCCAGCTCGGAGATCTCGGTGGCGGCTACAGCGACGCCTATTTCATTAACGGCTCCGGCCAGGTCGCGGGCGTCAGTTACTTGCTGGGGAATTCCCGAACCCACGCATTTCTCTGGAGAAATGACGGTACGCCGATGCACGATCTGGGCACTTTAGGCGGCGCGAACAGCACCCCGAATGCACTTAATGATTCCGGGCAGGTTGCGGGGTTCGCGAACAAAACGAGCGGGGCTACTCACGCGTTTGTATGGCTAAACGACGGGACGGCGATGAAGGATCTCGGGACCTTGGGTGGAACCAGCAGCAGCGCAAATGACATCAACTTCTCAGGTCAGGTGACGGGCAACGCAGCTCTTGCCGGCAGTGCGGTGGCGCATGCCTTTCTTTGGAGACATGACGGCACCAAGATTCAGGATTTAAACACGCTCATCGACCCGAGCGATCCGCTTAAGTCGCACGTCACTCTGACTGACGGCCTGTTCATCAATGATTCCGGCGATATCCTGGCCCACGGAACCGACAGCCGCACAGGGCTGAAAAACGTGCCCTACCTGTTGCAGGGGACAGTCCTCACACTAACCCCGCGGTCGCTTGCTTTCGGCAATCATCCCGTCAATACCACCAGCGCGACGAAACAGGTGACCGTTACGAACACCAGCGCTAAAATTGTGGCCATCACCAGCATCGCGCTGACGGGTGCCGCTCGTGGGCAATTTGTCACTACCAACAACTGCGGCAAATCGCTTGCGGGGCACGCGACCTGTTCCATCAAGGTGAGTTTCAAGCCGACGACGAAGGGCGCAAAGTCCGCGTTCCTGAAAGTCAATGGCGGAGGTGGCGGCCTACGGTCCGTCGCGCTAACAGGTACGGGCACCTAGCCGAAACCTGCACCGATGGGTGCCAGCTAGGCGCACTGTCCGCCGCGGATCTATTAAACTGTCTAATCACTGTCTAGTCATTAGAGAGCACCAGGTATAGTCGAGCAGGAGCGGGGAATCGATAACACCTTGAATTGGCTCACCGTCGGTGATCCTCGGTCACTTTCCGGCAAGCCCTTTTTCCCGCTCCCAAGCGGTAGGTCGCCGGTGAAACTCCGGCCGGGGCGCACTAATGCAGCAGAAATGAATCTTAGCCACTGCGAGTGAATATAAGTCAGACTGCCGCCGCAACCAAGGAGGAAGACGTTGATGAAAGCCCTGCTACTCCTATTAATCGTTGCTCCCTTGACGGCGGCACCTGCTTTTGCCGACTGTGTTGCGCCGCTCAACGACGTTAGGATTCCCAATGGCAACAAGGCAACCAGGGAGGAGATACTCGCCGCCAACCACGCGTTACAGGAACACACCACCGAGGTCGAAGCGTTTACGCAATGCCTGAAAGCCGAACAGCAAGCCAAAATCGACGCCATCGGGCCCGACATTACCGACGACCAGAAATCCAAGATCGCCTCCGAGTATGTCAATCGCCAGAACGAGGAACTCGAAAAAATCCAGAGCCTGGCCGATCTCTATAGTGCCGCCGTGAGCAGCTTCAGGGCCAAGCAGGCGGCGGTGGAGGCCACCGAGCAGACCAATGAGGAAGACGCCGCTGTGAACGCGGCAGAGCAGGACGCTGCCGCGAAGGCGCGTCACGAAGCCACCGCTCAGAAAGCCGAGGAGGGGGCCGAAAGGCCGGCCGTGCCCAAGGACAATAACCGCTAGAGCTGCAAAAAAAAAAAAAAAAAAAAAAAAAAAAAAAAAAAAAAAAAAAAAAAAAAAAAAGTATGGAAGTTTGTTATTGTAGATGGTGTAGAGATGGTAGATAGATAAAAGAATATGAGTATATAAGTGAAGATGAAGATAAAGTATGAAAAATTTGGTAAAGAGATTTAAAGTTGTGAGTAAATATGATGTGAATGTTATATTGTGTTTAATAGATGGTGGGCCGATTCACTCGAGCGGACGCCATTTCCTGCGCGCAGCTCAGAGTCGATCAGCGACATCACACGGTTTCACACATGTTTCTCCTTAAGTTAACTCATTGATATATCTGTATATTTGAGGAATTCAGAAGAGATAGCCGGTCACAAGCAGATCTAGAGTCGGGACTGCGACGTCGCCCATACTCGCGCCATGCGGGTCATACGGTTTGCAGAATTCGAATTCGACTTTTTGGCGCGAGAACTGCGCACGGGCGAGCGCGCTGATCCGTCTGCAGGAGCAACGAGCCCAAGTGCTGGATCTCTTGTTGGAAAGAGCGGGTAGCGTGGTGACGCGGGAGGAACTGCATCGCAAGCTATGGCAGACGAAGGTTATTTGGATGTGGATCACGGCCTCAACAATGCCATTGCCAAGCTGCGTGAAGCCTTGGGTGAGACGCGTGATCAACCGCGTCTCTTAGAAACCATCCCGCGAGTCGGGTACGATTAAACATCGAAGTTCTCGCATCCGGGAGGAGCGGCTACGGGCTACTGACAACCCCAGCGTTGGCTATGCCGGGAGCAACAGTCGATAGCGACGCAAGCCAACGAACCCGGCGAATTAACGTTCGCGCGAAGTGGACTGGTATTGCGTTGCCATAGCTTTGAGTGCCGGCATTTGGGTGACGTCGCGTACTTTTTATGGAGCCTCGGTGGTCGGTTCGATTGTCGTGCTGCCTTTAGAGAACCTATCTACCGAACCCGGACAGGACTATTTGGTCTGATGGCATGACCGACACTCTGATCACCGATCTGGCCAATATAGGACACCTGAATGTGATCTCGCGCACCACGGCGTTGCATTACAAGGGAGAGCATGTACCGGTCGCCAGAATCGCAACGGATCTTCAAGTCGACGCGGTACTGGAAGGATCGATCGCGCGCAAGGGTCAACACTTGTTGGTCAATGTGCGTCTGGTGAATGCGGCCGATGATCATCCGCTCTGGGCGCATAGCTACAATCGCGAAATCGAGTCGGTGATTGCCTTGCAAAGCGAATTGGCGCAAGCGGTGGTGGAGGCAATCGCTGTGACGATGACCCCGGCTGAACGCAGTCGCGTCGCTAAGGTGCACGCGCCGCCTCCAACTGCGTACGATGAGTACTTGCGCGGCATGTATCTTGTCAATCAACGCACCAAAGAGGGCGAGCGCGCCAGCATTGCGCACTTCGAAGCTACGATTGCGGCGGATTCGAAGTTTGCTACCGGCCTACGCCGGACTCGCGCAAGCGTATGCGCTTCTCGGCGGCAACAGTATTGCCGTGGGTATGAGGTCCGGGAAGCCAAGCCAAAATCACTGGCCGCGGCCAGAAAAGCCGTGGAGCTGGATACAGAGCAATCAGCCGGTTGGACCGCACTTGGTATGGCGTTGTCGCTGTGGGATCAGGGCGGCGCTGCCGACCCGCAACTGCAATCGGTTCTGGCGCGCGCGGTGGCCTTAAGCCGAAGCGATGCCTGGGCGCATAAGCGCTATGCGGACGATCTCTTTGATCAGCATCAGATGACCGATGCTTTGCGCGAGCTGGAGCACAGTATTCGCCTCGACCCGTTAAATTCCAGCACCAATTGCGTTTACGGTGATGCTCTCATATCAGCGGGTAAGAAACAGGAAGGATTTGCGCAGTTGCAAAGGACGGTCGAACTTGATCCTAAGTATTTTGTCTGCCGCATTAAACTCGGATGGGCCTACATGAGCGAGCGTCGTTACGCCGAGGCGCTGCCGCAATTTCAACAAGCGGAGGCAATCTCCCCGGGTTCGTTACCAGCCCAGGTCGGTTTGGCCGAGGCCGAGATTCTGACGGGTCAATCTGCCGCGGCACAGGAGTTGCTGGAAGTAATCACGCGGGAGGCGCGGGAACTCGAGAAGCCTTCGGCGGTCGCCATTATAGAGGTCATGCTCCATCAACGGGACCAAGCGCTTGAGTGGCTGCAGCGATGCGTTGCCGCTCACGACAATATGTTCTTTGATTGGCAGGACGAAGCGGGCTGGCTTAAATCGGACCCCGACTACCAAGCGCTGGCAAAGCGCTTCAACTCATCTGCATCTAAACAGCCGGAGTCGAGCACCTCGATCTTGCACTCGCCGAGGAAGATCAAGGGTGTTGCGTAGCCACGGAGTCGGCTTCGCGCTTGTACCACTGGCATTCAGCACGGTCTTCGCACTCACTGCTTCAGGTGAGAGTCCTGATGAGTCGATCGACGAGCTGATAGTCATGGCCCGGCGCATGGCCGAACCGGATTGGAAAGTGCCGCTTGCTCTAAGCGTCGTGTCGGGTGATGAGATTGAACGTGGCCGAATCTACGACCTGACTGACTTAGTGCAGCACGTTCCCGGGCTGTCGTACTCCTATGGTCGAGGCCAAGGAGGTGTTCCGATCATTCGCGACATGTCGGCCACTAATCTTGGTAGCAATCAAAATAACGTGGCGACCCTTATCGATGGAGATATATCTCGAATGCCTACGCCGTTGATGCCAGCATGCTCGATCTTGCGAATGTCGTCGTGCTGCGTGGCCCGCAAAACGCACTAATCGGTCGAAACGCCTTTGCCGGCGCGATTTCCTACGAAAGCGCGCAACCAAGCAGGACGCGCGAAGTCGGCGCGCAGGCGGACTTTGGTAGCGACTCCTTTTACCGGCAATCACTGTATGCAAGCGGCGCAATTGGCGGAGCGTTCGAAGGCCGAGTTGCCGCCATGCATAAAACATTCGATGGCACCATAAACAATGCGGCGAGTCCGCAGAATCGTCTAGGCGGCGGCAAGCAATCGGCCCTTACAGGCACTCTGGTATTGGCGTGGCGAAGAAGACCTGAATGCAAAACTCACCGGCTATTGGTTCGACAATCAGCGCGATGCCACGCCGCGATTTGCTATGGGAGCCTGTGCCGCCGGTGTTCAATTGCGGGCGAAGTCCGATCAGCTGGAGACTATCATAAATTATTGCGGACCAGTTCCCGGCACCCAAATGGGTGGACATCTCCCCGGACGCAGAAGGCCTCAGGTCGCAAACCGTGCTCGGGCGGCTCGAATTGGAGCAGCGTTGGCCCTTCGCGACGATGACCAGCCTCACGGCATTTGTACAGACCCAAATCAATGACGGGCCCGACGACTGGGATCTTTCCAGCAGCGGCGAACTTCTGCCCGTTACTCTAGCGAGTGCGCCCGATGCGATCATTCGTTACCAACTCGCCAACGTCTATTTCAGCGGATTTCCCGTCGACGACCACGAGTGGAGTGAAGAGCTGCGCCTGTCGGGCGGTTACGGGACACTGCAATGGCTGATGGGACTGTATTGGGCCGACAACCGATCTTTGACGCATGTCGGTTTCGCCGCCGATGGACGCGCACTTGCGCCGGGCGAAATCTTCGTGACGGACGTTGCTACCACTAATACACCGCTTAGCTTGGTGCCTTACGGCCGAGACGCCGGCACCAATCGGTTCGGGGCCGCCTTCGGCTCATTGTCCTATGCCGTGACCGCCTCCTTGGATTTGCGGGCCGAGCTGCGTTGGAGCGAGGAGCGCATCAGTACTCAAGTTCAATCGCTCACGGGCGGTCCGCCGGATCCGCCGAGGTCCGGCAGCTGGGCATTTACCACGCCGCGCTTTACTTTGGAGTACACATGGCCGCATGAACTCGAGACCTACCTTTCAGCGGCCAAGGGTGCCCGCTCCGGGGGATTCAATGATTCGCCATTGCCTTCGGAAGCAAAATTTGGAGCGGAAACCAATTGGACCTACGAAGTTGGGATGAAAACGTCCCGTGCAGATCGACGCGTCAGTGTTTCGGCGGATATCTACTGGGTGAGTTGGTCAAACATGCAATTGAGTGAGAATTCACTCGATCCAACGATTCCGTATCCTGTGACTCGCAACCTAGGTACCGTCATGGTTAAGGGCGCGGAGATTGCACTCGGCGCGCGACCGAGTCGTTGGCTCGATCTCGATCTGGAAGTTGCCTACGCACGTGCGCGTTTCGGTTCAGGGACAATTGACCGCTCGCTAGTAAGCACCTGCACCTCCGAGATTTGCGACTTGGTGCCCGCTCCACCCTCTGGGCAATTATCCCCAGACATCGGCGGCAATCAATTACCGGGCGCTCCCGAGACGGCAGGAACCTTCGTCGCGACCGTTCACGGCAACTTGAATGAGAATCTGCATTGGTATGCCCGCGCCGACTTCTATGCCGCGAGTCGCGCATATGTGCGTACGGATAACTTAAACTGGCTGAGCGCGCAGCGGATACCAGGCGCACATATAGGCTTGGCCGGAAAACACTGGGAGCTTTCTCTGTGGGGACGCAATTTAAACAGTACCCTGCGTTCTGATCACGCGGCCTTGGCCACCGCGGATTCCGGGCAGCGCCAGTTTGTGGTCGATCGCACCAACGGCGCTAGTTGGGGATTGGCGTTTGCGTACCATTACCTTGGGGCCTCGCCGCGATTCGAGGAGTCGTCGCGGCGGTAGGATGGTCCGAAGGTCCGGGTGCGCGGCGAAACGCAGGAACGTTGAGTGGGCGCGGAGCTCGGGTTTTACACCCAATTGCTGCCGTACTCTAAGCATTGGCTAGAACGTGCACGATTGAGCCGCGGGCGGACACAGTGCCGAATTGGCTCGGCGTCGCTCGTGCTCGCTCGTCCACGCCAAGGTTTTGGGCCCGCCCCTAAGCGGTCCCCATCCAACTCCGGCTGGGGTCCCCGGAGCGAAGCATCGGCCCAACCGCGGTCTGAGCAAACACTCCCGATTGGGGCCATCCTGCGACTGTCAGAGCCGGAAGCGGGCGCTATCCGCTGCCGGCTACGCAATCCAATTCATTCAGTGCCGATTCAGCTCGAGCCGGGCACGCCATTTCCTATCACAGCAAAGCCGTCGGCGATCTATAGGCGAGATAGGGCTGAGTGGTGACTCAGCCGTATCGTTAGCGCTCTAAGATGCAGGGTAAGCAGCCTAATTCAATTAGTGGTTGTGATGATCGCGCCCTTGATCATCAGCGTCGCCCTTGTCGTGGCCATGACCGTGATGGCCATGGTCATCGTCGTGCTCACCAGCAACTTGGCGGTAGTGCGGCACGTACACGTTGTTGTACCAGTCGTCGCGCACAAAGTAGACCGGTCGCCCGCAGGCGTTGTACGCCGCACAGTGCTTGCTCCAATGCTTCTCATGACCAGGCGGGACGTGCAAATAGATCGGCGAAGGTGCCACGACCACGGGCGTCGCGTGAATTACCACGGGATGCGCGTATACCAGTTGTGGCGGAGGAAAATTGCCGATACTGATCTGGCCGTAGAAGCCAGGCTGGCCGACGCTTATCGACACCGCCGTATCTGCGGCATACGCCGTCGTGGCAAAGGCGGTTAACAACACGATCCAGAGATGCTTTGTCATGGTGCGCGCACTCCTAATTCAGAATAATCAGGCCATCCGTTACCGAGGCCCTACGCCACGCGTGACGGTTCACGGAACATCGACTGTCGTCGTCTGCTTGGCGGTCACCGTGATTCCGGTCTTAACCGGGTTGAAGGTAACTGAGCTATCGGCTTGATCAGGATCATCCATCCCAGCTTGACACGTGAATGCCACGGTGTAGGTGCCGGGTGGGAGAAATGTGAACTGGTAGTAGTAAGGTGGCTGCGAAGTCGCCACCGGCACCACTGAGGCCAGCGGCAGGTTGGCATCGTCGGCCGGCGCTACGCTGTTCATGTCTTCCGGGGCACTCGCCGTGCTGCTGTACAGATAGACACCGGGAGTGCATCCGTCCGGCACCAGGGTGTTACTTACAACGCCCTGGATGTTGCCTACGGTCGTGTTGTCGACAAGGCGCTCGACGGGTTTGAGAGTGCACGCGGGTGACTGGCCCGGAGGACAGGTTATGGCCTGGCGCAAGTCGAAGTCGATCGTGTAATCCACGACGCCGCTGTGGGGCACCGTGAACCCGGAGACGAGCTTGAGTCCGGTTTCGGAGCCGCTTGGGACCCGCAATCCGTGAACGGTGCCGTCAGAGAACGTGATGTATGAATTGCCCGGATCGCCATCGGCCATAACCATAAGCCGAATCTGGCCGTATGAGCCGGCGGGGATGGGCTGGTTGAACAGCACCGCAGACGCCGTACCGCTCTGATTGAGGAGGTCGATACTCATGGGCGAGGTAAAGGTAATATCAACCGGATTACCGCTGTTGGCAGTTAGCTCGATACCGGTGAACTTGACGACGACCGCTTGGGCACCATCGATGGGCGCGTCGCCCACCGCCAATTGCATCTGACCCATGTCCTCGGAGCTGCCGCCACCGCCACAGCCCGGTACCCCGACCATGGTCGCGACGAGCAACGCGGTAAGAGCGAGGTAGCGCGTATCACGAAACATGTAAATCCTCCCGTACTGCAGGCGGCGACGGTGCACACCAAGCTTAGTGGCGTCCGAGCAAATCGCACCGACTTGATGCGATTTTCGTGACGCCAGGCACCCGTGAGTATCTGTCGTCCGCGAGCGACGGCGCACGGGCTGCTCAACTGACTCGCGTTGTACATAAGATCCGCGGCAGCACATGAGGTCGGCTCGATTCAATCCGACGGGCTAGGCATTCGGTCCGGACTCCTAGTTCTTTGCTGCCGCCACTGAGTGTTATCGGCTGCACCTCGTTGACCGAGGGGTTTGCAAATGGTCCAAATGGTGCCCGGGTTGACGTGCGTGAGGAGGAACGCAACTTCGGTGGTAAGCGCCCAACGGATTGGGCACACGTGTGAGGACAATACCTTGCCAAGCCCCGCCAAATTCCGGGCTGGCGCGCCGGCACCTCCCCTGGGTCGATCTGTTCCGAGTACACTCCTGAGCTCCAATCGATGAGACCGAAAGAACATTTCCGTTGGCAAGAGCCGCCAAGTCTGCGCGCCTGGCTTGTTGCGCTCACCCTTGCTTTGTGCGATTCGGCACTGGCAGGGTCTGGCCCCAAACCTTTATTTGCCTCCGAAGCGATCCTAAAGCTCCGTATTGAAGCGCCGTTTGACGATCTGATCCGCGCGGCACCAGGCTCGACCAAGCCCTACGAGGGCAAATTGACGCTGCTGGAGCCGACGCCTGAGGTTCATTCGATACACTTGAGCGCACGCGGCATATCGCGCCGCAGTCCCAACACCTGCGACTTCCCGCCACTTAGGATTGAGTTTACGGAGAAGCCTGGGGATGGGTCCGTGTTTAGGGGACAGAAAGTTCTGAAGCTCGCCACGCACTGCCGAAAGGCAGGCGACTTTCAGAATTTCAACCTGCTCGAGTACGCCGCGTACAAGCTCCTCAATGTGATGACGCCGGTGAGTTTTCGTGTGCGAATGGCAGAAATCGACTATGTGGAAGGACGAAGCGGCTCGGTGCGCATCCACCGCCTCGGCTTCCTGATAGAGGATATCGATGAGCTAGGCGCACGCAACGGGCTAAAGGAAGTAAAGACAGACAAGATCGAACGCGCGCAGCTGAATGCGGAAGCCGTCGCACGGTCGGATCTCTTTCAATACATGATTGGCAATCAGGATTGGTCGGACCGGTTGCCCACGGCGGGCCGGAACTGCTGCCACAACGTCAGGTTGCTCGGTGCCTCAGCCGACGACCCGCACGAGCTGATTCCTGTGGCCTACGATTTTGATTCCTCCGGACTCGTCAATGCTCCCTATGCCTTGCCGCCCTTGGGGGTCCCCATCCGCACGGTGCGGGAGCGCAACTATCGCGGTCTGTGTCAGTTCAATGCCCAAGCGATCGATGCGGCGCGCGAGCTGCTGGGCAAGCGACCGGCGTTGCTTGCATCCCTGGCCAGTACCCCATACCTTGCCGAGCGCAGCAAGCAATCGGCGAACGAGTATCTCGAGGCGTTTTTCCAGGAAATCGCCGATGCCGATCAATTTAAACGGCTCATCCTGGAGAAGTGCCGAAACTAGATGCTGCTCATAGCCGCATGTCGAGCAACGATCGTGGCTTACAGCTGATTCTCAATAGGCAGCGCGCGCTGCAGCATTCGCACGAACGAATCCCAGGATGACAGGCCAGGCTCGGATTCGTAGCGCATCTCCCGGCCGTGTTCCTGCGTGATCCATACGAGCCTCCCCTTTGGATCTGCGCTGGTGTCGAGCTCGACCCGATAGGCAATCTCCGGGAGTTGGCGTCAATAGCCCCTCACGCATGTGCGTGCCCAGCGTCGCGCTCTCGATGACCAGGCCCATTTCGGTGTTGAGGGCCACCGAGCGTGGATCAAGATTCATGGAGCCTACAAAGATCGTGCGCGCATCGGCCATATAGGACTTGGCGTGCAGGCTCGATTTTGTTGTTTTCTCGGAGGGTCTCATCGTCCTTACTGTCCAACCCGTGCACGAGTGAAGGCTTGAGCTCATAAATTTCTATGCCGGAACGCAATAAGTCCTCGCGATAGGCGGAATAGGCGGCCATGACGCCGGGCACGTCCATGGCGGCGTCTGAATTCGTCAGAACCCTTACCCTTACTCCTTGACCCGCCATGTCCTGCAGCCAGCGCGTGCCTGCCTTGCCCGGCACAAAGTAGGGCGAGACAAGAATCAGCTCTTCACGCGCCCGAGCAAGCTGCTCGCGTAACTTCGGCATGGCGTGTGTCGAGCTGTCCTCCGGGGGCAAGGTCACTTTGGCGGGCCGATCTGCGATCAGCGTGCTCCGACCCCAGTAGACGGCGACGTCCTTATGTGCAAGCGAGCGCGCTAAATCGGTCGAAGTCAGGGCAGCGGCGTAGGGCGTGGAACGGAGCGTCTCCATGTGCTGCTCGAGTTTGCGCCGCACCTCCGTCAGGCCCGTTGGGGTGGACGAGGTCGTGCCAAGCAGCGCGGCAATCGGGTATACGACATCGCTGTTCCAGTAGTCATCGAATTCGGCGGACACTTCGGCAACTCCAGGACCGAAGGCCATGACGTCGAAATCGCTAAATTCCAATGCCGCGGGTGCCGCAAAGTACTCATCCCCGATATTGCGCCCACCGACGATCGAAACCTGGCTGTCCGCCGTCATGGATTTGTTGTGCATGCGTCGATTGACGCGCGCGTAGCCGCCCAGAAAGTCGATCCAGCGCGCGTGACGATGCACGAAGGGATTGAACAGGCGAACTTCCAGATTCGGATGCGAATCCACCGCGGCCAGAATGTCGTCCTTGCCCTTGGTGTGCAGGTCATCCAGCAGCAGTCGCACACGCACGCCCCGGTCCGCGGCAGCAATCAGTTCGTTGAGCAGGGCCGCCCCGATGGCGTCGGCGTGAATATCGTAGTACTGGACGTCGAGCGTGCGATCAGCCGCTCGTGCCAGCGCGAAGCGTGCCACAAGCGCGTCCGGACCAGTACTCAACGGGATAAAGCCCGACAGGCCCGGATGGCTGGCGAGATCCGGCCCGACGGCAACGCCGAGCCGTGTCTGCGCGGCATCGAGAAGCGCGTAAGAAGTCTGGCGCGCCTGCTGTGGGGGCAGGGTGCTGCAGCCCGTTATAGCGCACAAGGCAATCAGCACCGCCCCAGCCAGTTCTGCCGCAAGCTGCCAGCCGGATGCCGGCCGTTGAGCGCGTCCGTTGCCGCGCAACGGTTGCTCTGCAGGCGGAATCGCAATGGCAGTAGTCCGCGCAGCTCGTGGCGTCATCCAACCAACGGAACCTCGCGCTGATTCGTCACGATGAGAGGCGGCTATCTTGCGTGCCAACGTTCTTCTACCCGCGCATCGGACCCAAAAGATTCCCCGTTGGGCAGCATACTTGCGATGGACCGCCGTTGCTGGCGTATTGCGCCCGGACTCGGTCCGTCGGCAGGACCACCCCCATGGGCGAGTGTGACCGCGGAAGCGGTTCGCAGCGCTCCGGTCCCTGCCTGGGCCCGGCCGGTGTTCAATGCGTCCTCCGAGTGGCGCGTGACGGCTTCTTTAGCGAAGAGGCACGTCTCGAGTGCGCGCTGTGAAATATCTATGTGAACTGCGTCGTAGTCCTGGCGTCGTGCGCTAACCGAGGCCGAATTTTGTCGCATAGCATCCGGGTGGATTGACGTGAGCGCGGGTCCCGGCGACGCAGTGCACGGGGCACGCGGGCCGAATACCCGCGGATACTGCGGAGTGCCTGATGCTACTCAGATCGTACCCTCGATTACTGGTCCTGGCTTTGTCGTTGCCCGAGATGTCGCATGCCCTGGGCCTTGGCAACATGCGCGTCGAGTCCAAACTCAACGAACCCCTGTCGGCTCAGATCGACATCATCGGCGCGACCGCGGATGAGCTCAAGGCCATCAGGGCTTCGGTGGCAAGTCCAGAACTCTTCCAGCGCTACCAGGCCGAGCGTCCCGCATTCCTGTCTTCGGCGATGATTTCGGTCGGCACCGACGCGAGCGGCGCCCCGGTACTCAATGTTCAATCGAGCCAGGCGTTCACGGAACCGCTGGTGGAATTTCTGATTGATGTGCGCTCGGGAAAGCAGGAATTGCTGCGCGATTACTCGCTGTTGCTCGACCCGGCGCGAGCCACGCCGACCGTTTCCGCCGCAGCCTCTGCGGTCTCGAACGAAGCCCCGGCGCCGGAGCAACAGACACCGTCGCTCGAAATTTCGAACATCGCGTTGGCATCGGCAAGGATCAGCCCTCCGGCGCCCGCACAAATCGTTCTCGCTGCCGATCCGGTTGCGGTCCACGCCGAAGCTCAGTATCGAGTCGTGGCCAACGATACGCTACGTGGCATTGCCCGCCACGCCGGCGCCCGGTCCGAAGCCGAGCAGCAGCGCATGATGTTGGCGATCTTCCTGTCCAACCGGGATGCGTTCGCGGGCAATATCAACCGTCTGCACAGCGGCGCTCTGATCAAGATCCCCTCGGCCGCTGAAATACAAGTGTTCGATAGCGCCGATGTGGAACGCGAAATTCGCGCGCAGATGACGGCCTGGCAAAGTCGCGGGCGGCCGCCCACCCCGCGCGCGCTCGCACCGTTGGCGCTCGCCTCATCCGAACCCGTGGTGGCGCGGGCACCGGCAACCGCAGGCCCGGATCTGTCGGCGATGCTGACGGCTATGAATCGATTGGAGGGTCGCGTGCAATATCTGCAACAGAGTCTGGAGGAGACGAGCCGGCAACTGGCCAGTGCAACAGCGCGGGTCGGCGATGTGCCGCAGCGTACGCGCCAGCAGGCCGAGCAAGCGGGTTCGGGCAGCGCTGTGCGGGTGACCTCGGCTCCGGCCAAGGTGCCGATGGGTGGCGCGCTGGCGGGACTTGCGGCGCTGCTCGGCGCCTTGGCCTACGGGTGGCGCCGCTTTCGCTCGGATCGCTCCGTAGCTCGAAAGCCTGCCAGCGCCGAAGAACCGACGATCGAAGTGCCCGTCCTGCACGCGATTTCTGTGGGCCTGGCCTCGCCAAAGTCTGAGCGGATCGAGGCCTATTCCGTGACCGAATCGGCGCTCGATGCACCAGCCGCTGCCGCATCCGGCGGTGCGAGCGCGCCGGCGGCGGAATCAGCGGATCCTGGCGCCACCGCCGAAATGACCCAGGTGGTGGACATCAACGTCGATACGGTCGAGGAGCAGGGTCCCTACGGGAGCGACGACGTCGATACCGTAGTCATGGAGTCCCTGGAGCCCAATACGGGGGATGCCACCAGCACGGTGCTGGACTATAACCTGGCAGACCTCGACGGCCGGGCGCAGCACGTGGAGATGCCCGGAACCCTTCGTGACCAAGTTGTGGTGGTGGAGAGGCGCAAAAACGTCGTGGATACGCTCATGGCGGCTCTGCAGCGCGACCCCACGCGCCACGACCTTCGCATGAAGCTGCTCGAGACGCTGTACACCGCGGCGGCCACTAATCTGCGTGTGTTCAAGGAAGTGGTGCGGGATCTGGCGCGCCATCCCGAACGCATCAAGGGCGACGATTGGGAGCAGGTCATGCTGATGGGCCGACAAATCGCGCCGGACGACCCCCTGTTTGCCGATCAGCCCGCGGACGAGAAAATCGCCGACTGCGCCTGATCAGACCGGTTCTTTCCCTACCTCCTGCACGGCTCAGAACGTGGCCGCCGCGACATCCATTGGCGCCTCGGCGGCGGCGGCTGGGCGAAGACCCGAGATGGCCTTAAGGCGCTGTACGGCAATGGTTTTGGGACACAGTTCCAGCGCCGCGGAATTAGCGTCCGGCGCAAACGAGACCTGTATCCCAACCCTCGAGCGACTGCCTTGCTGGCCGTGCCCTCACCCCGCATTCTGTAACGTGGCTTTTGACGCATTCCCTGACCGAATGGTGTGCCGGTTGCACGAATCACTTACGGGTGGCTGAGTTGGGCGTAGTCGCAGGATCCTTGCAAAGCCAAAGCGCCGTGACTTCGCCGCGCTGGGTGGACAAGCTCTGCATCGGGCTTGCGATCTACGTCGTCGTCTGTGCGGTGTGGATGCTGACCGGATTTGGGGGCGAGCAGGTCCGTCACTACGTCGGCCTGCTGGGCGATTCGCCGGCCTGCCTGGTGGCGGTCATCGTCACCGCGGTGACGACCTCGCGAATGCCGCGCGGCACCACGCGCACCGCCTGGGCATGCTTGTCCATAGCGCTGGGCCTGTATTTCCTGGGCACCTCGATCGGCGTGTATGCGTGGTTGCACGGCGTCGATCCCTTTCCGGGGCCGGCCGACGTCTGCTTCATCGCCTTTTTTCCGTTCTTAATGGTGGCGGTGGCCTTTATGATCCGCGCCGCCTCGGTGCGCGTGCGCTGGAGCCAGTTTCTGCTCGATGCGGTGATTCTGGTGGCGGGTTTCGGCGCTTTCTTCTGGTTCCTGATCATTCGTCCGGCCGAAGCGAGCACTGAGGTCGACGTGCTCAAGAACACGCTGAGCCAGGTCTATATCGCGCTGAACTGCATCCTGGTACTGGCATTGGGGTTGCTGCTGCTCGCCGGCTCGGCCAACCAGAACGGCCGCAGCGTGCCGCTGCTGCTCTCGGTCGGCTTCACCACCATGCTGCTCGGCGATGTCATGTGGTCGGTCGCCAAGATCACCGGCCATTACCTGTCCGGCGACTTGCAGGACGTGCTGTACGTGGCCTGCTACCTGCCGATGGTCATCGCGGGACGTGAACAGATGCGGGTGAGCGCAACCGGCGTGGGATGGAACGTGCCCAAGTCGCTGGCACAATCGCTCCCTTACGCGGCGATGCTGACCGCGCTGCTGGTGCTGGTGTCTTTGACCCACGGCGATCTTGCCAATCCGGCCACGCTGATGACCATCATCGTATTTGGCATCGGTCTGCTGGTCATGGTGCGCCAGTCGCTGGTGCTGCGCGAGGATGCCCTGATCCGTGAGCGGCGTGCGGCCCGCATGGTCGAGGAGCGCTACGCCTCGCTGATCAGGAACGCCTCGGACGTGATCATGACGGTCGCCGCGGACGGTGCGCTCATGTTTGTCTCGCCGGCCGCGGAACGCACGCTCGGCCTGCGCCCCGAAGATCTCGTTGACAAGAGCCTGCTCGATGTATGGGGCGGTGATGATGGCGAGCGCCTGCGGGCGTTTATGGGCGAGGTCGCCGCCTCGTCCGGCGATCCGGTCGGTCCGGTCGAGGTATGCATCGAGCGCGGCAGCGATCGGGCGGTACTGGAGATCGTCGGCAGCAATCTGACCAACGATCCGGCAGTTCAGGGCCTGGCGCTTAATTTTCGGGACATTTCCGAACGCAAGCGCCTCGAGGAGCAGCTGCGGCAGCTCGCGTTCCATGACCCGTTGACGTTACTGGCGAATCGCAGCCTGTTTCGCGACCGCGTCCAGCACGCCCTGACGCTGGTGCAGCGCGGCCAGAGCCAGATCGCGGTCATGTTCCTGGACCTGGACAATTTCAAGAGCGTGAACGATTCCCTGGGCCATGACGCCGGCGACCGGCTGCTGCAGGCCGTGGCGCAGCGCCTGGTTCAGTCGACCCGGTTTTCTGACACCGTGGCGCGCCTCGGTGGCGACGAGTTTGCGATCCTGCTCGAGGGCGTGGCGGCGCCCACCGAGGTCGAAGGACTGGCGGCCTCGTTGATTGAGGTCCTGGACCAGCCGTTCCCGATCGGCGCCACCGAAGTGCGCGTTTCGGCGAGCATCGGGGTGGCTTTCTCGAACCTCGAAGCCGGCGCCGAGTCGCTCCTGAGCAAGGCCGACATCGCCATGTACTACGCCAAGGCGGCCGGCAAGAACCGCTTCGTCGCCTTTCAGCCGCCGATGCAGGAGATGCTGCAGGAGCGGATGCGGCTGGTGGCGGACATTTCGCGAGCGGTGGCCAACGAGGAATTCTTCGTCGAGTATCAGCCGATCATTGATCTGGGCACGCGCAGCCTGCTGGGCGTGGAGGCGCTGGTGCGCTGGCGGCATCCGGAATTGGGCGTGCTGATGCCCGATCGCTTCATTCAGATCGCCGAAGAGTGCGGCCAGATCGTCAAACTGGGTCGCTGGGTGATGGGGCAGGCGTGCAGCGAAATGCGCGCCTGGCGAAGTGCGGTCGCCGGCGGCGCAGGGCTGCGGGTCGCCGTCAATATTTCCGCCCGCCACCTCGAGCACGGCGACCTGGCCCAGGACGTGGCCCAGGCCCTCGAGGAGTCGGGCCTCGAGGCCGGGAATCTGGTCATCGAATTGACCGAAAGCACCATCATGCACAACACCGAGGCGAACCTGGCGCGGTTGGTGCAGCTCAAGGCGCTCGGCGTGCGCCTGGCGATCGATGATTTTGGCACCGGCTATTCATCGCTCTCCTACCTGCACCGCTTTCCAATCGATATCCTCAAGATCGATCGCTCCTTTGTCAGCCGGCTCGCCAACTCCTCGACCGGATCGGAGCTGGCGCGCGCGGTCATCACCTTGAGCGAGACCCTGGGGCTGGACACCGTGGCCGAGGGCATCGAGCTGGAGGCGCAGGTCGATGCATTGCTCGGCCTCGGGTGCGTGGCCGGACAAGGGTTTCTGTTCGCAAAGGCCGGATCGCTCCAGAATCTGTTCGGCAGCGAGTTCGTGGCGCGGCGCAATGAGCTGTGGACGGTACGCGCCGGCCATGAGGGCCTCTCGCCCTCGGGCCGCTACGCAGCCCTCAAGGAAATCTCGGGCGCCGCCTGACCGCCTCGCGGTCCTTTTGCCTACTGCCCGAGGCCCTCGCATACCGGTCGTCGCCCGTGTCCGTGACGGCCGCGACCCGCATGTATCATAGAGCGATCCGGCTGACGGCGGGTCCCGCAACTAGGGCGGAGGGCAACGGTGGGCATCGAGGGCTTGATCGCGCTGAAGACCGATCCTCCGCAGGTGACGCCGGCGGATGCCGAGCGCATGGCGCGCGAGCACTACGGGATTGCGGCGCACGCGCACTCCCTGCCGGGTGAGCGGGACCGCAATTTCCAGCTCAGCGCCGCCGACGGCCAGGAATTCGTGCTCAAGTTCGTGGACCCGGCCGCCGACGCATCGACCCTGGATTGCCAGAGCCGGGTGTTGCGTTACCTGGCCGAGCAGGCACCCTCGCTCCCGGTCCCCCGGATCGTCGAGACCTGCGACGGAAGCGCGCTGGCTCGCGGCCTGATCGATGGCGTGTGGTACCACCTGCGCGTCGTTCCCTTCATGCCAGGCGCGCTGGCCGCGCAGCGGCCCGCGGATGCCCGCTCGCTGGAGGCGGTCGGCCAGATGCTGGCGCGGCTGGATGGGGCGCTGGCGGGCTTCTTCCATGCCGCCCTCGGCCAGAAGATCGTCTGGGACGTGCGCCAGGCGCCAGTGCTGCTCAAGTACGTCGATTACCTGGACTCGAGCACGAGCCGCCGTTTGGTGCGCCTCGCGCTCAACGGCCTCACGGCGCAACTGCGCGCCGTGCACGGGCTGCGCGCGCAAGCCATCCACGGCGATTGCCATCCGCGCAACCTGTTGCTGAATGCGGCCGGTGACTGCGTGGGCATTCTGGACTTCGGCGACATGATCCACGCCCCGCTGGTGCTTGAGCCGGCGGTCGCGATGGCGGAATTTCTCGCCGAGGGCATCGCCGGGTACCAGCTGATTCCCGAGATTCTCGCCGGCTACACCACGGTGCAGCCGCTGTTGAGTGCGGAGGTGGAACTGCTGTATGAACTGATCACCTCCCGGCTTGCCACCAATCTGCTGATCCACGCCTGGCGCAGCCGGCACGATCCGGCCGGTGCCCGGGAAGTCGCCGATTCCGTGGCGCTTGCGACCGAGAGCCTCGAGACCCTCACGACCGTGGGCCCGGAATTGTGCCGAGCCGAGTGGCATCGGGCGGCCGGCACCGCAGCCGGTGCAAACCACCCCACTCGGGCCTTCGCCCCTGCGGTCGAGCACGAGGAATCGGAAGCCGAATTGCTCTCAAGGCGCCGGCGGCTGCTGGGCGCGAACGCGGAACTGTTCTACACGCGCCCGCTCCACCTGGTGCGTGGGGCGGGGGTGTGGGTGTACACCGCCGCGGGCGAGCGATTCCTGGACGTGTACAACAATGTGCCCCATGTCGGACATGCCCACCCGACGGTGGTCCGGGCCATCCATGCGCAAGCCAGCCGCATTGCCAGCAACACGCGCTATCTGGATGAGACGGTGCTCGAATACGCCGAGCGGCTGACCGCCGGCTTGCCCGCGGGCCTGGATACCTGCCTGTTCGTCAATTCGGGGAGCGAAGCGAACGATGTCGCTTGGCGCATGGCCTGCGCGCACACCGGGCGCGGCGGCGCGCTGGTGATGACGAACGCCTACCACGGCATCACCGAGGCCGTGACGGCACTGTCCCCGGCCTTGCACGCGACGCGTCCGGCGCACGTCGAGTGCCTGGATGCGCCGCCCGGCGGCGAGGAGGTTGCCGCGCGCGCCGGCGGCGCACTGGGCGCCATGGCCGCTCGCGATGTGCAGCGCGCGCTGGCCGCGCTCACCGAGCGGCGTTTTGCGTTGGCGGCCTATATGGTCGACAGTGCGTTTACCAGCAACGGCATCTACGATCCGCCGGCCGATTGGATGACGCCGATCGCCACCGCCGTGCACGAGGCGGGAGGTCTGATCATCGGTGATGAAGTGCAGTACGGATTGGGCCGTTCCGGTTCGCACTTCTGGGGCTTTGCACGTCGCGGCTACGTACCCGACATCATCACGCTGGGCAAGCCGGTCGGTAACGGCTTTCCGCTGGGCGTCGTCATAACACGCCGCGCCATCCTCGAGGCCTTTCAGGCCCGGACCGGATTTTTCTCTACCTTCGGAGGCAACCCGGTGGCCGCCGCTGCAGGACTCGCGGTGCTGGAGGTGCTCGAACGCGAACAGCTCATGGCCAACGCCCTGACGACCGGGCGCTACCTGCGCCAGCAGCTCGTCGATCTGGCGCAGCTGTACTCCTGCCTGGGCGAGGTGCGCGGCCACGGACTGCTGCTGGGTGTGGAGGTCATCGAGGCGAGCGGTTTCCCGGCGCCCCGGCACGCCAAGGCCATCATCAATGGCCTGCGCGAGCGCGGCGTGCTCATCGGCAGCGAGGGCCCGGCGGGCAATGTGCTGAAGCTCCGTCCGCCGCTGTGTTTTGGTCGCGAACACGCCGATCGCGTGGTTGCGGCCCTCAGCGAAGTTCTGGCCGATCCCGCCAGCGGGCGTGCTCCTTAAGATCAGCCGACGCCGACTTGTCTGAGTTCGGAAAAACTCGCAAGATCCACGGTCTGCAGTCCAATCAGTCACGCAGCTTCGAGACCCGCGCTTGTGAGGAAACCGCCATGAAGACAGTTCTATGCGCCCTGATGCTGGCGGGCGCCGCCGGCGTGCACGCCGCCGATTTCCGCCTGACCAGCACCGATTTCAAAGCCAACGGCGAACTGGCCAACAAGTTTGTGTACCAGGGCTTTGGCTGCCATGGCGACAACGTGTCGCCGGCCTTAAGCTGGAGCGGCGCGCCGGCGGGCACGAAGAGCTATGCCCTGTTGGTGCACGATCCGGATGCACCGACCGGCGGCGCCGGCTGGTGGCACTGGGTGGTGTACAACATTCCGGCCGCCACCCAGGCGATTGCACAGGGAGCCGGCACGGCCGATGGCGCGGCACTGCCCAAGGGCACGGTGCAAGGCAAGACCGATTTTGGCTCGATGGGTTGGGGCGGCCCCTGTCCACCGCAGGGCCACGGCAAGCACCACTACCAGTTCACTCTATACGCCTTGAAAGTGGACAAGCTCGACGTGCCCGAGGGCGCGAGCGCGGCGCTGATCGGTTACATGGCCAACGACAACTCGCTCGGCAAGGCCCAGCTGACGGGATTGTACGGCCGCTGAGCGGCGCGGGTTCACTCCGCCGCGGGCCGGGCGGCCGCTTGAGTCGCGAGCCGCTCGAGCGCGGCCGGGGTTAACGGCCGGCCGCTGCGCTTGGCGGCGTAGAGCGCCGCGCCGATCACGGGTGCAAAGCGGGGCGCGACCAGATCGTAGTGCGAGCCGGCGGCCTGCAGCGCGCTCGAAAATGGCCCGGTCACCAGGGTGCCGATTCCAAACACGCCGCCGGAATAGGAAACGGCAACGCGCTGCGTGGGCGGGATCAGCAAGTTGCGACGCGTCGCCTCGACCAGCTGCGCCAATTCCTGCGCGGCGCGCGCGAAAATCTCCGCGGCCTGCGCATCGCCCAGCTCGGCCGCCCGGTGCACGAGTCGGGCGAGCGCCGCCATGCGGCTTCGCCCCAGGCTCGCTTCGCTCTGGACCCAGGCGGCGAGCTCGATATCGCGCCGGTCGCCCAGGCGCTCGCGGACCAGTTCATACAGCGGCCCGCGCCCGGTGCGACCGTCGCTCATGCGCGTGAACAAGGTCAGTCCGCTGCGCGCGATCCAGTAGGCCGAGCCTTCGTCGCTGAACAGTTCGCCCCAGCCGCCGCAGCGCGCGCTGCGACCGGCGATATTCGCCGTAGCAGATTGAGCCGGTGCCCGCCACGACGTTGATGCCGTCTTGGCAGGCCAGCGATCCCGCCCAGCCGCAGACCATGTCGTTACCGCAGGCGTAGCGTGCGCTTCCGAGCGCCGCGTCGGGCAACCGATCCAGCTCGGCGGTCCGTTCATCCTCGCCGTGCACCGGCAGGCCGAAGTAGGCGTAGTCGAGTTCAGCCACCGTGATTCCGGCGGTGCGCAGCAGGGCGCGGATACCCTCATGGATCAGCGTACGGAGCGCCTCCATACCGGTTTCCAGGTAAAAGGCGCTGCCCGCGTTATGGGTTGCGCGGATCGTGCCGTTGCGATCGAGCAGCACGAAGGCCGTCTTGGTCCCGCCACCGTCCATACCCAGGTACATGGAGTTGAGCCCCCGTTAGAGGGGATAAATCGCCACGCCCTTGACGATACGGCTCACGCGGCCGGAGGCACAGGGCGTGTCCGGCGTATTGCCCAATTGCAACGAACGATGCAGCGCGTACATCTGCGCCAGGACCACGAACGGCAGAATCAGATCGACATCGTCCGCCGCACTCATTTCCGGGACCAGCAGCCAGTCGATCGGTTGAGCGCTCGCCGGCCCCTGCGCGGCGATGGCGAGCAATCCACCGGCGGCCGCGTCGCTGTGCAGTTCCTGGAGCAGATCCAATTCATATTTGCGCGCCAGTGGATCGTTGGAGACGAACACCAGCACTAGAGTAGCGCGGTTGACGATGGTTTTGGGGCCGTGCCGAAAGCCCAGCGGCGTCTGGGCGGCGCTCACCACCGCGCCGTCCGTGAGCTCGAGCAGCTTGAGCGCGGCCTCGGCGGCCAGTCCCGCAAATCCGCGGCTGCCCAGGAACACCACGCGCCCGAAGTCGCGTGCCGCCAGCGCCTGGAGCGACGGGTTGTGGCGCTCGATGAGCGCGCCGGCGGCGCTCGCCAAGCGCTCGATGCGACGCGCGTACACCTCAATGCCCCGGAAGATGGCCAGTGCGGCGTACAGCATCGAACTGAAACTCGCGGTCATCGCGAAGCCCAGGTCATGGGTTATCGGGGGCAGCAACACTGCCAGTCGCGCGGGCACGCCGAGCGAGTGCCGGTACAGCGCGCCCTCCGCGTTGCAGGTGATGATCAGATGATGGCAGTGCTTAACACACTGATCGGCCAGTTCGATGGCCGCGAGGCTCTCGGGGCTCGCCCCAGAGCGGGCGAAGGACACCAGCAACGTCGGTACCTCGCGTTGCAGATAGTCACGCGGACCGCTGACCAGATCCGTGGTGGCGATGGCCTCGACCCGCTTACCGAGCGTGCGCAACAGTTCCGGTGCCAGGCATTGGCCAATATAAGCCGAGCTGCCGGCCCCGGTGAGGATGATGCGCAATGGCTCTAGCGCGAGCAGCGGCGCGAGAAAGGCACTGATCCTGTCCTGCTGCGCCGTCAGCAGCGCCTGGGTTTCCTGCCACGCCTGCGGCTGCTGCGCGATCTCGCGCGCGGTCCGAGCGGCGCCGTGCGCGAGCAGGTACTGCTCGCTCAGTCCCGGATAGGGTGCGGCACTCAAGCGGAGCCTTCAGGCTCGATCGCCAGCAGCACCGCGGCGATACAGGCCAGCAGAATGCCCGTGATTTTGAGCGGCTGGGGCACCATGCCCAGCAGCAGCAGCGAGATGACGGCCGTGATCAGCGGCGCACCCGCGTTGGTGAGCGGGGCGACGACGATGGCTTTGCCGTAGCGAAATGCGAACACCAGCGTCAGGGCTCCGACGGAATTGAGAATCTGCGTGATTGCGGCGAGCCACGGGCCACTCCAGCCGTAGTTGATGGGTTGACTAAAGTCGGTCATCCACAACGCCAGTGGAATCAGCATCAAGCCGGTGATCGTCATGTACAGAAAGATGATCTCGGCACTCATGGTCCGATTGGCCAGCTTCATATAGAACGCCTGCGCGCCCCAGGCCGCCAGAATGACCAACGCGTAAAAGAACCAGGCGACTCCGTGCGCGTCGGTGGAGGCGCCCGGCGCATAGTCGAACGTCGGCAGGGCCAGCAGCGCCAGCGCGATGCCGAGCGCGCCGAGGCGGCTGACGCGTTCGCCCAGCATCAGCAAGGAAAGCGCGATCGTGACCACCGGCGAGAGCGCGATGATCGGGAAGATCAAATACGTGGGCCCCACGTGCACGGCGTGGAACAGCAACATCTGGCCTCCCGCGCCGAGCGCGCCGATCATCATGCCCAGGTAAATCGAGCGGCCGTCCGCCTGGAACTTCCAGCCGACGCGCCGCCAGGCGTACAGCGCCGGCGGAATCATGGTCAGCGCCCACACCACGTACACCAGGGTTTCAGGAAAGCCATGCTGGGTCGGGAGTCCCGCGTACGCACCCCAGACGCCCCAGAACGTGGTCGTCAGCAGCGCGTACATCAGCCATGGCTTTGCGCTCACTGCTCTCTCCGTGCGATCTCAAAAGGGGGCGTGCGCCGCGGCCGCCGCAGGAACACGCCAATCCAAGCCGCAGCGGTTCGTAGCATCGGCGGCGCCGCTCGGCTCGTGCGGCGCATGTCAGAGCCGGTAGGCAAGTCCCGCCACGTAAGTGCGCCCGTAGGCGCTGTAGCCGGCGCCCACTCCGCTCGAGCTGGCACCGACCGATTGGCCGGGGGCCCAGGGCAGAAGCGGGTTGCCGTTGAGGTAGGTGCGCGCGATCGAATCGGTGAGATTTTTGCCTTCGACGTAGACCTCAAAGCCCTTGGCGAACTTGTAGTGCACGCTGGCGGTCATCCAGTCGAAGGAATCGGAAATCGCCGGCCAGCCCGGTATGTCGGTGCACTGCGAGCAGGCAAAGGTATAGCTCGACGTGTGGTCCCAGGTGACATCGGCGCTCAGCGGCCCCTTGTCGTAGATCAGACTGATCGATGCGGTGGTCGGCGGTGCGGCGTTGACCGGCCCGGTGGAGGCTCCGAACTGATCGTAGCCCTTGCTGGTGGTATGGGTGTACTGCATATACACGCCGAAGCCGTTTTGCAGCATGTGCTGCCAGGTCAGCTCATAACCCGTAAATTCGCTCTTGGCGCCATTGGCCGGGGCCGTGATGGTCCACAAGAAGGGCGTGCCGGGCACCGTGCCCGGCGGCCCGCCGACATACTGCAGCGTGCCCAGATCGACATTGGTCTGCACGGCGTCGTAGATGTCGTCCCGCAGGCGCTTGCCAAACAGCGCCAGCGTGAGCGCCGAGTGCGGCGCGTAGTACCACTCCAGCGAGATGTCCGCCTGGTAGGCCTTGATCGGCCGCAAGCCCACGGTGCCGGTATAGAAGAGCGACGGCTCGCCGTTCTCGGCATTGTTGGTGGCATTGGGTGCCAGCTGGTTGAGATTCGGGCGCGACATGGTCTCGGCCGCCGCCAGCCGCAGTTGCAGTTGCTGGGGCATCAGCCAATAGCTGAGGTTGGCCGAGGGCAGCGCCAGCGTGTAATCGCCGTTGGTGGTGACGGCCTTCGAAGTGGCGTACTGCACGTTCCAGGTCTGCGTCGAGCCTGCGGTCGTCGGTGTCCACAGCGATACCGGCACCGACTCCGCATAGTCGGCCGTGGTCTTGGTGTGAACGACCCGCACGCCGAGGTTGCCCGACCAGTTGCTGCCGGCGAATTCCAGCTCGAGGTAGATCGAGGTCGTGTTCTCGGTGACATCGTACGAATTGAACGGGTTGGGTTGCGGCAGGGTGTCGGCGTAATTGAACGGCGTGTAAGGCGCGTCGCAGGTGTCGGGATAGCTCTGGCAGTAGAACGGGTTCGGCTTGCCGTCGAGGCTCTTCAGGAATGCCATGAGGGCGTTCGCGTCCAGCTTAGGCAGCGTGGTGGGATAGGAACCGCCGGCGCCGTGCATGAAGTTGGGCAGCGTAGTCATCGAAATGACGTTAAACCCCTGCGAGGCGAACGAGTAGGGGTTCGGCTGGATCGTGCCGCCGGCGGTCTGATACAGGGTTCCGTACTGACCCGAGCCGTTGGTCCAGTCGTTGCTGCTGTCGGTGCGCTGCTTTTCGCGCCGGCTGTCGCCCAGCCCAAACAGCAGCCGAGTCAGCGGGCCGCGGTCGAGCATGTAGACGCCATCGAGGGCAAAGCTCGTGATCTGGTCGTTGACCGAGAAGCCATTCAGGCCCACGTAGTGCGTGGACCAGTATTTGTTGTCGTTGAGGAAGCCGGAATCCTGAAGGGCCGTGTACGAACAGGAGCCCGGGTTGGTCGTGCTGCCGGTGCCCGCCGGGCAGGCCGTCAGGCCCAGCTGGCTCGGAGGTATGAGCACATTCAGGCTGGGCAGGCTGTGCGGCAGGTCCTTCATGATGAGCGTGTCGACGGCGTAGGGCTGATCCGTGACCAGGCCGGCGGTCACGAAAGTGTCGGTGCCGCCCTCGGGACGGTTGGCGGTCGAGCGGTAGGCGTCCAGCGCCAGGCTCAACTTTGAGTTGAGCTCCCACTTGGCGTTCAGACCGTAGAGCCAGGTGTCGACATTGCGGTTGATGGTGTTATTCACCATTTCGGGCTGGAATTCATTCACCGTGGTGCCGGTGATCAGTCCGTTGTCGATGGTCGGGTTGACCCATGCCGGGTTGCCGTTCTCGTCGGTGGTGTAGTCGAAGTAATAGGACTCGTTGTAGCCGACCTGCGGATCGCGCAGGCGCGTATAGAGCACGTCGGCCGTCAGCGTGAGCGCGGAACTGGGCCGCCACTGCAGACTTCCGGAGACCGCATCGCGCTTCTTGTTGTCGAATATCGATCCGAAGGTGATGCAGCAGGGAATGGCCGTGAGCGGTATGGCAGGAGGCCCGCCGTCGAAGGGGTAGCTGGGCGGGCCGTAGTTGGCCTGGTTGTAGGCGTTCAGCGAGTCCGTGCGCAGGTCATCTTGCGAATGCACGGCGCCGATCAGAAACCCCAGCGTGCCGTCGGCCATGGTGTTCTCGACGAATGCCGAGTACTTGCTGCCGTGCAGCTCCGACATGTCGTTGGTATTGCCCTCCGCGTGCACGCCGGCATGAAACCCGGGGTTGTCGAAGGGGCTGGCGGTGCGCAGGTTGACGGTGCCGCCGATGCTGCCCTCCAGCGCCGAGGCCTGCGGCGACTTGAGCACGTCGGCCCCCGAGATCACTTCGGAAGGCAGGACGTCGAAGGCGAGGTCCCGGGCGTCGTCGTCGGTGGCGAGAATCCGATTGTTGAGCGAGACGATGTTGTACTGCGGCCCGAGGCCGCGCACGTTGACCTTGACGCCTTCGCCACCGGTGGTGCGCGTCAGGGTGATGCCGGGCAGGTGCGCCAGGGAATCGGCGACGTCCGCGTCGGGGAAGCGCCCGAGTTCCGTGGCGTTGATCGAATCGAGCACCACGGAGGCATTCTTCTTGACCTCGAGTGACTTCTCGAGGCTGGCCCGCAGGCCCGTCACCACGACTTCCTCCAGTTCGGTCGCCACGCCCGGAGACGCAGCCGACTGCGCAGGCACCGGCGGCGGGGGCGGGGTCTGCGCGTAGAGCGGCACGCTGATCCAGGCCGCGGCCGCGGCGCCCAGAATCCATCGGGTCGGCGGATGTGACGTTCGCATTGCAGATCCCCTCCTTGCCCTCAAGTTTCGGTGGCTGGTGCCACTCTAAAAGGCCTCTCGTCATGAAAGGTAAACGAAACAGGGATATCGTTCAAGAAGTAGAATTAGCGATAGAAACGGTTAATTTGTAGGAGAGCCACAGGAAAAGTTGAGAAACGTTGCAAAATGATCTTTAATGAAACTTAGAGATGTTTCGGCAATTGGGGGCCGATGGACGCGCGCTTAACCTCGGATCGAACTCGGCGGGCTCGGCCATGGTGATCGTGCGTCGCGACACCAGCAGTCGGCGCGAGCGCATCGTGGCGCTGCTGCGCGAGCACAACAGCGTGCAAATACCGGCCCTGGCCGAGCAGTTTGGCGTGTCCACGCAAACTGTGCGCAAGGACCTGAACTTTCTCGACTCCAAGGGGATCTGCACGCGCTCCTCCGGGGGCGCGCTGCTGCGACTCGGCGCGCTCTCGCCGACCGAGGAAACCATCGACGTGCGCCGGCGGCGCTACGCGGAGGAGAAGGCGCGCATCGGAAAAGTGGCCGCCGGACTCCTGGGCCGGGGCGAATCGATCCTGCTCGATTCGGGCACCACCACCTTGCAGGTGGCCCGCCACCTCCATCCCGCTCAGCCGCTGGTCGTGGTGACCAATGACGTCGGCATCATGAACGAGCTGGCGGCGCGCGAATCCGTACAGCTGGTTTTTCTCGGCGGCACCCTGCGCCGCAAGAACCTGTCCTTCTACGGCACCCAGACCGAGCGCGCGCTCGAGGGCCTGCACGTCGACAAATTGTTTTTGGCGGCGGACGGCGTGGACACCCAGAAAGGCATCACCACGCATTTTGAACCCGAGGCCCTGCTCAACCGGATGATGTGCCGTGCGGCCCGCGAAATCATCGTGGTCGCCGATTCCTCCAAGTTCGGCCGCGTGTGCCTGCACCGGATCCTCGAGCCTCGGGGCATCGCCAAGCTGGTGACGGATGCGGGCATTGGCGAGGACACGCGCGCCGAACTGGCGAGTATCGGCGTGGAGGTCATCATCGCGTGAAGCCGATCCTCGACATGATCGCGCGTCATAAGGCCGGCCAGGCGGTCGGTCTTTACTCGGTGTGCTCCGCACATCCGCTGGTGCTCGAGGCGGCCCTGCGCCAGGCCAAATCTCGCTCGCGTTATGCGCTCATCGAGGCCACGTCCAACCAGGTCAACCAGGAGGGCGGCTACACCGGGATGCGGCCCGCGGAGTTCGTGCAGTTCGTGCGCTCGATCGCGACGCGGGTGGGTGTGCCCGACGAGCGCGTGTTGCTGGGCGGGGATCACCTGGGCCCGAACTGCTGGCAGCACTTGGTCGCGGAACAGGCGCTGTCGCGCTCCGAGCGTCTGGTCGAGGACTACGTGGCCGCGGGATTTCGCAAGATCCACCTGGATTGCTCGATGGCCTGTGCCGATGATCCGGTGCCTCTGGGCGATGCGATCGTGGCCGCGCGCGTGGCTCGATTGTGTCAGGTCGCAGAGCGCACCTGGCAGCGCGTCGGCGGTGAGCCGCCGGTGTACGTCGTCGGCACCGAGGTGCCGGTACCCGGGGGTGCCTCCGAGCTGCTGAGCACACTGCAGCCGACCGAACCCGCGGCGGCGACCGCGACCATCGAGGCCCACCGCAAGGCCTTCGGGCTCGCGAAGCTCGAGGCCGTCTGGCCACGTGTCATCGGCCTGGTGGTGCAGCCCGGTGTTGAATTCGATCATCACAAGGTCATCGATTTTCTTCCGGAGCGCATCGGCGCCCTGGCCGCGGTGATCGCGGCCCAGCCGCACATGGTCTACGAAGCGCATTCCACCGACTACCAGACGCCGCCGAACCTGCGCGCCCTGGTGCGCCATCACTTCGCGCTGCTCAAGGTGGGCCCCGCGCTGACCTTTGCCCTGCGCGAGGCGCTGTGGGCGCTGGCGCTGGTGGAACGTGAATGGCTCCCCGCCGATGAGGCGTCGGCACTGCGCGAGACGGTACTTGCGGCCATGGCGGCCAACCCGCGCCACTGGGAGAAGTACTACTCGTCCACGGGCGCGCGACTGGCGTTCGACAAGCAGTTCAGCCTCAGTGATCGGGTGCGCTATTACTGGCCGGTGCCGTCCGTCGAACAGGCGGTGACTCGGCTGCTCGAAAACCTCGAACGCGATCCGCCGCCGCTAACGCTGCTGAGCCAGTTCCTGCCGCAGCAATACGCCGCGCTACGTGCCGGGACGCTCGCGCCCGGCGCGCGTGAGCTGGTGCTGCAGCATGTGGAACTCGTGCTGCAGCAGTATGCGGCCGCCTGTGGCGAGGCGCCGCCGTGAGAGTGCGCAGCGGCCGGCAGAGCTCAGCCGCGCGGCGGTCCCCGGCAGCTGCGCGGCGCGGCGCGGCGCTGCTGTGGCTGCAGCTCGTCCTGGGGTTGGCGCCCGGTTCCGGCGCGCTGGGGCAGGAGCCTGCCGAAGTCGGACCCGAAGACGTGCCCGCCGACAACCGCTTTGACAGCGCGCGCATGATTTCCTCCCTGGTGGTGCCGCACACCGCGGTTACGCGCTTCCGTTACCCGGTGATCGATGCGCACAGCCATGACAGCTACGCCAAGACGGCCGAGGAAGTCGCCGCCTGGGTGGCGTTGCAGAAGCAGGTCAATATCGAGCGCTGCTTCATATTCACGGGCAAGTCGGGCGAGGAGTTCCGCGCCGCGGTGGCCCGCTACGCCGCTGCGTACCCTAAGCGCTTCCTGATGTTTGCCGGAATATCCGCCGCCGGGATCGGCACTCCGGCTTACGCGGAGCTGCTGCGCACGCGGCTGCGTGCGGACGTGCAGGCCGGCGCGCTGGGGCTGGGGGAGCTTACCGACAAGGGCCTGGGGCTCGTGCACGTCGGCGACAAATCCTACTATATCGACGATCCCGTGTTCGATCCGCTCTGGGACGAAGCCGGGCGACTGCACCTGCCGGTGTTCGTACACATCGCCGAGCCGGCCGCGTTTTACCAGCCGCCCGATGAGCGCAATGACCTGCGGCGCTCGCAGAACTGGTCGCTGTACAACAAGGGCACGCCCGGCTTCGAGGCCATGGAGGCGCGCTTCTACCGCGTGATCGCGCGCCATCCGCACACCCGCTTCGTGGCCGTGCACGCCTTCAACCTCAGCAACGATCTGGCTCGCGTCGGCGCGCTGCTCGACAAATACCCGAACGTCCAGGTGGATTTCGCGGCACGCATGTGGGAGCTGGCGCGCCAGCCCTTCAGTGCGCGCCGATTCTTCATCAAGTACTCGGGGCGGATACTTTTTGGCACCGACAACGATCCGACCCTCGCCATGTACCTGGCCCACGTGCGCCAACTCGAGACTGAGGACGAATGGTTCTGGCCCGCCGACAGCGAATGGTGGCGCGGCTACGGCATGCACCTGCCTGATCCCGTGCTGCACAGGATCTATCACGACAACGCGCTACGGCTCCTGGGGGAGCGCCTCCACCAGCAGTGATTGGCTGAAGTGCACCGGCAGTTTGGCGAGCGGCCCCTGCACCACGCCCAGATCGCGCCCCTGCACGTAGTCCCGCACCCGATAGGCCTTAGGCTGCAGGCCGCGCAGCTCCACGGTGCCGCGGAACTGCTTGGCATAGAAGGCGTAGTAGCGCGCATCGGCCTTGGCGATCACGTGCGTCTCGGGCTTGTCGAAGCCGATGTCATACAAGCTGCCCAGGTAGGTGCCGTCCACCAGGCGCAACTTGTCGTACAGCTGCGTCCACTTGGCCCACAGCACTTGACGCTCCGGGGTCAGGAGCAGTTTCGGATCCTTCTTGCCCGGAGCGCCGGGCCAGGCAAAATTGGTGCCGATCACGCCACCGACGCCGAAGGTCGAGGCAAAGTCGGTGCCCCCTTCGCTCATCTCCACGTGATCGCCGAAGTACGCCGTGCGATCCCCCAGCAGCGCCTTGAGGGTCTTGCCCTTGAGCCGCACCTGCCAGGAACTCTCCGGATCGGAGGCCACCGTCATGTTCAGGTAGGGCATCGTGAAGAAGGAATAGCCGGTTCCGCAGGGGCAAATTTCCACCACCGCGCCCGGCTTGGTGGATTGTGCCGCTTCCCAGATGGCCTTGAAGAACAGGGGCACGCCCTCGGCGGCATCTTCCGGGGCCGCGTGCGCATGGAGCTTGTTGAAGCAGGGCGGCGCGGCATTGAGATGCTGGCCGTCGATCTTCAGTCCGTCAAAGCCCCACACGCCCAGCGCCTTGCGCACAAAGGCGGCGGCATCCTCCTGCACCGGGCGGTAGGCGGGGCACAGGTAGAGGGAGTCCCACCAGGTGATCTTCTGGGGCGAGCCGTCCACATTCTGCAGCAGCCAATCGTGATGCTCGCGCTCGGTGCGCGAGCCCGGATCCGCGGCCAGCGGCGTCCACCACAATTGCGCCTTGAGGCCGGCCGCATGGATCCGATCGACCATCGCCTTCATGTCGGCGTCGCCCGCCGGGAACTTCGCAGGCGTCGGCCGCCAGTCGCCTTCGGCGACCTGCCAGCCGTCGTCAACGACGGCCCAGCGAAATCCGAGCTGCTTGACGACCGGCAGGCTGTCAAAAATCTGCTGCGGCGTAAAGGCGCGCCCGTACCCCCAGGCGCACCAGATCGGTTCGAAGGCGTCCTGGGGCGCCGCCGGAATGCTCAGGCCCTGGGCCTGCATGAGCGTGCCGTAGGCGCGAAGCGTCGCGAAATGATCGCCGTGGTGCACGCTCACAAAACTGCGCAACGACTCGAAGCTCGCGCCCGGCGCCAGCGTGATCGTGTGTCGCGCGCTGAGCGCGACTTCCACGTTGCCCCGGCCGTGCCGGTGCACGGGCAATGAGACCAGCTTCGGGCTCAGCTCCACGTGCCCGATGGCCACGCCAAGATCGCGCCGCCACACGTCGAGCACCGGCGTGCCGCCGCCGTAATCGGAGTTGTTCATGCCGAGGAAATTGCCGCGCTGATACCCGGGCCGCAGCGGCAGCACCCAGTCGGGCCGGCTTTCGTAGGACGCCGACTGGTAGGACCAGAATGCGGGCTCCGGTTGTCCGGCCGCAGGCTGGAACTCGTAACGATCGTTGGTATAACCCAGCACCTGCAGCGGGGTGGCGCCGGCGTTGGTGTAGCGCACGCGCAGGAACAGCCAGTGCGGATGGCTGGGGTAGGAGGCCACCTCAACGCGCTTGATCACCGAGCCGGAGCGCCCGGTGAGGATCACCGCGTGTCCGCTGCCCAGAGAGTCGCTGATCTCCGCTTCCTCGCGACTCTGCATTGCAAAGTCGCGCAGCTCTCCGCCGCCGGTCAGCAGCGCCTCGGAATACGTATAGGGTCCGAGGGCTACATCGCCGTCCAGGGAGGCGACGACGCGGCTGCGCATATGGTCATCGAAATCAAGTCGCAGGCCATCGCCGCCGACGGAGCTGAACGAAGTGAGCAGCAACAGGCCTAAGCCAATCATGCGCAGATCATAGCAGCGCCTACGCGCGATTCCTTGGCGTGCGGCGGCGGGCCGGTGGGCAAGGGCTCAACCATCCGTTACACTGAATGCAGGTGCCGTTTAGCGCCTACGCTCCTTGAGTAGAAAGCTTTTTTTGCCCCATAACTGCAGCAAGGATTCGGGCATACTTTCCCGATGAACCCGAGCGACGCCAATCCTGAAGTTTCCACGCCGCTCTCGGGCGGCAATGCACCGTTTGTGGAGAGTCTGTACGCCGATTATGTGCGGGCTCCGGCGACGGTCGCGCCGCGCTGGCGGGCGTTTTTCGACGCGCTCAAGAGCGGCGCAGAACCACCGGCCGCGGCACCCGTGCCCGCCACGACGGGCCTCAGCGGGCCCGCGGTGGCGAGCGAAAAGCAGGGCGCCGTGTCGCGGCTGCTGCAGACCACGAGCAATCGCGGGCACCTGATCGCAAAGATCGACCCGCTGGGCCTGATGCGACGCGAGCGCCCGCGCGTGCTCGATCCGGCGTACGTGGGCCTGGGCGAAGCCGACCTGGACACCGAGTTCTACACCGGCAGCCGCAACGAGTGGATCCCGAAACGCGCCACACTGCGCGAGATCCTGGCGCGGCTTGAGCAGGTGTACTGCGGCACGATCGGCGCCGAGTTTGCGCACGTGTCGGATACCGACGAGCGGTTGTGGCTGCAGGACGAATTTCAGCTCGGGCGCATGCAGCAGCGCTTCAGCGCCGAGGAGCGCCGCACCCTGCTGCGCCACCTGACGGCGGCCGAGGGCCTCGAGCGTTACCTGCACACGCGCTTTGTCGGGCAGAAACGCTTCTCGCTCGAAGGCGCTGAGGCGCTGATCCCGTTGCTCGATGAATTGGTGCAGGAGAGCGGGCGCGGCGGCGTCGAAGAAGCCATCATCGCCATGGCGCATCGTGGGCGATTGAACGTGCTGGTCAATGTGCTGGGCAAGTCGCCGGCCGATCTGGTCTCCGAGTTCGAGGGCCAGAGCAAGCAGGACGCCGGCTCCGGGGACGTCAAATACCACAAAGGCTTCTCGGCCGATCTGCGCACGCCGGGCGGCAACGTGCACGTCGTGCTGGCCTTCAACCCCTCGCATCTTGAGATCGTCAACCCGGTGGCCGAGGGCTCGGTGCGCGCACGCCAGGAACGGCGCGGCGATACCCGGGGCGAGAAAGTGCTGCCTATCCTGATCCACGGCGATGCGGCTTTTGCCGGCCAGGGCGTGGTCATGGAAACCCTGCAGATGTCGCAGACCCGGGGCTTCGGCACCGGTGGCTCGATCCACCTGGTGATCAACAACCAGGTGGGCTTCACCATCAGCGAGCCGCGCGACGCGCGCTCGACCACCTATTGCAGCGACGTCGCCAAGATGATCGAGGCGCCCATCCTGCACGTCAACGCCGACGACCCGGAGGCGGTGGTGTTCGCGGGACGCTTTGCGCTGCGCTATCGCCAGACCTTTCGCAAGGACGTGGTCCTGGACCTGGTGTGCTACCGGCGCCTCGGCCACAACGAAGCCGACGAGCCCGCGGCCACCCAGCCGCTGATGTACCAGGCGATCCGTCAGCACCGCTCGGTGCGCACGCTGTATGCCGAGCAGCTCCTGGCCGAGGGTGTGTTGGACGCGGGCGGCGCCGAACAACTCATCGATCAGTACCGGCAGGCGCTCGACAGCGGCCGCCATCAGCTGCATCCGTCGCTCGGCATGATCGGTAACAAGTACACGGTGGATTGGTCGCGCTACCAGAGCATCGATACCCACGAGGCGGTCCGCACCGCGGTTCCGGCCGCCAAGCTCGCGGTCCTGGGTCGCCGGATCCTCCAGTATCCGGAAGGCTACACGCTGCATCCGCGCGTGGCGCAGGTGGTCGTCAACCGCGCCAAGATGCTGTCCGGCGAAATGGGCCTCGACTGGGGTTGCGCGGAGACCCTGGCCTACGCCTCGCTCCTCGAGGAGGGCTATGCGGTGCGCATTTCGGGCCAGGACAGCGGCCGCGGCACCTTCTTTCACCGCCACGCGGTCCTGCACGATCAGAACAGCGGCCGTTGTTTCATACCGCTCCAGCACCTCAGCGAGGCGCAGGCCCGCTTCGCGATCATCGACTCGTTCCTGTCGGAGGAGGCGGTGCTGGGATTTGAATACGGCTATTCGAGTACCAGTCCGGATTGTCTGGTGATCTGGGAGGGGCAGTTCGGCGACTTCGTGAACGGCGCGCAGGTACTGATCGACCAGTTCATCAGCTCCGGAGAGGCGAAGTGGGGGCGGCTGTGCGGCCTGACCTTGTTCCTTCCGCACGGCTACGAGGGCCAGGGACCGGAACATTCTTCGGCACGCCTGGAGCGCTTCCTGCAGTTGTGCGCGGAGAACAACATGCAGGTGTGCGTGCCCTCGACGCCGGCGCAGATGTTCCACATGCTGCGCCGGCAGATGCTGCGCCCGCTGCGCAAACCGCTGATCGTGATGACCCCGAAGAGTCTGCTGCGTCACGAACTCTCGGTATCGGCGCTCAGCGAGCTCACCGGCGGTGGCTTTGCGACCCTGATCGATGAGCTCGATGCCTTGCCGAACGCTGGCGTCCGGCGAATAGTGCTGTGCAGCGGCAAGGTGTATTTCGATCTGCTGCAGGCGCGCCGCGCCGAACAGCTCGAGCACGTGGCGATCGTCCGGATCGAACAGCTCTATCCATTTCCGGCGCAGGAATATTCCATGGTCCTTGATCGTTACCCCAATGCCATGGAGCTGATCTGGTGTCAGGAGGAACCGCAGAATCAGGGCGCCTGGTTCCAGATTCGCCATCGGCTGCAGGAACTCGCGGGCGAGGCGCGCCCGGTGTATTACGCGGGACGGGCGCCCGCCGCCGCACCGGCGACCGGTCTGGCGCGCATCCATCAGGCCGAGCAGCGCCAACTGGTCCAGGCCGCGCTGTCCGCGGCGACGGCCGAGTCCTCAGCGCACGGTGCCGCACGCGCTCATCCGGCCCCCGCCCCGCAGGCGGCCGCCAAGCAAAGGAATAACAAATGAGAGTCGAGATCCGCGTGCCGCAGTTGCCCGAGTCGGTGGCCGACGCGACGCTGGTCGCGTGGCGCAAGCAACCGGGCGATGCGGTGAGCCGGGACGAAAGCCTGGCCGACCTCGAGACCGACAAGGTAGTGCTGGAAGTACCGGCGCCGGCGGCCGGGATTTTGCAGGAGATCCGCGCGCCGGCGGGCAGCACCGTCAAGAACGGTGATTTGCTGGCCGTGCTCGAGGCCGGAGCGGTGAGCACACCGGGCCCGAGCGCGCCCAGCGCGACTCCGGCAGCGACTCCCGCAGCGCCACCCGCAACGCGTGCCGGAGCAGCCGGCGGCCGCTCCCAAACTCGGCCCGGCGGCACAGCGCGTGGCCGACGAACTCAAACTCCCCGGGGCCACGATTGCCGCGGCGGCGAAGGAAGGGCGGGTCGCCAAGTCCGATCTGGTGGCCGCGGCGGCGAGTGCCGCCCCAGCGGCCGCGCCGGTCCGGGTGCCGAGCGCAGCGCCGGGCACGCGCGCCGAGCGGCGGGTGGCGATGTCACGCCTGCGCCAGCGGATTGCCGAGCGACTGGTGCAGGCCCAGTCCACCCAGGCGCTGTTGACCACCTTCAACGAAGTCGATCTCACCCACATCAACGAACTGCGCAACCGCTACAAGGAGGGATTTGAAAAGCGCCACGGCGTCAAACTCGGCTTCATGTCCTTCTTCGTCAAGGCGGTGGTGGCCGGGTTGCAGAAATTTCCGCTGCTCAACGCGTCGGTGGCGGGAACCGACATCGTCTATCACGATTACTTTGATATCGGGGTCGCGGTCTCGACCGAGCGCGGCCTGATGGTGCCGGTGTTGCGCGACGCCGACGCGCTCGATTTCGCCGGCATCGAGCGCGGTATCGCCGAGTACGCACAGCGCGCCCGCGAGGGCACCATCGCGCTGGAGGATCTGACCGGCGGCACCTTCAGCATCACCAACGGCGGCGTGTTCGGCTCGCTCCTGTCCACACCGATCGTCAATGCGCCGCAGAGCGCCATCCTCGGCATGCACAAGACCCAGCAGCGGCCCGTGGTGGTCGATGGGCAGATTGTGGCGCGGCCGATGATGTACGTGGCCTTGAGCTATGATCACCGCATCATTGACGGCAAGGAGGCGGTGCAATTCCTGGTCGCCGTGAAAGACGGCCTCGAGGATCCGGGCCGCATGCTGCTCGGAGTCTGACAATCATGAGTGAGAATTTCGATTATGACGTGGTGGTCATCGGCGGGGGTCCGGCGGGCTACCCGGCGGCGATCCGCGCCGCGCAAAACGGGCTCAAGGTGGCCTGCATCGACGCCTGGCGCAATCGCGACGGCAGCAGCGCATTCGGCGGCACCTGCCTGAATGCCGGCTGCATTCCCTCCAAGGCGCTGCTGGAATCCTCGGAACTCTGGCACCGCGCCCAGCATGAGTTCGCGGTCCACGGCATCAGGATCGCCGGCCAGAGCCTGGATCTTGCGGCCATGCAGAAACGCCGCGCCACAATCGTCAAGAGCATGACCGGCGGCGTGGCCGCGCTCCTCAAGGCGGCCGGCGTCACGCCGATGTTCGGCCGCGGCAAGCTGCTGGCCGGGCGCGTGGTCGAGGTGACGGGCACCGATGGCAAGCTCAGCTCGCTGCGCGCACGCCACGTGGTGCTGGCCAGCGGCTCGGCACCCACGGCGCTGAAATCCCTGCCCTTCGATGGCCAGCAGATCATCGACTCCTGGGGCGCGCTGGAACTGGACGCGGTGCCCAAGCGCCTGTGCGTGATCGGCGCCGGGGTCATCGGACTGGAACTCGGCAGCGTCTGGCGCCGGCTCGGCGCTGAAGTGGTCACGCTCGAGGCCCTCGAGGCCCTGCTGCCGACGGCCGACGCGCAATTGGCGACCGAGGCGGCCAAGCACTTCAAGAAGCTCGGCCTGGATATCCGGCTCGGGGCCAAGGTCAGCACGGCCACGCCCGGGAAAGACGGCGTGAGCGTGCGCTATGTGGATTCCAAGGGAGAGCAGGCGGTGGTGGTCGACAAGGTGATCGTCGCGGTCGGCCGGCGACCCTACACGGCGGAGCTGCTCGGCGAAGGCAGCGGCGTCACGCTCGACGCACACGGCTGTATCAGCGTCGATGAGCACTGCGCCACCGGCGTGGAGAACGTCTGGGCCATCGGCGATGTCGTGCGCGGACCCATGCTCGCGCACAAGGGGAAGGAAGAGGGCGTGGCCGTCGCCGATCGGATCGCGGGCAAGTACGCGCACGTCAATTACGCGCTGATCCCCGCGGTGATCTACACCGCGCCGGAAATCGCCTGGGTCGGGCAGACCGAAGCACAGGTCCAGGCGGCCAAGGTCGACTACAAGGTCGGCGTGTTTCCCTTCGCCGCCAGCGGCCGGGCACGGGCGATGGAAGCGTCGGCCGGATTTGTCAAACTGATCGCGGCCAAGGGGAGCGACGATATTCTCGGCGTGCACATCATCGGACCGATGGCCGGGGAGCTCATCGCCGAGGCGGTCGTGGCGATGGAATTTCGCGGCAGCGCCGAGGATCTGCAGCGCACGATCCACGCGCATCCGACGCTCGCCGAAGCCCTGCATGAAGCGGCGCTGGCGGCGGACAAGCGCGCCATTGACAACATCAACCGCTGAGGTGCCTGGCGGCTCAGCTCATCCGGCGCGAACCGCACGCAATACATTGGCGACACCGCCCAGGCGCTTGAGCACCTGACGGAGCTGTGCCGCGTCGCGCACCGCGGTGCGCATGTGAATGGTGGCGACGCGATCGGCGGGGTCGGTGCTTGAGTAGACGCCCTCGATGCTCAGCCGTTCCTGTGCCATGACGTCGGAGACGTCGCGCAGCAGCCCACGCCGATCGAAGGCCTCGACCCGAATCTGTACCGGCATGAGTTCTTCCGCGCCCAGGTCCCACTCGACTTGCAGCGCGCGCTGCGGATGCAGCGCGCGCATTCGCTTCAGGCTCTTGCAGGTCGCGAGGTGCACGGTCACGCCGCGGCCCAGGGTCAGGTAGCCGGCGATGGGCTCGGGCGGCACCGGTGCGCAGCAGCGCGCCATGGTGGTGGGCATGTCGCCCACGCCCTCGATGGCCACGGCCGTGGAGCGGCGCGTACGCAACCGCCTGGGGCTGATGGGACTGGTGAGCGTGTCGGGACTCGGCGTCGCGGCGGGCGCGGGCAGCGGCGCGGCCGGCTCGGTCGCGTCGCGCTGGTGAAACCAGGCGCGCACCTTGGCGCGGCTCCGTGCCGAGACCAGAAATCCGCTCTCCGGCTTGAGCCAATCGCGGCTCGGGCCGCCGCTGCGGCCGCTGATGATCTCGACGATCTCGCCGTTGGCGAGGGCCTGATTGAGCGGCGCAATGCGGCCGTTGACTTTGGCGCCGCGACAGCCATGCCCCAGCTGGGTGTGCACGTGGTAGGCAAAGTCGAGTGGTGTGGCGCCGCGCGGCAGGTCGATGACTTCCCCGCGCGGGGTGAGCGCGTAGACCCGGTCGGAAAAAAGTTCGTGCCTGAGGTGATCGATAAGATCGCCGCCGGAGTTATCAGCGCGCGTCGGATCAAGCATCCTTCGGACCCACTCGATCTTGCGCTCATAACCGGCGTCGCGCGCGCCGCCCTCCTTATAGCGCCAGTGCGCCGCAATCCCGAGCTCCGCATGCTCGTGCATGTCGCGGGTACGGATCTGGATCTCCAGCGATTTTTCCGCCGGCCCGACGACCGCCGTATGGATCGAGCGGTATTGATTGTCCTTCGGGGTGGCAATGTAGTCATCGAACTCCCCGGGCAGATTGCGCCACAGGCTGTGCACCACGCCGAGCGCCGCGTAGCAATCGGCCACGGTCTCGACCACGATGCGCACCGCGCGCACGTCGTACAGCTGTTCGAAGGCGAGCTGCTTGCGCTGCATCTTGCGCCAGATGCTGTAGATATGCTTTGGGCGCCCGTGGACCTGCGCCCGGACGCCGGCCGCCGCCAGCTCGGCCTGCACGCGAGCGCACACCTCCTCGACGTAGTGTTCGCGCGCGACCCGCCGCTCGATGAGCGCGGCGGCGATGCGCCGGTACTCGTCCGGCTCCAGCTGGCGGAAGGCCAGATCTTCCAATTCCCATTTCACGCTCCACACACCCAGCCGATTGGCGAGCGGCGCGTAGATCTCGCGCGCTTCCAGCGCCAGTCGCCGGCGCTCCGCCTCCGGCAATTCCCGGGCGTGGCGCAGTCGCAGCAGTTCCCAGGCCAGCCGCGCCACGATCAGGCGCGGGTCGGCCGCGATCGCCAGCAGCATCTTGCGCAGTGTCTCGGTCTGCTGCGCGTTCAGGCCGCGGCTCGCAGTCCAGTCGACCGGCAGGCTGATGTCTCCCAGGTGTTCGAGCTGCCGGGCGAGGCGCTCGGGTGCGCTGCCAAAGCGCGCCGTGGCCATGGCGGCGCTGCACTCGAGGCCGGCGCCGCGCGCCTGCGCAATCCATGCCGCTACCGCAATGTCGGGTTCCTCGGTGATCTCGCCGACCAGCCGCGCCAATTCGGCGCCGCTCTGCAGACTCGAGGCGGACAGCCCGAGTTCGGCGAATGCGTTCTGCGCCGCGCTGATCGCGGCGGCGGGAGCCGCGGAGGTTTTGGGTGCTGTTTCCAATTTACTGGGCGCGTATTGAGCGTGTGGCCGGCGGGTCTTCCGGCTATCATTCTAATAATGAGGGTCCACAGCAAGGGGCGACATGGCGCGCTACTCCGGCAGTTCCTGGCGCAGCTACCGGCCTAACGCGGGCGCCGCGGGCGCGGTTGCCGTCCCGGACGCGAGCCCCGTCCGGATCGGCACGACGGCACCCTGCCGCATACTGGGCCTGGACCCGGGCTCACTTCGCACCGGCTACGGACTGATCGATTGCACGGCCGCCGGCGAGCGGCACGTTGCCAATGGCTGCATCCAGGTGCGCGGTGGCGACTTTCTGATGCGACTGCGCCACATTTTCGAGGCCATCGCGCTGCTGATCAACCAGCATCGCCCGGATGAGATCGCCATCGAGCGGGTGTTCGTGCATCGCAATGTCGACAGCGCGCTGAAACTGGGCCAGGCCCGCGGTGCGGCGATTTGTGCCGCCGTGGCCTTGGGTGCCAGCGCCTACGAGTACGCGCCGCGCGCGATCAAGCTGGCGGTCAGCGGGTTTGGCGCCGCCGACAAGTCACAGGTGGCGCGCATGGTGGTCGCCTTGCTGGGGCTGGAGCGCCGGCCCGCGGCGGATGCCGCCGATGCGCTGGCGGTGGCGCTGTGTCACGCACAGAGCCGCCGGCTCGAGAGCCTCAGGGCCGCGAGCCTGGCGCCGCGCGCCGGCGCGCGCCGCGGAGCGCGCGGCCTTGGGCGGGTGGGCGTGCGGCCGTGATTGCCTCGCTCGCCGGGACGCTGGTGCACAAGGCGCCGCCGGCACTCACGGTGGAAGTCGGCGGCGTCGGCTATGAGCTGGAAGCGCCGATGTCGACCTTTTACAACCTGCCGCCGATCGGTCAGCCGGTACGCCTGCTGACCCATCTGGTGGTACGCGAGGATGCGCAACTTCTGTACGGCTTTGGCACCGGGGAAGAGCGGCAACTGTTCCGCAGCCTGCTGCGCGTTTCCGGAGTCGGCCCGCGGATCGCTCTGGCCATCCTCTCGGGCTCCACGGCCGGGGCTTTTGCCGCCTGCGTGCAGGCGGGCGACGCCACCGCGCTGACGCGCATACCCGGTGTCGGCCGCAAGATCGCCGAACGCCTGATCGTAGAGATGCGTGATCGCCTGGCCGCGGTGGCTGCCGACGGCCACGCCGCCATGGCCGCGGCACCGGTCGGCGTGGCCGCGGAAGCCTTCAGTGCGCTGGTCGCGCTCGGTTACCGGCCGAACGAGGCCACGCGTTTGCTCAAGAACGTCGAGGCCGGAGGCAGCACTGAAGAAATGATCAGAGGCGCGCTGCAGGGCGCGGCGCGCGAATGAACCCGCCGGTGAGCGAAGAGCGCTTGGTCAGCGCCGCCGGGCGCGGGGACGATGAGCTGGTCGACCGCGCGATTCGGCCGCGGGCGTTTCGCGAGTATGTCGGCCAGGAACAGGTCAAGAGCCAGATGGCCATCTTTATCGAGGCCGCGCGGCAGCGCAGCGAGGCGCTCGATCACGTCTTGATCTTTGGGCCGCCGGGCCTGGGCAAGACCACGCTGGCCGTGATCGTCGCCGCCGAGCTCGGCGTGAATTTGCGCCAGACTTCAGGGCCGGTGCTGGAGCGACCCGGCGACCTGGCGGCGATACTCACCAACCTGCAGCCGCGCGATGTGCTGTTCGTCGATGAGATCCATCGCTTGAGCCCGGTGGTCGAGGAGATTTTGTACCCGGCGATGGAGGACTACCAGCTGGACATCATGATCGGCGAGGGCCCCGCGGCGCGCTCGATCAAGCTGAACATTCCGCCCTTCACGCTGGTGGGCGCAACCACGCGCGCGGGTCTGCTGACCTCGCCGTTGCGCGACCGCTTCGGCATCGTGCAGCGCCTCGAGTTCTACAGCGTCGCGGAGCTCGAGCGAATCGTCATGCGCTCGGCAGGCATCCTGCAGGTGCCGATCGAGGCGGCCGGCGCCGCGCGCATTGCGCAACGCGCGCGCGGCACGCCGCGCATCGCCAATCGCCTGCTGCGCAGAGTGCGCGACTACGCCCAGGTGCGCGGTACCGGTGCGGTGGATGAGCCCACGGCGACCGCCGCCCTCGATCTGCTGGAAGTCGACCCGCTCGGCTTCGATACCCTGGACCGCAAGCTGCTGCTCACCATCATGGAAAAATTCGACGGTGGCCCGGTCGGGATCGAAAGTCTGGCGGCCGCGATTGGCGAGGAGCGCGGTACTCTGGAGGACGTCATCGAGCCCTACCTCATCCAGCAGGGATTCCTGGCACGCACCGCACGCGGCCGCATCGCCACGCGCGGCGCCTGGCAGCATTTTGGCCGCAAGGTGCCGGAGCGGGCCGCCGCCAACCTGCCGCTGTTCGGTGACACGCCGTGAGTGCTTTCCTGTGGTCGGCGCGCGTGTACTGGGAGGACACCGACGCCGGGGGCGTGGTCTATTACGCCAACTATCTGCGCTTCCTCGAGCGCGCCCGCAGCGAGTGGCTGCGGGCCCGCGGCCACTCGCAGACCGCGCTGGCCGCCGATCCCGGCGTGCTGTTCGCGGTCACCGAGGTGAACATTCGTTTCCATCGGCCGGCACGCCTCGATGACCTGCTGGTGATCAGCTGTCAGCCGGCGATCGACGGCGCCACCACATTGATGTTCAAGCAGCAGGTGCATCGGGACGGGGAGCACGGCGAATTGCTGGCCGCGGCCAGCGTGCGTGTGGTGTGCGTGGGCAGCGCCAGCTTCCGTCCGCGTCGGCTGCCGCCCGCGCTCGTCGAGGGACTGCACTGATGGTCGGCGATCTATCGATCCTGCGGCTCATCCTGCAGGCCAGTCCGGTGGTGCAATTCGTGATTGCACTGCTGCTGCTGGGCTCGCTCATGTCCTGGGCCATCATCTTTGACAAACGCATGATCGTGCGGCGCGCGCGCAGCGATGCCGAGCGCTTCGAAAACAGTTTCTGGTCCGGTGGCGATCTGTCGGCCCTGTTCCGGGCCATCGAATCGCGCGGGCGCGCGACCGGCATGGAAAGCATCTTCGAGTTTGGATTCCGGGAATTTGCGCGCTTGCGCCAACAGGAAGGGGCGGCCGCCGATTTGCTGCTCGAGGGCGCACGCCGCGCCATGCGCGTCGCGCAGCTCAAGGAGATCGACCGGCTCGAGCGCAACCTGGCCACGCTCGCCACGGTCGGCTCCACCAGCCCGTACGTAGGGCTGTTTGGCACCGTCTGGGGGATCATGAGCGCATTCACCTCGCTCAGTAACGTGCAACAGGCCACCCTGGCCTCGGTCGCCCCGGGGATTGCCGAAGCGCTGGTCGCCACCGCCATTGGCCTGTTCGCGGCCATCCCGGCAGTGATCGCCTACAACCGTTACGCCGATCAGATCAGTCGCCTGGAAATGCGCTACGACGCCTTCATGGAAGAATTCTCGACCATCCTGCAGCGCCACGCGACGCGTGACTCGTCGGGGGCCTGAGCATGGCAGTCTCCGGCAGGCCAAAACGCCGACTCATGGGCGAGATCAACGTGGTCCCGTACATCGACGTGATGCTGGTGCTGCTGATCATTTTCATGATCACCGCGCCGCTGCTCACCCAGGGCATCAAGGTGGAACTGCCCAAGGCGAACGCGGAACCACTCAATGCACGCACGGTCAATAACCTGGAGCCGCTGGTGCTGTCGATTGATGCGCGCGGACGCCTGTATCTGAACGTCGGCGCCAACCCGCAGTTGCCGCTCGATGACGCCACCGCCCTGGCACGCGCGACCGCGGCGCTGCGTCGCGAGCCGCAGCGCGTGGTGCTGGTCAAGGGCGATCGCGCGGTGCCGTACGGGCGTGTCGTCGCAGCGATGGTGATGTTGCAACAGGCGGGCGCGGCCAAGTTGGGGTTTCTTACCGAGCCGCCGCCCGCACCCAAGCGGCCATGAGTTCGAACCAGCATGCCGGCGGCCGCCCCACGCGGTGGCGTGCGGTGCTGCTGTCGATTCTGATTCATGCCAGCATCGTGGCCGCGATCGGCTGGACCTGGTGGACGCGGCGCGCGCCGGTGCGCGCTCCGCAACAGCTGGCTATCGAGGCGATAGTGGTCGAACAGCGGACGGCGAGTGCCCGGGCCGCGCCGAGCCCCGCGGTCGTGCCGACACCGGCGCCGGTCGCGCCGCCGCCCCCGTCGGCAGCCCAGCAATTGGAGGCGCAGCACGCCGAGGAGCAGGCGCGGCGCGACCATGAGCGCGAAGCAGCGGCCGCCGCGGCCGCCGCCGCGCAGCGAGAGGAACAGGAGACTGCCGAGCGCAACGCAAAGGAGGCCGAGGAGCGGGCGGCGCAGGAGCAGGCGCAGCGTGCCGCGAAGGACCGGGCCAAGCGCGAGTCGGAGCTGCGAGCACAGCTGGCGGCCGAAGAGCGCGTCAACGCCGCGCGCGGCAGCAGCGAGGAAGTGGCGTGGCTGGCGCTGATTCGCGATCGTGTCACCCGCGCCTGGATTCGCCCGCCGAGCGCGCGCGCTGGGGTAAACTGCGAGGTGCACGTGACCCAGGTCCCGGGCGGGGTGGTCACGGGCGTGCAGATCGGCAGTTGCAACGGCGATGCGGCGGTGCGCGAATCCATCGAAGCGGCGGTGTATCGCGCCTCGCCCTTGCCGACGCCGTCAAATCCGGATCTGTTTGACCGCAACTTGAAATTTAATTTTCATCCAGATGAGTAGGCAGAACCAGTGAATTCCCATTCGCCACCGGCCGCACGCATGATTCTTGGCCTGTTGATCGGGCTGGCATGGGCCGCTGGCGCCCGCGCCGAGCTGCAGATCGACATCACCAAGGGCGTGACGGACCCGATTCCGATCGCCGTCGTGCCCTTCGCGGCGGCGACGCCCGGCAATGGCGGATACGATTTCGCGGCCGTGGTCCAACACGATCTGGACGGCAGCGGTCGATTCAAGACCACGGAGCGCAGCAAGCTGCGGCTGCAGCCTTCCCGGGCCGCGGACGTGGTGGCGGCCGACTGGCATGCCGACGGGGTCGACTACGTGCTGGTCGGGCGCATGAGCGCGGCCGAGGGCGGACGGCTCACCATCGAATGCGAGCTGGTCAATGCACTGACCGGCCAGTTGCTGGGCACCACCCGAGTGCTGGCAGATCCGGCCAGTCCGCGCGCCGCGGCGCATCGCGTAAGTGACTTCGTGTTCGAGAAGATCATCGGTACGCGCGGCGCCTTTGCCACTCGCATTGCCTATGTGGCCGTCGATGGCACCCCACCCGCGCAGCATTTTCAGCTGATCGTCGCTGACGCGGACGGCGAGAATTCTCAGGTGGTGCTCGATACGCACCAGCCCATCATGTCGCCGGCCTGGTCGGCCGATGGTCAATGGCTGGCCTACGTGTCGTTCGAGAATCGGGTAGCGGCGGTGTACGTGCAGCAGCTGCGCACCGGCGAGCGCCGTCAGGTCTCGGCGCGCGCGGGTGTGAACGGCGCTCCGGCCTGGTCACCGGACGGGCGGCGCCTGGCGCTCACGCTCTCGGGATCGGGAGGCAATCTCGACATCTACGTGCTGGAGCTGGCGACGCAGACCTTGACGCGCATTACCGACGATCCGGCGATTGACACTGAGCCGGCCTGGAGCCCGGATGGGTCGAGCCTGTATTTTACCTCGGACCGCTCCGGCGGCCCGCAGATCTATCGCACCGACGTCGCCGCGCACCAGCGCGTGCAGAGAATCACCTTTGGCTCTTCTTATAATGCGCGGCCACGGCCCTCGCCCGACGGCCGCTCGCTGGCGCTGGTCTCGCGCGAGGGATCGGACTATCGTATTAGTGTGCAGGATTTGGCGAGCGGCAACGTGCGGGTACTGACGCACGGCATTCTCGACGAGTCGCCCAGCTTTGCGCCCAATGGCATGAGCCTGATTTATGCCGGCCGTCTTGGCAGCGCGGCCACACTGGCTACCGTGGCGGTGGATGGCCAGGTGTCGCAACAGCTCAAATCCGATCGCGGTGACGTGCGCGAGCCGGTCTGGGGCCCGTTCCTGGGTCCGTAGCATTACTGGAGAACAATTCTATGTATAGAACACTGCTGGCCGCCATGACGGGCACGGTCCTGCTGCTGGTGGCAGGTTGCGGGAAATCCGAGCAACGGGTTCCAAAGACGGCCGAGGCCGTGGTGGGCGATGACGCCAGCACTCTGCACGGGGGCGCTGCTGCGGGAGGCGCTGCCAACGCCGCCAACGCCAATGCGGCCGGTGACGCGCAGGGAGGCGGCGCGTCCGCGCCGGCCGGGGCGGCCCGGTTGATTTATTTCGATTTCGACAGCAGCGAGATCCGGCCGGAATTCGTCTCGGTCATTGCCGCCCACGCCCACGCGCTGGCCCGCAACGCCAGCGTGCGCGTGCGGCTCGAAGGTCATACCGACGAGCGCGGTTCCCCGGAATACAACATCGGTTTGGGCGAGCGGCGTGCGCAGGCGGTGCGCCGCGCGCTGATGCTGCAGGGGGTCACCGATGCGCAGGTGGCGACCGTGAGTTACGGCGAGGAGCGCCCGGCGGTGCCCGGCCAGGGCGAGGAGGCCTGGGCCAAGAACCGGCGCGTTGAATTCATCTACCTGAATTGACGCGCGCGAGCCCATGAAAGCATTGCTCATCATCGCAGGCGGCGCGCTGTTGTCATCCGGTTGCGCCAGCAACCCGGCGACCGATCCATTGCAGGTACGCCTCAACGACATCGACTCGCGCCTGGGAAACGTCGAACGCGTGGTCAGCAATCAGAGCTTGGTGGAGTTGTCGCGGCGACTCGACGCCCTCGAGGCGCAACTCCGCGAACAGCGCGGCAACGTGGAAGTTCTGCAAAACAACAGCGACAGCGCGAATAAGTCCGAACGCATGCTGTACACCGACCTGGACAAACGGATCAGCGCCCTCGAAGGGGGCGCGCACGTGGGGCCCGGCGGCGCCGCAGCGACAGGCGCGGCGGCCGTGGGCGGAGCCGCAGCCGGCGGTGCCGCCGTCGATGATCAGGCGGCGTACAACGCCGCCTTCGACAAACTCAAAGCCGGCAATTACAGCGAGGCGGTGCTCGCCTTTCAGGCCTTTATGAACCGCTACCCCTCGAGCGACCTGCTCGACAATGCACAGTACTGGATCGGCGAGGCCTATTACGTGACGCGGGACTACGAGCACGCGGCGCGTGCCTTCGGCACGGTGGGCGAGCGCTGGCCGACCTCGCGTAAGGCGCCGGACGCGTTATTGAAGCTCGGCTACACCCAGATTGAGCAAAAGCACCTCACCGAGGCGCGCGCCACCTTAGCTCAGGTGGTCGAGCGCTACCCGGGGAGCGACGCGGCGCGCCTCGCGCAGGAACGCCTGCAGAAGCTCCCGTCGGAGGGGCATTGAGTTCCGGAGAGCGGCTCAAGCTCACCGAGATCTTCTATTCCCTGCAAGGTGAGGCGCAATTTGTCGGCTTGCCGACCGTGTTTGTGCGCCTCACGGGCTGCCCGCTGCGCTGCGGGTATTGCGACACCGCCTACGCCTTTCACGGCGGCGAGTGGTGGAATCTGCCCGACATTCTCGAGCAGGTGGCGCAGTTTGGCGCACGGGATGTATGCGTGACCGGCGGCGAGCCGCTGGCGCAGCGCTCCTGCCTGACGCTGCTGCGCGAGCTGTGCGACCGAGGGTTTCGTGTCTCGCTCGAAACCAGCGGCGCGCTGAGCGTCGCGGACGTCGATCCGCGCGTCAGTCGAGTCGTCGACGTGAAGACCCCGGGCTCGGGCGAAGAGCAGCGCAATCTCTATGCGCAGTTGCAAACTCTCAGGGAGCCCGACCAGATCAAATTCGTGATCACCTCGCGCGCCGACTATGAGTGGAGTCGCGCGAAGCTCGGCGAGCTGGCACTGACGGAGCGCTGCGGGGTGTTATTTTCGCCCAGCTACGGCCAGCTCGAGCCGCGCGAGCTGGCGGAATGGATTCTGGCCGATCGGTTGCGCGTGCGCTTTCAGGTGCAGCTGCACAAGCTCCTGTGGGGCGAGGCGCGTGGCCGCTGAGCGCGCCGTGGTGCTGCTCTCGGGCGGGCTCGACTCGGCCACCGCGCTGGCCTGGGCGGGCGCGCGCGGCTACGAGTGCTACGCATTGTCGGTGTCCTATGGGCAGCGGCATCACGCCGAGCTCGACGCGGCCGCGCGCGTGGCCCGCGCCCTCGGCGCGCGTCAGCACCGCCTCATGCAGGTTGACCTCGGCTCGCTGGGCGGTTCCGCGCTGACCGATCCGGCGATCGCCGTGCCCGAGCAATCGAGCGAGGGCATTCCCGTAACCTATGTGCCGGCGCGCAATACGGTGCTGCTGTCTCTGGCCCTGGCATGGGCTGAAGTGCTGGAGGCCGCGCACCTGGTGATCGGCGTCAACGCGGTGGATTACTCGGGCTATCCGGATTGCCGCCCGGAATTTATTGCTGCCTTCGAGAAACTGGCGCGCGTCGCCACCCGGGCGGCGGTGCAGGGCGGGGCGGTCGAGGTGCACGCGCCGCTGCTGGCGTGGAGCAAGGAACGCATCATCCGCGAGGGACTGCGACTCGGCGTGGACTTCGGGATGACGGTGTCCTGCTACCAGGCGGATGCGCAGGGGCGTGCCTGCGGCCGCTGCGATTCCTGCCGCCTGCGCCGCGCGGGTTTCGAGGCCGCGGGCGTGGCCGATCCGACGCGTTACGCCGCGGCTGGTGCCGGCCCGCTCGCCTTGGGTATGATGCGGCCGCTTCCCTAAGTCACAGCGATCTGGGTCGGAAGCTCAGCTCGTCGAGCTGTGAACTTCAGGATTCGGAGGCCGGGGCATGCATAAAACACTGGGAAGCTACCTGATCGAATTGCTCGAGGCGCAGGGCGTGCAGCACGTGTTCGGCATCCCCGGCGTGCACAACCTGGAGCTGTATCGCGGCCTGGCCAGCTCGCGGATCCGCCACGTCACCGGCCGCCACGAACAAGGGCTTGGCTTCATGGCCGACGGCTACGCGCGCGTGGCGCGCCGTCCGGGGGTGTGCTTTACCATTACCGGGCCGGGGCTGAGCAACATCGCCACCGCCTTGGGGCAAGCGTACGGAGACTCGATTCCGCTACTGGTGATCTCGAGCGAGAACCGGACCGGAGAGATTGGCACCGGCCGCGGCTTCCTGCACGAAATGCCCGAGCAGCTGGGCGTCGCAGCCCGGCTGACCGCCATGAGCACGCGCCTGTTGCGACCCGAGGAGCTGCCCGAAGTTATCGCGCAGGCCTTTGCGCGCATGGCGAACGGGCGGCCTCGGCCCACCTACCTGGAAATTCCGCGCGATTTGATGACGGCGGATGCCAGCGGGTTCCCCGCCGCGGCCAGTGCCGCGCGCGCCGTTCGGCCGAGTGCGCCGGCGGCGGCCCTTGCCGCGGCCGCGCAGCAGTTGCGTGCGGCGAGCGCACCGTTGATCCTGGCCGGGGGCGGAGCGCTCGGCGCCGCCGTGCCGCTGCGTCAGCTGGCCGAGCGCATCGGCGCGCCGGTCGTGATGACGGTCAACGCACGCGGCCTGCTGCCGCCCGACCATCCCCTGTGCGTACCGATGAGCCCGTCGCTCACGGCGGTGCGCGCGCTCATCGCCGCGGCCGACGTCGTCCTCGCGGTGGGCACCGAGCTCGGGCCGACCGACTACGACATGTACGGGCTGAGCGAATTTCCCCAGCCGCGCCAGCTCATCCGCGTCGACATCGACGCCGAACAGCTCGAGCGCAACGCGCATGCGCACGTCGCCTTGCGCGCCGATGCCGCCGCCACCACCGAGGGCCTGCTGGCGCTGGAGTTGGGGCCGCCGCGCATGCAGGCGGGGGCGGCGCGCGCACAGGAGGCCCGCACGCGTGCGCTTGCGGAACTGACGCCCGCCATGCACCGCCAGCTGGAATTTCTGGACACCATCCGCGACGCCCTCCCGCAGGCCATTCTGGTCGGCGATTCGACCCAGCCGGTGTATGCGGGGAATCTCGGATTTGCCGCGGCCACCCCGGGCTCGTGGTTTAACAGCGCCACGGGATTCGGCACGCTCGGCTACGCGCTGCCGGCCGCGACCGGTGCGGGCCTGGCCGCGCCTGAGCGCCCGGTGGTATGCCTGGTGGGCGATGGTGGAATCCAGTTCACGCTCGGCGAGCTGGCCGTCCCCCACGAGGTGGACGCCTGGCTGGCCATCGTGATCTGGAACAACCGCGGGTACGGCGAGATCAAGACCTCGATGCTGGCGGTGGACATCGATCCGGTGGGCGTGGACGTCAGGCCGCCGGACTTTGCGCAGCTCGCGCGGGCCTACGGCTACGCTCACCATTTGATCGACAGCCTGGAGTCCCTCCGGCGCGCGCTGCAGGAATTTTCGGCGCGCCGCCAGGTGGTGGTGCTGGAAGTGCGCGGGGAGGCTTTCGAATGAGCGGCACGGTGCAGCCCCGTTTTGCGCAGATGGTCGAGCGGGTCGCGCCCGACGGCACCGATCCCTGGGTGCTGCATTGGGAGGCGCGCCAGGCGGAAGCCGCGGGCAAGGACGTCATCGTGCTCAGCGTCGGGGATCCGGATCTCGACACACCTCCGCCTGTGGTCGAGACCGCGATCCGCACCATGCGCGCCGGCGACACGCATTACACGGAAACCGCGGGCCGGCCGGCGCTCCGTGCCGCGATCGCCGCGCGGCACGCGGCTCGTTCGGGTCAGCCGGTCAACGCCGACAACGTCATCGTGCTGGGCGGCACGCAGAACAGTCTGTTCGTTTCTTCGCTGTGCCTGGCCGGACCGGGGGACGAGGTCATTGCGCTCGACCCCATGTACGCCACGTATCCGGCCACCATTCGCGCCTCGGGCGCCACGCTGGTGCCGGTGGCCACCCCGGCGGACCGCGACTTTCACACCGACCTCGATGCCATCGAGGCGGCCATCACCCCCCGGACGCGAGCCATCTTCGTCGCGACACCCAACAATCCCAGCGGCGTGATATTGGGCGAGCCGGAAGTCGAGGGCTTGGCAGAGATCGCCCGGCGACGCGGCCTGTGGCTGGTGTCGGATGAGGTTTACGCCGGCATTGCCGAGGGCGGGCGGGTGCCGAGCCTGGGCGCGCGACTTCCGGAGCAGGTGCTGACGGTCGCGAGTCTGTCAAAGACGCATGCGATGACCGGGTGGCGATGCGGCTGGCTCATCGGACCGAAGGATTTCGTCGATCATGCCCACGACCTGGCTCAGTGCATGCTGTACGGCCTGCCGGGCTTCGTGCAGGAGGCGGCGGTCACGGCGCTAGCCATGGCGGAACAGTCCGAGGCCTCGATGCGCGAGTACTGCAACCGCCGCCGTGAGATTCTGTATGCGGGCCTCAAGGACGTGCCCGGACTACGTGCGTGCCGTCCGCAGGCGGGCATGTTCATGCTGATTGACGTGCGCGGCACGGGGCTTAGCGGTGCCGATTTCGTGCCCAAGTTGTACCGGTCCGAAGGCGTATCGGTGCTGGACGGGTCGGTATTCGGCGAGGAAACCCGCGGCTTCGTCCGCGCCTCCTTTGCGGTCGAGGAGGCCATGCTGCACAAGGCCGCCGAACGGATCCGGCGGTTCTGCGGCACTTTGAAGAAGGGTCGCTAGGCGCTGCGGAACGCTCATGCCTTGGGTATGATGCCGCCCCTTTCATTCGGGCGGGCAAGTAAGCCCTGCGGGTCGGTAGCTCAGTCGGTAGAGCAGCGCCCTTTTAAGGCGTTGGTCGTGGGTTCGAGCCCCACCCGACCCACCAATTTGGCGGCAGTGTGCACATTATTCGAGAATGAGGGTATGAACAGCGCCGCGGACCCCACCGGGACGATCGAGGTTGCCCTGGCCCATGCCGGTCGGTTGATGGCGAGTAACCCTGCCCTGGCCCTGGAACAGGCCACCGAGATTCTCAAGGTGTCGCCTAATCATCCGGTGGCAACCTTGCTGATGGGTGCGGCCCAGCGCCTCACCGGTGATCTGGAATCCGCGCTGCGCACCTTCAAGGCACTGACGGACGCCCAGCATCAATGGGCTGCGGCGCATTACGAACTGGGTCGATCGCTGGGCGAGGCGGGCCAGCACGAAGCGGCCCTCACGGCGTTGCGTCGGGCAGTGGCGCTCAAGGGGGATCTGCCCGATGCCTGGCGCCTGCTGGGCGACCTGCTGACCATCCGCGGCGACCTGAAGGGAGCCGACTCGGCCTACACCCAGCAGATCAAGGTCTCGACCCATGACCCGCGCCTTATGGCCGCCGCCTCGGCGCTGGTCGCGGGCGACATTCCTCAGGCGGAAACACTGCTGCGCGTGCACCTGATGCAGTTTCCGACCGACGTGGCGGCGCTGCGCATGCTCTCGGAGGTCGCGGCTCGTTTGCAGCGCGATGCCGACGCCGAACAGCTCCTGGAGCGCTGCCTGGAACTCGCGCCGAGTTTCCATGCCGCGCGCTATAACTACGCGTTGATTTTGCATCGGCGCAATAAACCTGCGGCCGCCTTGCAGCAACTGGAATCCTTGCTAAAAACGGATCCACGCAATCCCGCGTACCTCAATTCACAGGCGGTAGTCCTGGCAAAGATTGGTGACTACCGGGAATCCCTCGAGATTTACGCCCAGGTGCTGGCCAAGAACCCGAACAGCGCCAAGATCTGGATGAGCTATGGGCACGCCCTCAGCGCGGCCGGGCGCCAGAAGGAATCCATTGCCGCCTACCGCCGCAGCATCGGCCTGGCGCCGAACCTCGGGGAATCCTATTGGAGCTTGGCCAACCTGAAGACCTTTCGCTTTAGCGCCGAGGAGCTGCAGGCGATGCGCAGGCAGCTCCAGCGCACGGACCTGGGCGATGAGGATCGTTTCCATTTTGAGTTTGCGCTGGGCAAAGCCCTGGAGGATGCGCAGAACTACGAGGAAAGCTTCGAACACTATGCCAATGGAAACCGACTCCGCCGGGAGGGCATTTATTTTGACGCCGATGAGATTGATGCCCTGGTGCAGCGCTCACGCGCGGCATTTTCACGGGAATTCTTCAATCAGCGTGCCGGCTTCGGGGCCCCAGCGCCAGATCCCATCTTCATTGTCGGTCTGCCACGCTCCGGGTCCACGCTGATCGAGCAGATACTTGCCAGCCACTCCCAGGTGGAAGGCACCATGGAATTGCAGAACATCCTCAATATGGCGCGCGAACTCAGGGGCCAGAAATCAGACGAAGAGGACCCGAATTACATGCAGGCGCTCGCCCAGCTCAGCGCCGAGCAGTGCCGCGAGCTCGGGGAGCAGTATCTCAGCGAGACCCGGATCCAGCGCAAGACCGATCGACCCTTCTTCATCGACAAGATGCCCAACAACTGGCTGCACGTCGGCTTTATCCATCTCATCTTGCCCAACGCCAAGATTATCGACGCGCGCCGCCATCCCATGGCTTGTTGCTTTTCGGGCTACAAGCAGCATTTCGCCCGCGGACAGCATTACACCTACAGCCTCGAGGAAATCGGACGCTATTACGCCAAATACGTCGAGCTCATGGCGCACATGGACCAGGTCCTGCCCGGAAAAATTCATCGCGTGATCTACGAGCAGATGATCGAGGAGACCGAGCGCGAAGTCAGGCAGCTGCTGGAGTATTGCGGCCTCGCGTTCGAAGGGGCCTGCCTGCGCTTCTATGAGAACGAACGCGCGGTCAGAACGGCGAGTGCCTATCAGGTGAGAAAACCGATATTTCGTGAGGGCCTGGATCATTGGCGCCACTTCGAGCCCTGGCTTGATCCGCTCAAGGCCGCGCTGGGTCCAGTATTGCCGGCCTATCCATCCATTCCAGATGTTTGAATTTTTCCAACTGTGGCATACACTCCGCTGTAAGGGTCTTCTCACACGCTGATAGAGGGGTACGCGCGATGACTCGAAGCCGTAAGCGAAAGCTGCACCGGTCTGCTGCCCATTGGGCCGGCATGCCCCTAGCATCCGCCGTCTTTGCCTGCACCAATGTTGCGTATGCGCAACAGCCGGCAACGGGCAGTGGAACGGAGGTCGTGGGTCTCGAGGAAGTCATCGTGACTGCTCAGAAACGCAGCGAAGACCTGCAAAAGGTACCCATCAGCCTCACGGTCCTCGGCACCGAACAGCTGGAACAGCACCAAGTCGCCAATTTCGATGACTTCGTGAAACTGCTCCCCAGCGTGAGCTACCAGTCCCTCGGACCCGGCCAGTCTCAGCTCTATTTCCGCGGCATCGCCAGCGGCGGGGACGGGTTGCACGCTGGTTCGCTCCCGGCGACGGGCCTGTACCTGGACGAGACGCCGGTCACCACCGTGGCAGGCTCGCTCGATATCCACATGTATGACATCCAGCGCGTCGAAGCGCTGGCAGGCCCGCAGGGCACTCTGTACGGCGCGAGTTCCCTGTCGGGAACGCTCCGCATCATCACCAACAAGCCTGATCCCAGCCAAGTTCTCGGCCTCCTACGATGCCGAGGCCAACAAGTATGGCGACGGCGGTGCCGGCGGGGCCTTCGAGGGCTACGTCAATATCCCCTTGTCCGACCGTGCGGCCGTTCGGCTCGTGGGCTACTACGGGTATGACGGCGGCTATATCAGCAATGTCCCGGGAACCGTGACCTACCAGCGCGCATCCACCGCCGGGGGCGCCCAGCCCATTACTTTCAACAACGACGCGCTTGCGCATAATGATAACAATGGCCTGACCACCTACGGGGGCCGGGCGGCGCTGAAGTTCGATTTCGCCGATTCGTGGTCGATCACGCCCCAATACCTCTACCAGTATTCGAATTCCAAGGGGCCATTTATCTACGATCCCAAGGTCGGTGATCTCAAGGTCACGGACTTCAGGCCCGACTCCAACAAGGACAGCTGGTACCAGACGGCCCTAACCATTCAGGGCAAACTAGGCAATATCGATGCGTTGTATTCGGGCGGCTACTTCAGGCGCCAGGTCAACAACCGCATTGATTACACCGGCTACACGATCGGCTACGACCAGAACACCACTTACGGGTACACGGCCTTTTACACCGGCGGCCCCGGCCATCCCGGTCCCCTGGGCAACCAGGACCCGACCCAATACACGGACAATTACGACACGTACACGAAGCTGACCAACGAAATCCGCTTCACTTCGCCTACCGACCAGCGCTTCCGCTGGATACTCGGCGCGTTTGCCCAGCACCAGACCGATGACATACGGGTCGAGTTCCGGATCGATGGGTTACCCGCGCCCTACCAAGTCACCGGGCAGGGTGACGTCTATTATCTCTCGCAGCAGGACCGCACCGATCGTGACACTGCGGTATTCGGCGATGTGACCTTCGATTTCACCGACAAGTTGAAGATGAGCGCCGGATTGCGTTATTTCTGGGTGGACAACACGCTGTTCGGGTTCTTCGGCTTCAATGACAATGGCTATTCGTCGCACGGCGAGGCCGCTTGCTTCGATGACGCCGGCAACTTTGTGCCCTCCTCGAATGCGACCAACCGGCCCTGCATCAACACGGATAAGCGGGTGACTGACAGCGGTGAGACCCACCGGGTCAATCTGACCTATCAGATCGATCCGGACGCCATGGTGTACGCCACCTATTCGACCGGTTACCGGCCCGGCGGCAACAACCGCATTTCCTTTGCCCCCGCATTTACGCCCGACAAATTGACGAATTATGAGCTGGGTTGGAAGACCAGCTGGGCCGAGAATCGGGTGCGTTTCAATGGCGCAATATTTTACGAGGATTGGAAAGACCTTCAGTTGGGCATACAAGGTGAGAGTGGCATCACCTCCATCCTGAATGTGGGTGACGCTGAGGTTAAGGGTATTGAAGGCGAATTCAGCTGGCTGGCGGCCGACCATCTGACGCTGTCGGTTTCGGGAACCTACGTGGACGCCAAGACCACGACCCGGTTCTGCGAATCGACCGCGACTTTAACAGTGACCTCGACTTGCACCGACGACACCCTGGTGGCGCCGAGCGGTACGAAATTGCCCGTTACGCCGGATTTCAAAGGCAACGCCAGCGCCCGCTACGCCTTCAAGGCGGGCGAATTCGACAGCTTTGTGCAGGCTTCAGTATTCCATCAGACCTCGACGACCTTTAGCCTGCAGGCGGAAAATAATCTGCACGTCGGCGATACGCCGGGCTTCTCCACCCTCGACTTGTCCGCGGGCATGGGTCGAAACAATTGGAACCTGCAGGTCTTCGTCCAGAACGTGACCGATGAACGCGGGCAACTCGGGAAATTCTCGCAGTGCAACGACGGCGCTTTCTATTGCAACGATCACGCCCGGGTGTATCCGATCAAGCCGCAATTCTTCGGGATCAAGTTCGGCCAAAACTTCTGAGTTTGGGAACAGAGTTGCGCTTCGCGGCCTGAGCAGTAAGCGCCCCGTTTCTGGAAACGGGGCGCTCAGTGACACGCGTTAGCCAGGAGGTCGATCCGCAGCCCTGCGCGTGCTTGACTTGCACGCGACAATCGTTGGCGCACGCCCGGGTGCTGATTGGCCCCCGGGCAAGCTTCGATCAGCGCCTTAATGGCCTCAATCTTGGGGCACGCATGCTTCCCACGTTTTATAGAGTGTTCGCGCCATGGCCCGCCGCGTGCGGTCCTTATGTCTACCGTACACGCTGGATTTGGCCCACGGGGACGTCATCCGACTGACATAATTCCTACATACCGTCAGTATTGGCAGAAACCTGCCTTGGCCCGTTTCAAGTAGAAATTAAGGTGCTAAGGTAGACTCGTACAACGAACCGCATAACTGAGATTGTTCTTGGCCAACAGAGGGCCGGCTCTCCGTGTCGACGGACTCGATTCGCGCGAAAGCGGTCGGGGCAGCGAGCTGCAGGACATCGCGGGCGGCCAACGGGCGGATCGGAGCCCGCGTTGTCAACGTAAGGATCGGTGAATGAATTGGCTTAATACCTTTGCCGGTTTTGGCGTAGGCATCATGGTAGGTCTGACCGGAGTCGGCGGCGGCTCGTTGATGACCCCCATTCTGGTGCTGCTGTTCGGGGTGGCTCCGGCATCGGCGGTCGGGACGGACTTGTGGTTTGCCGCCGTGACCAAGATCGTCGGCGGCTCGATCCACCAGCACAAGGGCAGCGTGGACTGGCAGGTGTTGCGGCGCCTGTGGCTGGGCAGTATCCCCGCCGCAGTGTGCACCCTGATATGGATGCACCATACCGGCATTGCCCAGAGCAAGCCGCGCTTTCTGCTGGTGGCCCTGGGCGGCGTGCTGTTGGCGACCTCGGTGGCGATGATGTTCATGGCCCGTGTCCACGTCTTTGCCGCGGACCTGCGCAAGACTTCTCCGCAGCGCTTTCTGTTCGTGCAGCCGATCCTGACGGTGATGGCGGGCGCGCTGCTGGGCTTCCTGGTGACGCTGACCTCCGTGAGTGCCGGAGCCTTGGGCACCGCCATGCTGCTGTACATCTACCCGCTGCGAATGAAGGCGGCACGCCTGGTCGGTACCGACATCGTGCACGCGATTCCGCTGACCATCGTGGCCGGCACCGGTCACATGCTGATGGGCAACGTTAATTTTTCATTGCTCGGCAATCTGCTGCTGGGATCCATTCCCGGCATCGTCATCGGCTCGATGCTGGCGGGGCGCACGCGCGAGAGCGTGCTGCGCACGGCCATCGCCGTGTTGCTGGTCGTGGTCGGGGTGCGGTTATTGATGACCTGAGTGGCGCGGCTGCGGCCCGCGCCCGGATTGGCTGCGCTCCGCTCGCTCAGCTGGCCGCGGAAAATCTCTCCGGACGATAGGGCGCAAGCGCCTCGATGCGCGTCGCGTCCAGGACTTCCGCCGTGGTCCATCGTCCCAGGATGGGCGCCAGGGTCACGCCGCTGTGGGTGACGGCGACGTGCACGTCCGGCGTGGCTGGCAAGGCTCCGACCACCGGGAGTTCGTCGGTCGGCATCGGCCGAAAGCCGAGCGATAACCAATCGAGTCGCGCGTCGCGCACCGCGGGCAGGTAGGCCGCAATCTTGCCAAGGATGCGGTTGCCGTGCATGGCGCGCACCGCATTGTCCGGAAAATCCATCGCCTCGGCCCGAATCCCGGCATGCACCGGCAGGGCCGGCGGCTCGGGGGCGTCGGTGCCGACGACGCTGCCGTTGGCCATCTGCTTGAAACTCAGGCCCGCCGGCGCGTCGTGGATGATGCGCGTGAGTTGGGGCAGGGTGCCACTGTGCGCCAGGATTCCCGGAGCGTGCCGGAGGCGTAAGCTAAACCCGCACAGCGCCAGCAGCCGCGGTGTGTCGACGCCCGCGGCCACGACCAGCCGATCGAGCGGTAGCGTGCCCAGGGTGGTGCGCGCGCTGGCCAGCCGGCCGTGATTAAACTCAAGCGCCTGCACTTCGCAGGGGCAGTGCAATTGGGCGCCCCGCGCCTGGGCAGCGGCCAAAAATCGCTGCGTGACGTGGATCGGATCCAGGTGACCGTCTATGGCCGAATAGATGGCGGCGCTGACCGGTCCCGGCCGCAGTTGCGGGCTGAGGGCCGCCAGCTCGGCGGGGCTTATCGACAGCACGGGGAAGGGGCTCCCCTCAAGCTCGGCGGCGTTGGCTCGAACCAGCCCCGCTTCCGGGGCATCGCTCGCCCAGTTGAGGTATCCGCCCCACACCATCGCGAGACCCAGGCGCCGGTCGAGATCATGGTAGGCGAGCAGACTCTGCAGGCGCACCGCCCGATAGTGCGTGTCGGCGACGAAGGCGTTGACCCACGCGAAGGATTTTCCGGTCGCGCCCGCCGCCGGGCCGGTCTTCTCGAGTACGGTGACCTGCGCTCCGGCTTCGGCGAGGTGGTAGGCAATCGACGCCCCGACGATGCCCGCGCCCACGACGCCCACGCGCAACGGGCGCGCTCCGGCCCAAAGAGTCTGTGTGGCACTGCCGGTGGTGGCCGCCAGCGCCAATCCCAGAAAACTGCGTCGACGCATCGCCCGCCCGGTGCTAGGGCTCGCCGCTCAACTTCGAGTGTTGCCGGCCGTAGCCAAAGTAGATGAGAAAGCCGATCGCAAGCCAGATGGCCAGTCGTACCCAGGTGCTGATGGGCAGGAACACCATGAGTATCAGGCAGCTGATCACGCCGAGCACCGGAATCAACGGCACCCAGGGTGCGCGGAATGGCCGGTGAGCGTCCGGCATGCGCCGCCGCAGGATGAGGATGCCCGAACAGACAATCGCAAAGGCCATCAGCGTGCCGATCGAGATCAGTTCACCCAGCAGGTCGAGCGGAAAGAGTCCGGCGATGGTCGCCGCCGCGAGCCCGGTCACCAGGGTGCCGATGTGCGGTGTCTGAAATCGCTGGCTGCAGCGTGAAAGTGCGGCCGGCAGCAGCCCGTCGCGGCCCATCGCATAGAAGATGCGGACCTGGCCGAGGAGGCTCAGCAGGATGACCGGAATCAAGCCAAAACCCGCCACCACGGCGACCAGCACCTTGAGCCAATGCAAGTTCGCGTGGGCCATGCTCAGGGCCTGGTAGAGCGGATCGGGGACGTTGAGCAGGTGGTAATCGGCGATGCCGGTTACGGCCAGGCTCACCGCGACATACAGCGCGGTGCAGATCAGCAGCGAAAGACCCAAGCTCAGCGGCATCGTGCGCTGCGGGTTCTTGGCTTCCTCCGCCAGCGTCGAGACGCCGTCAAAGCCGATGTAGGCGAAAAACACGATACCGGCGCCGCGCAACACACCGGACCAGCCGAAATGGCCCGTTTTGCCGGCGTTAGGCGGCACGAAAGGATGCCAGAGTCGCGTGTCGAGGTGCGGCAGGCAAGCCACGACCAGCACCATGATCGCCAGCACCTTGGCCACCACGATGACCGAGTTGACCATGGCCGATTTCTGGGTGCCGGCGATCAGCAGCGCCGTGCAGGCCAGGGTCACGAGCACGGCCGGCAGATTGATCCAGGCGCCGGTCATGATGACGTGATCGGTGGCATCGGCCCGCAGCGGCGCATTGGCGAGCACCGCCGGGATGTGAATTCCCAGATCGCCGAGCGCCGAGGTCACATAGCCCGACCAGCTGATCGCGACCAGCGAGGCCGAGAACAGGTACTCGAACATGATGCACCAGCCGATGATCCACGCGACGAGCTCGCCAAAGGTCGCATAGGCATAGGAGTACGCGCTGCCGGCCACCGGCACCATGGAAGCGTATTCGGCGTAGCACAGCCCGGCGAAAAAGCAGGCGACGCTGGCCAGGATGAAACACAGGGTCACCGCCGGCCCGGCGTTCAGCGCCGCCACGGTGCCGGTGAGCACGAAGATGCCCGCGCCGACGGTGTTGCCGACGCCAAAGGCGGTCAGGTTGAGCACCCCGAGTGAGCGCCGCAGCGCCGGGCTGTCACCGCCGTGCGCTTCCCTGCGCAGCGTGTCGATCGACTTTCGCGACCATACCCCCATGTGCGCAGCCTAACAGGAGTCGGCGGCGGCGTGCACTCGGTTGCTGGGCCGATGCAGTAAATCTTTGGCCATCGAGCTAAGCACGAGTGACCCAGTGCGCGCGTGTCCCGTGGTATTCCGCACTATTTCCCGCCCGTCCAAAATGCGGCAGTTCCGGCTCGGGTATATAGTAGTTTTAATACTTGGCGATTTAGCTTCGGGCCTCAGGCGGGGTGGAACTTGCAGCTGCTCGATCCGTTTGAAATCGTGCTCTTCGGGGGCACCGGCGATCTGGCCATGCGCAAGCTCCTGCCCGCGCTGTATCAGCGCTTCGTGGCCGGCGAGTTTGACGCCCGCACCCGCATTCTCGCCGCCGCGAGCAGCGCGCTATCACGCGCCGAGTACATTGCCCGAGCGCGGGAACACAGCCGCGAACATCTCGCCGCCACGGAATTCAGCGAACAGCGCTGGAGCGAATTCGCTGCCTGCCTGGACTATCAGAAAGTGGACGCGACGCGCATCGAGGACTTCAGAGCGCTCAAAGCCCGCATTGCCGATCGCGATGCGCAGCTGCGGGTGTGGTTCCTGTCGACCTCGCCCAGCCTGTATGTGGCCACCGCCGCGAACCTGGCCGCTGCGCAGGTGGTGACGCCCAATTCCCGCGTGGTGCTCGAAAAGCCGCTCGGCACCGATCGCGCCTCGGCGGCACGCATCAATGAACAGGTGGCGCAGAGCTTTAGCGAGCCGCAGATCTTTCGCATCGATCATTACCTCGGCAAGGAGCCGGTGCAGAATCTGCTGGCGCTGCGTTTCGGGAACTCCTTGTTTGAACCGCTGTGGCGCCGGGGGCGCATCCGCCATGTGCAGATTACGGTGGCCGAGCAGATTGGCGTGGAGGGGCGCGGCCGGTTCTATGACGAGACCGGCGCGCTGCGCGACATGGTGCAAAACCACATGCTGCAGCTGGTGTGCATCCTGGCCATGGAACCGCCCGCCAGCTCTGCCGCAGACGCGGTGCGCGACGAGAAGCTCAAGGTGCTGCGCGCACTGCGGCCCATCGACGCCGCCTGCGTGGAGGCCAAGACGGTGCGCGGCCAGTACCGGGCCGGAAACAGCGGCGGCGCCGCGGTCCCCGGTTACGCAGACGAACCGGACGTCGCTCCCGGCAGCACGACCGAGACGTTCGTGGCGCTCAAGGCGGAGATCGACAACTGGCGCTGGGCCGGCGTGCCCTTCTACCTGCGCACCGGCAAACGCCTGCCGCAGCCGCTGGCCGAAATCGCCATCACTTTTGAAGACGTGCCGTTGTCCATTTTTGCCGATCGCACGCGGGATGCACCCAACCAGCTGATCATCCGCCTGCAACCCGACGAGTGCGTGACGCTGACCATCCTGGCCAAGGCGCCCGGTGAGGCGATGCGCCTGCGGCCGGTCAACCTGTCGCTCGATCTGGCCGAGAGTTTTCGCGGGCGCCCGATGTCCGCCTATGAGCGTCTGCTCATGGATATCGTGAAGGGCAATCTCACCCTCTTCATGCGCCGCGACGAACTGGATGCCGCCTGGAGCTGGATCGATCCGATCCGCAGCGGTTGGCTCAACAGCGGTGATCAGCCCAAGAGCTACGCGGCCGGGAGCTGGGGACCGGCGGCGGCCACGGCCCTGATCGGTCGCGACGGCTACGCGTGGCGCGATGAAACCTGAGCGGCGCGAGGTGCGCGACAGCGACCCCGCCGCGCAGGCGGCGAACCTCGCAGCGGCCATCGGCGCGCTGTTGGCGGACGGGCTGAGCCGGCGTCCTGCGGCCAGCCTGGTGGTGTCAGGCGGCTCCACGCCATACCCCATGTACGCCCGGCTCGCGCAACAGAAACTGGACTGGTCACGGGTGCAGATTACGCTGGCCGATGAGCGCTGGGTGGCGCCGGACCACGCCGACAGCAATGAACGCCGGGTGCGCGCCTCGCTCCTGCGTCACGACGCGGCTGCGGCCCGTTTTATTGGATTGAAAACCGAGGCGAAGCGGCCCGCCGACGGTGCCGCGGCCGCCTGGGTGGCGCTGACCGGGGTGCCACGGCCGTTTGACGTCGTGGTGCTCGGCATGGGGGAGGATGGCCACGTGGCCTCGCTGTTTCCCGGGAGCTCTGAACTGCCGGCCGGCCTGGACCCTCGGGCCCGCCCGGCTTGCATCGCCGTGCAGCCTGCGTTGGCGCCGCACGCCCGGCTGAGCCTCAATCTGGCGGCGCTCCTGCAATCGCGCCACATAGTCATCCAGATCATCGGTGCGCTCAAATGGCGCGTGTATGAAAAGGCCCGGGGCGCCGGTCGCCCTGAGGACATGCCGGTTCGCGCGATCCTGCGACAGAGCGCCGTACCGGTGGACGTGTACTGGTGCCCAGACTTGCCGGAGGCGGGCAAGGCATGACTGCAGCGAACGCGAACCGGTGTCATCGGCAGCGCCAGCGGTTGGTTCCCGTTGTTGAGTGGCGCCCGCGAGCGTCTGCGGGTGAGGCACGGACAAGGCCGCTAGGAGCGGCGTCATGAGCACTGGGAAATGCTCGGTCTGTCGACGTGCTCGCCGCCGGCGTCGCAGTACGTCAAAATCCGGAACATGTGGCGCGGCTGCAGCGCAACAGCGAGGCTGTGCGCGGCAAGTGCGGCCGACGTGGATTTGGCTCACAGAGGACACGCACGATGCCCAAGGCAATCAGGCTCTACGAACACGGCGCTAGCGACCGACTCAAGTGGGAGGAGGGACCGGTCGGGCCTCCGGGGCCCGGGGAGATCCTGATCCGTCAGACTGCCGTCGGCGTGGATTACATCGATGTGTACGTGCGCACCGGACTCTACCCGCGCGCGCTGCCCACCGGGCTGGGTTTTGAAGCGGCCGGCGTCGTCACGGCGCTCGGTCCGCGGGTGCGGGGTTTCAGGGTGGGCGAGCGCGTGGGCTACAGCCTCGATTCCCCTGGCGCCTACGCCGAGCAGCGGGTGCTGGAGGCCGGCGATGCGATCAAGCTGCCGCGGGACATTTCCGACGAGCAGGCAGCGGCGATATTGCTCAAGGGTCTGACGGCCTGGGTTCTGGTGCGCCAGACCTTCAAGCTCAAGCGCGGCCACGTGGTTCTGCTGCCGGCCGCTGCCGGTGGCGTCGGCTTGATCATCAGCCAGTGGGCCCACGCCCTCGGTGCGCGCGTGATCGGCGTCGTCAGCAGCGCCGACAAGGCCCCGATCGCCAAACGGCATGGCTGCAAGCAGGTGCTGGTGGGATACGAGGATCTTGCCGAACGCGTCAGGAAACTCACCCAGGGGAAGGGCGTGGATGTCGTGTACGACGGGGTCGGCAAGGACACTTTCATGGGCTGCCTCGATTGCCTTAAGGCCCGCGGCCTGATGGTCAGCTTCGGCAATGCCTCCGGTGCGGTGCCACCCGTGGCACCCCTCGAGCTCATGCGGCGGGGCTCGCTGTTCCTGACACGGCCCACCTCCGGCGATTACTTGAACCCTCCGGGCGTGCGTCGCAAGGCGGCCCTGGAACTATTTGCGATGGTGCGGAATCGGAAGATTCGCGTGCATATCGGGCAGCGCTTTGCGCTCAAGGATGCTGCGCGCGCGCATCAGGCACTCGAGTCGCGCCGCACGCTCGGCTCCACCGTGTTACTGCCCTGAAGGGAAGGGCGCGCCCCGACTGGGGGGCAGGCGCTCAGCGGCGCAGCCGCGATTCGTTGGCGCAGAACCAGGCATAAGTGGTGCGCAAGCCCGCCTCGAGCCCGGTGCTGGCGCGCCACCCGAGCGAGTGCAGTCGCCCGACATCGAGGAGCTTGCGCGGTGTGCCGTCGGGCTTGCTGGTGTCAAAGACCAGATCACCCTGGTAGCCGATCACCGTGCTCATCAGCTCGGCGAGCTCCCTGATCGTGATGTCGGCACCGACACCGACGTTGATGGGTCCGGCGCCGGAATAGCCCTGGGTGAGAAACACCACCGCGTCGGCAAGATCATCGACGTACAGGAATTCGCGGCGCGGCGTGCCGGTACCCCAGACCACCACTGACTCGCTCTGTGCCTGCTTGGCCTCGTGTATCTTGCGCATCAGCGCCGGCAGCACGTGCGAGTTCTCGAGACTGAAATTATCACCCGGCCCGTAGAGATTGGTTGGCATGAGCGAGATGGCGTCAAAGCCGTACTGACGCAGGTAGGCCTGACACATCTTGATGCCGGCAATCTTGGCAATTGCGTACCACTCGTTGGTGGGCTCCAGAGGGCCGGTGAGCAGGCAATCCTCGTTCATCGGCTGCGGGGCGTGCTTGGGGTATATGCAACTTGACCCCAGGAACGTCAATTTCCGCGTGCCTTGACGATAGGCGGCGTCGATGACATTGGTCTGCACTGCGAGGTTGTCGCGAATGAACTCGGCCGCATAGCTGTTGTTGGCGTGAATGCCGCCCACCTTGGCCGCTGCCATGATCACGACCTCCGGTCGGTGGGCTGAAAACCAGGCTTCGACTTCGGCCTGACGCGTCAGGTCAAGTTCGTGCCGCTCTGCGAACAACAACTGCTCATGACCCAAAGCGCGCAGCCGCCGCACCACGGCGGATCCCACCAGGCCCCGGTGACCGGCGACGAAAATGCGCGCCTGTTTATTCATGGTGCCGATAGGTCTTGAATCCCTCTCGCGCGATCACAGCATCGCGCCGCGCGTGTTCGAGATCGCCCTGCACCATGTCCGCGACCAACTGGTCAAAGCTGGTTTGCGCGCTCCAGCCAAGCTTGGTGCGCGCCTTGGTGGGATCGCCCAGCAGCGTGTCGACCTCGGTGGGCCGGAAGTAGCGCGGATCCACCTTGACGATGGTCTTTCCGGTCACGCTGTCGAGCCCCTGTTCCTGCACTCCCTTGCCGCGCCACTCGAGTTTCATGCCGAGCAGCGCACCGGCCCGCGATACGAATTCACGCACCGAGTGTTGTTCGCCGGTGGCGATGACGAAGTCTTCGGCTTGGGGTTGCTGGAGCATCAGCCATTGGGCGACGACAAAGTCCTTGGCGTGACCCCAATCGCGCAATGAATCGATGTTGCCCAGATACAGACAGTCCTGCAGGCCGAGCGAAATGCGGGTCAGCGCGCGGGTGATCTTGCGGGTTACAAAGGTCTCCCCGCGCACCGCCGATTCATGGTTGAAGAGAATGCCGTTGCAGGCGTACAGCCCGTAGGCTTCGCGATAATTCACCGTGATCCAGTAGGCATAGACTTTGGCCGCGCCGTAGGGCGAGCGCGGATAAAAAGGCGTGGATTCGCTCTGCGGGATCTGCTGTACCTTGCCGAACATCTCGGACGTTGAAGCCTGGTAGAAACGCGTCTTCTTTTCCAGGCCCAGAATGCGGATTGCCTCGAGCAGGCGCAGAGAGCCGAGGGCATCCGCGTTGGCGGTGTACTCCGGAGTTTCGAAGGACACGGCGACGTGGCTTTGCGCTGCCAGGTTATAGATCTCGTCGGGCTGCACCTGTTGCACGATACGGATCAGGTTGGTGGCATCCGTCAGGTCGCCATAATGCAAAAACATTTGCACGTCGCGCTCGTGCGGATCCTGGTACAGGTGGTCAATGCGGTCGGTGTTGAAGCTCGAGGCGCGGCGCTTGATACCGTGCACCTGGTAGCCCTTTTGGAGCAGGAATTCGGCCAGATAGGCGCCATCCTGGCCGGTGATGCCGGTAATTAATGCGGTCTTGCTCAAGAGCCTGCCCTCGCTATTCTTCTCCAGTAGGGCGAAGTTTACGTCGACATTTAACCGCACGGATCGAAATCGTTGCACAATGATTGCTGTAGGCTTAAGTTCCTGGGTGGCCCGGTGAAGCTAACAATCCATTTGGCGTGTCTCGGTGCCATGGCGCTATTCGCGTCCACGGCGATTGCGCAGGCCGGCGCCCCGGCGCCTACTCCGACCCCGGAAGCCACTGCGGCAGCCGCCGCCAAGGCGCAACCATCGAGTTCGGCGCCCCTGGCCGCGCAGGAAGCGGCGCTGCGCACTTCGCTCGCCCCGACTGCGGCCGTAATCTCGCGCACCAGTGATGCCCTGGAGCTCTGGTACCCGGTCCGGCTGGCGTTTTCCGCCGACGGCACCGAGCTGCTGGCCTCGGCCACGGCCATGCTGGATCTGCTGGCCCATTCGCTCAAGGAATACGAACACACGGCCGTTGTCGTGGCGGTCTACACCGATGCGATTGGCAGCAATGACTACAATCAGCAGCAGTCGCAGGCGCGGGCCGCGGCTGTGGTCGCTTATCTGGTGACCAAAGGGGTGGCCGAGGCGCGTCTGGTCGCCAGGGGTGCCGGTGAAACGGCGCCGCTGGAGGCTGAGAACACGCCCGAAGGCCGGGACCTGAATCGTCGATTGCAGGTCGTAATCACGCCTTTGTCTTAGCGGCGGCCATCCGTTAGGCTGGCGCGCTTTCCCAACCGAGTCAGAAGCTTAAGTCTCATGAAGGTCACTATCTTCGGATCGGGGTATGTCGGCCTGGTCAGCGGCGCCTGTCTGGCCGAGGCCGGCAACCAGGTCGTGTGCGTCGACATTGACGCGAGCAAGGTGGCCCGGTTGAACCAGGGCGAGGTCCCGATCCATGAGCCGGGCCTCGAGGCCCTGATACGGCGCAATCGCGAAGGCGGCCGGCTGGAATTCACGACCGACGCGGCACGTGGCGTCGATCATGGCCTGTTTCAGCTGATCGCGGTTGGCACGCCGCCGGGCGAGGACGGCTCGGCCGACCTCAGCCACGTGCTCGCCGTGGCGCGCGTCATCGGTGAGCGGCTCGAGCGCTACGCGATCGTCGTCACCAAGTCGACCGTGCCGGTGGGCACTGCGGACCGGGTGCGCAGCGAGGTGGCCGCGGTGCTGTCGCGACGGCAATCGAAAATAGAGTTTGACGTGGTGGCCAATCCTGAATTTCTCAAGGAAGGCGCCGCCATCCAGGATTTCATGAAGCCCGATCGGGTGGTCGTCGGCACCGACAATCCGCGCACCACTGAATTGCTGCGCGCATTGTACGATCCCTTTACGCGCAATCACGATCGGCTGATCGTCATGGACATCCGCTCCGCGGAACTCACCAAGTACGCCGCCAACGCCATGCTGGCCACGAAGATTAGTTTCATGAATGAACTGGCCAACGTCGCCGAGCGGGTGGGCGCGGATATTGAGAAGGTCCGTGTGGGAATCGGCTCCGATCCACGCATCGGTTACAGTTTCATATACCCGGGTACCGGTTACGGTGGCTCGTGCTTTCCAAAGGACGTCAAGGCGCTGATCCGTTCGGCACGCGAGGTCGGCTATACCGCAGACATCCTGCAGGCGGTTGAGTCGGTCAACGAGCGGCAGAAATCGCTGTTGGTGCGCAAGGTTCGAAAGATTGTAGGCGGCTCGCTCGAGGGGCGGCGCTTTGCGCTCTGGGGACTGGCGTTCAAGCCCAACACCGACGACCTGCGCGAGGCGCCGAGTCGAGTCATTGTCGACGAGCTGCTGGCCGCGGGGGCCCAGGTCCGCGCCTACGATCCGATTGCCATGGGGGCGGCGGGGCAGTTGTACGCGGGCCGCGCAAATTTTGCGCTCGCCCGCGATGCCTACGAGGCTTGCGAGGCTGCCGACGCGCTCCTGATTGCTACCGAATGGCGGGAATTTCGCAGCCCGGACTTTGAGCGCCTGAAACAGCTTCTGGCGGTGCCGCGAATTTTCGATGGCCGGAATCTTTACGAGCCCGCGCTGCTGGTGCGACTGGGCTTCGAGTACTACGCCACGGGTCGCGGCCTGCCCGCGCTGGCGGACTGATCCCATGGCTGGCGCCGAGCGCACGTTGATTCCCGTGGTGCTCTCCGGCGGTGCTGGCACGCGGCTGTGGCCGCTGTCACGGGAACTCTACCCCAAGCAACTGTTGCCTCTGATCGGTGAGCACACCATGCTGCAGGACACGGTGCGGCGGCTGAACGGCCTGCAGGTGGCCGCGCCGCTCGTGGTCTGTAACGAGGCGCACCGCTTTCTGGTGGCCGAGCAACTGCGCGCCATCGATTGTCGCGCACAGGCCATCGTGCTCGAGCCGGTGGGCCGTAACACTGCGCCGGCGATCGCGCTTGCGGCGCACGCCGCTCTCGCCACCGGCAACACCGAGCCCTTGCTGCTGGTGCTGCCGGCGGATCATGTGATCGGTGAAGTTGCGGCTTTCCACCGCGCGGTCCATGCGGCCGTGCGGGCGGCGCAAGACGGCCATCTGGTCGCCTTTGGAATCGTGCCGCGCACCCCCGAGACCGGCTACGGCTACATCCGCCGCGGCGCCGAGATGGCCGCCGGCAGCTGGCGGGTTGACCGCTTTGTAGAGAAGCCCGAGCGGGCCAAGGCGCAAGAATTCATAGCCAGCGGCGATTACTACTGGAATAGCGGCATGTTCCTGTTTGCCGCGCGCCGCTACCTTGAGGAACTGAATCGTCACGCTCCGGATATTGCGGCGGTTTGCCAGCAGGCGTACGCCGCGGCGCAGCGCGATCTTGATTTTACGCGCGTAGACGCCACCCAATTTTCGGCCTGTCGCTCGGAATCGATTGACTACGCGGTCATGGAAAAAACCGCCGATGCCGTGGTCGTGCCGCTGGATGCGCAATGGAGCGACGTCGGCTCCTGGTCGGCGCTGCACGAAGCCTGCGAAAAGGATCGTGACGGAAACGTGATTCGGGGCGACGTGCTGGCCGAACAGACGCATAACAGCTACCTGTACGCCTCGAGCCGGCTGGTGGCGGTCGTCGGCCTAAACGATCACGTCGTGATCGAGACCAAGGATGCGGTGTTGGTGGCGCCGCGCGATCGCGTGCAGGAAGTGAGAGCACTGGTCGCGCGCATCAAGCAGTCGGGCCGCACCGAACATTCCCTGCATCGCGAAGTGTTTCGCCCCTGGGGCAGTTACGACAGCCTGGACAACGGCGAGCGCTTCCAGGTCAAGCGCCTGACGGTACGCCCAGGCGGGGTGCTGTCGCTGCAGATGCATCACCACCGCGCCGAGCACTGGGTTGTGGTCTCGGGCACGGCGCGCATCACGCGCGGCGATGAAGTGTTTCTGCTGGAAGAGAACCAGTCCACCTACATTGCCGTAGGGGTGCGCCATCGCATCGAAAACCCGGGCAAGGTTCCCTTGCATATCATCGAGGTCCAGTCCGGGGGGTATCTGGGCGAGGATGATATCGTGCGTTTTGACGATCAATACGGGCGCCAGGGAACCACCAAGTAGCGCCCGCGAAGGCGCGCATCGATTGCCAGGCTGTCATTGCCGAAGCGAACGCGCCTCGCGACCGACCCTCAGGGGATGCTGGCGGGCGCCGTGGCAGGCGTGCCGGGCAAGCGCCGGGCGAGGCCGCTGGCGCATACTCACATGATTGGGACAACAGGAATGGCTCGATGACGAAACTGAGTTGCTTTAAGGCCTACGACGTCCGTGGTCGCATCCCCTCGGAACTCAATGAGGATCTGGCCTACCGGATTGGCCAATCGTACGCGGCCTTCGTCAAGCCCGAGAACGTGGCCGTGGGCCGCGACATCCGCGCGAGCAGTGCGACGCTGTCGGCGTCACTGACCCGCGGCTTGAACGATTCGGGAGTCGACGTCACCGATATCGGACTGTGCGGCACGGAGGGCGTCTACTTCGCCACCTTTGCCGAGGGTCTGGACGGCGGCATTATGGTGACGGCGAGCCACAACCCGCCCGATTACAACGGCATGAAATTTGTACGCGAGGGCAGTCGGCCGATCAGCGCCGATACCGGTCTGGTCGAGATGCAAGCGCTCATCGAGGACGGACGTCTGCCGCCGCAGGCCGCGAAAGCCGGCAAGTCGCAGACTCGTGACATCAGCAGCAAATATGTGGAACACCTGCTCAGCTACGTCCGGGCGAGCAAGTTGCGTCCCTTCAAGGTGGTCGTGAACGCCGGCAACGGCGGGGCTGGGCTGGTGGTCGATCAACTCGAGCCGCACCTGCCGATTGAATTCGTCAAGCTGCAGCACCAGCCGGACAGTTCCTTTCCCAACGGAGTTCCGAATCCGATGATCGAGGCCAACCGCGCCAGCACCGTCGAGGCGATGCACCGGAGCGGTGCAGATATCGGCATCGCCTGGGATGGCGATTTCGATCGCTGCTTCTTCTTTGATGAGGACGGTGGTTTTGTCGAGGGTTACTACCTGGTGGGCCTGCTGGCCGAGGCGTTCCTGAAGAAGCACCCGGGCTCGCGCATCGTTCACGATCCGCGCCTGACCTGGAATACCATCGAGATCGTGAAGCGCCTCGGCGGCGAGGCCGTGCTGTGCCGATCGGGGCACGCGTTCATCAAGCAGCGCATGCGCGAAGTTGACGCCGTGTACGGGGGCGAGATGAGCGCCCATCATTACTTCCGTGAGTTCGCGTACTGCGACAGCGGCATGATTCCTTGGCTGCTGGTGCTGGCGGTAATGTCGGAAACCGGAAAGACCCTGGGCGAGCTGGTGAGGGCGCGGCAACAGCTGTTTCCGGCCAGTGGAGAAATTAATCGTGAAATCAGCGACGCCAAGGCGGTGACGGCGCGAGTGCAGTCGCACTATGCCAAACGTGCACGGCAAGTCGACTTCACCGACGGGCTATCGATGGAATTTGAACAATGGCGCTTCAATCTGCGCAGTTCGAACACCGAGCCGTTGGTGCGCCTCAATGTCGAGGCGCGTGACAGCGAGGCCCTGATGCGGCAGCAAACTGCCGAAGTGTTGCGTTTGATGGAGAGCGCATGAGCGCACTGGAGGTGCTGCTCAGTCGCCGCTCGATTCCGGCGCAGTGTCTCACGGAGCCGGGCCCCGATACCGCCCAGCTGGCCATAGCACTCGAGGCCGCCATGCGGGCCCCCGACCACGGGCGCATGCAACCCTGGCGGTTCAAGCTCATTCGCGGACCGGCGAAGGCCAAGTTTTGCGACGTGTTGGTGGCATCGGCGCTAGCGCACGATCCGGCTACGCCGCAGCGCCAGCTCGACAAGATCCGCAGCCGCACCCAGCACGCGCCGCTGATAATCGTGGTCAGTGCGCGCTACAGAGACAATCCCAAGGTGCCGGAAATTGAGCAGACGCTCAGCGTCGGTGCCGCGGTCATGAATCTTCTCAATGCGCTGCATGCCCAGGGTTTCGGGGCCATCATGCTTACCGGGGCCAGCGCCTACGATCCGCAGGTCGCCGCAGGGCTAGGCTACAGCGCCGAGGAACGGATTATTGGCTTTATGTACGTGGGGACGATCGGCTTGCTCGTTCCCGCGGCACCGGAGCGAGCCCCGCACGATAAATTCGTGAGCGAGTTGTAGGCTCGGCAGCGCCTCACGACGACACACTCGCCGCCGCAGACGAGCGACGCGCCGTGTATTCACCTCTCGACGGCCGGCGGGGGCTCAAGTAGGCTGCACTTGCATGTGGGGAATCACCCGATATCAGTGGACGGTGCTGTTTGCGGCTTGGTTGGGCTGGGGCTTTGATGTGTTCGATGGGCTCCTGTTCAATTATGTAGCGCCCAACTGCATTCCGGCGCTGTTGCATTTGCCGGTAGGATCGGCCGAAGCCCGGGTGGCGACGCTGCACTGGACTGGATGGCTCACGTCGTTGCTGCTCATCGGCTGGGCGGCGGGCGGTGTGCTGTTTGGCGCGATCTGCGACCGGATCGGTCGGCTCCGCACCTTAATGCTGACCATGCTGCTCTATGCCGTGGGCACCGCGGCCTGCGCCGGCGCCACCAACCTATGGATGCTTGCGATTTTTCGGTTGGTGGCCAGTCTTGGTATTGGCGGCGAATGGGCGGCTGGCGCCTCAATGGTGGCCGAGGTCATGCCCGAGAAGCGCCGAGTGGAAGGCGGAGCCTTGCTGTATACGGCGGCGCCCTTTGGGTTGTTTCTTGCCACCTACATCAACTATCAGGTGGCAGGTGTATGGTTTGCCAACAACACCGAGCAATCCTGGCGCTATGTGTTCCTGTTCGGATTATTGCCTGCCAGTATCGCGTTTGTTGTTCGCCTGTTCGTACGCGAACCCGAGCGCTGGGAATCCGTGAAGGCCCAAAGCCGGGCGCGGGTACGTGAAATATTTACACCGCAATTGCGACGTACCACTTATCTGGGCACGTTTACGGTCGTGATCGCACTCGTCGGCTGGTGGAGTTGCAGCGCATTCATACCCGTGATTGCCAGCGGTCTGGCGCGCACCAGCGCCGAGATCCGTGGACTCGACAAGAACGGCACGCAAAGTCTGATCGAGCATTGGAAAGTCATTGCCACCATGGCCTTCAATATTGGTGGACTGCTCGGGACGTTATTGACAATACCGATAGCAAAGCATCTGGGCCGGCGCCCGATGTTCGCCCTGTATTTCGGCGTCTCGGCGCTGGCGTTTTTCATGACTTTCGGACTCAATATGCCTGCCGAGACTCGTCTGTTCATGTTCTTCGTCATTGGCGTCCCAGTGTTTGGTGTGTTCGGAGCGTTTCCCTATTACCTGCCGGAATTGTTTCCCACGCGGCTACGCGCAACCGGCGCCGGGTTTTGCTACAACATCGGCCGCGTGCTGGCATCGGTGGGACCGTTCGTTGTGGGTGCGGTGGCGGCCCGCGGGACGGCGACGCAGACTATTTTCTACGTCGGATTTGCGCCGCTCCTGGGGCTGCTGTTGGCCCCGCTCATCATCGAGACCCGTGGCGGCACGCTGAGCGATTAGAGAGGACTTTCATGGACTTTATCGATTTGAAGTCGCAATACCGAGCATTGCGCACTGACATCAATGCCCGCATTCAGGCGGTACTCGACCATGGGCAGTTCATCATGGGTCCCGAGGTGCGCGAATTCGAGCAGCGACTCGCCAGCTACGTCAACAGCGCACATTGCATATCGGTGGCCAGCGGCACCGAGGCCCTGCTGATTGCCCTGATGGCGCTCGAGATCGGTCCTGGGGACGAAGTCATCACCTCGCCCTTCACCTTTGTGGCCACGGCCGAGGTCATCGCGCTGGTGGGAGCGAAGCCGGTGTTTGTCGATGTCGAGCCCGACACCGCCAACATGGACGCTGCCCTGCTGGATGACGCAATTACCCCCCGCACCAAGGCGATCATGCCGGTGAGCCTGTACGGCCAGCCCGCCGACATGGACGAAATAAGTGCCATCGCCGCACGTCGCGGCGATATTGCCGTCATTGAGGATGCGGCGCAGAGCTTTGGTGCGACCTATCAGGGGCGTCGGAGCGGGGCGCTCTCGGCACTGGGTTGCACGAGCTTTTTCCCCAGCAAGCCTCTGGGATGTTACGGCGACGGCGGGGCGATCTTTACCGACGATGACGTACTTGCCAAGGCCTGCAGTGAAATCCGCGTCCATGGCCAGAGCGGCCGCTACCACCACACCCGTATTGGCGTCGGCGGACGTATGGATACGCTGCAGTGCGCGATCCTGCTGGCGAAGCTGGCACGCTTCGACTGGGAAATAGCGCGGCGCATAGAGATCGGTGAGCGCTACGCCGAGGCGATTCGCGCCAGTGGCGCCAAGGTGGGCTTACTGACCGTGAGACCGGATCGTACCAGCGTGTGGGCACAGTACACCGTACTGGTCGAGAATCGAGATGCCGTGCAGGAAAAGATGAAGCAACAGGGTATTCCGACGGCCGTGCACTACCCTCGGCCCCTGCATCGGCAGCCGGCCTACGAGAAGCTCTGTGATCCTAAACCCATGCCTGTAAGTGACTCCTTGGCCAGTCAGGTAATTAGCCTACCAATAAGCGCAGATCTCAGCGATTCGCAGTTACAGACCGTAGTTGCGGCTCTGGTACACGCCACCGCCTGAACTACCTTGTCCTGACTATCCACCGTGGATGAGAATCTCAAATCCGCTTTGATGGCGACGCTGGACGTCGTGCCGGACGTGGATATCGTGTTCACTCCGAAGCTGCTCTTTCCCTATTCACGAAAATTCTATCCGTTGGAATTTTCTCTGATTGTCTCCAATCCCGCGGTGGCGTTTTGTGCACGGAAGGATGTATTGCATCGCCTTGATCGCCGATTAATTGAGGCGATTTCCTCTCCGGAGCAGATCCTTTATTCGAATGACGCTTTTTTTGTAGCATGCTTGAATCCGCCCCAGAAAATCAGCTGGCCCTACTACGAAGAGCAGCGATATCGTGACTACATGGATAAGCGGGCGTCGGTGTTGGCTAACGCCCAGGGCCGCAATTCGACGCCTTATTGGCTTGTAGACAACGACGCTGGCGACTTTAAGGTGCTGATCGTGGGCGCCACGAATATGGGGAATGTCGGTGACGACCTCATTGCCGCCTCTATCGGTGGGTGGGTACGTGAGATAAAGCCCGAATGCGGCCTGTATTTCAGCGACTTTCGCGTGTCCCGATCGGATCTCGCGGACTTCGATCTGGTGATCGTTGGCGGCGGGGGAATAGTCTACGTAAGTCAGTTTGGACAGAACGAAACAGATAATTTAGCGAATTATTTCAAGATACCGTTATGGGCTCGCGAGCTGTCGATTCCGTGCGTAGTCCTCGGGGTCGGCGTACAGGGTCGACGCGAGCAATTTTTCCGGGATCCGTTAGTTAAACGGTTTTTGAGCCGATCCCTTCAGGCTGCGTCCGAGATAGTGGTGCGAGACACCTCATCTAGGGATGTGCTAGGCGAGTTGACAACACAGGCAATTACAGTCTTGCCTGATCTCGCCTTCAGTATTGCGTCAAAGTACCCGTATTTCAGGAACCCACGCCCAGGGACAGCGGCGGAGTCGATTGCATTCGTCGGCGAGGTAGTCGGAGACAGATTGGCTTTCTTCGGCCGCCTACTCGAAGACGAAATGCGAGAAATCTTACGGAACCTGTCGGCAGTCGAGCTTCGATATTTTCTGATGTCGAACGATGACCTGCCGCATCGGGACCGCCTAGTTCAGCTCCTTGCGTCGCAGGGGAGAGGCTGCAAAGTCCATGACCTTCGCGGGGCGAAGATGCCCGAGGCTGTTGAAGCGTTCAGAGGAGTATCTGGCGTCGTGACGGCGCGTTTTCATGGTCTAGTGCTGTCGATCATCGCGGGTACCCCGGCCTTATCAATTGATCTGAGTTTCGGTAAACAGTCAGTTTTGATCAGGGAAGATTTCCCGTCGATGGCGAATAATCTCATTGACGAGACATGCCCCGCCAATGCGATTGCTGAGAAACTACGGGCGCTCGCTGAAAATCCGTCCTCACTCATGACTGAGATTGCCGAGATAGAGGCCGTCAGCGTGGCGACCCATGGGTACGCCGACAAGCTTGAGAAATGGATAAATGATGCGACGCAGGCGCATGGTGGTGCGGAGTCTGTGCCGACGTCGAGGAACGAAACGTCACTGCAAGACACCACAAGTGGACCACGTGAGCAGGCATCCGAACGATCGCCCGCAGAACCGCGCGTAGCGAGCGAAGTGCGGGGAGTTCCCGTCCGCGAAAATGGCCCAGCGGTAGCAAGCGGGCTTATGCATGCGTCTTCATCTTGGACGTCCCAAGTACAGCCCGTCTATGCGGGAGCAAATCGGGCCTTCGTTGCTCTCGAAAGCGGCGAGTATGTCTGCGTCGACACAAACTCACTGGATTCCATCGACTATCTGCTGAAGTTCGGCTTGGAGCGCGATGTGATTCCGGTCTTCCGCCGGTTCGCGAAGCCCAACTCTACTATCCTCGACATCGGCGCCAATTTCGGTCTGTATACAGCGATTGGTGGTCGGATCATTCGGGAACACGGTCGACTGATTGCTTTCGAGGGCAACCCGCACACGTTTGAGTATCTGGAGCGCACGATGTATGCGAACAAGCTCTACCATAACGAGCGCGTTCAACTCGTCAACGCCCTGGTCTCGGATCAGTCTGGAACCGGAACACTACACTATCGGCCGACCGCGCTTGGAGGTGCTAGCATGGCAGGCCAAAGCGCGCCTGGTGTAGTCAGTGTCGACGTTCGAAGTCTAACCATTGATGACTATTTAGGGGACGACGTGAAAGTCGATCTTGTCAAGATCGACGTCGAGGGTTATGAACCGCATGTGCTAAAGGGAATGGAGCGCACGCTTGCCCGCTCCAGCACTGTGCGACTGATCATCGAGGCCTTCGAGAATTTCATTAGACCCCATTACGGTGATCCGGAAAAATACTTTGCCTATTTACGGGGCCTTGGCTTTGCGGTTTGCCGAATAGCGGAAGGCGGAAAACTAGAGCTCCTGCATAAAGCCGCAAGAGGAGACTGTTATTATTTTTTGACGCGGAGTCCGGAAAGTGATGTTCGCCGCCATAGCGAATCGATACCCATTGAGACCATGCATTTTCACCCTGAACTCAAGGATGCACTGCTTACTGAGGGCACTCTGTGTTTCGACAGAGCCCAACACGCCAGTTTGAAACAAAAAGATCTCTTCTTCGGCCCCTACAGCAGTCTTGCACCGGGGACTTACAGCATTCGCCTGGTGGGCACACTGTCGGGCAAGCTCGGTGTTCGTCTGACTTCTCGTACCAATGTGCTTTCATCAGCAGTGCTGAACACCCTTGAGGAACCCATACTTCTTACAATTACCGAGCCGATAGACTACTTTGAAGTCGTCGCTAGTCGAACGCCCGAACTGGAACGCCTATCGGTTCGCGAGATCGAGATCAGCAGGTACTAACGCCGCGACGGCGGCACCGCAAACCGATGCAGTGCACAGTTGACATTTGTTGACTTGCCGCTATTACAAGAAACGATCATATACACCTTTCAAACGCGCGAGATATTTCTCTTGGGAAAACTTCTGCGCTTGCAAACTGCCCTTGAGTGCCATGGAGTTGCGCAGTCCTTCGTCGGCATCTAATGCGCGTATGGCATCGGAGATCTGGCCTGCATCGTAAGGATCTACCAACAGTGCCGCATCTCCTGCAACTTCAGGGGTTGACGACGTGCGTGAGGTAATGACAGGCGTTCCGAGCAACATCGACTCCAATACTGGCAGGCCAAATCCTTCGTAGAGTGAAGGAAACACCGTCGCCTTTGCTCCCCTGATAAGACTGACGAGCAGCCGGTAGGGCGCATAGCTCAGTTGGATAACCTGTTTTTTGACGCGGGTCTCATCGCCGACGCGGAGCAGGGTGCGGATGTTATCGTCGTACAGGAGCTTGAGTTCGTCCTCAGATTGCCACGCCGGCGCGCCGACTATCACCAGAGGCGCCTTTACACGGCTCGCCAAATAGCCTTCTATGATTCTGCCGATATTTTTCTTTGGCTCGATGGCGCCCCAGAACAGGAAGTATTCCTTGAACCCGAGGCCAAATGTACCCTCTATCTCCCGCTGCACAACATCCAGCGGTTTGTCAGCGTACTGCCGAGGGACATGGACCGCCTGATAGGTATTGGTAACTCTGTCAGGGTCGGCACCAAGTATGGAGATGATGTCTGCCTTGGAGTTCTCGGACACAGTGAGGATATGGTCTGCAGTTCGGGCGAGCCGGCGGACCAATCGATAATATCGCCTCTTGTTGTCCAGAGTTGTGAATGGAAGACGCAGTGGTACCAAATCGTGAATGGTGTAGACATTGGGTGTGCGCGGAACGTGCAGCGGCAACGGGTAAGTCCAATGCATCAAATCTGGCCGTGGGCCCTGGAAATTGACCCGATGCATGCGGCCGAACGCACCATATTGCCAGCTGGCCCGTTTGTACAGGTCGGCACTGTTAAAGAGGGCGTCGAAATACGGCAGTCGCCCACCAAATTGTTCGGTAATGACCGCTCCGGTTAGCGGAATTGGAGTGGCACGATGCCAGTGAAAGCGAGTCGCCGCAGCTCGTGCATTTCTTATAATCTGTAGCCACCTGGGCACGTCCCCCGCGTGTGTATCGAAGAAAGCGATCTCCTTCATCAAAGCAGAGGTACCTGGCGCTCCTTGGCTGCCATAAAGCACTCCCACATGGTGTCCAAGTTCGTGGAGCGAGTAACTCAGGTGCCGTGCGTAGGTGGCAACTCCGGTTCCGGTCTCCAGAGCCAGATTTCGGCCGTCTATTACTACGCGCTTCTGCGCCACAGCCACTCCCCCAAGGTTGGTTTGAGCCCCTATATCGCCTGACAAACGCTCGTCACGAGCCGACACAGCGGTGCGCGGCCCGTGGCATTAGCAATTGTCGCTGTAATATGAAAACGCGCTTTCCACATCAGCAAAGGCATGGAGTCGGCCCTGATCGAGTACACAGGCACGGTCGCAATGCTCGCGAATGTTATGTGGCTCATGCGAAACAATGACCATCGCGCGATCCCTGCGCTTTTCAAACAGCTCCACCGCACATCGCTCGTGAAAGCGAGAATCACCCACGGCAATGACTTCATCTATCAGGAAGCAGTCAAACTCGACGGCCATAGAGATCGCAAATGCCAATCTCGCGCGCATGCCGGAAGAATAAGTCTTGACGGGTTCGCGCAGGTAATAACCCAACTCAGAAAACTCCTCCACATACGGGACAATGCGTGACGCTTTAACGTCGTAGACGCGCGCAATGAAGTGGATATTGTCAATTCCAGTAAGAGTACCCTGAAAGGCACTCGACAAGGCCAATGGCCAGGAAACGGACATCTTGCGATCAATGAAGCCGTGATTTGGTAGCTCGGAGCCGCTGATCAGCCGAATCAATGTTGACTTACCGGCACCGTTCCGGCCAAGCACACCCACCTTTTCGCCCGGTTTGACTTCCAAATTCACGCCAGAGAACACCGTGTGCAGGCCATTGCGGACTCTGTAATGCTTGCTCACATCGCGTACGGTGATCATTCGCCTTCCACCGTAGTCTGTATATGCCGAGTTAGTAGCAGGCCTGGAATCATCAGCGACAAGTTGAGCGCGACCATGTAGTAAAGGTTGTAATGGGCGATAACACGTGGGCCAAACAAACCGGCACGGAGCAGTTCAGTGCAATTGACAGTTGGAATCCAGACGGCGATTGACTGGAGTCGATCTGGCAGCATGCTGACCGCGTAAAATGCGCCTGAGGCAGGTAGAAATAAATACGCGAAGATATGCCAAAATCGCTCGAAGGGCTCGCTAACCGTGGCAAGCGAGCCGACGATGAGTGCCATGCTGGCGCTGAACCACGCCAACAATGTCCATGCCACAATCATTTTTGTCACGTCATCGGGAGGGGCGATTGCGCCGACTAGCATGAAGAAAGTGAGCAGCACAATGAACGACACCGAAGCGCCTACAATTTCTAGCACGATTCGAGCAAGAAACAAGTCGATGACTCGCACGTTTCGATGGTGCATGAGCGCTCGGTTCGGCTCGATTGCATTGCCACAACGCCCAATCGTGTTGCGCCACAGTAGTACCGTTGCGTAACCACTCACGCAGAAGGCTGTGAGCGGGAAGGGCGTGCGGTTGGGGTGATATAGCGTCCAAATGCCCAGCACTCCCATGGTAAACAGCATGGGTTCGACGAATAGCCACAGGAAACCTATGTTGTGCCGGCCAAACCGGGTCAGCAGCTCACGGAGTAGCAAGGCACCGATAATGCGCCTTTGGATCTTGGCGCTATCGAAGAATGTGGCACTGCCGGACATGACTGCCCTAGTGGCGATGTTCCTTGATGGCCACCACCAAGAGCGACAGGACGCCCCATAAAATCAGCCCCAACATGAATGTGGCAGCGATACTGCGCAATCGGTGCGGTTCCATTGCGACGTCCGGTTTGCTGGGCTGGGCGATACGCTCGAAGTACACCACTTTACGTCGCGCCTCATTGCGAGCCGTTTCGAGCGCCGCAATAGCACTAGCAAGGATGGTGCCCGCGACCTCCTTCTGCACCGAAAGGCGGGAGTATTCCTGAGCTTTGGACGCAAGCGAGTCATGGGGCACGCCCACGACCCGTGCGGTTTCAGCTTGTATGGCTTTCTGCAGAAACAGCGCCTGCTGCCGCAGGGCCGGTAGTTGCGGATTATTACTGGCTAACCTTTCCACTTGGGCAATCAGCGCTTGAGTCGCCACGAGTTCACTTTCAAGCTTGGCAATGAGCTCGAGCTGTACTGCCGACTGCTTTTCAGGATCCATCACATTTCTCTGAGCGCGATACCGCGCTAGTACCGCCGTGGCAGCGTCTTCTTTGGCCTCCGCATCCGCCACTTCTGCGGCGGCATACCGAATCGTGTCCTCGCGGGCACTTTCATTTAGTTTGTTGATGCGCGCCTCGGTGAGTTCCAACAATCGTCGATTTATTGCGTACGCATCTACGGCGGTGAATGCGCGCGTGCTGATCGACACGATCGAGGCCGAACTGTCGCTGCTCACGTTGACCTTGTTCCGATAATAGAGCAGAAGATATTCGAAGCCAGAATGCCACGGCAGGCGCGCAAAGCGGCTGAAAAAATCGACGTTGTGGCTCGAAAACGCATGTCCAATGTGCAGATCACTGTCGAGCACGCTCAGCGCATCGCGCGACAGGATATAGGTCTGGACAGCAGATGTGGTGCTGTCGGTCATAGAAAGGCCCGTACCATGCAGGAGCGATCCAAGCGGAGATTGAGGAATATCCTCCTGGTTGCGCACGATGAAACTTGACTCCGAAACGTACACATCGGAGGCGATGAGGCCAAAGTAGAGAATGGCGAGTAGGGTCGGAAGTGCTACGCACAACACGAACAATCGGGTCTTGAGTAGTGCGGGCAGCTGCTCCAGTGATGATGCTAACGCCGCTGGCATCCCCAGTGGCGTCATCGCACACCCACGATGCGCCTCAAGACCATTCGATACGGCTCCTTCCACCATTCGGCAGCCGGTTCGCGGCCGCATCTCTGCGCCAAGAGCGTGTCCAGAGCGTGTTCCGGTGTAACCAACCCGGTTCCAGTGCGATTCAAATACAGGGGATAATCAATCAGCGCGCCTGCTACGAGTTCATCTAGGGTCAGTCGACGCTGCCGTCGCTCCGTCGGTGGGTGCAAATCGCGCGTCAAACCCCAGCCGGAATAGAAAGGGCGCCCGTAGCAGGTCACTGGACAGCCTCGCAGCAGCGCTTCGAAGCCCGTGAGGGAAGTCATGACATGCACTTCGTCGACCATCCCCAACAGCTCGGCCATATTGACATCGCCAATGACTTCGTCACAAAGAGCTCGCGCATCCGCAACGGATTCCTGCTGCATGCGCATCCGTGCCACGATGTCGGGGTGCACCTTATAGACCAGATAGGCGTCGGGATTTTCTTGACGCACGGCGCTAAGCAGTCCCATGTTTGTGGCGGGACGCAGAGTTGCGAATGACATCGCAGCGTCGGTGGGAACCTGGCCAGGCACCAGTATCACTCGCGATTTTGCACGCGGACGATGCCATGTCTCGGAGCCCACGTTGTACTTGGTGATGTGCTCCTTGACAATCCGCTCGCGCAGAGCGCCGGCGCGAGTGCACAAATCGAGGTCAAATGTCTTTGTCGCCAAGAGCGTTTCCAGGTCGGACGGGCGCGTTGCATCAAAATGGATGCCCTGCCTGTCCATGACCCAGGAGAGCGGCCGTACCAGATCCACGCCCAGGCCGACGGATCTCAGGAATCCGTCCTCAAGTCGCAATACCGTGACTGTGGGAGGTAAATCTGCCGGCAGCGGCGTCATGCCCCAGGCGACAACCCACGCGTTAGCGGGTAACACATGGGTCTGATGCAGTCGGATGAGCTTACACCCGGCAAAGCAGCGGCGGAGGTCGGGCCATTTCACCAGGGAAATACCGAGGGTGTATAGCACCCGCGGCATGTCCGGAAATCGCGTAGCTAGGTCAGTGGTGCGGTACATAGGCCCATCTACCGTAACTAGGCACCTGATCAGACCGGTTCTGCCACCGATCAATCAGCTGACCCACCAATTCAAAGTGCTCAGTCCAGGTGCTCGGCGAGTAGAGTTGCATGCGCTCTAACTGCTGGTGCCGCCGAACACTGTCTAACTCGGCATAGTCCAGAACCGCGCGCTGCCAACCCAAACCATCGAGCGGATCCAGATAGTCCGGAATTGCGCCCGCAATCTCGCGAAACACCGGTAACTCACTGGCAATGACGGGCACACCGAGCGCAAGAGCTTCTACCAGCGGCATCCCGAATCCTTCTGTGAACGAAGGAAACAGCAACGCCCGGGCGTGCCGCAGCCAAGTCGACAATTCGCGGTCGCTGCAATCAGGCTTCTCCAGGACGTGTTCTCTCAGGATCGGGCAGCGATCGAGCAAATCGGTGACGGGCTTGCATTCCCATCCCCGGCGGCCGATGACCACCAGTTTGGGGGTCCCAGCGCCGAGCTGATCGGCGAGCCGGCGCCACAGCTGCAGCAGCAGAGCGTGATTCTTTCTCGGCTCGATCGTGCCCAGAATCACGAAATAATTCATTGCCAGTGGAGACGCGTCCGACGGGGGTGGCATCGGGGCCGGTGCCAAGGGCGCGACGACACACTCGGGCAGGCGCAGCCCATTTGCGCCCGCATAGTGCGCAAGGGCGGCACGGGTGGCGTGGGAGTTTACGATCAGCGCCTTGCCCGTGTCGCACATGGTCTTGAGCCGCTGCGCGTGTCGGCGCCCTTCGCCTGCTCTGGAGTATTCGGGGTGGCTGATCGGAATCAGGTCGTGCGCGAAATAAAGGGGAAGCAGGCGGCGCGTCCGCACGGCAAGGGCGTAGCTTGAATGTTCCAGACCGCTGTGCCCGGTATTGATAAGTACCTGGTCGCCCGATCGGCGCGGCGGCCAGGCGATACCTCGGCCAATGCTGGCGAGGAGGCGTCGCGCTGAGCCCGCACCGCCGTCGAGGAGGACATCAAAGAGGCGCCCGGAGTCGCGCGGCCCGAGGACCAGCCACTGGTGCGCGATTCGAACAAGAGCCGCGGCGCGATTTCCGTATTGGCGCACGTAGGCCGCACTGACGCGGTCGATGCCGGTAGGCAGCCTTGCCTGGAACGTGCGTTTCACCAGCCGGGTGACATCAATAATCATCGGTGTCGAGGTACTCCAAATAAGCGGCTAATAAGGGTTACCAATGTGGATCACGCTATAAATAGAGTAGATCGAAGTCGATAGAATCGTAAGAAACTTCTGCAGCTCCGCGGAAGAGGCGTTGGCGACGTACATAACGTCCCTGTTGTGCATCGGAAAGTCCTGCGCAATCAGGAAGCTGCGCGGATCCTTGAGATCCAGGCGATAGACCACAGGGACCGTGCCGTCCGGGGTCGTCGGCAGGGGTTGGTCGCCCGCCGTGACCAGTGAACGTTCCTCGAAGCGGAAGATGAAGATGCCGCGTGCGTCCGAGCGGGCATCCTGCAGGCCGTTGATCCGACCCAGAGCTTGGGCCAGCGTAATGCCCTGCGCCTCAAAATTGATTTCGTCGTTCTTACCGGTGGCGCCCAGCGCCGTAAAGCTCAGCGGTTGATACAGCGCCGCCAGTACGTCACCTCGCTCCAGCACGACGTTCTGCTTCGGGTCTTGCACAATCGCGTCCAGTGGCATGGCGAGCACCTGATCGGCACGGCTCAATTGGATAGTAATTTTGCCCAGCGGCTGACGCACGCCGCCGGCTGCCGCCAGTGCGTCCAGAACGCGCTCTCCCTTGGCGGTCAGTGGCATACGCAGGCTCTGCGTCACCTCGCCCACGACCGTGACGTTTGAGGTGACGTTGTGACTCACGCTCACCAGCACCTGCGGCTGGTTGGCTTTGCCACGGAGGCGGGCGGCAATCTCGGCGGCAATTTCATGCGGAGACTTACCCGCGGCCTGGACCAGTCCCGCAAACGGAATACTGATGGTGCCGTCGGCGGCGACCATTTGATCCGGAAAGGTCGTGGAGCGAGTCGTGATTCCGGCAGTCGCCGCATCGGTGCCCGTGCTGACGCCGAAGAGCACGGCAGGAGACGCTTCCCAAATCGAAATCGCCAGGACGTCGCCGGGCCCCAGGACCAGTTCGGGCGCGGCGGTGCGCGGCGGGAGCGCATCGGCAAACGAGCTGTGTGCTTGCGCTAACAGTAATTTCCGTGCGACCTCATCGTTGACGTCGATCACGGGAATCTGCGGGGTGGCCTGTTTTTGTTCAACGATGTGCGATCGGCTAGGGCCGCTTGCCGCGAGCCAACCTGATTCACAACCGGACAGGCAGGTCACGAGCGCGATCGTCGCCGGCCAATACCAGCAACCTAAGCCTGAAGCGCGCGGCGTCCGAGGCAGCATCGTGTGTGCGCGGTAACCCGTCCGGCAACCGCGTCCAGAAACGAGACGAACACGTTGTGGGTATCGGATCAAGGGTCGGGCAGGGAGCAGTTTTGAAGTCGACTGAATAACGTCTCCCCGAATAGGATTCGGTGGCTCACCGTGAGGTATGTGCCTGATTTATTAGGTTGCGGGCGTCTCGTCAGGCGACACTAGCGCTGAAGCTCACGCCGCTTCCAGCTTGCCACCAATAACTGCATTAGGCAACGTAAGCACCCGTCTGCCAAGCGGATTACCCGCCCGCGCCGTAGGCTGCTATAGCGGCTCGGTCCCCTTATGCCGGGGCCAACTTCCATGCCAGGCCCAGCAGCGTGCTGACGCAATTCACTTACATCACGGGGCGCTTGGCTCGCCGGGCCTGCAACAAGTGGAGTCGGTCTGTATGGTGGTGGACGGTACTGGGATTGAACCAGTGACCCCTGCCGTGTGAAAGCAGTGCTCTACCGCTGAGCTAACCGTCCGCTGTTGCGTGGGGCCGGGAATTCTAAGGGCCGGGCTGGGCCGACGCAATCGCGAGGTTCAGGAAGTGGCGCCGTGATCCTTGGCCAATTTTAGGCCCAACCACGCCGGACATACGCGGAATGGGTGTCGGCACAATCCGTGGCGGGGGTGCGCACGAGCAGATACCATGCGCGACCTCAATGAGCAGCGTCGTCACTCGTTTCGCGCCCAGCCCTACGGGCCTCCTGCACATCGGCGGTGTGCGCACGGCGCTGTTTTCATGGTTGTACGCACGTCACCATGGCGGAAAGTTCATTTTGCGGGTCGAGGATACCGATCGGGAGCGATCGACCGAGGAGGCGGTAAAGGTAATTCTGGATGGCATGGCGTGGCTGCGGTTGAGCGCCGACGAAGGCCCCTATTACCAGAGCCAGCGCTACGACCGGTATCGTGCCGTGCTGGCACAGATGCGCGCATCGGGGCACGCCTACAACTGCTACTGCAGCAAGGCCGAGCTCGAAGAATTGCGGGCCCGGCAGCTGGCGGCGAAACAAAAGCCGCGCTACGACGGGCGTTGCCGCGACCGGCAGGAACCGCGCGCCGGCGTTGAGCCAGTCATCCGCTTTCGTAATCCGCTCGGCGGCGAGGTTGTGGTCGATGACCAGGTACACGGCCGGGTGGTATTCCAAAACAGCGAGCTCGACGATCTGATCATCGCCCGCTCCGACGGTAATCCCACCTACAACTTCTGCGTCGTGGTGGACGACATGGACATGGGCGTGACGCACGTGATCCGGGGCGACGATCACCTCAATAACACGCCGCGACAGATCAATATGCTGCAAGCGCTTGGGGCGACACCGCCCGTGTATGCGCACGTGCCGATGATTCTGGGCGCGGACGGCGCCAAGCTCTCAAAGCGCCACGGGGCGGTCAGCGTGCTGCAGTACCAGGAGGAAGGCTACCTGCCCGACGCCTTGCTGAATTACCTGGTGCGGCTGGGTTGGTCGCACGGTGACCAGGAGGTGTTCACGCGCGAGGAAATGATTGCGGCCTTTGAGATCCGGGACGTCAACAAGGCCGCCTCGGCGTTCAACGCCGACAAACTGCTGTGGCTCAATCAGCAACACATGATGCGTGCGCCGCTGGCGCAATTGGCAGAGGTGTTGCGCATTCAGCTGGCGACGCTCGGCATACACAGTGAGGATCTGCGATTACTCGAGGGCGTCGCCGGCGCACAGCGCGAGCGCTGCAAGACGCTGCGCGAGATGGCAGCGAACAGTCGATATTTCTTCCAGGACATTGGTGACTACGACGCCAAGGCGGCGGCCAAGCACCTCAACGCGGAGACCGCGCCACTGTTGCAGCAGTTGAGCGAGGGTTTCAGGGAGCTTGCCGATTGGCGTGCGGAGGCCATTCACGAGGTGATCGCCGCCGTCGCCGGACGAGCCGGCGCGGGGCTGGGCAAAGTGGCCCAGCCGCTGCGAGTGGCGGTGACCGGCGGAACGGTGTCACCGCCCATAGACATTACGGTAGCGCTGATCGGCCGGGACGGCGCGATGGCCCGTCTGGGCCGAGCCCTGTCCTACGCGCGCCAGCCGGCCTGAGCGGCACCCGGGACGGATGGCCGCGAATCCGGCGGTGCGGCGCGCTCCGCACGCGGCAGCCTCCGACCAAACCCTTGTTTTGCTTGACAGTGTCGGGGGCCTTGCGTAAGTTCGCGACCCTCTCGTGGGGCCATAGCTCAGCTGGGAGAGCGCTTGCATGGCATGCAAGAGGTCGGCGGTTCGATCCCGCCTGGCTCCACCATTCGATCATTGGCGGTTCACTGCGTCCCCATCGTCTAGAGGCCTAGGACACTGCCCTTTCACGGCGGTAACAGGGGTTCGAATCCCCTTGGGGACGCCATCAATGCCATTGCATGCAAGGCCCGTTGGGGACCTGCTCGTGCTGCGCAGAGCGCGCCACCCATGGCCTATGGGTCGGGCGTAACGAGCGCCCCCGAACGACAAGTCCCTGCTCACGTGCCCTACGGACCGCCTCAGGGCGCGCAAAGCGCGGCTATGGCCTTACTGGCTATCCGCCGCATTCCAGGCCGCAACCTTGGCGCGCGTATCGGCCAATAATTGATCGAGGGCCGCGCGATCGTAGGGGGTCCCGCGAAGCACGACGGCGAAGATGTCGCGCGTGGCACGGATATCCTCGAGCGGATTGCGCTCGAGCACCACGATGTCGGCCGTCTTCCCCGGGCTGATCGCCCCATAGCGGTCCAGGGTGCCGAACCAGGCCGGCCCGGCACGTGTTGCGGAGGAGAGCGCCTGGGCGGGTGTCAGGCCGTTGTCCACGTACAGCGAAAGTTCATCGTGCAGCCCGATGCCGGGGTAATTGAACGAATTAAGAAAGCCCGCGTCGGTGCCGGCAAGGATCGTGACCCCGGACCGCTGGAGCATCGGCAGCACCGCAGCCAGCCGCTCGTAGTGCGCGTGCCGCTGAGCGACCGCCTGCGCATCGGCCTGTGCCGCCCGCTGGATGCGCCAGTCATAGGTCTTGCGCAGCTTCGGGCCGATGTAGTCAAGGTAGGCGTCATGGGCGTGAGTGTCCCGGTCAAGCCATGCCAGGATGCGGCTGCCGTTGAGGGTGGGAGTGACGAACACGCCGCGCCGGGCCAGATCCCGGTAGGCAGTCAGCGCCGTGGCCGCATCGAAATCCGCATCGAGCCTGCGGTCGGCTTCTGCGCGCGTGATCCGGCCGGCGGCGAACTCAGCGACAATCGCTCCCTCGTCCTTCGCACCGGCTTTGAAGGCGTAGTCGATGTGTTCGATGGAACTAAGGCCGGCATCGAGCGCCTGGCGCACGGTCACCGCCATGGGAATGTGGCCCGAGACCTTCAGTCCCGCGGCGCGGGCCTGCGCTACGGCGTAGAGGAACAGCTGCGGATCGAGCGTACTGTCGGTGATCTTGACGAAGTCGACGCGCAGTCCCTTGAGCTTCGCAATCGCGGCATCCACGTCCGCCCTTGAGCCGGTCTCGAGCGTGCCTTTCCAGATCGGCTTGATGCCCTCGATCTTGGGTCCCGAACTCAACAGAGTCGGACCCAGCAACGCACCCGAGGCGATCTGCGCGCGCCAGGCCAGCACCTCATCGGGAAGGTCCCCGGAACAATCGCGGACACTCGTAATGCCGTGTGCGACGTACAGCGGAAGCAGCGCCCGGTTCTCCTCGACCAGGTCCGGGCCGCCGCCAAAATGAACGTGCATATCCCACAGGCCCGGGATTACGTAGCGGCCCTGCGCATCGATGGTGCGCCGTGCCTGCCACTGAGCTGAAATCGCCGCATCGCCGCCCACCGCAACGATGACCCCGCCGCGCGTGGCGATGGCCTGATCCTTCGCGATCTGCGCGTGCTCCACGTCGACCACGGCGGCGTGGCGGATGAGCAAATCCACCGGATCCCTGGCAATCACCGGCTGTACCGTCACGGTAAACAGGGCCAGGGCCGCGATGAAGGAACCACGCATTTTCTTAGATCCTCAAGTACCTAAGGCGGTACCCACCGCGCCTGTCCTCATCCTGGCTCGTCGAACTCGCGCGCCGGGCTGCCAGTGTACGACTCTGGCCGGCGCTGAACCTCAGCTATTTCAGTATGTTGCGTAGAGGTAATCGCCAACCCCCGGGCGGCCTGAGGGGGTCATCCCCCAAAGCCGCATGCTTGCCGAAGACACCGGCTGGGGCACCGCCCAGGGCCGCACAGGCCGTAGTCGGGCGCGGCACACCCCCGCGGCAACGCCGACGGCGGTTCTTGAAAAACGCGACCCAGGGCGCAACACGGGCCATGACCCAGTTCACGTTGTAGTCCGTAACCTACTGAAAGTATGAATCCGACGTAGGATTGACGGGCGGGTCGAGCTGTTAGAATCGCGCGGCACCACTTGGGGTAAAAAGTCCTAAATGTACGAGCCGGTCGTTTTCAAGAACGAGGTTTCCCAGCTGCTTGCCATCGTGCGGGCGACCCTGCCGGCGGCCGTTGCGGTGGGCTGCCTGGTGATCACCTGCTGGGTGTATGAGGCGCCCTTCGGCACCAATTTTGTGGCTCTGAGCATGCTGGTGGCGGCACTGGCGGCCATGCTGCTCAAGTCTTCGGTGCGCGTCTCGGGTGACGCGCTGGCGCAGTGGGGCGGGATCGCGATCGATGTCGTCTCGCGCTGGATGATGCTGTTTGGCGGATTGCTGGTCATTGGTTACGTGACCAAGTTTTCCGCGGCCTACCCACGGCGCGTCATCCTGACCTGGACGCTGGTGACGCCGGCCGTGCTGATTATCGTGAACGTGATTCTGCGCGCCGTGATGCGACGGATATTCGCGGATCCGGCGAACTCGCGGCGTGTGATATTCGCCGGCTACAACGACAGCAGTCTCTCGCTGGCCATGCGCTTGCAGGACGATCACCTGTCGGCCATGAAGGTGGAGGGGTTCTTTGACGACCGCAGCGCCGAGCGCCTCGGTGCCGGCGTCGGGCCGCCGTTGCTCGGCAAGCTTCCCGACATGCCGACGTACGTGAAGTCCAATTTTATCGACGTGATCTTCGTGGCGCTCCCCATTCGCCACATACGCCGGGTGCTGGATCTGATCGAGGAGCTGCGCGATACGACGGCCTCGATCTATTACATTCCCGACATTCTGGTGTTCGACCTGATTCAATCGCGGACGATGGAGATTCTCGGTATTCCGGTCATCGCCATGTGCGAGACCCCGTTTGCCGGCTACCGCGGCGTGGTCAAGCGTCTGACGGATATCGTGCTGTGCATGGCGGCGATGCCGCTGCTCCTACCCCTCATGGGCGTGATTTCCGTGGCCGTCAAGGCGACTTCGCCGGGTCCGGCGATATTCCGGCAGCGGCGCTACGGCCTGGATGGACGCCCCATCGTGGTCTACAAGTTCCGGACCATGGATGTCACGGAGGACGGCGACGTCATTGTCCAGGCCACCAAGGACGATGCGCGCGTCACCCCGGTCGGGCGCTTTCTCAGGCGCTATTCGCTCGATGAATTCCCGCAGTTTTTCAATGTGCTGCAGGGCCGCATGAGCCTGGTCGGTCCGCGGCCGCACGCCGTCGCGCACAACGAGTGGTACCGCAAGCTCATCAAGGGCTACATGGTCAGGCACAAGGTGCCGCCGGGCATCACCGGACTGGCGCAGATTAACGGCTGCCGTGGCGAGACGGCGCTGCTCGAGCAGATGCAGGCGCGCATTGACTACGACCTGGAGTACCTGCGCCACTGGTCCCTGATGCTCGATCTGAAGATTCTGGCGCGCACCGTGCTGCGCCTGGTGCGTGACGCCAATAGCACGGCGGTCTAGCCTGCGATTGCCCGTGCCGGGCGTTATTTTTCCTTGAAGTCGTCGGGCACCAGCTGGTGCCGCCCGAGCAATTTGTAGAAGTCGGTGCGGTTGCGCTTTGCCAAGCGCGCCGCCTGGCTGACATTGCCGCCGGTGATCTGCAATATTTGCGAGAGGTAGCTGCGCGTGAATTCATCACGCGCCTCGTCGAAGGAAGGCAGCTTGGCCTGCGTACCGCCGAGCGATTGCTGGACCAGTTCCACCGGGATGATGGGCGTCTGCGCGAGCGCGCAGTTCTGGCGCACCACGTTGCCGAGCTGGCGGACGTTACCCGGCCACTCGCTGGTGGCAAGCAGTTCGATGGCTTCGGGGGCGTAGATCTTGCGCTGGCCGGTCTGCCTGGAAATCTCCGCGAGGAAATGCGCCACCAGCACCGGTATGTCTTCACGCCGGCGGCTCAGGGGCGGCAGGTCGATGTGTACGACGTTGAGCCGGTAGTACAGGTCGTCACGAAACTGCCCGCCGCTCAGGAGAGCTTGCAGGTCGTGATTGGTGGTGGAGATGATGCGGACGTTGACCGCGATGGATTCGGCACCGGCCGGAGCGCTGTCCTGCAGTACTTGCAACAGCCGCAGCTGCGCGGGCGTGGGCAGGGCCCCGATCTCGTCAAGCAGCAGCGTTCCGCCCTCGGCACTGCGGAACAGCCGTTCATCCAGCTGATCCTCGGTCATGCTGCCGCAGTTGACGGCGACGAACGGCTGGCTGCGGCGCGGGCTGGCCTTGTGGATGGCGCGCGCCAGCATCTCTTTGCCGGTGCCGCTCTCCCCCGTGATCAGCACCCGCGTGTCGGTGCCCGCGACCATGTGGGCCTGACCGAGCTTCTCCTCCATGATCGCGCTGCGGGTGATCAGACCGGCGCGCCAATCCTCCGCGCCGTCCACGAAGCCTGAAATCTTCAGCGCCTTCTGGACCTGCGCCAGCAATTCCTGCTTCTCGACCGGCTTGGTCAGAAATCCGAAGGCGCCCATTTGCGTGGCCTGCACGGCGTCGGGAATCGTGCCATGGGCGGTCAGCAGGATCACTTTCAGTCCGGGCCAGCGGACCTGCAGCTCCTTTAACAGACCGATGCCGTCGAGCTGGTCCATGCGCAGGTCCGAGATCACCAGGTCAGGCCGGAAGCGGCTGGCGGCAGCCAGGGCCTGCACGCCATTTTCCATCGGCTCGACTTCGTAGTTCTCGGCACGCAGCCGTATCGTCAGCAGCCGCAGCAGCCCGGGATCATCGTCGACGACCAAGATGCGCGCCTTGCGCTTGACGGCGGTGTTCACTTCTTGCGTACCTCGGGAGTGCTCTTGTTCAGATTGGGCTCGATATTGGCGATCGTGTCCAGCTTGGCCTGGGCCTCCTCGAGCTGGTGACGAAGCCGCGCGTTATCGTCGAGTTCGGCCTGCAGGCGCCGGTTGGCCGCCGTCAGACGATCCTGATCGACGCTGCGGGTCGCCAAGGCCTGCAGGCGTTCATTGTCGTTGACCAGCCCAAGCTCGCGATCCAGCTGGGACAGCTCGAACAAGGCCAGCGCGCGCTCGACCGGCGCCAGCGTCTCCGGGCGCGCGGCCAGCTCGCGCAACAGCAGGCGCGCGTGCTCGGCGTCGCGTCCGGCCTGTCCCGGCGTGGCCAGGACCAGGGCGTAGTGCAGTTGCGCGCTGCCGCCCGCCGAGCGCTCGTAGCCCTGGCGGGCCGCCGCCACGATCTCCGCCTGCTCCGCAGGGCTGCCGACACTGAGCCGCTGCAGCGTCTGGATGGTGTCGGCCAGCAGCACCGCCACTTGCGTATCACGATCGACCCCGTCGTTGGGACGCCCCGCGGTCGGGTGCGACGATCGCAAGGTGTCACAACCTGCAGCCAGCATGAGGAGCGTGCCGCAGGCGGCGGCCAGGTAGAGCGAACTAGGCCGCATGCGCCTTCCTGCGGATCGCAGCGGACGCGCCGCTCGCCGAATCGCTCGGCAGGTCGGCGCGCTGGGGCATGCGGATGCGAAAATGCGCGCCGCTGAATTCACCGTCCACGATCTCGATCGTGCCGCGGTGGGCCTGCACGAATTCCTGGACCACCGACAGACCGATTCCGGTGCCGCGGACATGCCCGCCGGGCGCGCGTCCGGTGTGAAAGGCCTCGAACACGTTGCCGCGCTCGGAGGGCGGAATGCCCGCGCCGCCATCGGCCACTTCCAGCACCAGGTCCGCGCCGCTGGCCTGGGCCCGCACGGTGATGGTGCCGCCGCGCGGCGAGTACTTAATCGCGTTGGACAATAGGTTTTCCAGAATCAGACGCAGTTTGCCGCGATCAGCCAGCAGGGCGATATCGTCGATCTTTACATCGAGCCGCAGCCGCTGCGAGACCAAGGTTAGCTGCTGATTTTCAAGTACCTGCTTGACGACCGGTCGAATACGGAACTCCGAAGGATCCAGGGCGGCACTGTTGCTCTGCCAGGCACTGAATGACAACAGATTCTCAATCATGCGCTGCAACTTGATGCTGTTGTCCTGCAAGATGGCGGTGACTTCCCGTTGCCCGGCGCCCAGCGCGCCGACCGCGCCGTCCATCAGCAGCTCGGTGCCCTCGCGGATATTCGCCAGCGGGGTCTTCAATTCGTGCGACATGTGCCGCAGAAAGCGATTTCGTTCCTGCGCCAGATCCAGCAGGCGGCCACGCAGCCACTCGAGCTGTTCCCCCAAACGTCGCAAGTCGACGGGACCACTGACCAAGATCTCACGGCCGAAGTTCCCACCGCCCAGCTCGGTGATGGCCCGATCGACCTGCCGCAGCGGTCGGCCGATGCCGAACGCGAAGCTGAGCGTCGCGGCCAGGGCCAGTGGAATCAACATGCTGGACTCCCAGAACAGCTCGAGCTGGGCATGATTGGTCTGATCGCGGAGCGAGGCGAGCTCCGAATCGATCTGTGTCTTGACCTGGGCGGCAATCCGGTTTGCCTGGTCGTCGAGGGCGCCAAAGTCGGGGACGGGAGGTCGACCCCCCCCGGTACTCGCCTCGCTCCCCAGCACCGGCGGGGTCCGCATGCGGTTCACGATGTCGCGCTGCAAGGTCACGAACGGTTCGAGCGCATCGCGGGCGACGTCATTGCGGAGCAGGGCCCTGAGATCGACGACGGTGGCGCTTAAGGCCACGTCGTGCGCCTCGAAGGCCGCCAGTAGTTTGTCGCCCCCCAGCACCTGGTAGAGCCGGGCGGCGCGCTCCAGGGCGTTGCGCTCTTCGAACATGTTCTGAAGCACCCGGGTGGTCTGCACGCTGTCGAGAACCAGGCGCTGACCAAAGGCCGTCAGCCGGCGCATCTCAATCGTGGCGTGCAGGATGGCGGCCAGGAGCGGCACGGTGATTACGCCGATGCCCAGCAGGAGGTAGCCGTTGAGCGACTTTGGAAGGGCTAAACGCATCCGCCCATTCTAAGACAGTCTGGCGGCAGAGGCCCATTCGCCGGCGGCAGAGGCGGGGATGGGCCCTACCACGGCTCGCGCAGCAGCTTTTCTTCCCAACGCAGGGCGGTACGCACGATCGTATCCAGATCGTCCAGCTGCGGCGTCCAGCCCAGCACCGAGCGCACCAGATCGGCCGCGGCCACCAGGCGATCCGGATCCCCCTCGCGGCGCGGTTCTTCCCTGACGCGGATGCTGCGGCCGGCCACGCGCTGCACGCTGGCGAGCACTTCACGGACGCTGTAGCCATGCCCGTAACCGCAATTGAGGATCCGGGAAGCCCCGCCGCCACGCAGGTAATCAAGGGCGTTCAGATGCGCGGCAGCAAGGTCCTCGACATGGATGTAGTCGCGGATTCCGGTGCCGTCCGGAGTCGGGTAGTCGGTGCCGTAAATCGAGACGTGGGGACGCTTGCCGACCACCGCCTCGCAGGCCACCTTGATCAACAAGGTCGCCTTGGCGGTCGCCTGGCCGATGCGGCACTGCGGGTCGGAACCCGCGACGTTGAAATAACGCAGGCTCACGTAGCGGAAATCGCTGACTGCCGCCAGATCGCGCAGGATCCACTCCGACATGAGTTTCGAGGTGCCGTAGGGATTGATGGGTGCGAGTTCCATGTCCTCGCGGGCCACACCGCCGGCAGGGATGCCGTACACGGCCGCGGTGGATGAAAACACGAACCGCCTGACGCCACCGTGCATGCACGCTTCCAGCAGGTTGCGCGTGGCCCCGGTATTGTTGCCGTAGTACTTGAGCGGATCGCGCACCGATTCCGGAACGATGGTGTTGGCCGCAAAATGCATGACCGTGCCCACCTGATTTTCGGTGAGGGTACGGGCCAGCAGTTCTCGGTCACCGACGTTGCCTACGATCAGGGGCGTGTCGCCAACCGCCTGGCGAAAGCCCGTCGCCAGGTTGTCCAGCACCACCACGCGCTCGCCGCGATTGCGTAACTGCAGGACGACGTGGCTGCCGATATAGCCAGCGCCTCCCGTGACCAGCACGGTATCCTTCATGCCCATCGACTCTCCCTGCCGCGGCCCCTAATGCAAACAAAGCTATGATAACCGGCCCGGTGTGGGCGGCTGTGAACCAGTCTCCAGGTCGCGCGCCTTGAAGGAACACCAAAAATTCACCCCTTTCGCCGGCTTGACTCCCGACGCGGTGCTGGACGCGGCCGAGGAGGTGGGTCTGCAGCCCGACGGGCACGTGTTTGCACTCAACAGCTACGAGAACCGTGTCTATCGGCTGGGCCGACTGTCCGAAGCGCCCGTGGTCCTGAAGTTCTATCGGGCCGGGCGCTGGAGCGATGCGCAGATTCTCGAAGAGCACGCCTTCGCGAGCGAGCTGGCAGCGGCCGAGATCTCGGTCGTGGCGCCGCTCCGCCTGGGGGATACGACCTTGCGCCACTGCGGGGAATTTCGGGTGGCGGCGTTTGCCATGCAGCCGGGTACGGCGCCCGACCTGGATCAGCCCGGGGCCCGCGAATTGCTCGGGCGCACGCTCGGACGCATCCACGCCATCGGGGGCCTGCGGTCCTTTGCGGTGCGACCGGCGATGCGCGCCGAACGCCTGGGTACGCGGGCGCGACTCGTGGTGCTCGCTTCGGGGCAGCTCCCCGATCACATGCGCGAGCGATACGCACGCGTGAGCGTGGCACTGCTGGCGAAGATTGACGCGGCCGGCATCGCCGACTGGCCACAGATCCGGCTGCACGGCGACTGCCACCTCGGCAACATCCTGTGGCAGGCCCAGGGACCGGTGTTCGTCGATCTCGACGACTGCGTGAACGGTCCGGCAATCCAGGATCTGTGGATGTTTCTGGCCGGCAATCCGGACGAACGAGGCGGTCAGTGGGCCGAACTACTGGCCGGCTATGAGCGATTTGCCACGATCGACCGTGCGCAGGCCGGACTGGTGGAAGTGTTGCGGGCCGCCCGCATGCTTAACCATGCCGCCTGGATTGCGGAGCGCTGGTTGGATCCGGCTTTTCCGCGGGCCTTTCCGTGGTTTGGCGAGGCGCGCTTCTGGGAACAGCACGTGAACGACCTGCAGGAACAGTTTGACATCATGGACGACCCGTCGCGCTCCATGCTCTGAATAGCACAGTTCGTGCTAAATTGGCCGCCGCATGGGGCGCGCGATGCTGATTCGATGGGCTATGGCACTGACCGCGGCCGTGTTGCTGTACGGTTGCGGGCGCGATACCGAAACGCGCTCCTACCGCGTCGCGCGCCATCCGACTCCGGCCACGGAGGACGCGGGCGAAGCCGACCTGGTCAGCGCCGTGAGTTCGGCGGGCCCGGTGGGCCCGGTCGTCCTCAAGTTCAGGGTGCCCGAACCCCCGCGGGTGGGCCAGCCATTGCACCTTGAATTGGTGCTCACGCAGGAGCCGGGTCTGGACATCAGCCATATGTTGGTCTCGCTCCAGGCCGGCGATGGCCTCAAGCTCGATTCCGACCGCAATGTCGAATTTGACGCGCCCGCTGTCGGGGCCACCCAGCGGATGGTGGTCAACCTGCAGGCCCAGCAGCAGGGTTTGTTGAGCCTGAATGCTACGGTGCTCGTCGATGCCGGAAACACGTCGCTGACACGCAGTTTCTCGATTCCGTTGATCGCCGCGCCTTAGCGCCCGGGCCCTCCCGGGGGGCGGCCTTTAAACCTATTCCGCGATGTGCCTCACGGGGCCGCCGTGAGGCGATCCGTATCATCACTCTGGTCGCCTTTTCACCCAGGGTTATGTCAAACGAATCAAACGCCGAGCGTCCCGTGCCCACGCTGCAACCCGCGGCGGAGCAGGACGCGGGCGGCGTTTTTGCGACCGGCAGCAGCCTGCACCCGCGGCTGCGCTCACAGCTCGATTCCCTGGGCGTCGGCCGCTCCTTAAGCGCCGCCGCGGCCCTCAACGCACTGCTCCCATTGATCAGCAAGCAGTACGAACAGGTGGACGAGGAGCGCCGTGGCGTGGTGCGTTCCATGCAGATGCTGGCCGAGGAAGCGCGCAGCTTCACCTCGGGGCTCGCCGGGGCCGATGCTGGTCAGCTGCGGGCCATTCTTGATCACATCAAGGATGTCGTCATTACGGTCACGGGCGATGGCGCCATTAGCGTGTTCAATCCCACCGGCGAGCAGCTGTTTGGCTACTCGCAGGCCGAACTGATCGGGGTCTCGATCGTGCGGCTGCTCCCGGACCTGCCGGTGCAGGGATCGTTGCTGCGCGGGCTGCAGGCCTTCACGGCTGAATTCATGGCGGGCGGGGGCCGAACCGAGGCGCGCCTCACCCAGGCACGGCGCAAAGACGGGGTGTCGTTTCCGGTGGAATTGGTCGCCAGTCAGGTGCACATCGATCGGCGCGATATGTATGTGATCTGCCTGCGGGACATGAGCGAGCGGCTCGCCACCGAGCAGGCGCTGCGCGACAGCGAGACCCGCTATCGCACCCTGGTCGAGTCGGCGCCGGAAGTCATCGTGGTCATCGATGCGCACAGCGGCCGTTGCACCGATGCGAATGACAACGCGCTGCAGTTCTTTGGGATCACGCGCGCCAAAGTCACCGCGCTGCAACTCGGCGACCTGCTACGGGCAGCGCCGTTGAGTTCCTCCAGCCCTGCGGCGCCGGCCGCTGAGCGAGCGGCCACCATATTCGAGTGGCGTTACCGCCGCGGCGACGGGCAAGTGGTGATGACGGAAGTGCGCCTGATGCCGTTGCCCGGCGCGGCCGGCCTGGTGCGCGCCAGCATTACGGACATTACCGATCGCCAGCATGCCCAGGCCATCATGGCCGGTGAGCGCAACGTGTTCGAGCGCATCGCCGCGGACGCACCGCTCAGTGAGATTCTGGGAGCCACGGTCGCGCTCGCAGAATCCATCAGCAGCGACTACGTGGTTTGTGTCGGGCGGCTCGGTCACGACGGCAAGAGTTTCGTGGAGGTCATCGGCGCGCGACTGCCACCGGCGCTGCGCGTCGCCGAGGAAAATACCGTCATCGACGTGCGCAACGGGTCAAGCGCCGCGGCCGTGTATCTGGGTCGTGCGGTGCTGGTCGGGAACGTACGGACCGACCCGTATTGGCAGCGGCGCCGGGCCGTGGTCGTCGCGGCCGGTTACAGCGCGGCCTGGGCGCTGCCCATCAAGGCCGCGGGCGGCCGCGTACTCGGTGCCCTGTCGGTCTATCGCGCACAGCCTGGCAAGCCGCAAGAGCGCGAACTGGAGCTGATCGGGCACGCCGCCCGGCTGGCGGCGCTCGCCATCGAGCGCTGCAATGCCGCCGAGGCGCTGCGCTCGAGCGAGGCGAAATTCCGCGGCCTGTATGAAAGCGTGCTCGAGGGCGTGTATCAGTTCTCGCCCGAAGGCAGGGTACTGGCGGTCAATCCGGCATTCGTGAGACTGCTGGGCTACTCGAGCGCGGAGGAAGTGTACGCACTGCCCGGCGTCGGTGCGTTGTACTGCGATTCCGCGCAGCGCGCCAGCTTCGTGCAGGAGCTGGAGCGGGCGGGCGAGGTGCACACGGCCGAAACCGTGCTGCGGCGGCGCGACGGCGCGCAACTCGTGGTGCTGGAGAGCGCGCGCGTGGTGCGTGACGAGCAGCAGCGGGTGCTCCACTACGAGGGCACCATTGCCGATATTACCGAGCGCAAGCGCGTCGAGCAGGCGATCTTCGAGGAGAAGGAACGCGCCCAGGTGACGCTCCAGTCGATCGGCGATGGCGTGATTACCACCGACCGCGAAGGGCGCATCGAGTACCTCAACCCCGTGGCCGAGCAGCTCTCGGGCTGGTCGGGCGCCGAGGCGCGCGGCGCGACGATCATGGAGGTCCTGCGGTTGCGGGATGAGTCGACCAACGCCGAGCTTGAAAATCCACTGCTGCGCTGCCTGCGCGAGGACAAGGTGGTCAACTTCGGTGAGCACAGCGTGCTGCGCAACCGGCTCGGCCAGGAAATTGCCATCCAGGACTCGGCGGCGCCGATTCGCGATCGTAGCGGGCGCACAGTGGGCGCGGTGGTGGTGTTCCGTGATGTCACCAAGGAACGGCGCCTCAAACATGCCCTGGCATTCCAGGCGAGCCACGACGCGCTCACCGGCCTTATCAACCGGCGCGAATTCGACAATCGCCTGACGGGCGCGTTACGCAGTGCCCGTGACGGTGAGGGCACGCATGCACTGCTGTATGTGGACCTGGATCAATTCAAGGTGGTCAATGACACCTGCGGACACACTGCCGGTGACCGCCTGCTCCGTGACGTCACCTCGCTCCTGCAGCAGCAGGTGCGCACGGCCGATGTCATCGCGCGTCTGGGGGGCGATGAGTTCGGGATTCTGGCCCAGCACTGCACCTTGGAGCAGGCCACGCGGATCGCCGAGCAGATTCGCGAGGCGGTGCACGAGTACCGCTTCTTCTGGGAACAGAACAGCGCCTGCATCGGCGCCAGCATTGGCGTAGTGGCCATCACCCGAGAGTCCGACAGCGTCGCCAGCCTCATGAGCGCCGCGGACATCGCCTGTTATGCCGCCAAGGATGCCGGCCGCAACCGCGTGCACGTCCACGATTCCAGCGAAATATCGGGGCGGCATCGTGAAATGTACTGGATCAGTCGCGTGACGCGCGCCCTCGATGAAAACCGCCTGGAGCTGTACAGCCAGCCGGTCATCGCCACGCGCGCCGATTCCGCGGTGCTGCCCGTATTCCAAGAACTGCTGGTGCGAATGCGCGACGATGACGGCGAGTTGACGCTGCCGGGCGTGTTCATGCCGGCGGCCGAACGTCACAATATCGTCAGTGCCATCGATCGCTGGGTCGTGGAGCAGGCCGTCGGTCGCCTGCGCCAATGCCTTGCCGCGCAGCGCGAAGTCCCGTTGCTGGCGGTCAATCTCTCCGCGCAATCGCTCGGCGAGCGCGAGTTTCTGGAATTCGTACTGACCCAGGTCAAGGATCCGGCCATTGGGCGGGGCCTGTGCTTCGATATTACGGAGTCTGCGGTCACCAGCAACTTAGGCCCGGCCGTGACATTCATGGAAGAAGTCAAAAAGCGCGGTTGCCGCATCGCTCTGGATGACTTCGGAGCGGGGTTGTCCTCATTTCACTATCTAAAGAAGGTTCCGGTGGATTTCCTCAAGATCGACGGGCTGCTGGTGGGCCGTCTCAGCAACGATCTGGTAGACCGCAGCCTGATTGAGGCCATCAGCAAAGTAGCTCGTGCGCTCGGGATCGCGACCATCGGTGAGCGCGTAGAGAGTCCCGAGACCCTGGCCTGCCTCACGGAGCTGGGAATAGATTTCGTGCAGGGGTACCAGCTGGCGCTGCCCACGCCGCTGCAGAAGCTCGACTTCGAGCCCTGAACTGCCGGCCGCTCGGCGAGCTGAGCTATGCTGCGACTCAGAGGTACCCACCATGAGATCGCTGCCAAAGCCCGCCTGCGCGTTGCGCTCCTTGCCCATGAGCCGGACGCGTTCCCCCGCGAGCTGTCGCGCCGAAATGGGTAGCGGCCGCGCCGCGCCGCGCCTTGGGCTCGCCGCCGGCGGTGGAATGCCGCGCGGGGCGAACCACATCCTCGAGCCGGTCAAGTAGGGCGGTGTCCGCAAGGGACATAGCGCGGCCGCAGGCGCGCGCCGCCGGGGCCTTGGCCGGACTGCGCGTATTGGATCTGTCGAGGGTGCTGGCCGGTCCCTGGGCGACGCAAACGCTGGGTGACCTGGGCGCGGAGATCATCAAGATCGAGCGCCCCGGCTGCGGCGACGATACCCGCGCCTGGGGGCCGCCCGAGATCGAGGGCGCGGGCTTCTCGGCCTACTTTGCGGGCACGAACCGCAACAAGCGCTCGGTCACCATCGATATGGCCATGCCGGCGGGTCAGGAGCTCGCGACCGCACTGGCGCGCGTTTCCGATGTGCTGGTCGAGAATTTCAAGGTGGGAGCCGCGGCCCGCTTTGGGCTCGACTACGCCGCGCTTAGCCGGGCGAATCCGCGCCTCATCTATTGCTCGATTACCGGTTTCGGTCAATCCGGCCCGTACGCATCGCGGGCGGGTTACGACGCAATGATCCAGGGCATGGGCGGTCTGATGAGCATCACCGGCCGGCCCGACGCGCTGACCGGTGGCGGCCCTCAGAAAGTGGGCGTGGCGATCGTCGATCTGACGACCGGCCTTTACGCCGCGATCGCCATCCTGGCGGCGCTGCAGCAGCGTGAGCGCACCCAGCAGGGGCAATACATTGACTTGGCCTTGTTCGACGTCGCCGCGGCGCTGCTTGCCAATCAAGGCATGAATTTTCTTGCCACGGGCGTAGCGCCGGCGCGCCACGGCAACGCGCACCCCAACATCGTGCCCTACCAGGATTTTCCGACCCGCGACGGCTGGCTGATGCTGGCGATTGGCAACGATCAGCAATTCGCGCAATTCTGCCGATGCGCAGGACACCCCGAATGGTCGGTTGATCCGCGGTTTGCGACTAATCGGCAGCGCCTCGCTCACCGGGAAGCCTTGATCGCCATGCTAGGCGAGTCGACCAGGACGCGCGCCACCCAGGAATGGATTGAGGCCCTCGAGCCCTTGGGGGTGCCCTGCGGTCCGATCAACGATGTGGCACAGGTGTTTGCCGATCCGCAGGCCAAGGCGCGCGGACTGCGCGTCGATATTCCATCGGGCGCCGTTAATTCCGTGCCCGGGATCGCCAGTCCATTGCGATTGTCCAGCGCTCCGGTCCAATACCGGCTGCCGCCGCCAGCTCTAGGCGCCCATACGCGTGAAGTATTGGGCGAGATTCTGGGATTGAGCGCCGCGCAACTCGAAGCCCTCGGCGAGCAGGGCGTTATCTAATCCACGGTGTCCACGCCCCGTTGCCATCGCGTGGCTCAGGAGTGCAGCACCTGGGCGACGCGGGCCCGAACGGCCGGCAGAAGTTCGCGTTCCAGCCACGGGTTTTTCCGCAGCCAGCGATTATTCCTCGGGCTCGGATGCGGCAGCGGCACCAGCCGCGGCCAGGTCGATCGCCAGGAGCGCACGCGCTCGGTGACCGAGGCCGTGCTTGAGCCAAAGTGGTAATCCTGCGCGTAGCTGCCCAGCACCAGCGTGAGTTCAAGCCGGCTCAGCGTCGCCAGCAGCGGCTTACGCCACGTGGCGGCGCACTCGGCCCGTGGCGGCAGGTCGCCGCCCGCACCGGTACCGGGGTAGCAGAAGCCCATCGGCAGCAGTGCAATCTGCCGAGCATCGTAAAAGACTTCGCGCGTCACGCCGAGCCAGGCGCGTAGTCGATCGCCGCTGGCGTCATTGAACGGCACGCCGGTCTCATGCACCTTGCGGCCAGGCGCTTGTCCGACAATCAGGATCCTCGCAGCCGGATGCAGCTGTACGACCGGGCGCGGGCCAAGCGGCAAATGCTCGGCGCACAGCGTGCACGCGCGCACCGCGGACAGCAGGGAAGAGGAACTCGGCATCGGCGCTCGGATGTTAAGAGCCAGTGATCAATTTTAATAGTGCTGCAGACGCCACTCAATTCGCGAGCGTCCGCGCGACACCGCCTAGCGAAGCCCGGACGGAATCTGAGTGGTTGGGGGAACCGTGCGATCGAACGTGGCGCAGCGCACGTACCGGTACCGCAATCGGAGTCCGCGCCATTCCCCTCAGTCCTTGACGACCGGTCGCCGGGCCAAGCTGTGCACCATGGTGACGAGTTCGGCGGGTTTGACGGGCTTGGATAAATGCAATTGAAATCCCGCATTGATCGCCTTTACGCGGTCCTCAATGCGAGCGTAGGCGGTCAGTGCGATGGCTGGAATGGTCGAATGGCCATCGGACAGCGCACGCACGCAGCGCATCAGGCCGTAACCGTCTTCGCCGGGCATGCCGATGTCGCTGATCAGGACGTCGGGCGTCTCCTGCCTGAGCGCTTCCAGGGCCTCGCGGGCCGAAGCGGCCGTCGTAACGCGCGCATGGCGGTCGTGCAGCAGACGTTTGATCAGTGCACGCGCATCGGGCTCATCATCGACCACCAGAACCTTGACTCCGCCAAGATCGGTCTCCGGATCAAACGGCTCGACCGAGCGGGGCAGATGCACGTGCTCGACCTGTGGCTGCTGTGACTGTTCGACTCTGTTCATTACCGGGAGCGTAATGCGAAACGCCGAGCCCCGGCCCTTTCCGGCGCTGGTCGCGCTGATCGAGCCGCCATGCAACTCCACCAATTGCTTGACGATCGAAAGTCCCAGACCCAGACCGCCGTGGCTCCGGGTGCTCGACGGATCGGCCTGGCGAAAGCGATCGAATACGTGGGGCAAGAAGGCCGGATCAATTCCCTCGCCGTCGTCCCTGACCTCTACCTCAAGATGCGAATTGGCTCGAGTCAAGCTAATCGCGATCTGGCCGTCCTTCGGGGTGAATTTCACGGCATTGGTGAATAGGTTCCACAAAACCTGCTGAAGGCGATTGGGATCGCCTCTCACGAGGTCCGCCTTGGCGTCCAGCATCAGCTGCAGATCAATGCCCTTGGCTTGCAAGCCCGGCCTGATGGTCTCGACGGTGGCATTAATCACCGATGCAAGGTCCACTGTCTGCACATCGAGGCGCACCTTGCCCGAAACGATACTGCTCATGTCGAGCAGGTCCTCGATGATCTTCGTCTGGGCGCGGGCATTGCGCTCGATGACCGTCAGACCCTTGACGGCATCGCTGTTGAGGCTCTGGGAGCTGAGCAGCACATGCGTCCACCCAAGCACGGCGGACAGCGGGGTGCGCAGTTCGTGACTCAAGGTCGCCAGGAATTCGTCTTTTATGCGGCTGGCTCGCTCCGCCTCGCTGCGCGCCGCGCGCTCGGATTCGACGCTTTCGCGAATGGTCAGCTGAGCGCGCTCCTGCTGCGACAAATATCTGCGCACCTGGTACTGGCGCTCGCGCGCACGCAAGCTGGAGCGCACCAGCGAAAGCAGCGTGGAGGTACGAATCGGACGCTCGACTACGCCGACGTTTCCCAGGCGCACGACCAGTTCGGAAAGGACCATGGATTCGCGACCTGACCGGGACAGAACCAGTATGGGCAGGTCGGACCAGACCGGTTGGAAGGCCACGCAGCGCAGCAGTCCGGCGGAGTCCGCCGTGACTGCTTCCTCACTTATGATCAGCAGCCCCGCACCTTCGCGCTGTGCAGCGCACAGCTGTGGCATGTCCGTACAAATCGCATATTGAATCTCGTTTGCAGCAAACAGCTTGCCCATCGCGAGGCCATCGGCGCGCGTTGTAGGCAACACCAGAACCCGGCGTTCTTGCGGGTTCTGAGTGACTGCCTCTGGGATCCCACTAGGCATTAGGCGGCTTTTTGCTGAACGTATCAGCCTTGCCCACGTAAGTCGGCACCCCGGTCAGTACACCGTGAAAATCGGATAGCGGCTCGCCGATCACGATGCCCTTTTCATTGAGCGCGAGCTCTCGGATGGTGTCTTCGTGATAGCCATTTCGCTTTTTGACCACGGACAGTGCGCGCCGCACCCGCCCGGCGGCTTCGAAGTAACGAAACAGCACCACGTTGTCGGCGAGGTAGGTGGTATCGACCGGCGAGGACATGGTGCCCACCATGCCCGCTTGAGTCACGGTCAGAATCGTGACCACACCCTGCTGCCCGAGGTACGACAACAACTCATGGAGCTGTGCCGTGAGGTACTTCTCCTCGGGCATCGCATTCAGGTAACCATTGAGGCTGTCGACGATGATCATTCTTGCCCGCTTCCCGGAGGCATCGGAGCCTTCGGCGGCGCGCCTTACGACGGCCGCAAACTCTCCCGAGGAGAGCTCCGCCGGATCGACTTGCTGGACCGTAATGAGGCCGTTCTTTAGGGGTCCCTCGATGGCCAGCCCGAGCTTTCGGGATCGGGAACGAAAGGTGCCGATGTTCTCGTCGAATACGAACATCGCCACTCGCTCGCCGCGCGCCGCCGCGGCCGCCGCGAATTGCGTAGCGACCGTGGATTTTCCGGTGCCCGCCGGCCCCAGCAGCAGCGTGCTGGTCCCGGTCGGCAGGCCGCCGCCCAGCAGTCCATCAAGCGCTGCATTGCCGCTCGGCTGATCCAGTTCGACGAATTCGGTAACGTGTTCCGCGGCGACCAGGCGCGGAAAGATATCGAGGCCGCCGCGCCGAATCGCGAAGTCGTGATACCCGCCGCGGAAAGAGACGCCACGCATCTTGCTCACGCGCACGCGCCGTCGCTCCGCGCCGAATTGGTTGGCGAGCTGCTCGAGCATCACGACGCCATGGGCGATGCTCTGCAAGTGGTCATCTTCCATTCCGCCGGTGCGGTCGTCGAGCACCAGCACGGTGCAGGACTGTCCGCCGAAGTACTGCTTCAGAGCGAGTACCTGGCGCCGATAGCGCAGCGAATGCTGGGCGATGAGCCGCAGTTCCGAGAGGGAATCGATGACCAGCCGCTGCGGTCGATGCTCGTTTACCGCCGCGATCAAGGCTTGTGTAGTCTCCCCAAGCTCCATCTCGGAGGGGTTGAACACGGTCAGCTGCGCGTCCGCGGACAGGTTTTGTTCCGAGGGAATCAGCTCCGTCATGCGCAGCTGCGCGAGGTCCCAGCCGTGACTTCGCGCCACCTTCGCGATTTCTTTCTTGGTCTCGGAAAGCGTGATGTAGAGGCAGCGTTCGTTTTGCTTCACCCCTTCCAGTAAAAACTGCATCGCCAGCGTGGTCTTGCCGGTGCCTGGGGCCCCGGTGATGAGATGCAGGCAGTTGCGCGGATAGCCACCGCGCAGAATATTGTCGAGTCCGTCGACGCCCGAAGGGGAAACCTCGTCTTCATCGTCGTTCATGCGGGCTCCTGTGATCATCCGGCAGGAAAGCCGCGCAAAATCAAATGATTCTAATTTGTCGCGCTTGGCGGGATGGCTGCTCCGATACTACAACAAATCCCGCGCTGGCCGGCGCAGCCATTTTGGTCGTTTGGCCTACACGGCCGGTCGGCATCGTGCCTGCGCTTCACTCCTCGCGCGCTGCGGTCGCTGCGCAACGTCCGGCTGCGGGCGCAGGATCATGCGCCAAACTGTGGTGGTGGGATGTAGGAACTATCCGCCGCAATTGTTAGCGACTACGCCCCGGGGTATGCCTATGTCTTGTCAGGGTTCGGTGAGTGCCACGACCATCGCGTCGGAAAGTTCTGACATTATTTTTGGGGACCTACTCGATACTCGCTCAAGACACTCCGATGTCCAAGGCGGTAGCAGCGCGGCGCGAACTACGGATTGTGCTCGAGCGCCAGCTCCTTCTCCTGCGGGTCGAGATCGGATCAGGTGTATTGAGCCGGCGAGCCACGGAGTCCCCACGCCATAGCCTGGCGCCACGAGCGGGACTGCGGCGCGGGGCATGACGATTTGACTTATTGGCAGGCGAGTTGCGGCGCGTGTTGAAACGCAGGCGGCAGTTTCGGCCGTGAAAGTAAGGTGGATCAATTAGCACGCCGCACTTTCGACGATGTAGTAAATTCATTGCTCAAAGAACAACCATAACCGGGGGAGAAATTTTCATGTCCGATGTTAACCATCAATTCTTGATGCAACGAAATGTTGGCTTCGCGATAGCGCTGTTGGTCGTGGTTGCCTTGATGAGTTTGAGAGGGGCTCACGCCGAGCAACCAGTAATTGCGGCAAGTGCGGTGGCCAATGGAAATCCAGTGCGCAGCGTCGCCGTGACGAACCCGAATCCAGCCAGGCAGGCTTTCAGTGCGACTTTTAGCCAGAGTTCCACGACTGCGCTTAATGTAAGTTTTGGGGAGGTCCCCTCCGGCAAACGCCTGGTCATTGAAAACGAGTCGGTCGCGTGCTATGCCAGCGGCGAAGCGTCCATCCTATACGCCTATATGATTACGAATCTTGGACGAACCTACTTGCTGCTGCAGAAGGTGGGCCATAACTACGCCCTTGCCCTGGACTACTACGCAGGCACGTATACAAGCACGATGTATGCCGATCCAAACGGGCTTGGAACAGGCGATATCACCTTTGTCTTACAGGCGGCAGCGGGGGCCACGGTCCACTGCGACGGAGCCATCGTCGGTCACAACGTCGCATCCCCGATTCGCTGAGTGACACGGCAACCGGCGGGATTGAGTTCGAGGGGAGTGATCCGGGCCATGGCTGAGGCTGTGTCGGTGGGTCAGTCTGTACAAGCCATTGATCGCAGAGTGGCTGTGGCCCCGATGATGGATTGGACTGACCGGCACTGCCGGTATTTCCTGCGCGGCTTTTCGTCGCGAGTACTGTTGTACACGGAGATGATCACCGCCGACGCCTTGCTGCGCGGCGACGCTGCACGATTGCTGTTACACGCGCCTGAAGAGCAGCCGCTAGCGCTGCAGCTCGGCGGCAGCTCGCCCGCACGGCTTGCCGCCGCCGCCCGTATCGGCGAACAGGCAGGCTATCTGGAGATCAATCTCAATTGCGGTTGTCCGAGCGACCGCGTGCACGCTGGGTCATTTGGGGCCTGCCTGATGGCGGTGCCGACCCGCGTCGCGGAGTGCGTGGCGGCGATGCGAGCGGCCGTAACGGTGCCCGTGACGGTCAAAATGCGGATCGGGATTATCGACGGAGCGGCGGACCGGCCGATCCGGCAGAGACTCGCGACCTACGACCAGCAGGATTACGCACGATTGGTCGAGTTCACGACGGCCGTCAGCGCCGCCGGCTGCACCACGTTCATTGTGCACGCCCGTCAGGCGGTGCTGGGCGGGCTATCGCCCAAGGAGAATCGCGACGTGCCGCCTTTGCGGCCGCAGATCGTGAGGCAACTCGCCGAGCAATTCTCCGGCGTGCAGTTTGTCTTGAACGGCGGCCTGCGAACGACGGCCGAGGCCAGGACGGCTCTTGATTGGTGCGACGGAGTAATGTTGGGTCGTGAGGCCTATCATCGCCCGTACCTGCTGAGCGAGCTGCACCAGCAGGTATACGCCGATGACTGGCAGCGCCCCGGGGAAGATGCACTGCTCGAACGGATGGCGGCCTACGTCGAGCGCGAGTTGTCTTCGGGCACACCGCTCGCCGCGGTGACGCGCCACATGCTGGGCCTGTACACCGGGCAACCCGGGGCACGCGCCTACCGCCAGCGCTTGAGTGAGGGCGCGCGCCGGCCGGGGGCCGGGGTGGCGGATTTGTGGGCCGCCGGCAGGCAAGGCCGCGGCGAAGGAGTGGGCTCCCGGCAAGCCTGAGCAGCGCCCCCCGGCCCTCCCGCTAATCCGGCCGCTTAGGGCTTTTCCTGCTATTGATCATGGACTTATCGGAGCAATGACGTAGTCACGGGACTCTGCTCGCGTATACTCTAACTAGGGCCGGTCCCGATCTTATGTGAAGTCGCCCGGGGAGCCAGGTCGGCGACCGAAGCCAGACACCGAAAACATGGTTAAGGACATCGAACTCGCCATTCTCTTCGCCGACGTAGTCGGCTCAACGCGGCTGTTCGATAATCTCGGCGATCAGCGGGCGCGCGCCATGATTGCCATCTGCATCGACGTGATGCGGACCGCGACCGAACAGCACAACGGCACGGTGATCAAAACCATCGGCGATGAAGTGATGGCGACGTTTCCCACGGCCGACGATGCGCTCAACGCGGCCGGTCAGATGCAAAAGCAGATCACCGCGCATGCCGAACTCAAGATCGAAGGCCAGCCGGTGGCCATCCGCATCGGTTGCCATTTTGGTCCCGTGGTGCTCGAGACGCGCGACGTTTTTGGCGCCAGCGTGCACACCGCCAATCGCATGACCAGCCAGGCGAAAGCGGGCCAGATCATCACAACCTCAGCCACTGTCGAGCGGCTCTCGCCCGAGTGGCGCGCCTCGGTGCGCCAGATCGACGTCGCCACGATTCGGGGGCAGGGCACGGAGATCGCACTCTACGAAGTGCTGTGGCAGACCGAGGATGTCACCAGCATGCTGCCGGCGCTTGCGCTGACGGCGCGTGATCATCGGCGCACGCTGCGCCTGCGCCTGTCCGTGGGCAATCGCGAAGTGACCATCGACCAGCTGCATCCCCAGGTGGTGATTGGCCGCGCCGAAGAAAGCGACGTGATCGTGCGCGGCAACCTGATCTCGCGGCTCCACGCCCGCATTGATTTCAATCGCAACCGGTTCATGCTCACGGACCAGAGCACCAATGGTACGTTCGTGCAGATCGTCGGCCAGGAGGAAGCCTTCGTCAGGCGCGACACGATTCCAATCTCGGGCGAGGGGATGATTGGCCTCGGTAAGGTGCCTGATATCGAATCGCCGCAGACTCTGCGGTTCGTGTGCGAAGACGCCTGACCGGCGTGCCGGGCGCGGGCCCGCCTGGTCAGCGGCTCACCGGCCCCAGGCGTCGCTCCACTTCGTCGAGTTCCGTGTACAAGGCGGCGGGCGCCGCGGCTCCGTAACCCTGCAGGTAGGCGCGGATATCGGCCACCTCCCGACGCAGTGCCGCCGGCGGGACCGTGGTCAATTCGACCAGCACGGCCGGATCGATATCGAGTCCTGCCACGTCCAGATCTTCAGGGCGCGGCATCAGGCCAATGGCGCTGTCCTGCGCGCCGACGCGCCCAGCGCAGCGCTCAAGCATCCAGTTCAGCACCCGCAGATTGTCCCCGAATCCCGGCCAGAGGTACTTGCCGGCCGCGTCCTGGCGGAACCAGTTGACGTGGAATATGCGCGGCGCATGCGCCAGGCGTGCACCGGTCTGCAGCCAGTGCGTGAAGTAGTGCCCGAAGTTGTAGCCGGCGAAAGGTTTCATGGCCATGGGGTCGCGACGCACGATGCCGACATCGCCGGTGGCCGCGGCTGTGGTCTCAGAGGCCACCGAAGCGGCCACCAGCACGCCGTGCTGCCAGCTGCGGGCCTCGTACACGAGCGGCGCCAGTTCGCGCCGGCGTCCGCCGAATATCAGGGCCGTGATCGGCACGCCGCGCGGGTCCTCGGCGGCCGCGCTGTAACTTGGGTTCTGCGTGGCCGCGACCGTGAAGCGCGAATTCGGGTGCGCGGCCGGACCGCTACCGGACGAGTACGGGCGCCCCTGCCAGTCGATGGCGGGCGCGCCGTGTTTGCGACCCTCCCACCAGGGCTCGTTGTTGGCGGTGACCGCCACGTTCGTGAACAACGTGTCATGGCGGATCATTTCGTAGGCGTTACGGTTGGTCTTTTCGTTGGTGCCCGGCACCACGCCGAAATAGCCCGCCTCCGGGTTGATCGCCCACAAGCGACCGTCCGGCCCGGGATGGAGCCAAGCGATGTCATCACCCACGGTGAAGACCTTCCAGCCGGGGAGCGATTCGGGCGGAATCAGCATCGCCAGGTTGGTCTTGCCGCAGGAAGAGGGGAACGCCGCGGCCACATAGTGCGTTTCACCCGCCGGATTTTGCAGCCCGACGATCAGCATGTGTTCGGCGAGCCAGCCCTCGGTTCTGGCCTGATAGCTGGCGATGCGCAGCGCGTGGCACTTCTTGCCCAACAGCGCGTTGCCGCCATACCCGGAGCCGAAGCTCTCGATCGCGAGTTCCTCGGGGTAATGCATGATGAAGCGGCGCGCCGGATTCAAATCGCCGGTCGAATGCAATCCGCGCACGAAGGTGCCATCAACCGCAATGCGCTCGAGTGCCGGGCGGCCCATGCGCGTCATCAGCCACATGTTGAGTACCACGTAGGCGCTGTCCGTGATCTCGACGCCGCAGCGGGCATTGGGCGAATCTATCGGACCCATGCAATAGGGGACTACGTAAAGCGTGCGGCCGCGCATGCAGCCTCGGAACAGTTCGCGCATGCGCGCCCGGGCCACTGCGGGCGCCAGCCAATTGTTGTTGGGTCCGGCTTCCTCCTGGGTGCTCGTGCATACGAAGGTCAGATGCTCGACGCGGGCCACGTCGGTCGGATCCGACCGGTACAGGTAGCAGCCGGGAAAGCTGTCTTGGTTGAGTTTGCGCAATTCGCCCTTGCGCACCAGCTCCTCACGCAGGCGCTGGTATTCCTCCGGCGAGCCGTCGCACCAATAGATGCGCTCCGGCTGCGTCAAGGCCGCAACCTCGGTCACCCAAGTGGCGACGCTTTTAGCGATTTCTGCCACAGAAGCCAGGGTATGGGGCGCGCTCGCCATGACGTATCCTTGAGGCCAGCGCCCGAGTATATCCGCTATAGCTGGGAGTCATTTTCTTGCCATCAATTGTAGCCTATTTTGGGTGCTCGGCATGAGCGCCGTGGAGGAGGTGTTCCGGCCCGGCGGGGCGCTGGCGCGTGCTTTTGAGGGATTCGTCACACGGCCTACACAGCGGCGCATGGCCGAGCGCATCGCCGTGGCAATGGCGCAACGCGAGCATCTGCTGGTGGAGGCGGGGACCGGTACCGGCAAGACCTTTGCGTACCTCGTGCCGGCGTTGACTTCTGGCCTGCGCGTGCTCATTTCGACCGGCACGCGTACGCTGCAAGATCAGCTCTACACGCGCGATATTCCGTTACTGGCCGGTGCGCTCGGTCGCCCGCTCACTACGGCACTTCTTAAAGGCCGCGCCAACTATCTGTGCCTGGCGAAGCTTGGCGACGCGCTCGCGCAACAATCGCTGTTGCAGGAGGAGCCGCGACTGAGCGCGCAGCTGCGCGACTGGGCGAGCACGACGCGCAGTGGCGACCTGGCCGAGGTATCGGCGCTGGGCGAGTCGCATCCCTTGCGTGCCCAGCTTACCAGCACGCGCGAAGCCTGCACCGGTGCGCGATGCAGCGAGTTTTCGCGTTGCCACGTGTTCGCGGCGCGGCGCGCCGCCCTTGAAGCGGATCTCGTGGTCGTCAATCACCACCTGTTGCTCGCGGATTTGGCGCTCAAGGAGGACGGGTACGGTGAGTTGCTGCCGGGCGTCGATGCGCTGATTCTCGACGAAGCGCACCAGCTCCCGGACCTGGCGGCCGAGTTCTTCGGGATCAGTTGTTCGAGCCGCCAGTTCGAAATCTTGCTGCTCGATGCGCGCCGCGAATTGCAACTAGCCGCGGTGCAGACGAAAGAGATTGCGCGCCTCGGTGCGCTCGTTGAAGAGCCGCTCCGGCTACTGCGAGCCGCCTTAGGTCAGCAGGAGCGGCGCATGGCCTGGGAGGAACTCAGTGCCGAAGCCATGGACGGCTGCGAATCACTGCGCGGCGCGCTGGATGAATGGGCCACTGCGCTGGCCGGGCTGGCAGAGTCTGCCGGCATCGCGCAATGCGTGGCGCGCGCTCGATCATTGGCAACGGCTTTGACGCAGCTGATGACCGTGCCCGAGGACCCGCAGGCTGGCGGGGCCCGCAGCGTGGAGCTGAGCGCGCGCGGATTCGTGCTGAGCCTGCTGCCCTACGATGTCTCCGCCCGTTTCCGCGCGCTCATCGATCAACATCCCAGCGCCTGGATTTTCACCTCGGCCACGCTGGCGCTGGCAGGAAATTTCCGGCATTTCTCCGCGCGCCTGGGGCTCGCGGATGCCGAAACGCTGTGCCTCGAGAGCCCCTTCGATTACGAGCGCCAGGCGCTGCTGTATCTGCCGGAAGGTCTGCCCGAACCGAGTGCGTTCAATTACACCGCGGCGGTGATCGAGGCCGTGCGACCGCTACTCGAAGCCAGCGAAGGGGGCGCCTTCCTATTATTCACCAGCCATCGCGCGCTGCGGCTTGCAGCGGCCGTGCTGCGCGCCGCCGACTGGCCCTCCGCCTGGCCGTTGCTGGTTCAGAACGACGCGCCGCGCGAACTGCTGCTGCGGCGATTTCGCGATTCCGGACACGCCGTGCTGCTGGGCACGGCCAGTTTCTGGGAAGGCGTCGACGTTCAGGGCGACGCGCTGCGTCTGGTCATGATCGACAAGCTGCCGTTCGCCCCGCCGGATGATCCGCAGGTACGCGCCCGCGCGCAGTTTCTGCGTGCGCTGGGGGTGAACGCGTTTCGGGACTACCAGCTCCCGGAGGCCGCTTTGGCCCTTAAGCAGGGCGTGGGGCGGTTGATCCGGAGTGAAGAGGATCGGGGCGTGGTGATGATCTGCGACCCGCGCCTGATGACTCGTGGCTACGGCCGCGCGCTGCTGGCCAGTCTGCCGCCGATGCGGCCTACGCGCGACGCGGGTGAAGCGACTGCATTGCTGAAGCGCTGCGCGCGCCAGCGCTCGGCGAGCGGCCCGCCGTCCCTCGCTTCGGCGGCGGCCCGAATAACCGCATGAGGCTCCTGGCGCTCGATACCGCCACGGACTGGTGCAGCGTAGCGCTGTCGCAGGACGGTGAAATTTTGAGCCGCGAAGCGCGCGCCGAGCGTGGTCACGGCGGCCAGGTGCTGACACTGATTGACGCGCTGCTTGCGGAGGCAGGGACCGCGCTGGGCGCGCTCGATGCACTGGCATTCGGGCGCGGCCCGGGTGCGTTTACGGGGCTACGCTTGGCGGCCAGCGTTACTCAGGGACTGGCGTTTGCCGCCGGCATTCCAGTCATCGCCGTGTCAGACCTGCGCGCCCTTGCCCAGCAGGTATTGCTGCCCCCGCACCAGGACGCGCGCGTGCTCGTTTGCCATGACGCGCGCATGGGTGAGGTCTACTGGGCGGGATTTTGTAGCGTCGGCGGCTGCGCGCGCGCCGATACCCCCGAATCCGTGGCGGCGCCCAAGGAAATGATGGATGCCGCCCGCTCCTGGATTGGCGCCGGGGCCGTCAGCGGCGCCGGCACCGGCTTTGCCGTGTATCCGGAGTTCTCGATCCTAAAGCCGCGCCTGCAGTTGCTGTGCGCCGACATCCATCCACGCGCGCGGGAGATCGCGTTGCTTGCGGCATATGATGGCCTGCAGGCCGCCGTGCCTGCGGAACATGCGCTGCCGGTCTATGTGCGCGACAATGTGGCGGCGGTGCCGAGCCGGCCGGAACCCAGCGCGTGAGTGCCGGCTGCGCTGTCACAGATTCGTCATGCACACAGGCTACTGTGGCGCCGCCAAAGGTTATTGCAGTCTTATGACACCCAAGCAGATTCTGATCGTGGAAGACGAGCGGCCAATCCGGGAGATGATCGCCTTTGGTCTCAAGCGCGCCGGATTCGAGGTGCGCGAAGCCGAAGACAGCCGCACCGCCCGCTCGGCGCTGGCGAATCGACGCCCGGATCTGGTGTTGGTCGACTGGATGCTGCCCGATACCAGCGGCCTCGAGCTCACGCGCGCCCTCAAGCGCGACCGCGAGACGCGCGACCTGCCCGTCATCATGCTGACGGCACGCGCCGCCGAAGCCGACAAAGTGGCGGGGCTGGACGGCGGCGCGGACGACTATCTCACCAAGCCTTTCTCGCCGCGCGAACTGCTGGCGCGCGTCAATGCACTGTTGCGTCGTGTCTCCGGACCGGACGACGGCGAGGCGGTGGTTCACGGCGCGCTGACGCTGGATCGCGCCGGCCATCGGGTGAGCTACACCGATCGCCCGGTGCCGCTGGGCCCCACCGAATACCGCCTGCTGGAATTTTTCATGCTGCACCCCGATCGTGTGTACAGTCGCGAGCAACTTCTGGACCGCGTCTGGGGAGGCAATGTCTATGTGGAAGAGCGGACCATCGATGTGCACATTCGGCGACTGCGCAAGGCGCTCGAGGAATTCGATTGCGACCAGTTCATCCAGACCGTGCGCGGCGCGGGCTATCGGTTTTCGGTACGCGTAGACGCCTGATTCCTCGATGACCGTGGCGCTCTGGCGGAGCCTGTTCCTAACGACGTTGGCGGCCGTGTTGGTGGCCGTGCTGATCGGGCTGCTGACCGGTCACGTCGGGATCGCCGTGGCGGTGGTGCTGGCCGCCGTGCTGATGCGCCAGCTGTACATGCTGCAGCGGGTATTGCTGTGGCTGCGCAGCGATCGCGCGGACCTGGTGCCCGATGCCGGGGGCGCCTGGGGCGACGTGATTGGACTGATCGCGCGGCTGTTCCGTCGCAAGCAGTACCACAAGCGCCGCATGCGGCAGCTGCTGCGCGAGCTGCGCCACTCGACCGCGGCGATCCCCGACGGCGTGGTGATGCTCAATCCCGCCGCCGAGATTCTGTGGTTCAACCGCTCTGCCGCCGAGCTGCTCAGCCTGCGCAGCCCCGGCGATGTCGGACTGCGTATCGACAATCTGGTGCGCCATCCCCAGTTCGTCAACTACCTGCGTAACGGCGACTACCACTCGCCGGTCGTGGTGCAGAGCGCCGGCATAACGGAGCAGCACCTGCAGTTCCAGGTGGTGCCGTACGGCGCCGGTCAATTGTTGCTGATGGTGCGTGATGTCACGCGGCAGGTGCGACTCGAGGCCATGCGCAAGGACTTCGTCGCCAACGCTTCGCACGAACTGCGCTCGCCGCTGACCGTGATTTCGGGATACCTTGAGACGCTTGCGCAGGAGGAATCGCTCGATCCGGTGCTGCAGGGTCAGATGCAGGAGATGCGCCGCCAGGCGCTGCGCATGACCGCCATCGTCCAGGACCTGCTCGAGCTTTCGCGCCTGGAGGCGGACGGTGGGGTGCCCAACGAAGAGCCGGTCGACGTCGGCGCTCTGTTGACCCGCTTGCGCAGTGATCTGCTGGCGCGGCACGCGCTGCAACTGCAGGTGCGGATGCAGGTGGACACGCCGGACCGGTTGCGCGGTGAGCCGGCGCAGTTGCACTCGGCTTTTGCGAACCTGCTGGACAATGCCGCGAAGTACACGCCGGCCGGCGGCAGCGTGGTGATGCGTTGGTGGCGCGATGAACACGGGGGCTACCTGTCCGTGACCGACACCGGCATCGGCATTGCCTCCGAGCACATCCCGAGGCTCACCGAGCGCTTCTATCGGGTGGACGCGGGGCGGAGCCGCGCGAGCGGCGGGTCGGGACTCGGGCTGGCAATCGTCAAGCACGTCCTGCAGCGTCACGACGCCAGCTTGCAGATCGTCAGTGAGGAAGGCCGCGGCAGTACCTTTACCTGCCATTTCCCAGCGGCGCGACTGCTCCCGCCTGCGTGATGCGGGACGGCTCCGAGACGCCGGTCGCATCTCTTTTTGCCGCGGCTGGGCTATAGTTGGTGTCAGTGACCGTCAGGAATTGAATTCATGGAAGCCGCCGATCTCTCGCACCACACCTCACGTCGCTTCAATGAAGATCTGGAGCGCGTGCGCACCAAGGTTTTGGCGATGGGCGGACTGGTCGAGGAGCAGCTCAGCCACGCGCTGACGGCTCTGGTGCAGGGCGATAGCGCCCTCGGCCGATTGGTGGCGAGCCAGGATTACAAGGTCAACGGCATGGAGGTGTCCATCGACGAGGAATGCAGCCGCATCCTCGCCACTCGCGCCCCCGCCGCCGGCGATCTACGCATGGTGGTCGCCACCATCAAGACCATCACCGATCTGGAGCGCATCGGCGACGAGTGTGAACGGATCGGCAGTATCGCCGCGCGGCTTGCCAAGGCGGAGCACCCGCAGGATCGCTACCGCGAGGTCAAGCACCTGGGGCGCACGGTGCAGCTGATGGTGCACAACATGCTCGATGCCTGTGCGCGACTGGACTCCACGCTGGCGCTGGAAACGGCGCGCAACGATCGCATCGTGGACGAGGAGTACGAGTCGATACAGCGCCAGTGCATCACTTTCATGATGGAGGATCCGCGCACCATACGCCGGGCGCTGGAAGTGATGTGGGTGGTGCGCTCGCTGGAGCGGATTGGCGATCACGCCAAAAATATCTGCGAGTACATCATTTATATGGTGCACGGCAAGGATATACGCCATACCTCGCTGGAGAGCGTGGAGCAGGAACTCATCAGTCAAGCCGCGCGCGAGTGATGCGGTTGAGCCGGCGGCTTCTCAATCTTTCGGGCTTCGTCTGCTGCGCGGGATTACTGGGCTATGCCTGGTACGCGCAGGGAGTGCTTAGGGTTGAGCCCTGCCCGCTGTGTATCTTCCAGCGGATTGGCGTGGCGGCGACCGGCTTGATCTTCCTGGCAGCCTGGCTGCATGCGCCACGCAGCTGGGGGGCGCGGGTATACGGCGCCCTGCTGGCCCTGGCAGCGCTGGCCACGATGGCGGTTGCCGCACGACACGTGTGGATACAGCATCTGCCCGAAGGAGCGGTGCCGGCCTGCGGCGCGGGCCTTAAGTTCCTGCTGGAAGAGTTTCCGCTGGCCGAGGTGGTGCGCAAAGTGCTGAGCGGCTCCGGGGAGTGTCATCAGGTGAACTGGACTTTCCTGTCGCTGGCGATGCCCACCTGGGTGTTGCTGATGGCCGGGGCGCTGGGGGCGTTCGGGCTGTACGCCAATTTCAGCCAGCGGCCGCGCTAGCCAAGCAACTCCTGCAGCACGTGGACGTACATCGCGTGCAGCGCGTCGATGTCCGTGAGCCGTGCGCATTCATTGACCTTGTGAATACTCGGATTCGGCACGCCGAGCTCAACGACCTCGGCGCCGGTGGCCACCAAGAAGCGCCCGTCTGAAGTGCCGCCCGTGGTCGCGTACCGGGGCTCCAGGCCGCTCGTTGCCTTGACCGCGGCGCTGACGGCGGCCGCCAGCCTGCCAGGCGGGCAGTAGAAGGGGGCACCGGAAGGCTGCCACTCCAGGCTGTAGCGCACCCGGTTCTTTCGGAGTATGCCCTCGATCGTGGCCATCAGCTCCTCGACGCTGTGCACGGGCGCGTAGCGCAGGTTGAAGTCCGCCTGCAGCTCGCCAGGAATCACGTTCAGGGCGCCGGTGCCGGCGTTGAGATTCGAGACCTGAAAGGTGGTCGGCGGGAAATGCTCGCTGCCCTGGTCCCAGGCGCGGCTGGTGAGATCGGCCAGCGCCGGCGCCAGGCTATGCACCGGATTTTCCGCAATGTCCGGATAGGCGACATGTCCTTGCACCCCATGCACGGTAAGGTGCCCGGACAGCGACCCGCGCCGGCCGATTTTGAGGATGTCGCCCGTCTGGTGTTCGCTCGAAGGCTCGCCGACGATGCACCAGTCCAGACGCACGCCGCTCGCCCGCAGCGTCTCGACCACACGCCGCGTGCCATCGATCGATGGTCCTTCCTCGTCGCTCGTAATCAGGAAGGCCAGCGATCCGCGGCCTGGCCAACCTTTTGCGACGAAGGCCTCCGCGGCGGTCACCATGGCGGCGATGCCGCTCTTCATGTCCGCCGCGCCGCGCCCATAGAGCACACCGTCCCGGATTTCCGGCTGAAACGGGTCCGAGTGCCAGGCTTTGAGCGGGCCGGCGGGCACAACATCGGTGTGCCCTGCAAAGCACAGCACCGGGGGAGCTTCGCCCAGCACCGCCCAGAGGTTGTCCACTTGGCCGTAGCGCAGGTGCTCGATCCGGCACCCGAGCTTCGCGAGTCGCTCGGCAATGAGTTGCTGACAGCCGGCGTCGGTCGGCGTCACCGAGGCTCGGCTAATCAGTTCCTGAGTAAGCGCAACGGTGGCAGACATCGAATTAACCCTGTGGCGGAAGGCCTCGCGCGCCAGCGCCTTATACGGCGAAAGCATTTTGCGTGCAATACGTTGGCAATGTCATTGAATCGCAATACTCAGCGCGCGATTCGCCGTGACACGAAACTGTCACACAGCACAAGTATAAAACCGCAGCAGCTCCACTGGCTCTCAAGAAAGGCATTTCCAATGAATAAAGTTCTCATCGCTGCGGTTGCCGCGCTGACTTTTGGCTTGGGCGCGCCGGTCATGGCGCAGACCTCGAGTGCCGATGCGGCCGCGGCCCAGGCGCAGATTGATTCGCTCAAGCAGCAGCTGCAACAACTGCAGTCGACGGTCGATGGCATGAAGAGCAATGTCGTGCCCGTGTCCAAGGAGCCGACCAAGGCGATCGTTGAGGTGGACAACGGCAGCACCACGGTGGGTGGGCAGGCGTTCATGGACTTCGGCAATATTTCCAACCAGCAAAATGGCCTGGATATCACCCCGACCGGGACGGGCTTTGACATCAAGCGCTTTTATCTGATCGTGGATCACAAGTTCGACAACGTGTGGGCCGCGAACCTGACCACCGATGCGCAGTACCTGGCCGATCGGACCACGAGCGTGGTCTCCTCGGTGGGCCCGCCCCCGAAGACCACCACGGTGACCACCGCTGCGGGGACCGCCGGGGTGAGCGAAGTGTTCATCAAGAAGCTCTACCTGCAGGCGACCGTCAATGACGCCTTTGTGGTGCACGCGGGCTCCTACACCTCGCCCTGGGCCCCGTTTGTGGAGAGCCTGTACGGGTACCGGTTCATCGAGAAGACCCAGACCGACCGGCTCGGCTACGCCAACACCGCCGACTGGGGCCTGAACGCCACCGGCAAGCTCGGCGGGGGGCTGTTCACCTACTCGGTCTCCATCGTCAATGGCGGAGGGTTCAAGAACCCCTCGCGCAGCAAGTACGTCGATTACGAGGGACGGGTGGGGGTCACCCCGGTGTCCTGGCTGACCTTCGGGGCCGGCTTCTACAGCGGGCACCTGGGGCAGATCACCACCTCCAACCAGGACTTTCCGAAGAACACCGCCTCGCGCTGGGACCTGGCCCTGGGCGTGCACGCGGGGGGCTTTCGCATCGGCGGGGAGTATTTCGAGGCCAAGAACTACAAGAGCGCCAATCCCACCACCGGGGTGTACAACGTCTCGGCGATCACCAGCAACAGCCTCACCGCCCCGCTCAGCGACAAGGGCGATGGCTTCTCGGTGTGGAGCTCCTTTGACTTCAACGCCCAGTGGTCGGTGTTCGGGCGCTACGATGAGGCCAAGCCCAGCAAGGATGTGGTCTCCGAGCTCAAGGACACCTACTTCACCGTGGGCGTGGACCTCAAACCCCGAAAGAACATCGATCTGGCCCTGGTCTACAAGAACGAGAAGGTCGAAAACGGCCAGATATCGGTCTCCGGGGCCGATGCCAACGGCTCCTACACCATCGGGGGCACCGGCACGACCACCAACGGCTTGACCACCGAGGGCAAGTTCGACGAGGTCGGCCTGTACGCGCAGTTCACCTTCTGAGCCCACCGCTTTCCACATGACTACTCGTAGGGAACAAGCAGAAGATGTTGAATCGATGCACTGCGTCCAAACACCTAAACTCGAGTCCGGCTTGATTCGAACGGCAAATAGTTAGACGCTCATGCCATGACTGCCGAAGGCCTAACGCACCATACGTCCAGCCGCTTCGACGCGGATCTGGAGCGGATCCGCGCGAGCGTGCTGGAAATGGGTGGTTTGGTGGAGCGTCAGCTGCACGACGCATTGGGCGGCATTGAGAGCGGCAACTCCGACGTCATCGCCGCCGTGACCGAGCAGGAACTGCGCATCAATCAGATGGAACGCTCCATCGACGAGGACTGCTGCCGGGTGCTGGCCACGCGGGCGCCTGCGGCCACCGACTTACGGCTGCTGATTGCGGTATTGAAGACCATCACGGACCTGGAGCGGATCGGTGACGAGGGCGAGAAGATCGCGACCATCGCCGTGCACATGGCCGGAGTCGAACGGCCGCGCACCCGCTATCGGGAACTGCGCCACATTGGTGCGCTGGTCACGGACATGGTGCGTGGGGCGCTGGACGCTTTCGCGCGTCTGGATGCCGACTTGGCGTTCAAGGTGGCGCGTCGCGACCGGACCGTCGATGAGGAGTACGAGGCCGTACAACGGCAGTGCATTACCTTCATGATGGAAGATCCGCGCACGATTCGGCGGGCGCTCGATGTCCTGTGGGTAGTGCGGTCGCTGGAACGGATCGGCGATCACGCCAAGAATATGTGCGAGTACGTTATATACACCGTACATGGCAAGGACGTGCGCCATACGCGACTCGAGGAAGCGGAACTCGATTTGCGCTCCGCCACCAGGCATTCCGCTGCCAGCGGCGCCGATCTGCCGCCCGTCGGCGGAATGGCGCGCTGAGCTGCACCCGCAGGCTCGCTTCGAAAAGGCCAAAAACAAATTGAATCCGCGCCGATCATTGCCATCGGATTGTAGGAGTCTGTCGGCGTGTTGCCCAACTCGCCGCTGTGCTGACGGCCTCCAGGCCTGCGACCTGCAAGCGCGCGCCGGTGAAGGGCGTGAACGCCGATGTGTGCTATCGTTTCGGTAAGAACAGTCACTGGTAAAGCATGTCCAGCGAGGCCAAGTTGTCCGGTCTGATGCCCGCCACTGACACGGATTCCGGCATCATCCCGGTGCGTGAGAGCGGGCGTGGCGCTGTGCACGTCAATGTCGATGAGGCGCGCCGCGCCTCCGCCGTCAATTCGCCGGTCAAGGCCCGCGCCCAGGCCCTGAGCTTCTACTATGGTGAGTTCAAGGCGCTCAAGTCACTCAACATGGAGTTTCGCGAGCGCCAGGTGACCGCGCTGATCGGCCCGTCGGGTTGTGGCAAGAGCACCTTCCTGCGCTGCTTCAATCGCATGCATGATCTGACGCCGCTGACGCGCTACGAAGGCAGCATCATGCTGTACCCCGAGGACATCAATCTGGTGGCCCGCGGCATCGATCCGATCGAAGTCCGCATGCGCATCGGCATGGTGTTCCAGAAACCAAATCCGTTTCCGAAATCGATCTTCGAAAACGTCGCCTATGGCTTGCGCGTTCGTGGCCTGCGTTCCCGCGCCCGGCTGGCCGAGCAGGTCGAGCAGGCGCTGCGTGCTTCGGCGCTTTGGGATGAGGTCAAAGATCGCTTGTCCGAATCCGGCCTGTCGCTCTCCGGCGGCCAGCAGCAGCGTCTGTGCATCGCCCGGGCGCTGGCCACCAATCCGGAGATTCTGCTGTTCGATGAGCCGACCTCGGCGCTTGACCCGATCGCTACGGCGCGCATCGAGGAACTGATTACCGGTCTGCGTGAGCGTGTCACGGTGATTATTGTCACGCACAACATGCAGCAAGCGGCGCGCGTGTCGGATTTTACGGCCTTCATGTACCTGGGCGAACTCATCGAGTTCGCCGAGACCACCAAGATCTTCACCAACCCGAGCAAGAAGGCGACCGAGGATTATATTACCGGTCGCTATGGCTAGTCGGTCGCCTGCGTGCACCGGCCGTTGCGCGCCGCTCAGTCCATGCGCAGCAAGTCGTTTAGGGAAGTCTTGGCGCGCGTCTGCGCATCTACGCGTTTGACGATGACCGCACAGTAGAGCGAGTGCGAGCCGTCCTTGGATGGCAGGGCGCCGGACACCACCACTGAACCGGGCGGCACGTGGCCCTGCAGCGTCTTGCCGGTGGTGCGGTCGAAGATCCGCGTGCTCTGGCCGATGTACACGCCCATGGAGATCACCGAGCCGGCGCCCACCACCACGCCCTCGACGATCTCGGAACGCGCGCCTATAAAGCAGTGGTCCTCGATGATCGTCGGGCTGGCCTGGAGCGGCTCGAGTACCCCGCCGATGCCGACTCCGCCCGACAGGTGCACATGGCTGCCAATCTGCACGCAGGATCCGACCGTGGCCCAGGTGTCCACCATGGTACCCGTGCCCACATAGGCGCCAATGTTGATGTAGCTGGGCATCAGCACGACGTTGGGGGCGACGTAGGCGCCACGGCGCACGATGGCGTGCGGCACGACGCGCACGCCGGCGCGCGCAAACTCGTCGGCGCTCAGAGCGGCAAACTTGAGCGGCACTTTGTCATAGAAGCGCGCATAGCCGGCCTCACTGACCTGGTTGTCGTGGGTTCGGAAGTACAGCAGCACGGCCTTCTTGAGCCACTCGTTGACACGCCACTGGCCCGAACTGTTCTCGGCGACGCGCAATTCGCCCCGGTCGAGCAAGTCGATGACCGCATCGATCGCGCCCCGCAGCTCGGGGCCGGCGCTCTCGGGCGTCAGGCTCTGCCGCTGCTCGAAGGCCGCCTCGATGGCGACACGCAACGGCTCATGACTTGCGCGCTGGTCCGATCGCGCGCTCATGGAGGCTCAGGCGGACTAAGCGTCTCAAGCAGGCGGGCACGCAGGCGCTCGGCTGCCACCTCGTCGAGTGGCTGGCGGTGGCCGTCGGTGAGATAGAACACGTCCTCCGCGCGCTCGCCCATGGTGCCGATCTTCGCGGCCGCCAGATCGACTCGTTCTTCCCACAGCACCTTGCCGACATCGCACAGCAGCCCGGGGCGGTCACCGGCCACCAACTCCAGCACCGAGCGGGCATTGCGCTCGTCCACGCTGATGGCAATCTGCGTCGGCGTCCGAAAGACGCTCAGCTGTCGCGGCGCCCGGCGCGAGACCGCCAGCGGGGCCTCGCCGGGACGCTTGAGCGAGGAGCGCAGCGCGTACTCGATCTCGCCGAGGCGGTCAGCATCGGCAATCATCGCGCCGTCTTCTTCGAGCACGTGGTAGGTGTCCAGGGAATATCCCTCGCCGACCGGAGTAATGCGTGCATCAACGACGTTAAGCCCCAGCTGGTCGAGCACCGCGGTGGTACGCGCAAAGCTGTGACGCTGGTGCGGGGCATACATCAGGAGGGCGGCGGTGCCGGTGCCCGGTTGCGATTCCACGGCCACGCGCGCCACCGCGCCACTGGCATCCGGAGCGGCCAGGACCCGGGTATGCTGGGCAATCTCCTCGGGCAGGTAGCGCAGAAAATAAGCTTCCGGGAGTCGTGCCCAGGTGGCCTCGATGGCCGCGGGTTCCAAGCCCGAGGCCAGCAGCAAGGCGCGTGCGCCGGCCTGATTTTCGCGCAGCAGTTCATCCTTGTCGATCGGCGTCTCGAGGCCGCGACGCAGCGCGCGGCGCGTCTTCTCGTACAGGCTGTGAAACAGCGAGGCCTTCCAGGAATTCCACAATTTTGGATTCGTGCCGCGCACGTCGGCACAGGTGAGCACGTACAGATAGTCCAGATGCGCCTCATCGCCCACCTTGCGCGCAAATTCCTTGATGACCTGTGGATCACCGATGTCTTGCTTCTGCGCGGTCACCGACAGCAGCAGATGATTCTTGACCAGCCAGGCCACCAGCCGCGCGTCATAGCGTGACAGACCCTGCTCCAGACAGAACGCCTCGGCGTCGACCGCCCCGAGCTCGGAGTGATCGCCGCCGCGCCCCTTGGCGATGTCGTGAAAGAGCGCGCCCAGGTAGACGATCTCCTGCTTAGCGAGGGTCTGCATGATCGGCGAGACTAGTGGCAGCTCGTGGTTGAATTCCGGGATTGCCAGGCGCCGTGCGTTGCTGACCACGAACAAGGTGTGGGCGTCGACGGTGTAAGCGTGAAACAGGTCGTACTGCATGCGTCCAACGACGCGTCCGAAGGCCGGGATATAGCGCCCCAGCACGCCGTAGTTATTCATACGCCGCAGTTCGTGTGTGACCCCGCGCGGCGCCCGCAGGATCTCCAGGAACAGCCGATGATTGCGCGGGTTCTGGCGGAATTCCTCGTCCACCAGCCACAGGCTGCGCGTCACCGCGCGCATCGTGCCGGCGCGCACGCCACGGATATGCGGGTGCTGCTGCAACAGCACGAACAGCTCCAGCAGCGCCGAGGGCTGACGGCTGAACAGCTCTTCGCTTACGGCCTCGAGCGAACCGTCGCGCAGCTGGAACTGCGGGGTCAGGGGCTTGGGCGGGATGTCATCGCTGAGGATGGCCTCGCGGAACAGCTGCAGCAGCAGTTCATTGAGCAGCTGCACGTCCATCAGTGTGCGGTAGTAGCGCTGCATCAGCTGCTCGACGGCGAGCGTGTAGTTGCCGTCCTCGTAGCCAAAGCTGCGCGCCAGCTTGATCTGGTGATCAAACAGCAGCCGGTCTTCCTGCCGGCCGGTCAGCACGTGCAGCCCGAAGCGCACCTTCCACAGAAACGCCTGCGCCTGCTTGAGGCGGCGCAGCTCGGAAGGAGTCAGAAATCCGTGCGTGGCCAGCTCATCGAGCGACTCGGACCCGAAATGGCGCTTGGCCACCCAGGCGATGGTCTGGATGTCGCGTAGGCCCCCGGGGCCGCTCTTGACGTTGGGTTCCAGGTTGTAGGCCGTGTCGTTGGCCTTGCGATGCCGTTCCTGCTGCTCGCGAACTTTGGCGGCGAAGTAATCGCGCACCGGCCAGAGTCGGTCCGGGGCCAGCGCGGTGCGCATCGCCGGGAGCAATGTGGCGCTGCCGGCCAGCCAGCGTGCCTCGAGCAATGTGGTCATGACGCCGACGTCCGCCAGGCTTTCGGCCGCGCATTCGTTGAGGGTGCGCACGCTGTGGCCGATCGCCAGGCCGATGTCCCACAGGAACGCCACCAGCTGCGCAATCTGATTGCGCTCGCCGTCGGTGAGCAATTCGGGCGTCAACACCATGACATCGACGTCCGAGCACGGATGCAGCTCGCCGCGCCCGTAGCCGCCAACCGCCGCCAGAGTTAAACGCTCGGCCAGCTGAGGTTCGAGTCGCGCACCCCATACTCCGGCGAGCAGTCGATCAATACAGGCCGCGCGCGCTTGCACCAGCGCCTCGACGGGTTCTTCGTCGCGAAACCGCTGTCGCAGTTCCTCTTGGCTGCGGGTGAGCAGCTCTCGACAGGTGTCGGCCGAGTACTGGCCGGCCGCCAGCAGGCCCGGCAGGCGCTCGAGCAGGGGCCAATCGATGCGCGGCGCCGGCGGGGAACTCAGCTCGTCGAGAGTGGCGGGGTCGGCGCTCATGCCGCGCCGGCTGCGCGACGCTCCGCGGCACCGAGCGTCAACACTTCATGGCCGGTGGGCGTGACCAGCACCATGTGCTCCCATTGGGCGGACAGTGAATGATCCTTGGTGACCACCGTCCAGCCGTCCGGCATCACCCGCGTGTGGCGTTTGCCGGCGTTGATCATCGGCTCGATGGTGAACACCAGCCCCGGTACCAGCTCCATGCCGGCGCCAGCCTCGCCGTAATGCAATACCTGCGGGTCCTCGTGATAGACGCGCCCGATGCCGTGTCCGCAGTATTCGCGCACCACGCTGTAGCCGGCGGCCTCGGTGTGTTGCTGGATGGCATGACCGATGTCGCCCAGGTGCGCGCCGGGGCGCACCTGCTCGATCGCATTCCACATGGCGGTCCGGCAGGTGTCCGTCAGGCGCTGGGCCTGTATCGAGGGCTTGCCGACGTAATACATCCGGCTGGTGTCGCCGTGGTAGCCGTCCTTGATGATGGCCACGTCGATATTGAGCAGGTCGCCGTTCTTAAGCACCCGCTCGTTGGGTATCCCGTGACAGACCACGTGGTTGACCGAAGTGCACACGGTCTTGGGGAATCCGCGGTAGCCCACGTTGGCCGGGACCGTGTGCTGGATATTGACGATGTAATCGTTGCAAATCCGGTCCAGATCGTCGGTGCTCACCCCGGGAAGCACGTGCTCCCCGATCATGTCCAGTACATCGGCGGCCAAACGACCGGAAATGCGCAATTTCCCCTGTTCCTCAGGGGTCTTGATCGAGACTTGGGTGGAGCGGAGCATAGGGGTGCGAGGCCTGCCTAAAGCGTTGTTCCGGCGAGAAGTTCATGGTATAAAGCGCGGCCTTTTTTGGCAACGCAATCCACACGCGTATCAGTAACTTGCAGCTGGGTGTCCCCACGCCCTTAGGCTCTCGCCAACCCCGGATCGGGCGGTGAGGGCCAGAAAGGAGTGGGAATCGCTGGCAAGGATACGCGGAGGCCCTAACCCAACAACGAGGTATCGATCATGTCCAGCGTGTCTATGCGACAGATGCTGGAAGCGGGCGTCCATTTCGGACACCAGACCCGCTTCTGGAACCCGAAGATGGCCCCCTATATCTTCGGTGAACGCAACCGAATTCATATTATCAACCTGGAGCAGACGCAGCCGCTGTTTGCCGCGGCGATGACATTTATTAAGCGCGTCATCGCTGATGGCGGGCGAGTGCTGTTTGTGGGCACCAAGCGCTCGGCGCGCGATGCGATCGCGGCCGAGGCGGCGCGCTGCGGCATGCCCTATGTTAACCAGCGCTGGCTGGGCGGGATGCTTACCAACTTCAAGACCTTGCGCCAGTCGATCAAGCGCCTCGCCGATCTCGAGGAGCTGACCGCCTCGGGTGCGATCGAAAAGCGCGGCAAGAAAGAAGCGACCATGTTGCGCCGCGAGATGATCAAGCTGGAAAAGAGCCTGGGCGGTATCAAGCTGATGGAATCGCTCCCGGACGTGCTGTTCGTGGTCGATGTGGGCCATGAGCACATTGCGATTCACGAGGCACGCAAGCTCGGGATTCCCGTGGTCGCGATCGTCGACACCAATTGCACGCCCGAGGGCATCGATCATGTCATTCCGGGCAACGACGATGCGATGCGCGCGATACAGCTGTATACCAACGCGGTCGCCGAGGCGGTGATCGAGGGTAAGTCCTCGGTGCCACAAATGGCCGTAAGCGAAGACGAATTCGTGGAACTCGATGAACAGGGCAACCCGCGCCGCAAGCCTGGCCGCAGCGCGCGTCCGGGACGGCCGCAGGCGCCCATTCGGCACCGCAAGCCGGCGGCGCGTCGTGGGCCGGCCCCTCCGGCCGCGGCCGCCGCGCCGCCGCCTGCTCCGGGCGCCGAGGCTGCTGCAGGCGCCGAGAGCGTCCCGCCGGCCGCGCCGCCTGCCGAGGTCAGCGACGCAGAGCTCGACATCGATGATACCGTGGACGTCGCACCGGCCCAGAGTGCGACCGCCTCGGTACGCCGCCGACCGGCGCCGGGCGCGACCGGCGCCAGGCGCGGGCAACGCCAATGAGCGTCACGGCCGATACCGTCCGCCAGCTGCGAGAGCGCACGGGCGCGGGCATGATGGAATGCAAGAAGGCTCTGGTGGAGACCCAGGGCGATCTGGACGCCGCCGCCGAGTTGATGCGCAAGCAGGGCCTGGCCAAGGCGGACAAGAAGGCCACGCGCGTCGCCGCCGAGGGCGTGATCGCGATTGAGCGCGCCGCCGATGGCCGCAGTGCCGGGATGGTTGAGATCAACTGCGAGACCGATTTTGTGGCGCGTGAGCAGGATTTTCGCGCCTTTGCCGCTGACGTCGCCCGCAGCGTGCTCGCGGCACGTCCCGCCAATCTCGAGGCCCTGATGGCCGTGCCCCTCAGCTCGGACGAGAACGTCGAGGAGCGGTGGCGCGCGCTGGTGGCAAAGATCGGCGAGAAGATCTCGGTGCGGCGCTTTGCGCGCATCGACTCCTCCGGTTCGCTGGGGGCGTACCTGCATGGCTCGCGCATCGGCGTGCTGGTGGCGCTCGAGGGAGGCTCGGCGGAACTCGCGCACGATCTGGCGATGCACATCGCGGCCAGCAATCCGCGCTATATCAGTGCGGCCGAGGTGCCTGAGGCCGAGGTGGCCAAGGAGCGCGAGATCCTGACCGAGCAGGCGCGCCAGGAAGGCAAGAGTCCCGAGATTGCCGCCAAGATGGTGGCTGGGCGGCTCCGAAAATCACTGGCGGAAATCACCCTGCTCGGCCAGCCGTTCGTCAAGGATCCCGAGCAGACGATCGAAGCCCTGCTCAAATCCGCAGCTGCGCGGGTGCGCGAGTTCCAGCGCTTTGAGGTCGGGGCGGGCATCGAGAAGAAATCAGAGGACTTTGTCGCCGAGGTCATGGCGCAAGTCAGCGCGGCCGGGCGCAGCTGAAGGGGGCCGGCCGCGGTAACAGGTGTTTGCGAGTATGCCCCGCTTTAGCGGGGCATTTTTTAAGGAGTGCGCATGACGAGTGCTACCGGGTCGCCGCGCTTTACGCGCATCTTGGTAAAGCTTTCGGGCGAGGCGCTGCTGGGGGCAGCGGACTACGGCATCGACCCGGCGGTCATCAAACGCATCGCCAGCGAGCTGCGCGACGTACAGGGCCTGGGCACACAGGTTGCGGTGGTGATCGGAGGCGGCAACATCTTTCGTGGCGCGGGTCTGGCCCGTGCCGGCATGGATCGGGTTACCGCGGATCAAATGGGCATGCTGGCGACGGTCATGAATGCGCTGGCCATGCAGGACGCCCTGGAGTCCCTGAACGTGCATGTGCGGGTGATGTCCGCGATCCGCATCAATGAGGTCTGCGAGGACTATATCCGTCGCCGCGCCGTGCGACACCTCGAGAAAGGCCGCATCGTGGTGTTTGCGGCCGGCACCGGCAATCCGTTTTTCACCACCGACACGGCCGCTGCGCTGCGCGCCATCGAAATTAGCGCGCAGCTGCTGATCAAGGCCACCAAGGTCAACGGCATCTATTCGGCGGATCCGGTGCACGATCCGAAGGCCGAGCATTATCCGCGGCTCACCTTCGAGCGCGTGCTGACCGAGCGCCTGAACGTGATGGACGCCACCGCGATCGTCATGTGCCGCGATCACAACTTGCCACTGCGGGTATTCAATCTTAATGCGGCCGGCGATTTGCTGCGCGTGGCGCGGGGCGAAGAGCCGGGAACGCTGGTCACCAATGGGTAGTGCCGCAAGCGGCCGCGGCCAGCGACCGCGCGCCAAAAACTGACGTGCCGGGCCGCGAGCGCCCGGATGCGCATGCAAGGGGAAAGCCATGATTGAGGATCTGAAGAAAGATGCCACGGCCCGCATGCACAAGTGCGTGCAGGTGTTTCAGGCGGACTTGAAGAAGATGCGCACCGGGCGCGCCCACCCGAGCCTGGTGGAGCATCTCAAGGTCGATTATTACGGGGCCGATGTGCCATTGCAGCAGGTCGCCAACATCACCGTGGAAGATGCGCGCACGCTCGCCATCTCACCGTGGGAGAAGTCCATGGTCGGGCCCATTGAAAAGGCCATCCACAAGTCGGATCTCGGGCTCACGCCCATGACGGCGGGCACGGTGATCCGCGTGCCGCTGCCCCCGCTCACCGAGGAGCGGCGCCGCGACATCACCAAGGTCGTGCGCCAGGATGCCGAGAACGCGCGAGTCAGCATCCGCAATGTGCGTCGCGACGTACTTGCCGACGTCAAGGAGTTGCTGAAGGAAAAGGAGATCTCGCAGGACGACGAGCGCAAGGCCCAGGAGGAGATCCAGAAGCTGACCGACCGGCACATCGCCGAACTCGAGCAGCAGCTGGCGGCGAAGGAAAAGGAGATCCTGCAGGTCTAGCGCGGGGAACATGCCGATGACATCTTCGTTGCACGCCAAGGCCGAGCCGCCGGCGCCACTGCCGCAGCACGTGGCCATTGTGATGGACGGCAACGGACGCTGGGCGCAGGGCCAGGGACGCGAGCGCAGCGACGGGCACCACTCCGGACTCAATCCGGTGCGCACCGTCATCGAGGAGTGCGCGCGTCGCGGGATCGGCGCCCTGACGCTGTTTGCATTCTCGAGTGAAAACTGGTCGCGCCCCGCTCCCGAGGTGGCGAACCTCATGAGCTTATTTTGCGACGCCCTGGATCGTGAATTGCCGCTGCTGCACGAGCATGGCGTGCGGCTCCGGTTTGTCGGCGAATTGGCGGCACTGGAGGCGCGTCTGCGCGAGCGCATTGCTGCGGCCACGGCGGCAACGGCCGCGAACAGCCGATTGCGTTTGCAGATCGCCATCAGCTACGGCGGGCGCCAGGACATCCTGGCGGCGGCGCGCAGCGTGGCGGCACGCTGCGAACGGGGCGAGCTCAGGAGTGAGTCGCTGACGGAGGCGGATTTCACCGCGGGCCTGGCGCTGGCGGGCCTGCCCGACCCGGATCTGTTCATACGCACCGGCGGCGAGCAGCGCGTCAGCAACTTCCTGCTGTGGAACCTGGCCTATGCCGAGCTGTATTTCACCGACACGCTCTGGCCCGATTTTGGCGCCGCGGACTTTGCGCTCGCCTTGCGGCATTTTACGCAGCGCCAGCGCCGCTTCGGGCGCACCGGCCAGCAGGTCGCAGGCTAGCACGGCGATGCGCGCGCGTATTTTCACGGCAATGGTGCTTGGCACGGTGCTGGTCGCGGTGCTGCTGTACGGTTCGGCCTGGGCGGCACGCGCGCTATTTGGTTTGTTCATCGCGGCCGGCGCCTGGGAATGGTCGGCGTTTCTGGGCCTGACGGCGCGCGCCGCACGGATGGGCTACGTGCTCTCGGTCGCCGTGCTGGCGGTGGCTGCGCGCGCGCTGCTCGCCGACCGCCCGGAGTTTCTCAGACTGATGCAGTTTAGTGCCTGCTGGTGGACGCTGGCGTTGCTGTGGCTCCTGCTCGCGCCGCGCACCACACGTGGCTGGAGCACGGCGCTGGCGGGTCCGTTGGCGCTGGTGCCCGCCTGGGCGGCCTTGACCCACATGGTGGAATTCTGGCCGCGCGGGGCGCAATGGGTACTGTTCATACTCACGCTGACTTTCGCCGCCGACACCGGCGCCTATTTTGCCGGTCGCGCGTACGGACGAGTCAAATTGGCGCCGCAAGTCTCGCCGGGCAAGACTTGGGAAGGAGTGGTCGGTGGCATGGTGTTGGCGACCGCCGTGGGCTATGCGGGCAGCCGCTGGTTTGACCTCGCGCCTGGTCGATTCGTGCCACTGTGTCTGGCGGCGGCGGCCTTTTCCGTGGTCGGCGATTTGACCGAGAGCATGTTCAAGCGCGCGGCGGGGCTCAAGGACAGCGGCCGGCTGTTCCCCGGCCACGGCGGGGTGCTCGACCGGGTCGACGGCGTCCTGGCGGCCACGCCGGTGATGTGCCTGGGTTTGCTGTGGCTCGGAGTCGGCTGATGCAGGGCGTCGCCATACTGGGCGCTACCGGCAGCATCGGCCGCAGCACCCTCGCGGTACTCGATGCTCATCCGGACAGCTATCGGGTCGTTTCGCTGGCCGCGCGCAGCGACGTCAGCCGGATGGCGGAGCTTTGCCTGCGCTATCGCCCTGAGGTTGCCGCGATGGAACGGCCGGATGCGGCACTCGAGCTGGAAAAGCAGTTGCGCAACGCGGGTGCCGGCACGCGCGTGGCGGCCGGCGCGGAGGCGATCGAGCAATTGGCGAGCGATTCGGCGGCCGATGTCGTGATGGCCGCCATCAGCGGCGCCGCGGGACTTCGTTCGTCCATCGCTGCGGCGGCAGCCGGTAAGCGGCTGCTGATTGCCAATAAGGAGGCCGTGGTGATGGCCGGTACGCTGCTGTTGGCAGCGGCACGCAGCGGCGGAGCCACCTTGATCCCGATTGACAGCGAACACAACGCGATCTTCCAGTGCCTGCCGCATGCCGCGCGGGTCGGAGAACGCCCGGCGGGGGTGCGGCGTCTGCTGTTGACCGCTTCGGGCGGCCCGTTTCTGGACTGGCGGGCGGCGGCCATGGCACGGGCGACACCCGAGCAGGCCTGCGCGCACCCGCGCTGGAGCATGGGACGAAAGATCTCTGTGGACTCGGCCACGCTCATGAACAAGGGTTTGGAACTCATCGAGGCCAGCGTCCTGTTCGGGATCGAACCGCGCGATGTCACGGTGGTTGTGCACCCGCAGAGCATCGTGCACTCTTTGGTCGAATACGTGGACGGCTCGGTCCTGGCACAACTGGGATCGCCCGACATGAAGACCCCGATTGCCGTGGGTCTGGCGTGGCCCGCGCGAATCGCTGCCGGTGTAGAATTCCTGGACCTGGCCAAGCTCGGTTCGCTTGATTTCCGGGCGCCCGATCGAGAGCGCTTTCCCTGTTTGGGGCTGGCCGAAGCGGCGGCTCGGCAGGGGAGCCTCGCCTGCACTTGGCTCAATGCGGCCGACGAGGTCGCGGTCCAGGCGTTTCTCGACAAGCAGTTGAACTTTGGGGATATTCCGGGGGTCATTGACAGGGTTATGGAGAGCGCACGTGGCGGAGCGATGAATGATCTGAACAGCGTGCTGGGCGCCGACGCCCTGGCGCGCGAGTGCGCTCACGCCGTGCTGGCCGAGCGCAACGTCTCCAAGCACAGGACCCGGGCGTGATCGAGTCCTTGTGGTCGCTGGGCGGTTTTGTGGTCGCCGTGTGCATCCTGGTGACCGTGCATGAATTCGGTCATTACTGGGTGGCCCGGCGGCTGGGCTTCAAGGTGTTGCGGTTCTCTGTCGGCTTTGGCCGAGCCTTGTGGACACGCCTGGGGGGCGTCGATCGCACCGAGTATGTGCTGGCGGCGGTGCCCTTGGGCGGCTACGTCAAGCTGCTTGACGAGCGCGAGGCGCCGGTAGCGCCCGCTGACTTGCCGCGCTCGTTCACGCGCCGTCCGCACTGGCAGCGCATCGCGGTATTGCTGGCCGGCCCGGCCGCCAATTTCCTGTTTGCGATTCTGCTGCTCACGGCCATGTTGCTGGTGTCCGGCAGTACCGAACTGCGTCCGATGTTGGGCACGGTGCGTCCCGACTCGCCCGCGGCGCGCGCCGGCGTGCGCTCGGGCGATGAGATCGTGGGCGTAAATAATCACCGCGTCGCTAGCCAGCGCGAGCTGTGGCTCGAGCTACTGGACGGCGTCACGCGCTCGGGACCGCTGGTGCTGCGGCTTCGGGACCCGAAAGGGCAGGAGCGCCTGGCGCCCATAGAATTTGCCAACCCCGCCGAGCGCCGTGCCATGTCCGATCCGGCCACCGGTCTGGGCGGCCTGGGCCTGCGGTTTCAGGAATTGCCGATCCCACCCGTGGTCGGAGCGGTAAGTCCCGATGGGCCTGCGGCCCGCGCCGGACTCAAGGCTGGCGACGAGATCCTGAGCATCAACGGCGAGCCGGTACCGGATTTTCTGGCCCTGGTGGCGCTGGTGCGCGCCCACCCGGACGAAACCATCGCAGTGCAATATCGGCGCGACGGCCAGGAAGCGTCGACCCGGGTCGCGGTCGCCGGCGTGAAACAGGACGGCACGCGCATCGGCCGCATCCAGGTTACTCAGCCGCATGTTCCCCTGTATCCGCCCGGCATGTTGCGCCACGTGCGCTACGGCCCGGTCGCCGCGCTTGTCGAAGCCAGCCGCGAGGCCTGGAACATGACCGTGCTCCAGGCCCGGATGCTGGTGCGCATGCTCGCCGGCGAAGTCTCGGTCAAGAACCTCAGTGGTCCGCTGACCATCGCCCAGCTAGCGGGCGATTCGGCGGCCGCGGGCGTCGCCGCCTTCCTCAGTTTTTTGGTGTTGATCAGCCTAGCGCTCGGTTTTATGAACCTACTGCCTATCCCGATACTCGACGGCGGTCAGGTCGTAATGCAGGCGATCGAATGGCTAAAAGGCAGCCCACTGTCCGAACGCGTGTATGCCGCTGGGCAACAGCTTGGGATTGCAATGGTGGTGCTGCTGCTGGGCCTGGCCCTGTATAACGACATCTCGCGTCAGTTTGGCTGAATCTCTTCTTTGGTAACGGCAGTGTGCGCATGAGTTTTCGCGCGGTCATCGCGACGCTTGTTTTGCTTGTGTGCAGCGCAGGCACGATCGGGCAACAGTTGCCCAGTGCAGCCGCGTCCGGGCAACCGGCGTTGCCCAGCACCGCCACGTCCGGGCAACCGGCGAGCGATACCGATTTTACGGTCGGCGACATCAAGATCGAAGGTCTGCAGCGCATCTCCGAAGGCACGGTGTTCAATTACCTGCCGGTCAATATCGGCGACCAGCTCAATGCCCAGCGGCTGCGCGAGGCGTTGCGGGCGCTGTATGCCACGGGATTTTTCCGCGATGTGGCGTTGAATCGCGACGGCAACACTCTGTTGATCACCGTGCTCGAGCGCCCGTCGCTCGAGAGCGTCGAGATCAAGGGCAACAAGGACATCAAAACCGAGGATCTGCAGAAGTCGTTGCGCAACGTGGGATTGGCGGCCGGAAAAACCTTCAACCGCTCAACGCTGGAAGAGGTGACGCAGTACCTCACCGACCAGTACTACAGCCGCGGCAAGTACGCCGTGACGATTGACGCCAAAGTGGAAGACCTGTCGAACAATCGGGTGCGGGTCAATATCGACATCAAGGAAGGCGATCGCGCCAAGATCCGCCAGATCAACATCGTCGGCAACAAGGCCTTCAAGTCCAAGGACATACTCGAAACCCTGACCCTGAAGACCCCGCAGTGGAATTCCTGGTACAAGGACGACGATCGTTACTCGCGAGAATCGTTGCAGGGCGACCTGGAAAAGATCGAGTCCTACTACCAGGATCGCGGCTACGCCAATGTGCGGATCGATTCGGTGCAGGTGGCGATTGCACCGGACAAGAACAACGTATTTATCACGGTGAACATCACCGAGGGCATGATCTACAAGATCTCCGAGGTCAAGCTCGCCGGCAACCTGGTGGTGCCCGAGGCGCAACTGCGGCGCCTGGTGCTGGTGCAGCCCGGCCAGATCTATTCGCAAAAGACGATTTCTTCCTCGCAGGAGCTGATGAAGAACCGGCTCGGCGCCGAGGGGTTTTATTTTGCCAAGGTCGAACCGGTCCCGCAGACCGATGACACCAAGCGGGAAGTGTCGCTGACGCTGTTCGTCGATCCGGGAAGCCGCGTCTACGTACGCAACATCACCTTCAAGGGCGCAAACCGCAGCAACGATGAGACCATGCGGCGCGAACTGCGGCAGCTCGAGGGATCGTTGCTGTCAAATGTGGCCCTGGAGCGCTCCAAGCAGCGCCTGCAGCAGCAACCGTATCTCGAGACCGTCGATTTCGAGACCACCCCGGTGGCAGGCTCCGCGGACCTGGTCGATGTGGTGTTCAACGTCAAGGAACGTCCGAGCGCCACCATCAGCGGCGGCATCGGCTATTCGGCCTCGCAGAAATTCATGCTCAATGCGAGCTTCCAGGACAGCGACTTTATGGGCTCAGGGAACAGCGTGGCCCTGCAAATCGACGCTGGCCCGTACAACAAGATCTACAGCTTCGCGCATACCAACCCGTACGCCGGCATCGAGGGGGTCTCGCGAACCGTGTCGGTGACCTACCGCACCTCGACGCAGTTCGTATCCGCGTCTTCGAGTTTCAAGTCCGAGAACTTTTCCCTGGGCCTCAATTACGGCTATCCGATCACCGAATACCAGCGCGTCAGCGCCGGCATTTCGCTGGGGCACTCGGATCTGGTGACCTATCAGGGCAGCAGCGCGCAGCAGGCCGTCGACTGGGTCAAGCAGAACGGCAATTCCTATCAGGAAGTACTGCTCTATAACAATGTGCTGGGCGATGGCACATCGGTGACCAGCGCCACCCAGCTGTATGGAACGCGCTTTGATACCATCGAGCTGAACACCGGCTGGCTGTTTGATTCGCGCAACCGCGGCCTGTTCGCCGATCGCGGGCAGCGCCATTCGTTCGCGTTCAACATCGCCCCCGCCGGACAGGTGCAGTATTACCTCGCCAGCTACAGCGGTACCGGTTATATCCCATTGATCCTGAACACGACTCTGGCCCTCAGCATGAACCTGGGTTACGGCAACAGCATGGGCAGCACCACCGAGATCCCCCCGTACAAGCGCTTCTACGCCGGCGGTCCCGACACGGTCCGGGGTTTTTACGAAAGCTCGCTCGGTCCGGTGGACACGCACGGCAATCCTTACGGCGGCAACCTGCTGACGGTGGCACGTGCCGAAATTATTTTGCCGTTGCCCGCCAAGTGGCAGACCAGCGCCCGGGCCACCCTGTTTTACGACTACGGCAACGTGTTTTCGCAGGACAGCACCAAATACGTGGGCCGCGACCTGCAGACTCCGGTGGACTACAGATTCGCGTATGATCAGCTGAAGCGGTCGACCGGCGTGGCGGTGCAATGGCTGGCCCCGTCACTGGGCATATTCCGTTTCAGCTACGGCATACCGCTGAACAACAGTCACGGGGATTCGGTGCACTTTGCCGACCGCACCGAGTACTTTCAGTTCACAATCGGCGGTTCCTATTGATTTTTCAACCGGCGGCGCCTTGCAAGGGCTGCCTCATTTTCGGGAGCAAAACAGTGAAGCGTTCTTGGATAGTGTCTATAGCAGGGTTGCTGGTGAGTGCTCTGGCCGTGGTGCCGGCGCAGGCCGATATCAAGATCGGGGTGGTCAACGCCTCGCGTCTGCTGCAGGAATCGCCGCAGGCCAAGGCCGTCCAGGAGGCCCTGCGCAACGAGTTCGCGCCCAAACAGCGTGAATTGGCGGCGCAGCAGACCGCGCTCAAGGCGAAGCAGGAGAAATACGAAAAAGACGCGCCGACCATGAGCGCGGATCAGCGCGCCAAGGCCGAGAAGGAAATCCGCGACGGCAATCGCGAATATTCGCAGAAGGCGACCGATTTCCAGGAAGACGCCAATACGCGCCAGAACGAGGAACTGTCTCGGCTGCAGAGCGCCATCGTCGCCGAAGTGCAGAGCTACGCGACCTCGCAGAAATACGACCTGGTCCTGACCGAAGGCGTGGTGTACGCGAACAGTTCGCTCGACATTACCGCGCAGGTACTGGCGGGACTGCAGGCGCATGCCACGACCCCGGCGGCGCCCAAGCCGGCCCCGCCGCCCACCAAGTAAGGGAGGGGGCCTTAGCGCGGCCCTCGGGATGCTCTGATGGAACTGCCGCTCAGCGAGCTTGCGGTGCGCTTTGGCTGTGAATTGCGCGGCGATCCGGCGCTGCGCGTCAGTCGCGTGGCGACGCTGGCCGGCGCCGGCCCGGGCGATCTGAGCTTTCTGGCCAACCCGCAGTACCGCCCGCAGCTGGCGGCGACCCGCGCCACGGCCGTGGTGATCGATGCCGCCAGTGCCCAGCTCTCGCCGGTGGCTGCGCTGGTGCACTCAAATCCGTACGCAACCTACGCGCGCATCGCGACCCTCTTGCACCCGGAGCCCGCCGTTGCGGCCGGTGTTCATGCCACGGCACTCATCGATGCCAGTGCGCAGATTGCGCCCAGTGCCAGCGTCGGAGCCCTGGTGATCATCGGTCCGCGTGCGGTGGTCGGGGAGCGTGCCGTGATCGGTGCAGGCTCTATGCTCGGCGCGGATGTGCGCATCGGCGCCGACTGTTTCCTGCAGCCGCGCGTGACGCTCGCGGCGGGCTGCGAACTGGGCGCCCGCACGCGGATACAGTCCGGGGTCGTGATCGGCTCCGATGGGTTTGGATTCGCGCGCGATGCGGCAGGCTGGACCAAAGTGCCGCAGCTCGGTCGGGTGCGGATCGGCGCCGACGTGGAAGTCGGCGCCAACACCACCATCGATCGCGGCGCCATTGACGATACGGTCATCGCGGACGGGGTCAAACTCGATAATCTGATTCAGATCGCCCATAACGTCCAGATCGGGGCGCACACCGTCATCGCGGCCTGCTGTGGCATATCGGGCAGCACCAGCATCGGTGCCCGCTGCATGATCGCCGGTGCGGTGATGTTCGCTGGCCACTTGAACATCTGCGATGATGTGGTGGTGACCGGCCATTCCAGCGTTACGCACTCGCTCACCACCCCAGGCCTGTACTCCGGCTGCATTCCGGTGACTACGGCGCCCATGTGGCGGCGCCTGGTCGGGCGCTTCAAGCGCCTCGATGTGCTGAACGAGCGCGTCCGGCGGCTGGAGCGCGGCGAGGACGGATTACCACCACAGGACCAAGACTGATGAACGCACCGCTGCAACTGGACATCCACGCGATCCTCAAGCGGCTGCCGCACCGTTACCCGTTTCTGCTGGTCGATCGGGTACTCGAGTGCGTGCCGGGCAAGAGCATCCGTGCGTTGAAGAATGTCACCATCAATGAGCCGTTTTTCCAGGGTCATTTTCCGCGACGGCCGGTGATGCCCGGAGTCATTATTATCGAAGCCCTGGCGCAAGCCGCGGGCATCCTCACCTTTGTCACCGCCGATGCCTTCCCGGACGACAAGACCGTGTTCTATTTTGTCGGCATCGACAAGGCACGCTTCCGCCGGCCGGTCGAGCCGGGCGATCAACTTACCCTAAGCGCCACCTTGGAGCGCACCCTGCGCGGCATCTGGAAGATGGCCACCATTGCCACCGTGGGCGGTGCCGAGGCGGCCACCGCCGAGCTGATGCTCGCCCCGGGCACTATCATTAACCCGGGCTGGGAGCCGGGGGCAGGGCGCACGTCGTGATCGACGAGCGGGCTCTGGTCTCGCCCCAGGCAGAGCTGGCGAGCGATGTCAGCGTCGGTCCGTTCTCGGTCATCGGCCCGCAGGTGCGCATCGGCGCGCGTACCCGTATCGCCGCGCACGTCGTGATCAACGGGCCGACCACAATCGGTGCCGACAATGTGTTCTTCCAGTTTGCCTCGATCGGCGATGCGCCCCAGGACAAGAAGTATCAGGGCGAGCCGACGCGCCTGGAAATCGGCGACCGGAACGTGTTTCGCGAGTCGTGCACCGTCAATCGCGGCACCACGCACGATGAAGGCGTCACGCGCGTGGGCAACGACAACTTGCTCATGGCGTACACGCATGTCGCCCATGACTGCCAGGTGGGCGACCGTATCGTGATGGCCAACTACGCGGCGCTAAGCGGCCACGTGAGCCTCGGCGACTGGGTGATCATGGGCGGCTACGCGGGTGTGCACCAGTTCTGCAAGGTCGGTGCGCATGCTTTCATTGCCAACAACGCCGCCGTGACGCGCGATGTGCCGCCGTACCTCATGGCCGTGGGGCAGCCGGCCACGCCGCATTCAGTCAACAGCGAGGGTCTCAAACGGCGCGAATTCAGCGCCGTGCAGATCCGCAACATCCGCGAAGCCTTCCGCATCCTGTACCGGCGCGAACTGCCGCTCGAGACGGCGGTCAAGGAGCTTACGGCCCTGGCGGAGACCCAGGCGGAGATCCGTCCGTTTGTCGAATTCATTGCAGCCTCGAATCGCAGCCTGATTCGTTAGTAGTGGTGACCGGCGCATACCGCGTGGCGATGGTGGCCGGCGAGACCTCCGGCGACCAGCTGGGCGCTGCGCTCATCGCGGCGCTGCGCGAGCGCTGCCCGGCCATCAGTGTGCGTGGTGTGTGCGGCCCGCTGATGCACGCGGCGGGCTGCGAGTCGCTCGCTTCCGCCAGTGAGCTGTCCGTCATGGGCCTGGCGGAAGTGCTGGCGCATCTGCCTCGCCTGCTGCAGCTGCGAGCGCGCTTGCGGCGCGAGTTCGGCGCCTGGCGGCCGGACGTGTTTATCGGCATCGACGCCCCGGAGTTTAATCTCGGGCTGGCCGCGCACTTGCACGCGACAGGCATCAAGACCGTTCAGTACGTGAGTCCGCAGGTGTGGGCGTGGCGCCAGCGGCGGGTCAGTCACATCGCCCGGTCCTGCGACCTGGTGCTGTGCCTGCTGCCCTTCGAGCCGCCGTTTTACGCACGCCATGCGGTGCGCGCCGAATTCGTGGGCCACCCGCTGGCCGATCAGATTCCGTTGGACATCGACCGCGCTCTGGCCCGGCGCGCCCTGGGCTTGAGCGCCGAGGGGACCGTCGTGGCGCTGCTGCCGGGGAGCCGGAGCGCTGAGGTCGCGCGCTTGGGCCCGGATTTTTTTGCGGCCGCCGGAATCCTGGCCAAGCGCTGGCCGGCCGCGCAATTCATCGCTCCGGTGGCCGCGCCGCCGCTGCGAGCGCTCCTGGAGCGCGAACTTGGAGCGGCCGGGGCGCCCGCGGCCGGCATCCGCTTGCTCGAGGGACAGGCGCGCGTGGCGCTGCAGGCCGCGGATGTCGCCCTGGTGGCCTCCGGTACCGCCAGCCTCGAGGCCTTGTTGTGCGCTTGCCCCATGGTCGTCGCCTACCGCCTGAGTCCCGTGACTGCGTTCATGTTGCGTACACTGCGCATGGTGCGCCTGCCATACTTCTCGCTCCCCAATTTGCTCGCCGGTGAGCCGCTGGTGCCAGAATTCTTGCAGGAACAGGTGAGCGCGCCGCGCTTGGCGGCGGCGCTGCAGGCGCAGTTCGAGGATGCGGCGCGGCGCGCTGCGCTCGGCGCACGCTTTCGCGCCATCCACCAGAGCCTCCGGCAGGGCGGCGCCGCCAAGGCGGCCGCTGCGGTGCTGCAACTGCTGGGCGCAAGTTGATGGCGGCGCTGCTGCTTGCTGGGGTGGATGAAGCGGGGCGCGGCCCGCTGGCCGGTCCCGTGGTCGCGGCCGCCGTGGTTCTCAACCCGCTGCGGCCGATCGAGGGCCTGCGGGACTCGAAGAAGTTGGCGCCGGCGCGCCGCGAGGAGCTGGCCATCCTGATCCGCGCGCGCGCGCTCGATTTCGCTATCGGCGTGGCGGCGGTCGAGGAGATCGACGAAATCAATATCCTGCAGGCGACCTTGCTCGCCATGCGCCGGGCTCTGCAGCAGCTCAGGTTCCGCCCGACGGACATCATCATCGACGGCAACAAGGCGCCGCAGCTTGCTGATCTTTTTGGCAATTGCCGGATATCAACGCAGGTGGGGGGCGATGATCTGGTGCCGGCCATCAGCGCGGCGTCGATCGTGGCCAAGACCTGGCGCGACGCCCTGATGGTCAAGCTTGACCTGCAGTACCCCGGATTTGGCCTCGCGCAGCACCGCGGCTACACGACGGCGGCGCACCTGGAGGCCCTGGCTCGGCTCGGCCCCACGGCCATCCATCGACGGAGCTTCGCTCCGGTAAGATCGCTGCTGGTCTAGGGCCGTCACAGCCACGGGCAGCGTCGCATGAGCGTTAATTTCGTACATCTGCGGCTGCACACCGAGTTCTCGCTCGTCGACAGTGTCGTGCGGGTCGATGAGCTCGTGGACGCGGTCGCGGCGGCAGGCATGCCTGCCGTGGCCATTTCGGATCAGTACAACCTGTTCGCGATGGTGAAGTTCTACCGCGCGGCACTGGCCCGCGGCGTGCAGCCCATCGTCGGCGTGGACCTGCACGTCCGCGAAGGTTCCGATCCGCAGGGACCCTCCCGCCTGACGCTGCTGTGTCAGAACCTCGAGGGCTATCGCAACCTGACCCGGCTGGTGTCGCGTGCCTGGCTTGAAGGGCAGAGCAAGGGCGTGCCCCTGATTGAGCGCGACTGGCTGACGCGCACAACTACCACCGGGCTTATCGCGCTTTCGGGTGCGCAATCGGGCGATGTCGGGCGAGCCCTGCTGCAGGGGCGCAGCGAGCAGGCCAAGCGGGCGCTGGATGCCTGGCTGGAGCTGTTCGGCGACCGCTACTACCTCGAGCTGCAGCGCGTCGGTGCGCCGGGGGAAGACCTGTACGTGCCGGCGGCCCTGGCGCTGGCCTGCGCGCACGGCGTGCCCCCGGTGGCCACGAACGAGGTGCGATTCCTGCAGCCGACCGATTTTGAAGCGCACGAGGCACGGGTGTGCATTCATGAGGGCACGTTGCTCGCCGATCCGTCACGGCCGCGACGCTACACGCCGCAGCAGTTTCTGCGCACCGCGGAGCAGATGGCCGCGCAATTTCCCGAGGCGCCCGCGGCACTGGCCAACAGCGTACAGATCGCGCGCCGCTGCAGCCTGGTGCTGCGCCTCGGCGAGGCTCGGCTGCCCGTTTTTCCGGTGCCGCAGGGCTCGACTCCGGAGCAGTACCTGCAACTGGCCGCACAGCGGGGCCTCCAGGCTCGCCTGATGGCCGCGCCGCTCGAGGCGCAGGACGAGGAGCGTTATCGGCTGCGACTCGAACAGGAGCTGGCCGTGATCTGCCCGATGGGCTTCGCGAGCTACTTTCTCATCGTCGCCGATTTTATCGACTGGGCGCGCGGCAACGGCGTGCCCGTGGGCCCGGGACGCGGCTCCGGAGCCGGATCGCTCGTCGCTTACGCGCTGGGCATCACCGCCATCGATCCACTGCGCTACGACTTGCTGTTTGAACGTTTCCTCAACCCCGAGCGCGTGTCGATGCCAGATTTCGACATCGACTTCTGCATGGTCGGGCGCGATCGCGTCATCGAATATGTCGCCGCCAAGTATGGCGCCGAGCGGGTCTCGCAGATCATCACCTACGGCACCTTGGCGGCCAAGGCGGTGGTGCGCGATGTGGGCCGGGTGCTCGGGCACCCGTACGGGATGGTCGATCGCATTGCCAAGCTGGTGCCCTTCGAGCTTGAGATGACCCTCGAGAAGGCGCTGGAGCGCGAACCGGAACTCAAGCGCTTGTATAGCGAAGACGAGGAAGTACGCACCCTGATTGACATGGCCCGTTCGCTGGAAGGCTTGACGCGCAACGCCGGCAAGCACGCCGGTGGCGTGGTTATCGCCCCCTCGGTGCTTACCGATTTCGCGCCGCTTTACTGCGAGGCGGGCGGCGCGAATGTCGTCACCCAGTTTGACAAGGACGACGTCGAAGCCGCAGGCCTGGTCAAGTTCGATTTCCTCGGCTTGCGCACCCTGACGGTGCTCGACTGGGCGGTTCACAACATCAACGCCGAGCGGCTGCAGAACGGCGAGCCGCCGCTCGATCTGGCGCGCCTGCCCATGGACGATGCCGCCACGCTCGCGCTGCTCAGGAGCGGTCGCACCACGGCGGTGTTTCAGCTCGAGTCGCGCGGCATGAAGGACTTGATCCGGCGCCTCCAGCCCGATTGCTTCGAGGACATCATCGCGCTGGTGGCGCTGTTCCGCCCCGGACCACTGCAGTCGGGCATGGTCGAGGACTTCATGGCGCGCAAACATAACCGCAGTGACCGGCCGATTGATTATCTGCACCCGGACCTGCGCCAGGTTCTCACGCCCACCTACGGCGTGATCCTCTATCAGGAACAGGTGATGCAGATCGCGCAGATTCTGGCCGGCTACACCCTGGGCGGAGCCGATCTGCTGCGGCGCGCGATGGGCAAGAAGAAAGCCGAAGAGATGGCCAGCCAGCGCAGCGTATTCACAACCGGCGCCATGGCACGCCAGGTGCCGCGCGCGCGCGCCGAGCACATCTTCGACCTGATGGAAAAATTTGCGGGCTACGGCTTCAACAAGTCGCACTCGGCGGCCTACGCGATGCTCTCCTACCAGACGGCCTACCTCAAGGCGCACTATCCGGCCGCGTTCATGGCGGCGGTGCTGTCGGCCGACATGGACCGCACCGACAAGGTCGTGACCCTGATCGACGATTGCGCGCTGATCGGACTGAAAGTATTGCCCCCCGACGTCAACGCCTCCGTGCATGTCTTCGCGGTTGCCGACGCAGCGACCATTCGCTACGGGCTGGGAGCGATCAAGGGCGTGGGCCGCTCGGCCGTGGACGCGCTGGTCGAGGAGCGCGAGGCCCGGGGCGCCTACGTCAGCCTGGAAGACCTGTGTCATCGAGTGGATCTGGCGCGCGTCAATCGTCGCGTGCTCGAGGCGCTGATCCGCTCCGGCAGTTGCGACTCGCTGGGCGCAAATCGCGCCGGCATGATGGAACGGCTGGCCGTCGCCATGCAGGCCGGAGAGCAGACCGCGCGCACCGCCGAGGCCGGGCAGGATGATTTCTTCGGGCTCCCGCAGGCGGCGGCCCGCGCAGTCTCTCCCGCCGCGCACGCCGAGCCCGTCTGGAGCGAGGCGCAGCGACTGGCGGGCGAGCGCGAGACTCTGGGCCTGTACCTGACCGGGCATCCGATCGCCCGCTATGAGCGCGACCTGGCGCAGCTGGTCGGGGTGCGGATCCGTGATCTGGCCGGCGAGGCGCGACCGGTGGGGGGCGAGGGCGAACGCTGGAGCGAGGCGCGCAAGGTAAGTGCCGCCGGCTTGATCATGGAAATTCGCCGCCGCGGTCCGCGGCTGAGCTTCGTGCTCGACGACCGCAGCGGACGGATCGAGGTGACCCTGAGCGAGGAGACTTACCACCGCTTTCGCGACCTGGTGGTCAAGGATGCGCTGGTGCTGGTCGAGGGCAGCCTGCGCTTTGACGAATTCAGCGACGCCTGGCGGGTGCAGGCGCGCACCCTGCAGTCGCTGGCGGCCGTGCGCGAGCGTCAGGCGCGGCGCCTGCTGATCGACTGGCCGCAACCATCTGAGCACGGCGAATTGCTGGGTGTGCTGGCCGAGCTGCTGTCCAAGTCGCTGGGCGGGGAGTGCGCCGTGGTGGTGCGGTACACCGGTGCCGACGCCCAGGGCATGCTGACCCTCGGGGATGAGTGGAAGGTGCACGCGACCGCCAGGCTCATTGAGGAGCTCGAGCGCCGTTTCGGCGTGGTGCGCGTGGCCTATGGGGTGACCGAAGGCGCCAGCTCGGCCGCCTCGGCCTGAAGCGCCTGGCAGGTTGCGGCGCGGGGCGATGAAACGTAGGCTTGCGGGCGATGCCTAAGGACGCGGCCACGAGTACAGCTGAGGATGCGGCACGGAGCGATCCGCTGGCCGCCTGCTGCCGTGGTCCGGAGGCGGATCTGTGCCGAACCCGGACTCAGCGCTCGGGCGCACCCTCCGCACCGGCTGCGGCGCGCCGCACGCGCTGATCTGAACCATGGCCGTCAATTTCCTCGACTTCGAGCAGCCAATCGCCGAGCTTGAGGCCAAGCTCGAGGAGCTCGGCCACCTCAGCACCGACGAATCGGTCAATGTCGAGGAAGAAATCGGCAAGCTGCGCGCCAAGAGCCAGCAGCTGACCCGCTCGATCTTTGCGAACCTGACTCCGTGGCAGATTACGCAGCTGGCGCGACACCCGCAGCGCCCCTACGCGCTCGATTACATCGCCGCCATCTGCACGGATTTCCAGGAGCTGCACGGCGATCGCATGTACGCCGACGATCTGGCCATCATTGGCGGCCCGGCCCGGCTGGACGGGCGCACCATCATGCTCATCGGTCACCAGAAGGGCCGCGATACCAAGGAGCGCGTGCGGCGCAATTACGGTATGCCCAAGCCCGAGGGTTACCGCAAGTCGCTGCGCTTGATGAAGATGGCCGAGAAATTTGCGCTGCCGATCGTCACGCTGATCGACACTCCGGGTGCCTACCCCGGCGTGGGCTCGGAGGAGCGCAACCAGAGCGAGGCCATCGCCCGCAACCTGTTCGAAATGGCGACGCTCCGCGTCCCGATTGTCAGTGTGGTGATCGGTGAGGGCGGCTCGGGCGGGGCGCTGGCGATCGGCGTGTGCGACCGGCTGCTGATGCTCGAGTACTCGACCTATTCGGTCATTTCTCCCGAGGGCTGCGCGTCGATCCTGTGGAAGAGCGCTGATAAAAAAGAAGTGGCCGCCGAGGCCCTGAATATCACCGCCGCGCGGCTGAAGGATCTGGGGCTGGTCGATGAGGTGCTCAAAGAGCCTCTCGGCGGCGCGCACCGCGATCCGCCCGCGATGGCCAAGACGCTGACGACCGCGCTGCAACGGGTGCTGCTCGAACTCGAGGCCATCCCGACCGATGAGCTGCTCGCGCGCCGCGACGCGCGGCTGGCCGCCTTTGGAGTGTATTCCGAGAGCCCGCCGTGAATCGTCGAGTCGCGCCGGTGGCCCGCGCGTCGGCGGCGGGCACGCGCTTTTCTTCGATGGCACTGGCGCGAACCTTGCGCCAGCTCGCCGGGCCGCTCTCCGGCACCCGGCTGTGCATCGCATTCTCAGGGGGGCTGGATTCCACCGCGCTGCTCGCTGCGTGCGCGGCGCTGCGCGTACGCTGCCGCTGCCGGGTGCGCGCCATCCACGTCAACCATCATCTGCAGCCCAGTGCGACTGCCATGGCCGCGGCCGCGCGCGCCGGCGCACGGCGGCTCGGCGTCAGCTGCAAGGTCGTGAACGCGCCGGTCGGCATTGCGCGCGGCGATTCGGTCGAAGCGGTGGCGCGGATCAAGCGCTATGCGGCCTTGCGCGGTGAATTGCGCCCGGGCGAGTGGCTGCTGTTGGCGCAGCACCAGGACGATCAGGTCGAGGCACTGTTGCTGCAGCTCCTGCGCGGTGCCGGCGTGGCGGGGCTGGCGGCGATGCCGGCGCGGAGCGGATTCGTGTTGCGCCCGCTGCTGGGCGTGACCCGCGAGCAGTTGCAAGATTACTTGCAGCGGCGCTCGGTGCGCTGGACGGACGATCCGAGCAATGCGGACGAGCGCTTTGGCCGCAACTATCTGCGCCGGCGGGTCCTGCCGTTGCTGCGCGAACGCTGGCCCGGGCTCGGGGTGGCGATCAGCCGCAGTGCTGCGCTGGCCGCCGAGGCGCAGCAGCTGCTCGGCGAACGTGCGGCCGCTCAATTGCTTGACGCGCACGACGGCGTGGCGCTGAGCGTCAGTGCGCTGCGTCGCTTGCCCGATCCCGAGCGGCGCAACGCGTTGCGGTTCTGGCTGGAGCGGCGTGGCCTGAGCATGCCCGACCAGCGTCGATTGCGGGAGATTGCCGGACCCATGCTGGCCGCCCGGCACGACGCCCAGCCGCTGGTCGAGTGGTCGGGAGGTGCGGTGCGCCGACACGGCGGGCTGCTGTACGCCCTAGTGCGCACCGACTCGCCCGAGTGCGCCCCGGGCGCGGCCCGCTTCAAACCCTTAAGCTGGGACTGGCGCCGCGAACCCCGCCTGGCGCTGCCCGACGGGGCCTGCCTGGAGTTGCAGGATGATCCGCGGGGCGATTGGCTCCGCTCCTCGCTGCCCGCCCGGCTCACGGTCGCCTTCCGGCGCGCCGATGGCACGGTGGCCGGTTTCCCGGGAGGCCGGAAGCTCAAGCGCGTGCTGCAGGAGAGTTCATGGCCACCGTGGCGCCGCTCCGCGGTGCCTCTGGTCTATGCGGGCCGCCGTCTGCTCGCGGTGGGGGACTGGTGGCGCGCCCCCGGGCGGGCCGCCGGCCCCTCCACGCGTCGTGGAAGGCGCTGCCGCCTGCAATTGCACCGCGGCAATGCCGCATTGATTTGAGGCGGCGGTGCATATTTGTTAGGCTGTGTTCCCGTCGTCAGTTCCCGGCTCCGCAACGGAGCCGCTGACAGCACATACGGCGGAATCCCTAGATGACCCGATTCGTATTCGTCACAGGCGGAGTCGTTTCCTCGTTGGGTAAGGGGATCGCGGCCGCTTCACTCGGCGCGAACCTCGAGGCGCGGGGCCTTTCCGTGTCGATGGTCAAGCTCGACCCGTATATCAACGTCGATCCGGGCACGATGAGCCCGTTTCAGCACGGCGAAGTTTTTGTCACCACCGACGGCACCGAGACCGACCTGGACTTAGGTCACTACGAGCGCTTTGTGCGCACCACCACCGGGCGACACAGCAATTTCACCACCGGACGCATCTACGAGAGAGTGATCGCCAAGGAGCGCCGCGGCGACTACCTGGGCGCCACCGTCCAGGTGATCCCGCACATCACCGACGAAATCAAACGCAGCATCCGCCTCGGCGCCGGAGATGCCGACGTGTGCATGGTGGAGATCGGCGGCACGGTCGGCGACATCGAATCACTCCCGTTCCTGGAGGCCATCCGCCAGATGGGCGTGGAACTGGGACGCAATCAGGTCGTGTACATGCACCTCACGCTGGTGCCCGTGGTCGGCGGCTCCCACGAGATCAAGACCAAGCCGACGCAACATTCGGTCAAGGAACTGCGCTCGATCGGCATACAACCCGATATCCTGCTGTGCCGCAGCCAATCCATGCTTCCCGACGAGCAGCGACGCAAGATCGCACTGTTCACCAACGTCGAGGAACGTGCGGTGATCTCGGCCGTGGACGCCGACGATATCTACAAGATTCCGCTCCTGCTGCACGAACAGGCGCTCGACGATATCGTCGTCGACAAGCTGCGTATCGACGCGCCGCCCGCCGATCTGAGCGAATGGCGTCAGGTGGTGAATTCGCGCGTCAATACCGACGGCCAGACCGATATCGCGATGGTCGGCAAGTACGTGCAGATCCGCGACTCCTACATCTCGCTCAATGAGGCCCTGATGCACGCGGGCCTGAAGACCCGCACCCGCGTGCGGGTGCACTACGTGGAGTCCACCGACATCGAGCGCCACGGGGTCGGCGCGCTCGCCGGCATGGATGCCATCCTGGTGCCGGGCGGCTTCGGGGAACGCGGGATCGAGGGCAAGATTCAGGCCATACGCTATGCGCGCGAACAGCGCATTCCCTACCTCGGCATCTGCCTGGGCATGCAATTGGCGATTATCGAGTACGGCCGCCACGTGGTCGGCCTGGCCGGTGCCCACAGCTCGGAATTCGACCGAACCACGGCCCATCCGGTGATCGGCCTGATCACCGAGTGGCAGGACCAGGCGCTCGGCATGCAGCTGCGCAGCGAAAGCTCGGCACTGGGCGGCAGCATGCGGCTCGGGGCGCAGCAGGTGCGACTGGGCGCCGATTCCGTGGCGCACTCTCTCTACGGGCGCGAGGAAATCATGGAGCGTCACCGCCACCGCTACGAATTCAACAACCGCTACCTGGAGCAGTTTCGCCAGGCGGGCCTGGTGTTTTCAGGATTTTCCCAGGACGGCCTGGTGGAGATCATCGAAATTCCGGCGCATCCCTGGTTCGTGGCCACCCAGTTTCACCCGGAATTTACCTCCACGCCGCGCGATGGCCATCCGCTGTTCACCGGTTTTGTGCGCGCGGCGCGCGCTTGCCGCGCCGCGCAGCTCCCGGCAGTCGCGAGCGCATGAAGCTGGAGCGCTATCGGGTCGGCATTGATTGCCCGCTGTTCCTGATTGCCGGACCCTGCGTCATCGAGTCCGCGGGGCTGGTGCAGGAAGTGGCCGGCAAGTTGTGCGAACTGACCGCGGCGCTCGGCATGCCCTACGTATTCAAGGCCTCGTTCGACAAGGCCAATCGCTCATCCGGCCAGAGTTTTCGCGGCCCGGGGATCGACGCGGGGCTGAAGATACTCTCCGACGTGCGCAAGCAATTCCAGGTGCCGGTGCTCACAGACGTCCACGAAGACACGCCGATCGAGGAGGTGGCGAGCGTCGTGGACGTGCTGCAGACCCCGGCGTTCCTGTGCCGGCAGACGAATTTCATCCTGCGAGTGGCCGCCGCCGGCCGGCCGGTCAACATCAAGAAGGGCCAGTTTCTATCGCCCTGGGAAATGCAGCAGGTGGTCGACAAGGCCCGCTCGACCGGCAACGAGTCGATCATGGTGTGCGAGCGCGGCTTTAGCTTTGGGTACAACAATCTGATCACCGACATGCGCTCGCTCGCCGTGATGCGCGCCACCGGCTGCCCGGTCGTGTTCGATGCGACCCATTCGGTGCAATTGCCCGGGGCGGGCGCGGGCGTGTCGGGCGGGCAGCGGGAATTCGTGCCGGTGCTGGCGCGTGCGGCGGTGGCCGCGGGGGTCGCGGGCGTGTTCATGGAGACCCATCCGCGGCCTGAGGCGGCGCTTTCGGACGGACCCAACGCGTGGCCCCTGGGACGTATGGGAAGCCTGCTGGCCACGCTCCAGGAATTGGACCGCGCGGCAAAAGCCAGACCCTTCGAGGAAGCGTCCCTGTGAGTCGGATCGCTGAGATCCACGCCCGCGAGATCATCGATTCGCGCGGCAACCCGACCGTCGAGGCCGAAGTCACCCTCGCCAGCGGCGCGCAGGGGCGCGCTGCCGTGCCATCGGGCGCCTCGACGGGCACCCGCGAGGCGGTCGAGCTGCGCGACGGCGACAAGAAGCGCTTTCAGGGCAAGGGCGTGCTCAAGGCGGTGAAGAACGTCAATACCGTGTTGCGCGCGGCGCTGCTGGGCCGCGACGCGCGCGACCAGGCGGGCCTCGACGCCTGCATGATCGAAACCGACGGCAGCGACAGCCAAAAGCCGGCTGGGTGCCAATGCGCTGCTGGCGATCTCGCTCGCCAATGCGCAGGCCGCCGCCCGCGATGCGGCGCAGCCGCTGTACCGGTACCTGGGCGGCAAGCGGGCCCCGGTGCTGCCCGTGCCCATGATGAACATCATCAACGGCGGGGCACACGCCAACAACAGCCTGGACATCCAGGAATTCATGATCCTGCCGGTCGGCGCGCCCTCGCTGCGCGAAGCGCTGCGTTACGGAGCGGAGATCTTCCACACCCTGAAGAGGTTGCTCAACGAGAAGGGGCTGAGCACTGCGGTGGGCGATGAGGGTGGCTTCGCGCCCGATTTGCCCTCCAATGAGGCCGCCCTGCAAACCATACTCGAAGCGGTGGAGCTGGCAGGCTATAAGCCCGGCAAGGACATTTTCCTGGGGCTGGACGTGGCAAGTTCCGAATTCTTCCGCGACGGCAAGTACGAGTTCGCGGCCGAACACCGCAGCTTTTCATCCGCGGAGTTCACCCGCTATCTCGCCGATCTGGCGGCGCGCTACCCGATCATCACCATCGAGGACGGCATGGGCGAGTCCGACTGGGCCGGCTGGTCGCACCTGACCGCGGAACTGGGGCGTAAGCTCCAGCTGGTCGGCGACGACCTGTTTGTCACCAACACCAAGATCCTGGCCGAAGGCATCTCGCGCGGCATTGCCAATGCGATCCTGATCAAGCCCAACCAGATCGGTACCTTGACCGAGACGCTGGCCGCGATCGACATGGCCGACCAGTCCCACTATGCCGCCGTGGTCTCGCACCGTTCCGGGGAGACCGAGGACTGCACGATCGCCGACATTGCGGTCGCCACGGCGGCCACACAGATCAAGACCGGCTCGATGTCGCGCTCGGACCGCGTGGCCAAGTACAACCAGCTGTTGCGCATTGAGGAGTCCTTGGGCGCGCAGGCGAAATACGCCGGCCGCGAAGCCTTCCCAGTGCGTCTATAATCGGCACATGAGAGGCCTGCCGTGAAATGGTTTGCCGCCGCGCTGGCTGCCGCGCTGCTCATGCTCCAGTACCGGATCTGGTTCTCGACCGACGGTGTGGGTGAAGTGATGCGCTTGCGCGCCGCGGTGGCCGACCAGCAAGGCGACAACGAGCGATTGTCGGCCCGCAATCGCCAGCTGGCCGCCGAAGTCCGCGACTTGAAGCAGGGCTACAGCGCCCTCGAGGAACGTGCGCGCTCGGATCTTGGCATGGTCGCGAGCAATGAAACCTTCTTCCAGGTCGGCCCGGCGGACGCGCCGGTCATCGCGCCACCGGCTCCGCATGCGCCCGCGCTGCCGCACTCACCACTCCGGCCGGCCGTGGCGTCCAGCGTGCCTCCGGCACATACCGCGGCCGTGCGCTGAGCACGCGCCGCGAGTCCCCCAAGAGCGTGTGGAGTGGCTGCCGGGACGAGCTACTGGGTGGTCATGCCGGCGGCGGGTGCCAGTCGTCGTTTTGGCGCGGGCCCCGCAAAGCAGCACGTAGTGCTGGCCGGTCGCACGGTGCTGGAGCTGGCGCTGCAGCCATTTTCCGAGGATGCGCGCTGCCGGGGCATCGCGGTGGCGTTGTCGCCCGCGGCGCTGGCGGATGCCGCCGTGCGGGTCCGGTTCGCCGCGAAGGTGGCGCCGGTCATGGGCGGCGCGCGGCGCTGTGATTCGGTGCTGGCCGGGCTGGACGCGCTGGCCGAGCGGGCGGGCGCAGAGGACTGGGTGCTGGTGCACGATGCCGCGCGTCCCTGCCTCAGCGCCGCGGACCGGGACCGGCTGCTGCAGGCCGGAGCCGCGCACCCGCTCGGCGCGCTGCTCGCCGTCCCCGTGACCGACACCCTCAAACGGGCCGATGACTCTCAGCGGAGCGAGGGCACCGTGGATCGCGGGGGGCTGTGGCGAGCACTCACGCCGCAGATGTTTCGATACGGACCGCTCTGCGCCGCCCTGCGCAGTGCGGTGGCTGCGGGGCGCGAGCCCACCGACGAGGCTCAGGCCATTGAATGGCAGGGTGGGCGCCCCTTGCTGGTCGCCGCCCAGGACAGCAACATCAAGATCACCAGCCGCCAGGATCTGGCGGTTGCGATGGCGATCCTGGCCTCGCGCCCTGGCCCGAGCGGAGCGGCCACGGAGTCGACCGGATGAGAGTCGGATTCGGGATCGACGTGCACGCCTTCGGCCCGGGCGACGCCCTGATGCTGGGTGGGGTGCGTATTCCGCACAACCGGGGCGTGATCGCGCATTCCGACGGCGACGTCTTGCTGCACGCGCTGGTCGATGCCCTGCTGGGGGCGGCGGGCTTAGGGGACATCGGCGAGCATTTCCCCGACAGCGACCCGCGGTGGCGGGGCGCGGCGAGCCAGCAATTCGTCGTTGCGACGCTGGCACTGCTGTCGCGTCGCTCCTTCAGGGTGGTCAATGTCGATCTGACGCTGCTCGCCGAGCAGCCACGGCTGGCGCCGTGGCGCGAGCAGATTCGTCACTCGATTGCCTCGCTCCTGGGCGTGCCGATCGCCGACGTCAACCTCAAGGCCACGACCGCCGAGCACCTGGGGTTCGTAGGCCGCAACGAGGGGCTGGTGGCGATGGCGAGCGTGCTGATCGATCAGCTCTAGGGCTTAGCTTCGAGCATTCGCCCGCAGCAGCACCAGCGTGGCGCCGGTGCCGCCATCGCGCATGGCCGCCGAGGTAAAGGCCAGCACCGGACGCGCGCGGCGCAGCAGCTCATGCACGGTATTTCTGATCACCGGGCCTCGCTGACCGGAACGCAGTCCCTTGCCGTGCACGATGCGAAGGCATTGCAGACGGCGGGCGAGGGCCGCCAGCAGGAACTCACGCAGCTGCACCCGCGCCTCCGCGAGCCGCATGCCATGCAGATCAATCTCGGCCTCGATGCGGAACTCGCCGCGGCGCAGGCGCCGCAGCACGGTCTCCGGGACACCGGGCTGACGGTATTGCGTCGAGTCGCCGGGTTGGATGTCCAGATCGGCGGCTGGCGGCGCCAGACTCTCGAGCAGCACCGCGGCGCGTTCGGCACGGGTCTGGCGAGCACGCGGCGGGGGCTTGCGCGGCGCGGATTTGGCTCGCGGGGGCGTCGCAAGCGGTCGCACGCCGCGCATGGCGGCGCGGAAAAGGTCGCGTTCATCGTCCTTGGCGGCCATCTCGCATTCCTCCGGAACCGAGGTTTAAGTATATTGGCGCGCCTTCAGTCACGGGGCTCGCCGCTCAAAGAAATGAAAATCCTGATCAGCAACGACGATGGCTATCGATCGGAGGGTATTGCACGGCTGCGCGCCGCGCTCGCCGAGGTGGCCGACGTCACCGTGGTCGCGCCCGACCGGAACCGTAGCGGGGCGAGCAATTCGCTGACCCTCGATGTGCCGCTGCGGGTGACGCAGTCCGAGCCCGGCGTGCACTACGTGACCGGGACGCCGACCGATTGCGTGCATCTTGCGGTCTCCGGACTGTTCGATTTTGATTTCGACATGGCCGTGAGCGGCGTCAACGATGGGCCCAATCTGGGCGACGACGTGCTGTATTCGGGCACCGTCGCGGCCGCCATCGAAGGCCGGTTTCTCGGTCTGCCCACCTTGGCGGTCTCGCTGTGCACCGAGCCCGGAGCCGCCCGGCACTTTGAGACCGGGGCGATCGTGGCGCAGCGAATCGTAACCCAGCTGCTTGGCCAGCCGCTCGATCCGCGCCTGATCCTGAATATCAACGTGCCCGATCTGCCCCTCGGGCAGCTGCGCGGGATCCGCGCCACGCGGCTGGGATTTCGGCACCGCTCGGAGCCGGCGGTCCCGGTGCGCAACCCGAAGGGCGAAACCATGTACTGGGTGGGTCCGTCGGGGGCGGGCGCGGACGCAGGCGAGGGCACGGATTTTCACGCGGTGGCCGAAGGCTGGGTGTCGGTGACGCCCCTGTCGATCGATCTGACGCGCCACGCCGCGCTGCCCGAGTTGGGCCAGTGGCTGGCCCGTGTGCCGTTGCTCGATACGGCCAAGAAGTAACGGGCCGCACGATGACTGACCCACGCTTCACGGGTATTGGCATGACCTCGCTCCGCACCCGCGACCGGTTGGTGCAGCGGCTGCGTGACCAGGGCATCACCAATCTGACCGTGCTCGATCGGATTCGGAATCTCCCGCGCCATATTTTCGTCGACGAGGCGATCGCCAGCCGCGCCTATGAGGACACGGCTCTGCCCATCGGATTCGGCCAGACGATTTCGCAGCCGTTCATCGTGGCACGCATGACCGAGGCGCTGCTGGACGGTCCGCCTCTCAAGCGCTTGCTCGAAGTGGGCACGGGCTGCGGCTATCAGACCGCGGTGCTGGCGCCGCTGGTGGAGCGCATCTACAGCATCGAACGCATTGCGGGGCTGCAGCACCGGGCGCGACAGCGACTCAAGGAACTCGACGTGCGCAACGTGCGCTTCAAAGTGGGCGACGGCTCCATCGGCTGGCGGACCCAAGCGCCCTTTGACGGGATCATCGTCGCGGCGGCGCCGCTAGTCGTGCCGGAAGAATTGATCGAGCAGCTCGCACCCAACGGTCGCCTGATCGTGCCCGCAGGTCCCGAGGGCAAACAGCAATTGCTGCGCATCGTGCGCCGGGAGCAGGGTCTGGAACGGCAGGTTCTGGGGTCGGTTTCCTTCGTTCCATTGGTCGGCGGGGTCGGTTAATGGCATCGAAACAAGATGAGTAATGGTCTATAACCTTATGATTTAGATATTATAACCTAATGGCACTTGTCAAGCTTAGAAGTGCGCGACTAGTATCGGGCCCTGTCGGTCCGCACCGACAGCCTGCAAATCAAGGGTGCTCAGGCGCACAGGGAGAAGACACAGGGCAACAGGGGAAGAGCTGATTAGTCCACAGAAGAAGAAAAACAGTCCGAAAAACAAAAACAAGGCAGTGACAATTATTCGATTCTGTCAGCTTCGGATAGTTGGTTGGTTGAGCGATCTTTCCGCCCTGTGTCTTCTTCCGGTGCGCTCTGGGCGCACCGGGCCCCGCACCCCGCGGTCCTCTTAGGGGAACAGCCCGGCGACGACTTCACGCCGTTCCTGGGCCAGCACGTTGTAGGTACGGCAGGCCGCGCCGAGATCCATGAGCTCCAAGGCGATGCCGCGCGCTTCGAGCGCGCGCCGCAGCGCACCGCCGGCCGCCGGCACGACGCCATCGGCGCCGATGAGCAGGACCTGCGGATGCAGCGCGAGGAGCGGCTCAAGCGCCGCCAGGTCCAGCGCCTGCGCGGATTGCACCGGCCAGTCCGTGATCAGGCGCGCGCTGCTGACGATGCAGGGTGCGCGGATCGTCTGCCCGCCAATGTTGATTTCGCCACGCGCGTACGAGCGCACGGTCAGTATTTGCGGATCGGAGTCGAGTACCAGTCGCACGGCCGTTACGATACCACCGTGCCTCGACTCATCCTTGTCCTCCGCGACCTGTACCCCGCGCGCCTGAGCGAGGCGGCGCGCGCCACGCTCCCTCGCCTGCCGGAACTCGAACGTTGGCTCGCGCAAGGGGAGACCGATCTGGCCGCCGGCGACTGGCGCCAGTGGCTGCAACGGGAAGCCCGCGGCCCCGCCGCTCGTGGGGTTCCGCCCGCATCGATCGCTGGCGCGGCGGTGTCGGGCGTGCCCGCGGGAGTGCCGGTGTGGTTTGCGAGCCCTATCCACTTGGTCGCCGGACTCGACACGGTGCGCGTGCATCCGGCCGGACTGCTGCAGCTGAGCAGCGAGGATCAGTGCCTGCTGGAGCGGGATTTCATGACCGTTTTTGCCCACTCGGGCTGGTCCCTGCACGCGACCGGCCGGCGTGAGCTGCTGCTGGCGGGAGGTCCAGCGCTCCAGCCGGACAGCGTGCGCAGCCAGGATCCGGCGCTATGGCTGGGAGCGGATCCGCGCGAAGGGCTGCCCGCCGGCCCGGCCGCGGGTACGCTGCGCCGCCTCGGCGCGGAAATGGAAATGTGGCTCCATGAGCACCCGATCAACGAGGCGCGCCGCGCGCGTGGCACGCCGGCGGCCAACGCCGTGTGGATCTGGGGCGGGGGCCGCCCCGCGCTCTCGGTATCCGCGAACGCTGTGTCGAAGCCCAGCGGCGCTGCGGTAGCATGGGCCGACGACCTGTTCGTGGATGGACTGGCGCGGCTTGAGGGCTTCGCAGTCGGGCCGCTGCCGCCGCGCTGGCCGCCATCGACGAACGCGAATCGCGTGCCGGAGGCCGACGTGCTGGCAGTCTGCGGGTTGGGCGCCGATGCCAGTGAGACGGCTCTCGAGGGGCTGGAGCGCGACTGGGTCGCACCGGCGCTCGAGCACTGGCGAGCGGTGCAATGGCACAGCGCAACGCTCCTGGTCGGCGCGCGCGCCGTGACGCTCGCGCGCGGGCCGTGGCGCTCCCTGTGGCGCCGGTTCAGACGACCTCAACCCTGGTGGGAGACCTTGTTGCAGTGCTCACGGTAGTTCGACGCGAGGTGCCTGCCGGTGCCGAGGCCCTGGGCGCGGACCTGCACCCCGTGCTGCGGCGCGTGTACGCCGCGCGCGGCCTGCGCACCCACGAGGAGTTGAATCTCGCACTTGAGCGCCTGGCGCCAATCGGAAGTCTGGAGGGGACCGACGCGGCCGCGCGGCTCCTGCGTCGGCATCGGGACGGCCGGGTGCTGGTGGTGGGCGATTTTGACGCGGACGGCGCCACCAGCACCGCACTGGTGCTGCGCGCGCTGCGCGGCTTCGGGTTCGCGGCGGTTGATTTCCTGGTGCCCAATCGCTTCGAGTACGGCTACGGGCTGACGCCTGAAATCGTCGCGGTGGCCGCCGAGCGGGCTCCCACACTGATCATCACGGTCGACAACGGCATCTCGAGCCACGCCGGGGTCGCAGCCGCGCGCGCGCGCGGCATCGAGGTGCTGATCACGGATCATCATCTGCCCGGGCCGCAGCTTCCCGAGGCCAACGTGATCGTCAATCCCAACCTGCCGGGCACGGGCTTTGTCAGCGGTGCGCTCGCCGGAGTAGGGGTGGCCTTCTACGTGTGCGCTGCCCTGCGCCGTACGCTCGAGACGGAGGGCGATCTGCCCCCCGGCGCACCGTCCGTGGCCTCGTTTCTTGACCTGGTGGCCCTAGGCACGGTGGCCGATGTCGTGCCGCTCGATGCCAACAATCGCGTGCTGGTGGCCCAAGGCGTGGCCCGAATCCGCGCTGGGCGCTGCGTGCCGGGCATCAGCGCATTGTTGAGCGTGGCGCGCCGCGCGCAAAGCGAACTGGTGAGCAGCGACCTTGGATTTGCCGTCGCACCGCGGCTCAACGCGGCGGGACGCCTGACCGACATGTCGATCGGGATCCGCTGCCTGCTCGCGGACGATCCGAACGAGGCACGCCGGCTCGCCGCCGAGCTCGATGCGCTCAATGCGCAGCGGCGCGAGATCGAGGCCGACATGCAGCTGCAGGCCCTGTCGGCGGTGCGCGCGCTGCGCGATGAGCGCAGCGGGCCGAAGCGCTCGGGCGTGTGCCTGTTTGACGCCGCCTGGCACCAGGGCGTGGTGGGATTGGTGGCCGGTCGCGTCAAGGAACAGTTGCGTCGCCCGGTCGTGGCCTTCGCACTGGCCGACGAGCGCAACCTGCGCGGCTCGGCGCGCTCCGTGGCGGGCGTGCATATCCGCGACGTGCTCGCCGCCATCGCCACGCGCGAACCCGGGATGCTGGAGAAATTCGGCGGCCATGCCATGGCTGCGGGTCTGAGTCTGCCGCGATCGCATCTGGATCGTTTTGCACGCGCCTTCGACGCCGAGGTGGCGCGGGCGATGGCCCACAGCGCACTGCACGATGCCATCGAAACCGACGGCGAACTTCAACCCGAGGACATCGCATTGCCCTTGGCGAACGCGCTGCGCGCCGGCGGACCCTGGGGCGCGGCATTTGCCGAGCCGTTGTTCGACGGAGTATTCGAGGTGCGCGGCACGCCGCGAGTGTTGGGCGAGCGGCATCTGAAGTTCCAGGTCTCGGCCCGCGAAGGCCGGGGCGGATTTGAAGCCATCGCGTTTAACAAGGTCGACCCGCAGCATCCAGCCCCCCTGCCGACGGGCCAGGTGCGGCTGATCTACCGCCTGGGCACCAACGACTACCAGGGCGAGCTGCGGTTGCAGTTGGTGGTCGAGCACCTGCTGGCGCCCTAGAGGGGCTCCGGGCCCGTGCTACCATGGGTGTCCTAAAAATTGCGGATCGGGCGATGGAAATCACACAACTCAGACGGGCATTGACAGATCTCGAGGAGCGCGCGCTGTCCTTGAGGGGGTTCCTTTGAGTACGACCGCAAGCGCGAGCGCCTGGAAGAAGTCAGCCGGGAGCTGGAAGAGCAGGCCGTGTGGAGCCAACCTGAGCGCGCCCAGGAACTGGGCCGGGAACGCGCCCGCCTAGGCGCAGAGCTCGGCGAAATGGATCGCGTCTCGGGCTCGGTGCATGCCGCACTCGAGCTGCTGGAACTCGCCGAAGCCGAGAACGATGAGTCTACGGCGAACGACCTCGAGCGCGAGCGGCCGAAATTCGAGGCCAGCGTGCGCGCACTCGAGTTCAAGCGCATGTTTCGCGGCGAGATGGACTCGCACAGCGCGTTCCTGGACATTCAGGCGGGCGCGGGGGGAACCGAGGCGCAGGACTGGGCGCAGATGCTGTTGCGCATGTACCTCAAGTGGGCCGTCACCCGCGGCTATTCCGCCGAAGTGATCGACTCCAACCCTGGAGAAGTCGCCGGGCTGAAATCAGCCACCGTCGAGGTCGAGGGCGAGTACGCCTACGGATGGCTGCGCACCGAGACCGGCGTGCACCGCCTGGTGCGCAAATCGCCGTTTGACTCCGGTAACCGCCGCCACACCTCGTTCGCGTCGGTATTTGTGTCGCCCGAGATCGACGATGACATTGCCATCGACATCAACCCGGCGGACCTGCGCACCGATACCTATCGCTCCAGCGGCGCGGGCGGCCAGCACGTCAACAAGACCGAATCCGCGGTGCGCATCACGCACCTGCCGAGCGGCATCATCGTGGCCTGCCAGAATGAGCGCAGCCAGCACAAGAACCGCGCCACCGCCATGAAGATGCTCAAGGCCAAGCTCTACGAGCTGGAGGTCAACAAGCGCAATGCCGCGGCCAAGGTGCTCGAAGACTCCAAATCGGACGTCAGTTGGGGCAATCAGATCCGCTCCTACGTGCTTGATCAGTCACGCATTAAGGATCTGCGCACCGGGGTCGAGGTGGGCAACACCGGCTCGGTGCTCGATGGGGCACTCGATCAGTTCATGGAAGCCAGTCTCAAGGCCGGACTGTGAACGGCCCCACGCAAGAATCCGCAGCGAGCGGCGCGAGCCCCGAACCGGTCGATGAGAACCGGTTGATCGCCGAGCGGCGTGCCAAGCTCACTGCGCTGCGGCTGCGAGGCCAGGCCTACCCGAACGAGTTCCGGCGCGACGCGCTGGCGGCGGAGTTGCACAGCGCCTACGCCGAGTGCGACGCCGCCTGGTTAGAGGCCAACCCGGTGCAGGTGCGGGTCGGCGGCCGCATGATGCTCAAGCGCGTGATGGGCAAGGCGAGCTTCGCCAAGCTCGCGGACCGCAGCGGCTCGATCCAGCTGTTCCTGCAGGAAAGTGCGCTGGGCGAGGTCTACGAGGCCTTCAAGGACTTCGATGTCGGCGACATACTCGGGGCCCGCGGGCCGCTGTTCCGCACCAAGACCGGGGAATTGTCGGTCCGCGTCTCCGGGCTGAAGCTGCTCGCCAAATCCCTGCGGCCGCTCCCCGACAAGTGGCACGGGCTCAGCGACACCGAGACGCGCTATCGCATGCGCTATGTCGACCTGCTGATGAGCGAGTCCAGCCGCGCGGTGTTCCGCAGCCGCAGCGCCATCATCCGCTACCTGCGCGACGCACTCGACGCGCTCGACTTTCTCGAGGTCGAGACGCCGATGATGCAACCGATTCCGGGCGGTGCTGCCGCGCGGCCCTTTGTCTCGCACCACAACGCGCTCGACCAGAGGATGTACCTGCGGATCGCTCCCGAGCTTTATCTGAAGCGCCTGATCGTCGGTGGGCTTGAGCGGGTCTACGAGATCAACCGAAATTTCCGCAACGAAGGCCTCTCTACGCAGCACAACCCGGAATTCACGATGCTCGAGCTGTACTGGGCGTACAGCGACTACCGCGAACTCATGGATCTCATCGAGCGGCTGCTCCATGGGCTGCTCGACGCGCTGCTCGGCACGCGCGTCGTTCGCTACCAGGGGCGCGATTACGACCTCGGCAAACCCTTCCGCCGGGTGACGGTCGAGGCGCTGATCATCGAGCACAATCCGCAGCTCGACCGCGGCCGACTGCGCGAGCTGCCCTACCTGCGTTCCGCCTGCGAGCGGCTCGGCATCCCGTTCAGGCCGGGCGACGGCGCGGGCAAGCTGCAGATCGAGATTTTCGAAAAAACCGGCGAGCACCACCTGCTCGAGCCAACCTTCGTGCATGCCTATCCGGCGGAAGTCTCCCCGCTCTCGCGCGCCAATGACCTCGATCCGTTCCTCACCGATCGCTTTGAGTTCTTCGTGGCCGGCCGCGAACTCGCCAACGGCTTTTCCGAGCTCAACGACCCGGAGGATCAGGCGGCGCGATTCCGGGCGCAGGCCGCGCGTCACGACGCGGGGGACGACGAGGCCATGCATTACGACGCCGATTACATCCGTGCGCTCGAGTACGGCATGCCGCCGACGGCCGGGTTGGGTCTCGGCGTCGATCGGCTGGTGATGCTGCTGACCGATTCGCCCTCGATACGCGACGTGTTGCTGTTCCCGCAGCTGCGCCCGGAAAGTTAGGGCGCCGCCCGTGGCCGCACCCGCAGCCCGGCCCGCGCCCGGGCAACCCATCGGTGTCTTCGATTCGGGGGTCGGCGGCCTGACGGTATTGCATGCGCTGCGCTCGATCCTGCCGGCCGAGTCCTTTGTGTACCTCGGCGACACGGCACGGCTCCCTTACGGCACGAAGAGCGCCCACACCGTGATCCGCTACGCGCTGCAGGCTGCCGACGTGCTGGTGGCGCGCCACATCAAGTGCCTGGTGGTCGCCTGCAACACAGCCTCGGCGGCGGCCCTGCATGCCATGCGCGAGCGCTATGAAGGCCTGCCGGTCATTGGCGTCATCGAGCCCGGGGCGCGCGCGGCCTGCGCGGCCTCGCTCAGCGGCCGCATGGTCGTGCTCGCTACCGAAAGCACCGTGCGCGGTGGCGCCTACCAGCAGGCCATCGCGCGCATCCGGCCCGCTGCCGAGGTGTCGGCGATCGCCTGCGGCCTGTTCGTGGCCCTGGCCGAGGAAGGCTGGGTGGATGAACCGATCACCGCGCAGGTGGCGCAGCGCTACCTGGCGCCACTGCGCGCCGAGACGGGAAAGCGTGTGGATACGCTGGTGCTCGGCTGCACGCACTTCCCGCTGCTCAAGTCCGCGATCGCCGCCGCCGCTGGAGCGGATGTGCAGATTGTCGATTCCGCGGACACCACCGCGCATACCGTACGGACGGCGTTGGCGCAGCATTCGCTCCTGCAGCCGGCGCACGCCGCGGCGGCCGGCACGGCGCAGCTGCGCTTCCTGGCCACCGACGGCATCGAGCGTTTCGCCCATGTCGGCGGGCGCTTCCTGGGCACGCCCATCGGCGCCGAGAGCGTCGAGCTGGTCGATTTCTAGGCCGGCGCGATGCGCCAGAGCGACCCGGTGCGCGCGCCTCCACTGATCGTGCGCTTCGCCGCCTTCGGGGACGTGGTGCTGATCACGGCAATGATCGAAGTGCTGTACCGGCGTTACGGCACGCCCGTCGATCTGCTGAGTTCCGGCTCCTGGACGCGCCCCCTATTGGCCGATGATCCGCGCGTGGGCCGGATCCAGCTGGTGACCAGCCGCAAGACCCCCTATCCATTGAGGCCCAGCCAGTGGCGGGCGGTGCGCTGGATGCGCGCGCGCGGTCTTGGCCCCGTATACCAGTGCGATCCGGAACCCAAGGCTCAGTGGCTGGTCGAGCACGCCGGCATCCCGCGGGAATGGATTATCCGCGCGCATGACTTCCCCGCGCCCCGGCCGATGCACTGGACCGAGTGGTGGCTGGCGATTGCCATGCTCACTCCGCCAGCGCTGCGGCCGCCGCCGCCGCTTCTGGACACCGCGCAGGTCGATGCCGTGCCGCGTCTGTATGTGGGCGCCAAGGCCCGGGAGGACTGCCAGCGCTGGCTGGCCGAGCGCGGCTGGGGCGACGGACCCTCGGTGCTGATTCAGGCCGGCAACAAGCGCACGCTCAAGCGCGGTCGGCGGATCGGCACGAGCGATGCGAAGTACTGGCCGCCGCAGCGCTGGGGCGCGCTGGCACGCGGCGTGCTCGAGCGCCTGCCGGGTGCGCGCGTGTTGCTGACGGGCGCGCCGGTCGAACACGCGGTGATCGAGTCGATCCGGCGCGCCGCGGACTCGCCGCGCGTGCACAATCTTGCCACCGACATGACGGTGCCGCGCCTGCTTGCCCTGCTGGAGCGCGCCGATAGCATGATCTCGGTGGACACCGGCCCGGCGCATGCCGCCGCCGCGCTCGACTGCCCGCTGACGGTGATGTTTGCCAACGCGGACCAGCGCTGGTGGCGGCCCCGTTCCCGGCTCGGGCGCGTGGCCGTGCTGGGCGGGGGCGCCGGACAGGCGAGTCGCCTGCTCGACATCCCGGTCGAGCAGGTGCTCGAGGCCTGGAGCGCTTTGGGCGGACGCACGCCTCGGCCGGCGCGTCCGATTGCTTAAAGTAGGGAAGTCGGGCAGGATTTTGCGGCCCACCGTGCCCGTGGCCGGGCCCGGGGCCCCGCCATCGCCAGGAATTCCATGAGCACGAAGTTTCAGCAAAACCTGGACGAGCATCGTGCCCTGTTTGCCCGCCTGGAATCCCTGTCCGAGCCGGTGGCACAGGCCGCCACCCTAATGGTCGACGCGCTATCGGCCGGCCGCAAGCTGATGCTGTGCGGGAACGGTGGTTCGGCCGCGGACTCCCAGCACCTGGCGGCCGAATTCACCGGGCGGTTCATCGATGATCGCCGGCCGCTCGCCGCCATGGCTCTGTCGACCGACACTTCGGCGCTGACCTGCATCGCCAATGACTACTCCTTTGATGAGGTGTTTTACCGCCAGGTGATGGGGCTAGGGGTGGCGGGCGACTGTCTGGTGGCCATCTCCACTTCCGGAAATTCCAAGAATGTGGTGCGCGCCGTCGAGGCCGCCCGCGCCCTGAAGATGCGCACCATCGGCTTACTCGGCCGCGACGGCGGGCAACTCGCCGGGATGTGCGACGTGCCCGTCATCGTGCCCAGCTCGACCACCGCACGCATCCAGGAGGCCCATATCCTGATCGGCCATACCCTGTGCGGAATGGTCGAAGAGTTGCTGCAGCTGGCCTGACTCCCGGCAGCCCCCATGACCGACATGAAAGCGAAATTTCAGCGCGCCCGCGTGCTGGTGGTGGGCGATGCGATGCTGGATCGGTACTGGTTCGGGTCGGTCGACCGGATTTCCCCCGAGGCCCCGGTGCCGGTGGTGCGGATTTCCCGCGAGGAGGAGCGCCTCGGCGGCGCCGCGAATGTCGCCCTCAACATCAAGGCGCTGGGCGCGCAGGCCTCGCTGATGACCGTGGTGGGAACTGACGAGCCGGCGGGCAAGCTGCGCAAGTTACTTGCCGAGCACGGCGTGCAATCGCTCCTGGGGAGCGATGCGCAGCTCAACACCATCGTCAAGCTGCGGGTCATCGGCCGCGCCCAGCAGCTTATCCGCCTGGACTTTGAGAATCAGCCGGACCACGAAGTCCTGGCGCTCATGCTCAACGACTACCAGCGAGTGCTGCCCGAGCACGACGCGGTATTATTTTCGGACTACGGCAAGGGCGGCCTGACGCACATTCCGCGCATGATTGCGCTGGCGCGCGCGGCCGGAACCCCGGTGCTGGTCGATCCAAAAGGCAATGACTACGCGCGCTACGCAGGCGCCACGGTGATTACGCCCAACCGCGAGGAGCTGGCGCAGGTGATCGGCCCGTGGTCCAGCGAGGAGCAGCTGCACGAACGCGCGCAAAAGCTGCGCCAGGCGCAGGGCTTCGGGGCCATCCTGCTGACGCGGAGCGGGGAGGGCATTTCGCTCTTTGACGCGGGCGGCCACCTGCAGGTGCCCGCGCTGGCGCGCGAGGTGTTTGACGTGACCGGCGCCGGCGACACCGTGATTGCCGTACTGGCGGTGCTGCTGGCCTGCGGCATGGGCCTGCGCGACGCCTTGCCGGTGGTCAATCGAGCCGGCGGCATCGTGGTCGGAAAATTCGGCGCCGCCAATCTCGGCTACGAGGAGTTGTTTCCGTGACCGGGCGAGCCACGTGAAGGCGGTAGTCACCGGTGCGGCCGGCATGATCGGCAGCAACCTGGTGCACGGGCTGAACGCCCGCGGCATCGACGAGGTCATCGCGGTCGATGACCTGAGCGACGGTTCGAAGTACCGCAACCTGGCGGGTGCGCGGCTGAGCGACTATTTCGACAAGGACGATTTCTACGGCCGCTTTGCGCGCCGCGAGTTCGGCCGCGTGGACGTGGTGCTGCACCAGGGCGCCTGCTCCGACACCATGGAGCACAACGGCCGCCTCATGCTGGACAGCAATTACCGCTGCTCGAGGAATCTGCTCGAGGCCTGCCAGGCGCAGGGCACGCGATTGCTGTATGCCTCGACCGCCGCCATATATGGCGGCAGCGTCACGTTTCGCGAGCAAGCCGAGTTCGAGCGGCCGCTGAATGTCTACGGCTATTCAAAACTGCTGTTTGACCAGGTGGTGCGCCGCCGTCTGGGCAGCATGGCGTCGCAGGTGGCCGGGTTCCGCTACTTCAACGTGTACGGGCCGCGCGAACAGCACAAGGGCCGCATGGCGTCGGTGGCGTTCCACAACTACGGCCAGTTCCGCGAGGCTGGAAGCGTGCGCCTGTTCGGTGAGTACGGTGGCTATCGCGCGGGCGAGCAGCAGCGCGATTTCGTGTACGTCGATGACGTGGTGGCGGTCAATATGTGGTTCCTCGAGCATCCCGATCGCAATGGCATATTCAATCTCGGCACCGGCCGGGCGCAGAGCTTTAACGAGGTCGCGCAGGCCACGGTCAATGCGTGTCGGGCGGTGCGCGGCGAGGGCGCGCTGGCACTCGAGCAGCTGGTCGCCAAGAAGCTGATTCAGTACGTCGAGTTTCCGGCGGCGCTGGCCGGCAAGTACCAGTGCCACACCCAGGCCGACCTGGCAGCGCTGCGCGCCGCCGGCTGCGAACTGCAATTCGTGGACGTGGCCACCGGCGTCAAGCGCTACGTCGATTGGCTGGCGGCATCGTCCCCTTGAACGCTCCGAGTGCGCTGCTGCAAAAATTCATACCCGCCGCGGCCCTCGGGGAGCGAACGTTGCGGCGGCCGCTGGTATTTACCAACGGCGTCTTCGACGTGCTGCACACCGGGCACGTGACCTACCTGGAGGCCGCGCGCCGCCTGGGCGCAGCCCTATTGGTGGCCGTGAACACGGATGCTTCGGCGAGGCGCCTGCGCAAAGGACCGGACCGGCCCCTCAACCGGGAATCGGACCGCGCGACCGTCATCGCCGCGCTGGCCAGCGTGGACTACGTGACGCTCTTCGATGAGGACACGCCCTGCGAGCTGATGCCGCGCTGCCGGCCGGAGATCTACGTCAAGGGGGGCGACTATGCCATCGACGCGCTGGCCGAGACCGCGTTGGTGCGTAGCTGGGGCGGGGAGGCGGTGGCGATCCCGTTTGTCGAGGGCTATTCCACCACGGCACTCCTGCAGCGAATTCGCGGGAGCCGCTGACTTGCCGGTGGGCACGCAGCCGGCGGTCCCATGAAGGGCGCCTTCATCGATCGCGACGGCGTCATCATCGAAGAGCGCGGCTATGCGTACAAGATCGAGGACTTTGCGCCGCTCCCGGGGGCGATCGCCGCGCTGCGCGATCTGCACTCCGCCGGCTACCGACTGGTGGTGATCACCAATCAGTCCGGAATCGCGCGCGGACTGTACAGCGAGGCGGACTACCTGAACTTCAACGCGCACATGCAGGCGCGCCTGGAGGCCGAAGGGGTGCGACTGGACGCCGTGGAATACTGCCCGCATCTGCCCGATGCGCCGGTGGCGCGCTACCGGCTCGATTGCGAATGCCGCAAGCCCCGGCCGGCGATGCTGCAACGGGCGGCCGACCGGCTCGGCATCGATCTGGCCGGTTCGGTGCTGGTCGGGGACCGGCGCACGGACATCGAGGCCGGGCGCGCCGCCGGGGTCGGCCGCTGCTTTCTGGTGCGCAGCGGGCAACGCCTCGCAGAGCAGGATGCGTCGCTCGCCGATGGCGTCTACGAGGATCTGGGCGCCTGCGTGCGCGGGCTGCTCGCGCCGCTCCCGGCCGGCTAGGCGGGATTTTCCAGGGTAAAGCGCGCGCTCTCGTCTTCGTAAGCGAACACTTCCGCGTAGCGACCCCAGCTGATGATGGCGCGCAGGGTTTGCTCGGCGGCCTCCTCGGTCATGAAATCCTCGAGCTCGTCGATGAAGCGGCTCTTGCGCGCCACGTGCGAGGTGCGCTCGTCGAGCACCCGCCGCACGTGCGCCGCCAGCGGCACGTAGGCCAGCAGCTGGCGGGCAAAGATGCGCTTGCGTTCATCGCGCTCGGCGTTGCAAAACGCGCGGCCGGCGTCGGTAAGCTTCAGGTCGCCGCCTTCCAGCTCCGCGAAGCGCAGCATTTGCAACGTCTCGGCCACCGGAAAGAGCTCGTCGATCTCCATCTGCAGATCGGTGGCGATCTTCGGCAGATCGGCCATACCGTTGTAGGGCGCCGCGGCCACCGCCTCGAGCAGGCCCGACAGTTCGTTGGAGGAAACGTGCGGCAGCGCGCTGCCGATCCCCTGCCCGGGAAAGAATTCGGTGCGCGTGCCGGTGGGGGGGGTGAGGGCGCGCGCGGTCATCTCGACGTAGATGCGCTCCACCAGCTCGCGGAATGAGGGGTCGAGGCGGTTGCGCGGCTGGGGCAGCGTCACCTCGATCTCCGACAATACCCGGCCCGGATTGCTGCCGAACACCAGGATGCGATCACACATCAGGACCGCCTCCTCGATGTTGTGCGTGACCAGGATGACGCCCTTGATCGGCATGCGTCCTTCGGACCACAGGTCGAGGAAATCGGTGCGTAGCGTTTCGGCGGTGAGCACGTCCAGCGCCGAGAACGGCTCATCCATCAGCAGGATGTTGGGATGCACCACCAGCGCGCGGGCGAAGCCGACGCGCTGGCGCATGCCGCCCGAGAGTTCACGCGGGTAGGCCGACTCGAATCCATCCAGGCCGATCAGGTCGATGGCCGCCAGCGTGCGTTTGCGGATCTCGGTGCGCGCCAGGCGCTGCGCCTCCAGGCCGAGCGCGACATTTTCGTACACGGTGAGCCAAGGAAATAGCGCAAAGCTCTGAAAGACCATGGCGATCCCGGCCGCGGGACCATCGACCGGGTTGCCCAGGTAATTGAGGGCGCCGCGACTGGGCTCGGACAGACCGGCGATCAATCGCAGCAGCGTGGACTTGCCCGATCCCGAACGGCCCAGCAGCCCGACGATCTGGCCGCTGGCCAGCCGCAGGTTCACACCCTCAAGCACCAACAGCTCCTGGCCGTCAGGTTTTGGGAACGACTTGGCGATCCCGGTCACCTGCAGCAACGGCACCGCGTCGATGACGGCGTTCATGAGTGCATCCTTGCCTCAGCTGAGCCGGTAGTGGCGTTCAGCGTAGTAATACAGCGGTCGCCAAAAGGCCCGATTGATCGTAACCACAAACAGGCACATCGTGGTGATGCCGAGCACGATGCGATGATAGTCGCCCGCTGCGGTCGCCGTGGCGATATAGGCGCCAAGCCCCTGAGCGCGCACTTCGGTGCGGCCCCAGCTGGCTAGCTCCGCGACGATGGCCGCATTCCACGAGCCCCCCGAGGCGGTGATCGCGCCGGTCACGTAATAGGGCATGACCCCAGGCAGTGCGACGCGCCGCCACCACAGCCATCCGCCGACGCGGAAATTCTGCGCGGCGTGCCGCAGCTCGGCGGGCATGGCGGCGGCGCCCGCGATCACGTTGAACAGGATGTACCACTGGGTCCCGAGGATCATCAAGGGGCTCAGCCAGAGATTCGGGCTCAGCTGCCAGGCCACAATGACGTACACGACCAGCGGAAACAGCAGGTTTGCCGGAAAGGCGGCGAGAAACTGCGCGACCGGCTGCACCCACTGCGCGACGCGGGGCCTGAGGCCGATCCACACGCCCACCGGCACCCACACCAGGCTGGCCAGCGCGATCAACACCACCACCCGCGCCAGCGTGAGTAAACCCAACACGCCTACTTCGCGCAGCTCGGCCAGATTGGTCCCCGACCACAGCGCCTCACCAAGCTTGCGCAGGGCGAGCGTGCCGGCGATCAGCAGCAGCGTCATCCAAAGGGCGCTGCCGATCCAGGAGTGGCGCGCGCGGCGCGGGCCAGCGCGCGCTCGCGGCGCCGCGCGCAACGGCAACGCCCAGCTGGTCCAGCGCACCAGGGCGTAAAAGCTGACCGTCAGGCCCTTGATCAGGCGGGAGCGCCGCATCATGGTCAGCGCCCAGGAGGGTGGGGGCTCGGCGCCCGGTTCCTGCTCGGCGCGAAAGCGATCCACCCAGGTGATCATCGGGCGGAACAGCAGTTGGTCATACACCAGAATGACCAGGGCCATGGTGGTGATCGCCCAGCCGATGGCCTGCAGGTTGCGCTGCTCGATGGCGAGCGCAATGTACGAGCCGATACCGGGCAGCGCCACGTGCGTGTGGCCGACGCTGATCGATTCCGAGGCGACGACGAAAAACCAGCCGCCGGACATCGACATCATCATGTTCCAGGTCAGGGCCGGCAGCGCAAAGGGCACTTCCAGCTGCCAGAACCGCATCCACGGCGTCAGGTGGAAGGAGGCGGCCGCCTCGGCGAGCTCGGTGGGTACGGTGCGGAGCGATTGGTAGAAGCTGAAGGCCATGTTCCAGGCCTGGCTGGTGAAGATGGCAAAGATCGCGGCAAATTCCGCGCCCAGCACACGTCCCGGGACCAGCGCCATGAAAAACACCACGCTGATCGAAATGAACCCGAGGATCGGCACCGACTGCAAGATGTCGAGCAGCGGCACCAGGAAGCGCCCGGCGCGCGGGCTCTTGGCGGCCCAGGTGGCATAGGTCAGGGTAAACACCAACGACAGCGCCAGGGCGGCAAACATGCGCAGGGTGGTGCGCGCGGCGTACTCGGGCAAATGCGAGGGCGCCAGCGACAGCGGGGTGGTGTCCAGCTGCGAGAGCGGGGCCAGCAGGCCGCGGCTGGCCGCGGCCAGGAACGTGACCAGACCAATCACCACAATCAGCGCGAGCGTATCCCAGCGCGTCGCGAACTCGCGGATAAAGCCAAAAGGTTGGGTGCGGTCCGCTCGAAGCATGGGATGCCGATCGGGCTGGTTTATAGTGGCGCGCAGTATACGGGTTCAGCACGGGCGGACCGACCCTCGGGGTGCCCTATGGCGCAGGAGACTCAGGTGACCGAAGAGCGTTGCGGTGGCATCGCCCCGCACGCGCGCGGTTTTGATTCGGCGAACCCGCTGGCCGAGCGGCGCACCTTGTGGGTGCTGATCCTCACCGCGATCACCATGGTGCTGGAGATCGTGGCCGGCTGGTGGTACGGGTCGATGGCGCTGCTGGCCGACGGCTGGCACATGAGCTCGCACGTCATCGCCTTGGGCCTGGCGGTCGCGGCCTATGTGTTGGCGCGGCGCCTGCGGCGCGATGATCGTTTTGCATTCGGCACCTGGAAGATTGAAGTGCTCGGGGGCTACACCAGCGCGCTGCTGCTGGTCGGCGTGGTCCTGTACATGGCCGTCGAGTGCCTGTCGCGATTGCGAAACCCCGGTCTGATTGCCTACGACCAGGCCCTGGGCGTGGCGTTCCTGGGACTGCTGGTCAATTTGGCCTCAGCCGGCCTGCTCGCCGGCGCCGCAGGCCACGACGGCGATGCGGCACCGGGCCACGGGCACGCCCACGAGCATGGCCACGCCCACCGCCACGATCGCCCTCCCCAAGTAGACCTCAATCTGCGCTCCGCCTACCTGCACGTGGCCGCCGACGCGGGCACCTCAGTGCTGGCCATAGGCGCCTTGGCCGGGGGCAAGTATCTGCACCTGGTCTGGCTGGACGCCGCGGTCGGCCTGTTTGCCTCGCTGGTGGTGGCGGCCTGGGCGTGGTCGCTGTTGCGCTCAACGAGCCGCGTCCTGCTCGACGCGGAAATGGGCGCGCCGGTGGTGGGAAAGATTCGCCATACCCTGCGCGCGGCGCCCATACCCGTGGAGATCCAGGACCTGCACGTCTGGCGAGTCGGCAAGGGCAGCTACGCCTGCATCCTGAGCGTCGCCACCAGTGCGCCCGTGAGGCCGGAGTATTTCCGCACCTTGCTGCAGGCGCACGCCGAGATCGTGCATGTCACGGTCGAGGTCAATCCGAGCGTTGTCGCCTCAACCTAGATTGCGATATTGTCGGCGCTTCGGGACGGAGTAAAACCGCTCCTCACCAGTCCGCAAAGAGCAACAAGGGGACTCACATGGCTCAGCCCAGCTTTCAGGGACAGTTCATCTGGCACGAACTGCTTTGCAATGACACCGGCACAGCGACCGCTTTTTACGAGCGGATTCTGCCTTGGAAGGCGCAACCCTTCAGCCCCGGCTCGCCCTACTTCCTGTTCAGGTCGACGGCTGGCAATCCCGTGGCCGGCGTGATGCGCCTGTCCGATGAGGCCCGGGCGGCGGGAACCGCGCCTCACTGGCGAGGCTACATCGGCGCGGCGGATGTGGATGCCATCGCCGGCCAGGCCGTGGGCCTCGGCGCGCGTATACAGCAGCCCGTGCAGGACATTCCGGGCGTCGGCCGCGTCGCGCTGTTGACCGACCCGGAGGGTGCGACGTTCGGCGTGTATTGTCCGTTGATGAACTCCGATAGCGCGCCAGCCAGCGCCAGCTTTTCATGGAATGAACTGGCGGTACGCAATCGAGAGGCCGCGCTGGCGTTCTATCAGCGCCTGTTCGGCTGGAAACTGCGTCCACCCATGGATATGGGCGGTGGGTTTTATTACCAGACCTTCGGCCTCGGCGATCAGGACTTTGGCGGCGCTTACACGATCCCCGCGGACCGGGCCATGCCGCCGGCGTGGTGCCCCTATGCCGCCAGCAGCAGCGCCGACGAGACCGCCGGCAAGGTGCTGGCCGCCGGCGGAAAGCTGGCCCATGGGCCCATCGAGGTGCCGGGGGGCGGACGCATCGTGCAGTTCTTTGATGCCCAGCACGCATTCTTCGCGGTGCACTCGATGGCGGTCGCCGCGACCACCGGGGCCGGCAAGGCCAAACCCAAAGTCGCTGCCAGTTCCGCCCGGCCGGCGGCGAAGCGGGCGGCGAAGAAATCCGCCACCAAAAGTCCAAAGAAGGCGAGGTCAAAAATGAAAGCGAAGGCAAAGACGAAGGCCGCTGGACGACGTGCTGCCGGGCCTGTGACGAAGTCACGGCGCCGGCGTGTGGTGAGGCGAGTCCGAAGAGCCAAACGCAAGGTCGCTCGGGCGCTACGACGGGCCGCGGGGCCCGCGACGAAGTCGACGCGCCGCCGTGTGGTGAGGCGAGTCCGCAGAGCGAAACGCAAGCTGGTCCGAAAGGTCAGGCGGGCCAAGCGCAAGGTTGCGCGCAAGAAATAGCTACAGCAGGCGCAACGACATGTCGATGGCCTGAACATGTTTGGTCAGGCCGCCGACCGAGATGAAGTCCACTCCGGTCGTGGCAATCGCCGGCAGCCGCTCGAGGGTGACGCTGCCGGATGCCTCGAGTTTGGCCGGTCGCGGGCTGGCACGATTGAGGGCCACGGCGCGGCGCATGTTCTCGAGCGAGAACTCATCGAGCATGATGACGTCACACTGCGCCTGCAGGGCGGCGGCGACTTCCTCCAGATTCTCGGTTTCAACCTCCACCATCAATCCGGGCGAGAGCGCGCGCGCCTTGGCCACGGCGGCGCCGATCGAGCCGGCGGCCGCAATGTGGTTTTCCTTCACCAGCACGCCATCGTAGAGGCCGATGCGGTGATTGACCCCGCCACCGCAGCGCACGGCGTATTTCTGCGCGGTGCGCAGGCCCGGTAAGGTCTTGCGGGTGTCGAGGATCTGGCAGCCCGTGCCGGCAACCGCCTGCGCATAGCGGGCGGTGACCGTGGCGGTCGCTGACAGCAGCTGCAGGAAATTCAGCGCGGTGCGCTCACCCGTGAGGATCGCGCGCGCCGGGCCCGCAAGCTCGCAGAGCACCGTGTCTGCAGCCACCCGGGCGGCCTCCGGCTGCAGCCAGCGCACCTGGACGCGCTCATCGAGTTGCCTGAAGGTCTCCTCGAACCAGGCCGTGCCGCAGAGCACGGCCGCCTCACGGCACAGCAGCCGGGCGCGCGCCGTCGCGTCCGCGGCAATCAGTTGTGCGGTGACATCGCCCGAACCCACGTCCTCGCGCAGCGCGCGCGAGACCTGCTCGGGTAAATCGGCCGGAAGGGTGGACGTCAATGCCTACAACGGCAGCCCGTGTGAAGCGGACGCCATGCACAGCAGCATGGGTATCGACAGCACGAAATTGATGCGCGAGGCCATGCCGGCCACGCGCCGCGCCCGTGCTTTTTCGTCGTCGCTGGCGGGCACTATGCCCAGTATCTTCTTTTGATTCGGCCAGATCAGCACCCAGACGTTGAACAACATGATCGTGCCGAGCCAGGCGCCGATGCCGATGACCAGGCCGTAGTAGTCCTGGCCAAAATGACCGAAGGTGAAGGCGTTGGCGAAATTCGCGCCGCGGCCCAGGTACCAGGCGCCGGTGAGCCAGGTCGACACCGCGCCCCACCGGAACCACCACAGGGCGCGGGGGGCCACGTACTTGGTGATGCCTGCGCCCCCCGGTCCGCCTTTGTCGGCCGCGGCCGCGGCGAGTGCCGGGGTCTGCGCCACGTTGAAGTAATACAGCAGGCCGATCCACATCACTCCGGACATGACGTGCAGCCAGCGCGCCAGGCCCAGCTCATGAAAGGCCGTGGGCTGGATCGCCAGGGTAATGATCAGTGCGATAATTACGCCGCTAATGATCGAGCCGCGCACGGAATTCAGTGGATTCATGGTTGAGGCCCTCTAAGTCACTGTTTTGATTAGTTAGTTAAACTCGAGCTGGGTTTGAAGAATAGGCCAGCGCCCCCCATAATTCAATGTGGCCTAAAGGAAACCGCCCCTCCCGGGGCACGGACCGGCGACTGCGCTGGCCGCGCGGCCAAACTAACCGAAGGTGATTCGATGGATGTCAAAGAACGGATTCGCACTGAACTGAACCGCGCCCCGGTGGTGCTGTTCATGAAAGGTACCCCGGATTTTCCGCAATGCGGGTTTTCCGCGCAGACGGCCGGCGCACTGCGCAAGCTGGGCGTGGATTTTCACAGCGTCAATATTTTCGAGGATGCCGAACTGCGCGAGGCGCTCAAGCAGTATTCGAACTGGCCGACCTACCCGCAGCTGTATCTGAAGGGCGAGTTGCTGGGCGGCTGCGATATCACGATGGAAATGTATCGCAGCGGTGAGCTGCGCAAGACCCTGGAATCCGCCGGCGTCATCGGTACGGCGGCCGCCTAGTCACTACGGCGCGCCGGTGGGGTCCGGCGGCGGATTCTGATCCTCCTCGGGGCCGCCGATGTCGTACCAGCCCAGATCGCGCGCCCGGCTCTCGGCCCATTTGAAGCGGCCAGCCAACTCATTGCAGATGTTGCAGAACAGTTCGGCGGTGCGTTCGGCGTCATAGCTGGCCGAATGCGCCGAACCGCTGTCCCAGCCGAGGCCGGCAATGGTCGAGGCCTTGGCCAGGACCGTTTGGCCGAAGGCCGCTCCCGCCAGGGTGACCGTGTCGAAACTCGAGAATGGATGAAATGGGCAGCGCTTCACGCCGCTGCGCGCCACGGCGGCGTTGAGAAAGGAAAGATCGAACCAGGAATTATGGCCCACCAAGATCGCGCGCTTGCAGGCTGCGAGCTGCATGCTGGCGCGAACCTCCTTGAAGATGCGTTGCAACGCGTCGCGTTCATCGATCGCGGGGCGAAGCGGATGCCAGGGGTCGATCCGATTGACCGCCAGTGAAGCGGCCTCGATGTTGGCACCTTCAAATGGCTTGACGTGGTAGCTGTAGGTCGGGCCGCGCAGCAGCCGGCCCGAGTCGTCGATATCGATGATCACCGCCGCGATCTGCAGCAGCGCGTCGCGCGCGCAGTTAAAGCCCCCGGTTTCAACATCAACGACCACCGGCAGAAAGCCGCGGAACCGGCGCGCCATGCGCCCGGCGGCTTGCTCGTGGTTCACTGACGCAGCGCCCAGTCGATGCGTTCGCCGGCGCGAAACGGCACGAGTTCCTCGGATCCGAAAGCAAGCTGGCCCGGCGCGCTCCAGGCGCGCCGTTCGAGGGTGATCGTGCCCTGGTTGCGCGGCAGGCGGTAAAAGTCGGCACCGAAGCTGGAGGCGAAATCCTCCAATCGTGGCAGTGCACCCAGTTGCTCGAACACTTCGGCGTACAGCTCGATGCCGGCGTGGGCGCTGAAAATTCCGGCGCAGCCGCAGGCGCCTTCCTTGGCGTGGCGCGAGTGCGGGGCGCTGTCGGTGCCGAGGAAAAAACGCGCGTCGCCGCGCGCCACGATCGCCAGCAACGCCTGCCGATCGGATTCCCGCTTGAGCAGTGGCAGGCAGTAGTGGTGCGGACGGATCCCGCCGTGGAATAGCGCATTGCGATTGAGCAGCAGGTGCTGCGGGGTGATCGTCGCGGCTATCCCGGCGCGCGCGCCGCACACGAAATCGACCGCAGCGCGCGAGGTCACGTGCTCGAACACCACGCGCAATCGGGGCCAGCGTACCGTCAGCGGACTCAACACCTGCTCAATGAATCGTGCCTCACGCTCGAAAACGTCGGTCGCCGGGTCGGTGACTTCGCCATGCACCTGCAATACCAGGTCATGCTCGCTCATGCGCTCCAGCACGGCATCGAGGCGGCGTACGTCGGTCACGCCCGCGGCCGAGTGGGTGGTCGCTCCGGCCGGGTAGAGCTTGCAGCCCACCACGGCGCCGCCGCTGGCCGCGGCGCGGTCGATTTCCTCCGGTGCGGTCGAGTCGGTGAGGTACAGGGTCATCAGCGGCGTGAACTCGGAGTCGGCCGGGAGCTGCGAGGTTATGCGCTCTCGGTAGGCGAGCGCCGACGCCACGCTCGTTACCGGCGGCGTCAGATTGGGCATGATCACCGCACGAGCGAAGCGTCGCACCGTGTAGGGCAGCACCGCGGCGAGTGCCGCGCCGTCGCGCAAGTGCAGGTGCCAGTCGTCGGGACGGCGTATCGTCAGCTGTTGCATGGTCACCAGACTTGCGGGTGCGGCGGCCTTAAGGCGCTCGGCCAGTTCGGCGTATAATGCAGACCTTCCGGTCTCGCCGCGTCACAGCGCATCCTAACACAGCGCCCCAAAGGTAATTTCTCGAGCCATGAGCGAAGTCCCCGAGCCCGGCGATCTGGATCCCATCGAAACCCGCGAATGGCTCGAATCCATCGATTCGGTCCTCAAGGCCGAGGGACCGGAGCGCGCACACTTCCTGATCGACCGCATGGTCGAGCATGCGCGTCGCTCGGGTGCTTACCTGCCCTACAGTCCCAACACGGCGTACGTGAATACCATTGCGGTCGGCAAGCAGCCGCTGTATCCGGGAAACCGCGAGCTCGAACGGCGCATCGAAGCGTGGATTCGATGGAACGCCGCGGCGATGGTGGTGGCCGCCAACCGGAAATCCACCGAGTACGGTGGGCACATTGCCAGCTATGCCTCCTCGGTGACGCTGTACGAGGTCGGTTTCAATCACTTCTGGCGCGCGCCCTCGAGTGCGAATCCGGGCGATCTGATTTTCATGCAGGGTCATTCCTCGCCGGGCATCTACGCACGCGCCTATCTGGAAGGACGCCTCAGCGAGGAGCAGCTGCGTCGGTTCCGCCAGGAAGTCGACGGCGGCGGTCTGAGTTCCTATCCGCATCCCTGGCTGATGCCGGAGTTCTGGCAGTTCCCGACCGTGTCGATGGGCCTGGGCCCGATGATGGCCATCTACCAGGCACGCTTTATGCGCTATCTCGAGCATCGCGGGCTGCTGCCCGCGTCGGATCGCAAGGTGTGGGCGTTTTGCGGTGACGGCGAGATGGACGAACCAGAATCGATGGGCGCGCTAACCATGCCGGTGCGCGAGAAGCTCGACAATCTGGTGTTCGTCATCAACTGCAATTTGCAGCGCCTCGACGGGCCGGTGCGCGGCAATGGCAAGATCATCCAGGAACTGGAGGCCGCGTTTCTGGGCGCCGGCTGGAACGTCATCAAGGTGATCTGGGGTTCGCGCTGGGATCCGCTGCTGGCGCGTGATGACGAGGGCTTGCTGCGCGCCGTCATGGAGCAATGCGTCGACGGCGAGTACCAGAATTTCAAGGCCAAGGGCGGCGCCTACACGCGCGAGCATTTCTTCGGCAAGAATCCGCGACTCAAGGAAATGGTCGCCAACATGTCGGACGAGGACATCTGGCATCTCAACCGCGGCGGCCACGATGCCCGCAAGGTCTATGCGGCCTACGCCGCGGCCATGCAGGCGAGCGGACGGCCCACAGTGATCCTGGCCAAAACAGTCAAGGGCTACGGTCTCGGCAAGGCGGCCGAAGGGCAGATGGTGGCGCACCAGCAGAAGAAGCTCGGCGATGACTCGTTGCGGGAACTGCGCGACCGATTCAATATTCCGGTGAGCGATGAAGACATCGCCAAGCTGCCGTTCCGCAAGCCACCGCAGGACAGCGACGAGATGCGCTACCTGCTCGAGCACCGTGCCGCGCTGGGCGGCTTCCTGCCGCAGCGCTCGCCGGGCGTGCTCAAGCTCCAGGTACCGGAACTTTCCGCTTTCCAGTCGATACTGGATGGCACCGCTGAGCGCGAGATTTCCACCACCATGGCGTTCGTACGCATCCTGGGCGTGCTCCTCAAGGACAAGAACATCGGCAAGCACGTGGTACCGATCGTACCCGACGAGGCGCGCACCTTCGGCATGGAGGGGCTGTTCCGCCAGATCGGCATCTACTCCTCGGTCGGACAGCTCTACACGCCGCAGGATGCCGACCAGCTCATGTCCTATCGCGAGGACAAACAAGGCCAGATGCTGGAGGAGGGCATCAACGAAGCCGGCTCGCTGTGCTCGTGGATGGCGGCTGCGACTTCGTACACGAACCACGGCGTGCCGATGGTGCCGTTCTACATTTTTTATTCGATGTTCGGCTTCCAACGGGTGGGTGATTTCATCTGGGCGGCCGGCGACATGCGGGCTCGCGGCTTTCTGCTGGGAGCGACCGCCGGCCGCACCACACTCGCCGGCGAAGGACTCCAGCACCAGGACGGGCACAGTCAACTGCTGGCGACGACCGTACCGAATTGTCGCGCCTACGATCCCAGCTACGCGTATGAACTTGCGGTGATCATCCAGGACGGCCTGCGGCGCATGTACGCGGACGGCGAGGGCGTGTTCTATTACATTTCGGTGATGAACGAGAACTACGCCCAACCCGCATTGCCTGCCGACGCAGCCGCGGGGATCGTGCGCGGCGGTTACCGCTTGCGCACCGGGAGCAAGGGCAAGCTGCGCACCACCTTGCTGGGCAGCGGCACGATCCTGCGCGAAGTGCTCGCAGCAGCGGAGCTGTTGGAATCTCAGTTCAAGATTCCGGCGGACGTATATTCGATTACCAGCTTTAGCGAACTGCGGCGCCAGGCGCTCGATTGCGAGCGCTGGAATCTGCTGCACCCGGCCGATCCGGTGCGCGTGCCGTATGTGAGCGAACTGCTGGGTCAGCAACCGGCGCCGGTAATCGCCGCGACCGACTACATGCGCACCGTTGCCGATCAGATTCGTCAATGGGTGCCGGGCGCCTACGTCACGCTGGGGACCGACGGCTTCGGTCGCTCGGATGCCCGCGCGCCGCTGCGCCGGCACTTCGAGGTCGATCGGCATTTCATCGCTCTGGCGGCGCTCAAGGCGCTCGCCGACGGCGACCAGATCGACCGGCGCACGGTGATCGAAGCGCTCGCGCAGTTCGGCATAGACCCGGCCAAGCCCAACCCGCTGAACAGCTGATGAGGCTGCAGGAGGCGCCGCTTGTCCGAGCGTGAAATACTGGTGCCCGATCTGGGCGGCTTCAAGGACGTGCTCATAATCGACGTCCTGGTCAAGCCGGGAGATCGCGTCGGAGCGGACACGCCGCTGCTGACGCTGGAAACTGACAAGGCCACCATGGACGTGCCGGCCGGCGCCACCGGTGTCATTACCCGCCTGTTGGTGAAAAACGGCGGAGTGGTCTCCGAAGGCACGGCCATTGCGGTGCTGAAAGCCGAGGCCGAAGACGCCCAGGCTGCCGCCGCGACGCCCCCCAAGGCCGCGCCCGTGGCAAGCGCGCCGGCGGCGCCCGCCGCCGCGAAGGCTGCGGCCAGCAGCGCACCGGCGGCGACGCCCGCGGCGCTGCCGAACGCGACGAGTGCCATTAACGAGACTGGATTTGCACAGGCGCATGCGAGTCCGGGGGTGCGGCGCTTTGCGCGCGAACTGGGCGTTGATCTCTCGCGCGTGCGCGGCTCGGGTCGCAAAGGGCGCATTGTCGAAAGTGACGTTAAGGCCTACGTCAAGGGAGCGTTGACCGGTAGCACGGGCACGGCGGGCGCCGGAGTCGGAACCGGTCTGCCGCGCGTCCAGGTGCCCGATTTCGCTTCCTTCGGGGCGGTGGAAATTCAGCCGCTCGGCCGCATCAAACGCATTTCCGGTGCGCGCTTGCACGCCAGCTGGGTCAATCTGCCCCACGTTACGCAGTTCGATGAAGCCGACATCACCGATCTGGAGGAGGCGCGCGTCAAGCTCAAGGAGCGGGCCGCCTCGGTCGGCGTGAAGCTGACGCCGCTGGCATTCGTGCTGCGCGCCGTGGTGCGTACGCTGCAGAAGCTCCCGCAATTTAACGCCTCGCTCGATGCCAGCGGCGAGAATTTGATCCTCAAGAAGTATTTGCACCTGGGCTTTGCGGCCGATACGCCCAATGGACTGCTGGTGCCGGTCATCCGCGACGCCGACAAGAAAGACATCTACGAGCTGGCCCGTTCGCTCGCCGCGCTGTCCGAAAAGGCGCGCGCCGGGAAACTCAGCGCCGCCGAAATGCAGGGCGGTTGCTTTACGGTCTCGAGTCTGGGTGGGATCGGTGGCACCGCCTTCACCCCGATCATCAATGCGCCCGAATTGGCGATTCTCGGCGTATCACGGGCCTCGAAGAAACCCGTATATCGCGACGGCGCGCTGGTGCCGCGCACCATGCTGCCCCTGTCACTGTCGTACGATCATCGGGTCATCGATGGTGCGGATGGCGCGCGCTTCGGGGCGGCGCTGGTCGCAGCGCTCGCCGACGTCGGGGGATTGCTCGAGGCCGTGCCGTGAGCGTGCAGGACATCGCCTGCCCGGACATCGGCGATTTCAAGGACGTTCTGGTCATCGACGTCCTGGTGACCCCCGGCGATACGATCGCCTTGGAAGCGCCCGTGGTCACGCTCGAGACCGACAAGGCGACGATGGATGTTCCCGCCACCGTCGCTGGCCGCGTAATCGAAGTCCTGGTCACAAAGGGCAGCAAGGTGTCCCAGGGGACCGTGCTCGCGCGCGTGGAAGGTGTCGCAACGGCGGCCGCGGCCAGCACTCCGGCGGTCGGCTCGGGCACGACACCGCCACCATCCGCCAAGGCAGCGCAGACCGCCGCAGCCGCGGTGCCCGCCCAGCCGGACGGGGCCGCCGACCGCGAGGTGCAGCTGCTGGTGCTGGGTGCGGGTCCTGGGGGCTACACGGCCGCATTCCGTGCCGCCGATCTTGGACTCAAGGTGACACTGGTGGATCGCTGGCCGGCGCTGGGCGGCGTGTGCCTGAACGTCGGCTGCATTCCCTCCAAGGCGCTATTGCATGCGGCCAAGGTGATCGACGACGCGCGTGCCATGGGCGCTCACGGCGTAGCCTTTGCAGCCCCGCAGATCGATTTTGACAAGCTCCGTTCGTGGAAGAACCAGGTGGTGGCCAAGCTCACGGGCGGACTCGCGGGGCTGGCCAAGCAACGCAAGGTCGAGGTGCTGCGCGGCGTCGGCAAATTCCTCAGTCCGCATGTCATCGAGCTCAAGCACGAGGACCAGCGCCAACGGATCCGATTTGAGCAGTGCATTATTGCGGCGGGCTCTGAACCGATAACGCTGCCCTTTGTCCCCAGCGACCCGCGGGTGCTTGATTCGACCGGTGCCTTGGAAATTCCGCAGAACCCAGGGCGCCTGTTGGTGATCGGCGGTGGAATCATCGGCCTCGAGATGGCAACGGTGTACGAAGCCCTGGGCGCCAAGGTCAGCGTGGTCGAATTGACGCCACAGCTCATCCCCGGTTGCGACCCCGACCTGGTGCGGCCGCTGGAGAAGCGACTCAAATCCCGCTACCAGCAGATTATGCTGGGCACCAAGGTGACGGCGATTGCGGCAAATTCCAGCGACTTGCAAGTCAGCTTTGCGGTGGGCGAGAGCGCCAGTACGCAGTCCTTTGACCATGTGCTGGTGGCGGTCGGCCGCACGCCCAACGGCGGCGCGCTCAATTGCGAGGCGGCCGGGGTCGCGGTCGATGGCCGTGGCTACATCACGGTGGACAAGCAGCAGCGCAGCAACGTGCCGCACATTTTTGCCATCGGCGATGTCGTCGGGCAGCCGATGCTGGCGCACAAGGCCTCGCACGAGGGCAAAGTGGCCGCGGAAGTGGCGGCCGGGCAGAAGAGTTACTTTGACGCGCGCGTGATTCCCTCGGTGGCCTATACCGACCCGGAGATCGCCTGGGCCGGGGTGACCGAAACCAGCGCCAAGGCGCAGGGCCTGCAAGTGGAGAAAACGGTTTTTCCGTGGGCCGCCAGCGGCCGCTCCCTGTCCCTCGGACGGGATGAAGGGCTCACGAAACTGCTGTTCGATCCCGCCAGCGGGCGCGTGGTCGGCGGCGGCATGGTGGGCCCGAATGCCGGGGAGTTGATTGCCGAGGTCGCGCTGGCGATCGAGATGGGCGCGGACGCGCACGATATCGGTCTCACCGTGCACCCGCACCCGACGCTTACCGAGACCGTGGCGATGGCGGCTGAGGCCTATGCCGGCACGCTCACGGATCTGTATCTGCCAAGGAAGCGCGCGTCGTCCTGACGATCGAGGCTTGCACCGACGATCTGGTCGTCAAGCGCGCTGCTTGCGCCTACAGCCGACGCAGCGCCTCAAGATAAAGCGCCTCGTCCGGCATGCGGCCGGTCCGTTGTGCTTCCCACAGCGCCTGTTCGAGCGCCTCCATCATGCGATGCTCGGCCTGGTGGGCTTCGGGGTAGTCGGCGCTCAGTCGCCGGTGGATCTGCGCGATACCCTTGGGCCGATCGGTAGCCAGTTGTTCGCGCAGCGCCAGGTGCAATCCCAGGTGCAGAAACACCTGCCTGGTCGCGTCCGGATCTTCCTGAACGGTGGCGGCAAGTCCGGGATAGTCATGCAGCTGGGCGTGGTACTCGGGGTGCAGCGCCATCACCTCGACCATCTGTGCCTGCAGCGGAGAGAGCGGCAGGCGCTCGAGGTGGCGCCCCCAGGCCGTGCGCCACGCGCTGCGCATGGCGTCACGATCCTGGCTGGCGAACAGACTCACACCCCCACCTTGTGTGGAAACTCGCACCACCGGCGCACCGGGCAGCGCGGGCAATCCGGGCGGCGCGCCTTGCACACGTAGCGACCCAGCAGAATCAGCCAGTGATGGGCGTGCGTCAGGAATTCAGCCGGCGTTACTGCCAGCAGCCGATCCTCGACCGCGCGCGGCGTGGCGCCCGGCGCGAGTCCGGTGCGATTGGCCACCCTAAAAATATGGGTGTCGACGGCGATCGTGCGCTCGCCAAAGGCGACGTTGAGTATGACGTTGGCAGTCTTTCGCCCCACGCCGGGCAGGGCCTCGAGCGCCGCACGGTCCCTGGGCACGGCACCGCCGTGTAGCTCCAGCAGCTGACGGGACGCGGCGATGATGTGCTTGGCCTTGGAGTTGTACAGGCCTATGGTGCGGATCTGTCGCTTGAGACGGACCAGACCGAGCCGCAGCATCGCGGCTGGCGAGGGTGCCACGCCGAACAGTTGTCGCGTCGCCGCGTTGACACTCCGGTCGGTCGCCTGCGCAGACAGAACCACCGCGACCAGCAACTGATAGGGCGTTTCGTACAGGAGCTCGGTACGCGGCTCCGGATTGGCGGTGCGCAAGGCCGCATAAAATTTCCGGCAGGCCGCCGGCGTCATGGCGTCGTGCCTCCATCGTTCGCCCGTTGCTTGAGCTGGCGAAGTTCGCGCTCGCGCTGTTCGGTCGCATTCGCGCGCCGCGCCAGGTGAGCGCGGTAACGGTCGCGGTTGTGGAGCGCCGGCGGGACAGGAGTCGTTGGTGGCCACGGCAACATGTGTATGCAATCGACCGGGCAGGCCGGAAGGCACAGCTCACAGCCGGTGCACCACGAAGCAATCACCGTGTGCATTTGCCGCTGCGCACCGAGAATGGCGTCGACCGGGCAGGGCGGCAGGCAGCGCGCGCAACCGATGCATTCCTCCGGATCGATCCAGGCCAGCCGCGGCGGCGATTCCACGCCGAACTTCGGGTCGAGCGCCAGGGGCTCGCATTCCAGCAAAGTTGCCAGCGCCCCGATCAATGCCGCTCCGCCTGGCGGGCACTGGTTGATTTGCGCTCTGCCGGCCGCCAACGCCTCCGCGTAGGGCAGGCAGCCGGGGTAGCCGCAACGCGTGCACTGCGTCTGCGGCAGCAGCGCGTCGATTTCGGTGGCGTTAACTTGCCGCATTTGGACCGGTCTCAATGGCACAATACGCAGCCAATGGTAATGGAATTCGACGAGCGACGATGTTTAGCAACTTGACACCGATCGTGCGTGCCCTGCTGATTGCCAATCTGGGCATGTTCGCGGCCCTGTCATTTCTGGGCCCGGATCAATTCGCGTCGCTCGAGCTATGGCCCCTGCACAGTAATCTGGCGGACGGCGGCTTGCCCTTTGCACCCTGGCAGCTGGTCAGCTACGCCTTTCTGCACATCGAGTTCTGGCATCTGTTTGCCAACATGTTTGCGTTGTACATGTTCGGTCCGGATGTCGAGCGGCTCCTGGGGGCGAGGCGCTTCGGCTGGTACTACCTGACCTGTGTCGTAGGGGCGGCTTGTGCGCAGTTGCTGGTGACTGCGACCATTCACCCCAGCCCGTACCCGACGCTGGGCGCGTCGGGCGGGATATTCGGCCTGCTGCTGTGCTATGGCATGGCCTATCCGCACCGCCGCCTGATGCTGGTTTTTCCGCCCATTCCCATGCCCGCGTGGCTGTTTGTTACGCTGTACGGCGTGCTTGAGCTGTTTCTCGGCGTATTCGCGAGCAATCAGGGCGTCGCCCATTTCGCGCACCTCGGCGGCATGGCCGCAGGCTACGTGCTGCTGCGCTACTGGCGTGCACAGTCCGCGCGTCGCTAGGGAGAGCTAGCTGACTTTCATTCCCGGCTGTGCGCCGCTGTCCGCGCCGAGCAGGAATACTGCGCCGTCAGTGCCGCTGGCACACAGCACCATGCCCGCCGATACGCCAAAACGCATCTTGCGCGGTTCCAGATTCGCGACCGCGACCACCAGTCTGCCGACCAGTTGTTCGGGCGCGTAACTGGAGCGGATGCCAGAGAAAACCTGGCGCACTTCTCCGCCCAGGTCGAGATTGAGTTGCAGCAGTTTGTCCGAGCCCGCGACCAGCGCCGCGCTGACCACTCGCGCCACGCGCAGTTCCACCTTGCTGAACTCACCGATGCCGATGGTAGCGGCAGTGACCGGCGCGGCTGCGGCCGGAGTCTGGACCAGGCGCGCGACCAGTGCCGGATCGAGGCGTGTCGCGAGTGGCTGGTAAGGATTGAGCGCGACTCCGAGGAGCGGTGCGGCCGCGTCGCTCCAATTCCGGATCGGCACGCCCAAAAACTGGCCTGCGGCCTCGCTCATGCGCGGCAATACCGGCGTCAGATAAATCATCAGTGCCCGGAACAGGTTGACTCCCTGGGTAGCGATGGCGCGCACTTGCGCGCTCTGCGCCGGATCCTTGGCCAGGGCCCAGGGCTTGTGCCGGTCGACGTACTGATTGGCGCGATCCGCCAGTGCCATGATCTCGCGGATCGCCGTGGCGTATTCACGCTGTTCATACAGTCCGGCAATCCGATCACCCGCGGCCGCGAATTCTTGGTACAGCACGGCGTCGGGCAGCGCGTCAGCCAGCCGGCCGCCGCCGCGCTCAATAAAGCCCGCACAGCGACTGGCGATGTTGACGAACTTCCCGACCAAATCGGAATTGGTGCGCGCCAGGAAATCATCGAGGCTCATGTCGATGTCTTCGACGCCGCTGGTCAGTTTGGCGGCGAAGTAATAGCGAAGCGGCTCGGCTGGCAGGAGCTCCAGGTAATGACGCGCCGTGATATAGGTACCGCGCGACTTGGACATCTTCTGGCCGTTGATGGTGAGAAACCCGTGCACGTGCACGCCGCTCGGGCGCCGCAATCCGGCGCCGTACAATACCGCCGGCCAGAACAGGTTGTGAAAGTAGCTGATGTCCTTGCCGATAAAATGATGCAATTCCGTCTGAGTCTCGGACTTCCAGTAGCTGTCAAAGTCAAGCCCGAGTTTGGCCCGCAGCGCCTCGAAACTGGCGATGTAGCCAATCGGCGCGTCGAACCACACATAGAAGAATTTGCCCGGTGCGTCCGGTACCTCGAAGCCGAAATAAGGCGCGTCCCGGGAGATGTCCCAGTCCTGCAGGCCAGCCGCGAACCATTCATCGAGCTTGGCCCGCACGGCGCTTTGCTGCGAGCCCGCGGCCAGCCAGGTGCGCAGCATCGATTCAAAATCACCGAGCTTGAAGAACAGATGTGCCGATTCGCGCCACACCGGCTTACTGCCGCTCACCGTGGACACCGGGTCGATCAATTCGGCCGGCGTGTAGGTTGCGCCGCAGACCTCGCAGCTGTCTCCGTACTGATCGGCGCTCTTGCATACCGGGCAAGTGCCGCGCACGTAGCGATCCGGCAGAAACATCTGCGCCTGTTCATCATAGGCCTGCCGCACCGAGCGGCTGGTGATGTGGCCTGAATCGCGCAGGCGCGCGTACAGCTCGAAGGTGAAACGCCGGTTTTCGGCACTGTGGGTCGAATGAAATTGGTCGTGCGCCACCAGCAGGTCGCGGTAATCCTGCTGGTGCTCGGCGGCCATGTCGGCGATGAGTTGCTCGGCGCTTTGCCCCTGCTGTTGGGCGCGAATCATGATCGGCGTGCCATGGGAATCTTCCGCACACACGAACAGGCAATCATTCCCGCGCAGGCGCTGGAAGCGCACCCAGATGTCCGTCTGCACCGCCTCGAGGGTGTGACCGAGGTGCAACGAGCCGTTGGCGTACGGCAACGCGTGGGTAACCAGAATCCGGCGCATCTTAAGTGGCGTCCTTCGCGGCCTCGAATCTGGCTTTACTGATGCCCTTCTTGTAAGCCTCGGCGCCCGATACTACACCCTGGTCAAGGAGCTGTTGGATTGCCATGTCCATGGTGCGCATACCGAGCGCACCGCCGGACTGCATGACGGTCTCGATCTGATCGAGTTTGCCCTGGCGAATCAGGTTCGCCGAGGCGGGCGTATTGATGAGAATCTCGAGCGCCGCGACTCGTCCCTGGCCGTCGGCGCGCTGCAGCAGTTGCTGCGAGACCACGCCGCGCAGCGAGGTGGAAAGCATGGTGCGAACGTGCGACTGCTTGTCGGCGGGGAAGGCGTTGACCATACGGTCGACCGTGGGCGCGGCGCCGTTGGTATGGAGCGTCGCCATCACCAGAATGCCCATCTCGGCCGCGGTGATGGCGGTGCTCATCGTTTCCAGGTCACGCAACTCGCCCACCAGAATCACGTCTGGGTCCTCTCGCAGGGCGGAATGCAGCGCCTGTGCAAAACCCGGTGTGTGCGCGCCGATCTCGCGCTGGCTGATCAGGCAGTTATGGCGTGGATGCACGAATTCGATCGGGTCCTCGATGGTGAGGATGTGCCCCTTGATGCGCTTGTTGATGTCGTCAATCATCGCTGCCAGCGAGGTCGACTTGCCCGAGCCGGTCTTGCCGGTGACCAGGATCAGTCCGTTGCTCGCGCGGCACAGCTGATGGACGGCCGGGGGCATCTTGAGCTGTTCAAGGGTCAAGGCGCTTGAGGGAATGGCGCGGAGCACGGCACCCATCCCGGCCAGCTGCCGCAGCACGTTGACGCGAAATCGGCCGTGTCCGGGCAGCGTATAAGCGAAGTCCGCGCCATCGTGAGCTTCAAAGCGTTCCACGGCCTTTCGCGGCATGATCTCGTAGAGCGCCGCCTTGACCCAATCGGCCGTTGCCACTTCCGCGCGCAGCGCGGTCAGATCGCCATAGCGGCGACAGCGCGGCGGATCACCGGCAATCAGGTGCAGATCCGACCCCTTGCGCTTGAGGACTTCTTCCAGCAGGGCGTCGATCTGTGCCACGGTCCCTACTCAGCTCGCCGGGGGCGGTTGCGACAGAATGTTCTTGGCAATGATGGTCGTGTCGGTGACGAATTTTTGCAGCAGCCGTTTTTCGGTCGCATAACTGAAGGCATCGTCGGGATCGACTTCGCGCGCCTGTACGGCGGCCAGTAGCGCCTGGTCGAACATCTGCATGCCAAAATCCTTGCCGGTTTGCAGCTGACTGGGCAGCTGGTGCGTTTGGTCGGTCATGATCAGTTTGCCGATCGCCTTGGTCATCACCATGATCTCGCAGATCGCGCGCCGGCTGCGGCCGTCATGCGACTTGACCAGTATCTGGGTAATCACCGCCAGCAAGCTCTGCGACAAAAAGCTCTTGGTCTGCTCGCGCTCCTCGGCCGGCAGCGCGTCGATCATACGATCGATGGTCTTGACCGCGCTGGTGGTGTGCAGAGTGCCCAGAACCAGGTGCCCGGTCTCGGCGGCCGTCATCGCCATGCGAATGGTGTCGGCGTCGCGCAGCTCGCCGACCAGAATCACGTCGGGATCCTCGCGCATCGCGGCACGCACGCCTTCGGCGAAGGTCGGAATATGGGTACCGAGTTCTCGCTGGATGACCTGGCACTGTTTGCTCCGGTGCACGAACTCGATCGGATCCTCGAGACTGATGATGTTGACCTGGCGGGTGCGGTTGAGCAGGTCGATCATCGCGGCCAGCGTGGTCGACTTGCCGGTCCCGGTCGATCCGGTCACCAGGATCATGCCCTGGTGATAATCGCAGAGCTTTTGTATCACCGGCGGGAGCCGCAGGGATTCGAGCGTGGGCACTTCCGCGGGAATGGCCCGAAAGGTCGCCCCGACGCCCGTGTCCTTGCGGAACACGTTGACGCGGAAACGGCCGCCATCGGCGGAAATGTAGGAGAAATCGAGGTCCCGTCCGCGGGCGAACTGCTCGCTCTGGTTCTGGGTCAGGATTTCCGCGACATAGCTTTCGAGTTCGGTGTCACGCAAGTCGCGAAATTTGATCGGCACCAGATCGCCGTGCAGTCGCAACATCGGCGGTACGCCGATGGCCAGATGAATGTCCGAACAGCCCTGTTGAGTGCCCAGTTTAAGGAAGGCGTCGATGCGTGCCATCGTCAGTCTCGCACGGGTCCTACAGGAAGCGTTGTAACGCGACGCGCAGCTCATCCATGTTCTGGAAGCGCTTGGTTTTGTCCACGGCCATGGAGCGCACGATCAGGTCGCTCAGTTCGGGTGTCAGCGCCGGGTTGATCTCGCGCGGCGGGCGCGCACGGCCCTGCACGTGCTGGTACATGACCGCCATGTGATCGCCGCGGGAATAGGGCGGCACGCCGGTGAGCATTTCATAGAGCATCACGCCAATGGCATAAACGTCGGCGCGCTCGTCGACCTTTTTACCCAGGATCTGCTCGGGCGCCATGTATTTGGGACTGCCGATCACGTAGCCGGTCTTGGTCAAGGCCGTGTCGCCCTCGCGGTGTGCCGCGGCCACGCCAAAGTCGACGATCTTGAGCAATCCGGTGTCATTGATCAGGATGTTGGCAGGTTTGAGGTCGCGATGCACGATGCCGACCTGATGCGCCACGAGCATGCCCGTGCACATGTCGATGCCGAACTGGATGGCGCGTTTGAGCAGCACCGGCTTCTCATTGACGATTTCCGCCGCGAGCGTATGCGATGGGAAGTACTCCATCGAGATCGCGTAATTGCCCTGGATGAACAGAAAGTCATAGATCCGGATCACGTTCTGGTGGGTGATCTTGCGAGAATAGCGCAGTTCGTGGACGAAGCGCTTCATGACTTCCTCGTCCTCGGCCACGTTCGGGTTCAGGAACTTCAGAATCAGCCGCTCGTCGACCACGGTGTCTTCCATCAGCAACACGGTGCCGAAGGCGCCCTTGCCGATCTTGTCGATGTACTTGTAGCGCCCCTCCACCATATCCCCGGGCTTGAGGGTCGCGATGTCAAGCCGCTGCGAGGTCGACTGCGCTACCGCCTGCAAAGTCTCCGCGATGTCTTTCTCCGGGATCAGAAGAGTGCGTGCGGTGCCCTGCGCGGGCGCGCGGGCCGGCGGGGCGCTGCTCACGCGGGTCGGCGAGGTGCCGGCCGCGGCGCCCACCGCGCGGGCGCCCGAGACCGCCAGCAGCTGGTAGTTGGAGGCAAAGCGCACCTCGAGTTCGGTGAGGGCGCGCTGCGCCGCCAGCGCCACCGTGTTATCAGGGTTAGCCGTATGTCTCTGGAGCTGTGAACCGATCTGATCGGCCAGATCCTCGGTGGCCAGCTTGGCAAGGGCCGCGATCGCCTCGACACGAATCTCCTTTTCATCGCGATTGAGAAGCGGCGTGATCAGGCCCACATGCTCCGCGCTGCCGAGCTTGCCAATCGCGCGCACCACCACTGGCATGGCCTTGGTCGGGGAGGTCTTCAACATCTCGACGATGCGGGGCAGGGCCTTGTTGCTGCCGATCTCGGCGAGCGCGTCGACGGCGCGCTCGCTCACCCACCAATCCTTGTCCTTGGTGGCTTCGATGAGCGATGCGATCGCGCGTTCGTCCTTGGTTTGGTTGAGTATCTCAATGGCAGTGCGGCGCACGTCCTCGTCCTGGTCGCGCGCCAGCTGCAGTACCGAATCGATCACCTTGGGCCCGCCGATCTTGCCGAGCGCATCGCCCGCGCGCGAGCGCACCCACCAGTCGGCGTCCTTGATGGCGGCGATCAGGAACTTGACCGAATTGGCATCGCCGATTTCATTCAGCACTTCCACAGCGGCGCGCCGCGCGTACTCGTTTTCATCGCCCAGCACCGGCACCAGATGGCGGACGGTCTGTGGATCGCGCGCCTTGATCAGCACCTCGACGGCGCGGTTCTGGACCTCGATCTCAGGGTCGAGCAACAGGGCCACGATCCGTTCCACCTCGATGGGCCCGTCCATCTTGGCCAGGGCGCCCAGCGCCGCCGAGCGCACCAGCTTGTTGCCGTCGGCCAGCTGCGCCTGCAGGGCCGTGCGCACGTCGCCGCGGTTGAAGCGGCCGAGCATGTTGAGGATCAGCAACCGGGCCATTGTGTCCTTGCCCTGCAGGCGCCCGAGCAGCTCGGGGACGCTGTCGTCAGTGGCGACTTCGCCAATGATGCGGAACAGAGCATTCTTTTCGTTGGCTTCCTGGGCGTACGCGGCGGTGAGCAGCTCGCGCACGCTGAAGCGATTGCGCTGGGCGTTGATGACCTCCAGCACCGCGGACTTGGACACGCCGGGCGTGGCCAGGGCCTGCATCAGCAGGCCCGGCGGGTAGTTGTGGCTGCTGGTCAACGCCCAGGAGACCCCGGCGATGACCCGCGGGCTGCCCTGGATCAGGGCCTCCACAAAGACCGGAAAGGTCTTGGCGGTCGCGAGCGACGAGAGCACGTCCACCAGCGCCACGGTGGCATGCTTGTCGGCATCCGGAAGCGCCGCCAAAACTGATTCAATGACCCCCGGGCCCATGCCTTTCAGGCTTGCCACAGCCTTCTGGGCATCCGCGCCCAGCAAGTTATTGGACGACTTGATCTGGGTGATCAGCCGGTCCGAGCGAAAATTCGAAAAAAAGCTCATGGATTGAACATTATGCCACGGCGCCGTAGGACGCCTGTGACCTGTGTCCGGTCTGCGGCGCGGCGCGCGACAGGCTAGAATCGGCGCCCCAAATCAGTCCCAGGTTCCCGGCTCAATGAGTGACACGGTTCGAAGTATCCGCGCGTCCGTGGAGCAGTACTCCGACCCGTATCTGCGCCAGACCCTGCTTGAGGCCGGGGCGCTCGAGCACCTGCGCGTCGCGGAACGTGAAGTAGGTGGCACTATTGAACTGGGGATCCCGGTTCGCGGATATGTGGATCAGTTCCGCTCCGCCCTGGCCGCGCACCTGGCCGCGAACGGTCTTCCGGACGTTTCGGTGCGCGTGGACTTGCGCGGCGTGATCGTGCCGCACAGCGTGCAACGGCCGCTCAAGCCTCTCCCTGGGGTGAGCAACATCGTGGCGGTAGCCAGCGGCAAGGGTGGCGTCGGCAAATCCACCGTGGCCGCAAATCTGGCCCTGGCCTGGGCCGCCGGCGGTGCGCGGGTGGGTATTCTCGACGCCGATATATACGGCCCGAGCCAGCCGATCATGCTGGGTCTGCAGGGACAGCGTCCTTCGGCCCCGGACGGCAAACACCTGGTGCCGCTGGAGGCCCACGGGGTCAAGGTGATGTCGATCGGGTTTCTGGTCGACGCCGCCCAGGCGATCGTCTGGCGTGGCCCGATGGTCACTCAGGCCCTGACCCAGCTGCTCGGGGACACCTCCTGGGGTGAGCTCGATTATCTGGTGGTCGACATGCCGCCGGGCACGGGCGACATCCAGCTGACACTCGCGCAGCGGGTGCCGGTGTCCGGCGCGCTCATTGTGACCACGCCCCAGGACATCGCCTTGGCCGACGCGCGTAAGGGGCTGGCGATGTTCGAAAAGGTGGCCGTGCCGGTGCTGGGCATCGTCGAGAATATGAGCCTGCATGTGTGCACGAACTGCGGCCACGTCGAGCACATCTTTGGCGAGGGCGGCGGGGCACGCATGGCGGCGGAATGCGGTGTGCAGCTGCTTGGCGCCCTGCCGCTCGACATCCGGGTACGCGAGGAAGCGGACGGGGGAGCCCCGAGCGTGATCAGCGCTCCGGGCACGCCGCGCGCTGCGGCCTTTGTCGACATGGCGCGGCATACCGCAGGGGCGCTGGCGCGTCGCGGCCGCGACCGGCGCGGGCAGTTTCCGCAGATCGTCGTCGAGGAAAGCTAGCGGCAGCGGTGATGAGGAACACATGAGTATCAAGTCAGACCTGTGGATCCGGCGGATGGCCGCCGAAACGGCCATGATCGAGCCGTTCTCGGCCGAGCAGGTGCGCGCGGTCGGCGGCCACAAGATCATTTCTTACGGCACTTCGAGCTACGGCTACGACGTGCGCTGTGCTCCGGAATTTAAGGTCTTTACCAACATTAATTCGACCATCGTCGATCCCAAGCAGTTCGACGCCAAGAGTTTTGTCGACATTACCGCCGACGTGTGCATCATTCCGCCAAATTCCTTTGCGCTGGCGCGCACGGTGGAGTATTTCCGCATCCCGCGCTCGGTGCTCACCATCTGTTTAGGCAAGTGCGTCACAGGGGACACCCGGGTGGTGGATGCAGACACCGGTGCTTATGTGCCGATAACCGAAATGGCGTTCGGTAAGTCCACGCTATCGCTTGACCACTGGCAGCTGAAGAGCGCCAAGGTCTCGGCCTTTATTCCCCAAGGTCGGCGAGAGGTCTTCGAGCTGCGCACACGCGCTGGATTGCGCATCCGTGCCACGGCGAACCATCCATTCCGCACGCTCGGCGGATGGGTGCCGTTGAATGACCTTCGTCCTGGAGATCGAATCGCAGCGGCGCGCGATATTCCTGTGTTCGGTAAGACCCCCATCCCAGATTGGGAAGCGTCCTTGCTCGGGTTAATGATATCGGAAGGTCAATGTAATACGCCTGGACATAGCCCGACGTTTACGTCGGCCGACCCTGCTCTCGTCCGGTTGTTGGAGTCCTCAGTGGCGGCCTCGGGGCTTGGTGAAGTTAGCTTTAAAGGTCGTTATGGGTATCGTCTTGTCAATCGACGGGGGCGAGGCGGCCTCCCGATACGCAACCGTGCTCACATATGGCTCCAGCAATATGGTCTAAACGTGGGTTCCGGCGAGAAATTTGTGCCGCAGGCGATTTTCAAAGCTCCTGCCTTTTCGGTGCGCTTATTTCTTCAGTCGCTATTTAGCGGCGATGGAGGATTGTATCGGTCTGAGGATGCCGTTTTTCTTGAGTACTACTCAAAGTCGAGGCGCCTTGTCGAAGACGTTCAACATTTGCTGCTCAGATTCGGCGTGTTTTCGGTCATCAGGGAGAAAACCACGGCGATTGGTACGCGCGCGTGCAGGATCCAGATAACCGACAAAGAACAGATTCAGCGTTTTGCGCATCGAATCGGGTTTGCTCCTGGATCACTGAAGCAAACGCTGTTGGAAGAAGAAATATTGCCGGCGATTCGCGCGCAACCGCGCCGGCGCAGCAATTTCGATACCTTGCCCAAGGAAGCTTGGGCTATCATTAGCTCTGCCGCAAGGGGCGGCGGCATCTCACTCAGGAGCCTTGACATCAATTCCACATACCCGCAATCCGTGCCGATTGGCGCGGTGGCGCAGGTTGCTACGGCCACGGGGAATCCTGATGTCAGCTCACTGGTGGACGGGCCACTTTGGGATGTGGTTGAACAGATCGAGCCGGCTGGGACAGAGGAAGTCTTCGATATTTCCGTCCCAAAAATGCACAATTTTGTTGCAAATGGCCTGATTGTGCATAACTCGACCTATGCGCGTTGCGGCATCATCGTCAATGTCACGCCACTCGAGCCGGAGTGGGAAGGTCACGTCACGCTGGAGTTCTCCAACACTACGCCGCTCCCAGCCAAGATCTACGCCAATGAGGGGGTCGCGCAGATGCTGTTCTTCGAATCGGACGAGGTATGCGCGACGTCTTATCGTGATCGCGGCGGCAAGTACATGGGCCAGCAGGGCGTGACGCTGCCCAAGGCCTGAGGCGCGACCGCTAGTCGCGGTGGATGGAGCGCAATTTCATCGTCCATTGCACCTCGCCCTTGTTTTGCTGTTCCACCTGCACGGGCACGTAGCCGTAGTCGGGCGCGAGCCAATAGCGGTTGCTGCGCGAGGAGTTGGCCTTGTGGCTGCGGTAGATGACGGTCGCGATGTCACCGACCGGCGTGTGCACAGTCTCGGTGCCAACGCGCTCGAAGATGTAGTCGCGGATCCCATTGACGTCGAACAGCGAGATCCCGTTGGGCGGCTGATCGCTCGACAGGGCACAGATCAGCGCAATCTGCACCGATAGATCGTCCTGGACACCGGGGCGCAGCGGCACGTCGACCTGCTTACCCTCGGCGATCCCGGTGGCGCGCTTGGCGTCCCAATCGAAGCGCACCTCACCCTTGGATGCGCCGTTGTCCGGATCAGTCGCGGTGTACAGGAGCGGGCGCACCCCTTCGGGCCCAATGCTCATGCGGCTGCTGAGCGTCCACCTCGCCTTGGAATACAAGCGGGCCAGTCCGTGCGGTTGATTGTGCGAGACATACGTCCACTCCTGCGCGGACTCCTGGTGCAAAGTGAAGCTCGATACACCGGCCGTGATTCCGCTCCAGATGAATGCGTAGCTGGCCTCGAAGGGGCGCAGCGGCGTGGCGGCTCCGGCGATGCCCGTGACCAGGCAACTCAACAGGATTGCGGCATGTCGGTTCACGGCACTACGCCTCCCTGGGCATCGACCAACGGCTGAGTGAGCGGTCGGTCGTCAAAATACACCACATCACCCACCAGGCGCAGGCGTTTGGCCGCGATCCAGCCAATCACCTGGGGGTAAATGATGTGTTCCTGACGCTGAACGCGCGCTGAAAGGACTTCGGCAGTGTCATCCGGGTGCACCGGCACGCGCGCCTGCAGCACCACCGGACCGGCATCGAGTTCGCCGGTCACAAAGTGCACGCTGGCCCCGTGCACGTTCTCGCCGGCCTGCAGCGCGCGTTCATGGGTATGGAGTCCGGGGAATTTGGGCAGCAGCGCCGGGTGAATGTTGAGCATCGCGCCTGCATAGCGGTGCGCAAATTGCGGCGAGAGTATGCGCAGGAACCCGGCCAGCACCACCAAGCGCGCGCCACTGGCGTCGATGGCAGCCGCCAGTGCGCCCTCGAAGGCCTCACGGCTGGGGAATTGCGCGTGCGCCACCACGCTGACTTCGAGCCCCAGACGCTGCGCCAGCGCGATGCCGCCCGCGCCGGGCCGATCGGCGATTACGCGCACGATGCGGGCGGCGATCTGGCCGCTTGCGCAGGCGTGAGCGATCGCCGCCATGTTGCTGCCGCGGCCGGAAATGAGGACCGCCAGCGGCAGGCGCGACTCGCCGCTCATGGACTGATGAGAACGCCGCCGCCGCCGCGCCGCACCTCGCCGATCAGTTGCGCGCTCTCGCCGGCCGCGCGCAGCGTGCGTAAGGCTGCCTCGGCCTGCGCGGGATCGATGATCACCACCATGCCGATGCCGCAGTTGAAGGTGCGGTACATTTCAGCATCGCTCACGTTGCCGCTGTGGGCCAGCCAGTCAAACACCGGATCGCGAGGCCATGAGGCGCGCCGCAGTTGAACCTCACAGCCCTCGGGCAAAACCCGGGGGATGTTGTCCGAGAGGCCACCACCGGTGATGTGAGCCAGCGCGTGGACTGCGTCCCGCATCGACGCTTGGCGCAATAGCGCGAGCAGGGAGCGCACGTAGATTCGAGTGGGCGTGAGCAGGCGATCGAAAAGCGCGCGGCCCTCGAGCTGGGTGTCCGCGGTGGCGCCGGAGACTTCAATGAGTTTTCGGATCAGCGAATAGCCATTGGAATGGGGCCCGCTCGAGGACAGCCCGATCACCGAATCGCCCGCCTTGACGTGCGACCCGTCGATGATCGCCTCGCGTTCGACCACGCCGACACAAAAGCCGGCCAGGTCGTAGTCGGCTCCGTGGTACATGCCGGGCATCTCGGCCGTTTCACCGCCGACCAGCGCCGCACCCGCCTGCACGCAGCCCTCGGCGATGCCGCTGATGACACTGCTGGCGACCTCGATATCCAGGCGCGCGGTCGCGTAATAATCGAGGAAAAACAGGGGTTCGGCCCCTTGCACGACCACGTCGTTGGCGCACATGGCGACCAGGTCGATGCCGATGGTCGAGTGCCGGCCGGTGTCTATGGCCAGGCGCAGTTTGGTCCCGACCCCATCGGTGCCTGCCACCAGCACCGGTCGCCGGTAGCCCGCGGGAATCTCCACCAGCGCCCCAAAACCGCCAATTCCGGCGAGGACTTCCGGGCGCTGGCTGCGCCGGACGATCGGTTTGATGCGCTCGACCAGTGCGTCCCCGACGTCAATGTCGACGCCGGCATCTCGGTAGGTATAGCTGCGCTTGTCGTTCATGCGGGCTCTATAATTGGGCGCGTTATAGTAGCCGAACCCATGCGCCATCTGCCCAACATCATCTGCCTGTGCAGGATCGCTCTGATTTGGCCCATCGTCGACGCTCTGCTGGGCGGATCCTACGAGCGCACGCTGCTGCTGTTCGCGGTCGCGGCACTCAGCGACGGACTGGACGGATGGTTGGCCAAGCGCTACGGCTGGACCAGCCGGCTGGGGATCTGGCTCGATCCGCTGGCCGACAAGCTGCTGTTGGTGTCCGTGTTTCTGGTGCTGACGTGGCTCGGACTTGTGCCGCGCTACCTGGCCGTGGGTGTGGTAAGTCGCGACGTCCTGATTGCGCTCGGCGCGGTGGCTTTCCGGTTTGCCTGGGGCCCGCTGCGCGGCCGCCCGATCCTGTCGAGCAAGATCAACACCGTGCTCCAAATCCTGTACGTGCTCCTGGTGGTGACGCACGCGGCGTGGGCGCAGCCCCCGATCTCGGTGCTGCAGGCGATGGCGGTGCTCGTCATCCTAACGGTGCTGTACAGCGGCGTGGCGTACCTGCGTGAATTCACTTTGCGGGCGCTGCATGTCGCAGCGCAATCGTAGAGGAGCCGCGTCCTTGCGGCAGCTCCCGCTGAGCGTGCGCTTGCGCGACCGCGCTTCATTCGAGAGCTTTCTGCCTGGGCCCAATGAAGTTGCGCTGACGCAGATCAAGGCGCTGGCCGAGCAGCAGCGACCGGGGCTGGTGTGGCTGTGCGGCCCCGAGGGCAGCGGCAAGACCCACCTGCTGCAGGCGCTGTGCGCGCGCGTCGGATCGGCGGCGGCCTATGTGCCGCTGTCGCAGCTCGAATCCTACGGTGCGGCGGCGCTCGGCGACTGGCAGGGCGCGCGCTGGCTGTGCCTGGACGACATCGCGCCGACCATCGGCCGGATCGAATGGGAGCGGGCGCTGTTTGCAGTCTACCGCGACTGCGAAGAGCGGGGCGCCAGCCTGCTCATGGCGGCACGAGAGGCGCCCACCCACTTACCGTTCGCATTGCCGGATCTCGCCTCGCGCTGCGCTGCCGGGCATCGCCTGACGCTGCAGAGCCTGGGCGAGGAACAGCAATGCGCCGCCTTGCGGCTGCGCGCGCAGCTGCGCGGCTTCGATCTTCCCGAGGAGACGGCGCACTATCTGCAGCGTCGGTTGCCGCGTGACATGTCGAGTCTGTTCGCCTTGCTAGACGAACTTGACGCGGCGGCCCTGGCGGCGCAGCGCCGCTTGACGGTGCCGTTCATTCGCGAGGTGCTGGCGCAGCGCGCTGCCAGGCGAAGCTCGGGCTAGCTAGTCCTCAGCCGCGGCCGAGATCGTCGGCGCCGTTCCAGTAGCGTGTCCAGCGCGTCACCACGCGATCCGGGTATTCGCGGCTCCGGGTGCTGCCGTTATAGCGGCCGAGCGCACGGCGCACGTCGTTGTGCTCGGCCTCCAGGTAGTGGCGCAGGATGGCGCAGCCCATGCGGATGTTCGGCTCCATGGCCACCAGCTCGCGCCGGTGCATGCCCAGCTGCTCGGGCCAGAACGGCATGACCTGCATCAGGCCCACGGCGCCCGCGCTCGAGACCGCCCAGCGATCGAATCGGCTCTCGACGTCGAGAACCGCGAGCACCAGTCCGGGGGGCAGCAGCGCGGCGCCGCTGCGATGAGTCTCGCAGTACACCGTCCGCAGCAGGGCCACCCGCTCATCGTGATCGGCCATGTAGGGGCGGAGCTTGGGTTCCATCAGCTTGTACCACACGATGGAATCGTACTGATCGCCAAAGCACCCGGTGGACTTGAGCGCCTGCTGCACCACCGCGCGCAATTCCGGATCGCGCTGAGCTGCCTGATCCACTGAGCTTGCGGCGGCCCCGACCGTCCATAGGCCGGCGGTCAGTAGCGCCAGGGCCGCCCTAAATCCTGAGCTGGCCCTTGATGAAGGATACGGCTGAGTCAAGCGGGACGTCCTGGCTCTCTGTGGCACGGCGCTGCCGGTACTCGCAGGTCCCGGCCTCCAGACCACGCTCGCCCAATACCACGCGGTGCGGGATGCCGAGCAGTTCGGCATCCGCAAACTTGACGCCTGGGCGGGCGTCGCGATCGTCGTAAAGCACCTCGACACCAGCCGCGAGCAGGCTCGCGTAGAGCGCATCGGCGGCGGCCCGCACCCGGTCGGACTTTTGAAGATTGAGAGGAATGAGTACCACATGGTAGGGGGCCAACGGATCGGGCCAGATGATGCCACGATCATCGTGATTCTGTTCGATCGCCGCCGCCACGATGCGCGTCACACCTATTCCGTAACAGCCCATCAGCATGGTGACGGACTGGCCCGATTCGTCGAGCACCGCCGCCTTCATGGCCTCGCTGTACTTGCGGCCGAGCTTAAAAATGTGACCGACCTCGATTCCGCGCACGATCTGCAATCGGCCCTTGCCGCTGGGACTGGGATCGCCCGTGACCACATTGCGCAGGTCGGCCGCCGGGGGCTCGGGCAGATCGCGTCCCCAGTTCACGCCCCGCAGGTGCAGGTCCGGGGCATTGGCGCCGCACACGAAGTCGGCCGCATTGAGGGCCATGTGGTCGGCATAGACCGGGCACTTCAGGCCGCGCGGGCCGACGAACCCGGGCGCGCTGCCGCTGGCGCTCAAGACCGCCGCGGCACTGGCCATGCGTAGCGGCGTGGCCACTCCAGGCACCTTCTGCGCTTTGAGGGTGTTGAGCTCGTGATCGCCACGCAGCACCAGCGCGATCGCGCCCCCGGCGATATCTTCGACCAACAGCGTCTTCAGGCAACGCTCGCGCGGTATCGCCAGGAATTCGCTCAGCGCAGCGATCGTCTTCATGTCCGGCGTGGCCACTTCCTCAAGCTTCTCGCGCGCCGCGGCGCGCGCTTGCGCGGGTGGGGCGGCGGCGGCCAGTTCCAGGTTGGCGGCGAACTCATCGCCGTCGCTCACGACAATCGCGTCCTCGCCGGATTCGGCCAGCACCTGGAATTCCTCGGACACGCTGCCGCCAATCGCGCCGCTATCGGCTTGCACGGAGCGGAACTCGAGCCCGAGGCGCGTGAAGATGCGGGTATAGGCGGTGCGCATGGCCGCGTAGCCCTCGGCCAGGGAGGCCTCATCGACATGAAAGGAGTAGGCATCCTTCATGATGAACTCGCGGGCGCGCATCACCCCAAAGCGCGGCCGCACCTCGTCCCGGAACTTGGTCTGAATCTGATAGAAATTGACCGGCAACTGCCGATAGCTGCGCAAATCCCGGCGGGCGATGTCGGTGATGACTTCCTCGTGCGTCGGGCCCACCACGAACTCGCGCTCGTGCCGGTCCTTGAGCCGCAGCAGTTCGGGCCCGTAGGCCGACCAGCGGCCCGATTCCTGCCACAGTTCGGCGGGCTGCACCGCCGGCATCAGCATTTCGAACGCCCCGGCGCGATTCATCTCCTCGCGAATGATGTGCTCGACCTTGCGCATGACGCGCAGGCCCAGCGGCAGCCAGCTGTATATGCCGGCGGCGACGCGCCGGATCAATCCCGCCCGCAGCATCAGCTGGTGGCTCAGCACTTCGGCCTCGGCCGGTGCCTCCTTGGTGGTGTTGATCGGGTACTTAGACAGTCGCATGATCGGCGCGCCATACAGGGCAAATGCCAGCAATGCTAGCAGATGGTCGTGGCCCGGCGCGGGTTGGACGTAGCGAATGCGGCCACCTATCATGCCCCTTACATGGAATATCAAGCTCCGGAACCGGTTGCGGTGCCGCGGCGGCGGGCTATCTATCTGCTGCCGAACCTGTTGACCACGGGATCGCTGTTCTCCGGTTTTTACGCCATCATTGCCGCGATCGACGGCAACTTCGAGCGCGCCGGGATCGCCGTGTTCGTGGCCATGCTGTTTGACGGTCTGGATGGGCGCGTCGCCCGCCTGACGCACACCGAGAGCGCCTTTGGCAAGGAATTCGACAGCCTGGCCGATATGGTGGCGTTCGGCGTCGCCCCGGCGCTGGTTTCCTACCAGTGGGGTGTGGCCCGCATTACCGAATACGGCCGCACCTGGGGACGGCTCGGCTGGCTGGCGGCGTTCTTTTATGCCGTGATGGCGGCGCTGCGCCTTGCGCGCTTCAACACACGCGTCGGCACCGCCGACAAACGTTACTTCGAGGGCCTGCCCAGCCCGTCGGCGGCCGCCGTGGTCTCAGGGTTTATCTGGGCCTCCACCGAATGGCGCGAACCGGGGTTGCCCGGTCTGGTCATCGCCTTCACGGTGACGGCCCTGGCCGGAGCGCTCATGGTGAGCCCCTTCAGCTACCCGAGCTTTAAGAATTTTGATCTGCGCAAACCGGTGAGATTCGTCTGGCTGGTCATGGTGGTGGTGGCGATTGTGGTGGTCGCCGGAGACCCCTCGCGCGCGCTGCTGTTGTGTTTCGGCAGCTATGCGCTTTGGCCGCCGCTTGCCTGGGCTTGGCGCCGATTGCGCCGACGCCAGCGCGCCGACCGCGCCGGAACCTAGATGGCCCGCGACTCCGCCCGGCAGGGGCAGTATCTGCAGGCCTTGGGCGTCGATCGCTGGGTGGCGCGGCGCCCGGCGGCCGGGCCCGCTGCGGACCAGACCCGGGACTGGGAGCAGTTGGCCACCGAAGTGAGCGGCTGCGTGCTGTGCGGACTGCATACCACGCGCACCCAAACCGTGTTCGGCGTGGGCAACCGGCACGCCGAGCTGCTGGTCATCGGCGAGGCGCCGGGCGCCGAGGAAGATCGCCAGGGCGAACCCTTCGTCGGCCGTGCCGGGCAGCTGCTGAACTCGATGCTGCGCGCCATGCGCATGCCCCGCGAAACCGTCTACATTGCCAACCTCCTCAAATGCCGACCGCCGGGCAATCGCGATCCGGCCCCCGAGGAGGTCCGTTGCTGCCAGCCTTATCTGCAGCGGCAGATCGAGTTGCTCGCTCCGCGCCTGCTGCTGGCGGTGGGGCGCATCGCGGCCCAGAACCTGCTCGCCACCGAGACGCCGATCGGCAAGCTGCGCGGCAGCGTGCACCGCTATGGCGCCCAGGGTACGCCGCTGATCGTGACCTACCATCCGGCGTACCTGCTGCGCAGCCCGACCGAGAAGCGCAAGGCCTGGAGCGACCTGCGCCTGGTGGTCAAGGAGCTGGCGCGACTGCGCGCCCAGCCGCGGGGCGCCTGAGCCATGGCCGCGACCAGCGAGGCGACCGGTCTGCCGCAAATGCACCTGCGCCCCATGACCGAGGCGGATGTGGCGGCGGTGGTGGAGATCGAGCGCGGCGTGTATCCGTTTCCCTGGACCGCGGGCATATTCAGCGATTGTCTGCGGGTCGGTTACCACTGCACGATTCTTGAGCTCGATTTTGTTTTGGTCGGCTACGGCATCATCGCCAGCGGTGCGGGCGAGGCGCACTTGCTGAATGTGTGCGTGCGCGAGGAATTCCGCAACCGGGGCTTCGGGCGCGCGCTGCTGGCCAGCATGCTCGAATCGGCCGCTCGGGCCGGAGCCACGGTGGTGTTTCTGGAGGTGCGTCCGGCCAACACGGCCGCGATTCGCCTGTACGAGACTATGGGATTTCGCCAGTCCGGGCTGCGCCAGGGCTACTATCAGTCGGCCAGCGGGCGGGAAGATGCGCTGGTCATGCGCCGTCGCCTCGAATCGGCATAATCCGCCACCCGCCCAGCGTCGCCCGCAGCCATGAACCCATCTGATCAGGAGATCCTGCGCCGGCGCACGTTTGCGATTATTTCGCACCCGGACGCGGGCAAGACCACCCTCACCGAAAAGCTGCTGCTGTTCGGTGGCGCGATCCAGATGGCCGGCACCGTGAAAGGCCGCAAGGCCGCGCGCCACGCCACTTCCGACTGGATGCGTCTGGAGCAGCAGCGCGGCATTTCGATCACCAGTTCGGTGATGCAGTTTCCGTACCGCGATTGCATCGTCAACCTGCTCGACACTCCCGGGCACGAAGACTTTTCCGAAGACACCTACCGCACGCTGACGGCGGTGGACTCGGCACTGATGGTCATTGACTGCGCCAAAGGCGTCGAGCAGCGCACGGTGCGCCTCATGGAAGTCTGCCGCCTGCGCGACACCCCGATCATGACCTTCGTCAACAAGCTCGACCGTGACGGGCGCGCGCCCATCGAGCTGCTCGATGAAATTGAGGCCGTGCTCAAGATCCATCCTGCGCCCGTGACCTGGCCAATCGGCATGGGGCGCGAGCTCATCGGCATCTACCATCTGCTGGAAGATCGCCTCTACCTGTACGAGGCGGGCGAGCGCGGGCGGGTCGGCGGCAACCGGACGATCGATGGCCTCGCGTCCGCCGAGGCGCGCGAGTTGCTGGGCGAAAACGCCGAGGCCTACCAAGCGGAAATCGACCTGGTGCGCGGTGCGACCGCGGCTTTTGATCCGGCCGCCTACCGGGCGGGAAGCCAGACCCCCGTGTTCTTTGGCTCGGCGATCAGTAATTTCGGCGTCGAGGAATTGCTGCGCGCCTTCGTGCAGCACGCGCCGCCGCCGCTGGCGCGCGCCACGCGCGCACGCCGCGTCGAGCCGCTGGAGCCGGCGCTGACCGGCTTCGTGTTCAAGATCCAGGCCAACATGGACCCGGGCCACCGCGATCGCATTGCCTTTATGAGATTGTGCTCGGGCCGCTACCAGCGCGGCATGCGCATCTACCATACGCGCCTGCGCAAAGAGGTGCGGATTGCCGACGCGCTCACCTTCATGGCCGCCGATCGCGTGCAGGCGGACGAAGCGTACGCGGGCGATATCATCGGCCTGCACAACCATGGCACAATCAACATTGGCGATTCCTTCAGCGAAGGCGAGGCGCTGGTCTATACCGGAATTCCGGACTTCGCACCGGAGCTGTTTCGCCGCGCAGTGCTGAAGGACCCGATGCGCATGAAGGCGCTCGCCAAAGGGCTGGCGCAGCTGTGCGAAGAGGGCGCCACGCAGCTGTTCCGGCCGTTGCGCAACGCCGAGATGATTCTGGGCGCAGTCGGCCAGCTGCAATTCGAGGTGGTGGCCTTCCGGCTGGCCGACGAGTACGCTGTGCAGTGCGTGTTTGAGAACATCAACGTGCACACCGCGCGCTGGGTCAGCGCCGACAGCGTCGCCAAGCTCGAGGAGTTTCAGACCAAGGCCTTCGACCATCTGGCGCGCGATCACAGTGGCGCGCTGGTGTACCTGGCGCCTTCGCGCGTCAATCTGCAGCTTACCCAGGAGCGCTGGCCGGACGTCCGTTTCGGTGAGACGCGCGATCACCTCGCCGATGCCCCCAGCTGATCGCACGCCGCTCGATCTAATTCGCGCGCGCGCGCGGCGCGCCTGGGCGTTGACCGCCTGGGCCAATCACGGATTTGCAACTACGGTGCTGGTCGGCTTTTTTCCGCTCTTTCTGGGCAAGTACTGGGCCGCGGAGCTGCCAGCCACGCGTTCCACGCTGTACCTGGGGATTGCCAATTCCAGCGCGAGCCTGGTGGTGATGCTGCTGGCGCCGTGGCTGGGCGCCCTTGCCGATCGGCGCGGCCAGAAGAAACTTTGGTTGGGCCTCTTTACGTGCATCGGTGTGGCCGCTACGGCGATGCTGGCGGCCATCGGCCGCGGTGAATGGCAATGGGCGTTGCCGGTATTTGCCGTGGCGTCGGTGGGTTTCTTTGCAGGCTCGTCGTTCCAGGACGCCCTGCTCGTGCAAGTCGCAACACCAGCGGAAGCGCACCGGGTGTCGGCCTACGGATTTGCCGCCGGTTACCTGGGCGGAGGCCTGCTGCTGCTGATCAATGTGCTGCTCGCCCTGCATCCGGGCTGGTTCGGGCTGCGCGACAGCGTGGTGGCGACGCGGCTGGCTTTTCTTGATGTCGCCATCTGGTGGGCCTTGTTCACCGTGCCGCTGTTTCGCCATGTCCCGGAGGCGCCGCCGACTGTCGAGGCGCCGGGCTTGACCGAGTTGTGGGACACCATCCGCAAGGTCTTCTCCGACCGGACCGTGCGGGGCTTCCTGTTTGCCTACTGGCTATACATCGATGGCATCGGCACCTTGCAGCAGATGGCGGTTGATTTCGGCAGCAAACTGGGCCTGCCTACCTCAGCGCTGATTCAGGCGCTGCTGCTGGTGCAGTTCATCTCGTTTCCATCGGCCCTGGTCTTCGGCAAGCTCGGGGAACGTATCGGCGCGCGGCGCGCGATCCTGATCGGGCTGGCGGTGTTCGTGTTCGTCAGCATCTGGGCCCTGTTCCTGCAGTTCACCTGGCAGTTCTATGCGATGGCCGTGCTGGTGGGTACCGTGCAGGGCGGCGTCCAGTCCCTGTCGCGCTCACTGTTTTCACACCTGATTCCGCGCGAGCGTTCCGGCGAGTATTTTGGTTTCTACAACATGCTCGGCAAGTTTGCTGCGGTCCTGGGGCCGGTCCTGGTCGGCGTCATGGCGACGCTCAGCGGCAGCTCACGGGTCGGCATATCCTCGCTCATGGTGCTGTTTGCCGCCGGCGCGCTATTGTTATGGCGGGTGCGCGTGCCTGAGCAGGCTCGCTAGGCCGGCGCCGCTCAGGTCACCAGATTTCTGGGCGCACCGTCCACCCAGGCATCGATGGTATCGGTCAGCTGATCGGCGAGAATCCGCATCGCCTCGTCGGACGCCCAGGCGACGTGCGGAGTCAGGATAAAATTCGGCTGTCGCAGCTCCAGCAATGGGTTGTCATCTGAGGGCGGCTCCGCCGAGAGTACATCGAATCCAGCGCCTGCGATCCAGCCGGCGCGCAATGCCTCAGCAAGCGCCGCCTCATCCACCAATCCGCCCCGAGCGGTGTTGATCAGCATCGCCGTGGGCTTCATGGCGCGCAATTCGGGCGCGCCGATCATGCCGCGGGTGGCGGCCGTAAGCGGGCAATGCAATGAGAGCACATCCGCCTCGACCAGCAGTTGCCGCAGGGTGACCCGGCCGCCCGCGCCTGCCGGATGCGACGGGGTCGCCGAGAGGATCACGCGCATGCCAAAGGCTGCACCGAGCGCGGCGGTGGCGCGGCCTATTGAGCCGCTGCCGACGATGCCGAGTACGGAACCGTGCAGATCGTGAAGCGGCGGACCATAGCGGCAAAACACGTCCGAGCGCTGCCATTCGCCGGCGGCGATCAGAGTGGCGTAAGCGGTGAGGTTGCGCCGCAACGCCAGAAGCAACGCGAATACATGTTCGGAGACCGAGTGCATGGCGTAATCGCGCACGTTCGCGACCGCGATGCCATGCGCGCGACAATAATCGACATCGATGCAGTCATAACCGGTGCCCACGATCGCGATTAGTCGCAAGTCCGGCAGCTGTGCCAGCTCTGCGGCGGAAAGATCGACCTTATTGACGATCGCAATCTTCGCCCCGGCGAGGCGCCGCACCGCCTCTTCGGTTCGGGTCTGGCCGTGTTCGACGTACGGCGAGGCACAGCGAGGCGGCCGGAAGCTGACCGACAACGAGTCCCTGTCGAGAAATACCGTGCGCATGCGCCAGTGCAAATTCCTTGAGAAGCCGTTGCTCGGGGACGCCTCGCACAGCGCGGGCCGCGCCGCTAAGATCTCCCGGGCATCATCATAGACCAAGCAGGATTATTCATGCCCGCAGGGCCGGCGCTGTTGCGCGAACTGTTTGCGGCCGCCGTCGCGGCCGCCGATCCGGCGCGCCTGGTCGCCGCGGCGCTGCCGCCGCGCCCGAAAGGCCGGACGATTGTGGTCGGCGCAGGAAAGGCGGCGGCCGCCATGGCCCGCGCCGTCGAAGCCGAGTGGCCGCAGGGGCTGGAGGGCGTGGTCATCACGCGTTACGGACATGCGCTCCCTACCCGAGCGATCGAGGTCATTGAGGCCGGCCACCCGGTTCCCGATGCGGCCGGCCTAAGGGGGGCCGCGCGCATCGCCGTGCTGGTGCGCCACCTGCAGCCCGATGATCTGGTGCTTGGACTGTTCTCGGGCGGCGGCTCGGCGCTGCTCGCATTGCCGCCGGTCGGCATCACGCTCGAGGATTTGCAGAGCCTCAACCGCGCTCTGCTCGGGTGCGGCGCGAACATCGAGGAGATGAACTGCGTGCGCAAGCATCTCTCCCAGCTGCAGGGCGGCCGCTTAGGCGCGCTCTGTGCCCCGGCGCAAGTGGTCGCGCTCCTGATCTCTGACGTGCCCGGCGATGACCCGGCGACCATCGCCTCGGGCCCCACCAGCCCCGATCCGAGCCGCTGCGCCGATGCCCTGCAGATTCTCGATCGCTACCGATTACAGGTGCCGGAGCGCGTGCGCGCCTTTCTCGAAAGCGGCCGCGAGGAGACCATCAAACCGGGCGACCCGCGCCTGGCACGCTGCACGCAGCGCATCATTGCCTCACCGCGCATGGCGCTCGAGGCCGCGGCGCAGCGGGCCCGCAATCAGGGACTGACGACGCTGATTCTCGGGGATGATCTGCAGGGCGAAGCGCGCGAGCTCGGCAGGGCACACGCGCAGATTGCGCGGCAGGTGCTGGAGCGAGGGCAGCCTTTGGCCGCACCGTGCGTACTGCTGTCGGGGGGCGAGACGACCGTGACCGTGCGGCATCAAGGCCGCGGTGGCCGCAACGCCGAGTACCTGCTCGGCGCCCTGCTGGCGCTCGACGGGCTCCCCGGGGTCTACGCGCTCGCGGCCGACACGGACGGCATCGATGGGACCGAGGACAACGCCGGCGCGCAACTCGGGCCCGATTCGCTGGCGCGGGCTCGCGCACTGGGCCTTGATCCACGCGCCTCCCTCGAGGGCAACGATTCCTACGCGATATTTGCCGCTCTGCAGAATTTGGTGGTGACCGGTCCGACCCGCACCAACGTCAATGACTTTCGCGCACTGTTGATCGTCTGACAGAGCCGTGCGGCGGCGCGCAGATTTCACACCGCGGGATGCACCGCAGCCGGTTATATGGCACCTTAGCGCCATGCTTAGGACCCCGAAAGTTCGCGCCGACGTGGCGCTGGGCCGGCGCGGCTTTTTACAGAAACTGGCCGCGGTCGGCGTGGGACTGGCCGCGACGCGCACCGCGTTGGCGGCGATCGACACACCGCGCACGTTGTCGTTCGTGCACACCCATACCGGCGAGCATCTGACCGCGACGTACTTTGCGGACGGCGCCTACTGCAGTCCGGTGTTGCAGCAGGTCAACGTGTTGTTGCGCGATTTTCGAAACGATACCGTGTATCCCATTGATCCGGCGGTCCTGGACCGGCTGTTTCTGCTCCAGGCCGTGGTCGGGGGATCCGAACCCTTCCAGATCATCTCCGGTTATCGTTCCGCGGCCACCAACGCCGCCTTGCGCGAGCTCTCCCACGGCGTGGCCGAACACAGTCTGCACATGGACGGTCGCGCCATCGACGTGCGACTGGCCGGGGTGGCGAGCGCGACTCTGGCCCGTGTGGCGCTCCAGCAATCGAGCGGGGGCGTGGGCTACTACCGGGTATCCGATTTTGTGCACGTCGACAGTGGCCGCGTGCGCAGCTGGGGCGATCCGCTCAACGGCTAGCGGCCCGGCAATCTCGCCGCCGCGCTCTCAAGCCTCCGGGCTCATCCCAAGCGAGCGCCTGCCTCGCTCAGCGCAACTCGCCGCGCGCAAAACGGCGTGCCGCACGTAAGAAGACCTGCAGCTCGCCGGATTCGATGGGCGGCCCGAACCGCAAGCGTGCGTACTGGGTCGCCAGCGGGGTCACGGCCGCCGCCATGACCGGGTGGGTCGAGGCAAGACGGTTGCAGTAGGCGAGGACACCCTCGTGCGACGCGCGCGGCTGCCCGGCGCGCGCCATGCGCCGATCAATGCGGCGCCAGGCGCGTGTGAGAGCATCAGGCCCCACGCTCTGCGCGATGCGGCGCAGCGACCATGCGATCCACACCAGCCAGGCGGCCATGCCGGCGCCTAACGCAACCGCCAGCGTCTGCCAGTCGCGATCGCCAAAGCCCAGCCAGTCGGCCACTTTGAGTTGGCGTGCGAAGTTGAAACCGACGACGTCATCCTGCCACCAGGCATTGACCGCGTCCCATGCTTGCAGCAGCGTCGCCAGCCACCTGGCGCTGCCGCGAAGTCGATCGCCTTCGCCGCCGGCGTCCTCGTCGAAGGCCAGCAGCTCGCGGCTCAGGCGCTGCGGGGACACGACCGCGGTGGGATCGGCCCGCAGCCAGCCACGCCCCGGCAACCAGACTTCCGCCCAGGCGTGCGCGTCGGACTGGCGCACGGTCAGGTAATGACCGATGGGATTCCATTCGCCGCCCTGATACCCGGTAACCACTCGCGCCGGCACGCCGCCGGCGCGCATCAAATCGACGAAGGCCGAGGCGTAATGGCCGCAAAAGCCTTGCCGGGTAGAAAACAGCAGGTCGTCGATGGAGTTGCGTCCCAGGCGTTGCGGCGTCAGCGTGTACTCGAAGCCACCCAGTCGGAAAAAATCGAGCACGGCGGCGACATAGGCGGCATCGTCGCGCGCCGCGGTGCGCAGGCGCAGCGCCAGGTCGCGGGCGCGAGGATTGCGATTGGCCGGCAGCGCCAGGTCGAGCTCGCGCATCGCCGGTGCCAGTTCGGTGCGCCGAAGGGCCGAAGGGTAGGCCGTGAGTTCATAGCTTTGCGCCTGGCTTAGGGGGCGGCGCGAGAGCAGCTGGAAATCGTCCATGTACGACACGCCGGGCACCGAAGGCGGTACGGTCATCTCCAGCGCGATCACCGTGCTGTGCGTGTTGGCCTCGATGGTCGCGCTGTAGCGATAGAGCGGGCCGCGTGGTTCCAATACGGTGGCTGCCACTGGGGCCGTGCGATGACGACGCCAGGTCGCGCCGTCAAAGTCATGCAACACCGGGCCGCGCCAGTAGCGCTCGCGCGCCGGGGGCAGCGCGCCCGAGAAACGCACCCGCAGGGCCGGGTCGTCGGATTCGACCAGGCGCGCGATTTCTCCCGGGGTCATTTCATCGCCCAGACCGGTAATGGCCGTGGCCTCACCCGGCAAAGCCCAGAAGGCGCCGGGCAAGCGGGGAAAGAACACAAACAGCACGGCCGCCAGCGGCACCGCGTACAGGAGCTGGCGCGCGGACTCGCGCAGCAGCGTGGTGGCGGGCAGTGGCGCGCCCCCGCCCAGGCCGCGCAGGGAGCTGGCACTCAACCACAGGCACAAGGCGTACACCGGCAAGCGCCACAGCTGTTGGCGATCGAGGCATGCGGCCAACAACAGAAACAGGGTCGCGCCGTTGAGCACGCGCCAGTCGCGTAAGCTGCGCGCTTCGAAGAGTTTCGCGGCCGACATGGCCGCGAGCAAGGTCGCGCCGGCGGCCAGGCCATTGAGCGTGCGGTAGCTGAGCAATACCCCGCAGGTAATGATGAGGGCCAGCCCGACGCGCGCTGCGCGGCCTGGCAGCGCATACCCGCGCAGCGCGGCGCGCGCATGCCAGCCGCTGGCGAGCAGCAGCAGGGGCAGGCACCACCACGCCAGGTGATGCCAGTTCACGGCGGCGGTAATCAGCAGCGCCGCGATCGCCAGAGCGGTGCACGAGCGGTCGGGAATGGGGGTGGTCATGGCACCGCTCCGTAGAGCGCCAGCGCGCGCAGCGCTGCGGTCCGGTGCGCGGGGCCACGGCCCAATGGGACCTGCAGGCCCGGCAACTCGAGTTCACAGGCGGCACCGATTCTTGCGCACTCATCGACCCAGGCGCACAGTTGGCTCAAGCGCGCCTCCAGATCGAGCGACTCCAAACCGTCAAAACTCAGCCGATAATCGCTCCCTGCGGCACCGGCGTATTGACCGACCATCAGCGGTCCGCCGCGCGCCACGGTTTTCCAGGCGATGCTGCGCGGGCTATCCCCTTGCTGGTAGGCGCGCAGATTCGCCCATTCGTCTTCTCCTGACGAGCGACTGGGCGAGAGTGCTGCCCGTCCCACCGCTGCCGTGGGCAACGGCCGAGACCCGAGCGGCCGCGGATAGACGATGACCTCAATGGGCAGGTGCAGCCAGGTCCAGCAGCGAAACAGGCCGAACGGCGCGGTGCTGGCCAGTTCCAACCGCCCGATCCGGTGGCGTCCGCGCCGCGCGCAGCGCTGCGTAACCAGCACGCCGGCGGGGGCCTCCGGCGCGATATCGAAATGCGTCGCCACCCCGGGCGCCGCGCGTACCGTGAAGGCGCGGCGTGCGGTGCGGGCGCTGTTGGCAAAGCGCAGCTCCAGGGTGCCATCCGCGCCCGCATAACAATCGGCCGCTTGCGCGCGCGACAGTTCCAGACCCTGCAAAGTGCGCTGGCACTCGTGCATGCCGACCAGCACAAAGCCTACCAGCAGAAAAGTCAGCAGCAGTGCCAGGCTGTTGGTGTAGTTGAGGCCGGCGATCAGCATCACGAACAGCAGTGCGCCGGCGGTGTAACCGGCACGCGTCGGCAAAATGTACAAGCGGCGCGCCCGCAAGATCAGTGGCAGGGCGTCTTCTCCCTGCCGCGTGCGTGCCCAGCGCGCGATGCGCTCGACGGTGCGTAGGCGCAGCGCAGCGAACACGGGTCGGGGCCCCTAGACCGGCACGGGTACGGCGGTGAGCAGGGTCTCGGCCAGTCGCACGCCGTCGGGGCTGGCGCCGCCGTCGCTTTGCTCAAGGCGGTGCGAGGCGACCGAAGGCAAGACCGCCTGCACGTGTTCGGGCAACACCGCGCGCTCGCCGGCCAGCAGCGCCCAGCCCTGCGCGGCGCGCACCAGGCCCTGCGCGGCGCGCGGCGAGAGCCCCAAGGTGAATACCGAACGCGAATGCGCCACCAGCGCCTGGACGTAATCGAGCAGCGTCGCACCGACGTACACGGCGCGCACCGCGCGTTGTGCCGCCAGCACCTCGTTTGGCGTCAGGACCGCGGCGGTCGATTGCAGCAGCTCCTGGCGTTCGCCCGCGAGCAGCAGCGCGCGCTCCGACTGGCGGTCGGGGTAGCCGATGGTAACGCGCATCAGGAATCGATCGAGCTGGGACTCGGGCAGTCCAAAGGTGCCCAGCTGTTCGTGCGGATTTTGCGTCGCGACCACAAAGAACGGGTCCGGGAGCGGGTGGGTCACGCCGTCTATGCTGACTTGCCGTTCCTCCATGGCCTCGAGCAGCGCGCTCTGCGCTTTGGGGCTGGCGCGATTGATCTCATCGGCGAGCAGCAGTTGCGTGAACACCGGCCCCGGCCGGAATTGGAACTGCTGCGTGGTGCGGTCAAACACCGACACGCCGACGACATCGGCGGGCAGCAGGTCGCTGGTAAACTGCAGGCGTCGCCATTCGAGTCCGAGGACCTGCGCCAAGGTATGCGCGAGCGTGGTCTTGCCGACGCCGGGGACGTCCTCGATCAGCAAGTGTCCGCGCGCCAGCAGGCAGGCGAGGCACAGGCGTATCTGCCCGGGCTTGCCGAGCACCACTCGTTCGATGGCAGCCAGCGCATCGCCCAGTCGGCTCATGATTGCAGCGCGCGCACTTGTTCGAGCTGCCGCTCCAGTCCGGCCAGTGCCTGCTCGAAGGCAGCCAGCCGCTCGCGCTCCTGAGCCACGACGGCGGCCGGTGCACCGCGCACGAAACTATCGTTGCCGAGCTTGGCCTTGGCGCGGGCAATTTCCTGCCGGGTCTTTTCCATTTTTTTGGTGAGGCGTGCGTGCTCGGCCGCCGGATCGATGAGCCCGGCCATCGGCACCAGCAAAGTCAGTTCGCCAACGATCGCCGCCGCCGCCGGCGGCGGCGGGGCGCCGGGCGGCACCAGCTGCGGCGCGTTCACGCCCGCAAGCCGCATGAGCAAGGCCTGGTGGCGCTGTGCGAGTTCGATGTCCCCGGGGCCGGCGTGCTGCAACAGCAGCGGCAGTTTGCGCGCCGGGCTGATGTCCATTTCTCCCCGAATCTGCCGCACGCCGAGCACCACGCGCATCAGCCAGCCGATCTCGTGCTCTGCAGTGGCATCGGCGGCGAAGGCGGTGGCGAGCGGCCACGGGGCCAGCATGATGCTGGCGGTCGTAAACGCGCCGGGCACCAGCGGCGCCACGCGCTGCCATATCTCTTCGGTGATGAAGGGCATGAGCGGGTGCAGAGCGCGCAACAGCGCCTCGAGCACTGCGAGCAGCGTACTGCGCGCGCCGCGCTGCAACGCCACCGCGACGTCGGTACCCTGCATGACCGGCTTGACAAACTCCAAGTACCAATCGCAGTACTCATGCCAGGTAAAATCATAGAGCGCGGCCGCGGCGAAATCGAAACGATAGTCTGCAAACGCGTCATCGACGTTTCGAATGGCAGCGCCGAGGCGTGAGCGGATCCAGCGGTCCGCTGCCGAGTATTCAACCGCTCCGTCGTGACTTATGGTGGCCGACTGCTCGATGGTCATCATCAGGAAACGTGCCGCATTCCACAGCTTGTTACAGAAATTTCGGTATCCGGCAACGCGCTGCATATCGAATCGAATATCGCGGCTGTGAGTCGCCAGCGAGGCGAAGGTGAAGCGCAGGGCGTCGGTTCCATACGCGGCGATGCCCTCCGGGTACTGCCGGCGCGTGGCGGCCTCGATGCCCGCGGCCAAGTGCGGTTGCAGCACGCCACCGGTGCGCTTGGCGACCAGCGGCTCGAGCCCGATGCCATCGACGATGTCGAGCGGGTCGATCACGTTGCCCTTCGACTTCGACATCTTCTGGCCCTCGGCATCGCGGATCAGGCCGTGCACGTAGACCTCGCGGAACGGCACGTCGCCCATGAACTTGAGGCCCATCATGATCATGCGCGCGACCCAGAAGAAGATAATGTCGAAGCCGGTCACCAGCACATTGCTGGGATAAAAGCGCGCCCGTGCGGCGCTCGGCTCGGGCCAGCCCAGGGTGGAGAATGGCCAGAGCGCCGAGGAGAACCAGGTATCCAGTACGTCCTCGTCCTGGCGCAACGCCACCTCGCGCCCGTGGTGCGCGCGCGCTTTGGCCACGGCGCCGGCCTCATCGCGCGCCACATAGATGTTGCCGGCCTCGTCATACCAGGCGGGAATGCGATGACCCCACCAGAGTTGCCGGCTGATGCACCAGTCCTGGATATTGTGCATCCACTGGAAATAGGTCTTGTCCCAGTTCGCAGGCACAAACCGGATCTGACCGGACTCCACCGCGGCAATGGCGGGAGCCGCCAGCGGTGCGACCCGCACGTACCACTGGTCGGTCAGATACGGCTCAACCACCGCTCCGCTCCGATCACCTCGCGGAACCATGATCTTGTGCGCGTCGATGCGCTCGATGAGCCCGGCGGCCGTGAGCTGCTCGATAATGCGCGCCCGCGCACTGAACCGGTCCAGGCCCCGCAGATCGCTGGGGGCGATGTCATTGAGGTGGGCGCTGGGCGTCAGCACGTTGATCAGCGGCAGCGAGTGGCGCAGCCCGACCGCGTAATCATTGAAGTCGTGAGCCGGTGTGATTTTGACGCACCCGGTGCCAAAGCTTGGATCGACGTATTCGTCAGCGATGATCGGAATGTCTCGATCGGCGAGCGGGAGGCGTACGGTCCTGCCGACCAGCGGTCGGTAGCGCTCGTCTTCAGGGTGCACGGCCACCGCCGCGTCGCCGAACATGGTCTCGGGACGGGTGGTTGCCACCACCACGTTCCCGGTCCCGTCGCTCAATGGGTAGCGCAGGTACCACAGCGATCCGGATTCCTCTTCGCTTAAGACTTCCAGGTCGGACAGCGCCGTGTGCAGCACCGGGTCCCAGTTCACCAGGCGCTGGCCGCGATAAATCAGCTGCTGTTCGTGCAAGCGCACGAACACTTCCGTGACCGCGGCCGACAGGCCAGGATCCATCGTGAACCGATCGCGCGACCAATCGACCGACGCGCCCAGCCGCCGCAGCTGCTGCGCGATCGTGCCCCCCGACTGTCGCTTCCATTGCCACACCCGTTCGACGAACTGCTCGCGACTGAGGTCGGTGCGCTGACGGCCCTCGGCATTGAGCTGTCTCTCCACCAGCATTTGGGTGGCAATGCCCGCGTGGTCGGTACCCGGTTGCCAGAGCGCGGCCTCACCGCGCATGCGGTGGTAGCGCGTCAGCGCGTCCATGATCGTGTCCTGGAAAGCGTGCCCCATGTGCAGCGTGCCGGTCACGTTCGGCGGCGGAATCATGATGCAATAGGCTGGAGCCTTCTCGTCCGTGCGCGGCGCGAACGCGCCGCTTGCTTCCCATCGGGCATACCAGCGCTGCTCGATGTCGGCTGGCGAGTAGGTCTTGTCCATGGCGTTAGGCGCTGCCCGCACCCGGTTTGTGAGTCACCGGCTCGACGCCCAGCGACCGGTAGTGCTTGAAGCGTAGGCGCCCGGCCTGGCGGCGCGCGGCGTCGGCATCGACAATTTCGATGAGCCGCGCCACGCGCTCAAGCCCAGGCGGGGTGGTGGCGGCGAGATTGACGATCACCTGCGGGGCGGTCGGTGCTTCGCGGCCGGCGCTCAGCAGCACCGGCGTTTCCTCCCAGTCGGAATCAGGGCTCAGGGGTTCGTGAGGAATGAAGCTGCGGTCGGCAAAAGTCCACAGCAGGTCGTCGAAGGCCGCGACGTCGGCGTCGCTGTCCAGCCAGACCAGGACCCGTTCCTCGGCGAGAAACGCCTTCTCGATTTCCTGACACGCGAAGCGCCAGCGTTGTCGGGAATCACTCCCCTCCAGCACGTAGAAATCCGCGCGCTGCACGCACTGGCCTTGGGCGGAGTTAGGCGCGCGCGCGCTGGATCAGGAAATCCGCCAGCAGCCCTAGCGGACGCCCCGTGGCGCTCTTGGCGGTGCCCGTGAGCCAGGCAGTACCGGCGATATCAAGGTGCGCCCACTTCATGCCTTTGGTAAAGCGACCCAGGAACGCGGCAGCGGTGATCGCACCGCCTTCGCGGCCGGCGACGTTGGCGACGTCGGCAAAATTGGTCTTGAGCTGCTCGCCATACTCGGCCGTGAGCGGCAGCTGCCAGGCGCGATCGTCGGCCCGAATGCCGGCGGCCACCAGCTCCTGGGCCAGCCCGTCGTCGTTACCCATGATCCCCGTATGATGGGCGCCCAGCGCGACCACGCAGGCGCCGGTCAGAGTCGCGATGTCAATGACCGCGGCGGGCTGGAAGCGACGCGCGTAGTTCAGCGCATCGCACAGGATCAAGCGCCCTTCGGCGTCGGTATTGAGGATTTCCACCGTCTGCCCGGCGGCGCTGGTGACGATGTCGCCCGGCTTGATGGCGCGGCCGCCCGGCATGTTCTCGCAGGTGGCGACAAGCCCCACGACGTTGAGGCGCAGCTTGAGGCGGGCGGCCAGGTCAAGGGCTCCGAGCACCGTGGCGGCACCGCACATGTCGAACTTCATCTCGTCCATGGCGTTGGCGTCTTTCAGCGAAATGCCGCCGGAATCGAAGGTGATGCCCTTGCCCACCAGCACCAGCGGCGCGGCGCCCCGCCGGCCACCGCGGTATTCGAGCACGATGAAGCGCGGCGGTTCGGCGCTGCCGCGGGTCACGGCCAGCAGGCAGCCCATCTTCAGGCGACGAATCTGCGCTTCATTCAGGACGCGCACGCGCACGGCGCGGTGGGCGCGCGCCAGCTGCGTCGCCTGCGCGGCGAGGTAGCGGGGCGTGCAGACATTGCCCGGCAGGTTGGCGAGATTGCGCAGCAGCACGCTGCTGGCGGAAATGGCTTCGCCGTCCGCCAGACCGCGACGCGCGTCCGCCAACCGCGGCGCCGAAAACGGGCCGACCTTGACGCGCGCCAGGGCCGGCGCCGGCGGCCGCTTACCGCTCTTAAGAGCATTGATTCGGTAGTTTCCACCGGCGCAGGTCTCAGCCGCCGAGCGGGCGAGGATGTAATCATCAAGGCCCTGGTCCGAGGGCCGCTCGAGTGCAAAGTTGGCGCTGCGGATGCGGGTGCGCGCCAGCGCGCCCATGGCCGTGGACAGGGCGCGCTTCCAGCCGCGCCGCTGGTAGCTTGCCGAGGTGCCCAGACCCACCAGCAGCAGCCGGCTTCCGCGCAGGCCTGGCCAATCGGTCAACAGCAAGGAGTCCCCGGCACGACCGGCGAAGTCGCCGCGGCGCACCAGTTCTTTGATCTTCCCGCCCACCGCGCGATCGACCGCACGGGTTTCGCTCCCCAGTACACGGCCCTCGAATACACCGACCACGAGGCAATCGGTGCGCTGATCAAGGGCCCTGCCGCTATAGGCTGAGAATTGCATGAGTGATCCTTAAAATTCCCTAACATCGCGCTACTGCCAAGCGCTTCAGTATAAGGTAGGGTAGCGAACGGGCGGCAGTTTAGCCGAAACGGACCAATTCGTGAGGGTGCCTTGCGGATTCTGCAGCGGTATTTTCTGCGTGAGATGACGCTTAATTTCCTGGGCGTCACGGGCGCGTTGGCAGCCATCCTGTTTATCTACCAGCTGGGCGCGGTATTGAAACGGGCCGCCGAGTACCAATACCCGCGCGGGCTGGTGTTGCAGTTGTTCCTGCTGGGCGCGGCGGAGAATTTTTCCCTGCTGTTGCCCCTGGGACTGCTCCTGGGCGTGGTGCTGGCGCTCGGGCGGCTCTATCACGACAGCGAGATGGCCGCTGCCCAGGCCTGCGGCTACGGCCGGGGAAGAGCCTGGTTTCCGATCATCGTGCTGGCGCTGCCGGTGGCGGGCCTGAGCGCCTGGCTCAACCTGCAATTCGCGCCGCAGGCCGCGCAGCGCCGCGTGGCACTGACCGCCGAGGCGGTGCGTGCGGGTCTGGCGGTGCCGATCACGCCGGGCCGCTTTCGCAGCTTTGACGGCGGCCATACCGTGGTCTATGCGCGCGCGGCCGACGCCGCCGGGGTATTGCAGCGGGTGTTCATCAAGCAGGGCGGCGACAAGCAGGGCGGTGATGCGGCGGTGGTCACGACGGTCGCACAGCGAGCTCGCCGCGAGATCGGCCCGGACGGCCTCAGCCAGAGCATCGTGCTGCTGGACGGAGAGCGCAGCGAGGGCGTGCCCGGCACGCGCCGCTACCGCTTCCTGCGGTTCGCGGAACTGCGCGTACCGCTCGCGATCCCCGAACCGGTGGCTCAGGGCCAAAGGCTCGATGAGCGCAAGACCGCCGACCTGATCGGCAGCACTGCGACCCGCGATCGCGCCGAGTTGCAATGGCGCTGGGGATTTCCGGTCATGGTGCTGGTGGCCGCCGGCTGCGCCATGGCCATCGGCCGGCTGCGTCCGCGCCAGGGCCGCTACGAACGAGTCTGGCCGGCGGTGATGATATTTGCCCTGTACGGCAACCTCGCCATCGCGGCACGCACCTGGTACGAGCACGGAGTAAGTCCCTCGGTGCTCGGCATTTGGTGGGTGCACGTGCCGATCATTGCCTTGTGCCTGTGGCTGGCGAGGAAGTACGCGTGAGCGTGCTCAGCCGCTACGTGGCGCGCACCGTGCTCGGTGCGATCATCCTGGTGATGGCGGTGTTGCTGGTGCTCGGTGTGCTGTTTAATTTCATCAGCGAGCAGGGCGCGATCGGTGTCGGTCATTACGACATGATCGAGGGTCTGGTGCACAGCCTGCTCACGGTGCCGCGCTTTGCGCTCAATGTATTCCCGGTCGGAGTACTGGTCGGTTCGATGCTGGGCGTGGGTGCACTGGCGCGCAGTCACGAGTTGACCGCGATGCGCTCAGGAGGGATGTCGAAGTGGCGCATGGCCGGCACCATGCTCGGCTGCGGCGCCCTGCTGCTGCTCGCGGGCCTGGCGGTGGGCGAGTACGTCGCGCCAAGATTCGAGCAGCTCGCCGATGAGCGCAAGGCACTAGCCCGCTACGACAATCTCAGTCTGGCGGGCAGCGGTGGCGCCTGGGTGCGCGACGGCAACCTGCTCATCAACGTTGCGGAGCGCTCGAGCATCAGCGAGTTTGGCGGCATGCTGATTTTCGAGCTCACCCCCGATAACCGGCTGGCGGCGGTGGCCCGGGCGCACCGCGCCACGCAGAGCGTCGGCAGCAGCTGGGCGCTGGGAGATTATTCGGAATCGCGCTTCGCCGATGACTCGGTAGAGGGTCGGCACGAAGCCCGGCACCAGCTGGTTTCGGCCGCCAGTGTGGGCTTCCTGCAGCTGGCGGTGGTGGAGCCCAATGAGATGGCCTTTCGTGCGCTGTACCGCGCGATTCGGTATCTGCGAGCCAACGACCTCGACTCGCGCACCTATCAGTTGGCGCTATGGTCAGGCCTGGCACGCAGCGTGGCGATTCCGTTCGCGGTGTTGTTTGCGTTGCCCTTCGGCTTCGGGGTGATGCGCTCCTCGGGGAGCGGGGCCCGCAGCACCATGGGTCTGGGCATCGGGCTGGTGTACTTCTTCCTGCAGCGCACGATCGATAGCGGCACGGTGGAATTCAGTCTTAATCCGCTGGTGATGGCCTGGGTGCCGACCCTGATGCTCGCTCTCGCCGCGGTGGTGCTATTGGTGCGCACCCGCTGAATCGGCGGCGGCGGCTTCGATTCGCGCCCGGTGCGTGCGCAGGATCCGCCGAGTCTCGCCCACCGAGGGCCGCTGCGGCAGGCGAGCGATCAGCTCGCCGAGCTCGTGCCATTTGCGCCCCCACTGCAGTAACCGCACGGCATCCTCGACCACCGGGCCGGCGGCAGCGCTCACCGGGGGCATGGCCGGGAGCGTCGGCTCGGTGGCTGAATTTCGGCTGGCGCGTGCGGGGACTGCGGCCCCGGCGCGCAGACTCCGGGCGCGCGCGCTCATTCGACCCGAACGCGAGCGACGCGTGTCGTTGATGGTCGAGTCGGGCGGCGGCAAAACCTCGGCTTGTTCATTCTGCGGGTCGGCCAGCGGCAGGTGGCGCCCGGCGGGCTGGAGCCCGACCAGATTGGCCAGGAAGAGCATTTGTTCGAGGGCCACCGCGAAGCCAAAGTCGCCGCCCGCGCTGCGCTCGGCCAACGCCCGCGCCAATTCCGCGACCTTCTGGCGCGCCAACTGTACGATCCAGGCCGCGGGCCGCTCATGCGGAGGCCAGGGCTGAACGTGCCAATAGTGCGCATCGTCGAGCGCCAGATAGCGCGTGTGCAGTTCCAGGCTCAACTGCCAGCGCGACAGCAGAGCGCGAACGCGCTCGGCATTGACTTTGGGCTCATCCGCTACTCGGGCCATGCCGAGCAGCCTAGGCCCGAGGGAACGCGGGCAGGGGTATGCGGTTCACAATTCCTTCGGACCGGAATCGGGTATGCAGCCCCGAAATGATGCGTGATTCCCCATAACCCGCCCTTGGGTCCGAATTAAAGCAAAACGTAACATTTTCCGGGACCGCAGCGACCGGCGACCGGGGCGCCCGGCACTCTACGATCGCAGGCTATAGCGCCGCGTCCCCGAGTCGCAGTGGAGCAAGGCCGCCGCGGACCAGATCCTGATCCGCGCGCAAGAAGGCGCGGCGTTGGCGGAGCAATGCGGGCAGCGCGGGCGGCAAAATTCCGGGCAGCGCCACCGGAATGCCCCGGGGCAGCGAACCATCGGAGATCCTCGGGCCTGTGTCGGGGAAGCTCCCGCCCCAGATCGAGCCGCGCTCGCCTTGGTGGACCTGAAGACTGGGCGCATACCAAAGGTAGGGCGCCTGAGACAGGAACGCCGCCCACTGGCTGTAGGAGGATATCGAGCAGACCAGCAGGTCGGCATCGGCCAATGCCAGCAGATCAGAGCAGTCCGAGTCCGGAATATCGGCCGTGGTGACACAGGGCACCGCGTCAAGCAGCGGCTGCAACTGCGCAGCGGTGCCGTCGCTGACCACCAGGAATTGCGCCTCGCTGCCGAATTCGCGCTGCAAGCTGCGCGCCACGTTGACGTACCACTCCATCGGCAGGGCGGTGTTCCACAGTCCACGGTAGTCCTGCACGCCGTCGGCCGGACGGAAGTCACCGAAGCGCACGTGCATGCCGATGGTGAGGCGAGCCGGATCGAGCCGGGCGGCCAGCCGCACCAGATTTCCCGCGGCATAACGGCTGGTCTGCAGGATCGCACGCATGTGCATGCGCGCCGCCTCGATATGCATGTAGCCACCCCACATGCCGGTGGTGACAAATACGTAGGCGCGCCGCTCGAGCAGGCGGTGCTCGGCGGCGAAACCGCGCAACGCCGCCAGCACGTCCCCGGCGCCGAGCCTGCGCCAGTCCGCCTCAGTGAACTCGACACGCGGCAGCAGTCGCGGCAGCGTGCGGTTACGCAGCCAGTCATAGCGCGGCGTACCGAAGTGCCGCCAGTAACGCCGGCGATTCAAGCCAAATGCGGGCGGGAAGCAGTGCGCATCGAGCAATTGCGCCGCGAGTAGTGCGCGCGCCCAGGGAATCAGCTCGTTGCCCAGGCCATAACCGCGATTGCGGACTTGAGCAATGCAATAGCGGATGTGCAAGCGAGGGCTCCGGCGCCGTATTCGGGCCGCGTGATCATAGCAGTCCGGTCTGCTAGGCTGATAACGCGGATCGGCAGCGGAGCGGTGCAATGGGCATTTACGACATTGAGGTGCGCACTCTGGAGGGGGTGGAACAAAAGCTCGGCGATTACGCCGGGCAGGTGCTACTGATCGTCAACGTCGCCAGTCGTTGCGGTTTTACGCCGCAATACCAAGGCCTCGAGGCGCTCTACGAACGTTATCGGAGCGGCGGGCTGGCGGTGCTTGGTTTTCCGTGCGATCAGTTTGGGCACCAGGAACCCGGCGATGCGGCCGAGATCCGCGAGTTCTGTACACTGAACTATCACGTCAGCTTTCCGCTGTTCGCCAAGATCGATGTCAACGGTGCCAACGCCCATCCGCTGTACAAATTTCTGAAATCCGCCCGTCCTGGGCTGCTCGGCAGCGAGGCCATCAAGTGGAACTTCACCAAGTTTCTCGTCGGCCGCGACGGCGGCGTGCTGAAGCGCTACGCACCGGCCGACAAGCCGGAGAGTCTGAGCACTGATATAGAGGCCGGTCTGGCCGGGGGTTCAGCCTGAGGCGCCGGCCAGAAGCAGCCAGGTGGCGACCACGGTGTCGGGATTGAGCGAAAGGCTGTCGATCCCCTGATCGACCAGCCAACGTGCCAGGTCCGGATGGTCGGACGGCCCCTGGCCGCATATGCCGATGTACTTGCCGTGCTTGCGACAGGCGGCAATCGCCATCGCCATCAGTGCCTGCACGGCGCCGTTGCGTTCGTCAAAACTCCCGGCCACCAGCGCCGAGTCGCGATCAACCCCGAGCGTCAACTGGGTCAGATCGTTCGAGCCGATGGACATGCCGTCAAAGTACTGCAGGAACTCTTCCGCGCATAACGCATTGCTCGGCAGCTCGCACATCATGATGAGCTTCAGGTCATGTACGCCGCGCGTGAGGCCATTGGCCGCGAGCAGTTCGGTGACATGCTTGGCTTCGCTGACCGTGCGCACGAAGGGCACCATGACCTGCACGTTGCGCAGTCCCATCTCCTCGCGGACGCGCCGTAACGCCCGGCACTCGAGTTCAAAGCAGCCACGGAACGCCTCATCCACGTAGCGGGCGGCACCGCGGAATCCGAGCATCGGATTCTCTTCGTGCGGCTCGTAGCGCGGACCGCCGATGAGATTCGCGTATTCGTTCGACTTGAAGTCCGAGAGCCGCACGATCACCGGCTCCGGCGCAAAGGCGGCGGCGATCAGCGCCACGCCTTCGCTCAGGCGATCGACAAAAAAACTTACCGGATCGGCATACCCTGCGATGCGCTGGCGGATGCTCTGTTTGACGGCCGAATCCTGGCTCTCGAATTCGAGCAGTGCCCGGGGATGCACGCCGATCATGCGATTGATGATGAATTCCAATCGCGCCAGACCGACACCCTGGTGGGGCAGGGCGGCGAAAGCAAACGCGCGGTCAGGATTGCCGACGTTCATCATGATCCGCACCGGCGCCGCGGGCATGGTGTCGTGTGCAATCTGCTGTTTCTCGAAGTCCAGCAACCCCTCGTAGATATACCCGGTGTCGCCCTCCGCGCAGCTGACGGTGACTTCCTGGCCGTCGCGGATGAGTTGCGTGGCGTTGCCGCAACCCACCACCGCCGGCACCCCGAGCTCGCGGGCGATAATCGCGGCGTGGCAGGTGCGCCCGCCGCGGTTGGTAACGATGGCGGCGGCGCGCTTCATGACCGGTTCCCAGTCCGGATCGGTCATATCGGCCACCAGCACCTCGCCGGGCTGCACCAGCGCCATGCTGGTCGAATCACGTATCACGCGCGCCCGACCGCTGCCGATGCGTCCGCCGATGCTGCGACCCTCGGTGATGACCTTTGAGCGTCCTCGCAGTGTAAAGCGCTGTACCACCCGGCCGACCCGACTGTGCACGGTCTCGGGCCGCGCCTGCAGGATGTAGAGCTTTTGATCGCTCCCGTCATACGCCCATTCGATATCCATGGGGCAGTCGTAATGCTGCTCGACCAGCAGCGCCAGGCGGGCGAGTTCCTCGACGATACTGTCGGAGAGCGAAAAGCGCGCCCGTTCAGCCTCCGGCACCGGCACAGTGCATACGCTTGCGTCGCTGCCGGGCTCCGCGTAGATCATTTTCACGGCTTTGGAGCCGAGATTGCGGCGCAGAATCGCCCGATGGCCGGCGCGCAGGGCAGGCTTGTACACGTAGAATTCGTCCGGATTGACGGCGCCTTGCACCACCGGTTCGCCCAGACCGTAGGCGCTGGTCACGAATACGACGCCGCGAAACCCTGAATCGGTGTCCAGGGTGAACATCACGCCGCTGCTACCCAGGTCGCTGCGCACCATGTGCTGGATCCCGACCGACAGTGCCACGTCGTCGTGATTGAAATTCTGGTGGACGCGGTAGGCGATCGCGCGGTCGGTAAACAATGAGGCGTACACCTCGTGCATGGCGCGAAGCAATGCCGACTCGCCGCGTACGTTTAGAAAGGTCTCCTGCTGACCGGCGAAGGATGCTTCCGGCAAGTCTTCTGCCGTCGCCGAGGAACGCACGGCCACACTAATGCCGGTGCCGCGGTCCATTTGCCGCCAGCTTTCCAGCACCGCCTGCTGCAGTTCCGGTGGAAAGGGCGTGGCCAGTACCCACTCTCGAATACGTTTGCCGCAGGCGGCGAGCGCCTTAACGTCCTCGACGTCGAGTCCGGCCAGCGCCGAGCTGATGCGCTTATCGAGTTCCCCTTTTCTGAGGAACTCGCGGTAGGCGTCGGCAGTGGTCGCAAAACCGCGCGGGACGCGCACGCCGAGTTTGGTGAGGGCGCGCAGCATCTCGCCGATCGAGGCGTTCTTGCCGCCGACGCGGGCGACGTCGCCAAGGCCAACTTCATCAAGGGAAATAACGTATGGTGTCACCGCATCGGTCCAATCATGGTTCTTGGGCTTATTGTCCACGATTTCACGACGTGGGACACTGCGATGTTCAATCACAGCGACGGGAAGTAGGACACCAGGGTGAGCAAGCGCACGGTATTTTTTGTCTCCGACCAGACCGGTGTCACCGCCGAAACTATGGGCCACAGCCTATTGACACAGTTTGATCGGGCCGATTACCAATCCATTACGCTGCCCTTCATTGCTACGGTCTCGCAGGCCGCCGAAGTCGTGCAACGCATAGACATGGCGGGACGTGACAGCGCGCTGCGCCCGATCGTGTTCGCGACTCTGGTGGACGACGCTGTGCGCGCGGTCGTGCAGCAGGCCAACGCATTGGTGCTGGATTTCTTCGCAGCCTTTCTGGGCCCGCTGGAGACCGAGCTCGCGATGCCTTCGGCGCATGCCAGCGGTCGTGCGCACGGCATGGCCGATCTGGCCGCCTACACGGCGCGCATCAATGCCACCAATTTTGCGCTGGCCAATGACGATGGCACCGGAGCGCGCGACTATGCGCGCGCCGACGTGGTGCTGATCGGCGTGTCGAGGTCGGGAAAGACGCCCACCTGCCTGTACCTGGCGCTGCAGTACGGTGTGTATGCCGCAAACTATCCGCTGGCCGAGGAAGACCTGGACGCCGGCGGACTGCCGGCGGTGCTGGCGCCGCATCGGCACAAGCTGTTTGGATTGACGATTGGCTCGGAGCGTCTGCAGCAGATCCGCCACGAGCGGCGCCCGGACAGCCGTTATGCGTCGCTGCCACAGGTGGAATTTGAGCTGCGGGCCGCGCTCGCTTTGTTTACGCGCGTCGGCGTTCCATACCTTGACACTACCGAGTGCAGCATCGAGGAAATCGCCAGCCGCATCCTGGATCGCAAACGGCTGGAGCGCCGTGTGCGCCTGTAGCGCCCTGCGCCGCAAATTAGCCGGGTGGAGAGGGGTGCAGAAAGCCCCACGGTGAACTCTCGCCGCCGGGCGGAACGCTCACCTCGATGAGCACCGGCGCATCGGCCGCGAGTGCGCGTTCCAGAATCGGCCTAAGCGATTGCGGGCTGCTGGCGCGCAAACCCAGCACTCCAAAGCTTTCCGCAAGCTTGACGAAGTCCGGGTTGTGCAGGTCCACCCCCAATAGCCGGCCCTGATACTTGTCCTGTTGGTCGCGCCGGACGTTCCCGTAGCCCGAATTGTTGAAGACGATGCTGACCAGGTTGATGCGATACTGTACCGCGGTCGCCAATTCCTGCGCGCCGAACAGAAATCCACCGTCGCCACTGACCGCGATCACGGCCTTGTCGGGATGGGCGACCTTGACGCCGAGTGCGGTGTTAAAGCCATATCCCAGATTGTCCTGGTACCCGCAGGTCACGTACTGGCGTGGCTTGTAGACCGGAAAGCCGAAGCGGGCGGTGAAGCCCACTTGGGAAATCTCCTCGCAGAAATACCCGTCGCGCGGCAACACCTCGCGGATCACATTCAAGTACGCCATCTGCGGTGCGACCGACTGGATCGCGGCTTGGGCGCGCTGCTTGATCGCGCTGAGTTGTGCGGCCTGCGAGGGTCGCGCCTTGATCAGCGGGGTCAGCGCCTTGATCAGTGCGCGGCTGCCGAGTGTGGCGTCGGTCACCAGGCCAACCTCGGGCCGCAGGCGCACCATCTCGGTCGGGTCAATATCGACGCGCACCACCTTCAGGCCCTTCGGAAACCAGCGCCAGCGCAGATACTGCAGCTCAAGGCGACTGCCAATGCCGATCAGCACGTCGCAGCTCGCCCAGTACTCCCAGGCGGCGACCGCGGACAGACCGTAGGGCGAATCCTCGCTCACCACGCCCTTGCCGCTGCGATGGGCGGTCACGGGAGCCTGCAGGAGTTCGGCGAGCTCGAGCACCGACTCGGCCGCATCCAGCGCCCCGGCGCCCACCATGATGAGCGGCCGCTTGGCGGCGGCGATGAGCCGAGCCGCGGCGGCGAGGGCGGCCGGATCGGGTTCGGGCGCGGGTATCGGCGCGAACGGCGCCACCGGAGCGACTTCGGATTGCATGCCGAAGACGTTCCACGGCGTCTCAACCGCCACCGGCCGCACGCGTCCGCTCCGCAGCTGACGGAACGCTTCGGCCATGACGTTGCCCGCTTCGCTGGGATGGTTGATACGCTCGGACCATTTCGTCAGGCCACGCAGCAATGCGAGCTGGTCAGGCAGCTCATGCAGCTGCCCGCGACCCTGGCCGATGAGGTGGGCCTGGATGTTGCCGGTGACGCACAGCACCGGCGTCGTGGCACCGTAGGCGGTGCACAGTGCGGCGCCGGCATTGAGCACACCGGGTCCTGGCACGACGGTGCACACGCCGACGCGGCCGGTCGCCTTCGCGTAACCAAACGCCATGTAGCCGGCGCCCTGCTCATGGCGCGTGGTTATGAAGCGTAATTGTTCTTGCCGCTGCGCCAATGCGTCGATGAGATCGTAGGTGTGCGCTCCGGGAATGCCAAATATGGTGTCCACCCCGTGCGCCACCAGGGCATCGGCGATCACTTGACCGGTGGTCTGGACGCTCATCGGCGAGTCGCTGGCATATCGGGAGGCATTAGCGGCCAGAAAATCGCGGCTCGCGCTTTTCCAGAAACGCCGCGACACCTTCCCGAAAATCCTCGCTGTCGGCGCATTGCATTTGCGCCGCCGCCTCGGCGTGCACTGATTGTGGGTAGTCGACGGTGGCCGCGTGGCGCAGCAACTTCTTGGTATGCCTGATGGCCAGCGGCGCGCGCGTGGCCAGCCGGCTCGCCCACTGCAGAGCGGTGTCGGTGGCCGCGCCCTTCGGTACCACGCGATTGACCAGACCAAGCTCCCGACAGCGCGCTGCCGGGATGCGCTCGCAGTCCACCGCCAGCTCGAAGGCCCGGCGCGCGCCGAGCTGGCGCTCCAGCAGCCAATTGATGCCGCCGTCCGGTATCAAGCCGATGTTGTGGAACGGCAGGGTAAAATAGGCATCTTCAGCCATGATTACGAGGTCGCTGGCGAGCATATAGGCGCAGCCGATGCCGGCCACCAGTCCCTCGACGGCCGCGATCACCGGCTTGCCGGTCTCCATGATGATCCTTATGCCGGCGCCGTATTCTTCTTCAAGCTGCCGACGCACTTCGTCCCCACTGATCTGGCGCGGGTCCATGGCCTTGAGATCAGCCCCGGCGCTAAAGGCGCGGCCGGCGGCCGCGAGAACCAGAGCCGACACCGCGGGATCGGAGGCTGCGCGTTGCAGCGCCGCGGCCAACTGCAGGCGCAGCGCCTGGTTAAACGCGTTGAGCACTTCCGGTCGATTGAGGGTGATCAGTGCCACCGTCCCGCGCTGCTCGTAGAGAACGACTGTGGGCGAGGCGGTCACCGGCGGCTCCTGAGCTGGCGCAGACTGGGCACGAAGAAGTCGGGGGTGATGTCGACATCGGCGACGCCGGCCGGCGCATAGCGGGAAAGGTCGGTGATGCCGTGCGCAGCGAGCAGCTCGTCGTCGATGTAGAAGTGGCCCGTCGTGGTGTGCGCATCGCTGGTCAGGATCAGGTAGGCGGCGTCCGCCATGATCTCGGGCGAGCGCAGCGCACCGACCGGCAGGTGTTCCTTGAGCACGGCCATCGCCGCGGTGTCGATGGCGGTGCGCGGCCAGAGGGCATTCACGCCAACCCGGCCGCGAAATTCCCCGGCCAGCCCGAGCACCACCATGCTCATGCCGAATTTGGCCATGGAGTAGGCCACGTGGGGTGCAAACCAGCGTTCCTCCATGCTCAGCGGCGGCGAGATCGACAGCACATGCGGATTGGCCGCCTGCAGCAAATGCGGGAGTGTCTTTTGTGCGACCAGGAAGCTGCCGCGCGCGTTGACCGCATGCATCAGGTCGAACCGTTTGAGCGGCGTGGCGAGAATCGGCGTCAGGCTGATAGCGCTCGCGTTGTTGATGCACACGTCGATGCCACCAAAGCGCGCGACCGTGGCGGCCACGGCCGCCTCGACCTGCTCCTCGCTGCGGATATCGCAGAGCAGCGCCAGGGCCTGGCCTCCGGCCGACTCGATCTGCGCGGCGGCGGTGTGAATCGTGCCGGGCAGGGTAGGGTGAGGCGTGTCGGTCTTGGCGGCGACGGCGATGTTGGCCCCATCGCGGGCCGCGCGCAGCGCGATCGCCAGACCAATGCCGCGCGAGGCGCCGCTGATAAAAAGGGTTTTGCCGCGCAGGCTGTTCATAGACTAAACATCAGTCGGGCTGGCGCGACCGGCGGCGTCGGCGAGAATCCCGCCCGTGGCCCGCTTATCCGCCGGACAGCCGATCGAATACTGGCTCATGCCGCGACACCCGCGGTGGCAAAAGGGGCGGCATTATAACCGTGGGGCCGGACCGACGCAGTCGCTTGCGGTATGGCTGCCAGTGGCCGGCCGTGCCTGCAAAGCGCTTATAATGAGAACAAATGAGCCATCCACGCAGTGCCGGCGCGCAGTTTCGGCAGGTGTTGCGCGAAGAGCAGCCCCTGCAGCTCGCCGGCGCCATCAATGCCTACACCGCGCGCCTCGCCGAGGCGGTTGGCTTTCGCGCGCTCTACCTTTCGGGGGGCGGCGTGGCCATGAATTCCCTTGGAGTGCCGGACCTCGGCATCAGCAACCCAGAAGATGTGCTCACCGATATACGCCGGATCACCGACGCCGCTGCCGCGCCGCTGCTCGTCGATGCCGACACCGGCTGGGGCGGAGCGTTCAATATTGCCCGGACGGTGCGCGCGTTCATCAAGGCGGGTGCCGCCGGCTTGCATATCGAGGACCAGGTGCAGTCCAAGCGGTGCGGCCATCGCCCCGGCAAGGAGATCGTCTCCCAAGAGGAAATGGTGGATCGCGTCAAGGCGGCGGTCGATGCCCGCAGCGACGATCAGTTTGTGATCATGGCCCGCACCGATGCCCTGGCGAGCGAAGGGCTCGAGCGAGCGGTGGAGAGGATGCAGGCTTGCGTCGCGGCGGGAGCCGACATGGTATTTCCCGAGGCGGTGACCGAGTTGTCGATGTATCGGCGCTTCAAGGACGCGTTAGCGGTGCCGATCCTCGCCAACATCACCGAATTTGGGCATACGCCGCTCTACACCCGGGATGAGCTGGGCGCCGCCGGCGTCGACATCGTGCTCTATTGCTGCTCGGCCTATCGCGCAATGAACGCCGCGGCGCTAAAGACCTACCAGATTATCCGCAGTACTGGGAGCCAGCGCGACGCCCTGCCGCTGATGCAGTCCCGCGCCGACTTGTACCGCTACCTTGATTACCACGCCTATGAAGAGAAACTCGATGAATTGTTCGCGGCCGGCAAGCAGCCTTAGAGCACCCGCATCTTCCCAGGGCACCGGCCGATGAGCGTGTCGGGCGCGTCGTCGAGCTTTAAGCCGAAAAAATCGGTCGCGCTTTCCGGCGTCGTGGCCGGCTCGACGGCATTGTGCACGGTCGGCCGTAGCGGCAATGACCTGCACTATCGCGGCTACAACATTCTGGAAATCGCCGAAGCCTGTGAATTCGAGGAAATCGCCCACTTGCTGGTGCACGGCAAGCTGCCATCGGTCGCGGAATTGGCAGCCTATAAGCGTAAGCTCCGCTCGCTGCGCGGCCTGCCGCAATCGCTCCGTGACCTGCTCGAATTGCTTCCCGCCACGACCCATCCCATGGACGTGATGCGCACCGCGGTCTCGGCGCTCGGCTGCCTGGTGCCGGAGCGGGAGGATCAGAGCCTGGCCGGCGCTCGGGACATCACCGATCGGCTCGTGGCCTGTCTGGGCTCGGCGCTGTGTTACTGGCACCACTACTCGCGTGAGGGTCTGCGCATCGAACTGCAGACTGACGAGGACTCGGTGGGAGCGCATTTCCTGCACCTATTGCACCGGCGCCCGCCCCCGGCCGCCTGGGTGCGGGCCATGCACACCTCGCTGATCCTGTACGCCGAGCATGAATTCAACGCCAGCACCTTTGCGGCCCGCGTCATAGCCGGCACGGGCGCCGACATTTACTCGGCCGTTACCGGCGCGATCGGTGCTCTGCGCGGCCCGAAACATGGCGGCGCCAACGAGACGGCGCTGCAGATACAACAGCGTTATCAGAGCGCCGATCAGGCCGAGGCGGATATCCGTGCCCGCGTGGCCCAAAAGGAGGTCGTGATTGGCTTTGGGCATCCGGTGTACACCATCGCGGACCCGCGCAATGTCGTGATCAAGCGGGTGGCGCGCGGGCTGGTGGAGGCGAGCGGGGATCTGCGCCTGTTCCAGATCGCCGAGCGGCTCGAGGCGGTCATGGCCGAGATCAAGCGGCTGTTCCCGAATCTGGACTGGTACAGCGCAGTCGCCTATCACGCGATGGGGATACCAACGGAGATGTTCACGCCGCTGTTCGTGATTTCGCGCACCACCGGGTGGGGCGCGCACGTGATCGAACAGCGCGAGGACGGCAAGATCATCCGACCGAGCGCTCAGTACACCGGGCCAGAAGAACAGAAGTTTGTGCCCTTAGACCAGAGAGTCTAGGCCAGCCATGAGCGGCCACGACGCCAGATCCGCGGAGCGACCGCAGCCCGATCCGCTGCTGGTTGCCATCGCCAGCTACGCGCGGGACGCCACCATCGGCAGCGAGCTCGCGTATGAGACCGCGCGCTACTGTCTGATGGACACGCTCGCCTGTGGGCTGCAGGCCTTGCGGTACCCCGCCTGCACCCGCCTGCTGGGGCCGGTGGTTCCTGGGGCGACGTTGCCGGGCGGCGCGCGCGTTCCGGGGCTGGACCTGGAGCTCGAGCCGGTTCAGGCGGCCTTCAACATCGGCGCCATGGTTCGCTGGCTGGACTTCAATGACACCTGGCTGGCTGCCGAATGGGGACACCCTTCGGACAACCTGGGCGCGATTCTGGCGGTGGCCGACTATCGGGCGCGCGCCGGCGCGGCGAATCCGGCAGCCGCGCCGCGCGTGCGCGATGTGCTCAGCGCCATGATCAAGGCGCACGAGCTGCAGGGCATTCTGGCGCTGGAGAACAGCTTCAACCGAGTGGGTCTCGATCACGTGTTGCTGGTTCGCGTGGCCTCGGCCGCGGTGGCAAGCACCATGCTCGGCGCCAGCCTCGAGCAAGTCATCAACGCAGTCTCGAACGCCTGGGTCGATGGTGGAGCGCTACGCACCTATCGTCATGCCCCTAACACCGGCTCGCGCAAGAGTTGGGCCGCCGGAGACGCCACCGCGCGGGCGGTGCGGCTGGCCTTGATCGCGCTCACGGGCGAGATGGGCTACCCCTCGGCTTTGTCGGCGCCGCAGTGGGGGTTCCAGGACGTGCTGTTTGGGCGCCAGTCGCTGGTCATTCCGCAGGCCTTCGGCAGTTACGTGATGGAAAACGTGCTGTTCAAGATCAGCTTTCCCGCGGAGTTCCATGCGCAAACCGCTGTGGAATGTGCGATGCAGCTGCATCCGCTGGTACGCGATCGCCTGGGCGAGATTGCGCGAGTCGAGATCGAGACCCAGGAGCCGGGCGTGCGCATCATCGACAAGACCGGGCCGCTCGCCAACCCCGCCGACCGCGATCACTGCCTGCAATACATGACGGCGGTGCCCCTGATATTCGGGCGGCTCACGGCCGCAGATTATGAGGATCGTGTGGCCAGCGATCCGCGCATCGACGCCTTGCGCTCGCGGATGGTAGTCAGGGAGAATGCGACCTTCACCGCCGAGTATTACGAGCGTGCTAAACGCTATATCGGCAATGCCGTGCAGGTGCATTTCAAGGATGGCAGCTGCACAGCGCGGGTGCAGGTAGACTACCCAATTGGCCATCGGCGTCGGCGTGCGGAGGGCATGCCGTTGCTGGTCAAGAAGTTTGAAGATAGTGTCCGCGCGCATTACCCCATCCCACAAGCGCAACGGATTCTGTCCTGCTTTGCTGATCCGCGGGCCCTGGAGCAAATGCGCGTGGATGATCTGATGAGCCTGCTGGTCAAGTCGAGCCGCGAGGGAGAGTAACACTCATGAAGATTCTGGTCGGAATCAAACGGGTCGTCGATTACAACGTGCGCGTGCGCGTCAAGCCCGACGGCAGCGGCGTGGCGCTGGACGGCGTCAAGATGAGCATCAATCCGTTTGATGAAATTGCGCTGGAAGAGGCGCTGCGCATCAAGGAACGCAATCAGGCCAGCGAGGTTATCGCAGTCGCCTTAGGACCTGATGAGGTGCAGGCCCAGCTGCGCAGCGCGCTGGCCATGGGAGCTGACCGGGCGATCCTGGTCAAATGCGACGGGCCGCTCGAGTCACGCGCCGTGGCGCGTACGCTGCTGGCGGTCATCAATCAGGAACAGGTGGGCCTGGCCATCCTGGGCAAGCAGGCCATCGATGATGACGCAGGTCAGACCGGGCAGATGTTGGCGGCGCTGTGGGGACGACCGCAAGCCACCTTCGCCTCGAAAATCGAAATCAAGGAGGGCGTGGCTCTGGTGACACGCGAAGTCGACACCGGACTGGAGACCCTGGAGATCGACTTGCCCGCCGTGGTCACCACCGATCTGCGTCTGAACGAACCGCGCTACATCAAGCTGCCGGACATCATGAAGGCGAAGAAAAAGCCATTGGCAGTCACCGACATGGCGGCGCTGGGCGTGGACAGCGCGCCGCAGTTCAAGGTCATCAAGACCGAAGTCGCCGCCACAGCGCTCGCGTGGCATTCTGGTCAAGGACGTGCCCGAATTGGTCGCAGAAATGCGCAAGCGCGGGGTGGTCCCGTGAGCAAGGTATTGATCGTAGCCGACCATGACGGCGCCCGCCTCGGCACCGGCACGGCCCGCTGTGTGACGGCCGCCGGCAAGCTGGGCGCGGCAGAAATTCACGTGGTGGTGCTCGCTTCGCCCGCCGCTGCGATCGCCGCACAGGCCGCCGAACTGAGCGGCGTCGGTAAAGTGCTGGCGGTCGATCGTGCCGAGAATGCAAAACCGCTGGCCGCGGTACTGGCACCGCAGGTGGTCAAATTGGCGGCGAGCTATGAGTACGTGTTGGCACCGTCCAACACCTTCGGAAAGGATCTACTGCCGCGCGTCGCGGCCCTGTTGGGGGTCGGCCAGGTGAGCGATTTGATGTCGGTCGAGGGTCCGCACACCTTCAAGCGGCCGATCTACGCCGGCAACGCCATTGTCACGGTCGAATCGCCGTCCGACGTGAAACTGGTGGCGACCATCCGCACCGCATCCTTTGCGGCCGCGCCTGGCGGGGGCTCGGCAGCGGTAGAAGCGGTGAGCACCGATGCCGCATTGCCGACTCACACGCGCTTCGTTAGCCTCAGTGCGCCAAAGAGTGACCGCCCCGATCTGCAGTCGGCGGCGCGCGTGGTCTCGGGTGGCCGCGCGCTCGGCAGCTCCGACAATTTCAAGATCATCTACGCGCTGGCCGACCGGATCGGCGCGGCCGTGGGCGCTTCGCGCGCCGCGGTCGACGCCGGCTACGTGCCCAGCGCCATGCAGGTCGGGCAGACCGGGAAAATCATCGCCCCGGCACTGTACGTCGCGGTCGGCATTTCGGGCGCGATCCAGCACCTTACCGGCATTAAGGACGCGCGCACGATCGTGGCTATCAATAAGGATGCCGAGGCGCCGATTTTCGAGGTGGCCGACGTTGGGTTGATCGGCGATCTGTTCAAGATTGTCCCCGAGCTGACGGAGCTGCTCGCAACTCCTAAAACTTGAGACTACGGAGCATGGCCATGAGCAATGTGCGGAAACGATGGACGCCGCGGACGCCGCTGTGGGCCGTTGTAATGAGTGTTGCCGGAGCGCTGAACTGCGCGGCGGCGTATGCGGCGACCGCTCCCGGCGCCGAGGGCGCGGCGCCCGGGCTCAAGATTGCCAATATGGATGTTAGCGTCAAGCCGGGCGATGACTTTTTCGAGTTTGCCAACGGCACATGGATCAAGCAGGCCGAGATTCCGGCCGATCGCAGTCGCTGGGGCGTAATCGATGAATTGCGGGAGCTCAATCGGCAACGCACCGCCGAGCTGATCCAGGGTTTGAGCGCGACGCAAACCGCCGCAGACCCCGAGCGCCGCAAGATCGCCGACTACTATTCCAGCTTTATGGACGAGGCGACGATCGAAAAGCTCGGCTACGCCCCGGTGCGCCCGGCTCTCGAGCGCATCAAGGCGATCCACGACCGCAAGCAGCTGGCGCACTGGCTGGGCTCGACCGTGCGCGCCGACGTCGATGTACTAAACGCGACTAACGTAGCGACCGACAACATTCTGGGCCTGTGGGTGGCGCAGGACCTTGATAACCCGGCGCGCTACCTGCCATTCCTCCTGCAGGGCGGCCTGTCGATGCCCGACCGCGACTATTATCTTTCCGCGAGCGAGTCAATGCGCGAGATTCGCCGACAATTTCTCGAGCACATCGAAACCGTGTTCAAGTTGGCAGGTATCGCGGATGCGCACTCGGCGGCGGCGCGCGTGTACGCACTGGAGATGCGCATCGCCGCGGTGCACGGCACGCGTGAGGAGACGGTCGACGTTGCCAAGGGCAATAATCACTGGCAGCGCGCCGACTTCGACGCGCGCGCGCCGGGCATGGACTGGCAACAGTTCTTCGCCGCTTCCGGCCTGGGCAAGCAGCTGGAATTCGTGGTCTGGCATCCAGGGGCGGTGACTGGCATCGCTGCGCTGGTGGGTGCGGCGCCAATCGACGACTGGCGCAGCTATCTCAGTTTCCATGCGATTGAGCACTTGGGGCGCGTCCTGCCCAAGGCCGCGGTCGCTGAGGACTTTCATTTCTACGGCACCGTGCTGCAAGGCACACCCGAGCTGAGTGTGCGCTGGAAGCGTGCCGTCAACTCCACCAATGCGGCGCTCGGCGATGCCATCGGCAAGCTCTACGTCGCGCGCTATTTCCCGCCGGAAGCCAAGGCACAGATCACGGCGCTCGTGGACGCATTGCTCAAGGCTTTTTCTCAACGTATTGATCACCTGGAGTGGATGTCGCCGCAGACCCGGGAGCAGGCGCACGCGAAGCTTGCCGCCCTCAAGGTTGGGGTCGGCTACCCTGATCACTGGATCGATTATTCGGGCCTGCGGGTTGTGCGTGGCGATGCCTACGGAAACGCTGATCGCGCAGAACGTTTTGATCTGGCGCGAAACCTCGCCAAGCTCGGGAAACCCGTGGATCGTTCCGAATGGGTAATGACCCCACAGACGGTCAACGCGGTCAACCTGCCCGCGATGAACGCGTTGAATTTTCCGGCGGGGATTCTGCAGCCTCCGCTGTTTGATCCGCACCGTGCGGCGGCGCTCAATTTCGGCAATACCGGCGCCACGATCGGCCACGAGATCAGCCATAGCTTCGACGATCAGGGTGCGCTGTTCGACGCCGACGGGCGTTTCCGCAACTGGTGGACCAGCTCGGATCTGGAGCGCTTTCAAGCGGCCGGATCGCGGCTGGCGGCGCAATACGATACCTATAAGCCGTTCCCTGACCTGGCAGTGAATGGCCATCTGACGTTGAGTGAAAATATTGCTGATGTTGCTGGCCTCTCGGCCGCGTATGACGCCTATCGACTGTCACTGCACGGAGTCGAGGAGCCGCTTGACCACGGCTACACGGGTGACCAGCAGTTCTTTCTTGGCTTCGCAGCGACATGGCGTGCCAAGGAACGCGAACCCGCCTTACGCCAGCAAATCATTACTGACGGCCATGCGCCCGATGAATACCGCACCGCCACGGTGCGCAACATCGACGCCTGGTATCGCGCGTTTGACGTGCAGCCGGGGCAGAAGCTGTACCTGGCACCGGCCGACCGGGTCCCGGTGTGGTAGCCGAGATCCGCGCGCCTCAAACCTTGCTCAGCTCGGTTACTGCGCGCCGCGCCTCGTCGATAGCCGCGTGGGCATAGGCGTTCCAAGCCGCGTCTGAGCCGGCGATCGCCAGCCGGCCCACCCGGCGGCGCGCCAGTTCGTTGACAGGGGGTGTCTGCTCGCGATCGTAGAGCGAGTTGAAACCATAGGCGTAGCCGTGGCCCCAACGATTGACCGTGATCGCGGCGATGTCGCGGCGGGCATCGAAGCCGCCGGCTCCAAGCATGCGGCTCAGCTCGTCGCGCAGGTGGGCTTCGAAATCCGCAAAACTCATCGCGTACAGCTGCGCGCGCGCCGCACGGTAGGCGCCGCGCATATCCAGGCCGCTGCCCGGCACGGTGGGGGCACGTACCAGGTGCAGCAGAATCGGCTCGTTCGGACTGAGCGGACAGCGATAACTGCCCAGACTCACCGGATAGTCGAGTTTAAGCTGCGAGTAGAACCCCATGGGATTACTGATTTCATGCACGCCCAGCTTGATCCAGGGGTGCCAATTGCGTACGGCAACGTTGACGTAGACGAGCGGGGATCGCACGCCGGCCGCAAGGGCCTCGCGTTGCTGGCTATCGAGGTCGGTGCACACGTAGGGCAGCATGGTGCCGAAGCCCGCAAAGACCGCATACTTGGCCTGCACCCGGTGCAGTCGGCCGGCGCGAACGTAACCCACGTCAACGTGGCTCGGAGAGTTCTTGATGGTCACCACTGTGCTCGACAGCCGCAGGCGGGTGGCCGACTGCTCGCGATCGAGGCGTGTGTAGTCGAACTTGGCCGTGACGATGTCGCTCATCGTCCTGCCCGGCGCCGCTCCCGGAATTAATTGCCGCACCAGGAGTCTGGCGAGCGATGCATTGCCGTCCGGAAAATGATAGATATACGGCTCCTCCATTACCGCGCGTGATTCGGCACTGGGCTTGAGCCCCAGGCCCTGAAATCCCGGGAATCCGGCCTGCATGGTGTCCAGGGCGGACAGGGCATCGATGCCGATTCCAAAGAAGTCATTGCTGCGCCCCTGCAGCGTGTTGGCCGCCAGTTCATCCAGGCCCCAGTATTTCTTTATGAAATCGCGATAGCTGATGTGTTCCAGAAGCGAGCTCTTGGCACGCGCCGACATGTCCCGGCAGCACGTCGCGGTGCTCCGTATACAGCGCCAGCAGCTGCGCCCGGCTGGCCGCGGGCAGGGGATAATCGGCGATGCAGTCGGCCGCAGAGCGGGCGTTGAGAAGTCTCTGGGGAATTTCGTCCGCCGCAAGGCGCATCGGATCGCCACGCACCAGCCGGTCGGTTCCGAATGCTTCGCGCCCGAAAAATATGCCGCGCGACAGGCCGAGTCCCGGATACAGGGTGCGGTTAAAGGCGGTGTCGAACTGTCGCAGATCTACGCCGACATCGGCCAGCAGTTGGCGCGCTCCGTCGCTCCAGAGCGCGCGCGGTGACTGGATGGCTTCGCTGCCACCGTAACCGATGAGCAGCCGGCCATCGACGCTGAACTCATTGCGGCGGGCGTGACCACCAAACTCGTCATGATTATCCAGCAACAGGATGCGGGCATCGGGATGCGCGGCGCGATAGTAGTGCGCGGCGGCCAGGCCACTGATACCGGCACCGATCACCACCAGATCGAAATTCTCCTCGGCCGGCAATCCATCGAGCGCATAGCGCCTGCCGTCGCGCACCCGATGGGCCGTTTCCAGATCCGCCGGCGTGCTGCCGCGCCAGCCGGTGGCCGCGGGCGGGTAGGCTGGGGTCGTGTCCTGCGCGCAGAGCGTCCCGGGCAGCAGGCCGGCAGCCACGCTCACGGCGAAGCCATCGATAAATTCACGCCGTGTTATGCGATCACTCATGGTCTTTCCGCGGGGGAATTCTAATGCAGCAGGCGCACATAGATTTGTATTATGGCGTTCGGCGCGCGCGGCGTTGGCCGGCGCGAGAATCGATTGGAGGAGCTGAGCATGATCTATTTCCTGGCACTGGTGCCGGCGACCCTATTGACGATTGCCGGTTACGGGGTTCTGTTCCTGGCGCACCGTTCCGAGGGCGCCCTGAAGTCCTTTGGCAGGTACCTGGGCTTCTGGGCTTTCACTCTGGCGGGATTGCTCATCTTGGGAGCCTTGGTCGCGGCAGCGCGCGGCGAGAGTATGCATGCGATGATGATGCGCGCTCATGCCGACGGCGAATCGATGCCGCAGTGCCCCTACATGCACACCTGGCGACACGCGCCGCCGGCAGGCGCTCCCCAAGGCCTGCCCGGGCCACCGCCCGCGCCGCCGCCGGCCGGTCCCGAGGCGGCGCCCCCGAAGTAGTTCGGATCGGCTTAGGCATGGCTGCTCAGCTGCAGGAAAGGCCGTACTGGCATGACAGCGTGCCCGCGGCTGCGGCCGTGAGCGATGCGCTCCCGACCCGCGTCGACGTGGCGGTCATCGGCGGAGGCATCACGGGTCTTTGCGCCGCGCGCGCGCTGGCGCGGCGCGGCATCAGCGCGGCTGTGCTCGAGACTCACACCATCGGCTGGGGCGCCAGCTCGCGCAATGGCGGCATGGTGCTGACCGGCCTCAAGCTGGGCGCGGAGACGCTGATTAGGCGCTACGGACTCGAGCTGGCGCGTCTGCTCTACCGGGCCTCATTGGATTCGGTCGACGTCGTGGAGCGAATCGTCGAGGAGGAGGGTATTGACTGTCACTTCAGGCGCTGCGGGCACTTGGCTCTCGCCGGCAAGCCGGCGCACTTCCAATATTTCGAACGCAGTGCGGCGCTGCTGGAGCGGAAATTCTCTTGTGCCACGCGCCTGGTGGGCCGTGCGGAGCTGCGCACCGAGATTGGCTCCGACGCGTATTACGGCGGCATGGTCGATGAGCTCAGCGCTGGCATCAATCCGGCCCAGTACGTCGCTGGATTGGCGCGCGCGGCGCGTGCTGCGGGTGCCACGCTGCACGAGCGCTCGCGCGTCGAGCGCATGACGCGCCAGGGTCCGGGCTGGCAAGTCAGCACCACGCAGGGCGTGCTGGCTGCGGGTGAGGTTCTGGTGGCCACCAGCGGCTACACCGGACCGGTGTCGTCGTCATTGTGCCGCAAACTGTTGCCGATCGGTTCCTACATCATCGCCACTGAACCGCTCACCGAAGCACTGGCGCACGAACTCAGCCCACGCGCGCGGATGATGTACGATTCGTGGCACTTTCTGCATTATTTTCGACTGACCCCGGATCGGCGTCTGTTGTTTGGCGGCCGGGCGCGCTTCGTGCCGGAGACCGAGGCCAGCGTGCGCGAAAGCGCCGCGCAGTTGCGTGCGGCCATGCTGAATATCTATCCGCAATTGGGTTCGGCGCGCGTGGACTATGCCTGGGGCGGAACCCTCGATTTCACCTACGACACCATGCCGCACCTCGGGCAAGCCGATGGTTACTACTACGCGCTTGGCTATGCGGGACACGGGGTCGCGCTCGCCAGTCTGCTGGGGACGCAGCTCGGTGCAGCCCTCGGCACCGCCGCGATGCACGCGAACCCCTTCGCGCAATTGCCTTTCCGCGGAGCGCCGCTTGGGTTGTATCAGGGTAAGGCCTGGTTTCTGGGTCTGGCGGCGGCCTGGTACAGATTTCTGGACCGGGTTGCCTAGTTTGGATCGCAACGCCCCATGGGGCTACCGACTCTCGGCGCGGCGTGACATCAGCAGCACCACACCGCACAGCACGATTAACACGGCCAGCCACTCGAACCCCGAGACCACTTCTTGTCCCAGCGTCACGCCCAGAATCAGGGCGACGACCGGATTGACGTAGGTGTAACTGGTCGCCAGGGCCGGTGTAGTGCGTTCCAGCAATATCAGGTAGGCGGTGTAGCCGATCAGCGATCCGGCGACGGCAACATACATCCAGCACGCCAGTGCCATGGGTGCGGGCGGCCACGATGGCCTCTCGCCGATGGCGTGCGAGACCAGCAACAATAACGCACCGCCGGTGAGCATCTGGCTGGCGTGGCCCATGGGTCCGGAAGCGGTCGCCAGCCTGGCACCGCCCGGCAGCCCGTGCACGGCCCAGACGCTTCCCACCGTCCACGTGGCGCAGGAGGTGATGACGGCGAGCAAACCACTCAACGATGCTGCAAAACCCTGACCCTGCGTCATCATGACAATGCCCAGCAGGCCGAGCGCGACGCCCAGAACCTGGCGGCGATCGGGCCGAACGCCATAAGGCCATTCGCCGAGCACCACCATGGTCGGTACGATGGCCGTGAACGCGACGACCAACCCGGAACCGACACTGGTTTCGGCGACCGCCATGAACCCGTAACCACCGCTGATCAACAGCGCTCCGAGCACGGCGCCGGCCAGCCACTGTCGAACCGTCGGCCATGCGCCGCCACGGACTCGTGCGACGCCGGCCAGGACCGTGCCGGCGACCACAAACTGGCTGCCCATCTGATAGAAAGGAGGGAAGCTCACCAACGCCCACTTGATGGCGAGATACATCGTGCCCCACAGGAACCAGGTTGCGGCCAGGCACGCCAGCACGACCGGCGACCATGCGGTCGCGGCCGGGGCGAGTGGCATCTCAGCAGTGACTTGTGATTCCAAGATTTCGCCCTCTCTCTATAAAGCCAACGCCGCCAATGCGCCGCTCGCGGCAGTTGCACCTGCATGGTGCGCGCGCTAGCGACTTTGATTGGTCGCGTTCGCCCGATCGCTTGGTTGAGTCTATCAGGCGCGCCCTGAGCGCAGGATCCAGGACTTCCTTGGCTTTAAATCCGGGCGCCCGCACTTTTTTTCGAGAGGTAATCCACGCCCGCAAAAAACCCGGCTTCAACCGCTGAGTCAGCGCACCCTTCGGTGAGGATTTCCAGCCATCGCAGCCTTGCGTAAAGCTCCGTGCGCGGGATGCGCTGCGGTCCTCAGCCTCGCCAGCGCGGCTGTCGCAAAGTCGGGCCGTCAGGCGGCGGAGGCGGGTGCCACCAACAGCAATCGAATGGTCGCTGATCGACTCGACGCGGAAAAAATTGGTGCGCGCAGTGGTCGTGGAGTGTGCGGCAGTTCACACACGCGGACGCGATTGCGGAAATGAGTAGCACGTCACACGCGCTCGCCGCCTCCAAATAAATTGTGCTGCAATTCACACGTGCTCTCGCGGACCTTGAATTTAAGGCACTTCAGGCACGCCACTGCGACGAACCGGACGAAATGTGTACTCACTGTCGCAACTTTTCGACACTGATAATGCGCGCAATCGCGCCGTATATTCGCTGACAGATCGATGGTTCACGCAGCACTGGGCGGGGTTGCGATTGGAAATCCACCACGGACGTAAATTCACTCGCGATGGTCGCTGCGCGTCCTCGAGCATTTGTGGTCGTCGTGCCAACCGGGACGGTTAAGGAATGCGTATGAAAATCTCCACACTGATGGTTCTCGCTTTGGGCAGCTTGGTACTGGCGCCGTTCGCCATGGCGGCGAGCGCGCCGCCGACTAGCGGCCTGTTGATTACGCACGTCAATAGTCAGCAGTGGCAGATCCGCCTGATCTCGGGCACTTCGATGCTGCGCTTCAGCGGCGTCGCGGATTCCAACCACGCGATCACCGGAGTTCAGACCGTCAGGCTGGAAAGCGCCGACAGCGCGAAACTGCTCACAGCGAACTCGCTGGGTGCCACGTTTACGGCCTGGCCGGGTGGTAGCGACGGAGTGAACTTTACCGTGAGCGCTGGAGCGACGCTGTGCTTGCGCGACACCGGCAGTACCGGCGTGAAATATTATCTTGGCGACAGTATGCAGGACGCTGTCGCGGTGAGCGCGCCGGTGGCGCTAGCCGGCACCAACGCTTGCGGGACCACGACGCCACCGCCGCCGCCGCCACCGGGCCCCCGGAAATATCACACCGGCCACTGGATCGTCATGGGCCGGGAGGCAGATTCCCTGGCGTTGATGGAGCAGGCGGTTAAGCCCGGCGTCGTGGGAGTGGTCAAGCGCTACACCTGGGCCGCACTCGAACCCACGCAAGGGAACTACAGCTTCGCGGGCATACAGGCCGATCTGGCCTGGGCGGCGGCCAACGGCATGCACATGATCTTTATCATCGAGGACAAGACCTTCACGCTGGAACGCCCGAATCCTGGCTACTTGGACGCGTTAACGCCCCGCAACCGCACCGGCGGCTACACGGTGGTGCGCTGGAATCCGACCGTGGTGACGCGCTTCAATGCGCTGGTCAAGGCGATCGGCAATCAGTTCGACAGCAACAAGAATTTCGAGGGAATCGCGACCCAGGAGACTTCCTTGGGCCTGGATGCGCAGACCCTCAATGCGTTTGGGTATACCCCTGAAAAGTACCGGGATGCGTACATCAATGAGTTGACCGCGGCGACTGTGAGCCTGCCCACCTCGCGGGTGTTCTGGCTCATGAACTTCTTTGTGGGCAACCAGAGTTACATAGGCAGCATTGCCAGTGCGGTCCAGTCCAAGGGAGTGGTCATGGGCGGCCCGGACGTCTGGCCGGACAATCAGTCTCTGGAAAGCAAGGTGTACCCGTTCTACAGCCAGTTCTACGGGAAGATGCCGCTGTTCGGTCAGGTGGAAAGCGTCTGCTACTCGGAACCGCACATGACCAGCGGTTACAAGACCAAGTACTGGACGATGCAGGAACTGTTCAACTTCGCGCGTAGCTCGATGCACGTGAATTACATGTTCTGGGTGCGCTACACCCAAGCCACGCCGGCTGACTCATACACCTGGGACAATGCGCTGCCGGTCATTGCCGCCAACCCCAGTTTCGCTCCTTAATGATCCAGCCAGAGGGCCTGCCCATGCGCAGGCCCTCTGGCTTTTTATCGTGAGTGACTGCTGATGCCGGCGGTCCTATATCGGCGCCCGAGAGCGCCAGGCGATGCGGCCCAGGGGACCTTGGACTTTGAGCAGGGGTCGAGCGGCAAATTGCTCGACCTGTTCGACTCCGAGAGGTAACCCGGAGTCCAGGCCGCTACCAGACCGCCCGGTTATCGGAGAGGGGGTCTGCCAAGATCAAGGGGTTCCGCGACCTCTTTAGCGTGGGACGTGAAACTGTCCCCATGCACTAGACCCCGTTCGCCATGGCCTGACGGCGAGGCATCCACCTTTTTTCCGACACCTCGTGACAGCGTACGCTGACAGGCAGGCTGGGTGGTCGCCTACGTACGCCCGCTGTGAAAGCCGAGATAATCGCGTCGGTACCTTTATCTCTCCAGGAGAATTGCACATGAAGACCTATTTGCTCCCCATTGCACTCGCCAGCTTAGCCTTCAGCGCTATGGTCGGTGCTCAAACCCCACCCCCGAGCTCGTCGACCCCGCCGAGCAGCACCGCAACCGCGCCGTCCAGCAGCAGCTATTCCAGCAGCAGCAGCGACAGCAAGGCGGCAATGAAGGACTGCCTGGCCAAGCAGAAGGCCGCCAATCCTTCGATTTCCGAAGCGGACGCAAAGACGGCTTGCGCTAAGAGCAAGGACCAGTAACGCTCAGGTCTGAGTTCCGCAAAATGCAGGGGTCAACGGTGCGTCGTACGCGCGCTGTTGGCCCCTTGCTGCGTTTATAGCCCGAGCGGGAGTACCCGTCGGGTCACGCGATGAGGCCACGAATTCTAGTTCCTGGCTCAAAGGGGTCGCCCCGGCGATCACCGCTTTGTCGGTGATTGACTGTCAGCGGTTGGCGGCCAGAGTGGCCCGATAGCCTTCCAGGTCCCTCTCGTACCGCGCCCGGTCTCGTTCAAGTTCGACGATCTCCGTCTCGATGCGCCCTTTTTGTTCGGCCAGCTGCTTGGTCTCGACCAGTGCGTGGGCTCGATCCTCCGCCGTGGAGCTGTCAGCGACCAAGACCGCTCCACTGCTGACGATTTGCTGCTCTATGGTATTGAGCTCATTACGCTTTTCGGCCAGCTGACGCGTTGCGTTCGACGCGCGCCGTTCGAGCGTGAAAAGCTCATGGCCGGACTGATAGGGACCGAGAAAGTCGCGCTCCAAGGGGGCAGGGCAGACCCCCTGGTAGATGTCGCCGCGCGCCCCGACACGGAATCCATTGGCTGGCTGGCAGTATTCCTTCAACCCCATTTCGCGGCCTGCCTGGTAGGCAGTCAGGTCGGTTCCAATGCCATGCTTGGCGCAGGCCTTACGATACTGGCTGATATGGCTGCCTGGCAGGCCGGCGACCCCGTCTTCATAGCCCACGCTGCGCCAGTCAAGGACGCTGCATTCTTCGGCACTCATGCTCGTGCACGCGCCGAGCAACACAGGGACGAGGACCAAAGTGGCGATGATCCGCAAAATCGGCAGCGTGGGTGTCTGGTATCGCATGGTGCTGCAAGTCCCTAGAAAATAATGGCGCAGGCCTGCTCCCGCGCCAATCACCCTAGCGCCGCTGGCAGAGTTATTCAGTGTGCGCTCGATCACAAACACCGGAGCCCGTGATGGTGAGCCGGTCAAAGCTTCGCTAATCGGCCTGCACGCCGCTTTGGCCCTGGGATGTCGCTCGGCTGGACGGCCTCAGCAGCCCGCCCGCGCTCCCTGCGGTCGCGCCGGCCTCTGCGGAACCCGTTCATGCGGGCTGATCATGACGCGCTTCGAACTTGTGTTACCGCCGTGTAGAGCGCGGCGAGCGCATTTCCGGCGCGAGCCGGGCGCGTTGCGCCAGACCCGGGATCGCACCGTACGAGCAGGAATTGAGTCGCGGTCCTTGAGAGGGGCATAGTCGATACGCTCGACCACCGGGGCCGTAATACCTGCACCTCAAGCCTTCCTTGCGACGCGGCGGCGGTGCTCTGCCGTTTCGCTTGAGCCGGGCGACGCGATGGACGACGTACCGGGCACGGCCGAGTCGTTCAGAGCTGAACGAGATGGAATAGTCCGACATTAAGTTAAGGTTGTACTTAAGTTGATCGCCGCAGGTGTTTAGAATCAGAGGACGAAGTCTTCCACGGCGCGCTCGCGAGGCGCTTTGACCAACTGTGACTTTTGGGTCGAGTTTTCCATCTCGACGGATCTTAAACATGCGGCGACGAAACCGTAACGACCTGCTGTCAGCGATCGTGGCCCTAGCGCTCGGCTTGGGCGCGCCGCTCGCATCGGCACAGATTGCGTTCACCGACGTTACCAACTCCGCCCACGTCGCGCACAGGAGCGAGAGCTACGGCGCGTCCTGGGGCGATTTGGACGGCGATGGGTACCCCGACCTGTTTGCGAGCAATCACCGCACCCAGCCGAGCCTGTTCCTGAACCTCGGGAACGGCATCTTCCGCGACATCGCGACGAAGACGGCGGATTGGGCCAATCGCCCGGGTGCCGACACTCACGGCGCCTCCTGGGCCGACTTCGACAACGACGGTGACCAGGACCTGATGGTCTCCACCGGAACGGGCAATTCGAGCCAATTCCTCGTCAACGAGGATCAGCAGTTGATCGATCGCACGGCGGAATCCGGGCTCGACATCGCCAATCTTGGTGGCCGCCTGCCGGTGTGGCTCGACTATGACAATGACCATCGGCTGGATGTGGTGGTGACCCAGTACGGTGGCATCGCCAAGCTGTTCCATCAGAACGCGGCCGGTGGCTTCACGGAAACGACCAGCGCCGCGAAGCTGCTGTGCGTGCGCTTTCATTATGCGCAGCTGTTCGATGCCGACGGCGACGGCCGCCTGGATTTCCTGTGCCCGGACGAGGCGGCCTTTCCGCAGAAGATCTACAGCACGGCGAGCTTTCCCTGGAAGAAGCTGTTCGACAGCGCACAGCCGAGTGCGTTCTTCCCGGTCGTCAACAACGTGGCCGACTCGGCGATCGCGGACTTCGACAACGACGGACGCATGGACCTGTTCGTGCTGGGCGGCGTGCAGCTGCGCCCCTCATCGGTGGTGCAGGGAGGGACCAGCAAAGTGGAGGCGCTGCTGGCCGGTGGCAGCAAGGGCTTCAGGTTCGTGAGCACAGGCTCGGTGACCTTCACCGTCGACTGGAACAAGGCTGACGAGGGTGATGGCACCACGGACATCACCAAGATCGAGATCGGCGCGCACGGCACTCATCCCAAGGCGGTGCAATTTACGCTCGATCCCAACGATCCGACGGTCGCCGGTACGCCCCCGGCCCCGACGAGCGCGACCACCCTGCCGGTCATGCAGATAGGGTATGACCCCACGAGCCACCAATGGACGCTGGCGATTGTGACCAAGCTCACTTCGACGAGCCCCGAGATATTCAGCCAGGGCTACATGCAGGTGAGTTCGACGGCCGCGATCTCGGGGCTGGTCGCCACCGGCCTGTGGCCGACCGACGGGCCGGGCCGGCCGACGCTGCTGATGAACCGCGCGGGCGGCTTCGCGGATGAGACCGTGGCCGCGGGCCTGGGCACGCCGGTGCAGTGCGCGAGCGTGACGGCGGGTGATTTCGACAATGACATGTACGTCGATCTGTACCTGGCCTGCCGCACCGGCGCCAGCAACATCGCCAACATCCTCTATCACAACAACGGTAACGGCACCTTTACGGCCGTGGCCAACGCGGGCGGCGCGGCCGGTCCCATCGGCCTGGCGATCGCCGATGGGGTGGGCACCGCGGACTCGGTGGTCACGGCCGACTACGACGTCGATGGGTTCCTCGACCTGTTCGTCACCAATGGTTTCAATCTGCAGCCCCGCTACATTGGCGGTCCGAACAAGCTGTTCCACAACAACGGCAACGCGAATCACTGGGTCGAACTCGACCTGATCGGCGTGAACTCGGACCGCGACGCCACGGGGGCGCGCGTGTCCGCGACGGCCAATGGCGTGACGCAGCTTCGCGTGCAGGACGGGCGCTACCATCGCTGGTCGCAGGATGCCAAGCGCCTGCACTTTGGCCTGGCGGGCGCGACCAGCGTGAGTCTGAGCGTGAAATGGCCGAGCGGGGCCACCCAGACCTTTGCCGACGTTCCCGCCAACCGCCTGTATCAACTTACCGAGGGCGCTGCAAACCCGGTGCCTGTGGTGCTCAAGGTGCCGGCGAGCCCGCCCACGGGGTTGACGGCCACCGCCGGCAACGGTTCGGTGCAGCTCGCCTGGACCGCCGTGCCCGGGGCGACAAGCTATAACGTGTACCAGGGCACCACGGCTGGCGGGGAGGGCGCGACGGCCGTCATGAGCGCCATCACCACGACCACGGCCAATGTGACCCCGCTCGCGAACGGGACGACCTACTACTTCGTGGTCAGCGCCGACACGGCGGCGGGGGCGAGCGGCCCGTCGAGCGAGGTGTCGGCCATGCCGGTGGCGCAGTCCGGTGGTGGGGAGGCGGCGGCGGTGGCGGTGCCCTGGATCTCTGGACGCTCCTGGGAATTGCGGTTCTCGGCGCCCGGAGGCGGCGAAAGCTGGCCTGAGCCGGGCCATTGCTGGTAAACGGTGGGAGCAATTAATACTATGAATTACAATGGAATAGCGGCGGCCACATAGATCCTCCCTCTAGCTCATGCAGCACCCGAAGTGCCCGATGCAAACAACCAGCGCAGCAGCCAAGATCGAGTCTCCACTAACCTTCCACCACGGCCGCGGCCACCTGCACGTGAAGCAGGGCGGATCACGGCATCTCATCGGCAAGGCGCTCGGCCACGCCGGCACTCGCATGAGGCGTACCCGCATACGCGCACGTGCCAGAAGCCGTGATGCGTCGGGACCTTCAGGCAGTGCGGCCGCGCCTCGGTGCGTGCACACGCCCCAAACTCAAGCGCAGGGATCTTGCGATCCGATGGGCACGTCAATGAAAGAGCAACGAAGCAAGCAGGAAGCGAAGGCATTTGCCCAACGCATGCTGTTCGACAAGAACTGGAAGCCCGACAGGGCATTCATGCTCGACATGATTGCACGGTACCGGCCAGAAGACGCGCCGCCGGAGTTTATCGACCAAGGCCAGGTGCTGGAGTGGATCAAACACGTCAAGGACCTGAAGGCGCGGATCTGCAATGACACCGACGCGCAGCTCGCTTGGAGTGCGTACCTGTTCGGCCTCTTCATCGGCAAGCAGCGCGTAATTCAGCATTACGCCACGGAACTGAAACGCGGCAAAGTATCGTCGGTTGGCGCGGTCAGCTCGCAGGTCAACAGATACGCCGGTGCAAACGGACGAGAGCTCGCGAAGGTCAAGGCCCGGGCGCTCTATGAAGAGCGCCGGAAAAATGCACCTGAAGTCGGGCATCTTGCCCGTTGCGAAGAGGTGGCCCGAGAACTTGAGCGATTGGATATCGCCAGTGTCAAAGGCTTGACGATCGCGCGATGGGTGCCAAACCCACACCCGACGCACCGCGCAAGACTGCGCCAAAAGACCTAGCCGCCAGCCACTCGCGCAGCCCGCACCTCAGCGAGGGGTGGTCGTGCCCCCATCCTACTTGCCACTTGTCCCTAAGTTTTTGATTTCATAGCGCTCCCTGGAGGATTCGATCTCGGGTCCCGGCCTTGAATAGGGCCGATCTGACATCAAGTTGAGGCGCACGAGAATTGATCGGTGCCAACTCCGGTCATTAGATTCAAAAGCCGAAGGCTGCTGGTCGGCCCACCCAAAGCACGTTGAGAAGCAGCGGCGGTTGGGTCCAGCTTCCCGTTCCGGCTGATTGAATATGCGGCGACGAAATACTAACGACGTGCTGTCGGGGATTGCGGCCGTTGCGCTCGGATTGGGCGCGTCGCTCGCGTCGGCACAGATCGCATTCACCGACGTCACGGACGCGGCCGGGGTCGCGCACAGCAGCGAAAGCTACGGTGCGTCCTGGGGCGATTTGGACGGCGATGGGTACCCCGACCTGTTTGCGAGCAATCACCGCACCCAGCCCAGCCTGTTCCTGAACCTCGGGAACGGCACCTTCCGCGATATCGCCACGCAAATCACGGATTGGGTGAACCGTCCGGATGCCGACACTCACGGCGGCTCGTGGGCCGACTTCGACAACGACGGTGACCAGGACCTGATGGTTGCCACCGGCACCGGCTACGCGAGTCAATTTCTCGTCAACGAGAATCGCCAGTTGATCGATCGCACGGCGGAGTATGGACTCGATGTCGCCAATCGCGACGCTCGCCTGCCGGTGTGGCTCGACTATGACAACGACCATCGGCTGGATGTGGTCGTGACCCAGTACGGTGGCATCGCCAAGCTGTTCCATCAGAATGCGGCCGGCGGCTTCACGGAAACGACCAGCGCCGCAAAGCTGCTGTGTGCGCACTTTCATTATGCGCAGCTGTTCGATGCCGACGGCGACGGGCGCCTGGATTTCCTGTGCCCGGACGAGGCCACCTTTCCGCAGAAGATCTACGATACATCAGAGAGTTGCCGTGGAAGAAGCTGTTCGACAGCGCGCAGCCCAGTGCCTTCTTCCCGGTCGTCCACAACGTGGCCGACTCGGCGATCGCGGACTTCGACAACGACGGACGCATGGACCTGTTCGTGCTGGGCGGCGTGCAGCTGCGCCCCTCATCGGTGGTGCAGGGAGGGACCAGCAAAGTGGAGGCGCTGCTGGCCGGTGGCAGCAAGGGCTTCAGGTTCGTGAGCACAGGCTCGGTGACCTTCACCGTCGACTGGAACAATGGCGGCGAGGGCGCGGGCACAGACATCAGCAAGATCGAGATCGGCGCGCACGGCACTCATCCCAAGGCGGCGCAATTTACGCTCGATCCCAACGATCCGACGGTCGCCGGTACGCCCCCGGCCCCGACGAGCGCGACCACCCTGCCGGTCATGCAGATAGGCTACGACCTCACGATCCATCAGTGGACACTCACAATCGTGAGCAGGCGGATGGGGAGCAGCGGTGGCGTATTTAGCCAAGCCTATACGCAGGTGAGTTCGACGGCCGCGATCTCGGGGCTGGTCGCCACCGGCCTGTGGCCGACCGACGGGCCGGGCCGGCCGACGCTGCTGATGAACCGCGCGGGCGGCTTGGCGGATGAGACCGTGGCCGCGGGCCTGGGCACCCCGGTGCAGTGCGCGAGCGTGACGGCGGGTGATTTCGACAATGACATGTACGTCGATCTGTACCTGGCCTGCCGCACCGGCGCCAGCAACATCGCCAACATCCTCTATCACAACAACGGTAACGGTACCTTTACGGCCGTGGCCAACGCGGGCGGCGCGGCCGGTCCGATTGGCCTGGCGATCGCCGATGGGGTGGGCACCGCGGACTCGGTGGTCACGGCCGACTACGACGTCGATGGGTTCCTCGACCTGTTCGTCACCAATGGTTTCAATCTGCAGCCGCGCTACATTGGCGGTCCGAACAAGCTGTTCCACAACAACGGCAACGCGAATCACTGGATCGAGCTCGACCTGATCGGCGTGAACTCGGACCGCGACGCCACGGGGGCGCGCGTGTACGCGACGGCCAATGGCGTGACGCAGCTTCGCGTGCAGGACGGGCGCTACCACCGCTGGTCGCAGGATGCCAAGCGCCTGCACTTTGGCCTGGCGGGCGCGACCAGCGTGAGTCTGAGCGTGAAATGGCCGAACGGGGCCATCCAGACCTTTGCCGACGTTCCCGCCAACCGTCTGTATCAACTTACCGAGGGCGCCTCAAACCCGGTGCCTGTGGTGCTCAAGGTGCCGGCGAGCCCGCCCACGGGGTTGACGGCCACCGCCGGCAACGCTTCGGTGCAGCTCGCCTGGACCGCCGTGCCCGGGGCGACGAGCTATAACGTGTACCAGGGCACCACGGCTGGCGGGGAGGGGGCGATGGCTGTCATGAGCGCCATCACCACGACCACGGCCAACGTGACCCCGCTCGCGAACGGGACGACCTACTACTTCGTGGTCAGCGCCGACACCGCGGCGGGGGCGAGCGGCCCTTCGAGCGAGGTGTCGGCCACGCCCGAGGCGCCTGCCAGTAGTGGAGGTGGCAGCAGCGGGGGTGCAAATAACAGTGGCGGTGGAGGCGACGGAACCAGCACGGCCAAAAGCGGCGGCGGCGGTGCCCTGGATTTCTGGACGCTCCTGGGAATTGCGGTTCTCGGGGCCCGGAGGCGGCGAAAGTTGGCCTGAGCCGGACCAGCGCTTTTCTTGCAGTACGCCGCGCACCCGTTGCACGCGACAGCCGCAGACCTAAAAGATTCCGAGCCTGCCCGGGGCGCCACGAAGTCAGGCCGTCAGACTTAGCCAGAACCTACCTCAACCTACCTCAACCGGAAACTGAGCGCGATTCGGGCCATACGCTTTTTGACCTTGCGGCGCTCCTATGAGCTGCGAACTCGTGATCCCGCCTTGCTAGAGAAGCGCAATTCCCTCCACGACTGTCCATGGCCCTATCAAGTGCATGGTCGACGCACGCGTCCACCGCACCCTGCGGCACACTTTTTGCTCCGAAAGCCCAATGGCGTATGCTGCGTTGCTTTTGCGGAAGTCCGAGGCACCCTATGTTCGCCAAAACTGGCTATACACTTCTGGCTTGCTGCTGGCTCGTGTCCTCGCACGCCGCCCCCGCGACAGCCGGCCCCTCCGAAGCCACCGTACCCGAGCAGGCCTTTAACGCGTTGGAATGGCGCAGCATCGGTCCGTACCGCGGCGGCCGCGCCGTGGCTGTCGCCGGGGTCCCGGGCTCGCCAAACACCTTTTACTTCGGGGCCGCAGCGGGCGGGGTCTGGAAGAGCGTGGATGCAGGCGCGACCTGGAAGCCCATATTTGATGACTCTAAGGGCTCCGCGTCGATCGGTGCGATCGCGGTCGCGCCCAGCAATCCCAACATTTTATATGTGGGAACCGGCGAGGGAAATCTTCGTGGCAACGTCACCTGGGGCAACGGAGTCTTCAAGTCAACCGACGCGGGCGCGACCTGGACCAACATCGGCCTGAACGACACGCGCCAGATCGGTGCGCTGATCGTGGATCCGCACGATCCCAATGTCGTGCTGGTGGCGGCCATCGGACACGCCTTCGGTCCGAACACCGAACGCGGTGTCTTCCGCACCGCCGACGGTGGCAAGACCTGGAGTCGGGTGCTGTACAAGGATGAGCTTACCGGGGCGATTGATCTGGCGGCCGATCCGCACAATCCGCAGATCGTGTATGCGGCCCTGTGGCAGGTGCGGCGGCAACCCTGGAATTTTGCAAGCGGCGGCCCGGGCAGTGGACTGTACCGCTCCAGCGATGGCGGCCTGACGTGGTCACAACTGAAAGAGCACGGGCTGCCTGCCGGCATCCTCGGGCGAATCGACGTCGCCGTCTCGCCGGTCGACTCGCACCGCATATACGCCATGATCGAGGCAAAGGACGGAGGCCTGTACCGCTCGGACGATGCCGGCACCACGTGGCGCCGCATCAGCGATGACGGGCGCATTCGCCAACGTGCCTGGTACTTCTCCAAGATTTATGCCGACACCAAGGCGCTCGATACCGTCTACGCGCTCAACACCGGCATGCTGCGCTCAGTGGATGGCGGCAAGACTTTCGGTCTGGTGCCGGCGACCCATGGCGATCACCACGCGCTTTGGATCGATCCCAACAATGCCAACAGCCTGATCAACGCCAACGATGGCGGCGCCAGTGTCTCGCTCGATGGCGGCAAGACCTGGTCCACCCAGGACAACCAGCCCACGGCCCAGTTTTACCACGTGGCCACCGACCAGCAGTTTCCCTACTACGTCTATGGCGCGCAGCAGGACAACTCCAATCTGGCCATCGCCAGTGCCGATGCTGAAGGAGTGATCGGGCCGCGCAACTGGTTTCCGGCGGGCGGCGGCGAATGCGGGTTCGTCGTCCCTGATGCGCGCGATCCGGACATCATTTACAGCAGTTCGGAGAATCAGTACCAGCGCTTTAACCGGCATGCAAGGCAGTCGCAGTCCATCAGCCCGGACCCCGTCGACAATTCCGGCCACCCGGCCAGCGAACTTAACCATCGTTTCAACTGGACCTCGCCGCTGATGCTCTCGCCGCACGACCCCGACGGTCTGTACGCGGCATCGGAGGTGGTGTGGAAGTCCACCGACCAAGGCATGAGCTGGAAGATCATCAGCCCCGACTTGACGCGCAACGATAAGACCAAGCAGACCGCCTCGGGCGGCCCGCTCACCAAGGACATCACCAGCGTCGAGTACTACGGCACCATCTTCGCACTCGCCGAGTCGCCGCTGCGAAAGGGAAAACTCTGGGTGGGGACCGACGACGGCCTGGTGCAGATGACCGAGGACGACGGCGCGCATTGGCACAACGTCACGCCTGCGCAAATGCCGGCGTGGAGCACGGTGAGCATGACTGAGCCGTCGCACTTCGACGCGGCCAGCGCCTACATCGCGGTCGACCGGCATCGGCTCGATGACATCGCACCGTATGCTTGGAAGACGGCCGACAACGGCAAGACCTGGACCGCCATTTCCGCCGGACTGCCGGCCGGCGCCGTGGTGCATGTGGTGCGCGAGGATCCGGTGCGCCGCGGACTGTTGTACGCCGGCACGGAGCTCGGGGTGTTCGTATCCTTCGATGACGGCGCGCGTTGGTCGGCGTTGCAAAAAAACCTGCCGGTATCGCCCATCCACGACCTCGACGTACACGGCAATGACTTGGTGGCGGCGACCCACGGGCGTGCGTTCTGGATCCTCGACGACCTGACGCCACTGCGTCAGGCGCAGGCCGGCGCACAGGCGCCCGTGCTGTATACGCCCGCGAGCGCGGTGCGGCTCTACTATCCGGATGAAGTGAATAAGCGCGGGCCGGTGGGCGAGAATCCCCCGGCCGGGGCCATCATCGATTACATGCTCGATGGTGCCGCGACCTCGGAGCTGACCGTCGACATCTTGAATGCCAAGGGCGAACGGGTTCGTCATCTCTCCAGCACCAAGACCACCAAGGAGATCCAGCCGCCGGAATGGCCCGACCGGCTTGTGCCGAGCGACCTGATACCCGCGCACGCCGGCATGAATCGCATGATCTGGGACTTGCGCTGGGATGACCCGGTACAGATTCCAGGCGCTTTTTATGAGGATCAGGCCCCTCGCGGCCCCATTGTTGCGCCCGGCCGGTATCAGGTGCGACTGACGCTGGGGGATACAAGCCGCACGGCCGATCTCATCGTCATCGCCGACCCGCGCGTCCCGCACAGCGAAGCCGGCATCGCAGAAAAGACGGCGCTGTCGCTCGCGACCAGCCATGACATCGACGCACTGCACCGTGCCGTGAACGAAATCCGCGCCGAGCGCGCCAAGCTTAAGGGCACGTCGGCGGGGCAAGGGCGCGACGCAAAGCTCCAGCAGATCGAGCAAGCCCTCATGCAGGTCAACATGAATGGGTCCGAAGCCAACCTCGCCTTTCCCGGCATGCTGAATGAGCAGTTCGCAGGTTTCGCAGCAACGCTGGAGGACGCGGACACGGCCCCCACTCAGCAGCAGCAGGCGCTGTACCGTTCCTTGCATGAAAAGCTGCAGGCTCAACTGGCGTTGTGGCACGAGCTGAGTCCGAAATAATCTTCCGCGGCGTGGGCCGGCCGGCGGAAACTTAGCAATTCGCCTCTACCAACAATTTTGGCTCATCGCTGGTGGGCCACGCGATGTGCACCATAAAGGTGACGTTCAAGCCGACCACAAAGGGCGCAAAATTGGCCACTCTTAACGCGAACGGCGGGTGCGGTGGCTTGCGTGCCGTCACTCTCACGGGCACGGGTGCATAACTGGGCCCAAGGTCAACGGCACCTCGCGCGCACTCGAGACTGAGCCTGCGTGCGCTGAATTTTGAGTGACATCACGTTCGATTAATGGACTCCTGAATTCCCGGCGTCGTTAGCGTCCTGCTTGGTAGAGTGGCTTGGGTACGTGCCCGCCTGGGATCTACTGGCTGATACTCGTCGCCCGCACTGGCTGAGGGTCTCGGACGCTATTGTTAGCCGCCTAACTGCTTAACGACAGTAGTGGTTTCCTCGGTATGGCACAGTCCTTCGTTTTGTCTACGTTTGTTCTGCTGGCACTTGCGTGCGCGTCGAATCGAGTATTTTCGCAGGGCGCGAGTCACGAAGGAGGCCATTCTGGTGACGGAATCCGCTGCAGTTCCGGAAAACCTGACGTTGCGATAGTCGCGTGCACAAGAATCATCGAAGACAAGCACGAGAGTGACGACAATCACGTTATAGCGTTGCGGAACCGAGCGGTATATTTCTCCCAGCAGGGCAATATCGACCACGCAATTGCTGACTTTACGGCTGCGTTGAAGGTCTCTTGGGATAAAGGCCTTACCGCGAAGGTTTATGTGAACCGTGGCTTGCTGTACGCCCGAAAAGGGGATGATTCATCGGCCTTGGCCGACTATAACCAAGCTGTGGCTTTCGATCCGCAGTTGTCCTCGGCGTACATCAATCGGGCTTCGGTCTTGATGAAACACGGAGACGATACTCACGCGATCACCGATCTTGAGCAGGCGGCGCGCCTAGACCCGAAGGATGCCGACATTTACGTTAGTCGTGGCTCGATCTATGCGCACCGCGGCGACAATTCTCGCGCTCTTGCAGACTATACCAAGGCGATCGAAATGAACGCGGCGAATGCGATGGCGTGGCGCGGACGTGGATTTGTATATCGGGCAACGGGCGATAACATTCGGGCAGCGGCCGACGCCGCAGAGGCGCTTCGGCTAGATCCCGTTATGAGCACGGCAAGGCTAGACCTCGGACTCAGCCTGCAAAACTCTGGCAACGCGGCGCAAGCAATCGCTGAGTTTGACAAAGCCATTAAGCTCAATCCGAGCTATGCGCAGGCCTACAAGGGACGTGGAGACAGCTATTTGTCGATGGGCGACCGTGACCGCGCGATTAATGATTTCAGCCAGGCGATCACTATCGACTCGAATTTGATGTCTGCCTACATCAACCGAGGCGTGGCATATCTAGGCAAATCCAGTTGGGAATTGGCGATTGCCGATTTCACCGCTGCACTTGCGATTGATCCGAACCAGTCCGCAGCCTACCTCGATCGCGGACAGGCATATGGAGCCAAGAACGATCTTGCTCATGCCATCACTGATTTGACTCAGGCGATCCGATTGAACCCGCATGAGCTTAGCGCTTACCGTGAGCGCGCCTTTTATCGACAGGAAAACGGTGATGGTGCCGGGGCTATCGACGACTACGATCACGTAATTAACGCCAATCCAAGGGACGCCGAAGCACTTCGGGGCCGCGGATACGTGCGGCTCAAGAATCACGAGCCTGATGCGGCGATCGCCGATCTCACCGCTGCGATTGCCCTAAATCCGAAGGACGCATTGGCCTATCGCTTTCGCGCATCGGCCTACGCCGCTAAGCACGACTCAAAACATGCCGATATCGACCTGGAAATCATGCGGCGGGTCGATACGGCGGCTCAGTAGCGCCAAGCAGTGGCCGCTGCGTGGAAGTCCGTACCGATTCCGTACAGGCGCTCCGGACTACGCATAACCTATTGATTTTATGGCGCTCCCTACGAGATTCGAACTCGTGTTCCAGCCTTGAGAGGGCCGTGTCCTAGGCCTCTAGACGAAGGGAGCGAATCTCCGGCGGGCGAGGCGAAAAGGCGCGGTATTATAGGCGGCCTCTTTGTTTGCTCAAGCTAAATCAGGGTTGATTTGAACCAGAATCTGGATCCTCCCGCGGCGGCGGGCGCGCCGCGCATCATTCCGCGCTCCGAACACCCGGTCTCGCGGTCCAACATTTCTCCCAACGCCTTGCGCGTGCTGTATCGACTTAAAGAGGCGGGATTTGAGGCCTTCCTGGTCGGTGGCTGCGTCCGCGACATCATCCTGGGGAGGCACCCCAAGGATTTTGACGTCGCTACCGATGCTTTGCCCGACCAGGTGCGGCGTTTGTTTCGCAATTGCCGTCTGGTGGGGCGGCGCTTCCGCCTGGCGCATATTGTGTACGGGCGCGAGGTCATTGAAGTGGCGACGTTTCGTGCCGCCAGCGCACCGCCGCCGAGCGAGGAGCCGGTGCCCAGCCGCGAAGAGGACGAAGCGGAGTTGCTGGCGCAGGAGCTGGCGTCCGGTGAGGACGATGCGGCGGCAGCGGCAAGCGCGCTGGAGATCACCCAGCCGCTTGAGATCCCCAGTCTTAGCGCCGGGAGGGCCGCCGGCGGTGCTGCCGCTGGCGCGCGCCATCGCGTCCAGGACGATCACGGCCGGCTGCTGCGCGACAACATGTACGGCAGTATCGACGAGGACGTGTGGCGGCGCGATTTCACCGTCAACGCGCTCTACTACAACATCGCCGATTTCTCGATCTGGGACTATGTGGGCGGGCTGGCCGACATCCAGGCACGCCGGCTCCGACTGATCGGCGATGTGGAGACCCGTTACCGCGAAGATCCGGTGCGCATGCTGCGCGCAGCGCGGTTCGAGGCCAAACTGGGATTTCAACTCGACGCCGCGAGCGCTGGGCCGATCGCCGAGCTGCACGGGTTGCTGGCCAGCGTTCCGCCGGCGCGACTCTTTGACGAGACCGTAAAACTGTTTCTGACCGGCCATGGCGCCGACAGCTATCGCGTGCTGCGGCAACGCGGGTTGTTTGCCGCGCTGTTCCCGGCGGTGGACGATTATTTGGCGAAGCATCCAGGCGGTCTGGTCGAAGCGTTGTTGGTGCAGGGGCTCCGCAATACCGATCGGCGCGTGGATGAAGACAAGCCGGTCACTCCGACCTTCCTGTTCTCGCTCCTGTTGTACGGTCCGATCGCCGCCGTGATTGAGGCTCTGCCCCCGCAACGTTGGCACGAGCCGCAGGCGATACTGGAGGCCTGTGACCGCGCGCTGCGCGATGCGCAACAGCGAGTGTCGATTCCAAGGCGCATTGCGCTTGGGGTGCGGGAGATGTATGCGCTGCAGCCGCGCCTTGAAGGGCCGCGCGGGCGGCGGGCGCTACGCCTGCTCGAACAGCCACGCTTCCGGGCGGCGTATGACCTGTTGACGCTGCGCGCGGCACTGGGGCTTGCGGATTCGGGTACCGCAGAATGGTGGACCACGCTGCAGGCGGCGGCTCCCGCCGAGCGTGAACAGATGGTGGAGGCGGCAGCCGGCGCCACGCGCGCCACCGGCGCGGCGGCCGGCGCGAGTGCAGGTACGCCGCGCCGGCGCCGGCGCCGCTCGCGCGGCGGCGGATAGTGCTGGGACCGGGCGGGTGGACGGCATTCCCGCTTACGTGGGCATCGGCAGCAATCTGCACGACCCGGCCAAGCAGGTGCGCACTGCCTGCGTCGCACTTAGGTCCATACCGAATACGGCGTGTGTGCGTTGCTCTTCGTTGTTTGGATCGCGCCCCATGGGGCCACCGGACCAGCCCGATTACTGCAATGCCGTGGCCGGGCTCCTGACCGAGCTCAGCGTGCAGGCACTGCATGCGGCCTTGCGTGCGATTGAGTGGCAGATGGGACGCGAACCGTCGCGCGAGCGTTGGGGGCCACGCGTGATCGACTTGGACCTGCTGGCCTACGGTGAGCTGCGGCGGACTGATTCGGAACTGACCGTGCCTCATCCGGGTATTGCGGAACGCCATTTCGTTCTGCAACCATGGAGCGAGATTGCCCCCGACTACGTGGTGCCCGGATTGGGCCGGGTTGCGGCGCTTGCGGCGCAACTGTCGACCGAAGGCTTGTGGAGAATTGCGTGAGCGCGGCAGCGAAGAATAACAACGGCGCGAAAGTGGCCCCTGACGCGCATCGGTTTATCGTGCTTGAGGGCCCGATCGGCGTGGGCAAGACCAGCCTGGCGACCCGGATCGCCGAGAGTCTCGGCGCCGAATTGCTGTTGGAGCACGCTGATCAGAATCCATTTCTGGAGCGGTTCTATCGCAATCCACGCAGCGGGGCGCTGCCGGCGCAGCTGTATTTCCTGTTTCAGCGCGCGCAGCAGCTCGCGGCGCTCAAGCAGCACGACCTGTTCGCCCCGGTGCGCGTGGCCGACTACCTGTTCGACAAGGATCGCCTGTTCGCGCGCATCACGCTTGAAGAGGAGGAATTCCGGCTCTACGAGCAGGTGCACGCGCGACTTGCCGTGGACGCGCCCACGCCCGACCTGGTCGTCTACCTGCAGGCGCCGGTTGACGTGCTGCTCGAACGCATCGCCCGTCGTGGCATGCGCTACGAGCATTACATCGAGCGCGCCTACCTTGAGCGCCTGCACGCGGCTTACGCGCGCTTCTTTCACGAATACTCCGGCGCGCCGCTATTGATCGTAAATGCTGCCGCGATCGATCCACTGAATAATGCTTCGGACTTCGAGGAATTGATGGGTGCGATCCGGCGCATGCGGCGGGGCCGGCTCTATTACAATCCGCTGCGGCACCAGGCGATTTGAGCTGTTGCTTGTAGCTCTCCACTCCGTCATCCTCGCCTCCCATGTATACGCAGCTGCAACAGCGTGACTCGGCCCATCCGCCGGTAACGCTCAACACTCTGGCGCAGATGTGCGCCAGTGGCGAGAAGATCGCCTGCATTACCGCCTACGACGCGAGTTTTGCGGAGCTGGTAGATGCCGCCGGGGCCGATGTTGTGCTGGTCGGCGATTCGCTCGGCATGGTCATTCAAGGACACGACACGACCGTACCGGTGACGATGGACCAGATGGTGTATCACTCCGCGGCGGTGGCGCGCGGCCTGCGGCATGCTTTCCTGATGACCGATCTGCCGTTTGCGAGCTATACCTCACGCGACCAGGCGCTGACCAATAGCGTGCGCCTGATGCAGGAGGGCGGCGCGCGCATGGTCAAGCTCGAGAGCGGCGCTTCGCAGCTCGAGATCGTGGAATATCTCACCAGCCATGACATCGCGGTCTGCGCGCACCTCGGACTGAAGCCGCAGTCGGTCCACAAGACCGGAGGTTTCCGCGTGCAGGGGCGCGAGCAGGAGGCCGCTGCGCGCATGGTCGCCGATGCGCGTGCGCTCGAGACCGCAGGCGCTGACTTGCTGCTGCTCGAGTGTATTCCGGCGGCGCTCGGTGGGGAGATCACCCGGAGCGTCAACGTGCCGGTGATCGGCATCGGTGCCGGGCCGGACACCGACGGCCAAATCCTGGTGCTGTACGATGTGCTGGATATCACGGCCGGACGCAAGCCGCGATTCGTGCGCAACTTCATGGACGGCGCCGGCAATTGCGGCGCCGCAGTGGCGAGCTATGTCGCGGCCGTGCGGAGCGGTGCCTACCCTGCGCCCGAACATTGCTTCTGAGACGGCACCGATCATGGACGTGGTAACCACAGTCGCCGGCGTACGCGCGCGGGTCCGCAGCTGGCGCGCCGCCGGTTTGCGGATCGCTCTGGTGCCGACCATGGGAAATCTGCACGCCGGGCATATGAGCCTCCTGGCGGCGGCTGCCGAGCACGCTGAACGGGTGATCGTGAGTATTTTCGTCAATCCCCTGCAGTTCGGTCCCGCCGAGGATTTTGCCGCTTACCCTCGCACGCTCGAAGACGATCAGCGCCTGCTCAACGAAGGACGCTGTGATTTGTTATTTGCACCCACCGTCGAGCAACTCTACCCGGACGGCGGTACGCAGCCCACGCTCATTACGGTACGCGGCCTTTCCTCGGAGTTGTGCGGGCAATTTCGACCTGGCCATTTTGATGGCGTCACCACCGTGGTGGCGAAGTTGTTCAACATCGTGACTCCCGACGTGGCGGTGTTCGGCGAGAAAGACATTCAGCAGTTCGTACTGATCCGCCGCATGGCTAGTGATCTGCAGCTTCCGGTAGAAGTCATCGGCGCACCGACCGTGCGAGCCCCGGACGGACTGGCCCTGAGCTCGCGCAATCGCTTCCTGTCGGCGCAGGAACGCCGCTTGGCACCGGCAATCCACGCGGCTCTCGAGGCGTCGGCGCGCCGGCTTGCCGCCGGCGATCGCGACTTCCTCGCCATCGAAAGTGCTGGCTGGCAGATGCTCGCCAAGGCCGGACTGCGACCCGACTACTTTGCGGTCCGCGACGGCCGCGAGCTGCAGCTGCCCAGCCGGGCAAGCCGGGAGTTTGTGGTGCTCACAGCAGCGCGCCTCGGCGCGGCGCGCCTCATTGATAACCTGCGTCTGACGGCGGTCTAGGGGCGGCGCGGTCTGCTAGGCCTGGCCATGACGGGTCAATGCCCACAATACGTGTTCGCGCACCATGAGCGAGGGATCGGCGCGCCGGGTTTCGAGGGCCGCCAGCACTGCTGCGGTGCTCGGGGCATTGCCGAGGGCCACGGCAATATTGCGCAGCCAGCGCTCGTAGCCCAGGCGGTTGATTGCCGAACCACTCATGCGCGCGAGGAATTGCTCCTCCGACCACCCGAATAATTCACTCAGCCGTGGCGCGTCGAGGCTGTGGCGCACTTTAAAGTCCGGATGCGCCGCCTCGCTCGCGTAACGGTTCCAGGGGCACGCCAGCTGACAGTCATCGCAGCCGTATATGCGGTTGCCTATGGCCGGGCGGAGCTCGGTCGGAATCGGTCCGTGCAGTTCGATCGTCAGATAGGATATGCAGCGTCGCGCATCGAGCCGCCAGGGCGCCACGATGGCGCCGGTGGGGCACGCCGGTATGCACGCCGTGCAGCTGCCACAATGCGCGCTGGCCGATTCGTCCACCGGCAACTCCAGATCCGTGTAGATCTCGCCGAGAAAGAAATAGGAGCCGGCATCGCGCGCGATCAGGTTCGTGTGCTTGCCAATCCAGCCCAGGCCGGCGTTTCGCGCCAGGGCTTTTTCCAGTACCGGGGCGCTGTCGACATACACCCGATGGCCATGCGGGCGCAGCAGCGCCGACAGTTCATCGGCCAGTTGCTGCAGTGCCTTGCGCATCAGTCGGTGATAATCACGCCCGAGTGCATAACGCGAGATGTATCCCAGCTCCGCGTTGCCAAGGACCGAGGCCGGCGCGCAGGCTTCCGCCGGCCAGTAGTTCATGCGCGCGCTGATCACACGCACGGTGCCGGGCAGCAACTGCGCGGGACGGCTGCGCTTGCTGCCATGGCGTGCCATGTACTGCATCTCGCCATGCCAGCCAGCGGCGATCCAAGCATCCAGGTGGCGCTCATCGTCGTCCAGCCCGACGCCGCTTACGCCGATGTCGGCGAATCCCAGCGCGCGCGCCTGCTCGGTGAGCCAGATGCGTATCGCCTGCGGATCGGGTTGCTGGTTTTGACTGGTCATCGATGCAATCCGTGGCCAGTATAATGAGTCCATGGCTCGATCTCAGGGACTGTATTCCGTAGCCCAGGTGCGTGCGTTGGACGCGTACGCCATCGCTGAGCTTGGCATTCCCGGCTACACGCTGATGCGACGCGCAGGCGAGGCGGCCTTGCGTGCGTTGCGCACCCGCTGGCCGACGGCCGGCCGCATTGCGGTCGTGTGCGGCGGCGGCAACAACGGCGGGGACGGCTACGTGGTCGCGCGTTATGCGCGCGCCGCGGGCCTGGAGGTAAGCCTGCTTGCGGTGACCGACCCTGCACAGCTGCGCGGCGACGCGTTGCGCGCGGCCGATGAGTACCGCGCCAGCGGTGGTCAGGTGCAGCCCATGACTCCAGCGCTGCTGGATGATGCCGAGGTGCTCGTCGATGCCCTGCTGGGCACGGGCTTGAACCAGTCGCTGCGGCCCGAGCTTGCGGCCGCAATTGAGACCTTGAATGCGGCCGGGCGCCCGATCTTTGCCCTTGATTTGCCGTCGGGCCTGGACGGTGACAGCGGCCGGGCGCACGGCGTGGCCGTGCGCGCGGACAGTACGATCACCTTCGTAGCGCACAAGACCGGCCTGTTCTTGGGCGACGGGCCCGAGTACGCCGGCCGAGTGCTGCTCGATAACCTCGGAATCGAGGCGCCGCCCGGGCCGGCCGGCGATCCGGTGATGGAGCGCGTCGGTGAGTCGGACATCGCGCGCGCCCTGCCGCGCCGCAACCGTTCGGCGCACAAGGGCGAATTTGGGCGTGTACTCATCGTAGGTGGTGCGCCGGGCATGGCCGGGGCCGTGCGGCTGGCGGGGGAAGCCTGCCTGCGTAGCGGCGCCGGGCTGGTCACGATCGCCACCGCGCCCGAGCACGTGGTGGCGATCGTCGCAGGACGGCCGGAACTGATCTGCCTCGGTGTGCGCAGCGCCGATGAGCTGGCCGCGCCACTCGCGGCGGCGAGTGTGGTCGCCATCGGCCCGGGACTGGGAACCGGCGAGTGGTCGCGGGCCTTGTTCGATGCGGTTCTGGCCAGCGCCAAGCCACTGATCATGGACGCCGACGCGCTCAATCTGCTCGCCCTGACACGCCAGCGCGTTCCGGGGAACACCATCCTGACGCCGCACCCCGGAGAAGCGGCACGCTTGCTTGAGGGGAAATCAGAGCAAGTGCAGTCCGACCGGCGCGGGGCGCTGCAGCGGCTGATTGAGCGCACCGGTGCGCTGGTCGTGCTCAAGGGGGCGGGCACCCTGATCGGCGCGCCCAACCGGGTGCCCGCCCTGTGCACGCGCGGTAATCCCGGAATGGCGGCGCCGGGCATGGGCGATGTGTTGACGGGGACGATCGCAGCGATCCTGGCCCAGTGCCGTGACCCGTGGCTCGCGGCGCGCGCCGGCGTCATGGCTCATGCCCTGGCTGGGGATGATCTGGCGCGTCAAGGCAGCGGGCGCGGCATGCTGGCCCTGGAATTGGCTGAGACCTTGACGCGCTGGGTCAATCCTTGACCCCACTGGAGTTGCCCGAGGTCGAGGACACCGAGCGCTTAGGCGCGGCCCTCGCGCGCGGCACGGGCCAATCGATGCTCGGACCGCTCGTGGTCTACCTGCAGGGGGAACTCGGTAGCGGGAAAACCACACTGGCGCGGGGTTTGCTGCGCGGGCTGGGCATCACCGGCACGGTGCGAAGCCCGACCTACACCTTGCTCGAATGCTACGAGTCGAAGGGGCAACGCGTCCTGCACGTCGATCTCTATAGATTAGGCGACGCCGCCGACTTAGCGCCCTTGGGCCTGCGTGACGAGTGCGTCCCGGGCGTACTCATGCTCATCGAATGGCCGGAGCGGGCGGCCCACAAGTTGCCGCCCCCTGATCTGAGGATCACACTGGCCCTGGCCCCGGTAGGTCGCCGTGCGCAGCTGGCGGCCGAAAGTGAGGTGGGGAGAGTCTGGATGGAGGGGGCGCTCAACCACTTCAATCCAGAATTCAGGAGAGTTTAGTGTGCTAGCTACATGATTAGTATTGATATAAATTCCCTTGAGGCATAAAGTGCCGCCCTATGCCGAAGCCTTCAGGGCACTGACAATGGCGCGTTTCCGGTCTTACGCGCTCTGGCCCATGACCGCGACGCTGGCCTTGGCCGCAGTGCCCTGGCCGGGTGTCGCCTGGGCAGGCGCCAATCTGCGAACCGCGGCGCTCCAAACCGATTCGGGCGCCACCATCTTCGTACTCGGGCTGTCCTCCGTCGTGCATCCGCACGTTTTTACGCTCGACAATCCGCGCCGTGTGGTCATCGATCTGCCGGATACCCAACGGGGCATCGCGCTGACCCTGCCGGGCGGAGCCGGGCTCGTCACCTCCGTGCGCGGCGGGCCGCGCGCCGGCAACGGGTACCGTCTGGTCCTGGAGGTGCCCGCGGGCGCCGATGCGCCGCCGCGCGTCGTCTCGGCGAGCAGTTCTTCCGGTTACCAGGTGCGCATCGCGCTCGCCGGCGCCCCCGCATCGGGCGCGCCGTCCTCGGTGCAATCGCCGGCGGCGGAGCCCGTCGCGCCGCGTGCCGTGCGGCCGGCGCACGGCCCGGGAGCGGCGGGGCGCGACATCATCGTGGCGATCGATGCCGGCCACGGCGGTGACGACCCCGGTGCGTCCGGCCCGGGCGGGACCCACGAAAAGGACGTGACACTGGCCATTGCCCGCTCGCTCGCGGCCCGACTCAATGATCGACCCGGCATGCACGCGGTGCTGACGCGGGACAGCGACCGGCTGATCGACCTGCGCGAGCGCTTCGAGCGGGCGCGCAAGGCGCACGCCGACTTGTTCGTCTCTATCCACGCCGATTCGGTGCGTGACCGCAGCATCACCGGGGCATCGGTGTACACGCTCTCCTACCACGGCGCCTCAAGCGAAGCCGCGCGCAGTCTTGCAGATCGCGAGAACGCCCGACTGGGCAGCATGCCCCTGGCCGGGGTGGATCCCAATCTGGCCTCGGTGCTGGTGGACGCCGCGCAGTCCCAGATCATGGGCGAGAGCGTGGAAGCAGCGGACCAGGTACTGAGCGCGCTCGATGAAGTCGGTGCGATACGCAAAAAGGTCGTGCAGCACGCGGGCTTTATGGTGCTGAAGTCCCCTGATTTACCTTCAATGCTCGTCGAGACCGCCTACATTTCAAATCCGGCCGAGGAGCGGAATCTGCGCAGCAGCGCGTACCAGGAGCGTCTGGCGCGGGCCATCGAGTCGGGCATCGTCAATTATTTCCAGCGGCATCCGCCGGACGGCACGAACTATGCCAGTACCCGCGGGTTGGAACCGAAACACCGGGACGACTCCGGCGTGTAGACTGCGCGGCCAGTCCTGTAGGGGCTATACGCGCATGCCGATCCGACTGTTGCCCGCCACCCTGATTGACCAAATCGCCGCGGGCGAGGTCATCGAGCGGCCGGCTTCGGTCGTCAAAGAACTGGTCGAGAACGCTCTGGACGCGGGTGCTGGGCGCGTCGATATCGACATCGAGCAGGGCGGACTGGCCCTGATGCGCGTGCGCGATGACGGGGTAGGCATTGCCGCGGCGGATTTAGCGCTGGCCGTGCAACGCCATGCCACCAGCAAGATTGCGACGCTTGCGGATCTTGAGGCCGTGGCCAGCCTGGGATTCCGCGGCGAGGCGCTGCCTTCGATCGGATCGGTGGGGCGGCTCCGCATCTGCAGCCGCACCGCCAGCGCGACGACGGCCACCGAACTCAAGGTAGCCGGCGGGGTCGCCAGTGCCCCGCAACCGGCCGCGCACCCTCAGGGCACGACGGTCGAAGTGCGCGAGTTGTTCTATAACGTTCCGGCCAGGCGCAAATTCGTGCGCACCGAGCCCACCGAGTTCGGACATATCACCCGCACCGTGGAACGGCTGGCGTTGGCGGCCCCTGCCGTGGCTTTCCGGCTGCGCCATAACGACCGCCAGACGCTGGATCTGCCCGCGGCGCATGATTCCAGCGGACGTGACGCCCGAGTGGCGCGCATCCTGGGCGATGATTTTTTGGACCGTTGCCTGCCGATAGCGCAGGACGGGCGTGTTGCAACTCACCGGTTGGCTGGGTCTGCCGACCGCCTCGAGGGCCAACGCCGAGGGGCAGTTCTGGTTCGTCAACGGTCGCGCGGTGCGTGATCGCCTGCTGAGCAATGCGGCTCGCCTGGGCTACCGCGACGTGCTCTATCACGGCCGCTATCCCTGCTACGTCCTGGATCTGCGGCTGGATCCGAAGCTCGTCGACGTCAATGCCCATCCGGCCAAACTGGAGCTGCGCTTTCGCGACAGTCGCGCCGTACACGACTATGTTTTTCGCGCCATCGAGCGCGCATTGGCGGCCAGCAGCGCCGGGGCGAGCCCGCCCGCGGCGGTATTGGCGGCGGCGGCAGGCGAACCGCTGCTGCATACGAAGCGTTTTAACTTTGACGCCCCGCATTCCGAGGCGCTCTGGGCCCGGAGCAGCTTCGCCGTCGCCGAGGCCTTGCGGGTCACGGATGCCACGATCGGCGCTGCGGGTGACGAGCGCCCCCTGGGCACGGCAATCGCGCAGCTGCATGGGCTGTTCGTACTCGCACAGAATCGCGACGGACTGGTGCTCGTGGATATGCATGCTGCGCACGAGCGCGTGCTCTACGAGTCCTTCAAGGCACAGCACGCCGCGGGCGGCACGCCGGCCGCACAGCGGCTGCTCGAGCCCCTGGCGGTGGCCGCAGCCGAGCATGAACTCGACTTGCTGCTGGCGGCGGGGGAGGATTTTTCGCGCCTGGGATTTGAGCTGGAGCGACTCGCCCCGGGACAACTGGTGGTGCGCTCGGTGCCGGCGATGCTGGCTACGGCCGACTTGCCGGCGCTGCTGCGGGCGGTGCTCAACGATCTGTCGGGCGATCAGGGCGCGCATCACCTCGACGGTGCCGCCCATCGCGTGCTGGGAACGCTCGCCTGCCGCAGCGCCATCCACGCCCACCGGCGCCTGAGTCTGGCCGAGATGGACGCGTTATTGCGGCAAATGGAGGCCACCGAGCGTTCCGCGCAATGCAATCACGGGCGACCGACCTGGACGCAGCTGTCGCTTGCCGAACTCGATCGTCTATTCCTGCGGGGCCGATGAGTTCGCGGTGCGCGTTGGTGCTGACCGGACCCACCGGTAGCGGCAAGAGCGACCTGGCCGTGCGGCTGGCGGACCGCCTACCGATTGAGATAATCAGTGTCGATTCGGCGCAGGTCTATCGCGGAATGGACATCGGCACGGCCAAGCCTGCGCCCGAAGTGCGCGCGCGCGTGACCCACCACCTGCTCGATATCCGCGATCCGTCGGAGCGGTATTCGGCGGGCGAATTCGTACCTGATGCGAGCGCTGCGCTGCGCGCCATACAGGAGCGCGGCCGGCTGCCGGTGCTGGTTGGGGGCACGATGCTCTACCTGCGGGCCCTGCTGAGCGGGATGGCGCCGATGCCCGCCGCGTCGGCTGCCTTACGTGCCGAAATCGAGGCGCGGGCGGCCACGCAGGGCTGGCCGGCATTGCACGGCGAACTTGCGCAAGTCGACGCGCCCGCAGCGGCCAGGATCCATCCCCATGACGCTCAACGCATCCAGCGCGCGCTTGAGGTCTTTCAATTGACCGGGCGTACCATTTCCGACTGGCAGGCGAGCACCCATGCTCCGCTCGGTGGGGTTCGCTGGGTGCAGTTTGCGCTGCTGCCGACCGATCGCGCCGCTCTGAGACACCGCCTGGAGGAGCGTTTTTCAGCCATGCTCGCCTCCGGGCTGCTTGCGGAAGTGGCGGCCCTGTACCGGCGGCCCGATCTGCACGCGGAACTTCCCGCCCTCCGCTCGGTCGGTTACAGGCAACTATGGGCCCACTGCGCCGGGCACATCGATCTGGAGGAAGCGCGACGCCAGGCCGTGACCGCCACCTGCCAGCTCGCCAAACGCCAGATGACCTGGTTGCGAGCGCAGAGTGGCTACGAGTGCCTCGATCCGGCGGGTGATTCCGGGTTCGCACGCATCCTGGAGGCCATTGATTCTGCAGGATTCGTGGCCGCGGCGGCGCGCCAATGATAGAATTATGGCACGTCCCACGCTGACAGGCCCCCCGGGACGGCTGAGCTCGCTGGAAAATAAGGAGAAGAAATCATGGCCAAAGGCCAATCACTGCAAGATCCTTTTCTAAACGCGTTGCGCAAAGAACACATTCCGGTGTCTATATACTTGGTCAACGGCATCAAATTGCAGGGCCAGATTGACTCCTTCGACCAGTTCGTGGTGCTACTGAAGAACACCGTCAGCCAGATGGTCTACAAACACGCCATTTCTACCGTGGTTCCCGCCCGCACCGTGCAGCTTCCGAGCAGCGAGGGCACGGAGAGCCCCGCAGAGTAATGCTGGTACGCAGCCCGCGGCATGTTTGAGCGCCCACAGACTGGTGAGCGCGCAGTTCTGGTGCGTCTCGGGCTCGGGAAGCCCCTGCGCAGCGAAGATCTCGACGAGTTCCAGCAGCTGGCACGTTCGGCCGGCGCCACTCCCGTGGCCACCGTCACCGGTCGGCGGCACCGGCCCGACCCGCGATATTTCGTGGGCAGTGGCAAGGCGGATGAAATCAATACCATTGCGCAAGCCCAGAGCGCGGACATCATACTGATCGATCACCCGCTGTCGCCCAGCCAAGAACGTAATCTCGAGAAACTGACCGGCCGCCGCGTACTCGATCGCAGCGGACTCATACTCGACATTTTTGCGCAGCGTGCCCGTACCTTCGAAGGCAAGCTCCAGGTCGAACTCGCGCAGCTCAAGCATCTCTCGACGCGACTGGTGCGCGGATGGACGCACTTGGAACGCCAGAAGGGCGGCATCGGCCTGCGCGGCCCGGGCGAGACGCAGCTGGAAACCGACCGCCGGCTGCTGGCCACGCGGGTTCGGTCCCTGACCGGAAAGCTGGCCAAGCTACGACAGCAGCGCGACACCGGGCGCAGCGCCCGCGTCTCTGTCCCGGTGCCCGGCGTGGCTCTGGTGGGCTACACGAATGCGGGCAAATCCACCCTGTTTCGGGCCCTGACCGGCGCTGACGCCTACATCGCGGATCAGCTGTTCGCGACCCTCGATCCCACGGTCCGCAAGCTTACGCTTCCCGGTGGCGGCGCCATCGTCGTGGCCGACACCGTCGGCTTTATTCGAGAATTGCCGCACGAACTGATCGCGGCCTTTCAATCGACGTTGCAGGAGGCGCGCAGCGCCCAGCTCCTGATTCACGTGATCGACGCCGCCGATGCTCGCCGGGAGGAGTACACCGGGCAGGTCAACGCGGTGTTGGCCGAAATTGGCGCCGGCAAATTGCCACAGCTGTTGGTGTACAACAAGATTGACCGGGTGGGCCTGGCACCGCGCATCGAGCGCGATGCGGCAGGCGATCCGATGCAAGTGTGGATCAGCGCGGAGCGCGGCCAAGGCTTGGACCTGCTCACGCGGGCCATTGCCGAGCGTTTGCAGTTACAACCCCAGCGTGGCTGGGTGCGAATTCCGGCCCATGCGGGAGCGCTGCGGGCGCAACTGCTGGCCGGCGGTGCCGTGCGCGAGGAGCGTACTGAGGACGACGGTACGATGCGATTGTTGGTTGAACTGCCGCCGGCGCAGATGGCCGCACTGGCTCGTGACCCTCAGGTGGCGCTGTCGATGATCTCCCCTGGCTTGCCTTGTGTCACCGCCATGCCCTACCTAGAATCCATCCGCTCAGCAGCCCACAGTGCGCGACGCCGGCCAAATCCACGCAGTGGATAGCCGAGCCTAGGAACACGCATGGCCTGGAATCAACCGGACGGCGAAAAAGGCAACGGCCCGCGGCCCGGCGGCGCGCGCCCGCCCACGGCGCCAAGCTGGTGGCGGCGCCTGCGTCAAGGCTGGACGGCACATCCGCGAGCGCGCGGCCGCTACTACGCCGGCGCCACGGCCGCAGCCATATTACTGTGGCTGGGCACGGGCTTTTACCAGATTGAAGATGGCGAGACCGGCGTGGTGCAGCATTTCGGTGCCTACGCCGGCCTGCGGCCGAGCGGCGCCGGTTGGCACCTGCCGTGGCCCATCGAGACCGTAACGGCCGTTAATCTGGGGCGGCTCAACAGTGCAGATTTCCAGGCGCGCATGCTCACCAGCGATGCGATGCTGGTCAACGTCACGGCCAGCGTCCAGTACCAATACGCCGACGCGCGTGCGGCGCTGTTTGCCGCCCGCGATCCGGACGCGTTGGTGCGCGAATTGGGCGAGGCGGCCACCCGCGAACTGGTCGGCGCGCGGCGCATCGAAGTGCTGATGGGGGGTGCGGATCGTGCGGCCCTGACCGGCGCTCTGCGCGCAGCCGTGCAGCAGCCGCTCGATGCCATGGGCTTGGGAGTGCGCGTGCTGGCGGTGAACATCACCGACGTGCAGGTCCCACAGGCGGTCCTGGCGGCGCAGCGCGAGTTGGTGCAGGCCGGGGTCGAGCGCGAGCGGATCGCACGTGAAGCGCAAGGCTACGCAGCGGAGCTCGTGCCGGCCGCGCAGGGCCAGGCGCAGCACCAGCGCCTCGATGCGGAGGCCTACAAGCTGCAGACCATTGGCATCGCGGAAGGAGACGCGGCGCGCTTTGATCCGATTGCGGCCGCCTACGCGCGCGCACCGGAGGTCACGCGCACTCGGCTCTATATCGAGACCATGGAAACCATACTGGCGCGCTCACGGAAGATCATCATCGACGGCAAGAGCGCCGGCAACACGCTGGTGCTGCCGCTGGACAAGCTCGGCGACGCCGGCGCACTCAAGGGCAGCGGCGTCGCGGGTGTGGTCAGTGGCGCAGGGGCCACGGTAGTGACGCCCGCAGCCGCGCCTGCCCCCGCCAATTCCGGCAACGCCGCCAATCCCGGCAACGCCGCCAATCCCAGCAACCCCGCCAACAGCGGCGCGCGCGATGACCGCGGCCGAGAGCGGAATGAGCGCCCGTGAATAAGCATTTCATTGCGCCGCTCGCCGCGGTGGCCGGGCTGCTGATACTGCTATCGCTCAGCCTGTTTACCGTCAGCGAGACCGAGTTTGCGGTACGCACGCGCTTTGGGAAGGTGCAGGACGACAGCTACGCACCGGGCCTGCATTGGTGCTGGCCATTCGAGCATATTGAACGCGTCGATCGCCGGGTCCTGGGCCAGCGGCTGCAGGGCGAATCGTTCCTGGCCAGCGAACAGCAGGGACTGGTGGTCGACATCGACCTGAGCTGGCGAGTGCGTGATCCACGGGCCTACTTGCGTGCCGGGGCGGGCGATGAGCAGACCGTCATTGCCCGCCTGGGCGATGCGGTGCGCGGTGAATTGAAGGCGGTGTACGCGCAATTGCCGATGACCAAGATCATCGCCAAGCCGCGCGGCGGACTGTCGGCCGCGGTGCTGGCCAGGATCAAGCCAGTGGCCGACGGTCTGGGCATCGAGATTGTCGACGCGCGGGTCAAGCGCATCGACCCGACCGAAGAAGTGGTCAACGCCATCTACGGACGCATGCAAGCGGCCTACTCGGCGCAGACCCGACAGGTGCGCGCCGAAGGTACCGCCGAGGGCGAGCGATTGCGTGCCGAGGCCGAACGCAACCGCGCCGAAATCCTCGCGGCGGCGAACCGCGACGCGCAGCGCCTGCGCGGGGAAGGGGAGGCGCAGGCGGCGGCCATTTATGCGCGTTCCTATGGCGCGAACCCGGAGTTTGCAGCGTTCTACCGATCGCTCCAGGCCTATCGCACGGCACTTGCCCGTGACGGGGACATTCTGATCATCGAACCTGACGGCGATTTCTACAAGTACCTGCGCAGTCCTGCGCGCCATTAGGCAATTACCGTGCGTCTGAATTGGCCTGAGTTGTGTGCCGCCCTAGCGATTGCCTCGGTGCTCGAGGGCATGATGCCGTTTCTCAGTCCCGCCGCGATGCGCCGCCTGTTGCAGCGCCTGATCGCGATGGAAGACCGAGAATTGCGGCTCGGCGGATTGTTCAGCATGCTCGTCGGCCTGTTCATACTTTATTTGGTGCGTTAGGGAATCGCATGGGTCGATTCGTCGTCGTGATCGGCACCCAGTGGGGCGATGAAGGCAAGGGCAAGATCGTTGACCTGCTGACCGAGCGTGCCAGCGCGGTGGCCCGGTTCCAGGGCGGCCACAACGCCGGACATACACTGGTCATCGGCGGCAAGAAAACCATATTGTCGCTGATTCCTTCAGGGATCATGCGTGCCGGCGTGCAATGCCTGATCGGCAACGGCGTAGTGATTTCGCCCGAGGCGTTGTTCCGCGAGGCGCAGATGCTGATCGATCAGGGCGTACCGGTGATGGAACGGTTGCGACTGTCGCCCTCCTGCCCGCTGATTTTGCCCTCCCACGTGGTGCTCGACCGCGCGCGTGAGCAGGCGCGCGGCGTGAATGCGATTGGCACGACCGGTCGGGGCATCGGCCCGGCGTACGAGGACAAGGTGGCGCGCCGCGCGGTGCGCGTCGCGGACCTATTCCAGCGCGAGCGTTTTGCCGCCAAGCTCGGCGAGGTGCTCGACTTCCATAATTTCGTGCTGCAACGCTATTTCAATCTGCCAGCGGTGGATTTCCAGCGCACGCTGGACGAACAACTGGGCTTTGCCGAGCGGCTCCGGCCCTTGTTGGTGGATGTCACCGGTGCGCTCGCCAGGCTGCGTACCGCCGGAGCCAACGTGCTGTTCGAAGGCGCCCAGGGGGCGATGCTCGACGTGGACGTCGGGACCTATCCCTATGTCACTTCATCCAATACCACGGCCGGCGGGGCAGCGACCGGCACCGGGCTGGGCCCGCGCTATTTTGACCACGTGCTTGGCATCGTCAAGGCCTACGCGACTCGGGTTGGAGCCGGGCCCTTCCCGACGGAACTCTTCGATGAATACGGCGATCACATGTCACGGGTCGGGCACGAATTCGGCTCGGTAACCGGACGAGCGCGCCGCTGCGGATGGTTTGACGCGGTGGCATTGCGCCGCGCGGTGGTGAATTCCAGCGTTTCCGGCCTGTGCATGACGAAGCTCGACGTGCTCGACGGCCTGGACTACATCCGCATCTGCACCGGCTATCGCATTGGCGGCGCGTTGAGCGACGAGCCGCCGATATTCGCCGACGCCTTTGCTGACGTTGAGCCCGAATACGAGGAAATGCCGGGCTGGAAGGAGTCGACCGCGGGCGTTTGCGACTACGCGGGACTCCCACCGGCGGCGCGACGCTACCTGGAGCGCGTGCAGGAGATCCTGGGCGTGCCCATGGACATGATTTCGACTGGCCCGGATCGTGACCAGACGATTGTCCTACGCCCGCCGTTTGCGGATTGAGGCACTATAATTGCCCATAGACGCTTCAGCGGGAGCAGCAATGGACGCGCAGCAAAACCCGATGGGCACCGACGGCTTCGAATTCGTCGAGTACACCGCACCGAATCCCGAGGAGCTGCGCACGCTGTTCGCGAAGATGGGATTCCGCGAGGTCGCGCGTCACCGGTCCAAGAACGTCACGCTGCACCGCCAGGGCGACGTCAATTTCCTGATCAACGCCGAACCCAACAGTTTCGCGCAGCAGTTCGCCCGTGATCACGGCGGCTCGATCTGTGCCATGGGTTTTCGAGTCAAGGATGCGGCCAAGGCCTTCCGACGGGCGCTTGAACTGGGCGCGACGCCCGGGCCGAGCACGGCCGGACCGATGGAATTGAACATACCCTCGATCCGCGGGATCGGCGACAGCCTCATTTATCTGGTTGACCGGTATGGCGTAAGCAGCATCTACGACGTCGATTTCCTCCCGGTTGAGAGCACCGACGAGCAGGGCAGTCCCGGCCTGCAGCTCATCGATCATCTGACACACAACGTCGCGCGCGGCAACATGGATGTGTGGAGCGGCTTCTACGAGCGGCTGTTTAATTTTCGCGAAATCCGTTACTTCGACATCGAAGGCAAGAAGACCGGGCTGCTTTCGCGGGCCATGACCAGTCCTTGCGGAAAAATCAGAATTCCGATCAATGAATCCCAGGACGACAAGTCGCAGATCGAGGAATACCTGCGCGAGTACCGAGGCGAGGGTATCCAGCACATCGCCCTGTCGACCGCCGATATCTACCGCACCGTCGATCGATTGCGGAGCAATGGCGTGGTCTTCCAGGACACACCTGACGCCTACTACGAAGGCGTGGCCGCGCGCGTGGCCGGTCACCGGGAATCGCTGGCGGAGCTCGAGCGGCGGCGCATCCTCATCGACGGGTCCGCCAAGGACGGCATCCTGTTGCAGATCTTCACGGCCAACGTCATTGGACCGATTTTCTTTGAGATCATTCAGCGCAAGGGCAATGAGGGATTTGGCGAAGGCAACTTCAAGGCGCTGTTCGAGTCCATCGAGCTGGACCAGATTCGTCGCGGTGTAGTGTGAGCGGACTGCGTCTCTACAACTATTGGCGCAGCTCTGCTTCCCACCGGGTGCGCATTGCCCTGCAGCTCAAGGGCCTGAACTACGAGTACGTGCCGGTGCATCTCGGGGCGGGCGAGGGCGAGCAGTTCAGTGCGGCCTACCGGGCGCTCAATCCGCAGTCCCGAGTGCCCGCCCTGGAGACTGCAGACGGCATTCTGACTCAGTCCATGGCGATCCTGGAGTGGCTCGAAGAGACGCATCCCGAGCCCGCGCTGCTGCCGAGCAGCGCGCACGAGCGCGCGCGCGTGCGAGCCATGGCGCAAGTATTGATCGCCGACGTCCAGCCGCTGCAAAACCAGTCGGTAACGCGCTATCTCGAGAGGACGCTGCACGCTGATGAGGCGGCGATTAAGAGCTGGCTGCGCAAGTGGGTCGGGCGGGGCCTCGGCGCGGTCGAGGAAATGCTCGGCCAGGAGGCGGGCGAGGGGGCGTTCTGCCTGGGCGCCCAACCCACATTCGCCGACATCTGCCTGGTGCCGCAGTGCGCCAGCGCGCGGCGCTTTGGAGTCGAGCTGGCCGACTATCCACGGGTTTCGCGCATCGACCAGAACTGCAGCGCCCTGCCGGCCTTTCAGCGCGCGGCGCCTGCACAGCAGCCGGATGCGACCCGTTGAAACAGGTGCGGGCCATGGAGCAGCAATGAAAAATTACATTCGCTATCCGCGGGTCGAAGGCGATGCCAGCCGCCAGGCGCACGCCGATCTGCCGAAGGGCAGCTACGAGCGCGAGATGGGAAAGGAGGGTTTTTTTGGCCCGGCAAGCTTCCTCTATCATCGCCATCCGCCCACCGGCTGGATAAATTTCGAAGGCCCGCTGCGCCCGCACGCCTTTGACCTGACCAAGCTGGGGCGTCCGCTGCCCACACCGTGGGAGGCGCCGATCATCCTGTCCAATGCCCATTGCCAGATTCGATATTGGGACCTTTCCGGAAGCATGGAACAGCTGGTGCGCAACGCCGACGGCGACCAACTGCTGTTCGTGCACCGCGGCGCAGGTGACTTGTACTGCGATTTTGGGCACTTGGGCTTCGCCGCCGGAGATTACATCGTGGTGCCGCGCGGCACGATGTTCCGGCTGGAGACCTCTTCGGGCGCGGCGTTGCTGCTGATCGAGGCCACCAACGCCTCGTTCATGCTGCCGGAAAAGGGCATGCTCGGCCCCCACGCACTGTTTGATCCGGCCATGCTTGACGTTCCGGTCATGGACGAGGCGTTCCGCGCTCAGCAGAGCGACAGCGAATGGCGCGTGCGCATCAAGTGCCGCGGCCAGGTCTCAGTGGCGACCTTCCCGTTCAATCCGCTCGATGCCACCGGCTGGCACGGCGACCTGTGCGTGTGTCGCGTCAACGTCAAGGATTTCCGGCCGGTAATGAGCCATCGCTACCATCTGCCGCCCTCGGTGCACACGACCTTTACCGCAAATCGCTTTGTGGTTTGCACGTTTACTCCGCGCCCGTTTGAGAGCGATCCGGGCGCGATCAAGGTGCCGTTCTTCCACAACAACGACGACTACGACGAAGTCATCTTCTATCACGCGGGTGAATTCTTCAGCCGCGACAACATTCATCCGGGCATGGTGACCTATCACCCCTCGGGGTTTACCCATGGACCGCACCCCAAGGCGCTGCAGCACATGCTGGTGCAGGACAAGCCAGCGACCAACGAGGTGGCGGTGATGATCGACTGCCGTGATCCGCTAGAAGTCAGCGCAGCCGCCGCCGGTGTTGAATGGGCCGGCTACGTCGATTCCTGGAAGGGCGGTTGAGCTTTCTTGAAGCTGGCGAGCCTAAAGCAGGGACGAGACGGACAACTGGTCGTCGTCAGCCGCGATCTGGCACGCTGCATAGCCGGTGCCGGAGATCGCCGCGACGATGCAACAGGCGCTCGATCGGTGGGAAGCGCTGTCGCCCTCGCTCCGTCAGGTGTACGAGAGCCTGAACAGCAATCGCGACGGCGAGGCCTTCCCGGTCGGCTCGGGCGGGGTGGCCGCGCCCCTCCCGCGTGCGTATCAATGGGTGGACGGTTCCGCCTACGTCACTCACGTGGAATTGGTGCGAAAGGCGCGCGGCGCGGAGATGCCGAGCTCGTTCTGGACCGATCCGCTGGTGTACCAGGGCGGGTCGGATGATTTCATCGGTGCCACAGACGAGGCGCGATTTGGCTCCGACGAATGGGGTATCGACCTGGAAGCCGAAGTGGCCGTGGTCACAGGCGACGTGCCCATGGGAGTCAGCGCGGCGCAGGTGCGCGCACGCCGCGACGTGCGCCTGTTGATGCTGGTCAATGATTGGACGCTGCGCAATCTGACGGCGGCGGAACTCGCCAAGGGATTTGGCTTCTACCAATCCAAGCCCGCGACCGGCTTTTCCCCGGTGGCCGTCACGCCTGACGAGCTGGGGGCAGCGTGGGATGGCGGCAAGGTGCTGCGGCCGCTGGTGAGCCGCGTCAATGGACGCGAGCTCGGCGCCCCGGAGGCTGGGATCGACATGACATTCGATTTTCCGGCGTTGATCTCGCACTGTGCGCGCACCCGCAATCTGGGTGCCGGCACGATTGTAGGGTCGGGCACCGTATCCAATGCCGACCGCTCGCGCGGCGCTTCCTGCCTGGCCGAGATCCGCATGCTGGAGACCATTGCAGCAGGCACGCCGAGTACTTCGTTCCTGAAATTCGGCGATCGCGTGCACATCGAAATGTTTGATGCCGCCGGCGGTTCGATATTTGGTGCTATCGACCAGCGCGTGGCGCGCGGCTAGCATGAGGCTTCATGGGCACCACTAATCTGAATCTACTAAATCCGCAGCTATGGGATGCCTGGATGGTGGTCGCGGCACGCGTTGTGCTCACCGTCCTGGTGGCCTGGGTGGTGTATCGGCTGGTGATGCGCGTGGTTCGCGCATTTGGGGCCGGCGTGACCTCTCGCATCCACGACGCCGAGCAGATGCGCCGGGCGGAAACGCTCGCCCGGGTGATGCGCAACCTGGTGACGGTCGTTGCCGTGGTGATCGCAGGTATGCTGGTGTTGAGCGAGCTCGGCATATCCGTGACGCCCATCCTCGGGGCGGCCGGAGTAGTCGGGCTGGCCGTAGGTTTTGGTGCCCAGAGCCTGGTCAAGGATTACGTCGCCGGGTTCTTCCTTCTGGTCGAGAATCAGCTGGCGCGGGGCGACGTGGTGGATCTGGCCGGAAAATCCGGCACGGTCGAGGACCTCAGGCTCCGTTACGTGCAGTTGCGTGACTACGAAGGCAACGTGCACTTCGTGCCTAACGGGTTGATCACCACCGTGACCAATATGAGCCGCGGCCACGCGTATGCAGTGATCGACGTGGGCGTCGAATACACCTCCGATCTGGGCAAGGTGTACGACGCGCTGCGTGCAGTCGCGCAGCAGCTGCGCGCCGATCCGGCTTTTGCCGGCAGTATCGAGGACCAATTGGAAATCACCGGCGTCGAACGATTTGATGGTGCGACGGTGACGGTACGCTCGCGCCTGCGCGTGCGACCGCTTGAGCAGTGGCGGGTGCGGCGCGAATTCCTGCAGCGCCTCAAACGCGAGTTTGACGGTCAGGGCATCAAAATGCCGCTGCCGCCGCTCAGCCTAGCGGGCCGGTAAGTCGAAGACCAGAATTTCAGCGTCATCCCCGTCATGGATGCGCACCGCCGACTCATCGCTCAACAAGGCGCCATCGCCGGCCTGCAAGCGCACGCCATTAACGCTCGCCGTTCCCCTGGCCAGCTGTACATAGCCCAGACGCCCCGCGGCCAGGGGGTGCTGCGCCTGCTCGTCCCCGGTACACAAGCCACTTAATACTCGGGCATCCTGATGGATGCGCAATGAGGCGTGCTCTCCGGTGGGTGAGGCGATAAGCCGCAGACGGCCGCGCTTTTCGCTCTCGGGTATGGTGCGCTGCTCATATTCCGGGGCAATGCCGCGCACGTCCGGAATAATCCAGATTTGCAGAAAATGCACGGCCTGGGTGCGCGAGGGATTGAATTCGCTGTGCTGGACACCCCGGCCCGCACTCATGCGTTGCACATCGCCAGGACGAATGATTGAGCCCGTGCCCATGGAGTCCTTATGTTCGAGTTCTCCCTCGAGAACATAGGAAATGATCTCCATGTCGGCGTGGCTATGGGTGCCGAACCCCTGGTTTGCCTGGACGCGGTCCTCGTTAATAACCCGCAGCGGGCCGTAGTGCACGTGCTGAGGATCGTAATAGTCGGCAAACGAAAAGCTGTGCCAGGAATCCAGCCAGCCGTGTTGCGCGTGACCGCGCTCGGCCGCGGGGCGCACGGTCAGCATCGCGCTAGACGCCTTGGGCCTTGGGTTGTGTCGCACCCGCCGGCAGTAGATTGACCGAAACACTGAATTGCCGTGCCTCAGCGGGCTGGAGGACGCCGACGCCGACCACCTGGCGCGTAAGCTGTTCGCCGCGCTCATTAGCAATCGAGAGCACCACACAGAATTCGCACGCCTCGTCCGGTTGCTTGTGGCGTACCGTGCCCTCCACCTGCAATGCGGAATAACCGGTAGAGGCGACGGTCAGGTTCGGAGCGCTGTAGCGAAGGTGATGCTGGCAGGCCGGGCACACGGCGGCACTGGCCAGCACCGTGGATTTACAGTGTGGACAGCTACGCGTCGCGCCCGGTGCGCTGGGGCGCACAACGTTCATGTAGGCGTGCCGCTGCCTTTATGTTCGCCGCGCACTGGCGCCACCGAACCATCGCCCCAGCCGAATTCCACGTGGCCACGCATCCGCGACCCTGAGGCCACGGTAATTGTGTCGGCCTTGACGTCACCGACAATTACCCCGGTTGCGGTGACGTCGATGTGCCGGGCGCCGATGTTGCCAGTGAGTTCGCCGCTCACCGTAACGGTGCTGGCACGCACCTCGCCGTGATGTTTGGCACCCGGCTCAATGCTCAGGTTGCCGTCGACGTGCGCGTCGCCTTTGAACTGCCCGGCGATGCGCACATGGCCGGTGCCACTGATCTTGCCCTCGATGGCCAGACCCGAAGAGATGATGGATTCCTTGGGCTCCACTCGTTCTTTGGCACGAGTCGGCGTAATCGAAGGCATGGAAGACAACGGCTCCGGATTTGCCCGCAGCGCAGGTTCCGCAGCCGCCTTTGGCATTATGTTAGTTGGCGCCGGTGCGGCGGAGTTTGTTGAGGAGGCGTCTCTCCAAAGGGCCATAGTTATGCTCCCGGTGGGCTGGTTGTGACTACATACATTACCCCATACACACGCGCACAATACCATGTCTTGCAGTGCCGACAGATATTGTAATTGTGCGCGGACGCCTTATCAGTTGCGCTGCATCAGCGGTAGACTGCTCCCCCGATGGATAACGTGCCCAAATCCAAGCTCGCCCGCGTGAGCGGGCCGATCAAGGCAAAACGCGGCCACCAGGAAAAGCTGCCAGTGCCTGCCGAGGTGCCTGTCGCTGACACGTCGCGGCACGCGGCCATTGAAAGAGCCAAGCTCGAATGGGAGAGCACCGCCGACGCGCTCGCCGCCCTGGTGTGCCTGTTGGGTAGCGACGGCAAGGTCGTGCGCGCCAATCGAGTAGTGGAGGACTGGTCGCTTGGCACGGTGTCAGGCGTGCTCGGGATCGATGCCCATTCGCTCCTGCATCCGGGCTGCACCAGCAAGCGCTGCGAGGTGGCCGAATTCCTCAAAACCTCGCTGGCCCAGATTCGCCGCGGCAGCTCGCGACACTTCGAACTTCAGCAAGTCATCAACATGCGCTTTCTGCAGTTGACTATCAGGCCAATGAGGCAAGGCTCGGGCGCCGCGGCCGCACGTGGCGGACCGCGTGCGGTGCTTGTGGCCACCGATCAGAGTGCGCTGCATCGCGCACAGGATGCGCTTGAACTGCTTAATGCCAATCTCGAAACTCGGGTTCGGAACCGCACCCAGGCGCTGGTCGACGCGAACCGCGATCTGCGCAACGAGATCAGTCGCCGCGAGCAGGCGGAAGTCGCGCTGCGCGCCTCGCGCAACGAATTGCGGGCGCTTTCTGCGCAGCTCATCGGCGCCCAGGAAGGCGAGCGCAAGCGCATCGCAGTGGAATTGCACGATTCCGTGGGTCAGTCACTGAGTGCCGTGAAGTATTCGCTGGAGCGCGGCGTGGAGATGCTCCGCAACCCTAAGCTGGGAGATCCGGCGACGGTGTTCCAGCTGGCCGTAAAACGAATCCAAGAAACCGCGCAAAGCATCCGCGACATCTCCACTCACCTGCGGCCCAGGATTCTTGACGAACTGGGTGCGGCTTCGGCCGTGCAATGGTTCTGTCGTGACTTTGCCGATATCTATCCGTCGCTTACGGTCGTCGTGGACGTCAAGCTCGATGATCCGCAGGTGCCGGGCCGGCTCGCGACCGTGGTGTATCGCGGGTTGCAGGAACTCCTCAATAACGTGGCCAAGCATGCCAAGGCACGCGAGGTGCGAATCGGACTGTCGCGCGAGGAGACCAACTTGGTGCTCGAGGTGAGCGATGACGGCGTGGGTCTGGACATGGCTACTGCCGAGTCCCGGCGCCTGGGCTCCGGATTGCGGAATCTCCGCGAACGTGCCCAGATGACTGGGGGGCAGTTCAGCGTCACACGAGCTGCCGGAGGTGGCACGCTCGCAACACTGCTCTGGCGGCTTGACGTTGAAGAGCGCCAGGAAGTGGCCGGGCACGCCTAATTCGCGGGCGCCGTGGGTGCGAGGATGCAGGTCAGAGTGTAATCGCCCAAGGCGACTTGGTCGCCCGGCACCAGGCGGTGGACGCGGCAGCGTTGGCCATTGACCAGCATGCCATTCACACTGCCGATATCCTCGATTATGGTCTGCTCAGCTGTGGTGAGCAGCTGGCAATGCTTGCGACTGACAAAGCGGCTATCGAGCCGCAGTCCCGCATCCGAACCGCGTCCGACCGTCAGACATCCAGGCACCAACGCCACCTGGCTGACCAGTTGCTCTTTGTGACGAACTTCCAGAGCCAGCGCTGCAGGGGGCGGCGGGCTCTTAAAGGTGACCGCGCTCGCGGTTTCGGCTACTGCCACTGACAACGCACTGCGCGCAGAGAATTCGATCCAATTCAGCTCTCGAACGGCATCGCGAATCTCGATAATCCCGACACGCGCCACGCTGTGGCTCGCGGCAAACGTCATGGCGCTGTCGCACAGGGTGTTGATCAGCTGCGGCGTGCCGCCGGTATACCGGAAAATATCGCCCATGGTGTCCGGCTCGAACAGTTCCCGGCCTTCGCTGCCTGCAATCCTGAGCCGGTGGTTGAGGTATCCGGGGAGCTGCGCCGGAGTGAGGCGCGCCAACCGCAGAGTCATGATCGGGGTGTCAGGGGTGCCTGAGGAGTCGAGCCTGGCGAGCGATTTTGACAGCTCTTCCTCCCCGGCCAGGACGATGAGCGGTGCGGATGGCCACGCGGTGAGATCTAGCAATTCGCGCAGCATCGGGTCCGAGCAGCGATGCGCTTCGTCCACTAATATGATGACTGGGTGGCCGCGCGCAGACTCTGCCGCCATGTGGCGGCGGACGGGTGCCCAGGGTTCCTGGGCCGCGTCATTGTCAGGCGGAAGGCCGAGTTGTTCGGCCAAGGTGGACGTCAATTCCAGCGACGTGAGATTGGGTTGCTGGACTCGAACCACAGTCATTGACCCTTGGCAGTCTCGGGTCAGCGCGTGCAGCAGGGTTGTCTTGCCGACGCCGGACTCACCAACCAGGCACACCAGTCTTCCCTTACCCAGCATGGCGGCGCGTAGCGCCGCGTAGGCCGCGTCGGTCTCGTCCGCCATGTAGAGAAATTCGGGATCCGGGCGGAGCCTGAAGGGCAACTTCTTGAGCTTGAACCAGTCGGTGTACATGCCGGGGGCAATCCTTGGACACATCATACCCGGCCAGGTAGGCACGACTGTAATGTGACGGAATTCACGGTTTGCGCCGGCAATGTAAAGTCTATCGGCCGTCAGGGGCCAGGCGTTACATATCTGGGCTTCTAGCTACCGACTTTGCCTACCTTACGCTGTGGGTGGGGTCCCGTAGAGTGAACTGGTGCTACACGGGACACTCACCATTGGTTTGGTCGTGGCGCTGGGCGCCGGCGTATCCGTGTGCCAGGCGGACATCTACGCCTACACCGATCCAGCGGGGACCACGCATTTTACGGACCATCCGGACGACCCGCGGTACAAATTAGTTTTACGCACGCCGCTGGCGCCGGCTCCGGATGCCGTCGGTGTACGAGCGTCGGACGCCAAGCGAGCTTCGGCCTGGCTCGCGCGATCAGTGCAATACGACGCGGCCATTACTCGCGCCGCGGTCGAAGCCAAAGTGCGACCGGAATTGGTGCGCGCCGTGATTGTGGTGGAGTCAGGTTTTAATCCACGGGCCATATCGCGACGCGGGGCGATAGGGCTCATGCAATTACTGCCGGCCACCGCACGACGCTACGGTGCCTTCAACGCCTTCGATCCGGAGCAGAACATCCACGCCGGAGCCCATTACCTGGCCGATCTGATCGCACGCTACGGCGGTGAAAAGCTCGAACTGGTGCTGGCCGCATACAACGCGGGCGAGGATGCCGTCGAGAAATACGGACGGCGAATTCCACCTTACAAGGAAACTCAAGCCTACGTGCCCAATGTCCTGAGGATGTATCGCGCATTGCGCGCGCAGGCGGTTGGGGCGGAGCCGGGGACAGAATCATGAACCGGACATTGCAGGTGCGCTACTCGAGCGGATTTACCTTGCTCGAACTGTTGGTGGTGATGGTGATCATCGGCCTGCTGGCCGGTTTTGTGGCGCCGCGCTATTTCGCTCAGGTCGGTAAGTCGCAAGTCAAGGCCGCGCGCGCGCAAATCGACGCTCTCGACAAGGCCCTTGAGCAATACCGCATCGACGTTGGTCACCTGCCGACCACGGAGCAGGGGCTTGCGGCACTCAATACACAGCCGTCCGGGGAACAGAACTGGGCCGGCCCGTACTTAAAGAAGGAGGTGCCGCTCGATCCGTGGGGCGCCGCTTACGTGTACGCGGAGCCCGGCACTCATAATAATGATTACGACTTGATGTCCTACGGTAAGGACGGCCGCGCCGGCGGCACTGGAGAAGCCGCAGACTTAGGGAACTGGTGATCTGTGCGCTTCCGCGTCAAAGCAATGGCCGGAGCCCAGGACGTATCGTATTACGTGCTGGACGCGGTCGATGAATCGGACGCGCGCCGCCAGGTCGTGACCGCCGGGCTGGCGTTCATTTCTATTGCCCGCGAACGCAGTCTGAAATTCGGGGGCCGCAACAGTCGCCTACAGTTGGTGACCTTCAGCCAGGAGTTGGTCGCGCTGCTCGATGCCGGCCTGTCACTGGTGGAATCCATTGAGACGCTGGGGGAAAAGGAGGCGAGTCCGACGGCGCGCCGCACGCTCGCGCAAGTGATGACCCGGCTGCGCGAGGGCCAGACGCTGGGGACGGCCTTGTCCGAGCACCCGCAGACGTTTCCAACTCTTTACGTTGCCACGGTGCGCGCTGCGGAGCGTACCGGGGCGCTGCGCGAGGCGCTGTCGCGCTACATTGCGTACCAGCAGCAAGTCGACGTACTGCGCAAGAGTTTGATCAACGCCTCGATCTACCCGGCGGTGCTGTGCGGCGCCGGGCTGTTGGTGGTCGCGTTCCTCATGGGCTACGTGGTGCCGCGTTTCAGTTCCATCTACGAGGATCTGGGCAGCAATCTCCCCTTCGCCTCGCGCATGCTCATGCGCTGGGGTCAGTTTCTCGATGCCCACGGCCTCGGGGTGGCCCTGGGTGCCGCCGGCGTTATCGCGGGCCTGGTGTACGGATTCACGCGCCCGGCGGTAAGGGCGGCCATCGGCGCACGGGTGGCGCGGATTCCCGCACTCGGCAGCCGACTGCATATTTACCAGCTGGCGCGACTCTATCGGACGGTCGGCATGCTGCAACGGGGCGGCACCCCGATGGTCACGGCGATGAAGATGTCCGCGAAACTGTTATCGGCGAATCTCCAGCCGGCCTTTGCCAGTGCCACGCAGGCGGTTCGCGAAGGCCGCTCGTTGGGTGACTGCATGGAGCAATTTGGCCTGACTACCCCGGTGGCTGCGCGAATGCTGCGGGTCGGCGAGCGCAGCGGGAACCTGGGCGAGATGATGGAACGGATCGCCGCATTTTATGACGAGGAGCTGTCGCGCTGGGTCGGACTGGTCACCCGCCTGATCGAGCCCGCCTTGATGAGCCTGATCGGCATCGTCATCGGAGTAATCGTCGTTCTTATGTATTTCCCGATCTTCGAGCTTGCCGGAGCCATTCAATGAGCGCGGCGGTCGACAGCCCGGGCATGTTTGGTCTGGATGAAGCGCTGTTGAGTGCCGCGGTCACTGCAACGCTGACCAGCGGCCGGCCAACCCTGGATTTCCTCGAGGAACACTCGGGTCTGGGCCCGGTAGAACTCACCGCGGCCTTGGCTCGCGCGCTCGACTACCGGGTGCTTACGCGTGCCGAGCTGACCCGGCTTGAACCCGCGTTCGATTTGCTGGCCTCCGCCGAGGCGACGCGGCGTCACTGCCTGTTGGCGCGCGGTGGTGGCAAACTGCTCGCGGTCATTGCCGATCCCTTCGATGCGACCACCCGCAGTTGGCTGGAGGTGCGCGTACCACAGCCGCTGGAGTGGGTGCTGGCGCCGCGCGCGGAAATCGCCAGTTACATAGCCCGCCATGAGCAGTCGCTTCGCGCCCTCGATGCCGCCGTGGTCGGCAGCAGTTCGGCCAAGTCGACCCACAGTGGGGTGGACAATCTCTCACTGGCCTCAATCAGCCTGGATTCCAGCCCGATCGTCAAGCTGGTGCACTCCACTCTCTACGACGCGTTGCGCGCCGGCGCCAGCGACGTGCACCTGGAGACTCTCGCCAATGGCCTGGTGGTGCGTTACCGCATCGATGGCGTTCTGGTGCAAATGGCCGTCGTCGCCGGCGAGGAAGTAGCCGAGCAGGTGATCTCCCGCATCAAGGTCATGGCGGAACTCGATATCTCCGAGCGACGGGTGCCTCAGGACGGCAGGTTCAAGGTCGCGATCGACGGTCGCGCCATTGACTTTCGAGTGTCGATCATACCGAGCGTGTTCGGCGAGGACGCGGTACTGCGCATACTCGATAAGCAGTCGTTGACCGAAAAAGTGCACGGCCTGACGCTCGATTCGCTGGGATTTGACGGCGACACCGTCAGCAATTTGCGGCGCCTCAGTATTTTGCCCTACGGCATGCTGCTGGTCACGGGACCCACCGGGAGCGGCAAGACCACGACGCTGTACGCCGCCATCTCGGAGACGCAGACGGGGAACGACAAGATCGTCACGATTGAAGACCCGGTCGAGTATCAGTTGCCAGGGGTATTGCAGATTCCGGTCAACGAGAAGAAAGGGCTGACCTTTGCGCGCGGTTTGCGCTCTATCTTGCGGCACGACCCCGACAAGATCATGGTCGGCGAAATCCGCGACCCCGAGACGGCGCAAATCGCAATCCAATCGGCGCTTACCGGACACTTGGTATTCACCACGGTGCACGCGAATAACGTCTTCGACGTCATGGGCCGCTTCGTGCACATGAACGTCGATACCTACAGTTTCGTGGCTGCCCTGAGCGGCATTCTGGCGCAACGACTGGTGCGTATCGTCTGCGAGCAATGCGCCGACTCGTACACGCCCACCCGGCGGTTGCTCGAAGAATCCAAACTCAGCATCGCCGCCCACGCTGCGTATGAATTCCGCGTCGGGCGCGGCTGTCAGCATTGCCGCGGCACTGGATACCGGGGCCGTAAGGCGGTCGGCGAACTGCTGGTACTGAATGACGAGATCCGCGAGGCGATTATTGCCCGCGCACCCGTGCGACAGCTCAAGGAGCTGGCCGCGCGCGCAGGTATCCGGTTGATCCGCCAGTCCGCACTCGAGCTGGTGCGCCGTGGCGAAACCACACTCGAAGAGGTGAATCGTGTCACCACTTTGGCGTGATGAAATTGGCATCTACGTGGCGCCGCATAAGCTGGCGCTGACGCGGCTCGCCCGCGGCGTGCGTCCCAAGAGCACCGGCGCGGCGAACTGGTCCAACGAACTCCTCCAGGACACCCACTGGAGCGCAGCCTTGGGGGCCTTGGATGCAACCCTTGCCAAGCCCGAGTGGCAAGGCGCGGTGGCGCGTATGGTGCTTTCAGATCACTGGGTACGCTATGCCATGGTGCCGTATTCCGCGGCATTGAGCAGCGCGGCGGAGCGGCTGGCGCATGCGCGCCACGTACTCACCGACATCTACGGGGAAATCGTCGCGGAGTGGACGGTTTCTCTTGGCAGCGCCCGGCCTGGGGCGGCGCAGGTGGTGTGCGCCGTGCCCGCCGCGCTACTCGATGAATTGCACTCAATCCTGATGCGCCACAAGATTCCGCTAAGGTCGCTGCAACCGCAGCTGGTCTGCGCCTATAACCACTGGCGCGCGCAGTTGCCGAACGGCGGGGCGTGGTTTGTGTCGATCGAACAGGGCTCACTGGCCGCAGCGCGCCTGGGCCACGCCGGCTGGGATCGCGTCCACAGCGTAAGGATTGGCGCCGACTGGACGGTGGAACTCCATCGACTGCAAACCTTTGGACGGCTCGCAAGTTCGCAGGCACCGGAGGGCCGCGTGTATGTCGATGCGCCGGCGGCCTTGCGTATTGCCGCAGGCCCCAGTGGACCCGATCTGGTCTGGCTCGATGAGTCGCGGGCCGGAGAATCAACGACCAGCCGGCTTGAATTCATGCGCAGGCACCAGGCATGAGCGCTCCGCGTCTCGAACTCGACTTTGCCTCTCGCCGCTCATTCGGCGGCATGGCCGGCGTCACGGTTGCGGTCGTGGGTGCGCTGTGCCTTGCTGGTGTGGTGGCGCACCAGCATTATTTGACCGAGCAGCGCGCAGGCCTGGAGCTGCGTCGGGCCGCAGCTATGCAATCCCAACATCGCGGACGGTCCGCCCAATCCGTGACGGGCCTCAGCGCGCAGTATGCGGAAAAGACGGTGCACGAGCTGGGAACCCCCTGGTCGCAGCTGCTGGCCGAACTCGAGAATGCCAGTGGCGACACCTCCGGCAACGTCGCACTGCTGTCGGTTGAACCCGACCATGCGAAGCACCGAGTGCGCGTGATTGCCGAAGCGCGCACCCTGGAGCTGGCCTTGGCCTACGTGCAGCGGCTCCGCAAGGCTCCGGTGCTGCGCTATCCGATGCTCGACAGCCACGAACTGCGGAAAGAGGACAAGGATCATCCGGTGCGCTTCCAGGTGTCGGCCGACTGGAGCGACGCCTCATGAGCGGGACCGTAATCGAAGTTGAAGCCGACGGAGAGCTGGCGGCCGCCGACTCTGCGGCAACGTCGCCTCGGCCGACGCCCGTAGTGACACCGATACCGACATCCACAGCGTCGCCGGCGCCGCCGCTTGTGCGCGCATTGCCCTCCGCGGCGATGCCGAGCGGTCGTTCGCCGCAGACATCCGCGGTGGAGCGCGTGCAGCTGGTCGGCAACCGAGCGTTGGCCGAAATGGTCTACCAGATCCAGCGCGTGGGCACAGCGACCCTCGCCGGAGTCGCTGCACTCGTGCTGGCGGCGATCGTTTTCATCACGGGTACACTTCCACAGAACGCCGCGGTCACGGCGCTGAAGAGCGAACTGGCGCGACGGAGCGTGGTCCGCCATGGGATTGAAGGCGAGGCCCCGTCGGGTGCCATTTTGGCCTCGCTCCCAGAGCGTGCCGAGGTACCGAGCGTAGTTGCGAAGATACTCGAGGAGGCGCAGGCCTCGGGCGTCGAGCTGCCGCGCGGCCAGTATGAATACATCCCCGCCCGTGACGGGGTGGCCGCGCGCTACCGCATGACTTTCCCGGTGAGCGCCACTTATCCCAAGATCCGCGAATTCATGGACCGTACTTTGGTCGCGCTGCCTGCGGTGGCGATCGAGGGATTGCGGATCGAACGGAAAAATGTCGGCGACGACAGTGTTGATGCGGAGCTCAAGCTTGCAGCCTACGTGCGGAGTGACCCTTAGATGATGCTCACCACCCGCCTTAAGGTATTGTGCGCCGCTGCCGCCGCAGTCGGTGTTTACATATTGGTATCGAATCCGGAGTCGCCAACTACCGCGGTTGCGGCCGCCGCGCCGGGGGCGAAAATCCCACGGACGACGCCCGCGGCGGCGGCGCGCGGGGACACGGGCAATTCATTGTCACGCCTTGCGCATCGTGTGACCGAGAGCAAAGCCGTAGAGTCGCTATTTCACACCCAATCCTGGTACGTGGCACCGCCCCCGCCACCGCCCGCACCGGTGGTGGTGGTCAAGCCTCCGCCGCCAACGGCGCCACCGTTGCCCTTTACTGTGATGGGCAGCTATGCGCATCCGGGCGATGCCACCGTATATTTCTTGACGCGCGAGGATCGCGTGTTTGACGTACATATTGGCGACACCATTGACAATATCTACAGCGTCGACGGCGCGGCCAATGGCCAGTTGCTGTTCACCTACAAGCCCCTAAACATTCAGCAGAGCTTGCCCCTGGGAGATTCGCAGTGAACGCTACACTTGGCAGGATTTGTGTGGCACTGGTTTGCGCCGTACTCCTGGTCGCGTGCGCCACCGCCAAGCTCCACAAGGAGGGCATTGAAGACTTCGACCACGGCCGCTACGAGGTCGGCCTGCAGAAGTTGCAGCAGGCCGCTATCGCCGATCCTGACAACTTGACCTACAAGTTGGACGTCACGAGCCGCCATGCCGAAGCCATCCAGAAACTGATGACGATGGGCGACAAAGCACGCGCCACGGGAGATCTCGACACCGCGGCGGCCTGCTACCAGCGTGTGCTAACCATCGAGAGCACACAGAGTCGCGCCAGCAAAGCGCTGGCGGGAGTCGAGGCCGACCGCCGTCACGCACAGACCCTTGCGTTGGCCGAACAGGATCTCAAGAGTGGCAACGCCGATCTGGCCGACGCCCGGCTGAGCGGTATCCTTGCCGAGGATCCCAGCTATGCCGCGGCCGTGGCTCTGCGCACCAAGATCGCGTCCTCGCGCGGCCCAGTGACGGTAACGCCGAAGCTCAAAACCCGTGACAACCGACCCGTAACACTGCAATTCCGCGATGCCCAGACGAAGATGGTGTTCGAGGTACTGTCGCGTCAGACCGGCATCAATTTCATCTTCGACAAGGACATCAAGAGCGACGGCAAGACGACCATATATGTGCAGGATGTGCCGATCGAACAGGCGATCGACCTCGTGTTGGGTCAGAACCAGCTCGCACGCCAGATACTCTCCGAGAACATGGTCCTGATCTATCCGAATACCTCCGCCAAGCAGAAGGACTACCAGGATCAGATCGTCAAGACTTTTTACCTCAACACCGCCCTGCCCAAAGACGTTGAGGGTCTGCTCAAGACCGTGCTTGATGCAAAGACGTTGGTCGTCAACGAGCGCGCCAATGCCATCGTAATGCGGGACACCCCCGAGAATGTCCGCATGGCCGAGAAACTCGTGGACTCCATAGACATTGCCGAACCGGAAGTCATGTTGGAAGTGGAGATCCTGGAAATTTCGCGCGGCAAGTTGCAGCAGCTGGGTATTACCTACCCAAGTAGCGCGACTCTGGCCCTGACTTCGCCCAGCGGAAATTCGGGCCTGACGCTCAATGACGTGAAGAACCAGAATTCCGACACCATTACAGTCTCGCCGCTGAGCGTCACCCTCGATGCATTGAAGACCACCAGCGCCGCCAACCTTCTGGCGAGCCCGCGCATTCGGGCGCGCAATAAGGAGAAGGCCAGAGTATTGATCGGCAGTAAGGTGCCCGTAATTACCACGGCCGCGACGGCGTCGGGCAACGGCGGCATAGTGTCCAACTCTCAAGTCCAATACCTGGACGTCGGCCTGACGTTGGAGGTCGAGCCGCAGGTCTATTCGGACAACGACGTTGCCATTGGAATCAATCTCATCGTGAGCTCGATCGCTAATACCGTCAAGGTGGGCGACACGATCGCCTATGAGCTGCGCAACCGCAACGCTACAACCAAGCTCCAGCTCAAGGACGGTGAGACCCAAATTCTCGCCGGATTGATCAATGATACCGAAAGCCGCAGCGCTACCAGCGTCCCGGGCTTGGGGGATATTCCGCTGATCGGTCGGCTCTTCAGCAATAACAACACCTCGCGCGACAAGTCGGAATTGGTGATGTCCATTACACCGCACGTCATCCGCGCCAAGGCGCGGCCGCCCGGTGAGACCACGGAATTCTGGTACGGCACGGAATCACGCAGTGGCCTGGAGCCGCTGCGCACCTCGAACGGTCCGCCCGCGCCGGCGGATGCGGCAGGCGCCGGTGGCAAGGCTAACGCTGCAGTGGCGAGCGTGGTGACCACCAGTCCGGCAGCGGCGAATACTCAATCCACACGCGCGCCCGTCGATGTCAGCACGGCGGTCTCGAGTACGGTTACTGGCGGAGCGGGGGGGGTAAGCGGGGGGAGCGGAGCCGCGGCGGTGCCCTCAGCGCGAATTGCAGCGCTGCAGGGCATCGCCGAGGTGCCCTCCGGTAAGCCCACCGAGAGCGACGGTCCGGTGCCACACCTGACGGCAACGTTGGTCGGGCCGAACGACATCAAGGTCGGCGACGAATTTACGGTGACGCTGCAGCTGCAGACCGATCAGAGCGTGAGCAAGGCGCGATCTCAGTTGCGATTCGACGGCGCTGCGTTTCAGCTGCTCTCGGGCGATCCGGGCGGCATGGTACCCAGTTCCGCCGGCGCCAAGGTTATCGGTCGTTCGGGCGGAGCGCAGCTGGATGTAAACGTGCCCTCTGGCGAATCGATGTCCGGGAGCGGCGACTTCATGGTGTTGAGGTTCAAGGCGCTGCAGGCACGACCACAAACCGCCTTTGCGGCCCAGGTCACGGTCAGTGGCGCGAGTGGCGCCATTTTGGCCAACAGTACGCCTGCGCCGCTGACACTGGCCGTGGGCAACTAGCGTCAACGAGGTCCACAGGTTGTGCTGTCACGTGGGCGCCATGCCGGTTTTACTCTGATCGAGGTGGTGATCACGCTGGCCATTGTGGGTCTGTTGGCAAGTGCGGCGATGCCGCTGGCCAGCATGGCGATCCAGCGCGAGAAAGAAAGTGAACTGCGGGTTGCACTGCGTGACATTCGCAACGGCATCGATGCTTACAAGGAAGCAGCGGACTCGGGACGCATTATGGTCTCGGCCGACACTTCGCACTACCCGCCTGATCTTAAGTCCTTGTATGCGGGTGTTGAGGATGAGACCAAGCCCGAGAAGCCCCTAATCTATTTCTTGCGGCGACTTCCGCGCGACCCATTTTATCCGGACGGCTCGGCCGCGGCGGATGAAACTTGGGGGCTGCGGAGCTATGCGAGTCCGGCCGACAGCCCCCAGCCTGGCGATGATGTCTTTGACGTGTATTCCCTGAGCAAAGGCAAGGGAATCAATGGAGTGCCATACCATGACTGGTAAGCACGGGTTGCGCGGCTTTACGCTCATAGAACTGTTGGTGGTCATGAGCATTATCGCGGTGCTGCTCACCATCGCCGTTCCACGCTACTTCCACACCCTGGACCGTTCGCGCGAGACGGTACTGCACCAGGACTTGAGCATCATGCGCGAGGCCATTGACAAGCACCTTGGAGACTACGGTCAATACCCGGACTCGTTGACCGCGCTCGTAGAGCGTCACTATATCCGCGCCATTCCTGCGGATCCGTTCACCAAGGCGACCGACAGCTGGCAGATGGTGGTCTCGGAGGACGAAGATCACCCCGGAATCCGCGACGTGCACAGCTCCGCGGAAGGGGTGGGGAGCGATGGCTCGCCCTACAAGGAATGGTAGTTGTGTTCGAGCGTCAGGTCGGCTTCACATACATCGGGTTGCTGTTCGCCATTGCGGTGCTGGGCATCACCCTCGCGTCGATAGGTGTGGTATGGAGCATTGAGATCCGGCGCGAAAAGGAGGCCGAACTGCTTTGGATAGGAAACCAGTATCGCGCCGCAATCGGGCAGTATTTCGCCACCGGCAGCCAGTACCCGGCCGAACTTTCGGATCTGCTCGAGGACAAGCGTTTCCCGCAGGTGCGACGGTACTTGCGCAAGCTGTTTCCGGATCCGATGACGGGGCAAATGGATTGGCAGCTGATCGCGGCAGGCGGCACAGGCATCATGGGCGTCGCCAGCAGCTCGCAAGGCAAACCCATCAAAGTGGCGGGATTTGCGGGCCGTGACACATCGTTCCAGGACGCCCAGTGCTACTGTGACTGGAAATTCATATACACGGGGCGCTATGTACGGTCTCCCCGTGCACCTGCGCCCGCCAACGCGCACTGAGCGCGGTCAGGTTTTTCGGATTTCAATTGAGGTCGATAATGTCAACACACTCCAGATGGATCCGCGCCGTGGTTCTGGTGGCCCTTGCCGGGGCGCTGCAGCTCGCGAGCGCAGCAGAACGCACCCGCTCCCGCAGGGCAGCCTGCGGATGCCAAGCCGGTGGATTCCGCAGCCGGCAGCTACAGCTTGGGGCTGTACTTTGGCAGCCAACTGCACACCTCCGGCCTGGAAGGTAGCGTGTCGCTCGAGCAGTTGGAGCGCGGCCTGCGGGAAGGGCTGGCGGGCAAGGCGGCCACCGACGAGGACACGGTCCGCATGTCGCAGATGCTGCACGACGGGCGCGAAGCGGTTGCGACCAAGAACCGCGCGCAGGCGAGCGAGTTCCTTGCACAAAACGGCAAGATCGATGGCGTGATCACCACCTCTTCAGGTCTGCAGTACACGGTGATCAAGCCGGGGAATGGCAGCGCGCCGAAGGCCACGGATCGGGTCACGGTGCACTATCGCGGACGCCTGCTTGACGGCACACAGTTCGACAGTTCGGATGCGCATCCGATTCCGGCCACCTTCCGCCTCAATGGCGGGGTCATCAAGGGTTGGCAGGAAGCGCTCCTGCTCATGAAGCCAGGCGCTCAGTTTCGTGTGTTCGTGCCGCCGGAACTGGCGTACGCGGACTCAGTTCGACCGGGCATTCCTCCCGGCTCGTTGCTGGTCTTCGACATGGAGTTGGTCAAGATCGAGGCGCCCGAAAATGCGCCGTTGCCGCGCGCGCCTTTGAAACCGACCGGCACCCCCGCGATTAAGTAAGGTCGCGCCCCGGCAGCGACGCAATCACCGATCGTATCCGTAGCATCTTTTAATCAACGCGGTGCTGCACGCATCGCGTGGTGCCGTGGCGCGCGGGCACTGCTGCGCGAGTAAACATATTAAAAACTACGGTGTTTTACCCGCCCCTTACGCAGGTGTCTGCCCACTGTAGCCGTCGTCCTACCTCGCGCATTCTCCACCCGACGGACTGGGGGCAAGCGGGGATCAAGGGATTCGCCAGGGATGACTTCCAGCCCCGGTAGCTTTAGTCGGCTGGGAATAGTGGGAATGCAGAAAACAAAATCACTCGATTTCAGCGCGATGCGCACTCGCCCGGCCGATGTGCTCGCTCTAGTCGCGACGGCGAGCGAAAGAGAATTCAAAACCTTGCAAGTTCAGAGCGCCGCGCGCGCTGAAAGTTCCGGACGGAGGCTCTATGTTTAGCACGCGTTCCATCTGCAGCGGCATCGCCGCGGTCCTCGTGGCTGTATTTGCGCTGCCTGCGGCCGCGCAGTCATTTCGCGTCCAGTGTCCGCGCTTCACCGCGCTGCATCCGGATCCGAGCGCCGCGGCCACTATCGCCGCGATCAACGCCGCTGGCGCGGGCGCCAGCTACGCGTCGGTGTTTCCAGGACAGATCAAGTGCCAGCAGATTTCCGGTGGCGATGGTTTTGCCACGATGGCGGATGGCACGCAGACCTACCTGTTCGCATTCGGACCGTTGTCAGGAATGGCAAATATCGTCAAGGGCCTCCCCGGTACGGTAGTCAACACGGAATTCAACCAGTCCAATTTGGTTCCTGACGGCAGCGGCGGCTTCCAGGTGCTCGACGCGGTCAAGACCGGCGCGCCCTATCCGGGCTACACCTTCAACGGTGCAATCGGCCTGGTGCCGGACACGAGCGATTTGCGAGTCGCAAGCGTCAGCTTTGCGCTCGATCCCACCACGGACGTGCCGATCACGGGAAGCGGTTACCAGGTGAACGAGCAACTCGTGTTTGCCGGTGGCGGCGGCAGCGGAGCCAAGGGAAGAGTCGCGAGTGTTGGGCCTGGCGGTTCGATCAACTCGATCCAGATCACTGCCGGCGGCGACGGCTACCTGTCACCTCCGACGGTCACTTTTAGCGGCCCGGGCACTGGAGCCCAGCCGATCGCCAGCCTGTCCGCGGGAACGTCGCTGGATGGGCACGTCGATCCGCGCCTGATCATGGACGTGGGAGTGCTCAACGGCAACGAGTCCGCGCCGATGATCGCGATCGACGAGGACGATGAACTGTTCCTGACGTTGACGAACGTCGGCATGGTCATGCGCCCGGACCTGTTCGAACAGCACACCGTGCACTTCCACGGCTATCCGAACGCGTCTTCGTTCTATGACGGCGTACCGGACGCCTCGGTAGCCATCAACATCGGCGGCAGCTTCACGTACTACTACCTCGCTCCCGAAGCGGGCACCTACATTTGGCACTGCCATATCTCGCCGCCCGAGCACCTGCAGATGGGCATGGTCGGCCAGCTCTACGTGCGGCCGCGGCAGACCAGCACGACGGCGGGTACTCCGCTGCGAGCCCGGCTCGATGCCGACAACCACAGCGTGGCGCGGAAATGCTTGAGCAATGACATCTTCTGCTCAGTACAGACGCCGGCTGTGATCCCTGTAACCCCGGTCGTGAAGGTTGCCGGGCAGAAGTATGCCTATGACGATGGCGACGGCTCGACGGCCTTCGACGTCGAATACCCGATCCAGATGCACGGGTTCGATCCGAACTTCCACTTCGTCGGCATGACCTTCAATCCGGAGTCGTTCGCAGACAACAAGGACAAGTACTTCCTGCTCAACGGCCGCAGCTACCCGGACACGGTCAACCCCGGCCCGATGAGCACGCAGGCCACCGATGGCATCCCGCGCTTCTCCCAGCCCGTGCCTACCGCGATCAACATTCCGTTGGGCGGCAAGGCGCTGTTGCGGTTCTCGGACCTGAACGTGACCGAGTACCACACGCTGGCTTCGCTCGGCATCCCGATGCACGTCGTGGGCTACAACGCGCGTCTGCTGCGTGACCAGAACGGCAACAACATGGATTACATGAGCAATTCCATCACCCTGGGCGGCGGCGAATCCGTTGATGTCATCCTCGACGCGAGCAATACGACCAGCGTACCCCGCGAACAGCAAGTTCTATCTATACACGCCGCAGCTCGATCACCTCTCGAATGACGCCGAGAACTTCGGCGGCATGATGACCGAGGTCACGATCATGCCTTGCGGCCCAGCTACGTTCGATGCCGATGCCAAGGTGTGCAAGTAGGAGAGCAGCGATGCGCGACAAGAAAACAATGTTCGGACGAGTAGTGCGCGGCGCTGCAGTCGCCTGTGCGTCACTGATCGCCTGTGCGGTCCATGCGGCGGCGCCAGGGATCCTGGGAACCGGCGGCACGGCGCACTCCTTCGATTTGACGGCCGCGGCCGCGTATACCACGCAGCCGGACGGCGCCAGCATCTACACCTGGGGCTATGGCTGCAATACCGCGCCGGGTGCCAGCCAGTTCGCACCTGACGCGATAACGACCGGATTCTGTCCCGCCGGCAGCATGCAGCTGCCCGGCCCGACGCTGATCGTGCACAAGGGCGACACGGTAACTGTGACCCTGCACAACAACTTGCCCAAGGTGGCGGGCAATACGTCGATCCTGTTTCCGGGATTCACGATGCTCCCGGGAGGTGGCGGGGTGCCTGGCCTGCTCACTCAGGAGGCAGCCAACGGCGGAACAGTGACTTACACGTTCCTCGCCGATACCGAAGGCACGCACTCCTACTACAGCGGCACGCAGAGCGATGTCCAGGTGGAGATGGGTCTTTACGGCGCCCTCATCGTGCTACCGACTAATATTCCGGACGCCTGCGTGAATGGTGCGCGCGCCGCCAACAATCTGGCTGCGCGCGGCGATCACGGCCAGGCTGAATTCCGGCTGGCGGCGGCCGCGTTCGGCAACAACGCGCAGTCCTGCTACGACCGCGAGTACCTGTTCCAGTTCTCGGAAATGGATGCCGCGATCCACAAGCAGGTCGAGGCGCAGGCTGCGCTTGCATGTGCTCAGGCGACTGGTTGTCTGAACGTGCAGACCGAGCCGTACCACCCCGAATATTACATGATCAACGGGCGCTCGATGCCGGATGACATGGACCCGAATTACGCGAGTCAGTATCCGCACCAGCCCTACAACGGCAACCCGCACATGCATCCGGGTGAGATCACCCTGTTACGCATCATCGGCCAGGGCCGCATGGAGCATCCGTTCCATGAGCACGCCAACCACGTGCGGGTGCTTGCGCGTGATGGCAATCAGCTGGGCAAGTTGGACGCCAACTCAAACGTCACGACCCTCGATGGCCCGCTGCTCTTCACGACCACCACGACGCCGGGCATGACGCTCGATGGCCTGTTTGAGTTCACGGGCAGGAATCTGGCCTGGGACATGTACGCGCACCACAAGGCCGATGCCAACAACGCCGCCGTGGATCCCCCCTGCACGCCGGACGCTAACGGCTTCCACAACGTTCCCGCCGACGAAACTATTACGAATGGTGCGGTGACCACGACAAGGCGCTGGAATCGCACCCCTTCGGAAACGTCGGCAGTGGCGGCCCGATCACACTACCGGACCCGAACATCCTGGCGAATGGCGCGTGGTACGGCGGAAGCCCCTACCTCGGGCCGGAAGCCACGAGCCGTTCCGTGGGCCCGACGCCCATACCGCCTTCGGGAACGGTCGCCAACGATCCGGGCCAACGAGGCGGGCTTTGCCTACATGTGGCATTCACATAACGAACGCGAGATCACGACGAACAACATCTTCCCGGGTGGAATGATGATGATGATGCTCGTTGACCCCTGGGTCTACGTGATCGACGAAGCGAAATAGAGTGAGGAGAATGGTAATGAACTCTAAGTGTCTGAAGCCGTCCCTGCTGAAGAAGAGCATCGCGGCATCCGTTCTCCTGCTCGCCTGCGGCGCTGCCAGCGTCGCATCAGCGCAGGTCGTCAACCTGCGCGCCGAGGCGCAATCCACCACGCTGCCCGACGGACAGAACGTGCCCATGTGGGGTTACGTCTGCTCCGATGGCGGGTCCGGTGGCGCGACCTGCGGCACGGCCAAGGATCCGACCGTCAATAATCAGGCGGTCTGGGCGCCGCCGGTGATTCGCGTGCCGGCTGGTCCACTGACCATCAACCTGACCAACCACCTGAAATTCACCAATTACAACGCGCCGACTTCGCTCGTGATCGTTGGTCAGGTGGGCGGTGGACTGGGCAGCGACCGGGTGTACTTCCCGGCGGGGTCGTTCCACCATGATCCCTACGGCACCACTTGGCCCGGTACGGCCGGCCCGGCGGACACAAGCAGCTGCGGGACGAGCGATCCGATGGCGCCGGGGAATGCGGGGACCTTCTGCCCGCCCGACCAGGGACAGCGTATCCGGTCGATGGCCCATGAAGTCCCGGCGCAAATACCTTCGGATGCTACCGGCACAGCGCTCCTCTGGAACTTGCGTCCCGGCACCTACCTGATCGAATCCGGCACCGAGCCTTCAATCCAGGGTGCCATGGGCCTGTACGGCATTCTGATTGTGTCCGATCCCTCCGGTCTGGACTTTGGCGTGGCGTATGACACGGACGTCCCGTTGCTGCTAAGTGAGATCGATCCGGTGCAGAACCGCGAAGTCGCGCAGGTGGTGCAGAACGCGGGCTTTGCCGACACGAACGTATGGAACGGGCAGCCCGGCAAGTGCGGCGACATCGCCGTGCCTTCCAGCACGCACACCTGCTTCCCGCCGGCCGTCAATTACACCCCGGCCTATTATTTGGTCAATGGCGCGTCTTTCGACCGCACCGTCGCTAACGCGCCGGGCGCGAGCTCCAGCCTGAATGTCCTGGCCGGCGGCGTAGGAGCCTCTGGTCATGTACTGTTGCGACTTGTCAACGCCGGCCTGCACATGCACGTGCCCGCCGTGGTCGGTGCCAAAATGACGCTGGTCGCCGAGGACGGCAACGCCGTCAACGGCGCGCGCGTCCAGAATGAAGTGTTCCTGTCTGCGGGCAAGAGCTTCGATGTGGCGATTTCGCCCAAGCAGACGGTCGCCGGCACGTACGATGCGGCGACGCTGCCAATCTTCGATCGCGCGCTGAGCCTGTCCGCCTCCAACCAGCATGACGGTGGCATGCAGGCGTACATCAATGTGGCCGGGGGCGCCGCGACGGGCGTGGGTTCGGCCGCTTCAGCCGTGACTCTTAGCGCGGCGGACAAAGCGTATTACTGCATTGCGGGGTCGACCCTGTCGGTCTCTGACCCCAGCAAGGGCCTGTTGGGCGGCTCGGCCGGCGCCAACGGGGTAGCACTGACCGGAGTCAGCGGAAATGTGACGACCGGTGCCCTCGACATCCATGCTGACGGTACGTTTAGCTACGCAGCACCCGCGAGCGCGTGCGCAGGTACCTTCACTTACAACGTGAATGGCTCGGCGGCACACACGGCGACAATCAAGCAGTGCGACTCGACGACCCAGGACGCCGGCTGCAACCTGGTTGCACCGGTGGCCGGACCGATTGTGTTCAAGAGCGATGTCGCCTCGCGCTACGACTCGAAGCCGCCAGGCGTACTGGCTGGCGTGACTTCAAGCAATACCGACAATTCGACACTTTCCGCTTTGAAGCCTTCGGGCGGAACGGTGGATATCAATCCTGACGGGTCCTTCGTAGCCACGCCGGGCAACACCGCGGCGGTGAGCTGCACGGCCGCACAGCCTGGCGGCGCCGGCCTGGCCGTCGCCGACATACCGGCAGGCACGACCTGCGGCATGTTCAATTACCAAGTGCAGAATGCGCAGGGGACGCAGAGCGCCAATGCTGGCACCGCGTACGTCGCCTTCAAGCCAGGCTCAGGCCTGGTCGTGAACCTCATCGATGCGCTCAACAAGGCGCAGGTCACGAAGGACTATCGCTGGATCATCGAAGAAGACAAGACCTTCTGGATCGACCCGAAGTGCCAGATCAACAATCCCAGCGGCCCGCGACTCGACTCGCGCGGTCAAGCCTGCCCGCCCCTGCCCGTGGAGAGCCTGTCCTACAACTTCCACACCTCTTTCATGCCCGTGGTGGCGCAGGGTTGCGTCGGCACGACCTCCTGCGAACTGGGACAGACACGCGGTGGAACGGCGGTCGCGTGCGATGTTGGTAACGGCGTTTGCGAAGACACGAATCCACAGAAGACGCCGCTCGACCCGAGCGATGTTTACCTCGACCCGAACAAGCGTTATTTCATCTCGGTACTGCCCGGCGATGGCGTCAATACGACGATAGGCGGCGCCGGTGGTCCGCAGCCTGTCGACCCGGGTAATCCGGACGGCCCGCAACGGGCCTTCGACATCGCTAAGGATTGCGGACCGTACAACCCCGCGGATCCTCGCTGGGTACCGGGCGCTGACACCGGCCTCTGCGGGCACGAAATGGGCGGTGCACAGATCGCCCCGGCGCCCCTCACTGGTTCCCGGCCGCCGGTCAATATCGCGCTGCAGGAGCTCCCGCTCCCGACGGGCAAGGTCTCGATATTCGTATTTGAAGACGACTTCCCGCTCAATGGCGAAAACGACGCCGGCGGTGGTGTCGACGTGCTGGCTCCGAATGAGCCCGGCCTGGGTGGCTTTGAAATCAAGCTCTTCGACCAGGCCGGCATGCTCGGTGACAACACTGGCCAGCCCACCTATGACGAATTCAACCAGCCCCTGACCAACTCGCTGGCTGGATACATCGACCCGGCGACCGGACTCGATGCCTGCCCGATCACGGCGCGCCAGGACGATCCGAACCACAATTTCGTCGGCATGATCCCGACCTGCCCGACCTTCGAAGCGGACGGCAAGACGCTGTCCCCTCTGGTCGGCCAGGTGGTCATCCCCAACCTCTACGCCGGCTTCTACGAAATACAGGCGTACCCGGCCGCCGATCGCATTGCGCGCGGCGAGCAATGGCTCCAGACCAACACCCTCGACGGCGGAGCGCCGCACGAGGTGTTCATCAAGCCCAATGAGCCGGGCTATTTCCAGGAGTTTGGTCCCGGCGCGTGGCACGTGACGATTGGCTTTGCCAATCCGGCGATCATCAATGCGCGCAAGGACGCTTACTGCGCCAGTGCGCTCAACAACCTCGGGCCCTGCACCCACACGCTCACCGTGAAAGTGACGAACAATCACATGAGCCGCGCGCCTGATGAACGTACCTTCAGCAGCGGCAGCTACGACCACTACGGCTTCACGACCTGCTACGTATCGATTGGCCCGCCCGAGGCCGAGGACTTTGCGCTCGGCACCTGCGATCCCAATGGCACGGTCACCTTCAACAACATGCCGAATGGCACGTTCAAGATCGCCGTATTCGACCAGTGGAACGATATCGTGCTGGATGGCTTGGTCGGCTCGATCACGATCAACGGCGATACCACCAAGGAGTGGCCGGTCACGCAGTGGCGCAGTGACGTATCGACGTACACCTACATTGACAACAACCGGGACGGTTTGCCCGAGGACGGTGAGCCGGGCCTCGCGCTGGTCAACACCAACATCCGTTACCGCGACGGCAGCATTGGCTTCTTCAACAACACCGATCTGGCCGGCAGCGCGGGCTTCAACGAAGTGTTCCCGTTCATGAACTGGCTCGTGGTGGAGACCACCTCGACGCGCTTCAAGCCCGAAGCCACCCACACCGTCTATGACGCGGGTGGCGCGGTTGACGGCACAACCGGCGGCGGCGGTTCCAACATCGCCGACCACATGGCCAACACGCTCGAACGCCCGAACACCAGCCTGCCCGATGCTCTGCGGCTGCCGGGCGGCATCTACTGTGCGGACGCCGATTGCAGTGCGCGGGTCAACATACCTCTGGCGCTCAGTGGCCCCATTTCGCCCGCGGGCAACCGGTCCAGCGGCGCCATCGTCCGGCCGGAACCCTGGGGTAATACGCAGGGCTGGCAGGGCTTGCTCGGCCAGGACAACTTCATCGAATTTGCGATGCGGCCATTCGCCGAGGGCGAGAACGGCGGTATCCAGGGCCACGTGATCTACGCGTCGACGCGTCCCTTTGACGATCCGACCCTGCTCCTGCAGCTGAGTTGGGAACCGGGCGTCCCGCACGTCAAGCTCAATTTGTACAGCAAGACGACTGACGAGAGCGGCACTGACCACCTCACGCTGGTGGACACCACCACGACGACCAGCTGGGACGATTGGGCGCAGGGCTTCCACCTTGCCCAAGACGGCGTCACCAAGATCCCGAACATGAACTGCCCGGGGCAGGACCCCACGAGCCCCTTCTTCCAGACCCTGAAGGACAGCAAGGATTGGCTCGACCCGAGCAACCCCAAGACGCCGCTGCCGAACAATTCGCAGTTCAAGTGCTTCGACGGCTGGTCGCAGCTCAACCAGGTGCAGCCCGCACCGTACGATGGCATGTACTCGTTCCCGAGCGTGACCAAGACGGATCCCGTCACGGGCAGGGCAACGGACACGAACTGCAACATCTGCAAGCCCAATCCTGACAGCAGCGATCCGTTCCGCGTCGGCACGCCGATGCTCCCGGCAGGCACGTACGTGGTCGAGGTGGTGGTACCGCCGGGCTACGAACTGGTCAAGGAAGAGGACAAGAACATCCTGCTGGGCGACGTGTACATCGCGCCCGTGACGCAGCAGTTCCTGGGCTTCGGCAACATCTACATCATGCCCGACCAGGCGGCTGTCAGTGCTCATTACAATGGCAACAGCCCGGGCAGCCTGAACCTGACGGATAACATGGGCGCCGCTCCGCGGCACGAGGGCGATACCGGCAGCGTCGAGTCCTTCTGGCCCTGCGTGGGCGCGGAACGCGTCGTTCCCGACTTGAACAGCTTGTTCCCGGGCGCCGGCCAGGCCGCACCGTTCGCCGGTGCCACGCGTCGCCTGTGCGATCGCAAGGAAGTGATACTGACCGACCAGGCCTCGGTGCTTGCCAAGTTCTACGTGTTCAGCTCGGCCCACATCGCTGCGCACATGACCGGCACGATCACCAACGATTACGCCTCGGAATTCGATCCGTTCTCGCCGCAGTTTGGCGAGAAGTTCAGTCCGCCGAACCTGCCGGTCGCCCTGCGCGACTTCAACGGCAACGAAGTGGCGCGCGTCTACGGCGACCAGTGGGGCTCCTACAACGGCCTCTACTACTCGACGTGGAGCGTCAATCCGCCCAACCCGACGGGCTACGCCCCGCAGATGTCGATTGCCTGCATGAACGATCCGGGCCCCATTGAGGATCCGGTGACACACGCCATGGTCACCGACCCGGCCTACAACCCGGCCTACAGCGACTTCTGCTACGAGTGGTCGTTCATGCCCGGCCTGACCTCGTACATGGACACACCGGTGATCCCGACCCAGGCCTTCGCGGACGGCTATAACCTGCCGGACAGCGAATACCCGGATACGACTCCGGCGGTGTCAAGCGTGGTCAACACCAATGCTAGCTACCCGGGTCCGTGGGTCAGCACCGGCGCGGGCGGCTCAGCGGGAACCGTGCAGTTCACGCTCACGCTCGTGGCGGTCACCAACACCATCAGCCAGATTCAGGCCGGCGCCACGAATTTGATCAGTGGCACCATTACTTGCAATCTCACTTTGACACCCATCCCGTGTATCTCTGGAACTGGTGGGCTTGCGGTGGCCGCGCGTAACCTGGCCATGGCGACGGCCGTGGTTTCGAAGATCAATGCGCTGACGGCAACCACGCATTATTCAGCCGCCCTCACGGGCACGGCCACGGTGACCATTACTGCGCCAGCCAGCACGGCCAATGGCACGCCGCTTACGGTCACAAAGACGGGATCGCTAACGGTCTCGCCGGCCACCCTGGCTTTTTCAGGCGCCGTGACCGGACCGCCGGTGGCGATGGGTCTGACCATCACGTCTTTGGGCGATAAGGTCGTACAGAACCCGAACTTCTCGGGTCCGAATTCGACTTCGGCACCCTTCAACCAGAAGACCATCACGCGCCACTACGGCTTTGGTGCGCGTCCGAGCACCTGCCCGATCTCGGGTAACTGCCCGAACGTGACCGTCGGCGGCGTGTCGATGACCAATGTCACCGCATGGACTGACACGACGATCACCGGCACGGTGAATGCCACGGGCGTCGCGAATTGCGCCGTTCAGCAGAAAAATGCGACGGCCTCGAAGTGCGGTGAACTGCAGATCATCGCGGCCAATGGCAAGCAATCCATTGACGCCGTCACCGTGACGATTGACGGCTCATTGCCTTGGGTCGTGACTCCGACGGGGGTCACCGCACCGAGCGGTAAATCCGTCAAGAACTACGCCACCAACTTCGGCCGCATGGCGGTCGGCGGGCAGCCGACCGGTACGCTGCTAAGCCCGATCCAGGTGGCGATCGACAGCGCCACACCGGGCGATCTGCTCCTCGTCCAGCCGGGCACCTACCGCGAAAACGTACTCATGTGGAAGCCGGTGCGCTTGCAGGGCGTCGGGGCGGCATCTGTGACCGTCAATGCCGACGCGCACCCGGCCGGCAAGATGGACCAGTGGCGCCGGCAGGTGAATTGCATCTTCGGCCTCACGCTGGATGGCGTGCCGGACCCGAACAATGCCAACTACCGCGGCCTCGACCCGAGCAACATGGACTATTCGTGCCCGAACGAGATGTTCATGCGCGGGGATCGCATCCCATTCGAGGCGCTGATCGGTTGGGACGCCGCCGGTAACGGCAACCTGGCCCAGTACCTGCAGGAGCCCACGCTGATGGGCGCCTACGAAGGCGCCGGCATCACGGTGGTTGGTCGCGGAATCCGCGCTCCTGCCTGCAACGATCCCACCTTCGGGGCCAATTGCCACGACCTGTGGGGCGCGAACGCGACCGGCGGACCGGGTGCCTTCACCGACGGCAGCGTGTACCTTGGCTCCGGCAATGCGGATTGCACGGCCAGCCCGTCGAACACGGCCGGAACCGACTACGGTACCAGTAACTTCAAATGCAACCCTTCACGCATCGACGGCCTCTCGGTCATCAACAGCTCGCAGGGCGGCGGCGGCATCTTCATCCACGGCTGGAACCACAACCTGGAAGTGTCGAACACACGCCTCTCGGGTAACCAGGGCACGCTCGCCGGCGGCATCAACCTCGGCAACGGTGAAACCCCGGATGCCTTCGTGAATGATGGCACGGAATGCGGCACGGCCCTGACCGGCGCGAATGCGGTCATGCCGTGCCCGCCGATACCGTATGCCTCCACGAATGGCAGCAGCTACGGCTCGACCTTGAACTCCGCGATACCGTTCCAGTGGAACATCAAGGTGCGGATCCACCACAACATGATCTACAACAACGCGTCCATCGGCGATGCGCTGTTCTCGGGCACGCCCTCGGGCGCCGGCGCGATCACGATCAGCGCGGGTGCGGATGACTACCAGATCGACCACAACTGGATCGCCGGCAACATGAGCATCGGTGACGGCGGTGGCGTCCAGCACCTGGGACTGAGCTATAACGGCAACATCAACCACAACTACATCCTGTTCAACCAGACGACCAATCCGACGATGCCGACCAATGGCGGCGGCCTCATCATCGAGGGCGCCAACCTGGATCGCACGCTCACTGGTCAGGAGTGCGGCAGTATCAATGACCAGGACTGCCCGCCGGGCCTGGGCGAGGGCGTGGGCTACTCGACCGTCATCGACAGCAACTTGATTCTTGGCAACAGTGCCGAGAGTGGAAGTGGCGGCGGTGTGCGCATCCAGCAGGTGAATGGCACCGAACTGCTCGCGTTCCCGGCCGGACCGGATCCGCACGGCAATCCGAACGCCACGCCGGGCTGGTTCGACGTGACGATGACCAACAACATCATCGTCAACAACGTGGCCGGGTGGGACGGCGGCGGCGTGTCGCTGCAGGACGCTCTGAAGGTCACCTTCATCAACAACACCGTCGCTTCCAATGACACCACTGCGTCGGCCGGCTCGCTCTTTAAGACCCTGGGCGCGGTCACCGCGGCCTCGGCGCCCCCGGGCTGCGATGCGCAGACCGATCCCACGCTGCCGCAGGATCCGAGCTGCACGGGTGATAGCGCGCAACACGGTCCGCAGCCGGCGGGCCTGGTCGTGATGGAGAACACGCCAAATTTGATCACCGCCATCAATGGCCTCGGCGGTGGAACCACGGGTGCCGTGCGCTGCCCCGCCAACTTTGGTTACACCGACGGTACGCCTTCCACCGCGGCCAATCGGTACGACTGTCGTCGGCTGTCGAAGCCGCGGATGGCGAACGACCTGTTCTGGCAGAACCGCTATTTCAGCGTAGACATTATCGGCTTGGGCAGTGGTACTCAGTCGGCACAGAACCTGGTGGCGCTCACGCCGCAGCTCAACCAGACCTCGACCGGCGCGTGCTCCGCCAACAACAACTATTGGGACATCGGCCTGCGGACGGACGATGTGGCCTCGGGCGCCATCAGCCGGCTGAACAACAGCCTGACCTTGACCAATTCGATCTACTCGGCCAACAACTCTGTGGGCGATGCGACGGGCTCGTCATTGAACCCGGCGACCAGCACCAACAACATCGTCGGTGGGGCCACCCCGGTGGTCGCGCCGTACTGCAACGGTGCGCGCGTACCTCCGGAGAACTGCGCGTCGCAGACGGGCCTGGTCCAGCAGGCGAGCTGCCATGGCTATAACACGCCGGTGGGCGCCTCGGAGACCACGGGCCAGAATCCGTTGTTCCAGTTCAACAACATCCAGACGACGGCCACGATCGACGAGGGCCAGAACTGGTTGAACCTGGTGTTCGGCCCGCTGACTCTGAGCAGGTCCACTGCCGCGAACTCAAACGCCGAGATGATGATCGCCTCGCGCGTGCTGGGCACGGCTCAGGGCGCCTATTCAATCCCGGCCAGTTCGTCGGCCATCAACAAAGGCACAAACGGCAGCGCTGGCACGAACACCACGCTGCCTGGCACAACCATTAGCGACTTCTTCGGTAACGCGCGGCTCCGTAACGTGGCGAATCCGACCGACATCGGCGCCGTGGAGTACGGCTCTTCGGGTGGCGCAACGGGCGCCACCGTCGCGCCCGCCAGCCTGAGCTTCGGCAACCAGCCGGTAGGCCAGGCGAGTGCGGCCCAGACGTTGACCCTCACCGCCGGCAGCACGGCCATGACGGGTATCAGCGTGACGGGAATCGCCGCTCCGTTCAGTCAGTCCGGTGGAACATGCGCCGCCACGTTGGCAGCGAACACCTCGTGCACGATCACGGTCGTGTTCACGCCGTCGGCGACAGGGGCAGCTTCGGGATCGGTCGCGATAGGTGCGACCACGGGTGGCCCTGTGACGGGTTCGCCGGTGTCGCTGACCGGAAACGGTGGCACGGCGGTCAACCTGACGGTCACTCCGAGCCCGCTGTTGCAATTCGGTGTTGTGCTCGTAGGTCAAAGCTCGGCCCCGCAAGCCGTCACGTTGACCAACACGGGTGCGGTGCCGGTCACTAACATCAGCCTGGCAGGCCTCACTGGCCCGTTCACTCAGTCCGCCGGCGGCTGCACCGCAGCGCAACTGTTGTCGTTGCCGGTGGGTGGCTCCTGTGCCATCAACATCGTGTTCACGCCGACGGGGTCGAACCCCGTGAACGGACCGTTGACGGTCAGCGCCGATAGTGGCCTGGCCATCGGCGGCTCGCCGGTGACGCTGGCCGGTAACGGTGTGTCGGCGGGCCTCACCCCGTCGCCAGTTGCCTTCGGTAACGTGCCCCACGGTACGCAGGTTCGAATGACAGTGACGTTGGCCAATGCGCTCAACGTCAATTCGAATATGTCGGTCAGCACCCTGGCTGTGGCAAATACAACGCTTACCGGCTTCTCACGACAGGGTGGAACCTGCGGTACCGCTCCGTTTACGCTGGGATCGGGCGCGACGTGCACAATCATCGTGCAGTTCGTCGAGCCCATCACGTCGAGTACGACCGGAGCCGGCCTGGCCGGGACCGGTGCGCATGCCGGGACGTTGACGGTCAAGATCAACAATGACACGACTACGCTCCCCGTCGTTAATCTCACGGCGACCAGCGTGACCGCAACGTTTACCGCGACGGCAAGCCCGAGCCCGCTCGCTTTCGGTCACGTGACTGTGACCACCAACGCGACGCTCCCGCTAACGGTCATGAACACCGGCAATTCCACATTGACCGGGCTTTCCTACGCGATCGGCGGCGGCGCACCGCAACCGTTCAGCAGGCCCGGTGGCAATGCCGGTGGCACTTGTGGCGCGACGTTGGCAGCGGGCGCATCGTGCACTGTCAATGTGCGATTCACGCCGACGGGGACGATTAGCTATAGCAAGACGCTGACCGTTTCTGCGAACAACGGTACGGTCACCACGGGATCGCCGGTGACGCTGAGCGGGACGGGAGACGCGCCGCCTCTACCGGGCACGCCGACCGGTGGTAGTTCGACGCGTGGCGGCTTTGGCGGCCAGATTACGGCCAACTTAACCTGGACGGCGCCGTCGTTTGCCAGCAGCTATGACGTGCAGTGGTCAACTTCGTCGGCTGCGATCGCCGCCAACACCGGCAACGTGATCACGAATGCGACCAGCAGCACCAGCTACACCTTTAACGGCGGTGCGAACGGCTTGGCGACCGGGACGACCGTCTTCTTCAAGGTGAGAGCGGTCAACATCACGGGTCCAGGTGGGTGGAGCACGTCGTTCAGTTCCACCGTGCGTTGACCTCGGAATGATCGAAGCGGGACGCCTTGTGAGGGCGTCCCGCTTCCTCGCGAGATCAGGCTTCCCGCTTTTGCGTGTTGCACGCAGCGGCCTCCAAACCGTGATAGCCTGACGAATTGAGGCACAGCATGGCGCGTCTGAAATCCTACGAGGCTCTTCGGTCGGTGGCGGGAGTTCTGGCCGCCGGCGCAATGGCATTGGCTTGTGCTGTTAGTCAGGCTGCGACCACCGCTCCGGAAGCGGGAGTTCCGGCCGTAGCCACCTCTAATCGACAGACAGAACACCCTGGTCCCAATAAGGCGCTCGATGACCGCGTGGCGCTCATGGCGAAGGAACTGGACCTGGACACGCGCCAGCAGGACAGCGTGAGAAAGATATTGCTGCTGCAGCGCTCCGAAGTGATCAAGGCAACGAGCGACCCTTCGGTGCCGGCAGCGATCCGCGTGTCGGCCTTGCAGGGCATCAGTGAACGGACGGCCGAGCGGATTCGCAGTGTTTTGACGGACGCGCAGCGTGAGAAATACCTCAAGTGGCGGCCGCACGAGACTCCGGTCGGCGCACCGGGCGGCGACGTTGAAAAATGGATGACGCCTGCCCAGCCGCACTGATCGGTTGCGGTGTCACCGCTCTACTGAATACTACCCAGGGTGTGGGCCCGAACCTCGAGAGCGGATTCGCGGTCTTATGAGACATGGTGCGCCCTGCGGAAGTTGGAAATTGTCGACCCAGTGCCTTGACGATCCGCCGCCCAGCAGGCAGTTTTATGTCGCGTTTAAGGGGCGTGTACCCCACTCCGGAGCTCGAGGAATCCCGTGTTAGAACTCATGTCAGAGCGAAGGCCCATGCGTCAGCGAACTCTATCGATAATTAGCCTGCCGTTGCTCACCGTTGCCATCCTGTGCGGCGTGCTGGCCGTTGCCGGGTGGGCCGGGGCGGCGACCACAAGCACGGTGCCTGCAAAGAAAACCTCGCGCTATGCAGCCAAGCCCATGCCTGAGTCGGCCCGGAATTACTATGCGCAGTATTGGGGGGTGGACCAACTCTCGGCCAAACTGATGGAGTCCGGAGCACTGGTGCGCTTCAACTACCATGTCGTCGATGCGACGAAAGCCCAGGCGCTCCAGGACAAGGCCGCAAGCCCGACGATGCTCGATGAGAAAGCGAAGGTTTCGCTGGTCGTACCCACGCTGGAGAAAGTGGGGCCGCTGCGACAGGCCATGGCGGTGGAGAACGGCAAGACCTACTGGATGGCTTTTTCCAACAAGGGCAGCTTGGTCAAGGCCGGGCATCGAGTCAGCGTGGTCATCGGTCCCGTGCGTATTGATGGACTGATCGTCGAGTGATCGTGGCAGCTACTGAATCGCCGTTTTAGACGCGGAGCCTGAACGATGATCGTGAAGTCCGATTCCTCACTGCTGGCAGCGTGCGCGGCTGTCATCGCACTGGCGTGCGCTGCAGCTGCGACCGCACAGGAATTTACCGACGCCCACCCGGCCCGCGGCAACGAGGTGACTTCGTCCTCGGTGCAATACGAGGTGCCGAACCTGCTGCTCGTGCGCCAGGACGGGGAGCCAGTATCGCTGCGCAAGGAAATGGACGACGGCCGGCCGGTGGTGCTTAATTTTATCTTTACCACTTGCGGTTCGATCTGTCCGCTCATGAGCCAGGTGTTTGGCGAATTCCAGCGCAAGCTCGGCGCCGAGGTCGGACACGTGCACCTGATGTCGATATCCATCGACCCGGAACAGGACACGCCGGAACGCCTGCGCGAATATGCGGATCGCTTTCGGGCCGGTCCCAGTTGGCAGTATTACACCGGGACGCTCGCGGCGAGCCAGAGCGCCCAACAGGCGTTCAATGTGTACCGCGGCGACAAGATGAGCCATACGCCCGTGACCTTGCTTCGAGCGGCCCCCGGGCAGCCCTGGTTGCGGCTGGACGGCTTCGTTACGCCCGATCAACTCCTGCATCATTACCACCAACTGCTCGCGGCAAAATGAGCCGCTCGGGCAGGGCAGCCCCGCTTCGTGCCATCGCCGCGCTTTTGCTCAGTGCGTGCGTAGGGGCCTCAGCGCTGTGCGCCGATTCGGAAGGCGAGGGGATCTATCGCCGCGGCATGTCCAGTAACGGCGCGGCTGTGCGTGGTGAGCGTCAGCCTGGGCTTTACGTCGAAGGCGCCACGGCCGCCTGCGTCAATTGCCATCGGCGCAGCGGACTGGGGATGAAGGAGGGGCACCTCACCATTCCGCCGGTGGCTGGAAGATACCTGTTCAATCCGCGCGCCGGAAACTTCGATGACACCGACCTGATGTTCGTGCCCGGGATGCATGCCGACCGCGATCCGTACACGGATGCCACCCTGTCCAAAGCCGTACGGGAAGGAGTCGGCGCTGATGGCAAACCCCTCGACGTGCTCATGCCCCGATTCCAGCTTGACGATCCGCAGATGGCGGCACTGATCGCCTACCTGAAAAAACTCTCGCCGGGCCCATCGCCGGGGGCCACAGATTCCACACTGCACTTCGCCACCATACTGACGCCCGATTCGGATCCGGCCGTGCGCGCGGGTGTGCTCGACGTGCTCAACAAGTTCTTCGATGACAAGAACCACTACACGCGCGCCGAGAGCCCGCGATTGAGATCCTCGAAGCGCATGATGTTCAAGGTCAACCGCCACTGGCAGCTGCACGTGTGGGAGCTGTCCGGGGCGCCGCAGACCTGGGAGGCGCAGCTGCGGGCCAAGCTCGCGGCGCAACCTGTATTCGGTGTTATCTCGGGGCTTGGCGGGCGCACCTGGGCGCCGGTGCAGCATTTCTGTGAGTCCGAAGAGCTTCCCTGCCTCTTCCCCAACGTTGATCTTCCGGTAAATGACAGTCACGCCTTTGACACGCTGTATTTCTCGAAGGGTGTGCTGCTCGAGGCTGAGCTCATCGCCCATGGATTGCGCGCCGCGAACGAGCATCCTCAGGGGCGCCGGATTGTCCAGGTCTATCGACGCTCCGATGTGGGCGTGGAGGCTGCCGCAGCGCTGCGGCAGGCGCTGGGCCACGACGCGGTCTCATACGTCGATGCAGCACTGCCTGACACGGCAGCACGCAAGGAACTGCGCACCGCCGTGGGCAAGGCGGGTCGCGGCGATGTGCTGGTCCTTTGGCTGCGGCCGCAGGATTTGGCAGAGTTAGGCGACGTGCCCAATGGCGTGACGGCCGTTTACCTGTCCGGCCGCATGGGTGGCCTGGACCAGGCACCGCTGGGCGCCAACTGGCGGGCCATCGCGCACATGGCCTATCCCTTCGAGCTGCCGGAGCGTCGTGCCGTGCAGGTGGACTATCCCATGGGATGGTTCCGGATGCGCCAGATTCCCGTGGTGGCGGCACAGGTGCAGGCGGACACCTACCTCGCGTGCATCATCCTCGCCGATACGATCAACCACATGGTCGACACCTTTGTGCGGGACTACCTGGTCGAGCGGGTCGACGATGGCCTCGAGCACCGCGTGCTGACCGGTTACTACCCCCGCCTAGCGCTGGCGCCTGGACAGAGCTTCGCCTCCAAGGGCGGCTACCTGGTCCATTTTTCTGAAGGCCCGAGGAGCCACGTGGTCGCGGACGGGGATTGGATTGTGCCCTGAATTCAACGCCTTATGTCACGCACGCCATGGCTCCGCAGGCCCTGCCAAAACTGAGAACTGCGTCGCAAAAAGGGCGCTGGACGGCCGCGCCAAGCCGTCAGCGAGACCCATAAATCCGAGTACGCTGGCCCCAATGGGTTGGTGGGCAAGTGCGCATTTGGCCGCTGTCCGGCGCGGATTTTGAGACGCCATGACGAAGCGCCAAATTGGGAGTGAACGATTAATGTCGAACAAGACTTGGCAGAGATGCCTGGTGTGCGGCCTCGGTTTTGCTGTCCTTGGAGTGAACGCGGTCGCGGCCACTGATCCAAAGCCAGCGCCGCCGACCACGGCCGCGGTCGCCGTCCCGCGCGCCCCGGCATTGCCGACGCTTACCGCCGCACAGATCGTCGAAAAGAACGTTGCCGCGCGCGGCGGGCTCGCCGCCTGGAAGGCCGTTCAGACGATGTCCTGGAAGGGCAAGATGGGTGCCGGCGGTACCACCTATGAGACCGTCACCCCGAAATTGAGACTGGAGCAGAAGGAACGGGAAGAGATGCAACTCCCGTTCCGGCTCGAATTCAAGCGACCGCTCAAGAGTCGATTGGAGCTCGATTTCAACGGCCAGACGGCGGTACAGGTTTATGACGGCGTCAGTGGCTGGAAGCTGCGTCCCTACATGGGCCGCAGCAACTGGGATGCGTACACGACTGCGGAACTGGGCCAGGCCGCCTTGGAGCCGGGCATCGACGGTTTCCTCATCGATTTTGCGGCCAAGGGTGCCCGGGTGGACGCTGCCGGTACCGACAACGTCGAAGGACACCCCGCCTACAAGCTTAAGGTGACCCGCAAGGACGGCACGGTCAGAAATGTCTGGGTCGACGGCGGCAGCTTTCTGGACCTCAAGGTGGACGGAGAGCCGCGCAAGCTCGACGGCAAGCCGCACTCGGTGGCGGTGTACCTGCGCGATTACAAACGCGATCAGGGGCTGATGATTCCGCACCTGCAGGAAACGGTCGTCAACGGCGTCAAAAAGACCGAAAAGATCACAATCGACAGCGTGGCCGTCAATCCGCCGCTCGATGACACCCGCTTTACCAAAGCAAAGTGATCAGGAGTAAAATCGTCCGTGAGCACTGAAAATCCTATGTCGTCCCACCACTCCAATAAGTGCCTGTCGTTGCTGCTGGTCGACGATCACGTGATCCTGCGCGAGGGGCTGCGCGCGCTGCTCGAATTGCAATCCGACTTCCACGTGGTCGGTGAGGCAGGCACATTTGAAGAGGCGGTGGAATGCGCCGCGCGCCTGCAGCCGGACATCGTCCTGACCGACATCGGTTTGCCAGGCCGCTCGGGGCTGTTGCTGGTGCGTGAATTGCGCAAGGTTTGCCCGGCGGCCCGAGTGGTATTGCTCACCGCGCATGCCAGTGAGGAATACATTCGCGCCGGGCTCGATGCCAGCGCCGAGGGCTACGTGCTCAAGGATTGCAGCCACACCGAGCTGACCAACGCGATCCGCACCGTGGCCTCCGGACGGCAGTTCCTGTGTAAGACTGTGGCTGCCCGGGTGTTGGCGAACTATCTGCATCGGGGCAATCCGAAAACCCATCAGGACCCGCTGCACTCGGTGACGGCGCGCGAGCGGCAACTGCTGACGCGCATTGCCGCCGGGCGTTCCAACAAGGCCGTGGCGCGCGAGCTCAACCTCAGCGTGAAGACGGTCGAGAAGCATCGCGCCAATCTGATGCGCAAGCTCTCGCTCCACAACGCGGCAGACATCACGCGTTTTGCCCTCAATCATCATCTCGTCGCGCAAGAGACGGGCGAAATGCTCAGCGCGGCCGAAATGCGCCAGCTCGCCATCAACCCCACATGACTTTTCGGGACACAGCGCGCTCAGCCAGGCTCGGACGCCGGTTGAGCCTGCTCGTGGTCCTGGCCTTCGGATTCAGGGCGTTGATCCCGACCGGCTACATGTTTGCCGCGGTTGACGGGCACACGCAGCTGGTCATTTGTCCGGCCGGCATTCATGTGGCGGCCGACGCGCATCCCATGGTTGGTGCGCACTCGATGGCCGGCATGGCGCACATGCCCGGCATGGCGCATGCCGCCCATGCCGGACTGGCGGCTAACCAATGCCCGTTTGCGCTGGCCAGCGGCGCGGCATTCCGCGCCACGGCCGGCGAGCTCGCCGAGCCCAATTTTGTGGTTCTCCAACCCGCGCGTGTATTCACCGCTACTTCCGTTCCGATTACGCCCCCAGCGCGGTTCCACGCGCCGCGCGGGCCGCCGTCTCTCGCCTAAAAATCCCCTCTGGATTTTCAGCGCTTCGGTCCATGACTGACCGGCAGCGCCCTTCATGTTCTGGCGGAGACCCACGATGAATATTCGAGTTTTGCATTTTGCTGTGCTGGCGCTGGCAATCCCAGGCCTGAGCCTGGCGTGCGCCTGCGGCTGCGGTGTTTTTGATGTCGGTACGAGTTCCATGTACGCAAACCATACGGGCGGCATGGCGTTTGTGGAGTACGATTTCCTCGATCAGAGCCACAATTACAGTGGCACCTCGAGTGCGCCGGCGGTCGATAACCCCGACAAGGCCATCCGCACCAAGTTCTTGACGCTGGGCGGGCAGTACCAGTTCAACCGCGCCTGGGGTCTGAGCATGGAGGTGCCCTATTGGGATCGCTATTTTCAAACCACGGACGAAGAGTCGGGCGCGATGGTCGAGTCTACCCACGGCGCCATAGGCGACATCCGCATCAAGGGCACGTACACGGGAATCTCGGCGGACATGTCGAGTGGGGTAACGTTGGGGGTAAAGCTCGCCAACGGCGACACCAGCTACCCGGGTTTTGACGCCGACACGCAGATCGGTAGTGGCAGCACGGATCTGCTGCTCGGCGGCTATCACCTGGGGCGTCTCACAACCGATAACCGTTGGAGCTATTACCTGCAGGCGCAATGGGATCAACCGGTATGGCATAAAGAGAATTACCGCCCTGGCGCCGAGGGCGTGGCAGTGGGTGGCGTGTACTTTGAAGGGTGGTCCACTCACGCCGCTTTAAAGATTTCACCCGTGGGCCAGTTGCGCCTCGTGTATCGCCGGCCGGACGGCGGGGACCAGGGCAATCCGCAAGACACCGGATACTCACGCGTACTGATTTCCCCTGGCCTTGAATTGGCAACCGGAAATACGCGAGTCTATGCGGACGTGGCCCTGCCGCTGTACACGCACGCCCGTGGTAATCAGCTGTTCGCCAATGAGATGTGGAAACTCAATGCCAGCTACTACTTTTAGGAGGCTTCTGGCGCCCGCGCTGCTCATCGCCACGCTAATTGCGGCGGGCCCTGTGGCATTCGCCTCGGCGCCGAAACTCGGTCAGCCGGCGCCCGCGCTGATTGCAAAGAGTTTTGGTGGCGAGGAATTTGACTTAAGCGCGCTGCGCGGCAAGGTCGTGGTGGTGAATTTCTGGGCGAGCTGGTGCGAGCCTTGTCGCACTGAGATGCCGCTCCTGGAGGCGCTCTCGCACGATTACGGCGATCGTGTCGTGGTGGTGGGGCTCAGTGCGGACGACAGTCATGACCGTCGGGACGCCGTGCAGGCGTCTAAGCGAGTCAGTTACATAACGGGACTGTTGTCCGAGGCGCACGTTAACGGCTTCGGTGCACCGCAAGCGCTGCCGCTGACGTATATCATTGACCCCTCGGGAAACGTCAGCGCCATCATGCAGGCGAACCAAGGCGCGGTTAGCGCTGACCGATTGCGGGCGGCGGTGGAAACAGCGTTGCGCGGGGCTGCGCCCCAGGCAGCGGCACACTAGGGAGTCGAGTGAATGATTCGCGTCCTGAAACTCACAGCTGCCGGCAGCGTCATGGTTCTGCTCCTGGCTTGCCCTGCCGCGCGCGCGGCCAAAACCGAGCTAGCCGATTCGCTTACTGTGGAGCAGATCATCGCCAAGTACGTGGCCGCGCGCGGCGGCGCCGAGGCGTGGCGGAACACTCAGACCATGGCCTGGATGGGGCATGTGGAAAGCGGGCCCGGTGGCGCGAACAAGACACCGTTCGTGATGTTGTTCAAGCGGCCGGATGCGACGCGCTTTGAAGTCGTCGTGCAGGGTCAACACACGGTGCGCGCCTTTGATGGGAACACCGGCTGGAAGCAGCAGCCGAACAGCAGCGGTGTCCCGGAAATAAAGCACTTCAGTGCCGAGGAACTCAGCTATGCGCACGACACCGGTGGCCTGGATGGCCCTCTGTTTGACTACAAGAGGAAAGGTGTGACGGTGTCGCTGGAGGGAAAGGATACCGTGGCGGGCCGCGAGGCGTACCGTCTCAAATTGACGATGGCCTCGGGCCAGACACGCACCGATTGGATCGATGCCCAGAGCTTTCTGGAACTGAAATACGACCGGGAAGCCCACAGCGTCACCGGCCAGCCCGCGACCGTATCGGTGTATTACGGCAACTACCAGACCGTCCGCGGCCTGGTAATGCCCTTTTCGATCGAGACGGGCTCCGCTGCTGCGCATGCCAGTGACAAAATGGTCATCGAAAAGATTGCCATCAACCCGGTGCTCGAGGACGCCCAGTTCTCAGAGCCCGACCAACCGCGGCTGCGCCACAACGGCATACTGATCGACACCACCCGCCCGCCGGTGAGGTGATGCACCGGCGGGTTTCGGTGGGTTACTTAACCGGTACCATCAGGTGCTGATAGGGCGTTCCGGCCCACATCACATAGGGCTGCGACGTGTCCGGGTCCGTTTGCTTCGGGTAGGCGTCGTAGAACGCGGAATCCGCACCAGCGATCATCAGGTGCGGCCCGGTCTTGATCCAGTGATCGGCGGCCGAGGGTTTCTTGGAATAGGGATCGGTGTTGCTCGCGTCCGTCCCGCCTTCCAGCATATACATCAGGCCCACGTGGCCGCTGGGCGGTGCGGCGTGGCTCATCAGCGCATTGAGGAAGCCCATCGAGGCCTTGTCCACGCACATGGGATCGGGTCCTGGCGTGCTGGGTTCGTCCGGCATGCAGGTAAAGCCATTGTTCCCCTCGCGCAAGGTACGCATGCCGCCTTTGTCATCCATGGCCACGACTTTGGCGCCCTTGGCGACTCCCGCCGGTGCGGCGGACAAGGCGCTCTTGATCAGCTGTTCATCGCTGCGCTTCGGCGCATCATTCTTTGCCGCCTCGGCGGCCAGGACGGTGAATGGAATCGACATTAGTGCCGCCGAAATCAGCCAGCGGCTCACTCGGGTAATTGGCATCGGAATCCCCTATTTGTTGTTGGGCGTCGGGAACCCCATATACCGCCGGCAGGCGCGGTTGGCAATAGTGGGGCTCCTGACCGGCTATACTCTTGGTTCCTGAGGGCGGAATTCGCGGCGCGAGCTAAAAAAAATGTGTCTGATCCTCGTGGCCTGGCGCGTGCATCCGAATTTTCCCTGCGTCGTCGCGGCCAACCGGGACGAGTATTTTGGCCGGCCCACCGCGGAGGCCGATTGGTGGGAAGAGCCGGGCGATATTCTGGCCGGACGCGACCTGCAGGCGGGTGGCACCTGGCTCGGCGTGACCCGCGCCGGGCGTTTTGCGGCGCTCACCAATTTCCGCGACCCAGCGGCAATCAAGCCGGATGCGCCGAGTCGTGGCAATTTGGTTACGGCATTTCTTACAGGCAGCGGCTCGGCCAGCTCGGGGCTCGAGGAAATCGCGTGGCGCGGAGCGCAGTGCAATCCATTCAACGTGTTATGCAGTGATGGTCACGAACTGGGTGTGTATGAAAGCACGACCGGTGCCGGAAGGCTGCTTGGCCCCGGGGTCTACGCGCTCTCGAACCATCTGCTCGACACGCCCTGGCCCAAAGTGACCCAAGCCAAGTCTCGGCTGGCCGAGGCGCTTAATGAACTGCCGCAGTCGGCGGCGATGCTGGATCTGCTCCGGGACACCGAGCCTGCCGTGGATGAGGAGCTGCCGCGCACCGGCGTCAGTCTGGAACTCGAACGCATGCTCTCAAGCGCATTTGTGAGGGGTGAAGGCTACGGGACGCGCTGCTCGACGATTTTAACCACCGATGCGGGAGGCGCGACCACCTTTGCGGAGTGGACCTGGGATCCGTCCGGATCGCTCGCGGGCATGACCCGATACCACTTTCAGATCAGCTAAAGCAGTTGCGGGCGAGCGGCGATTGGGTAATCTTGCAGCATGAGCCGAATGCGCTATGCCCTGCTGGCCCTGCTGACCGGAGTGCTCGCGGCCTGCGCGACCACCGGGGCGGTGTCGCGGGCGGCGGTGGCGCAACAGAATACCGCCGTGGTGCTGGCGTTCCTCGATACTGTGTTCAATAAGCACGAGGTGGAGCAGGCCTTCAAGCTCTACGTCGGTCCACTGTACCGGCAGCACAACCCTATGCTGGCCGACGGCAATGCCGCCGCGATGCAGGCGTTGACCCACTACACTCACGAGCTCTATCCGGAGCTGCGTCAGGAAATAAAGCGCACCGTGGCGCAGGGTGACCTGGTGGCCGTCCACTCACGCTATTACAAGCATGCCGCGGATCGCGACAGCGGCCGGGGTCAGGCGGTGGTGGATATCTTCCGTCTCGAGCACGGCAAGATCGTCGAGCATTGGGACGTCACGCAGGACATTCCGGCCAAGTCCGACAACGACAACGACAACTCGATGTTCTGATCCCCGGGGCCGCGCGGCCGGTGGACGGGCTACTCGGCGATAAATATCGTCGCCGGATGTTCCAGCAAATCCCGCAGCGCCTGGATCAGGCCCGCCGCGTCCGCGCCGTCGACGAAGCGGTGATCAAACGACGAGGACAGGTTCATCATCCGCCGGATCTGAATGGCACCGGTCACGACCATCGGCCGGTCGACGGCACGATTAACACCAATGATGGCCACTTCGGGCATGTTGATGATCGGCGTGCTGGCGATGCCGCCGAGTTTACCGAGGCTGGTCACGGTGATCGTGGACCCGCTGAGCTCCTCGCGTCGCGCCGAGCGATCGCGCGCCGCGCTCGTCACGCGGGTGATTTCCGCGGCGAGGGCGCGCAGCGTCAGTTGATCCGCATTGCGTACCACCGGCACCTTGAGTCCCTCGTTGGTCTGCGTGGCAATGCCCACGTGTACTGCGCTGTGGCGCACCACGGTCTCGCGAGCAGCGTCGTAGTGGGCGTTGCACTGCGGGTAGCGCTTAAGGGCCCGCACCAGGGCGGCCACGATGAACGGCAGGTAACTTAGGGGCACCGCGCCTTTGGGCGCGCCCGCATTCAGATGCTCGCGCATCGCATGGAGCGCTGAGATGTCCACTTCCTCGACGTAGGAAAAATGCGGGATGCTGCGTGCGGCCTCGCTCATGCGCTGGGCGATCACCCGCCGGATGCCGATGATCGGAATCTCCTGGACGCCGGCGCTCGCCGCAACGGTGGGCGCGGATGCCGCTCGAGCCGGCGCGGGGGCGGCGCCGCTGCTCAGGGCGTTCTGCAGATCATCGGGCGTGATCCGCCCACCGGCCCCGGAACCGGCGACGGTCGCGAGATTCACACCCGCCTCCTGGGCACGCCTGCGAGTGGCCGGAGAGGCCCGGACCGGGGTCCCGGCGGGCGCGAGCGAGGCTTCGGTGGGCGAGGGGGCGGCCGCAGCGCTGGTCGCGCTCGGGGGCGCCGGGGGGCTGGTGCTTAGCGGTGCCGCGCTCTTTGCAGAGTCCGTGTCCGCCGTATCAAAAGTCGCGAGCTCGGCGCCCACGGCGATAACGTCTCCGGGCTTGCCCGTAATGCTGAGTACCCGGCCGCTGACCGGCGAGGGGATCTCCACCACCGCCTTGTCCGTGGACATCTCGACCAAGGGCTGGTCTTCCTTGAGCTGGTCACCCGCCTTGACATGCCAGGCAATGATCTCCGCCGACACCGTGCCTTCGCCCAGATCCGGGAGTTTGAAAATATGGCGGCTCATGCGGGTTCCATCACAGCTTTCAAGGCCAGCGAGACGCGAGCCTGACCCGGAAAGTACTCCCATTCGAAGGCGTGCGGGTAGGGGGTATCCCAGCCCGCAACGCGCTGAATGGGCGCTTCGAGGTTCCAGAAGCATTTTTCCATCACGGTCGCCGCCAGTTCCGCACCAAACCCCGCAAAGCGCGTCGCCTCGTGGGCAATCACGCAGCGCCCGGTCCTGCACACCGAATTGCACAAGGTATCCACATCCAGGGGCACGATGCTGCGCACGTCGATGATTTCCGCGTCGAGGTTCATGGCCTGGGCTGCGGCCGCGGCGACGTGCACCATGGTGCCGTAAGCAATCACCGTCAGCTGCGAGCCGGCCCTGACGATTTCGGCGCGGCCGAAAGGCACGGTGTAATGGTCGGCAGGCACTTCGCCCTTGGGATGGGTGGTCCAAGGGATCGCCGGCTTGTTGGGGTCGCCGTCGAACGGTCCGTTATACAAGCGCTTGGGTTCGAGCAGAATCACGGGGTCGTCGTCTTCGATGGCGCCGATCAACAGGCCCTTGGCATCGTAGGGATTCGAGGGGATGGCGACTTTGAGCCCGCAGACATGGGCGAACAGGACCTCGGGGCTTTGCGAGTGGGTCTGGCCGCCGCGGATCCCGCCGCCACAGGGCATGCGGACCGTGACCGGCGCGTGAAAATCGCCGGCGCTGCGATACCGGAGCCGCGCGAGTTCGCTGACGATTTGATCGTAGGCGGGATAGACGTAGTCGGCGAACTGCACCTCCGCCACGGGCCGCAGACCGTTTACGCCCATCCCCAAGGCGGCGCCGATGATGCCGCCCTCGGCAATCGGGGTGTCGAGCACTCGATGTTCGCCGTATTTTTTCTGCAGTCCATCGGTGCAACGGAACACCCCACCAAAGAAGCCCACGTCCTGGCCGAGGATTACGACGTTGGGATCACGCGCCATGGCCACATCCATGGCCGAATTGAGCGCCTGGATCATGTTCATCTGCGCCATGGCAAACCCTTAGGGCGACCCGGCCAGCTCGGCGCGCAGCAACTCGCGCTGCCGTCGCAGGTGCTCGGGCAGTTCCTTGAACACGTCTTCGAACATCAGGTCGCGATCGAGACGCGGGCCGTCATTGAGGGTTCCGAAAGTCAGTGCTTCTTTCCACTCCGCGCTGACCTGTGCATCGAGTTCGCCATGGAGGTCCTGGTGGCGCGCCTCGGACCACTCGCCGAGCCCCATCAGGTGGTGCTTGAGGCGCTCGATCGGATCACCGAGCGGCCAACGCTCCGGTTCATCACGCGGCCGATAGCGCGCCGGATCGTCGCTGGTGGAATGCGCACCGGCGCGGTAAGTCACGAGTTCGACGACCGTGCCGCCGGCACCGCTGCGGGCGCGCTCTGCGGCCCAGCGCGTGGCCGCGTACACCGCCAGAAAGTCGTTGCCGTCGACGCGCAAGCCGGGCATGCCGTAGGCCGGGCCGCGCGCTGCGAAGGAATTCTGCTCGCCCCCGGCGGTCCCCTGAAATGTCGAGATGGCCCACTGGTTGTTGACCACGTTGAGTATTACGGCGGCCCGATAGACGGAGGCAAACAACAGGGCGTAATGGAAATCCGCCTCGGCCGAACTGCCCTCGCCAGTCCAGGTCGCCGCAATGTGCTCTTCGCCCTTGATCGCTGCCGCCATGGCCCAGCCCACGGCCTGGGGGAATTGTGTCGCGAGGTTGCCCGAGATCGAGAACAGCCTGGCCGGTGCCGAGTGATACATCACGGGAAGCTGGCGCCCCCGGCACATGTCGCCGGTATTGGAGAGCAGCTGGCACATGAGATCGACCAGCCGCAGGCCACGCACAACGTGCAGGCCCTGGTTGCGGTACGCGGGAAACAGCATATCCGTGGGCTGCAAGGCCATGCCGGCCGCGACCGACACCGCTTCCTCGCCGGTGGACTTCATATAGAAGGTGAGCTTGCCCTGGCGCTGGTAACGCACCATGCGGTCATCGAACAGGCGCGTGAGCAGCATATGACGCAGCCCCAACCGCAGATCCTCGGGCGCGACCTGCGGATCCCAAGCACCGACGGCACGGTGGGAGTCGTCGAGCACGCGAATCAGGCCGTGCGCGAGCTCGCCGGTGTCGCGCCAGGAAACGTTGCTCGCCGGTCGCGGCAGCGCGCCCGCCGGAGACAGCTGCAAATAACTGAAGTCGGGGGGCTGGCCTGGGCGCGCGGGGGGTTCCGGCACATGCAAACGCGATCGGGTAGGCATGAAGTTCCTCAAGGTAGCGGTCCCACGGCCTCAGGGCCGCGGCGACCGGCGAACATTCTAGCCGGTCGCGGGTCGGCAGGTGACGCCGGCTGTCGGACCCGGGCCGGGCCGGGCCCCGGGACTGGGTAACAATGGTAGGCTCTGCGGGGCCTTGGGTCGCGGAGAGGGAGATGAGCCAAGACGGATTTCGCCATGCCTTGCAACTGAGCCCGCTGCGCAACAGCAGTACGGCCACCACCGCCGGGGAGCTGGTGGCCGAGCAGTTGCGCCACTTTGGGATCGATCCGGGATCGCCAGGCGGCGAGGCACTCGGGCGTCTGGTCACGCAGCTCGGTGCGGCGAACTGCGCCGCGCATGAATTATGGGAACTGACGACCAAGACGCTCGACCAGCTCGACCGCGCTGATCGCATTGCCTGGTTCAACGCCAAGCGCTTTGCCTGCTTTCAGCTGGCGAAGGTCCTCGATACGCTGCAGAACCCACTGCGCGCGACCTACCAGGGTTTACTTGATGACATGAGCACGGCGGGCGTTAAGGGGCCCAACCCGCTGTTTGACAACGTGACGGCGATATTCAGCGCCACGCCGGTGATCACACGCACGGCCACCTACGTCTATGCCTGCGCGGAGTGGATTGAGGACGCGTTTAAGGGCCGCGAGCTGCTGCACCAGATCTATTCCCGGCTTCTCAATCCGACTTCGATCTGCCTCGCCAACCACATCGTGCACTTGGAGGCCGGCCCGGAGGCCGCGGACTACTTCGCCTGGAATTTCAATTCCGGCATGGCCGCCATCGACACCACACTCGCGCACTTGCTGGGCTCGCGCGACATCGTCTTGAGCTCGCGCAACGTTTACGGCGGCACCTATCAGCTGCTGCATGATTGGTATGGGAAGAAGGCCAATCTGGACGTGGCGATCGAGTGGTTCGACGGGGAAACGGCCGCGGATTTCACGGCGCAACTCGAGACTGTGACGGCGCGACACGCCGATCGGCTCGCGGCCGGACGACACATCTTCGTGTATCTCGAATCCCCCTGTAATCCGCACGGCTACCTGCTTGACGTGCCGGGGATATGCCGCGCGGCGCATGCGCGCGGACTCACCGTGATCTGCGATGCGACCATCGGTACCCCTTACCTGCAACCCACGCTGCGCCGCAAGGACAAGGCCGAAAGGCCGGACTTTGTGATCCACTCCTACACCAAAGATCTGTGCGGATCAGGCAATACCACCGCGGGTGCGGTCATTGCCCGCGCCGAGCGCATGTTCCTGCCCAAGGGCGAGATTGTGCATGCCCGCGGCCACGACGGGGTGGAACGCGAGTGTCGTTGGGACGAGAGCATGTTCTGGAATGTGTACTACGTGAAGGGCGCGTTCCTGGATTCCGACAAGGCCTTCGAGGTGCTCAGCGGCATGCGCACCGCCGAGCTGCGGATCCTCGCCAAGTGCATCAATACCATCGTACTGGCGCGCGCTCTGTCCCTGCATCCGCTCGTCAACGCCCAATGCGCGGCCGTGCCCGGCCACCCCAACGCCGGACTGTGTGCCGAGAATATGACGCTGGGACTTCCGGCGCCGCTGTTCACGATCGACTTCGAGGGACACGGCAGCGCGGGCGCCGCCGCCCAGGGAGCCGGCGTCTCGCGTGCGCTCATGAAGCGGTTCTTCGACAATCTCGAGCCCGCCTTCAGCCTGCAGGTGAGCTTAGGACAGGTCAATACTCAGGTGCTGTGCCCAGCGCTCACCAGTCACTCGGAAATGTCCGACGCTGCGCTTCATCAGGCCGGCATTTCACCGACCACGGTGCGCATCAGCGTGGGGGATGAGAATCCGCGCTTCCTGCTCGAACACCTGCGCCGTGCGGCCCGCGTGGCCGCCGGCTCCATACACCCGGCCTTCGCCGAGGGCTTTCCGGACGCCCCGACCGTCGACAAACTTTACCGCGAGGTCTATATCGACGTGCACACCCGCTGGGTGGAACGGCGCATCGCGGACTGGCAGCCCTCCGGCTAGAAGCCAAGGGGCTGGCCGCGGCGGCTTAGGCGATCGGCAGGTTGGAGAGGAAGTAGACTCCGCGTCGGGCGCGCGGCAGGGGTGCGACGTAGCCCGGCGGCTTGACGACCAACACGTCGCAGTGCAGATCATCCAACAAGCGCTCCGCGCTGTTGCCGATAAACAGCCGCTTGAGCCCGCGTCGGCTCATGGCTCCCATGACGAACACCCCCGCCTTGAGGCGTCGCGCGGCGGCCGGGAGCTGGACGTCGGGATCGCCGCCCAGCAGATGGATCCGCGGGCCCTTGATGTGCGCCGTTTTTGCGAGTGCTGTGAGCATCCGCTTGCGGCGCAGCGGCGTGTTCGTCCAGGGCAGCAGCACCTGCACGGCGTGCAGCGGCGCCTTGAGTGCATCGGCCAGCGCGGCGGCGCTGCGCAGCAGACGCTTCTCCAGATCACCCGTTCGGGCGCCGATATGTTGGGGATCGACGGCGGCCACCACCGGCGCGCGCGGACGGTGGCGTGAATTCTTGATCAGCAGCACCGGTATCGGGCTGGCCCGGAGCAATTCCCAGTCGGTGTATCCGAGCAGGGCCGGGAGCCGATGATGACCGCGCTTCTGCACCACAATCAGATCGGCACGGATGGCCATGGCCCGTCGAACCACGGCTTCATACGGCGGGTAGTCCCACACCGCGGCGGTGTGCACCTTGAGACCCTTGCGCCGGTGCGGCTCCGCCAGGCGCTCGAGCTGCTTTAAGGCATGCGTGCGGGCCTGGTTGGTCAGGTGTTCGACGGTCTCGCCGGTACCGACCAGGGTGTCGATATAGACCGGCGTGGCCAGATCGTGAAACAGTTCCAGCCGCGCGCCGCTGCCCGCGGCGATTTTTGCCGCGCGCTCGAGAATGACACTGCGACGGGCGCGCAAATCCCGCACCGCCACCAAAATGACACCAATGTGACGCATGGCCTTCCTCCGCGGATCGCCGGGCCGACCGGTGCGCCTTTGTGGGTCGTTTTGGCCGGCCCGGTCAGCACGGATCATACCTAAATCGCGGTGCCCGCCACTACACGCGCAGCCGATATCCCACGTTGGTGACGGTTTCGAGCGAGTGACCCGCGGTGGGCGATTCCCCGAGTTTCTGCCGCAGCCGGTGGACCAGCTGCTTGAGGAGCTGCCGGTCGCCGCCGGCCCGCTGACCCCAGACGTGGGTCAGCAGACGTTCCGTGGCGACGGCCTGCCCGGCATTGGCGATCAGCAGTTGCAGCAAGCGCGACTCCAGAGGGGTGACTCGATGGGTAGTGCTGCCCACGTGCAGTTCCAGTGCGTTGGGATCGAGTCGGTAGGGGCCCGCTTCGCTCTTGTAGGTGGCATCCGTGCCGGCGCGCCGCAGCAGCGCCTTGACCCGGGCGATGAGCGTGCGCGGACTGTAGGGCTTGGTCAGGTAGTCGTCGGCGCGCAGTTCCAAGGCGCGCACCAGGTCCGCTTCTTCATTGCGCACCGTTAGCATGAGGATCGGCAGCGCCGATTCGCGGCGCATCGCCTGACAGAGTTCAAACCCCGAACCGCCGGGCAGGTTAATGTCCAGAATCGCCAGATCCGGGCGTTCGCTCCGGAATACCGCCAACGCCGAGCCGAAGGAGTTGGCGGTTACCACCAGCATGCCGGCCTGCTGCAGAGCGAAGCTGGTGACGCTCAGCAGGTCAGGATCGTCGTCCACCAGCAATATTTTCACGGTTGATTTTCCGGCGGGCTCGGGGTCATTGGCAAGGCCATCACAAACCGCGTGCGCGCGTCAGGCGTGCGCTCCACGCGCACCGAGCCCGCGTGGCGTTCCACGATCGAACGCACGATCCACAATCCCAGTCCGAGTCCAGGGGCGTCCGGCTCGGATGCTTCGCCACGACGGAAGCGCTCGAAAAGCACCTGCGGATCGCCCTCCGGCAGCCCCGGGCCGGCATCTTCCACCCAGACTTCGATCTGCGAATCGCGCCGCTCCGCGCCGATGCCTATGGTCGTTCCGTGGGGGGCGTACTTGGCGGCGTTGGACAGCAGGTTCACAAAGACCTGCTGCAGTCGCTGCGCATCACCAGGCACCGTCCTGCCGCCCAGGGCCGCGAGGTCGATATTGACCTGCAACCCGGCCTGATCCAGCAACGGCCGCAGCAGTTCGGTGGCCTCGTGCGCCGTGGCTTCCAGGTCCACGCTTTGCTCGCGCAGCGAAAGCTGCCCGGCTTCGATGCGCACGCTCTCGAGCAGATTGTCGATCAGGCGCATCAGCCGCAAGACGCCGCGCTCGACGTTGAGCAGCAGATCGCCCTGCTCGGCAGGCGTCAGGGTTGCGAGGCCATCGCGCAGCATCTCGATCGCGGCGAGCTGCGCGGCCAGCGGGGTGCGGAATTCGTGCGAGATGTTGCCGAGCACGCTGTCGCGGGCACGGCGGGCGGCTTCCAGGTCGGTCTCGTCGCGCAGCAGCTGGACTTGGCGGCCCTCTGCCGGCGCCGCGCTGACGACAATGGTGGAGCGCACCGAACCGTCGGCGAACTTGAGCTGCTCGGCGGCGCGTGCCACGCCGTGGGCGCGTGCGGCAATGATCGGGCAGTTGCGCTCGCAGGGCCGCTCGGCGGGCGTGAGCAGTGGGTGCAGCACGTCACCACAGAACTGGCCGATCACACCGCCCGGCGCCCCCGGCACCGTGCGGGAGAACTGCGGGTTTGCATAGACGATGCGCCGCTGCTCGTCGGTGACGAACACGCCTTCGACCACGCCGGCCAGGACCGCCTGCGCCTCGGTTTCCCGGGCGCGCAAGGTGGTCGTAAGTTCGATCAGGTTGCCGCGCATGTCGTCCATTGCGTGCGCCAAGGAGTCCAGTTCCAGCGGCGCCACCTTGGGCACCGCCCGGCTGAAATCACCCTGGCCGATACGCCGTGCCATCTCGGCCAGTCGCACAACCGGCGCCGCCAACCACAGCCCGTAAATTATCCCGGCGATGCCGGCCAGCACGGCCACCAGCAGGCTCACCATGATCATCACGTGGCGGTAGCTCGCCGCCGTGCGGTCGAATTCGGAAACCGGAAGCCGTGCGTCGAGCAACCCGACAGGTTCGCCCACGGAATTGACCATGACGGCGCTCGCCGCGTATTGCTTGAGGGCCGAAATCCGCGCCGCGGCATGGTCGCCATTGGTCAACGCCGCGGCGTGCAGCGGGGTCAACGGGTCGGCATCGGGCGCGCGGTAGGTGCTGATATTCTGCAGCGAAATCGCGGCGCCGCTTTGCCTGCCGGCCTCGAGCAGAACTTCCCCGCTCAGTGCCTGCAGCATCACGACCTCGAGGCCCGGACGGCGTGTGACCGTGGCCGCAGCGCCGAGCAACGGCGGGCCGCCGGTGCGCGGGCCGACCACGAAACGCTCGCCCTGTTCAGCGCGCGCGGCCGCGATCTCGGGCCAGTAGGTGGTGCCGCCGGAAGCCACGACTACGCCTTGGGCATTGCGCACGATGCAGTTTGCGGTGCGCATCTCCTTGCAATAGCTATTCAAGTAGAGCGCGAGTTCCGGCGAAGCGGGATCGTCAAGCAGGCGCGCCAGCGTGGGCCGGTCCGCCAGGGTGCGAGCGGCGACCAGATTGCTCTCGCTCAGGCGGTGAAAATATTCACGCGCCGAGCTGACCGCCAGTTCGCTGCGCGCCAGCGCCTGAGCGCGCGCGAAGCGATCAACGGCGATGGAGGAGGCCACCGCCATCAGGGTCAGTGCTGCAAAGACGATGAGCAGGCTACCTGCGCTCAACCAAGTGGCGAGCAGGTACTTTCGTCGTGGCGTCTGCGCGTTGTTCACTGGCCAGCCGGCTTGCGTAGCCTTGGGGTGCCATCGCCAATCTGCCGGCCACGCAGCTCCGGATGTCGGAGTTCCAGCAACGATTTCAGGCCGAGGGTGACAAGTGCAAGCATGGCGAGTAGGGATGCGGTGGCAAAGGCGCCGACAAAATTGTACTCGTTGTAGAGAATCTCGACATGCAACGGCAGGGTGTTGGTCTCACCGCGTATGTGCCCTGAAACCACGGACACTGCGCCAAATTCACCCATGGCGCGCGCGTTGCTCAGCAGGATGCCGTAGAGCATCCCCCAGCGCACGTTGGGGAGCGTTACCATCCGGAAAATGCGCCAGCCCCCGGCACCCAGCGACAGCGCGGCCTCCTCGTCATCGCGTCCCTGTGCTTGCATCAATGGGATCAGCTCGCGGGCTATGAACGGGAAGGTGATAAAGGTCGTTGCCAGCACCATGCCGGGCAAGGCGAATATGACCCGGAACTGATGGTCGCTCAGCCAGCCACCGAGCCAGCCGCGGGCGCCAAAGATCAGCACGAAGATCAGTCCGGCGATGACCGGGGAGACGGCGAACGGCAGGTCGATGAGCGTGAGCAGGAAGCCCTTGCCGCGGAATTCGTATTTGCTGATGGCCCACGCCGCGGCAGTCCCAAACACCGTGTTGAGCGGCACCGAGATGGCAGCAACCGTCAAGGTCATGCGCATGGCGGCCAGCGCGTCCGCGTCGGCAAGCGCATGCCAGTAGGCACCCACTCCCTTCGCCAGGGCCTGCACGAACACGGTGATCAGCGGCAGCAACAGGAACAGCGCCAAAAAAACCACGGCCACGCTCACCAGGGCAATGCGGCCTATCACACGGCCGGTTCCGGTGCTGCCGGGAAAATCATCGCGCCGCCTCATTGCTTGGCCTGGTGGCGGTGCTGCAGCGCGAGCTGCGCGCCATTGATGACGAACATCATCGCGAAGGACAGCAACAGCATGGTTACGGCCACGACCGACGCCTCCACGTACTGGAACTGCTCGAGTTTGGTCATGATGACCAGCGGCACGATCTCGGAGACCAGTGGGATGTTGCCCGCGATGAAGATGACTGAGCCGTATTCACCGAGCGCGCGCGAGAACGCAAGCGCGCTGCCGGTGATCAGTGCCGGCAGCAAGGCAGGAAAAATTATGCGCCGAAAGACCAGAGTTGGCCGCGCACCGAGCGTCTCGGCGGCGCGCTCCAGGTCCTGGTCGAGATCGCCCAATACCGGCTGCAAGGTGCGCACCACGAACGGCAGGCCAATAAAAGTCAGCGCGACGACCACGCCCAGCGGCGTAAAGGCGACCTTGATCCCAAGGGGTTCGAGCAGTCGGCCGAGCCAGCCATTGGGCGCGTACAGCGTGGTGAGCGCGATCCCGGCAACCGCCGTGGGCAAGGCAAAGGGCAGGTCAACCAGCGCATCGAGCAACCGCCGGCCCGGAAACTGGTAACGGGTCAGCACCCAGGCAATCAGCAGGCCAAACACGGAATTGATCAGCGCGGCCACCAAGCTGGCGGTAATGCTGAGGCGGAATGCGGCCAATACGCGCGGGGTCAGTAGCACGTGTAGCCATTGACCGAGCGGCAGGTGGCCAGCGCTCACGAATGCAGCGGCCAGCGGAATGATCACGATCAGGCTGAGATAGCTGACCGTGTAACCCATGGTGAGGCCAAAACCCGGGAGAATCTGCTGCCGGCCGGGCTTGGCCAGAGTGTCCGGCGTTTGGTCGGAATTCATGACGACGCGCCTATTGCAAACAGTACCGTGGCCCGCGATGCCGGCCCGAACAGCGCCGCGTGATCACGCGGCAAGCTGGCCGAGAGTTCATCCACTTGACCGGGCAATCCCATAACCACCAGTACGGGGTCGGCTTGCGTGGCAAGGTGAGCCAGCCAGGAGGCGCGATCACCCACAAAGCGTTCGCCACGCAGGTCGAGCCCGTGGGTGCCGCGCAGATCGGCGCGGGTGTCGAGCAGCCTGCGCTGCGCCTCGAGTACTTCGCTGCGGGTAGCCTCGGCGCGCTGCACGGTCACCGCGGTGGTCTCCACCGGCAGGTGGCGCATCACGCTCGATACCAGCGCCAACAGATCGCTCCGGCGTGCCGCGTCGCCGGCATGAATAAGCATGCGCATGGGGAGCGGTGCCGCCGGCGGAATGCACAATATCCTTCGGGCGCCCTGCGCGACCGCCATACGCAGTGCAACCGGCGTATCGGTACGCAGCGGCAGCACGCAGATTCCCGCGTCCAGCCGCTCGCTGCTTGGGCCGCGTTCGCTGTGACGGATGACGCGGGCCTGCATGCTGTGCACCAGCTGGGCCAACAGGGCGCTCCCGGCAAGCGCAGCACTCTCCACAGCATCGGTGCCCATGACATGAAAACTTGAGATCGGGGTGGGCAGGGCGTGCATGCGCCGTACGCCCAGGCTGACACCGGCGCCCACCGTGAGCGGGACCGCAGCTTGCTCAGCGGCAGAACGCAGCGCATCGACCGTAGTGCCTGTGCCGCCATGGTGGCCGTTGCTGGTGGCCGGCTCGATGCCACTCTGTTCGGCCAGCTGGATATTGACGTGCTGCTGATGACCCGCAAAGGTGAGCGCGCGCACCACGCCGGCTGCGAACGGCCGGCTCTGCGGCGCGTTGTCGCCGGTGGCGATTTCAATGTCCTCGGGCCGCACCACCAGCACCGCTTCGGCCCCGCCCGGCGCCAGGGGAGAGATACGCTCCGGGGTCAGAGTGGCGGCGCCCAGGTGCAGGCCTTGCTGAGACACCTCGCCGAGGAACAGATTGGCGGCGCCCAGGAAGCGGGCCACAAAGCGGGTGGCCGGGTGACGATAGAGATCCTCCGGGGTGCCGATCTCCAGGAGCCGTCCCATCTGCATGACGCCAATTCGATCAGCGAGGGCAAACGCTTCCTCCTGGTCGTGGGTGACGAGAATTGTGGTCATTCCGATGCGTCGCTGTACCGCGCGCACGGTCTCGCGCAATTCGACGCGGATCTTGGCGTCCAGGGCACCGAACGGTTCATCCAGCAGCAATACGGCCGGTTCATGCGCCAGCGCGCGCGCCACCGCCACGCGTTGCTGCTGTCCACCGGAGAGCTGGCTCGGATAGCGTTCGTCGAAACCTTCCAAGGCCACCAGCTGCAGCAGCTCCTGGCGGCGCCGGCGGCGCTCCGCCGCGCGCATACGCCGTACGCGCAACGCGAACTCGATGTTGTCCGCGATCGTCATGTGGCGGAACAGGGCGTAATGCTGGAATACCAGCCCAACGCCGCGCTCGCGCGCGGGCAACTCGGTCACATCGCGCCCGTGCAGAGACAAGCGCCCGTGATCGATGTTGGTCAGGCCTGCCAGTGCTCGGAGCAGCGTGCTCTTGCCGCTGCCCGAAGGCCCGAGCAGCACGAAGAATTCACCGGACTGAATTTCAATGGTGACGTCGTTGACGACCGGCACACCTTGATAGAGTTTCGTGACCTGCTCGATTCTGATGGACATGCGCTACCCCGAATGACTTAGCAGATCGTACGGTCGGGTGTCGTTGCCGGTGGGTTATATCGCGGTGACAGAGCGGTAACAGCGCGCCGTGCCGATAACCCAAAGTGCGCAGCGGGTCGCACTCCTGGCACGGCGCGCCAGCTTATGGTGCGTAGATGTGATCGAAGATCCCGCCGTCATCGAAATGCTGGGGCTGGGCCTTTGACCAGCCGCCGAAGTCCGCGATCGTCAGCAGAGTGGCTATCTTGCCAAAGTTCGCGGCGTACTTTGCCGCCACCTCGGGATCACGCGGCCGGTAGAAGTTGCGGGCGATGATGTCCTGGGCTTCCTTCGAATACAGGTACTGCAGGTAAGCTTGCGCGACCTTGGCCGTGCCGTGCTTGGCGGCCACCTTGTCCACGACCGCGACCGGCGGTTCCGCGAGGACGCTCACCGAGGGGTAGACGATGTCGAAACTCCCGGGTCCCGATTCCTTGAGTGCCAGATAGGCCTCGTTCTCCCAGGACAGCAGGACGTCGCCGATTCCGCGCTGCACGAAGGTCGTGGTGGAGCCACGCGCGCCCGAGTCGAGCACTGGCACATTCTTATAGAGCTTGGCGACGAAGTCCTGGGCACTGGCCGCGTTTCCGCCTGGCTGCTTGAGCGCGTAAGCCCAGGCGGCCAGGTAATTCCAGCGCGCTCCACCCGAAGTCTTCGGATTGGGCGTGACTACCTTGACGCCGCTGCGCAGCAGATCGTTCCAGTCCAGGATGCGCTTCGGGTTCCCCTTGCGCACCAGGAACACGATGGTCGAGGTATAGGGCGTGCTGTTCTGCGGCAAGCGTGACTGCCAATTATCGGCCAGCAGTTTTCCGTGCTTCGCGATGGCGTCGATGTCGCTGGCCAATGCCAGGGTCACGACATCGGCCTCTAGACCGTCGATCACCGAGCGCGCCTGCTTGCCAGACCCGCCGTGGGACTGACGGACGGTGACCTTGTCGCCGGTCTGCGCCTTCCAGTAGGTGGCGAACGCCTTGTTATAATCCTCGTACAACTCGCGGGTCGGATCGTAGGATACATTCAGCAACGTAACGTCCGCGGCCCGCGCGGGTTGTGCCGCCATCGCGACCACCGCTACCAGCAGGCCGAGCACCGTTGGCATAAATCGATTCAACATTTTCATTTACTCCAGTAGATAGTCATGTGGAAAGCGGTGCCGCCGTTGGGCCGGCACCGCTTCGCGGTGGGCTCAGAAGGTGTACTGCGCGTACAGGCCGATCTCGTCGAACTTGCCCTCGGTGGTCAAGCCGTTGGTGGTCGTGCCGGTGCCCCCGATGGTGTAGGAGCCGTTGGCATCGGCCCCGGAGACCGAAATCTGGCCGTTTTCGACCTTCTCGTTCTTGTAGACCAGGGCCAGATCGATGTTCTTGCGGGGTTTGAGGTCCACGCCCACATTTAAGTAGGTGTCCTTGAGCGCGGAGACCCATCCTTGCTGGGCTTGGCCTCATCGTAGCGCCCGAACACCGACCACTGCGGCGTTGAAGTCGAAGGAGCTCCACACCGAGTAGCCATCGGCTTGTCGCTGAGCGGGGCCGTGATGCTGTTGCTGGTGATCGCCGAGGCGCTGTACACGCCGGTCGTGGAATTGGCGCTCTTGTAGTTCTTGGCGTCGAAATACTCGCCACCGATGCGAAAGCCTGCCGCATTCACGCCCAGGGCCAGGTCCCAGCGCGAGGCAGTGTTGTTCGGGAAGTTCTGGTTGGAGGTATTGATCTGCCCGAGGTGCCCGCTGTAGAAGCCGGCCCCGAAAGTCAGCCACTTCACCGGGGTCACGCCCGATGCGCCCCTCGTAATCGACATACTTGCTGCGCGAGGGGTTCTTAAATCCCCCGCCATTAACGATGGAGCCGAGTAGGTGAATAGCCCCTCGCCGAGCTTGCCGCTGGCATTGAGTCCCCAGTCGGCGGTGTTGGCATAGCCGAGCCGGTCGGTCTGGGTCTTCTCGATGTAGCGGTACCCATAGAGGCTTTCCACAAACGGGGCCCAGGGCGAGGTGTAGGAGCCCGCGTGCACCACAAAGGCGTCACTGATTGTCGTCTGCAGGTACAGCTTCTTGATGAACACTTCCGTCACCCCGGCGGTCCCCGCACTGGTGGTCACGTTGCTGGTCTTTGGGGGCGGTCCGACCGAGGAGACCACGCTGGTGGTCCGTCCGCCAGGTACTGGGCATCGGTGGTCAGGTTCGCCGCCCACACGTTGTCGAACTTGTGATCGACGATCAGATAAAAGCGCTTGATGTCAAAGCCCGTCCCGGTGGGCGAGGCATCCACGCCATTCTGCTGGTTCGAAATGTGGCCGAAATCCATGAACGCCTGGCCACCTACCGTGGTGCTGCCGTTGTCCACCTCGACGATGGCCTTGGTCGGCTTTGACGCGGCCGCGGCATTGCTCTTCATGGTGTCGACCTGATTCTCCAGCAGTCGCAGCTGCACTTTGAGCGTCATCAATTTGGCCTGGGCGGCAGCGGCGTCGGTGACTCGAGCCGGCGGTCTGCGCCATGACCGGCGTGCCGATGATGAAAGTCGCGGCGACAGCACCGGCGATGAGAATCTTGTTCATGAGGAAATACCTTTGTATAAGACCCCGTGGAGGCGAAATTGTCGTCGCGGGTCCGGCCAAAAAGCGGTAGCGGCGTGGTTATATTCCGGTGACACGCGCGCCGGCTTGGTGCCGGTCCAATCGCGATCGCGAAGACTTATGCAATGCCGCCGTGTAGGCACCCGCCGACCGTTGGGGTTTATGTCGGAAACTGGACAATAAACCCCACGGGCGCGAGCCTCGGTATCACGATCGGGGCGGGAACCTTGACCGGAATGCGCCGAGATGACCGGCTTTCTCCGAGGACCCTGGCAACTCGCTATCAACGCCCGCACGAATGGCACTGGAATCGTGGCGCGCAGAGGCGAGCGGCCACCGAAAAGGCGCGTGAGCCCGCCGGGAAATCACGGCGCTGCGGATGCGCCGGATAACCGGCGATGATTCGGCCCTCGATTATTTAGCGTACAGGGCCGCGGAGCGAGACCGCTTTGATCAAAACCCACAAATGCTGGCCGACCGCGAGCTGCAAATCCGAGGCCGCCGCGGTGGTGACGCGCGCCAGTAGCGCGAGACCACCGGCATCCACGCTCACCATGACGTTGTGCGGAGCTTCTGGCTTGATATCGGTAATGACGCCTTGCAGTTGGTTACGGACGCTTAGCCCGACCGGCGGCGCCGTGGCCAGAATCAGATCACGCGCCAGCAGCTGCAGGCGCAGCTCGCCGCCGGCTTGCAACCCCTCTGCCGGGACCAGCAGGCGGCTATGACCTGCGATGACGGTGGCGAGTCCCGTGTGTGCATCAATCGAATCGACGCGCCCCTCGATCACCGCCCCCAAACCCGCGCTGCCCAGCAGCAGGCTCAGTTCCGGCCGCAGGCTAATGGCCGGCAGGCTGCCCTGCGCCAACACATGTCCGGACTCCATGAGGACCACGTGCGTGGCCAGGCGCACGACGTCCTCGAACTGGTGCGTGACCAGCACTATGGGCAGGGCCAGCTCGTCACGCAGCCGCTCAAAGTAGGGGAGCACCTCGTTGCGCTTGGCCGCGTCGATCGCCGCCAGCGGTTCATCCAACAGCAGCAGTTTTGGTTGCGCCAGCAGCGCGCGTCCCAACGCCACCCGCTGGCGCTCGCCGCCGGAGAGCTGCCAGACGCCCCTGCGCAGGAGCGAGCCCAGGTCAAGCAGCGCCACGATGCGCTCCATCGAAATTCGCTGCGGATAGGCTCGCGCGCGGCGCAACCCGTAGCCGAGGTTGCCGGTAACGTCAAGATGCGGAAACAGCCGTAGATCCTGGAACACGCAGGCGACACGACGCCGATGGGCGGGCACGTTGAGCCGCAGCTTCGAATCAAACAGTTTCTCGCCGTCCAGAGCGATCGCACCGCCGTTGGGCTCCAGCAGGCCGGCAAGTACATGGATCAGCGTGCTCTTGCCGGCGCCGGAGCGGCCAAACAACGCGGTGATGCCAGGGGTGGGCGTGGAAAATTGAACGTCCAGGGTGAATTCACCGCGTTCCAGGTGCGCGTGGACGTCGAGCATGATCAACGCCCCAAGCGGCGGCGCAGAGAGCGGGTCAGCATTTCAGCCGCGAACAAGCCCACCAGCCCGAATACAAAGCTGATCAACGCAATCCGCGCCGCAGCCGCGTCACCGTTGGGAGTCTGCAGCGCTGAATACAGGGCGATCGGCAGGGTGCGCGTGACACCCGGGATATTGCCGGCGAAAGTAATCACGGCGCCAAACTCACCGAGGCTGGCAACCAGCGCGGTGACCGCGCCGGCGAGAATGCCAGGGGCCATGAGCGGCAGGGTGATGGTGCACCAGCGATCGAGCCTGCCCGCGCCTAGCGTGCGCGCCGCCTCTTCCAGTCCGCGGTCGACATTCTCCAGCGACAGGCGGATTGCGCGCACCATGAGGGGAAAGGACATCACCGCGGTGGCTAGCGCTGCCCCGCGGGTGGTGAAGGCCATGCGAATCCCAAACGAGTGGTACAGCCAATGACCCACGGGTCCGCGCACGCCAAACATTAGCAGCAAAACGTAGCCGACCATGACCGGGGGCAGTACCATCGGCAGGTGCACAAAGGCATCGAGCAACGTGCGTCCGGCAAAGCGCCGACGCGTCAGCAACCAGGCGGTGGCAATGGCGACCGGGAGGCTGAACAGTACGCTGCGCAATGCGACCTCGAGACTCAGTCTCAGAGCTTCAAGTTCCGCATCCGTCATGCCGAGCATCTTACGGGACTGCGCCGTGATAATCAGGAGTGAGCGTGTCTGAGACAGTGACTGACAACGTGGCCGGGAATCGCTTTGAACTGGGCGCAGGCGGCGAGAGCGGGTTTATAGACTACCGGCGCTCTGGATCGGTTTTGTATCTGAACCACGCCGAAGTGCCCGCTTCCCTGGCGGGACACGGCCGGGGCACCCGTCTGGTCCGCGGGGCTCTGGACCTCATCCGCAGCCGCGGTGAGCGGATGGTGCCCGTATGCCCGTTCATCAAGGCCTTCCTGCGTCGTAATCCCGATTACGAAGATTTGAGCGCCGAGTGAGCATCGAGCGTGCATTGCCTGAGGACGCCGCCGTCGAGGTCGACCCGGCGCTGCTGCGATTCATTAACGAGGAGGCCATTGTAGGCACGGGCGTCGGGGCCGGGCAGTTCTGGAATGGACTGGTCGCCTTGGTGCGCCGGCTTGCGCCGCGCAATGCGGAGCTGCTCGCCAAACGCGTGGACCTGCAAAGGCGGCTGGATGCATGGCACCAGCAACAACCCGGCACGGCCGGGTTCGGCGCCCCTTATGAAACCATGCTCGGCGAGATCGGGTACCTGTTGCCTGAGGGGCCGGCCTTCGCGGTGGAAACTGCAAACGTCGATGAGGAGATCGCGACGCTGGCCGGTCCGCAGCTGGTGGTGCCGGTCAGCAACGCGCGCTACGCGCTCAATGCCGCCAATGCTCGCTGGGGAAGTCTCTACGACGCCCTCTACGGAACCGATGCAATACCCGAGGCCGACGGCGCGCAGCGGGGCACGGGCTACAACCCGGTGCGCGGCGCTCGGGTGGTTGCCTACGGGCGTGAGTTTCTCGATCGGCACTTTCCTTTGCTTGCCGGCTCGCATGGCGAAGCGACGGCATACCGGGTGGGCGCGGGCAGGCTCGAAGTGGTGACGCGCGCCGGCGTCACGGGCCTGAGCAGCGCATCGGCGTTCACGGGGTATCGGGGGACGGCCGCGGCTCCGACGCTGGTGTTGCTGCGCCATCACGGCCTGCACGTCGAGATTCACATCGACCGGAACCATCCGGTGGGCAGCAGCGATGCTGCCGGGATCAGCGATCTGGTCCTGGAATCGGCACTGTCCACGATTCAGGACCTGGAGGATTCCGTCGCCGCGGTCGATGCACACGACAAGATTGCGGCCTACCGTAACTGGTTGGGACTGATGCGCGGGACACTCGAGGCACGATTTCCCAAGGCGGGAGGCGAGCTGACGCGACGACTCCACCCGGATCGACGCTACACGGCCGCAGACGGCGCCGAGTTGGTGCTGCCCGGCCGGAGCCTGATGCTGGTAAGGAACGTCGGGCACCACATGATGAGCGACATGATGCGCATCGACGGCCTGGCGGTGCCTGAGACGATGCTGGACGCGGCCTGCAGCGCCTTGATGGCGATGCACGACCTGAGCGCGGGCCCCGCACTGCGCAACAGCCGCCATGGCTCGGTCTATATCGTCAAGCCGAAACTCCACGGCCCGGCGGAAGTGGCGCTTGCGGTCGAGTTGTTTGCCGGTGTCGAGGATTTGCTCGGACTGCCGCGCAATACTCTCAAGATGGGAATCATGGATGAAGAGCGGCGCACCACCGTCAATCTTGTCGAGTGCATACGCGCCGCCCGTGAACGAGTCGTGTTTATCAATACGGGATTTCTGGATCGCACGGGCGATGAGATACATACTTCAATGGCCGCTGGCGCAATGCTCCGCAAGGCGGACATTAAGAATGCCGTTTGGCTGGCGGCCTACGAGCGACAGAACGTCGAAGTCGGGCTTGAATGCGGACTGTCCGGCCGCGGCCAGATCGGCAAAGGCATGTGGGCCATGCCCGATCAGATGGCACTCATGATGAGCAGCAAGATCGCGCAGCCGCGCGCCGGGGCGAGCACGGCCTGGGTGCCATCGCCGACGGCCGCGACCCTTCACGCCCTCCACTATCATGCCGTGGACGTGGCTGCGGTACAGCAAAGCTTGCGGGGCCGGGCACGCGCGGCACGCGCCGATCTGCTGACCGCACCGCTCGCCCCCGCGCGTGCCTGGAGCGCTGCGGACATTGAGGAGGAGCTAAACAACAATGCGCAGGGCATCCTGGGTTACGTGGTCCGCTGGGTGGACATGGGAATAGGTTGCTCTAAGGTTCCCGATATCCACGGCGTGGCGCTGATGGAAGACCGCGCGACGCTGCGCATCTCCAGCCAGCATATGGCCAACTGGCTGCATCATGGAGTGTGCACTCGCGAACAGGTATTGGGGGCGCTGCAGCGGATGGCCAGAATCGTCGACGAACAGAACGCCCGCGAACCAGGCTACAGCCCCATGGCCCCGGACTTCGGCCGCAGTGCGGCCTTTCAGGCCGCGTGCGAACTGGTCTTCAAGGGCCGCGCGCAACCGAACGGCTATACCGAATGGGTATTGCACGCACGACGGCGTGAGATCAAGCGGCGCGCGGCCAGCCTGAGCACAGCTCCATGAGCGCTGACTCGCTCACAAACCCGTTTCCGGAATGCGGGCGCCAGAGGCGCCATGCTAGCTCCGCTCCAAAGGGATCCACCGCGCGACGTGCTGTCGCGCAGCTACAGGGCGTGAAACTATGAAACTGGTGACCTGCACCCAAGAGGGGCGGACGTTTACGGGCATGTGGATCGACGATCGCGTGCTCGACCTGGCAGCCGCCGGGCGTCGCATGAACGAGGCGGCCGACATGAGCAGCATGTTGGCGATCGTGCGCGGTGGCGAGGCGAGCCTGGCGGCTCTGCAGCGCATGGAGTCACGCCGCGAAGAATTCACAGACGCATGGCTCGAGGCCGGGCTGCTGCGGTTGATGGCGCCAATACCGGTGCCGGTGCGCAACGTGTTCTGCGTCGGACGCAATTACGCCGACCACGTCAAGGAAGGTCTTGCCAAGGCGGGCAAGGAAGTGAAGCTTCCGGAGGTACCGCAGTTCTTCAGCAAGGCGACCGGGGCGGTCAACGGTCCCTACGGGGACGTGCGGCTCGACCCGGCCGTCACGCGCCTGTTGGATTACGAGGTCGAGCTGGCGCTGGTTATCGGGACTGCCGGGCGCGACATCCCCAAGTCTCGCGCCTACGAGCATGTGTTTGGCTATTGCGTGCTGAACGACATGACGGCGCGCGATTTGCAGCGCCGCCACGACCAGTGGTTTAAAGGCAAATCGCTGGACACCACCTGTCCCCTGGGCCCGTGCATCGTCGACCGCGCGGCGCTCGGCGATCCGGCCACGCTTGAGTTGTCGCTGACCGTCAATGGCGAGGAGCGCCAGCGCGCCAAGGTTGCACAGATGATATTCGACATCCCAACGATAATTGCTTCGCTGTCGGCGGGTCTGACACTGCAAGCTGGGGATATCATCGCCACGGGCACGCCCGCCGGCGTCGGCTACGCGATGACACCGCCGCAGGCTCTCAAGGGCGGGGATCTCGTGGTGGCGAGGATCGATCGGATCGGCGAGTTGCGTAACCGCGTCGTGGAAGTGTGAATCATTCTTAGGGGCGCGCGGGCGGGTGGCACCATGCGAGTACTGAATAGCATTGTTGACCTGCGCGAGCGGGCCCGCGCTCGGGTGCCGCGAGCCATTTTCGAGTACGCCGAACGCGGATCCTATGATGAGCTCACCCTGCGCCGGAATCGCCGCGATCTGGATTCGATAGCCCTGCGGCAGCGGGTCGGCATCGATGTGTCGAAGATTGTTACCGCGACCACCATGCTGGGCCAGCGCTGCGCTCTGCCCCTGGGGATTGCGCCGACCGGACTGACGGGATTGTTCTATCGCGACGGCGAGATCTGCGGGGCGCGGGCGGCCGCGGCGGCGGGCATACCTTTTTGTCTCAGCACGGTGTCGATCGCGGCCATCGAGGATCTGCAACAGGCGGGCGTGGCGTCATTCTGGTTCCAGCTCTATCTGATGCGCGACCGCGGGTTCAATGAGCAGCTGATCGAGAGGGCCCGCGCCGCGAAATGTCCGGTGCTCATCCTGACGCTCGACCTGCCGGTGCAGGGGCTGCGGCGTCGCGATGCCAAGAATGGGCTGTCGGTCCCGCCGCGCCTGACCTGGCACAACGCCTACGATGTGGTCACCAGGCCCGCTTGGGCGCTGGGCATGTTGCGTGCCCGACGTCGCACGTTCGGTAATCTGGAGGGCCATTTGCCCGGGCCGCAGGGCCTCAAGACGCTGTCGACCTGGATCAGCGAGCAGTTTGATGCCACCCCCACCTGGCGGGATGTCGCCTGGGTGCGCTCCCAGTGGCCCGGCAAATTGGTGGTCAAGGGCATCTTGGACGCGGAAGACGCCCGCCGCGCCGCCGACGTCGGCGCCGACGCGATTGTGGTATCGAACCACGGTGGCCGCCAGCTTGACGGCGCGCCTTCGACCATCAGCGTCTTGCCGTATGTTGCGGAAGCCCTGCAGGGGCGCTGCGAAGTACTGTTCGACGGTGGAATTATGAGTGGCCAGGACGTTCTAAAGGCTCTGGCGCGCGGGGCCCGCGGTTGCCTGATGGGCAAGGGCTTCCTGTACGCGCTGGCTGCCGGGGGCCAGGCGGGGGTGGCGCTGGGCATAGAGATCATGCGCCGCGAACTCTCGATCAGCATGGCCCTGGCCGGCGCGACGGACGTTGAGAAAGTGGATCGCTCGCTGCTTTGGGAACAGTAGAATGAGTGCTGCTAGCAGGAGAGAGTCGATGGAAGAGGTGGTGATCGTCGCGGCGCTGCGCACCGCGGTCGGCAAATTCGGCGGCAGCCTTGCCAAGCTGCCGGCGGCCGATCTCGGCGCCCAGGTGATCAAGGCGCTGCTGGCGACGAGCGGCATCGAGCCGGGCCAGGTCTCCGAGGTGCTGATGGGCCAGGTACTGACCGCCGGCTGCGGGCAGAATCCCGCCCGACAGGCTGCGATCCGAGCGGGCGTGCCCGATACCGTGCCGGCGATGACGGTCGGCAAGGTATGCGGCAGCGGATTGAAGGCCACTCATCTCGCGGCACAGGCCATTAAGTGCGGCGATGGCGAAGTGATAATCGCCGGCGGCCAAGAAAACATGAGCGCTACGCCGCACCTGTTGGCCGGATCGCGCGATGGCTTTCGCATGGGTGACGCGAAACTCATCGACAGCATGATCGTGGACGGGCTGTGGGACGTTTATAACAATTACCACATGGGCACCACGGCGGAAAACATTGCGCGCCAGTACGGCATAACGCGCCGCGAACAGGACGAATTTGCCGCCGCCTCGCAGCAGAAGGCCGAGGCGGCGCAACAGGCCGGGCGATTCAAGGCCGAAATCGTACCGATTGAGATCGTCAGTAGGAAAGGCACGGTGCGCTTCGAGACGGACGAGTACATCCGCACCGGAACGACCCCCGAGGCCTTGGGCGAGCTCAAGCCCGCGTTCAGCAAGGACGGCACCGTCACGGCAGGCAACGCCTCGGGCCTGAATGACGGCGCGGCGGCCGTCATCATGACCTCGGCGCGTAAGGCGCGAGAGCTCGGCCTTAAGCCCCTGGCACGAGTCAAGGCCTATTCTTCGGCGGGCGTGGATCCAAAGATTATGGGCATGGGGCCGGTACCTGCCAGTCAGCTGTGTCTCAAGAAGGCGGGCTGGACGCACGCTGATCTGGATCTGATGGAAATCAACGAAGCCTTTGCTGCCCAGGCGATCGGGGTGAACCGACAGATGGGCTGGGACACGAACAAAATCAATGTGAACGGGGGCGCGATCGCCATAGGCCACCCGATCGGTGCCTCGGGCTGCCGCATTCTGGTGACGCTGCTGCACGAGATGGTGCGCCGTGACGCGCACCGCGGGCTGGCGAGTCTATGCATTGGTGGCGGCATGGGCGTGGCCCTGGCCGTGGAACGGAATTAGCTGGGAGTTCACTGAGCATGACAAAGAAGCGCACGGCCCTGGTAACGGGCGGGATGGGTGGCCTGGGCGAAGCCATCTGCATCAAACTCGCCGCCCTGGGCGACACCGTGGTGACCACCTATTCGCCCGGCAATACCAAAGCGCCGCAGTGGCTCGCCGCGATGAAGGCCCTGAGTCACACGTTTTACGCTTTTCCCTGCGACGTCACGGACTGGAACTCTTGCCAGGCCTGCGTCCAGAAGGTCAACGCCGAGGTGGGACCGGTCGACGTGCTGGTCAATAACGCGGGGATAACCCGTGACATGACCTTCAAGAAAATGGACCGCGTCAATTGGGACGCCGTGATGCACACCAATCTGGATTCCGTCTTCAATATGAGCAAACAGGTCTGTGACGGCATGGTCGAGAGGGGCTGGGGTCGCATCATCAACATCTCGTCGGTTAATGGCCAAAAGGGCGCCTTCGGCCAAACCAATTATTCGGCGGCAAAGGCGGGCATGCACGGATTTACCAAGGCGCTGTCGCTGGAGGTCGCGCGCAAGGGTGTGACCGTGAATACGATTTCGCCCGGCTATATAGGCACGCAGATGGTCATGGCGATCCCCAAGGAAGTGCTGGATTCGAAAATCATTCCACAGATTCCGATGGGGCGATTGGGCAAGCCCGAGGAAGTGGCCGGTCTGGTCGCTTATTTGGCAAGCGAGGAAGCCGCATTTGTTACCGGCGCCAACATCGCCATCAACGGCGGGCAGCACATGCAATGACAGAGACCAAAAACACACCCCGGACCAACGCCGCGCAACCCGTTCTGGCAATGATCGGGCTTGGGCGCATGGGGGCCAACCTCGTGCGGCGGCTGGTGCGCGCCGGGTTTCCAGTGTGCGGCTTTGACGTATCGGCGGACGCGCGCTCAGCGCTGGCCGCGGATCGGGGCGCCACGGTGGTGAGCGATCTTGCCGCCGCGGTAGGCGCGCTGCGCTCACCGCGCGCGGTATGGATCATGCTGCCGGCCGGCGATATCACCGAGCGGACCATAAAATCGGTTGCGGACCTGCTTGCGCCGGGCGATGTCATCATCGACGGCGGCAATACCGACTATCACGACACCCTGCGCCGTGCGGACGAGCTCCGGGCGCGAGGGCTGCATTTCGTCGACGTTGGGGTCTCCGGCGGTGTATGGGGCCTGGAGTCGGGGTACGGACTCATGTTTGGCGGAGCGACCGAGGCCGTCGAGCAGCTGCTGCCTCTGTTCCAGGCGCTGGCACCGGCCAAAGACCAGGGCTGGGTGCACTGTGGTGCGGCCGGAAGCGGACACTTTACGAAAATGGTGCACAACGGCATCGAATACGGGTTGATGCAATCTTACGCCGAAGGCTTTGCGCTGCTGCGCGCAAAGTCGGACTTCGATCTCGACGTGGGCGCTATTGCGGAGGCCTGGCGGCACGGCACCGTGGTGCGTTCCTGGCTGCTCGATCTGGCCGCGGCCGAATTGCGCGAGGATGCCGTCATGGAGGGCATCGCTCCAATGGTTGCCGATTCAGGCGAGGGTCGGTGGACCGTTCGGGAAGGCCTCGATCTGGGTGTACCGCTGCCGGCAATTGGCGCGGCATTGAACGTGCGTCTGGCCACCCAGGGCCGCGGCGACTACGCCGCGCGCGTATTGGCGAAACTCCGCAATGCCTTTGGGGGCCACGCGGTCAAGGCGGCCCAGAAACGCTAGTGAGACGGCGCGCGAACCGGCCAGGTGACAAGAACTTTAGGGCTGTCCGAGTGGACTAACACATTAGATAATGTCAGTGTTAAAGCGAGGTGCCATATGACAAGCAGTAGTTGTGACCGACGGTATACCAGCGGCCGAGCCGCCGGACTGATGCTCTGCTGCGCGCTGCTGGCCGGGCCCGTCATGGCGACCGCAAGCGACCCGGCCGCGACTCCGGCCCAATGGCGCACCCAGAAGCTCGAATTCACGTATTCGGGCTTTACGGCGTTTTATACCTGCGAGGGTTTGGAGAGCAAGGTGCGTTACGTCCTGCTCGCCTTCGGAGCCCGACCTGACGCCAAGGTGCAGGCGCTCGGGTGCGACCGCGCCCAGAACCAGCCCAACAAGATTGCATGGATACAGGCGGAATTCAGCTCATTGGCGCCTGCGGCGGATGCATCTGCAAAAGATACCGTCTCGGCGGTGTGGACCAAAGTGCAGCTCGCGCCCCACCGACCCACGAATATGGGAATGGGCGAATGTGAGCTGGTGGAGCAGATGCGGCCCATGCTCGAGAAAGGATTTGCCCTCCGCAACACGGATTTCCAGACGTCGTGCGTGCCCAAGCAAATGTCGGTCGCGGATTACAACGTGAACACGGAAGTGCTGCGGGCGCTCGCGCACTAGGCGCACTAGGGTTGCCGCGTCCGGGCGGGCGCACGATTGGGGGGGATAAATGACTCTGGCACTGTTATCGCGCCAGCGCTGGCGGGTGGCCGTCGCGTTGAGTGCGCTCATGATCCTCGTATATTTTGGCTTCGTGCTGCTGATCGCATTTGATAAGCCGCGGGTCGCGCAGCTTGTCGCCCCCGGACTGAGCCTCGGCATCTTGCTGGGCGCACTGGTCATCGTCGCGACCTGGATCATCACCTGGATCTACGTGCGCTGGGCCAACAAGCATATAGACCCTCGCGTAGCCGAGCTGCGTGCCGAGGATCGCCGCGCATGACGGCCGCCGAGGTGCTGCAGGCGCCGAATGCGACGGCCATAGGCTTCTTCGTGGCGTTCGTAGCGTTGACGCTGGGTATTACGTGGTGGGCGGCCCGCCGCACGAAGACCACCGAGGAATTCTTTGCTGCCGGCCGGCGAATCACCGGGCGGCAGAACGGCTTCGCGCTGGCAGGCGATTACATGAGCGCCGCCAGTTTTCTGGGCATAGCCGGGTTGGTGGCGACATCCGGATTTGACGGCCTGATTTACTCTACCGGCTGGCTGGTAGGCTGGCCGGTGGTGCTGTTTCTGATTGCCGAGCCACTGCGGAATCTGGGCCGCTATACGTTTACCGACGTGCTGAGTTTTCGCCTGCGACAGAAGCCGGTGCGCGTGGCCGCGGCCATCGGCTCCCTGGCGGTCGTGGCGGCGTACCTGATCGCGCAGATGGTGGGCGCCGGCAATCTCATCAAGCTGATGTTTGGACTTTCCTACGAGATGGCGGTGCTGATCGTCGGGTTCGTGATGCTCGCGTACGTGTTGTTCGGGGGGATGATCGCCACGACTTGGGTGCAAATCGTCAAGGCGGCGCTGTTACTGGGCGGCGCGGCTTTGCTGGCGGGGTTGGTACTGGCGCAGTTTGACTTCAACCCGCTGCGGTTGTTTAGCGTGGCGGCAGAGCGTAACGGCGCGGGCGTACTCGCTCCAGGAAAGCTCATCAGTAACCCATGGGAGGCGGTGTCGCTGGGACTGGCGCTGATGTTTGGGACTGCAGGCTTGCCGCACATCCTGATGCGTTTCTACACGGTGCCGGATGCCCGCGCCGCGCGACAGTCCGTGTTCTGGGCGACCGGCCTGATTGGCTCCTTTTACCTGCTGACCTTCGTGCTGGGCTTCGGCGCCATGGTGCTGGTGGGTCATGATGTCATTGTTGCGGTCGACAAGGGCGGCAACATGGCCGCGCCGCTGCTGGCAGAAGTGCTCGGCGGCAAGAGCTTGCTGGGCTTCATTGCAGCGGTAGCCTTTGCGACCATCCTGGCCGTCGTCGCTGGGCTCACGCTTTCCGGGGCCGCGGCTCTGTCGCACGACCTGTGGGTGAACGTCGTACGGCACGGGGATGCGCCTCGTGACGAACAGTTGCGCGTGGCGCGCGCCGCAAGTGTCTTGTTGGGTGTATTGGCCATGGCCCTGGGCCTGGTCTTCAAGGGGCAGAACGTGGCTTTTATGGTTGGGCTGGCGTTTGCTCTGGCGGCGAGCGGGAATTTCCCGGCCCTCGTGCTGTCAATCTACTGGCCGAGATTCACGACGGCCGGGGCGGTCGCGGCTATAGTCACCGGCACGCTCGCTGCAGGGGCACTGATCGTGCTCTCACCTACGGTGCAAGTTGACATGCTGCATCACGATCACGCCTGGTTTCCGCTCAAGAACCCTGCGCTGGTATCGATGCCCCTCGCTTTTGCAGTGGCCGTCATCGTATCGCTCGTAGCCCCCGAGCAGGCCGCGAGCGAGGGTTATGCAGCCAAGGAGCGCAGGATGATTCTGGGGCACTGAGAGGTCCTCAGACGCCATGAAGACCCTCGACGCGCAGGGCACTGCAGAACTGACACCGTACCGCGCACTGGTCGATGCCCTGCGTGCCGCCGCCATTGCCGAGTCCCAGGGCGAAATCAACTGCCCGCAACGCCAGGTCATTCCTATGGCCGCGGGCGGTGCTCTGCTCTCGATGCTGGCGTTAGGGGCCGACTTCGCGGCCCATAAGCTGGTGACCTTTGTGCCGACTAATGCCGGTCGGAACCTGCCTATCATCCAGGGCGAGCTCAGCGTCTGGGACGCCCATAACGGAGCCCAGCTGCTGAGTCTGGATGGAGCCACGGCGACCGGCCGGCGAACGGCCGCGCTGTCCATGCTTGGCGTCAGCGCACTGTTTCCTCGTCGCCCCAAGTCGTTCCGCATGTTCGGCACGGGGACGCAGGCCCTACATCACGTGCAGGCCATCGCGCAGCTGTATCCTGAGGCCAGGATAGGCATCTCCGGCCGCACTCCGGCAGCGGCCGAGAAATTCTGCGCCACGCACGCAGGCCATTCGTCAGGGCTGGCGCCAACGCGCCCTGGGGATGAGGATGAATTCGACGTGATCATCTGCTGCACGACCAGCCAGGATCCCGTCTACGAAGCTCCGGCACGTCGCGGATGCCTGGTAATTGCGGTTGGTTCATTCACGCCGGCCGCCGCCGAGATCGGCGCCGCGACCGTGCGGGCCAGTCACATCTATGTGGACAACCTGGATGCGGCACGAGCTGAGGCCGGCGATCTGATCCGGGCCGGCGTCGAGTGGCAACACGTGCAACCACTGTCGCGGCGTCTGCGGGGTGCCGATTTGCCCGACGGTGCGGTGCTGTTCAAGACGGTAGGGCACGCGGCCTGGGACTTGGCCGCGGCCCGCGTGGCGGTGGCACGCTCGGGCGGTGTCGCGACAACCACGGTGTGACCTGAGTGGCCCACCCTGAACTCAGCTTGCTGTTGCTGCTTGCCGTGGCGGCAGCCGTGGCGGTGGCCTCAAATCGGGCGCGCCTGCCTTACGCCATAGGCCTGGTTTTGGCCGGCCTGGTGCTCGGCAACGTATTGACCTACACCGGCCCGCACCTGTCGAAGGAGCTGCTGTTCCTGGTGGTGCTCCCGGGACTGATATTCGAGGCGGCCTTTCAGATCCACTTCGCCGAAGTCTGGCGCGCACGCGCGCTGATACTCTCGCTGGCAATTCCGGGACTGATTGTCGCGACATTTCTGACAGCGCTGCTGGTTTGGTGGGGCGTAAACCAGCTGGTCCCAGGTGCGATCGAATTTGTCGGTGCCATGGTATTCGGGGCCTTGATATCGGCCACTGATCCGATCAGCGTGCTGGCGATCTTCAGGACCTTGGGTGTGAATCCCCGCTTGGCCGTCATCGTCGAGGCCGAGTCATTGTTCAATGACGGCACCGCCATCGTGATCTTTACGATCGTGCTGGGCATGGCCACGGGCGGCCATCTCAGCATCGGCGGGGCGGCATGGGAGTTTGTGCGCGTGGTTGGATTGGCGCTGATTGTCGGCGCCGCCGTGGGTGTGGCGGTGAGTCTACTGACCCGCTCGATCAACGATCCGATGGTCGAGATCACGCTGACTGTTCTGAGCGCCTACGGTGCCTTCATCGCGGCGGAAGTATTGGGGTTGTCCGGTGTTATTGCCTGCGTAGTGGCAGGCATGGTGACCGGAAACTGGGGGGCGCAGCATGGCATGCTGCCGGCAACGCGTGCGGCCGTGGAGGTGTTCTGGAGCTACACGGCCTTCCTGCTCAACAGCTTCGTATTCCTGCTCATGGGCCTCGAGATCAACTTGGCAAAGCTGGCCCACTACCTTCCCGAGATATTGATCGCTTGGGTGGCGATCAATCTGGCGCGTGGAGTGCTGGTGGGTGCCAACCACTTCGTCATGAGAGTCACCGGCCACCATGGCTTCTCCTGGTCGTGGGCGGCAGTGCTGTGTTGGGGGGGATTGCGCGGCGGGCTATCGATGGTTCTGGCTCTGTCCTTGCCACGTGATTTCAGCCACCGGGAAATGATCCTGCACATGACCTTTGGCGTTGTCCTCTTGACGTTGCTGTTGCAGGGGCTGACCATCAAACCCCTGTTGCGCAGGGTGGGGCTGGCCAAATCCAACATCTGAAGGAGTGAGGGCAAGATGGCGAGACTTCGAGTGCAGAGCTTCAGCATTTCCGTGGATGGATTCGGCGCGGGTCCGGACCAGAGCCAGGACAGTCCCATGGGTATCGGTGGCATGGCCCTGCATGACTGGGCATTCACAACGCGCACCTTCCGGCAGATGTTCGGTGATCAGGGCGGGGCGACGGGAATTGACGATGATTTCGCAGCCCGCGGCTTCCGAAAGATCGGTGCGTGGATTTTGGGCCGCAACATGTTCGGTCCGGTCCGTGGTCCTTGGCCCGACGAAAACTGGAAGGGCTGGTGGGGTTCCAACCCGCCGTATCACACACCGGTGTTCGTGCTCACTCACCACCCTCGAGCCTCGATCGCCATGAACGGTGGCACGACCTTCCATTTTGTGACCGAGGGCATTCAGACGGCCCTTCGCCGCGCCACGGAAGCCGCGGCAGGTTTAGATGTGCGCCTCGGCGGCGGCGTGGCCACTGTTCGGGAGTATCTGAGCGCCGGGCTCGTCGACGAACTGCATCTGGCCATATCGCCGGTGGTACTCGGCGCAGGAGAGCATCTGTTCACGGGCTTGAATCTGCCGGCCCTTGGATATCAGCGTACCGAACATGTGTCCTCGCCATATGCCACCCACGTCGTGCTGACAAAACGGCGCTGAGCGCGACGAATCGAGCGTGCTTGCGGGGTCGAACAGGCTGCTCTAAGCGACATCATGAAAGAGTTGTAATCTATTGATATCTAATTAATTATATGGGCACATCCGCGACACCGTGAAGCCTCTGAAATTTCGTGAGTGCCGCGTCGGACTCGCGTGGACGCGATCGCGTTCACCGCACGCGACGAACCGCAATGCAGTTTTACTGACTGATGTTGCGGGTGCGAACGCTGAAATAAAGCAAGGACGCCGCGATGAGCACGATGCCTACCGCCGATGTGGCGTAGGCCGCGTATCGGAACACGGTCAGCCACTCGAGTTGCGTCAGCCCGAAATTTCGCCACAGCAATAGCGCGCAGCTGCCCGCATAGCCCGCCGAGTCCGCTACGTAAATCAAAAAGCCGGCGTTCGCCACCTCGCCACCGGCGGCCACCAGGCGATCGAACAGCATCGCATTGAAAGGCGTGTACACAACATAGAGGCCGGCACCACTGGCAATCATCCAGGGCAACGGGCCCAGCCAGCCAGCGTCGAATGCCAAGGTGGCTACACCGATCAGCAGCAGGCCGAGCAGGATCATGCCGTGAATTACCTTGAGAGCCCGCACGTTGTCTTTGACTTTGACGATGACCGCCAATGCAGTTAACGCGATCGCCGCCACCGGTAATTCCGTTGCCGTAAATACCGAGGCGGGATTCGCGTAGCCGAGCGCGGTCCACAGCTCGGCGGCGAAGTTGTCGCGAAAGTCACGCAGCGCGGTCGCGAACACGTAGGTGATCACCAGCAGCGCGACACCGGGGCCATAGCGCGCCAGGAAGCCGCGCACCTCACGCGGAGTCATGGGCGCGCGCCGTACGCGCGCCGCTTCGTCATCGGCACTGGGAGGAGGGAGAGTAGATAGCCCCCACACTCCGAGGGCCAGCATGGGGACGAACAGTAATCCGGTGGCGGCAGGCATCCAGAAAACCGGCACGTGCACGAACTGAATCAGCAATAGGCCGGCCGATTTGACGGCCCCCGATGAGACAATAAAGCTGGCGCACAGCACTGCACCGAGCACCTCCGAGATGCGCCGACCTTCCATATATGAAAACACCAGCCCCCAGATCAGGCCCAGGCACAGGCCATTGACATACATGGCGGGCACCTTGAGCAGCGCCGGGGCGGCCGCGAATGCCAGCAGCGCAACCCACGAGCCGCCAATCAACCCAAGAATGGCCCGTGCGCGGTAGGTCGGCTTCATCCCGGCGATCACCCGAATGCCGATAAATTTGGAGGTGGCGTAGCCGAGCGCCTGGGCAATTACGATCGCGATCTTGAAGTCGAGAGCGTAATGCCAGCCCTCCACGCTGTCGTAGCTGGCGGCCGCAAACGGTTTGCGGAACGCATACATCGAGAAATAGGTGGCAAATCCCGCCAGCGAAGCGAAAAGCGCGAATGCCAAGGGTGAGTCGTTACGTAGCCGCAGCGCAAATTTTCGGGACATGGTGACTCGATTCGCTAGCGGCGCCGGGCCAGACCCGGGCCGGCCTTTATTGCAGTGTGATGACGCTGGCTGCCCGGTCGCACGAGAGCGCCGGGGCCGCCCGAGTATACGGGCAAATTCGCGGGGGCACGGGCGAAAGCATGGCGTGCACGGCCGAAGTGCAATTGGTCATCGTAGGGTGCGTCGCGGCTATGGTGGATGTCACGAATGGCAAGGAACGGGTGGACAGTCTGCTTTGCACGCTATTGGCACGACGCCCGGATCACCAGGGCAGCGAGTAGGTTTTGACATTGGTGAAGGACTTCATGGCTTCCTGCACGCCCTCCTTGACGCCGATGCCGGAATCCTTGATTCCCCCGAATGGCGTGAGCTCGAGCCGATAGCCCGGCACTTCGCGGATGTTGACGCTGCCCACGTTCAGCTCCGTGACAAAGCGGGTGACGTAGTCAAGGCGGTTGGTACACACGGCCGATGACAGGCCGTAGTCGGTGGAGTTTGAGATGCGAATGGCCTCGTCGATGGATTTGAACCGAATCACAGGCGATACCGGTCCAAAGGTTTCGGTCTTGACGACCGGCATGTCGGGAAGCACGCGGTCCAGGACCGTCGGGGAGTAAAGCGCCCCCTTGCGGACGTTACCGAACAGCAGGCGGGCGCCGCGGGCGATGGCGTCATTGACCTTGCCCTCGAAATTGCGGGCTGCGGCTTCATCGATCACGGTGCCCATATCCGTATGCGGGTCCATCGGATCGCCGTACACAACGGCCCGGGTTTTTTCAACCAGCAAGTCCACGAATCGATCGGCCACTGACTCGTGCACTAGCATGCGCTTGATGGCCGTGCAGCGCTGTCCCGAGTTCTTATAGGAGCCCGCGGCCGCCAGCGTTGCAGCTTCCTCGAGGTCGGCATCCTCCATGACGATGATCGGATCGTTACCGCCCAGCTCCAGTACCTGCCTTTTATATACGGCCTTGGCCGCGATGTATTTGCCGTAAGGCACGCCCCCGGTAAAGGTCACCAGATCGACGTCGCGGTGCGTCAGCATTTCATCCGCAATCTCGCGCGGGTCGCCGGTCAGGACGCAGAACATCTCGGGCGGCAGACCCGCCTCGATCAGCAGATCGGCGAGCAGCAACGCGCTCAGCGGCGTCTTCTCGGACGGCTTCAAAACCATTCGGTTGTTGGTGGCTATCGAAGGGGCAACTTTGTGCGCAACCTGATTGAGCGGGTGGTTGAAGGGCGTTATGGCACTAATTACCCCCTGCAGGGGCTCACGCAGCGTATAGACTCGCCGGCGCTTGCCGTGCGCCGTCAGATCGCACGAAAAAATCTGCCCATCGTCCTGCAGGGCCGCATTTCCTGCGAACAGCAGTACGTCACAGGCACGCCCCACCTCGTACACGGAGTCCTTCTTGCTGAGGCCGCTTTCAGCGCTGATCAGGTCCGAGATCGTGGCGGTGCGTGCACGTATCAGTCCGGCAGCGCGATAGCAGATCTGGTAACGCTCATATCGCGACAGCACGGGCCGAAAGGCACGCGCTACTTCAATGGCGCGGCGCACTTCGGCGACACCTGCCATGGGCACGCTACCGGCGAGCGAGCCGTCATAAGGGTTGCGGACCTCGCTGGTGCGCCCAGTGCTTATGCGATCGGCACCGATCCGCAGGCTTTCATAGCGGGCAGCGCCGTCAGTGGGCACGATTCAGCACCCAGTCAAAGGCGTCGAAATTGCGCCAGCGCCGATTGGCATCGAGGTCTTCCAGGCGGCGATTGAGGATCAGTGGCACGGGTTGTTCGGACAGTCCGCCGTGCGAGCGCAGCGGCACGTCGAGCCCGGAAAGGTCATGGCGCGCGGCGGCGCTGCCGATCACGACCGAGCGCGTGGCCGTTACCACCAGATCGCCGATGCGGTCCGCAGGCAATTCAAAGCGCGCCGCGGCCTGCGCGCGCGACAGCACCGCGTCGATACCGCGCAGCGAGGCGATGCGTTCGCCGATCGCCGCGATATCCGCATTGGCCGGGAGGTGGACGGTCGCGTAGGAGCCTAGGGCGCCATGATGCACCACGTAGGGATCGGTGATCGGCAGTATTACGCGGGCGTGGCCGGCACCAATCCATTCATCGAGCAGGTCTTGCAGGTAGATTACATTCGGGCTGGCATCCAGCCGGGTCTTGGCGTTCATGCCGTGATCGGCGGTCACCGCGATCACGCAGCCCAGAGCGTCAAGCTCGCTCAGGTAACTATCCATCATGCGGTAAAAATCGTTGGCGGGCTCCGTTCCCGGTGCGTACTTATGCTGCACATAGTCGGTGGTCGACAGATACATGACATCGGGGCGGCGTGTTTGCATCAAACGCACGCCGGCGGCAAACACGAATTCGGACAAATCCGCGCTGTAGACCTCGGGTACGGGCCGGCGTACCAGTTCGATGACGTCCTCGATCCCATGTTCGGCCAGTGTCGTCTGGTCGGATTTCTCGGATGAGAAGCAGATGCCGCGCACTCCGTGGCCCAGAAGTTTACGCAACTTGTCTTTGGCGGTGACGATGGCCACGGCGCAGCCGGCCTCCGAGAGGGCGGCCAGCAGCGAAGGGGCGCGCAGCCACTTCGGATCGTTCATCATGACTTCGACGTTGTTGACGGCGTCGTAAAGGAAGTTGCCGCAGATGCCATGTACCGCGGGCGGCGCGCCGGTCACGATCGAGAGATTATTCGGGTTTGTGAACGTCGGAACGACCGAGTCGGCGATTACCGAGGTGCCATGGGCCAGCACGGTTTTCATCCAGGGCATGTGCCCGCCGGCCACCGCTTGGGCGATGTAATCCGGCTCGCAGCCGTCGACGCATACGACGACCGACGGTCGGGCGGGCAGCCGGTAGCTGCGTCCGTTCACTTCGACCTGGCGCATTGTGACCTCGACAATAATTGGCCGGCACTGGGCGCCCAGCGGGCGGGTATCGCCGCCGGGCATGCCGCTTGCGGCCAGATGACAGTACGCGCCCGACAGTTTACTGTATAGCCCGCCTCTCGGTACGTGGCTCTTAACCAAGACTGCGCGGAGCCCAGCGCGCGAGTATCCCAATGACCGCTGCACCCTATCTGCTGACTCCCGGCCCTCTCACGACCTCCTCGGCGACCAAGCAGAGCATGCTTCGCGACTGGGGTTCCTGGGACAGCGAATTCAATCAAATAACAAGTCGGGTTCGGGAGCGACTACTGGCAATCGTGTACGCGACCGGGACCCATGAATGCGTTCCCTTGCAGGGCAGCGGAACGTTCTGCGTTGAAGCAGCCATTGGTACCCTGGTGCCGCGCACAGGGACACGTTCTGGTTCCGCAGAACGGGGCCTACTGTCAGCGCATCACACGTATTTGCCGCGTGCTCGGACGGGGCGTGTCGACCATTGACTACGCCGAAGACGCAACCGTGCGGGCCGAGGATGTCGATCGCATGCTCGCCGCCCATCCGGGCATCACGCACGTGGCCTTAGTCCATTGCGAGACCAGCGCCGGTATCCTCAACCCGCTGCAAGCGGTCGCTGAGGTGGTGGCACGCCATGGGCGCAGCCTGATCGTTGACGCCATGAGTTCCTTTGGGGCCCTCGAGATCGACGCCCGCAAGACGCCATTCGACGCCGTGATCGCCGCCTCCGGAAAGTGCCTGGAGGGACCACCGGGCATGGCCTTCGCCATCATCCGGCGCTCCGCGTTGGAGCGCGCTGAGGGCAATTGTCATTCACTCGCCATGGATCTGTATGACCAGTGGGTCTATATGCAGAAGACCACCCAATGGCGCTACACACCCCCTACGCACGTGGTCGCCGCCTTTGACAGCGCCATCGAGCAGTATCTTAAGGAAGGTGGCCGCGCGGCGCGTGGCGCGCGTTATGCCGAGAATTGCCGGATTCTGATTGCCGGTCTGGCGGCTCACGGACTCCGCAGCTTCCTGGCACCGCAGATCCAGGCCCCGATCATTGTGACCTTTCACGCCCCGCACCTGCCTCAATACCGTTTCAAGACCTTTTACGATGCGGTAAAGGCACGCGGCTACATTCTGTATCCGGGCAAGCTAACGACGGTCGAGACGTTCCGTGTCGGCTGCATGGGCCAGCTCGGCGAACGTGGCATGGCCGGAGCTGTCGATGCGGTTGCGGAGGTGCTTGCCGAACTGACCGCGGCGGCGTGATCATCCGCCAATGCTATCGCGGGCGGGTTGCGCAACGCCCAACGCGCAGGCCACGAGCATCGCCGCGGCGCGCAGCGCCTGCGAGTCGCACAACGATCCGCTCACCAATCCGGGGCCAAACAGCAACCGGGACTCGCGCTGACCACGCGCCTGCCGCGCCGTGCCAAGCCAGATTAAGACAACGGGAGATCTGCCGATGAAGATGACCACTGAGGAAGCGTTCGTGAAGGTGCTGCAGCAGCACGGTATCGAGCACGCCTTCGGCATCATCGGTTCGGCCTTCATGCCGATTTCCGATTTGTTCCCAAAGGCCGGCATCACTTTCTGGGACGTCGCTCACGAGACCAACGGTGGGTTCATTTGCGACGGCTACACCCGCTCGACCGGAAAAATTGCCATGGCGATCGCACAGAACGGGCCGGGCATCACCGGCTATGTCACGGCCATCAAGACCGCGTACTGGAATCACACGCCGATGCTGCTGGTGACGCCACAGGCAGCCAATAAAACCATTGGTCAAGGGGGCTTCCAGGAAGTGGAGCAGATGGCGGTGTTTCGCGACATGGTGGGGTACCAGGAGGAGGTGCGCGACGCGAGCCGCATACCCGAAGTGCTGAACCGCGTGATTTGCAAGGCCAAGCGTCTGTCGGCGCCGGCGCAGATCAATATTCCGCGCGACTTCTGGACCCAGGTGATCGACGTGGCGCTGCCCGCGCCGCTCGAGTTCGAGCGTCCGGCGGGCGGTGCTCAGGCCGTGGCCGAGGCGGCCCGATTGTTGTCCTCAGCGAAGTTTCCGGTGATCCTGTCCGGCGCGGGCGTTGTGCTGGGCAATGCCATCGCGGAATGCACCGCACTCGCCGAGCGTCTGGATGCGCCGGTGTGTAACAACTACCAGCACAACGATTCCTTTCCGGGCCGCCATCCGCTCGCCGTCGGCCCCCTCGGCTACAACGGCTCGCGTGCGGCGATGGAGCTGATCGCCAGGGCGGACGTTGTGCTGGCGCTGGGCACGCGCCTCAATCCGTTTTCCACGCTGCCGTGCTACGGCCTGGACTATTGGCCCAAGGCCGCCGCGGTGATTCAGGTCGACATTAACGCGGACCGCATTGGATTGACCAAGCCTGTCGCCGTCGCCGTGTGCGGCGACTCCAAGTTGGTCGCCGCCCAACTACTGGCGCAGCTCGCGCCGGGTGCCGGGGACACCGATCGCGAGGCACGACGCGCGCTGATTGCGAAGCAGAAACAGGGCCTGGGCCGCGGCGCTTGCCGCGCTGGACCACGAGGACGACGATCCGGGCACCGTGTGGAACGCTGAATGCCGCTCGCGCGAGGCCGATCGCATGTCACCGCGCCAGGCGTGGCGCGCGATCGTTGCCGGGCTGCCCCCGGATGCGATCATATCGAGTGATATCGGCAATAATTGTGCAATCGGCAACGCCTATCCGACATTCGAGCGTGGCCGGCAGTATCTGGCCCCTGGATTGTTCGGCCCCTGCGGATACGGCTTCCCGTCGATCATAGGTGCCAAACTTGGCAATCCGACCACGCCGGTGGTGGGCTTTGCCGGAGACGGGGCCTTCGGCATCTCGATGAACGAGATGACCTCCATCGGGCGTGATCCGTGGCCGGCCATCACCATGGTCATTTTTCGCAATTACCAATGGGGCGCGGAGAAACGCAATTCAATTCTGTGGTACAGCAATAATTTCGTCGGCACGGAACTTGATCCTAACGTCAGTTTCGCGCGGGTGGCCGAGGGCTGCGGACATCGGGGCGTCATGGTGCGTACCGCCGGCGAGCTTACCCAAGCGCTGCACGCCGCATGCGCAGGCCAGTCCCAGGGCATCACGACATTCATTGAAGTACTGCTCAATCAGGAACTCGGCGAGCCGTTCCGAAGGGACGCCATGAAGAAACCTGTCGTGGTGGCGGGAATCCGGCGCGAGGACATGCGGCCGCAAAAACGCGCATGAGGCAGGCGCCCACATCTCCGATCCGCGTGCTCGAGGCCGCTGCCGTACCGCAGAGTGCCGGCGCCTCCGGGCGGCATTCGCGGCTCCGTCACGCGCGCCGCGCCTATGTCGTCCGCCCCGGACCGGCCCCCTCATGGCACCATTGCTAAAGAGCCCGGCACGGGTCCGAAGGGCTCGGGGCGCCGCAGCCGGTACAGGCATGCTCGGAGCTAGTGCATGAACCCCGATCCCGAGAAGGTCAACGCCGGCCCGGGCGAACTGCGCCGCACGCTGAAGGCCCGGCACATGCAAATGATCGCGCTCGGCGGCGTGATCGGCGCGGGGTTGTTTGTCGGCAGCGGCGTCGTGATCCGGGCCACCGGACCGGCCGCCGTGCTGTCGTTTGCGCTCACCGGCGCGCTGGTGGTTCTGGTCATGCGCATGCTCGGAGAGATGGCCGCCGCACATCCTGCGGTCGGTGGCTTTTATGAGTACAACCGTCTGGCGCTGGGCGAACTTGCCGGCTTCATGACTGGCTGGATGTATTGGTATTTCTGGATCATCGTCGTCGCGCTCGAGGCGGTGGCCGGTGCGCGCCTGCTGACCTACTGGTACCCACACGTCGCGCCCTGGCGCTTCACGCTCGGGCTGATGATGGTATTCACACTCTTGAATCTCCTGTCGGTCCGCTCCTGGGGTGAGACGGAGTACTGGTTTGCGTCGATCAAAGTACTCGCAATAACGCTGTTTCTCGGTGTCGGCGTGGTGGTGGCCACCGGATACTGGCCGGGCCTGGCAGGCGGGTTCGCCAACCTGACGGCACACGGAGGCTTTATGCCGAATGGCTGGGTTCCCGTGCTCACCGGTGCGGTGGCGGCGACGGGGTTCTACTTCGGCTCGGAGATTGTGACCGTGGCGGCCGCGGAATCCGCGGAGCCCGAACGTGCGGTGGCCCGCGCGACCCAGTCGGTAATCTCTCGGGTGCTCGTATTCTACGTGGGCTCCATCCTGGTGGTCGTGACCTTGGTGCCCTGGAATTCACCGGGCATCATCCAACCCTACGTTACCGCGCTGGAGACGGTGCACGTGCCGGGTGCAGCGCAAATCATGAACGGGGTGATCCTGACGGCCGTGCTCTCCGCACTCAACAGCGGACTGTTTGCTTCGTCGCGCATGATGATGGCACTCGCGCGACGCGGCGATGCGCCGCGCGGCGTGGCCCGGCTCAACAATCGCGGCGTTCCAGTTCGCGCCATACTGGTGAGCACCGCATTCGGCTACGCAGCCGTGGTCATGAACTACGTCTCCCCGGAGCACGTGTTCGCATTCCTGGTGGACTCGTACGGTACCGTGGCGATCTTCGTATACCTGTTGATTGCGTTGGCCGAGTTGCGGCTGCGCCGCCGCCTCGAACGCGAAGCGCCCGAGCGTCTGCGCGTGCGCATGTGGGGCTATCCGGCGCTGACCATCGTCGCGATCGTCACCATGTGCGCAATCGTGGCGGCGATGGCGTTCATTGCTGACCAACGATGGCCGCTCGTGTTTGGAATCCTGAGCGCGCTGGTCATGCTGTGCGGCTACGCGATCCGACGGCGCTTCGGATCCCGATCGGCGGCCTGAAGGGGGAGGAGGCCCGGCGCGCCGGCCAGCCGGTTGCGAGCGGCCTGCGACGCTTCCGCGGCCCATGAGGCGCAGCGCTATGGCAAGAGCGCGATTGACAGGCGCGGACCCCGACAGTTGCTTGCCGAGCTCATCCCCGGAACGCCCGGTTATTCCACGTGTTCACCGTGCAGGGAGATGTCCAAGCCTTCGCGCTCCTGTTCTTCAGTAACGCGCAGTCCCATGGTCCAATCGATGAGCTTCAGAATGATGATGCTCATGGCGAACCCATATACGACGGTGCTGCCCACTCCCCAGAGCTGTGTGATGAGCGAACCACTGACTCCGCTGATCTCTTTGCTCGCGAAAACGCCGGTGAGCAAGGCGCCGACGATGCCACCGATCCCGTGAACGCCGAACGCATCGAGGGAATCGTCATAACCCAAGGCCCGCTTCAGCGAGGTCGCGGCAAAGAAGCACATCGCGCCAGCGGCCAGACCAATGGCGGCCCCCGCAGTGGGTCCTACAAATCCGGAGGCCGGTGTGATCGCCACCAGTCCGGCGACGGCGCCCGATGCGATACCCAGCACGCTCGGTTTGCGCTTCGTCATCCACTCGATAAACATCCAAGCCAGTGCCGCCGTGGCGGTCGCGATCTGCGTTACCGCCATGGCCATGCCGGCGCGACCGTCGGCCGCTCCGGCGGAGCCGGCGTTGAAGCCAAACCAGCCCACCCACAGCATGGCGGCGCCAATCAGAGTCAGGGTCAGGTTGTGCGGCGCCATCGCCTCCCGGCCATAACCCACGCGTTTGCCCAGGACCAGACAGCTCGCCAGCCCGGCCATGCCGGCATTGATGTGCACGACGGTACCGCCGGCATAATCCAGCACTCCTTTGGCAGCCAGCCACCCGGACGGCTCCCACACCCAATGCGCGATCGGGCAGTAGACCGCCAGCGACCAGACCGTGATGAACACCAGCATCGCGGAGAATTTCATGCGATCGGCGAATGCGCCGGCGATCAGGGCCGGCGTGATAATCGCGAAGGTCAGTTGGAACATCGCATAGACGGTTTCGGGAATGGTTACCGCCAGGTGGGAAACAGTTACTAGGTGCGCGTCCTTTTGCACCGTCATGCCCCTAAGCAGGACACGCGTCAGGCCGCCGAGATACGGGCTGCCCGGGGTGAAGGCCCAGCTGTAGCCGATCAACCACCACAAAATCGTGACGACGCAGGCGATCGCAAAGCTTTGCATGAGGGTCGCCAGCACGTTTTTCTTGCGCACCATGCCCCCATAGAACAGCGCGAGGCCCGGAATCGTCATCATCAGCACCAGTGCTGTGGATGTCAGCATCCACGCGGTGTCGCCGGAGTTGATGGTGTCGACAGCCACTAGGGTGGGGGCCGAAGGGGAGGCGGCCGTCGCGCCGTGCGCGGCGGTGGCCAAGGTCACGGCCGTGAGGACCCCGATTCGGTGCAGTGGGTTCTTCAAATCCAGTCTCCGTGGAGATCAGAGAATGGCGCAGCCGCGGTGATCGACGCAACGTTCCGGCCACGCTCCCCCAAGGCGCGCTGGCAGGCATTCGCATTCAACCTTCGGGAGTCCATCGTTAGCTCAGCCCGCCCCGCCGGGTGCGCGCGGTGCGGCGTGTCGACAAGGACAAGGCGCGAGACCCCAAGCCCAAGCCATCGGGTGCATCGCGCCCTGCAACGGCAGTTACGCGGACTTGCTGCGCCAGCCTTCGTGATAGCTTTCGCGCGCGCTTCGGGCGTAGGGGACCGGGGAGACCTTGACCCGAACCTCAAGTTGGCGGTGGCGCTCGACGGTGGTCTTCTTGGTACCGCCATTCTCCTCGCCCCATACCAGGGTAAGTTCGTCGCCGAAATTGATGTCCGGGTCGACCACGCCCAGCGACAGCCCGCAGCGCTCGTTGTAGCTGTAGCCCCCGAACATCGAGAAGCCAACCGTCTTGCCTCCTCTCGTCACCTTGTCGAAGGACGAGGACGCATAGTTCGCGATCGGCAGGTCAAAGAATTTATAAGGGTCCTGACCCGGAGCGAACATCGAGGCGTAGATTTTTGCGAGGTCCTCGCCGTGCCATTCGAAGGTCACCTTTTTGCGGTGCGGCTGCTGCGCCGTCTTTTCGAGCGCCTCGCGACCGGCAAAATCGTGATCGAACTTGATGAACGGGCCGTACCCGAGTTCATAGGGCGTGAGGTAGTAGTCTTCAATGTTGTCGGAGACGAAGCTGCCGCCAATCGAACCGGTGCCCTCATAGCCGGCCGCCGGCAGCCACTCACGGTAGGCCTTCATCTTCGCCCCCGTATACACGGCGGGCAGCGGCGAAGGAATCCAGCCCGATTCGAGCGTGTTGCTGGCATAGGCCCGAGAGCCGACCTGAACCAGTCCGAAGTCCCGGCCCGCCTCAAGGATGGCCTCGCGGACTTCATCGCTCTCGGCGTACGGTCCCCAGATCTCCAGACCGGGCGCACCGGCCATGCCATGGCGCAGCGCGCGCACCTTGCGCCCCTTGACGTTGATGACATCAAAATTGAAGAACTTGATGTCCGGCAATGGACCGCCGTTGAGCTTGGTCAGCACCTGCGCAGCGTTGGGGCCTTGCACCTGGTAACGGTAGTGCCGCCGCGTCACCGCCTTGCCCCGCGGGTGCGAGGGAGAGCGGTCGTCGCGAATCACATCGACTTTAAATCCGCCGGTCGAGGCCTGAAATTGCAGCCAATTAACGGTCGGCGCCCGGCCGACGAAGAGCATTTCATTCTTCTCGGGATAAAAGAGGATGCCATCGCCGATGACGTAGCCGTCATAGCTGCAAGGGACCATCTGCTTGGCCTTGCCGGGAGCGAAATTTTGAAAGCTATTGATCGTGCAGTAGGACATGAGCTTGGCCGCGTCCGGGCCCTTGACCGTGAGCTCCGCCATGTGGTGCGACTGGTCAAAAAGCACCGCGCTCTCGCGCCACGCGCGCTGCTCGTCGCGCCAGTTGCTGAATTCGCTCGGCACGACCGGGTAGACGTAGGCGCCCAGCTGCGAGTTGCGCAGCATCTTGACCGGATTACCGGAGGCCTGCAGTAGGCTTTCGAGACTGGGCTGGCTCATCGGTGCAATTTCCCCTGTAGGTGGATCGGCGATTCGGATCAGCGGCCGCTGGGCACGATCCTGCGCTCGCCCAGTGTATCTGGCAATGGGATAGAATAAATTATCAGTATACGAATATCAGATAAAGAGTAATGGCTGAGCTGGACCTAAATTTGCTCAGGGTGCTCGTCACCCTCGATGAGCAGCGCAGCGTCAGCCGCGCGGCCATCAAACTGGGGCGCAGTCAGCCCGCGGTCAGCGCGGCCCTCGCCAAGCTTCGCAAATTTTTTGACGACCCGCTGTTTCTGCGCTCCGGTAACCTCATGCAGCCCACCTCCCGCGCCGCAGGGGTCGTGGGCTCCGCACGCGCCGTGCTGGCGAGAATTGAGGCAGAGATCATTGCTACCCCGGCGTTTGATCCGGCCGTCAGTGATCGGCCGGTCCGGCTGGCCCTATCCGACGTGGGGGAGGTGGTGTTCCTGCCCGCCATCCTGCAGCGCCTGCGGACCTTGAGCCCCAAGGCGACCGTCTGTTCGCTGAGTCTGCCCGCTTCCGAGGTGAGCCATGAACTGGAGCGCGGGGGTATCGATCTGGCGATTGGCTATTTTCCGGATCTCCTCAAGAGCAATTGCTTCCAGCAGGTGCTGTTCACCGATGGATTCGCGGGCCTGATTCGGGCCGATCACCCGATTGACACGAACCGGCTGACGATCAAGCAGTTCCTGCAACTCGAGCATGCGGTGGTGCGCGTGGAGAGCCGGACCGAGGAGGTGATCGAGCGGTTTCTTGCAAGGCACAAGATTAAGCGGCGGGTCGTGCTGACCACGCCACACTTCGCCAGCACCCCGATTGTGGTGGCCCATTCTGATTTGCTGGTGACCGTGCCCGAGCCGCTGGCGCGTTATTTTTCCAGGGCGTCGACGAACCTGCGCGTGGTCGGCTTGCCGTTTGACCTTCCGCGCATCGAACTCAGGCAGTTCTGGCACCACAAGTTGCATTCAGATCCGCGCAACCGCTGGCTGCGCACCATGATCTACAACCTGTTCCGTGGGCGGCGTGCCGCTCAAGTCGTGGAGCGCCGCGAGCTTGCGGTGGCCGCCGGATGAGAGCGCTAGACCAAACCGGGCGGGTGCGTCAGACTGCGCAAATGGTATGTAACGCCTACAAACGGGGCGGGGCGCCCAAATGAGCGACGTAACCCTGTACCACTGGGAGCCGAATGCGAACTCCGGCAAGCCGATGCTGGCGCTGATGGAAAAAGGGGTGGCGTTTAAAAGTCATTATCTCGACCTGCTCAATTTCGACCAGCACCAGCCCGATTACCTAGCCGTCAATCCGCAGGGCACGATACCGGCCATGCGCCACGGAAATCTGGTGCTGACCGAGTCCACGGCGATCATGGAATATGTGGATGAGGTGTTCCCGGGCCCGAAGCTGACGCCGGCCAGCCCGGTGGACCGCTGGCGCATGCGCTGGTGGATGAAATTTCTGGACCAGTGGCTCGGGCCGAGCTTTTCAATGATTGGCTGGAACGTGTTTGTCGGTCCGGCGGTGCGATCGAAGGATCCGGAAGAGCTCAAGGCGGCCGTGGAGCGGATTCCGCTGCCTGAACGGCGGGTCGCTTGGCGCAAGGCCATCTACGGTCGGTTCAGCGACGAGGAGCTCAAGGAATCGCAACGCCGGGTTGGGGTCGGCATCCGGATGCTCGAGACGGCGCTCGGCAAGCGCGAGTGGCTCGCCAGCGACCAATACAGTCTGGCCGACGCCAATGGTTTCAACCTGGCCTACGCGCTGCCGCTGTCACAGCCGGGTTTGTCCAACGATGAACTGACACCCAACATTCTGCGCTGGTTGCGTGCCATCTATGCGCGCCCGCCGACCAAGGCCTGTTGGGCCTTGGGGCGAACCGGAATGGTGAGGCGGGTTGCCATTCTTGAGCAGCCCCACATCGGCAAAGAGCCGCTCGCATGAGCATGACTTTGTACCATGGCGAGCCCAACGGTCCGTCCTTCACGGTGCTGGCGGCGTTGTTCGAGAAGGAACTGGACGCCCAGCGCGTGCTCATTCAACTGCAGGAAGGCGAGCGCCATGAGTTGGATGTCGCGATGCAACCCGAAATCGCGATGAGCGTGGAAGGTGAAGGGCCGGTGCTCGTGGTCGATGGTCAGGCCATGGCGGACTCGGTTTTTATTGCCTGCTACCTCGATGACGTCGGCAAGGGATCGGCATTGCGCCCCGCCGACCCCTATGCGCGCTGGGAAACGATGTCTTGGTGCCGGCAGATGATCGAGCGCACGGCACCGGCCGCCGCCTACCTGGGCTGCCGCGCGTACCCGCCCAAAGCGGACCTCGCGCGGCTGGCGAAAATCGCCAGCGTCGATTTGCGTGCACGCTGGGAGGACATCGCGGCGGGGCGCTTTGCGGACGACAAGCTGGCCGACAGCGAGGCGAAGATCACGCAGGCCGTAGGCAAGATCGAGGCGCAACTGGACAAGCGCAAGTGGCTGCTGGGCGAATTCACCGTCGCCGATCTTGAGAGTTATGCTTGGCTGGCCGGGATGGTCGCCCTGGTTCCGGCGGCCTTCGCTGATGCCCCGCGTACCGTGGCCTGGCTGGAACGGGTCAAAACGCGATCGTCAGTAGCCCGGACGCTGTCGCTCGCTTCGAAGGGCGATCCACTGAAATGCTGGGCGCCCGGACCCGAGATTAACCGCTGGGGCTGAGGGAGGAAGACGATGCGAGCGCACTTCGTTATAGCAGCCAGCGCCGCGCTGCTGGTGTCCTGCAAACCTGACGTACCCGCGACCAGGGCGGAGTCCACCGAGGTCAACGTCCAAACGCTGGTCGGGGCCGCCAGTAACACGCAGGACTGGCTGAGCACGGGTCGCACGTATGACGAGCAGCGCTTTTCACCGCTCGAGCAGATCAATGCCAAAAATGTGAAGTCGCTGGGGCTCGCGTGGTACGCGGACATGGATACCGCCCGCGGACAGGAAGCGACACCCCTGGTCATCGACGGTCGCATCTACGTCTCTACCGCCTGGTCCAAAGTGAAGGCCTATGACGGTGCGACCGGGAAGCTACTTTGGGACTACGACCCAAAGGTCCCTGGGGCGACCGCCGTTCGAGCCTGCTGCGACGTCGTCAACCGCGGTCTGGCCGCTTGGGGGCGTCGGCTGTACATCGGAACCCTGGATGGTCGGCTGATCGCGCTGGACCGCGATACCGGCCAGCCGGTGTGGACCACGATGACGGTCGACCCGTCGGTCCCCTACACCATCACGGGCGCACCGCGGGTTATCGACGGCCGAGTGATCATCGGCAATGGCGGGGCCGAGATGGGCGTGCGCGGCTACATCACGGCCTATGACGCCAATGACGGTAAACAGCTGTGGCGGTTCTATACGGTCCCCGACCGCCCGGGCGCCAATGCAGGCGAAGTACCTGCAGAGTGCCGAAGCGACTTGGAAAGGGGAGTGGTGGAAGTACGGTGGTGGCGGCACGGTATGGGACTCGATGGCCTACGATCCCGAACTGGACCTGCTGTACATCGGCGTGGGCAACGGCAGTCCCTGGAACCAGGCCTATCGGTCGCCCGGTGGAGGCGACAACCTCTATCTCTCTTCGATCGTGGCGCTGAAACCAAAGACCGGGGAGTACGTCTGGCATTACCAGACCACGCCGGGCGAGACCTGGGACTTCACGGCGACCCAGCACATCATTCTTGCGGACCTGAAATTCGGCGGACAGACGCGCAAAGTGTTGATGCAGGCGCCGAAGAACGGATTCTTCTATGTACTTGATCGCACCACGGGAGCGTTAATTTCGGCCAACAACTTTGTTCCGGTCAACTGGGCCAAGGGCATCGACCTGAAGAGCGGCCGACCCGTCGAAAACCTCGAGGCGCGGATCGACAAGACAGGGAAACCCTCGGTTGTGCTGCCGGGACCGGGGGGCGCCCACAATTGGCAGCCCATGGCCTACAGTCCGACGACCGGGCTCGTCTACCTCCCGGCACAACTGGCGGCCTTCCCGTACGTTCCGGCCGCACAATGGAAGAGCGAACAGCAGGGCTACAACACCGGCATGGATTTCGCGGCCGCGGCGATGCCGGCGGATCCGAAGGTACGCGCGGCGGCGATGGCGGCGACGACCGGCGCGCTCATTGCCTGGGATCCTGTAACGCAGCAGCAGCGCTGGCGCGTGGATTTCAAGGGGCCATGGAACGGCGGCCTGCTCGCCACCGGGGGCGGATTGGTCTTTCAGGGAAATTCGTTGAAGGAGTTCGCCGCCTACGATGCGACGCTCGGCACCAAGCTGTGGTCCACCAATGCGCAGACCGGGATTATCGCGGCGCCGGTCACCTACACCATCAAAGGCGAACAATATGTCGCAGTGATGGCCGGCTGGGGCGGCATCTGGGCGCTCGCGCCGGGCGTGCTGTCCGAAGTCGGCGGGCCGGTGCGGAATATATCGCGATTGCTGGTGTTCAAGCTGGGGGCCACGGGCCAGCTTCCCCCCGAACCGCCGCTGGTGCGCCCGCCGCTCGATCCACCACCGGTGACCGGTACACCGGAGCAGATTGCCGACGGCGCACAGCACTACGGACGCTTTTGCGGTGTATGTCATGGCGATGCGGCCTATGGCAGCACCTTGCTTCCTGATCTGCGCCGCAGCGGCCTGCTGCGTGACAGCGCGGCCTGGGCCAATGTCGCGCACGGCGGCATTTTGAACGAGCATGGCATGGTGAGCTTTGCGAAGGTCTTGGATCTGCAGCAAATCGAGTCGATCCGACTGTACGTCATCAAGCGCGCCAACGAGGACAAGACATTAGGAGGCCAATAATGGCGATCACTCTGTACACGGCGGCCACGCCGAACGGCTGGAAGATTTCAATCGCGCTGGAAGAAATGGGTCTGCCCTATGAGGTCAAGGTCATCGATTTCGCCCACAAAGAGCAGAAGACCGACTGGTATCTGAAGCTCAACCCCAACGGGCGGATTCCCACGCTGGTGGACGACGATTTTGCGGTGTTCGAATCAGGCGCGATCCTGCTGTATCTCGCGGAGAAGACCGGGAAATTTCTGCCGAAGGATGTACGGGGCCGTAGCCGCGTGATCCAGTGGCTGATGTTTCAGAAAGCGGGGATCGGCCCGATGATGGGGCAGGCGAACGTGTTCTTTCGCTATTTTCCAGAAAAACTGCACTCCGTCATTGGTCGCTACCAGCGCGAGGTCACGCGCCTGTTCCACGTGCTGGACACGCAACTGGGCAACCATGAGTACATTGCGGGCGACTACTCGATTGCGGACATCGCCCTGTGGCCCTGGGTGTCCGGCCACGACTACTCCGGAATCGCAGTCGATGAGTTTTCGCACCTGCAGCGCTGGCTGAAGCTGGTAAGTGCGCGGCCGGCGGTCCAGGCGGGGCGTGACGTGCCGATCAGACGCGACCGCGCCGCAGAGATCGAGTCCGCGAGGCAGGCTGCCCCATCGATGCTGGTATGAGCGATTCCGCCCACAGCTTCGTGACGGGATGGCCAGCGGTGGGGAGAGCTTGCCGTGATTGACCTGAGGAAGATTCGTGCCATCGATGTGCACGTGCACGCGGAGGTCTCCTGTCACGATCCGGAAGATCCGGTGATGGGTAAATTCTTCGACGCGGCCTCAAGCTATTTCAAGGCGCCGCGCGAGCGCCCAAAAATCCCGGAGATCATCAACTACTATCGCGAGCAGCAGATCGCCTTTTGCATGTTCACGGTTGATTGTGAAAGCTCGATTGGCGCGAAGCGCGTGAGCAACTACGAGATTGCCGAATACGCCGCGAAGAATGACGATATCGTCATAGCATTCGCATCCATCGACCCGCGCAAAGGAAAAATGGGTGCGCGCGAGGCGCGCGATCTCGTCACGAATCACGGGGTCAAGGGTTTCAAGTTTCACGGCATCATGCAGGATATTCATCCTGCCGACCGGGTGGCCTACCCGATCTATGAGGTCATCGCTGAGCATAAACTGCCGGCAATATTTCACACCGGCCATTCGGGAATGGGCACCGGCATGCGCGGCGGCGGTGGGGTGCGCCTCAAGTGGGGCCAGCCCATGTTGATCGACGATGTCGCGGTCGATTTCCCCGACATGAACATCATTCTCGCGCACCCGAGCTGGCCCTGGGTGGACGAGAGCCTGTCGATGGCACTGCATAAGGACAACGTGTTTATAGACCTGTCAGGCTGGAGTCCCAAATATTTTCAACCGCAGATCATCCAGTACGCGAACAGTCAGTTGAGCAAGAAGATGCTGTTTGGATCCGACTTCCCGCTGTTGCGCCCGGAGAAGTGGCTGGCGGCGGCCAAAGAGGTCGGATTTAAGGATGAGGTTTTGGCGGGCATCATGAAGGACAATGCCGCACGGCTTTTAGGACTGACGTGAGTGAATTCGCTGGTAGCCACGTTCTCGTTACCGGAGCGTCCACCGGCATCGGGCTGGCGACATCGCGGCTGCTGGCACGGCGGGGGGCGAGAGTGTTCCTGGTGGCGCGCGACAGCGCCAAGCTCCGCGAGGCGGTGGACGTGATTTCCCGCGAAGGTGGCACCGCAGCTCAGGCCTCGGCCGACGTGTCGGACCGCTCGGCGCTGCTCTCGGCCCTCACGACGGCGGAGAGAGCCTTCGGACCGATCGCCGGCCTGTTTGCCAATGCGGGCACCGGCGGCAAATTCGCGGCCTTGGGCAGTTACGCGGAAGACACATTTGACGAGGTGATTCGCACCAATCTCACCAGTGTGTTCTGGGCCATTAAATACGTGCTACCCGGAATGATCGACCGGCAGCGCGGCAGCATCGTCGTAACCGGAAGTTTGGCCAGCGAGCGTGGCATGCCGAACAACGTCGGATACGTGGTGTCCAAACACGGCGTGCTGGGCTTGGCGCGCGCCGCCGCCGTGGAAGCCGCCCCGCACAATGTGCGAGTAAACTGCCTGGTCCCCGGTTTGATCGAGACGCCAATGTTGATGCAGCTGGATCCGCACGCCTCGCCCGAGGCCATCCGCACCATGCTGGGAAGAGGTGTGCCGATGGGCCATATCGGCACGGCGGATGAAGCGGCGGAGCTGGCCTGCTTCCTGCTGTCCGACCGTGCCAGTCACATCACCGCTCAGGCCATTGCCGCCGATGGCGGCATTTTAGGCACCCACTCACCCAGATAGGTCAAACATGTCAATCAAGTACTACCACGCGGAACCGGCCGCCAACTCGCTCAAGTCGATGATCCCGTTGCTCGAGAAGGGTATCGAATTCCAAAGCGTCTACGTGGATCTGCACAAATTCGAACAACATTCCGAATGGTTCGTGGCGGTCAATCCGGAGGGCCAGGTGCCGGTGCTGGACCATGATGGCCACATAATTACCCATACGACCGTCATCAACGAGTACCTGGAAGACGTTTTTCCCGACAAACCACTGCGCCCGCACGATCCGGTGGGCGCGGCACGCATGCGCTACTGGAACAAGTTTGTCGATGAGCAGGTGATGAACTACACCTCTATGCACGGCTGGCATCGGATGGTGGGCGTCATTGCGCGTAACATTGAACTCGGTGAGTTTGAGAAGCTCATGGAGCGCATACCGCTGCCCGATCAACGCAAGAAGTGGAAGACCGCCCGGTCCGGTTTCAGTGACGCGGATTTGGCCTACGCCATCGAAAAGGTGGTCTACGCCATCGACAAAGTTGAAAAGCAGCTCGCGCAAACCGCGTGGCTGGCGGGCGATGACTACACGCTCGCGGACATCAACTTCTATTCCATGTGCGGGATGATGGTCGAGCGCATGTTCCCGGAGCTGGCGGTCGCTTCCCGGTGTCCGCGCATGGTGGCCTGGAGAGAGCGCATGACGGCACGCCCCGCCGTCGCGCGCGCCCTGGCAGGTGAGGATCGGACCGCGCCGGCGCTGCGTACCTTTACCGGTCACGCCCGATGAGCGCCCAGCGCATGCGGGCGTGGCGACTGCCTGCGGGTTGCACCTCAGCCGATCAGCTCGAATTGACGGAGCAGCCCAAGCCGGTCGCGGCTGCGGGTGAGGTGCTGATTCGGCTGCGCGCCAATTCCCTCAATTTTCGCGACCAAGCAATTACCAGAGGCCACTATTTCGGTGGGCCAATCAAGGCCGCATGCACGCCGCTGTCCGATGGCGCTGGCGAGGTGGAAGCGATTGGCGCGGGTGTCAAGGCCTTCGCGGTAGGGGATCGGGTGGCTGGCACGTTCTTCCAGGGTTGGACGCACGGCCCACCCACCCCGGCGCTCGGTGAGGCGCTGGGTGCGCCGCCTGCCAAGGGGATGCTGGCCGAGTATGTGGCCTTGCCTGAGGCCGGCGTGATCAAACTTGCTGACACGCTCAGTTTTGAGGAAGCGGCGACGCTGCCGTGTGCCGGCGTGACCGCGTGGAATGCGCTGATGAAAGGGATACGCCCGCTTGCGCGCGGCAGCAGTGTGCTGCTGATCGGCACCGGCGGCGTTTCGCTGCTGGCTTTGCAGATTGCTAAAGCGGCCGGAGCACGCGTCATCGCGACTTCGTCCAGCGAGGTCAAGCTGGAACGGCTGCGACAACTTGGCGCGGACGCCACCATCAATTACCGGGCGGAAACCAATTGGGGCGCGAAGGCGGCCGAGCTGGCCGGCGGCGGGGTCAATCATGTGGTTGAGGTCGGCGGCCTGGGCACGCTCCAGCAATCGCTCCAGGCCGTTGGCTTTGGGGGCGAGGTGGCGCTGATCGGAGTGCTCTCCATGCAGGGCGACACCAATCCCATGTCACTCATGGTCAAGGGCGCCAGCCTGCGGGGTATCTTCGTGGGCTCCGTCGCGATGGCGCGCGAGCTCAATACGTTCATCGACCGCGAAGGTGTAAAACCGGTGGTCGACCGGGTGTTCGAGTTCGCCGATGCCAAATCCGCCTACAGCTATCAGTCCTCTTCGGACCTGTTCGGAAAGGTGGTAATCACCCATGCGGCCGAACGGCGGCGGTCGTGAAACCCTGGAGCTAAGACGGCACTGCGCTAGCTGGTAAAGAAGTTCAGTTCCAGCAAAACGCCGTTCGGGTCCACGGTAAAGATCTGCCTCAGGCCTACGGCCTTGACCTCATTGATCTGGTGCTGCAGGCCGCGCTCCTTGAGCCGCAAGATCATTTCGTCGTAGCCGGTGCAGTTGAAGGCCACATGGTGCAGTGCTCCGGTGGGGCCGGGGCGCACTTCGCGTTCAAACGTTCGTGGACAATTGAGGCTGTTGATGTGTATGACGGCGCGACCGGCGCCATCGTACATCCATTGCGCATTCGTGGGTGTCAGAGGAGGAGGGGCGTCGCGCCGCTCCAGTCCGAACAAGTCCGCGTAATAGCGAGCGGTGCCGTCCAAGTCGGCAACAATGATATTCACGTGATCGAGTGCATTGACGCGCATGCACAGGCCCTAGCTTGCCTTCAGGCCCTTGCGCTGCTTCTTGTAGCTGTCTCTGCGTATTTTCTCGAAGTCCGTGCGCTTTTCATAACCCGGGTCGGCCGGATAGTCGCGGAAGTCCGCCAACACTTCGTCAAACACCTCGCGCAATTCGTCCTTGAACTCAGGGTGCGAGAAGATGTGGAAGCGATCTTCGCGCATCGCCTCGAGCACTCGCGCGGCGATCACATCCGGTTCCATCCCGAACTCGTGTATGTCTGCCAGGCGTTTGACGTTATTGGCATCGACCGGTCGGGCACCTGTTTTGAGTTCCTCAGGCCGAATGTCGTCGCTGGCATAGATGTAGGACTTGACCAATCCGGGACACAGGACCGAGACACCGATTCCGTGGGGGGCAAGGCTGGCCCTGAGCGATTCGGACAGCCCGCGGACCGCGAACTTCGTAGTGTTGTAGATACCCGGCACGCCGGCGGCCAGAAACGCGGCCATGGAGGCGGTATTGACGATGTAACCGCCCTTGCCCGCAGCGATCATGCGCGGCGCAAAAGTTACCACGCCATTGATCGGTCCGTGCAGGTTGACTCCCATCACCCAGTCCCAGTCGTCGTAGCTCGATTGCTCGCTGTTCTGGAATAGATTGACGCCGGCGTTATTAAACAGCAAAGACACCGGTCCGAACTTGGCCTCGACCCGGTCGGCCGCGCTCGCCATTGCGGTGCGCGAGGACACGTCGAGCTGAACTCCCATGACCCGCTTGCCCGGGAGCGATTGCAGCGCTCGATCGATCGACTGTTGCCGAATATCGGCCATGGCGACATTGCAGCCTTCCGCCAGCAGCGCGCGGACCAGGCCGATCCCGATGCCATTGGCGCCACCGGTTACGAACGCCGTGCGCCCTGCGAAGTCCTTCATTTCCGACGTTCCTTCTGACGTGCGATCTCGGCGGCGTGTATCGGATTGCGGAACAGGAAGCTGAATGTGTTCTTGTATTCCTGGTTCTCGGGCAGATTGGGTACGGCCGCGCACATGGCCTGTGCACGGTCCTCCACGCCCTGGCGAAATTCGCTGTGGGTCATTATGTAGAGTTCGTCATTGAGGATGCCCTGCAGCACGCGTGCGCCAATTTCCTCCTTGGTCCGGAACAAATGGAAGAAATTTCCTCCCTGCTGCCGACGCCTGTCGGCCTCGGCGTAGCCGGTTGCGGCCAGGCGCGCGGGGCGCGTTTTGGCCGCCTCGGCGATGTTTGACTGCACCGCGCCGGGGCAGAAGGCCGAGCAGATGATCCCCTCAGGCTCAAGTTCGGCACGCATGCACTCCATCATGTGCACCGCGGCACCCTTGGAAGTGCCATAGAGTGTCGCCCCCGGATGCGGCACCAGCCCGGACATCGACGCCGTGTTGACAATGTGGCCGCCTTCACCATGCTTCTTCATGCGCGGAAGAATGGTCACGATGCCGTTGATGGTGCCGCCCAGATTGACCCCCATCACCCAGTCCCAGTCATCGAAGGTGGCAAGCTCGGTAGGGCCAACCACGGCAATGCCCGCGTTATTGCACAGGATGTGAATCTTCTGAAAACGCGCCTCTGCCGCGTCAGCGGCGCGTGCATAAGCGGTGCGGTCGGTGACGTCCAGCGGCAGCGCCAGAACGCGCTCGGCATTGCCGAGTTCGCTCTCGGCGCTCTGCAGGTGATCATCGCGGATGTCGGCGATGACGACGTTCATCCCGGCGCCCAGCAGTGCCTTTGCGATCCCGAGCCCGATCCCGCTCGCACCGCCGGTCACGAATGCCGTCTTTCCGGGCAGATTCTGCATGGAGTACTTTCCTTCTTGTATCTAACACATACAATCAGCTAATTGTAAAGCCAGATTGGCCAAGGAGAACGAGCATGGCAGGGGGAATCACTGGGATGGCCGCGTCGGCCGCGACGCCTGGCCAAGGTACGCAGCAGCCGTGGCCTTCGCGAGCGGCCGCCTACTACGGCCTAGCCGTCATCATATTGGCGACCATGCTTAATTTCTTCGATGCCGGCGTGTTCGGGTTGATGGCCCAGCGCATCAAGGTCGATTTCCACCTGACCGACGAAGAACTGGGCTTCCTGATCGGGCCGGCCAACGTCATCTTCTATGTGCTGGTCGGCATTCCAATGGCGCGACTGGTGGACATCTACCCCAGGAAGATCGTGCTGGCCTGCGGGATCGCCGCGATTGGCGGGATTACCGCGTTGGGCGGTCTGGCGCAAAGCTTCAAGCAGCTGTTCAGCAGCCGCATGCTGGTGGGAGCCGGCGGTTCCGCCCATGCACCGGGCGCCTACTCGATGCTCGCCGACTATTTTCCCCCGCTGAAATTGCCGCGTGCGATCGGTTTTTTGCAGCTTGGCTTTATCGGCGGTGGGACGCTTGGCGCCTATTTTGGAGGAAAGCTGATCGGTATGGCCTCCGCCTGGCCCATAAGCCACTGGCATGGGCTGAGCATTCACGGCTGGCAATGGGTTCTCATGATGGTGGGCGCGCCGGGACTCCTCATCGCGGTGCTGCTGCTGCTGGCCAAGGAGCCGGCGCGACGGGGCGCCGCGGCCCACGGCAAACCGTTGCCCGTGAAGGCCGTGTTGCGCGAGATTGGTGCACGCAAGACCACCTACTTGCCCTTGTTTATTGGCTTGGCCTTCAGTGCCACGCAATCGCTGGGCGTGCAGGCTTGGTTCGCGCCCTTCTTGATCCGAACCTATGGATGGAACGAGGCGGAAATTGGCAAGTGGTTGGGTCTCACGCTCCTGGTCTCCTGGCTGCTGGGCGCGGTGCTCGGTACGGCCTTTGTCGAGTGGCTGGCCAAGCGCTACAAGGATGCCAATGTGCGCGCCGCGACCATTTTGTTCAGCATCGCGACCCCGTTTGGCATCATTGCACCGATGATGCCCTCGGGTGGCCTTGCGCTCCTCTGCCTCGGCGTCGTCGGCATGTGCGGGCTGGCCTCGGCCGTGCCGCAAAACGCCGCAATCCAGCGCATTACCCCAAACGAAATGCGCGGGCAGGTCACGGCCATCTACCTGTTCATGTTTATCGCGTTCGGGGCCATGGGCGGCCAGTTGATTGGCTCGATTACGCAACGTGTGTTTCATTCCGATACGGACCTTTGGAAGTCCATCGTCCTGACAGCCTCGATACTGATGCCGCTTGCGGCCTACAGTATTTCCCGTGGCATCAAGCCTTATGGGCGAGAGGTTGAACGGCTGGAGGCCATCGAGGCCGCGAACGCCACATGAACTACCCCGAGCTCCACATGCTTATCGACGGCGAGAAGATTCCCGTCGGTGCTCGCCGCAGCCACCCGGTCGTCAATCCGGCGACGGGCGAGATCCTAGGACAATTGCCGCTGGCCGATGCGGCTGATCTCGATCGCGCCCTGCAGGCGGCGCAGCGGGGATTTCAGCTGTGGCGCGAGACGGGCCCGCGGCAGCGCGCTGCCGTGCTGGCCGGTGCCGCGCGTCTGATGGCCGATCGCCAGGAGCAGATCGCCCGTATTGCGACGCTGGAGGAGGGTAAGACGCTCGCCGAGGCGCGCATTGAAGTGCAGATGATTGTGGGGCTATTCGAGTTCTTTGCCGGAGAGTGCGAGCGAGCGTACGGCCGGCAGTTGGTGCGTCCGGTGGGCATGCGCTCCACGGTGACTTATGAGCCGGTGGGCCCGGTGGTGGCATTTGCTCCCTGGAATTTTCCGATCGGAAACCCGGGCCGCAAGCTCGGCGCGCCGATCGCCGCCGGTTGTTCGGTGATTCTCAAGGCCGCCGAAGAGGCGCCTGGTTCGGCACTGGCCGTGCTGCAATGCCTGCTTGACGCCGGACTGCCCAAAGAGGCCGGGCAGGCGGTGTTCGGGGTTCCCGACGAAGTGTCGCGGCACCTGTTGGCCTCACCCATAATCCGTAAGCTTAGTTTTACGGGATCGACCGCCGTAGGTCGGCACCTGATGAAACTGGCGGCCGAAGACTGCAAGCGCACGACCATGGAACTGGGTGGTCACGGGGCGGTGCTGGTTTTCGACGATGTCGATGTCGATCAAGTGCTAGCGACCATGGTGGCTTCGAAATTTCGCAACGCCGGCCAGGTGTGTGTGTCACCGACGCGATTCATTGTGCAGGAGGGGGTGTTCGCGCGCTTCCGCGATGGCTTCGTCGAGCGTGCGGCAGCGCTGCGCGTGGGCAGCGGGTTGGATGAGAGCATGCAGATGGGCCCCATGGCGAATCCTCGCCGCCCGGTGGCGATGGACCGATTGATTGGGGGTGCCGTGGCAGCGGGCGCCAAGCTGCACACCGGCGGCAAACGCATCGGCGATCGGGGCTTCTATTACCGCCCGTCCGTGCTGTCGGAAGTGCCTCCGACCGCCGACATCATGAACGAGGAGCCGTTTGGGCCGGTCGCGATGATCAACCGCTACGGCACCGAGCAGGACATGATCGCGGAGGCCAATCGGCTTGCCTTCGGCTTGGCCGCCTACAGCTGGACCAACGATGCCCGGCGCCAGAAGCGGCTGGCGCGCGCCGTGGAGAGTGGCATGTTCTGCATCAACACGACCACGCTCGGGGGGCCGGACGCTCCGTTCGGCGGCGTCAAATGGTCGGGCCACGGCCACGAAAACGGACCCGAGGGCGTAATGGCTTGCATGGTGCTAAAGACCGTTCACGAGGGGTAGTCCATGTCTCACGAGCTCAAGACCGGGGGCGACCGCGGTTACCTGCGCATCGCCACCGAAGAGGCGTTTGCGACACGCGAACAGATCGATGCCTATCTGCGCATGGTGAAGAACGGGACCGCGGACCGCGGTTTGGTGTCGCTGTGGGGATTCTACGGACAGAGCACTTCCGCGCGCGCCACCCAGGTCCGCGACGGGTTGTTGGATCTGGGCGAACAGCGGATCCGCAATATGGATGCGACCGGCATCGACAAGGCAATCCTGGCGCTTACCGCTCCCGGCGCGCAGCCGATGCTCGATGTGGCCGAGGCCAAGGGCATCGCGCAGCGCGCCAATGACTTATTGGCGGAGAGTGTCGCGCGGTATCCGGATCGCTATATCGGCATGACGACTGTCGCCCCGCAGGACCCCGCGTGGTCGGCGCGCGAAATCGTGCGCGGCGCCCGCACGCTCGGCTTTAAAGGAGTACAGATCAACAGCCATACCCAGGGAGAGTACCTCGACGAACCCAAGTTCGATCCCATTTTCCGCGCGCTCGCCGAGACCGGTCAGCCGCTGTACATTCATCCGTCCAGCCCACCCGATTCAATGATTGGGCCAATGCTGGAGGTGGGGCTGGATGGCGCAATCTTCGGTTTTGGCGTGGACACCGGGATGCATTTGCTGCGACTGATCATCACCGGCATCTTTGATCGCTATCCTGACCTGCAAATCATGGTCGGACATATGGGCGAGGCGCTGCCGTTCTGGATGTACCGGATCAATTACATGCATCAGGCCAGCGTTCGTTCCCAGCGCTATGCACGCATGCAACCGCTCAAGAAGACCATTACCGAATACATGCGCTCCAATGTGCTCATTACCACCAGCGGGATGGCCTGGGCGCCGGCCATCAAATTTTCGCAGTCCGTTCTGGGCGAGGACCGCGTGATGTACGCGATGGATTACCCCTACCAGTTTGTGCCCGACGAGGTGCGCACCCACGACCTGCTCGATGTGCCGCTCGCCGTGAAGAAGAAACTGATGCAGACCAACGCCGAGCGCTGGTTCAAGTTGTGAGTGACCAGCGTATCGGGCGGGCCTCATGGTATGCGCTGATCCTGGTGGCACTCGCAAACGCGATGAGCCTTCTGGATCGAAATATCCTTGCCATCCTCGCCCCGCGCATCAAGTCAGATCTGCACATTGGCGATGCCGAGATGGGGCTGTTGTACGGCACGGTGTTTGCGCTGTTCTACGCGCTGTTCTCCCTGCCGCTGGGCCGACTGGCGGACGGCTGGATCAGGACCCGCCTGCTGGGACTGGCTCTGGGGTTCTGGTCCGTGGCCACCGGCCTGGCGGCCTTTGCGCACGGCTTCGCACTGCTGGCGTTGTCACGCCTTGGCGTGGGCATCGGCGAGGGCGCGGTCTACCCGGCCGGTTACTCGCTGGTTTTCGACCACTTCCCGAAGGCACGGCGCGGCATGGCCATGGCGGTTATCGCAGCGGCAATCGCGCTCGGTCTGGGGTGCTCGTTGATGCTGGGAGGCGTGGCGGCCGATTGGTGGGATCACCGCTACCTCGGTGCAGGGACGCCGCTGGGACTGCACGGCTGGCAGTTTGCCTTCCTGGTGGCCTCAGTCCCGGGCTTTGTGGTGGCTGCGCTGCTGTTGCGCATGGCAGAACCCAAGCGCGGTCAGTTGGACGGCATCGAGTCACCGCACGATCCGCATCCATTCCGTGCCAGCCTTGCCGTGTTGGGTTCAGTTACGCCGGTAGCTAACTGGCTGGCGCTGGCAAAGCGCAGAGCCAGCAGCCGCGACTGGCTGTGGAATTGTTCTGCCTTGGCCCTGCTGGTCGTAGCGATGACATGGCTGACGGGCCTGACGAGCGCATTCTCACCCCGGCCACCACTGCATTTCGGTACGCTTACTGTCAACCCGCATGCGCTCCAGTGGACTGTAGTCGGCTTCGGCATCTTCGTGGTCTTCAATCTCCTGCAGAGTCTGAAGTACGCAGACCGGCCTGCGTTTATGGTGATCACGCGCTCCCCCGCACTGTTGCTGTGCATCGCGATCGGCTCTCTGCAGACCATGATCAATTACGGAATCATGGGATTCACCCCATCCTTCCTGATGAAGCACTACGGGTTGTCACCGACGGCCACCGGCCTGCAATTTGGCTTGGTGGCGACTGTCATGGGCATCATCGGACCGCTGGTTGCGGGTCCGGTGTCCGATCGCGTGCAGCGGCATTTCCCGGGCGTGGGGCGCGTCTACGTCACGCTGTTTGCGCTGGGCTTGTCGCCACTGATCGCCATCTGGGTCTATGGTGCCGAGAATCCGGCCAGTTTTTATGCCCGTTTCGTGCCCTACAGCCTGGTCCTCACGGGCTGGCTGCCACCGCTGTACGCCGCGATGTTCGAGCAGGTATTACCCCGCATGCGCGGGATCACATCCAGCACCTATGTGATTGCCTCTACCATCTTTGGGCTGGGCATCGGACCCTTTGTCGTGGGCATGATTGCCGATGCCAACGGGGGCAACCTGGCGGCCGCGATTCTCGACATCAACTGGGTCGCGCCTCTGATCATAGTGCTGCTGCTCATGCTCGCGCGACGGGTGGTCCAAGACGAGGCCAGCATGATTCAACGCGCCCGAGCCGCCGGGGAACCTATCTAATAGTCTTCGGGCGCGCGCACCCGTCGTGAGCTACGCAGCCAGCCCGATGTCCGCGGCGTCGGCCCAGTTGCCGTGCAGGCCGAAACGCATGCGAATGGGAATGTTGATTGTCGCGATCGGTCCCTTGGCAATCTGCAACGCATCAAACAACAGCAGGTCGCTACGGTGCTCGTCGAGTCGATTGCAAATCTGAACGATCCAGCCATCGCCCTCGGCGGCAGTTTTGCTGCGCGGTATGAAGCAGGCCTCCTGCAGACTCGAGACCGGGCCGCACCACCAATGTTGCTCTTCCCCGGTTGCCAGATCCTTGTGGAAAAGACAGTTCATCAGCAGACCGCCAGCGGTGCCGCCCCGCAGCTCGACGGGGCGCCGCATGTCCATCTCGAGCAGCCAACCGTGGCGATAGGCCAGGCCGGCGAATCGATCGTCGATGCGCGGAAACTCGGCGGCCGTGTCGGTCAGCCGCTTGATGCTCTTGAACTGCTCCGTGCTGGCGCTCATGTCGACGCTCCAGCGCGACAGATAGCTCATCGCTTCCATGCCGTTGAACGGCGCGCCATGGACGTCGGGAAAGAAGGGGAACATGTTGTTTTTGGCTTCCGCGGTGTCGAAGTGAATTGTGGTGCCTTCCTGGTAGGCGTTGAGCACATGGCTCGCGAAGCAATTGCCGCGCTTGAACCAGCGGATGTCGCGGGTTTTCTCAGTGCTGCGCCGTGGCACCACGCCCAAATACACGGGCAGCGTGGTATCGAAACCAAAATGGGGCAGCCCCTGGCGCAGCCGCTCCCAGCTGCCGATCGAGGGTACGACGTGGAACAGGGCGTAGTCCTCGGTGATCGCGAAGTCGTGCATCATGCAGTAATAGGGAATCTTGAACCAGAATTCACTCAGCAGCTCTCCTGCAGGTGTGACTTCGTACAGAGTGCAGTCGTCGGTACACAAGCCCTTTGAGGCGTACCCGAAAGCAATCATGTTTCCGGTGCGCGGGTCGACCTTTGGGTGGGCGGTGAATGTTTGTCCCGTCATCTTGCCGTTAAACCAGGTATAGCCCTCCGTGGCCATCGTGGCGGCATCCATCACCAAGGCGGGCGAGTCCTCTTTCAATGCGTACAATTTGCCTGCGTAAATCCAGGCGTTGGTATTGGCAGTGCCGCGGATCTTGCCCTTGACCGATTCAGCGTCCCCGAGCGGGTTGCGGTAGGCGCCGAACAGGGCATGGCCGGCGGTATTTTCCAGCTTCCATTTATCGGTACGTGCCCAGCGTTGCCTGAAGTCGCATTGACCGTCGTGGATGTGGAAGCGCGTGATCATGCCATCACCGTTAAAGGCGATGTCGTCGCCCAGGCGCGGCGGGAATTGCGGGTCCGGCTGCACCCGGTAGAACGCTCCATTGAGCTCAGCCGGTATGCGGCCCTGGTGGGCCAGATTGAAGGCGTCGGCCTCAATGCGGGAGGGCATATTGAAGCCAGTAAAGCTCGGCGATTCGGGGTAGTGGGCCATGGCTGCACTCGCTGGAATAAATTTGTAAGCTATACTGACGATTATAGGGGGCCGGATGTCAAGGCCAAAAGAGACGCTGACGATCACCACTCCGCACGTCGCGGGTGACGAAGACATCGGCGAAATCCGCAACATCGTGGGCTTTCATATCCGCCTCGCTCATGGGGCGGTATACCGGCATTTCACGGAAAGCTTTGCACATCTTGAATTGACGCAGAAGCAAGTGTCGGTACTTTGGCTGGTCGATGACCATCCGGACATAGCCCAGACCAATCTTGCGCAGCGGATGCGCATGGATCGGGCCACCACCATGGCCATCGTAAATCGCCTTGAATCCAGGGGATACCTGGTGCGGGGCCGGTCGCGCAGCGACGGACGCAAGCAGACCCTAAACCTGACACCGGTCGGACGCAAGGCGCTGGTTACGGCCAAGACTGCCATCCAGCAGCATGAGCATTGGCTCAAATCTCGCTTCACGGAGAAGGAAGTGACCACGCTGATTCAGCTGCTCACCCAGATTCACGAATAAGAAACGGCGCCGCGGGGGAACGGAACATGTCCAGCGACCCGAAGTCGGTTATTGACCATGGCGTCATGCGCTTTTGGCAGTGGGCGGCGGTCATCGTCACTGTCGGATTGAATGCCATGGACGGCTTCGACGTCCTGTCGATCAGTTTCGCGGCGCCCGGCATCGCCAAGGAATGGGGGATCGACAAAGCCACGCTCGGCTGGATACTGTCGACCGAATTGCTGGGTATGGCGATCGGGTCAGTTTTGCTCGGTGGCGTCGCCGACAAGATCGGGAGGAGACCGACCATTCTCGGCTGCCTCATCGCCATGGCGATCGGCATGTACGGGGCTGCGCACTCGGACGCCGTGATCCCATTGCTAGTGTTCCGGCTGCTGACCGGATTGGGCATTGGCGGCATGCTGGCGTCGATCAACGCAGCGGCCGCCGAGTGCTCCAGCCTACGGTGGCGAAGCCTGGCGATGGCCCTGATGGTCATAGGCTATCCGCTCGGCGGCGTGCTGGGCGGCATGGTCGTCCAGGGCCTGCTGACCAGCGGCAGCTGGCGTGACGTGTTTATTTTCGGTGCCTGGGCCACGGCGGTATTCGTGCCGCTCGTATGGCTACTCCTGCCCGAATCGGTGGCATTCCTCGATCGAGCGCGACCCCCCGGAGCGCTTGAAAGAATCAATCGCGTGCTGACGCGTTTCGGTCACCCGACGGCGGCGGTGCTGGCGGCCCCGCCGGCGAGCGCGGCGACGCGTTCACTCGCGGACATATTCAAGCCGGGCCTGGTAGTGACGACCATTGTCATCACCTGCGCCTACTTTGCCCACGTCACGAGTTTTTACTACATCCTTAAGTGGGTGCCGAAAATTGTCGTGGATATGGGATTCTCGCCCAAGGCGGCGGCTGGTGTGCTGACCTGGGCGAATGTGGGTGGCGTCACCGGCGGGGCCGTATTCGGATTGATTGCCACTCGGGTGGGACTGAAAAGATTGACCATCATCACCCTGATTGCCGGGTCGGCGATGATCGTCTGGTTCGGCCACGGAGCCAGTGACCTGACTGGCCTATCCGCTCCGGGTCGGGTTCGCGTGCCTGTTCACCAATGCTGCGATCGTCGGATTTTATTCGCTGTTTGCCTGGGTATTTCCGACCTACGTGCGTGCGACCGGAACCGGATTTGCCGTAGGCGTGGGCCGTGGCGGCGCCGCGCTCGCGCCGGTCTGCGCCGGCTACCTATTCCAGGCGGGGCTCGGTCTGCAGATCGTCTCCATTGTCATGGCCGCCGGATCGCTGGTAGCGGCGATTGCGCTCGTGGTGCTGAAGGAGCGCCGCGCCGAATAGGGCGACATACCATCAGGCGACTGGCGTGAAGCTCATCGCGCCGCCAATTCCTCGATGGCCCGTTGCCTCAGTACGTGCTTCTGCACTTTTCCGGACGCCGTTCGCGGGAGAACATCGGTGATGACGGCCGTCTTGGGCACCTTAAACTTGGCGAGCCGTTGTGCGCAGTGCGCGATCAATTCGTGCGGCGTGATTTTCCGTCCTGGCACCGGGATAACATACACGCGTCCGACCTCGCCCCAGCGCTCATCCGGCACGCCCACCACCGCGCACTCACCGACCTCGGAGAGTTCCGCCAGGGCCGCCTCGACCTCGGCGGGATACACGTTTTCCCCGCCCGAAATGTACATGTCCTTTTTACGATCGACGATGTAGTAAAAACCGTCTTCATCCTTCATTGCGGCATCGCCGGTGACGAACCAGCCATTGCGAAAGGCTTTCGCCGTGGTTTCCGGCTGGTTCCAGTAGCCACTCGAAATACACGGTCCGCGCAGCCAGAGTTCTCCCACCTGTCCTTGCGGAACTTCCAGGCCTTGGTCTCCGACGAGCTTGGCCTCGATGGTCATGAACGGCAGGCCACAGCTACCGGCCTTGTTGCAGAGCGTCTGTAGGTCGTGGGTCGGCATGCCGAAATTGGATCCGGTCTCGGACATGCCGAAGCCCTCGGTAATCTTTATGCCGGCATTCACGAAGCGCTGAGTCTGGGCCTTGGGATTAGGGGCGCCACCGATGGCCCAGCCGACCAAGCCGCGCAACATTTCAGGCCTGAAGCCGGGCTGATTCCAGAGCTTTGCTGCCATCTGCGGCACCGAAAAATAGTGGGTGACCTTCAGCGCCGGATCCGACAGTCGCTGCAGAGTGGTCTGGGGATCAAACCCCTTGGAAATGAGCACGCAGCCACCGGCCTGGATCGGTACCCTGGTCGCGGCGTACAGTCCGGCGGTATGAAACAACGGCATATCGCACAAGAACACACTGTGCATCGTCACATCGTTGCCGAATATAAAATTTGCGCAGCCCCAGAAACTGTTGGCTTCAGAGAGCATGACGCCTTTGGGGCGGCCGCTGGTCCCGGAGGTGTAGAGCAGGGTGGCCACGGCCTCAAAGGGCCGGCGTGCATGCGAGGGCGGGTGCGCGCCGGCGACGCCAAGGCCAAACATTCCGGCCATGGGCATAGCGCGGGGTACTTGCGGCGGTGGGATGAATTCTGGATCGTGAAATACGATCTGTGGCTGGGCGTCGGCGGCCAGCGCCTCGATCTCAGCCGCCGCCAGGCGCCAGTTGAAAGGCACAAAAATGGTGCCGGCGCGCGTGCCGGCGAGTTGCAGGACCAGCATCTGCGCGCAATTCCTGGCCAGGGTCGCGACCCGGACGGCGCTGTTCGGCCCAAATTCTGCCACCAGCCAGCTGGCGAGGCGGTCGACGGCGGCGTCCAACTCGGCATAGGTCCAGCGCTGTACTGATTCGAGATCGACTACTGCCAGGCCCTTGGGATTGGACAATGCGTAGGTTGCGACCGGGTCAAACAAAACCATGTCGGCGGGTACTACTTGGACTTATCGTATTCGCCCAGGCCGGGCTTGTAGGACTTCTCGTCGAGGAACTGTTGCATGCCCTTGTGCCGGCCATCGGTCTTGTCGTGCCAATTGAGCGCTTCTTGCGCACGTATCAGGTAATCCTCGGCGTTGTCGTAGGTCATCTCGCGGACGCGACGCACCGCGTCCTTGGTCGCCTTGAGAGTGGCCAGGTTCTTCTTCAGCAACTTGCGGGCCACTTCGGTCACGCGCGCTTCGAGCTGGTTCCCGGGCACCGATTCATTGACCAGACCCGCGCTTGCCGCCTGTTGTCCGCTCAGATTCTCGCCGAGCAACGCGTGGTACATCGCCGTGCGCATCGGCATCAGGTCTACGGCCACCTTGGTTGCACCGCCGCCGGGCAGGATGCCCCAGTTGACCTCGGAAAGCCCAAATTGCGCATCGTCGGCGCAGTACGCCAAATCGCAGGCGAATAGCGGCCCATAGCCGCCACCGAAGCACCAGCCGTTAACCATGGCAATGGAGACTTTCTGGTACCAGCGCAGGCGCTCCCACCACGCGTAGGCCTCGCGTTGCGCGTGGCGCACTCCCCGCAGGCCGAGGGCCTCGGTTTCCCGAAAGTACTCTTTGAGGTCCATTCCGGCCGACCACGCGCTCCCTTCGCCGGTCAGTACCAGCACGCCCACATCGTCGCGAAATTCCAGCTCTTCGAGCACCCGTAGCATCTGTCGGTTGAGTTTTGGACTCATGCAGTTGCGCTTGTCGGGGCGGTTGAATTTGACCCAGGCAATGCCATCGCGGACTTGGCAGGCGACGGTTTCGGCTTCAGCTGCTGCTGTCATCGGGATTTCCTTCAGTCGTATACTGACTGGCAGTTTAGAATCAGTTCGCCACCCATGTCACCTGCCTCTCCCATGAATGTCCGTGCCGCAATCGCCTATGCCGGAAGGGGCATACGCCGCCCGCGTTATCACGCCAATGATGTCAGACGCGACGTGCTCGAGATCGTTGCCATTGAAATGGACATCGCTGATGCGCGCGTGCGCACGACTACGCTCGATGAGTCCGGATTTGTGCTGCTGAAGCACCGCAGCAAGGTCGCCGACTTTGCCGATCGGGCGGCCATTGAGGCAATTCATCGCCAGGAAATCGTCGAACTCATCCATGGCTTGTCCGGTGCCGACCAGGTGGTCGTCAATAGCCCCGGAATCCTTCGGTTCAGCGAAAAATCAGCGCAATCGGGGGCCCTGGATAATTCGCGGCCTGCTCGCTTTGCGCACGTAGACGTCAGCGATCCGACCGCGGCCGAGTTTGCAGAGCGTGCCACGCCCGCGGGACGCAAGCTGGTTCGCTACATTCATTTCAACATTTGGCGTGCGCTATCGGTGCCCCCACAGGACGTGCCGCTTGCCGTGTGTGATGCCCGCAGTGTGCAGGGCGAAGAGCTGATCGCTGCCGATGCGGTATTCGACACACCGGGCAAGCCGGAATGGTCCTTCGAAGGCATTGTGGTGGCGCACCGTCCAACGCACCGCTGGCATTGGTTCCCCGACATGCATCGCGACGAAGCGCTGGTCTTCAAGACGAACGACAGTGATCGGCGACGGGCGCACTGCGTGCCGCACGTGGCTTTCAATAATCCCCTGTGTGCCCCGGACAGTGCGCCACGCGTCAGCATCGAAATGCGCGCTATTGCCTTATGGTTCGGCTGATGTGCGCTTGCCAGTCGCGGTACCTGCTAGCATCATAATCGCCACCAGCGTCAGGGCGCTCTTGTCATATGCAAACCTTCCCCGCCACGCCCGACTATACCGGCCTAAATGCGCCGATCGCCGCGGAATATGAACTGAATTCGCTGGCTGTGGAAGGCCGCATTCCGAAGGATGTCGAGGGGAGTTTCTTCCGCGCCACCCCGGATCCGGCCTTTGCGCCGTACATGGAAGACAGCGCCGCGAGCCTGTCCGGCGACGGTATGGTGTCGGTATTGCGGATCGCTGCCGGGCAGGCGAACTTTGCAATGCGGTTCGTGCAAACGGCTCGGCATAAGGCCGAGGTCGCGGCGGGGCGGGCACTATTTGGCAAGTATCGCAACCGTTTCACGGACAAGCCCGAAGTTGCGGGGGTGGACCGGACGGTGGCCAACACCACGCCGGTCTGGCACGCCGGACGATTGCTCATGGCCAAAGAGGACGGCCGCCCGTACCAGGTCGATCCGCACACACTCGAGACCATCGGTCGTTTTGACTTCGGCGGCAAGCTGCGCTCGCAGACGATGACCGCGCACGTGCGGATCGATCCGCAGAGCGGAGAGCTTTTCTTCTATGGCTACGAGGCCGACGGCGAGGCTTCGACCAAGATTGCGTACTGCATCGCCGATCGGGCCGGGAATCTGGTGCGCGAGCAGTGGTTCGACGCGCCGTATTGCGCGTTGATGCACGACTTCGCCATTACCGAAAATCATGTGCTGTTCCCGATCTATCCGACTACCAGCGAGCTGGTTCGGCTTCGGGCTGGTGGCGATCACTGGGTGCACGAAATGAACCGGGACAGTTGGGTTGGTGTCATGCCCAGGTACGGTTCGGTCTCGGAAATGCGCTGGTTTCGAGGGCCTAAGGGCGTGTTCTGCTACCACATGATGAACGCGTTTGAAGATGCCGAGGGCCGCATCCAGTTCGACCAGTGCCTGTCCAATGTGAACGCCTTTCCCTTCATACAGCGGGCCTCGGGCCTGAACGTGCCTCCCTCGGAAATGGGCAGTCGGCTGGCACGCTGGACCCTCGACCTGAACGACGACAGCGAGGCGGTAAGGGAAACCGTGATTGGTCCACCGGGCGATTTCCCGGTCATCTCGGCCGCCTCGCAGGGCCGTTCCTATACGCATGGCTGGATGTTGACCATGAATCCGCAGATGCAAGGGCCGCCCGTGCTCGGCGGGCCGGTGGGCGCCATGTTCAACATGCTGCTGCGTGTCGACTTTGCGGGTAAGCCGCCCCAGTCGTTCGCACTCCCGCCGGGTCACGGCATAAATGAGCCCGTACTCGTGCCGTCCTCGCAGCCGAACCAAGACGGTTGGCTGGTCGCGGTGGTGGACCAGCAGCTCGGTCCGAAGGACTTCAGCCATGCCGCGTGGATATTCGATGCCGGCAACCTCAGCGCCGGTCCCGTGGCCAAGATAGCCATTCCGCATCGATTGCGCCCGCAAGTGCACGGCTGGTGGGTCGGCGCCGCCGAACTGGCGGCCGCCGCCTAGGAGCGCGGGGGCGTGCCGGCGCCCTCAGCTATTGGAATAGTACGCGACCGCGCGGAATTCCATCGAGCGCCGCTCCCGGGCATCGGGGCGGGTCGTGTCCCGAAACGCCGTGTGCGGACAGCGCCAGGCGGTGCGGTGGTCGGAATCGTAGAGCTTGATGAAGATCACTTCATCCGGCGTCATGTCCGGAAAGTACCACCAACGGTGTCGCGGCGAGTGATGAAAGATTGTGGCTGCGGTCATGTCTTCCTCGCCCTCGATAGGCGCGAACAGGGCCTCGCCCGTTGGAATCACCTCGACGTCCACCTTGGTGTTGTGGGTGCCTTCATCGTCGCGCACCGAACGCCCCTCGCACAGCGCCAGGGGCATGTCCTGCGGAGGCATCGACAGCACCCGCCATAGGCTGAAGGCGATGAAGCGGCGAAAGCCCGCGCCCGCTGGACACGCGCGGTCATACATTCTGCGCGCGATGCGCTCCGCGCTGCGTTGCGTGAAATCGACATGCGCCTCGGCGGCCGGTGGCTGGACGTTCGCGCTGGTGGCGCCGGAGCTGCGAACCATGCCTCCCATCGTCAACACCAGATCCGCGCCGCTCAAGGACTTGGCGACCTCGCAGACCTGCGCCGCGTAGGCGCTCGCCGGACCGTACTGGGTCTCCCAGTCCGTGATATCGGAATGGTGGCGTCCCAGGCAGAAGCCATGATCGTCCAGCGTGAAGGTGCCGCCGATCCGGGCATTGCGGATAGTCACCGGATAGGGCGCGTAGCTACCGGTGTTAAATTCCCTGCCCGGTGCCCAGAAGCGTCGGTTGATCCGCGAACTCGGGATCAGATAGGTAATGGTGGACTGCACTTCGGGACTGGCGGGACTCACGGCTTCTCTTTAGAGCGGCACGCGAAAATCCAGGCTGCCGCGCCGCTCGGTGAATCGCCAGCCGCGATCGGTCCTGATGAGCCGATCGTGGAAGCTGCCGATCAGCGGTGGCACCGCGGGCGGCAAGGGCAGGCCGCCATCCTTGGCAAAGGAGCCGATGTACAGCAGGATCTGGCTGCAGGCGCTCGCGTGCGCCCCGTCGTGCAGGTCCACAAGCACGTTGGCGACGATGTGTCGCGTCGCCCGGCGCGGCCGAGCCAGAAAGGCGTCCAGAATCGCCGCCCGCCCAAGGACGAATTCATCCGGTGCTGTCGGGCGGCTCATCATGCCGTGTTCGGTGTAAAGGCCGGCGACCGCCTCCCAATCGCCGCTATCGTGGAGCGTGGCATAGCGGGTAATCAGTTCGGCGATTTCTAGCTTGTCACTCAGCTCGCTAGCGTCCCGCATCCTTGTAACCTTCGCGTGCACGGCTGTTGTCCAGAACAATCGGCTTACCCGTCACCGGATGCGGATAGTGGAACGCGACCGTGTCGGTCGCCGGCCACAGTCGCGGCTGCGGCTCGATCAGCGCATCGGGGCCCAGCGGATCGGTGGGGTAGAGCACTTTCGACATCGGGATGAAGTCTATGCGGGTCTTTGGCCAGCCCTCGGCGAAGCTCCCGTGCCAGAAAGGAAAATACCGCAACGCCTTGATTTTCCAAACACTGTCCGCGCGGACGTAGTCGTTTTCATAGATGCCGCCTTCCCACCAGGCGCGAGGCTCGCCGGCGGCGCTTTCATGCAGCCCGGCCTGCATCATGGAGCGGCCGCGTACCTTGGCCGTTTTCCGATCCGGCGCGACGTCAATGACCATTTGCATCTGCGGATGGTCGAGCAGCCAGCCGTAACGAGGTCCGTTGTGGCCTTGGGTGAATTGAGTCTGGAAACGCTCGATGTACAAGCGACGCACGCCCGCCTTGCCCTTGTAGATTCCACCCAGGAACCAGACGTCGCCGTCTTCGGCAAAAAGGTCGACCACCTCGTTGTACTGAGACTTGTCGATGAAGTACCCATAGGTGTACTGGACGCGCCGTATTTGATGGATGTCCTGTTGAATCGCGAGCTCGTGTTCCAACTTGTCGAGGCGAGCGCTGAGGGCGGCGAGATCGTTCATGATTTACTCCTGCTGGCGGTCCGGTCGGATCGGTTGCGCCAGCTGTCGGCGTACGCCGTGCGCGCCACGGCCGAGTAGGGCACAGGCGAGACCACCGCCTTGATCTCCACCTGCTTGTGGCGTTCCACGGTGGGCTTGCGCGTGCCGCCGTCTGGCTCACCCCACACGAAGGTTACCTCGGTACCCGGCGTGGCGTATTGCGCATCGAGTACGGCGAGGGTCAGCATTTTGCCTTCATTGGCGCTGTAGCCCACCCAGGTGGACAGGCCCGCGAGCTTCCCGTCCACGGTAACGCGGTCAAATGGATGCATGGCATACACCGCACTCGGGAATTCCATGTATTTCGCCCGCAGACCCTTATCGAACAGAGTGAACAGCGCGTCTGTGACCGATACATCATCGAGCGCCAGCGTGACCTTCTTGCGGTGCGGACCCGGGGCCATCTTCTGCAGCGCCTCGCGTCCGATGTACTGGTGATCGAACTTGACGAACGGGCCATAGCCGAGGTCCCAGGGCGTAAGGTAGTAGTCTTCGATCTTGTCTGACACGAAGCTGCCACCGATCGATGCCTTGGCCTCGTAATGGTTGATGGTGAGCCACTCACGAAACGGCCGCATCCTGTCGCCTGAATACACCGCCGGCAGCGGCGAGGGGATCCAGCCCGACTCCAGAGTGTTCGAGGAATAGCAGCGCCCTCCGACCAGGCGCATGCCATGGGGCTTGCCGGCGGCGACCAGGGCGGCGTGTACCGTGGCGTGGTCGGCCCAGGGACCCATCAATTCGAAACCGGGCTGGCCTGCCATGCCGTGGCGCAGGGCCCGGACCTTTCTTCCCGGCAATCTCCATCCAGCACATGTTGAAGAATTTCAGCTCGGGAGCCGGCCGGCCGGTTGCGGTCTCGATGACCTTCGAGGCATTCGGACCCTGTATCTGGAAACGATAGTGACGGCGATTCTCGGGGTCGGGGCGGGCGGCGGTGCGCTCGTCGTAGCTGCACTTCACACGGTGGTTTCCCGATTCGGCCTGGAACATCACCCAATTGAGCGCGGGGGCGCGGCCCACGAGGTTGAACTGGTTTTCCGCAAGGTAGAACAGGATGCCATCGCCGATCACGTAGCCGTCGTGACTGCAGGGAACGTACTGCTTGGCTCTGTCGGGCGTGAAGCCCTCGAAGCTGTTGATCCCCAGTCCGTTCAGAAAGGCGAGCGCGTCCGCGCCTTCCACCATCAACTCCGCCATGTGATAAGACTGGTTGAACAACACGCAGCTCTGCTGCCAGGCCCGCTGCTCATCGCGCCAATTTGTATATTCGGCCGGCACGCCCGGGTATACATTGGGTCCGGCCTGCTGGTTGCGGAGCAATTCAACGACATTGCCGGCACTCCCCAGGAGCGACTCGAGCGACTGCACGTTGCTGCGGTTGGAATTTGCCATTTGGGTATTCTCCTCCCAACATAATGGTATGTACTGCATACAAAACGCAAGAGGAAATTCATGGGGCCAATGCTGACGACGCACGTCGGAAGCCTGCCGCGTGGCGATGATCTGACGGCTGTACTGCTGCAGCGCGATCACGGCAAACCTTACGACGCCGCGGATTTCGAGCGCCGCGTCCAGGCGGCAATCAGCGCCGCGATTGTGCAGCAGGAACAGGCCGGAGTATCCATCGTCAGTGACGGCGAGCTTGGCAAAGTGGGTTACTCCACCTATGTCACGGAGCGACTCTCCGGATTTGGCGGCGATGTCCAACGAAAGCCGGCGCTGGACTTAGCGCAACTTCCTGAACTCAGGAAGAAGCTCGCCCTGATCATGGGCGAGCAGGAATTTGTGCGGGCGAACTGCGTGGGCCCGGTACGGCTGGTCAATCTGGAACCGTGCCGCGAGGATATCCGCCGCATGCTAAAGGCGATCGAAGGCAAGAGCGTGCAGGGCTTCCTGAACGCGGCCTCGCCGGGCCTGATCACAGCCTTCCAGGCCAACGCGTATTATCCGAGCCACGACGCCTACCTGGCCGACCTGGTCGCGGCCATGCGCCCCGAATACGAAGCGATTGCGGCCAGTGGGCTGCAATTGCAGCTCGACTGCCCGGACCTGGCCATGTCGCGGCACACCACATTTCAGGATCTGAGCGAGCAACAGTTCCTGAATCTCGCCGCCGCCCATATCGAGGCACTCAATGCCGCGACCGCCGGGATTGCGCCGCAGCGGATGCGCATGCACGTCTGCTGGGGCAATTATGAAGGCCCGCACGACTTTGACATCCCGCTCGAGCGGATAATCGACCTGATTCTCAAGGCGCGACCGGCGACCATTCTCTTTGAGGCGGCCAATCCGCGTCATGAGCACGAATGGAAAGTCTGGGCGACCAGGAAAATTCCCGATCAGAAACTGCTTGCGCCAGGGCTGATCGATAGCTGCTCGAATTATGTCGAACATCCCGAACTCATTGCGCAGCGGATCGAGCGCTATGCGGCCATCGTCGGCCTGGAGCGCGTGATCGCCAGCACCGATTGTGGCTTCGGTACTTTTGCGGGCTACGGCAAGATTGATCCGGCCGTTACCTGGAAGAAATTGCGGGCACTGCGCGCCGGTGCCGACCTCGCCGCATCGCGCTAGCCCCTAACCTTGCCGGCCAGCTCACTCAGTTTCTGGCTGGCAGCTCCCGGGCCTGATCCCTGGAGCATGGCCATCAGCGCCGGATCGAGCTTCTCGGGCATAGCGGCGATCAGGGCAGCGTGGCGGCCCTCGGCGGCGCTTTTCCATTCGCCGTGCGTGATCACATACAGCTGGTCGCGCACGATCGCGTTCAACACCAGCGCGCCCACCGCGGCGGGCTCCATCATGCTCGGAAAATGGACCTGCGCCTCGCCCGCCTCTTCAGACTTTCGGAACGCATCGCCGACGCCAAATTGTGGCGGACGATTCCGGGCGAGTTCGTGGATATTGGTCCGGACCGGGCCGGGACAGAGCACCGACACGCCGATATTTTCCGGCGCGAGCTCCGCCCGTAGGCACTCGGATATGGTTACTACCGCCGCCTTCGCAGCCTGGTAAATGACAAATTGCGCCGGCATGGGCACCAGTGCGGCCAGTGAGGCCGTGTTGACGATGTGTCCGCCCGTGCCGTGGGCCCGGATGCGTGGCAGGAACGTTTGCAGGCCGTTGATCACGCCACCAAGGTTCACAGCGAGGCCAAAGTCCCAATCAGCGAAGGTGATCCCCTTGAACGGCCCTTGGATGCCGACTCCGGCGTTGTTGACCAGTACGTGAACGCCCCCGAACACTCGCTCGGTTTCCGCGGCGGCGGCTGCCATCGCGGCGCGGTCGGTGACATCCAGCAGGATCGCGTGCACTTTCTTTGATTGGCCAGCGCGCCCGAAGTCGGACAGGGCCTTATCGATGTGATCCTGCCGCAGATCGGCCAGTACGACGCGCATCCCCGCTTCAATAAATGCGCCGGCGATGCCCAGCCCGATGCCGCTTGCTCCGCCGGTAATGAAGGCTACCTTGTCCTGAACGTTCTGCATCTGCCGGTCCTCCGCCTAAATCCCTCGGTGGCCTGAATTCGCGCTTATACTTCAAATGGCGCCGCGGCCGAAGATCGGTCGCCGCGGCTCTTGTCATCCTTGTCATAGTAGCTTGTCGACGATGATACGGCCCGCCGCGACACCGCGCTTTGGGCGGGGACGGCCCGGGACTGGCACCGTCGAGGCGGCTCAGTTCGGGTTACACCCTTGCCGCAGCGCCTGCGGGTGGCGATGGTGTGGTCCAAGCCACCCCTTGAGTCGCCGCAGTGCCGTGGGCGAACATAGGCCCAAGGGAACTGCCCCCCGCACTGCGGAGCCAGAGGTTGTGCGCGGTAGGCCGCGTCGAGGCCGGACACAACGACTACCCTTGGCCAGATTCAGGAGAGCTTTCATGAGTACGCCCAGCACCTCCAGCGGTTTCCCTCTACCCAGCTCGCTGAAGGTCATCGCCGGAACCGAGCGCGCCCAGGCCGCGTACCCCTACACCATGCAGTTCGACAAGGCGGACGACACCCGTTTCTGGTTCTACAACTCCATGCACTTCCCCGAGCCCATGTCCGCGTTCGACATGGTGACCGCGGAAGCGGCCTACTGCGCGCTGGGCGCGGCCAATACGCGGGTTCACTGTTTGCCCACCACCCTGGGGATCGACTACCGGATAATCAACGGCAGGGTGTATATCGGCGGCAACGCCGTGACCGACCCGGCTGAGATCGCGCGCCGCACCGAGGAATTTCAGAAGCGCGCGTTCTATTACTACGCCAATTGGGAAAAACTCTACACCCAGTGGCGGGCGAAAATGTTGGCGCTCATCGAGGAAGCGCGCGCGTTGCCGGCGGTGTCACTCCCGGAGTTCGAGCCGCTCGAGCACGTGCACGCGGGGCGTGGCATAGCCTCGAACCATGATCTGCTGGACATCTACCAGAAGACGCTGGAAGGTTACTTTCGAATGTGGCATCACCACTTCGAATTCCTCTTGCTCGGCTACGGTGCGTACCTTACTTTCTTCGCCTTCTGCAAGAAGGCGTTCCCGGAAATCACTGATCAGACCATCGCACGGATGGTGGCCGGCATGGAGGCGGAGATATTCCGTCCTGACGATGAGCTGCGGCGCCTCGCGCGGCGCGCAGTCGAGCTCGGAGTCGAGGGGACTTTCCGCACGCAAGTCTCGCCCGACAGCATCCTCGCTTCCTTGCGCACGCAGGGCGAGCCAGGGCTCGCCTGGCTTGCGGAGCTGGAGACTTCACGGCATCCGTGGTTCAACATCAACGTGGGGGACGGCTTCTATCATTATCACCGCGCGTGGAATGATGATCTGTCGATGCCTTTCGCGTGCCTGCCTGAATACATCAAACGGGTCAAGGCCGGGGAGACTCTCGAGCGGCCGATCCAGCGACTTCAGGCCGAGCGGCAGGAGCTCATCCAGGGCTACCGCGAGCTGTTGAACACCGACGAAGACCGCGGCGCGTACGATCAGATGATCACTCTGGCGCACCGGGTGTTCCCGTATGTCGAGGGCCACAAGTTTTATTGCGAGCATTGGTATACGAATCTGTTCTTCAACAAGATTCGGGAATTTGGCGGGCTGCTCGCGGCGCACGGGTTCTTTCCCGCCGCCGAAGATGCGTTTCAGCTCACTCATTACGAGTTGGAGCTGGCAATCATTGATCTGATGACCTCCTGGTCCAGCGGCTCGGCCCCGCGCGGGCCGGCGCATTGGCCCAGCATTGTGGCGGAGCGGCGTGCGGCCATTGCCGAGTGGGCCAAGCACGCGACGCCACCGGCACTGGGACCGGTGCCTGAGATCATCGATGATCCGGCGATTGTCATGCTGTGGGGGATCACCCGCGAGAACCTGGATGCCTGGCTGTCGGCCGATAGCGGGCAGAACAGCAACGAGCTTCGTGGTTTCGCGGCTTCCAGCGGCGTGGTGGAAGGGCCCGCTCGCGTGGTAAAAACGGTCGAGGAGATCTCGCGCCTCAAGCAAGGCGACATCCTCGTTTGCCAGATCACCAATCCGACCTGGGCGCCCATCTTCCAGACCATTGTCGGTGCCGTATCGGATATAGGCGGCTCAATGAGTCATGCCGCCATCGTAGCTCGCGAGTACGGAATGCCTGCGGTAGTCGGCACGGGAAATGCCACGTCCCGGATTAAGGATGGCCAACGCATCCGCGTCGACGGCGGCCGCGGGGTCGTGACCATACTTTCGTAGGCACCGGATGTCAGCGGCGGAGATTATCAGTTGGTTTTCCGGCATCGGGCTGCAAGACAGAGCGCAGGTGGGCGGAAAGGGCGGCAGCCTCGGTGAGTTGCAGCGCGCCGGCATCGCCGTGCCGCCCGGATTTGTCGTCAGAACCGCTGCGTTCGAACGGTTCATCGAGGCCTTGGAGCGCAAGTCGCCCGTTCGCTCGCGCGTTGCAGGCTTGAACGGTAACAATCTGGCCGAAGTCTCAGCCTGCTGCGCGGAGTTGCGCGCGCGAATTGAAGCTGCATCGCTACCGGCTGACGCTCTGGAGGACATTTCCTCCGCTCACGCGACTTTATGCGAGGGCGCCGGCGCCTCACCGGTCGCGGTGCGCTCCTCGGCCACCACGGAAGACGCCACGGATGCGAGTTTTGCGGGGTTGCAGGACACTTTTCTTTGGGTCACGGACCTCGAGCAAACCCTCGAGCGGGTTCGCAGCTGCTGGGCGAGCCTGTATTCGGTGGAGTCAGTCAGTTACCGGCGCAAACGTGGGATGCCCGAAGAGGGCGTGGCCATGGCGGTAGTCGTACAGAAAATGGTGGACGCGCGAACCGCAGGGGTCATGTTTACCCGCAGTCCCGTGACGGGCGATCGATCGGTAGTGACCATCGAAGCCTCGTGGGGTCTCGGGTCGGCGGTGGTGGGTGGCGAGGTTACCCCGGACCGCTGGGTGCTGGGCAAGATTACCGGTGATATTTCGGTGCGTGAAATTTCCGAAAAACTCCTCCAGCACGTCCCGGCTCCGAGTGGCGGGACACGGGCCGTCCCAGTGAGCGCAGAAATGCGCAATGCTCCCTGCATGAGTGACGCACAGCTGCAGGCGCTGAGGTCTATCGCGCGCAGGGTCGAGAACCATTACGGTCGGCCACAGGATATCGAGTGGGCGCTGGAGCGCGATAGAGGCGACATTTTGTTGCTGCAGAGCCGACCAGAGACGGTATGGTCGGCAAAGGATGCGGCGCCCATTGCGCGCGCCGCACACGATCCGCGATTGCACGTGATGTCGATATTTGGCGGCAAGCCATGAGTCTGACGGCCGCCGAGGTGGCGGAGATCATGCGGCTCGTCGAACAAACCGGCTTCGACGAGCTGACGCTCGAGATCGATGGCACGAAGGTCACGCTGAGGCGTGGATTTGTCCCCGAAACTGCTGTGGGCACGATTCAGCCGGCCCCGGGCATGGGCAGCGCTCCACTGCCGGGCGGGTTGCCGCCAACAGCCGCTGTAGCGGCAATGCCCGTGGCGGCCGAGCGCGACGTGCACGTGGTCGCCGCACCCCTCCTGGGCACGTTTTACCGCGCCCCAAAGCCCGGCGCACCGTCATTTGTGGAGGTCGGAGCCGAAGTGGCGGAGGATACGGTCGTCGGCATCATCGAAGTCATGAAGCTGATGAACACAGTGCGCGCGGGCGTGCGCGGCACTGTGATCGAGATCCTGATGGCCGACGGGGCGCTCGCCGAGTATGGCGCGCCGCTCTTGCGCGTGCGCAAGGCCGGCTAGTCGCTTGGCCGTGCGCCGAGTATTTATCGCAAATCGCGGCGAGATCGCAGCGCGGATTATTCGCACCTGCCGAAAACTGGGGGTGGAGAGCGTTCTTGGCACCTCGGTGGCCGATCGCGACAGCCTGCCGGCCAGACTCGCCGATCGATCGGTGTGCATTGGCACTGCGCACCCGGCCGACAGCTATCTCAAGATAGATTCGGTCGTGCATGCGGCACTCGCGACCCAATCGGATGCCATACATCCAGGTTACGGATTTCTCGCCGAACGCGCGGAACTGGCGAGGCTATGCGAGGCGCAGGGCCTGGTGTTCATCGGACCGACCGCCGCCCAAATCGAAGCGGTGGGTGACAAATTGCAGGCTCGCCGGGCCGCGGAAGCGGCAGGCGTGCCGGTAGTGCCGGGCGCTGCGGTAAGTTCGGTGGAGGGGGCGATGGCGGCGGCCCGCGAGATTGGCCTGCCGGTCCTGGTCAAGGCCGTCGGCGGCGGGGGCGGCCGCGGAATGAAACGCGTGGATCGACTCGAGGACCTGCCAGGCGCGCTGGACATAGCGGCGGCGGAGGCCGGCGCCGCCTTCGGTGACCGGCGCGTCTACCTCGAGCGTTGTATTGCGAGCGCTCGCCACATCGAGGTGCAGGTGCTCGGAGACGGCCGAGGAGGAGTGGTGCAACTGGGCGAGCGCGATTGCTCCACGCAGCGCCGCTACCAGAAGCTGGTCGAAGAAACACCCGCGCCAGGGCTTTCGCGCCAGTTGCGCGCCGCGCTACATGCCGCAGCGGTGCAGTTTGCCAAGCGCCTGCACTATCGCGGTGCGGGCACCGTGGAGTTTCTGGTCGATCGCGAGCGCGATGGGTTCTATTTCCTGGAGATGAATGCACGCATTCAGGTTGAACATCCGGTCACCGAGGCCGTGACCGGAGTGGACATTGTGGCCGAGCAAATCGCGATCGCCGCAGGCGAGGGGTTGCGCTTGGCGCAATCCGAGGTCCGCGTGCACGGGTGTGCGATCGAGTGCCGCGTCAATGCGGAGGATCCAGCCAACGAGTTCCGACCAAGTCCAGGGCGGGTGAACGAGGCGATCTGGCCGTCGGGGGAGGGCATTCGCGTGGACACGCATGTCGCATCGGGTACGCTGATTCCTCCATACTACGATTCACTTATGGCGAAGATCATTGCTCATGCCCCCGATCGCGCCGGCGCCCTGGCGCTGCTACGCCGTGCCATCGCGTCGACGAAGCTCACGGGGGTGAGCACCAATCTGCCATTCCACGAGCTGCTGCTGTCGGATCCGGAATTCGTGAGCGGCGGATTTGACACCGGATTTGTGGCGCGGCTGCTGGAGCGCCTCGGATCGCGAGGGCTGCCGGTGCTCCATGGCTGAGGTGCAGCTCGTAGAAACCTCGTTGCGCGATGGCAATCAGTGCCTGTGGGCAGCACTTGGGATTGACACCGCGCGAACGCTGACCATCGCCCCGACCATGGATCAGGTGGGCTTTAAGGCGATCGACTTCACGACCTCGACGCACATGGGTGTCGCGGTCCGCTTCAAGAGGGAGGACCCCTGGGAACGGATCCGGCTCACGGCGGCGGCCATGCCGAACACGCCGTTGCAATTCATGTCGACCGGGTTCCGTTTCATCTCCTGGGAGACTGCGCACCCGGAAGTCATGGCGCTTGCCTTCCAGTCGCTGGTGCGCAATGGCATCCGCCGTTTCTGTCTGGCGGACCCCATGAACGATGCCGAATCGAATATTGCCTGTGCGCGCACCGTGAAGCGCAGTGGCGGCGAGTTCGTCATTGCGGCGTTGGTATTTACCCTGAGCCCCGTGCATGACGACGCGCACTACGTGTCGGCGGCACGCAAGCTCGCCGCATGTGCGGACATCGACGCCCTGTACATCAAGGATCCGGGCGGGCTGCTGTCCCCAAAGCGAGCGCAAACCCTGATTCCCGCGATAAAGGCCGCGGTAGGCTCCAAACCGCTGGAGTTACACGCTCATTGCACCATCGGGCTCGCCGAGCATACCTACATGGATGCGCCCGGTTACGGGGTGAGTGCCTTGCAGTGTGCGTCGGGCGCAGCTGCGGACGGGACGTCCAACCCGCCGGCCGAACGGGTGGTCGCAAACCTGCGCGCCCTTGGTCACCGCGTGGAGGTGGATGATGAGGCGCTGAGCCGAGTCGCCCAATACTTCACGCGACTCGCCGAGGCTGAGGGGCTGCCGATCGGTCGGCCACAGGCTTTCGATGCCAGTTATCTGCAACATCAGCTGCCGGGCGGTATGGTGGGCACGATGCGCCGGCACCTCGCCGAGAGCCGCCTGGCGCACATGGAAGGAGCGGTCATCGAGGAGCTTGGGCGCGTTCGTGAGGAGCTCGGGTGGCCGATCGTCATGACCCCGTTCTCGCAGATCCTTCTGACCCAGGCGGTCATGAACGTCACCAACCCGGAGCGCTACGCGGTGGTTCCCGACGAGGCAATCCGTTACGCCCTCGGCCGGTTCGGCAAGCCCAACGTGCCGATCGATGCAAAGGTGTTGGAGCGCATCGAGTCGCTGCCGCGCACCCGCGAGCTGCGCGCGGAGGCGCCAATGGTCTCGGTGGGCGAGCTGCGCCGCCGGCTGGGATCGGGCTTGTCGGATGAAGAATTGCTCCTGCGGGCCACGATGCCGGCCGGCCAGGTCGATGCGATGCTGTCCTCGCCGCCGGCACCACGGCACTACAACCCCGCCACGAGGCCGGTGCTCGAGCTTTTGCGGCGGCTCGCAGGCCACCGCGAGCTCACCGAGGTTTCGGTCGAAAAGCCGGGTTTCCGACTCGAACTGCGGCGCTTCCCGAGGTCGGTGCCACCGGGGACGCGGCCGTGAGCGACCAGGTGCCCGAGCTGCTGCCGGCCCTGAAGGGATTTCTGTTTGATCTGGACGGAACACTGCTCCTCAGTGACCGATCGCTCGGCGGCTACGAGGTGCTGCCGGGGGCCGTCGAGGTGCTCACTGCGCTGCGCGCGCGCGCGGTCCCATTCGTCGTGCTTACCAATGGCAGTGCCTACCCTCCGGCCGAGCAGGCTGCGCGCTTGCGCGAACTGGGCCTGCCGGTGGCTGACGAGCGAATGCTCACTCCCTCGAGCGTGGCCGCAGACCTGATGTCGCGCAGCGCCGTCGCCAGGGTGCTGGTGCTTGGCAGTCGCGGTGTCGGTCATGCGCTTACCGAAGCGGGAATTGTCACGACGACCACCGGCGAACCACGGGCGAACGAGGTGGACGCGGTTTACGTCGGCTGGCATCCGCAATGCACGATGAAAGACATTGAGGCCGCCTGCCAGGCGATCTGGGCAGGCGCCAAGCTGTACGTGGCCTCCGACGTGCCGTTTTTTGCGACCAAGCAAGGCCGCACCATGGGTTATTCCTATGCCATCGTCGGCGCCATTCGCCGCATGACCAAGGCACCCTTCATTCTCACTGGCAAGCCCTCCTTGCACGCGCTGCGCTTCGCGGCACGAAGGCTTGGAATCCCGATGCGCAGCCTGGGCGTGGTCGGCGACGATCCGGCCGTGGAGATCATCATGGCCCGCCGTGGCGGCGCGACCGCATTCGGGGTGACCACGGGAGTCACGAAATCCGAGGACTGGGCGCGCGCGACCGGCAACCGGCGGCCGCACCGGGTGCTGAACGAGATTCGCGATCTGCTCAAGTGCGACCCGCTTCGGCAATTCGACCGCGTTACTGCACCGCAAGCGCGCCAACCGGATCAGCACGATGGCGGCTGAAGGCGAATTGCTCTGGCGTCCCAACGCCGCGCGGCGCGAGAAATCTCACCTCACACACTTTGTCGACTGGCTCGGGCGCGAGCGGGGCCTGGCCTTCGACGATTACCAGGCACTTTGGCGATGGTCGGTGCAGGACCTTGAGGCGTTCTGGGCCGCGATTTGGGACTACTTTCGGGTCCGCTCGTCCGCTCCCTACACGCAGGTGCTTGGACGTCGCCAGATGCCCGGCGCCCAATGGTTCCCGGGAGCGCGACTCAACTACGCCGAGCATGCTCTGGCGCATGAACGAGCCGGCACGGACGCGTTGATCTATGCCCGCGAAGGCGCGCCGCTGGCGCGCATGCAGTGGACAGAACTGGCGGCTCGAGTTCGGGCGCTGGCAACTCGGCTGCGGACCCTGGGGGTGCGGCCGGGCGATCGGGTGGTCGCCGTGCTGCCAAATTCTCCCGAAGCGGTGATTGCAGTACTCGCCACCACCAGCATCGGCGCCGTCTGGTCCTGTTGCGGCCCCGATTTCGGCCCGACCGGCGTGGTGGAGCGTTACGGCCAGCTACAACCCAAAGTCATCTTCTACGTCGATGGTTATCAGTACGGCGGAAAGATTTTCGACCGCAAGCTCGAAATGCGCCAGGTCTTGACTCAGCTCGCTTCAATCGAGCATATCGTCTCAGTTCCCAACCTGCCGGACAGCGATCGTTCAGCACTGGTGCCAAAGACGATATTCTGGGATGAGCTCTTCGACGGGCCCCCGGTGGCCGCAGCCGACTTCCAGTTCGAGCAAGTGCCCTTTGAGCATCCGCTGTGGATCCTGTTCTCCTCCGGCACCACCGGACTGCCCAAGGCGATTGTCCACGGGCACGGGGGCATCCTGCTCGAGCATCTGAAGCACCTGCATTTCAACTACGACGTGCACGCCCGTGAGCCGCTGTTCTTCTTTACCACCACCGGTTGGATGGTATGGAATTTCCTTCTCAGTTCGTTGCTGGCGGACGTGGTGCCAGTGCTCTACGACGGAAATCCGGCGTATCCAGGAGCCGACGCCCTGTGGCGCGTGATCGAGGAGTCCGGCGCCAACCTGTTTGGCACCAGCCCGACCTACATTGCCCATCAGCAAAAGGCCCAGGTCGTGCCCAAGGATCGCTTCGATCTGTCCCGCTTGGAGTCCGTGACCCTGGCCGGCTCGCCGGTGACCGCAGAATGCATGCGCTGGGTGTACGACAACGTCAAGCGGGACTTGTGGGTCGCCTCCGGCAGCGGCGGCACCGATTGTTGCACGGGCTTTCTTTGTGGAGTCTCGACGCTGCCGGTGTATGCGGGCGAGATTCAGGCCCGGGCGCTCGGTTGCGCCGCCTATGCCTTCAATGAAGACGGTCAGCCGGTCATCGATGAAGTCGGTGAGCTGGTATTTACCCAGCCGATGCCGTCGATGCCGGTGCAATTCTGGAATGACCCGGGCGGCCGGCGCTATCTCGAGTCCTATTTTGACCGTTACGAAGGTGTGTGGCGCCACGGAGACTTCGTGCGTTTCAACGCGCGAGGCGGCGCCTTCGTGCTCGGTCGTTCCGACGCCACCTTGAATCGGTACGGAATCCGCATAGGGACCGCCGAGATCTATCGATCGCTGTCCGCACTCGAAGAGGTCGAGGATGCGATCATTGTCAACCTGGATTTGCCCGATGGCGGGTTCTTCATGCCGCTGTTCGTCAAGCTGCATGGCGGCCGGCTGCTGGATGATGCCATCCGCGATCGGATCCGCGCTCGATTGCGGACCGATTATTCCCCGCGCCACGTACCCGACAAGATCTATCAGATCGACGCCATACCGGTTACTTTGACGGGCAAGAAGCTCGAAGTCCCGGTTAGAAGAATCCTGATGGGAGTTCCGGCCGACAAGGCCGCAAACCGCGCCGCGCTCGCCAACCCGGGCGCACTCGACTTTTTCATAGAATTTGCAAAACGCCACAGCGATTACTCAATTGGTGATCAGTGAAGCAAAATAAAGCCTCCGTGGCGGGTCGATTCGCGTGGGCGCTCTTTGACGGCGCCAGGAGTCCTTACAACGTTCTGGTCAATATTTTTGTCTTCTCCGCGTACTTCACTACGGTCGTGGTTCCGGATTCGGTGCGAGGACAGGTGCTCTGGAGCTACACCAGCTCCATGGGGGCGCTGCTGGTGGCGATTGGCGCACCTATACTCGGGGCCATCGCCGACGCCGGCGGACGCCGCAAACCGTGGCTGGCGGCGACCATGCTCATCGGCATACCCTCGATGTGTGTGCTGTGGTATGCCACCCCGGCAATGACCCATGGTCTGGGCTGGATCGTTGCCGCGCTGGTCGGCGGCATGCTGTTCTTTGAGTACTCGGCTATCTTCTGCAATGCCATGCTTCCTAACGTGGCGCCCGGGAAAATAGGCTATTGGAGCGGCATGGGTCTGGCCTTGGGCAATGCTTCCGGGGTGATCCTGTTTGTATTTTTTCTGTTTGCGTGGAGCTGGAATCCGCATCCGGTCTTTGGATTGGTCCCCGCCGCGCACGAGCCCGAGCGCGCGGTTGGTTTGCTGGCGGCGCTGTGGATGCTCGTGTTTGGCATGCCACTCTTTTTCGTCACTCCGGACTCCCCGGGTACGCACCTCGGCGCCGCACGGGCGATCCGCGACGGCATGTCGCGCCTTGCCGTCACCATGCGCCGGCTCGGGAACTTTCGCCGCGTGGGTTTCTTTCTGTTGGCTCGCCTCACCTACAACGAAGGCTTCGTGGTGCTCATGCTCTTCAGTGGGGTCTACGCGGCGACCGTCATGCACTGGAGGCCCGAGAGCATCGTGGTATTGGGACTATGCAACAGCGTGGCCGCGGCCCTGGCCGGCCTGTTTAGCGGTTGGCTTGACAATCGGATCGGCTCTCGGCGTACCGCGATTTTCTTTGTTACCGGTTCATTGCTGGCGACGATTGTGGTCTGCTCGACGACCCCAGATAGCGCCTTCTTTATGCACCTGTCGCATCCAATCGCGGTATTGGGCGGCCCATTTCCGACGCTACCCGATCGGGTGTTTGCCTTTGGTCAAATGGCCGTGGCGACCTTTGTTACCGGTGGGTTGGCATCCAGCCGTTCGCTCATGGCACAGCTCTCGCCGCCCGAGATGCTCAATGAATTCTTCGGGATCTATTCGATGTCCGGTACTGCCACGTCCTTTGTCGGTCCGCTCGCCATTGGTCTTGTCACTTCATTTTCGCAAAGCCAGCGAGCCGGCTTTGCCGGCGCGGTGATTTTCCTGGCCGTCGGCCTGGTGCTGCTGTTGCGGGTCAGGGAGCCTTCGGCAGCGATCGGGGTGCCGGAGCTTGCGGCCTGACAGCGACCTGCCATAAGTGACGGGGGCAGAGGCAGGTGTGATACGGCCGCCTCGCACCCGGGGGGTACCATTCATGACATCGACTGCTATGCTTTGGCCGATTACCGGTCGCGTCGGCAGGCGTCCGTTGAATAACGACATCAGAATAATTCGGCTTCGTACACAGTCTTGATATAGGAGAGTTCTATGCGCTTCTACACATCGTTGCTACTTACTGGACTCGCACTGGCGGCCATTCCGGCGCACGCAGCGAGCTGCCACCTGACTCCGAAGCAGGTAGTGACCAAGTTTATGACCGAGTTTTACGTGGACAAGAAGGTGCGCGAAGCCTTTGAGACTTGGGTCGATCCCGCCTATATCCAGCACAACCCGATGGCCGAGACCGGACGCGAGGCCGCGATCAAGTTCCTCGAGCCGTTCTTCGCGAAGAATCCCAACATCAATTATTCGATCAAGCGAATTATCGCGGATGGCAATCTTGTGGCGGTGCATTCGCACGGCAAATTTGCGCCGGATGATCGCGGCATCGCGGTGGTCGATATCCTCCGCGTCCAGGGATGCAAGGTGATGGAACACTGGGACGTCGTTCAACCCATACCCGAGAAATCGGCCAATACTAACGGCATGTTCTGAGTCCCGGACCAGGCGGGCGGCCCGTCGTTGCGCGAGTGGTGGGCCGATCGGGATGTGGGTGCCGCGCACTGCCGATCTGGGTTGGCAGGCGCGCGGCGTGGCCCACGACCGCCTAGGTCAGGTCTTTCAAGCCGATCAGCTTACCGGCTGCGGCAGCGCTATTGGCCGCTCGGCGCAGGCGCTCGATGTGCAGGCGTCCCTCGGGAGTCGGCTCATTGGGCAGCGCCGCTATGGAGTCGTGGTAGATCGCGGCGAAATCCTCGCTGAATTCTGGGTGCGTAAAAATCACCGGCCGGTTCTCGATGATTCCCGCTAGGGTCTTGGTGCCCACTTCCAGTGGATCCATGCCGGCTTCGAACGCGGTGCCGAACTGCGCGAGCTCGGCGCGGTCCGGCGGCGCAAATCCCGAAGCCGCGAATTCGGCGGGCCGCTTCAGGGCCGAATCCCAGGCCTGGGTGCGGGTCAGCCCCGGACACATGAGCGAGACGCCGATGCCGTGCGGCGCCAGGTTGTAGCGCAGGCACTCGGTCAAGCCGCGCACCGCAAATTTGCTCGCCGTGTAAATGCCAGCCTGCGGACCGGACAGGTAGGCCGCCATCGACGCCACGTTGACGATATGTCCGCCTTGCGCGTGCGCCTGCATGCGCGGGATGAAGCTGACCAGACCGTTGACCACGCCACCAAAGTTGACGCCCATGATCCAGTCGTAATCGGCGTAGTTCGCCTGGTCGGTGGGTCCAAATACGCTGACGCCGGCGTTGTTGACCAGAATGTGGATCGCACCGCACTCGGCGGCCACCTGAGCCCAGCGCTTGCGATCCGTGACATCAAGCTCGACGAAGCGTGGCAGGGGGCGTGCGTTGTCCGCGAACCAGCGTTCGGCCTGCGCCCGGTAATCCGCGTTTCGATAGCTCAGGATCAGATCGATACCGGCCGCGCTGAAGGCGCGGGCGATTCCAAAGCCGATTCCAGAGACTCCGCCGGTGATGAACGCGGTCTTTCCTTGCCAATTCATGGTGATTTCCTCTCGCGTCGCCCCTTAACATTTGTTAGCGTGCCCTACGAACCACGAGGCGAGGAGGGCACGTCCATGGCTGATCTCGAGACCCGGCTAGCGGCCGTTGAACAGCGGCTTGGCGAACTTGAGGATATCAATGCTATCCGCCGTTTGCATTGGGCCTATGGCTATTACATCGATTTCAATCGTGCCGAAGACGTAGTGCAGCTGTTTGCGCAGGACGGCGCGGTGGTGTTTCTATCCGGCGAATACCGCGGGCATGAAGGGGTCCGTCGCCTCTATGGCAGCTGGTTCCAGAATTACTTCACCAAGGGCGTCAATGGACCGGTGTACGGCTTTTTGCTGGATCACTTTCAGATGCAGGACGTTATTACCGTGGCTCCGGACCGGCAAACGGCCAAGGCCCGGTTTCGCGGGCTGCTGATGGGCGGCAGTCACGAAACCCGCGACTACAAGCCCGAGGGCCTGCCGTTGCAATTCCTTGAGGCCGGCGTCTACGAAAATGACTATGTGCGCGAGCAGGGCATCTGGAAGATCAAGCGGCTCGATTACATGATGCAATGGCAGGCGGACTACGAGAGCGGCTGGTCGAGGACGGTCGCGCACCTACAGCCAGCCAATCAGACCTACCCGGCCAATCCGCTGGGGCCCGACGTATTGCTCCCGGCCGACCGGACGCGCAAGACCTGGCCGAACCGGCAGGACGTGCCGATGCACTTTGCGCATCCGCGCTTTGGGGCAGCGCTGGCGACGAAGGCCTGATCCGAGCGCCGGGCGCGCCCGCCTCGGATCAAAGCTGAATGATGACGGTCTTCAGCTCGGTGTACGACTCGAGGCCTTGACGCGCCTGCTCACGACCGAATCCCGACTGCTTGTAGCCACCAAAGGGCAATGCCGGATCAATGACCGCATGGCAATTACCCCATACGGTGCCGGCTTTGAGCTTGGCGGCCAGCTTGTGCATCGCGGAGAGGTCTTTGGTCCAAATGGCAGCCGCAAGGCCGTAGGTCGTGTCGTTGGCGGCCTTGGCCACCTCGTCGAGATCATCGAAGCGCTGTGCCACTACCACCGGCCCGAAGATTTCCTCGCGCACCACGCTCATGGTCGGCTTGACGTTCACCAGAATCGTCGGGTTCACGTAATAGCCCGTTGAGGAAGGCGCATCGCCGCCCACGGCCACCGAGGCGCCGTCCTTCTTGCCGGCCGCAATGTAGCCCATCACGCGATCCATTTGCTCCTTGGAGACCAGCGGGCCCATATGCGCCTGCGGGTCTAGCGAGGGCCGGGGTTTCCAGAACGCCGAGGCCGCCGCGACGCCCTCGACCACCTTGTCGAAGATCGAGCGGTGCACGTACAGCCGCGAACCGGCGACGCATACCTGTCCGGCGTTGAAGAAGATCGCGCCGGCTGCGCCGGGAATCACTTCGTCCAGATTGACGTCGGGCATCACCACGACCGGCGACTTGCCGCCGAGTTCGAGCGAGACACGCTTGAGCGTGTCGGTGGCCGTGCGGTTGATGATCTTGCCGACTTCGGTCGAGCCGGTAAACGCGATCTTATCCACGCCCGGATGTCTGACCAGGCGATCCCCGGCCGTGTGGCCGTTGCCGGTAACGACGTTGATCACGCCGGGCGGGAATCCGGCCTCGACCACCAGGTCGGCCAGACGCAACGCGGTCAGCGAAGTCTGTTCCGCGGGCTTGAGGATCACCGTGCAACCGACGGCAAGCGCCGGGGAGATCTTCAGCGTCGCCATGATCAGCGGGAAATTCCACGGAATAATCTGCGCGGCGACACCGACCGGCTCGCGCGTGACGTAGCTGAACACTTTGCCGCGCGGCATGCCCTGCGGCTCAATCAGATCTCCGCTGATTTTCGAGGCCCAGCCGGCCATGTAACGTAGGTGATCGATCGAGGCCGGGACGTCGACCACGGTCGCGAAGCCGACCGGTTTGCCCACATCGATCGCTTCGAGCTCGGCAAATTCGGCCGCGTGGGCCTCGATAAGATCGGCGAGTTTGTTGATAATTCGTTCGCGCTTGTTCGGCGGCAGATTGGACCAGCGGCCGTCGTCGAAAGCCGTCCGGGCGGCAGCCACGGCGCGATCCACGTCGGCGTCGGAAGCGTCGACAATGCGCCCGATCTCAAGGCCCGAGGACGGGTCCTCGACCGGGAGCGTCGCATCATGCGTTGACCGAACCCATTCGTTGTTAATGAAGAGCGCTGGTTTGCGCGCCAACGCGCGCTTTACGGCGGCGGAGTAATCGAGCTGAGTGAAAGAGTCTGGTTGGCGGGCGACTGCTTGAACCGTAGCCATCGATTGGTCCTCCTGGAGAGTCACCGGCAACCCTTTTTCTAAGGTTCCGGCGCGCGTAAATTCGTTAGTGGAGCTTACTAATTCCGGCTCGGAGGGTCAATGCAAACTCCGCGAGCCTAACCGCTTTTGCAGAGCGCGAAATGTCGCGCGAGCCAGGCCTGAATGTTAGGCGCGGGCGACCAGTTCGGCCTGGGAAGAGCAGGCGGCAACCGCACGCTGTAGGACATAATGATTCTCGGATTTCGAACACACCGGATCGGTGGCACCGGCCTCGCCGAGCAGTGCGTAGGCTTGGCAGCGGCATCCGCCCCAATCGATCTCGCGCTGGTCGCAGCTCCTGCAAGGCTCAGGCATCCAGTCTGTGCCACGAAATTTCTGGAACGCAGCCGATGAGGTCCAGATTTCGGCCAAGGACTGGGTCCGCACCGATGGAAATACCATAGAGGGTAGAGTTTCGGCGGCATGGCAGGGCAACGCCTTGCCCGACGGCGAGATATTGATGAAGCGCCGGCCCCAGCCGCCCATGCAGGCCTTTGGGCGAAAGGCGTAATAGTCGGGCACCACATAGTCCAGGGTGATCCTGCCTTTGAGGCGCACTCGCGCCGCCTCAACCGCCTGAGTGGCCTGATCGAGTTGCGCCCGCGTCGGCAGCAGCCGGTCGCGGTTCCGCAAGGCCCAGCCATAGTATTGGGCGTGGGCGATTTCGATGCGTGACGCGCCCAGCGACTCGCTCATGGCGATCATGTCCGCGACGCGATCGACGTTGAGACGGTGGATCACAAAATTCAGGGTGAGGGGCAACCCCGCCGCGGTGATTCGTTGCGCGGCAGCACGCTTCTTTTGGTGTCCGCCCCGATAGCCACCGATGTGATCGGCGTCCTCGGCCCGTGAGTCCTGAAAGCTGAGCTGAATGTGATCGACCTTGGCCTCGCGCAGTGCGGTCAGCGCCTTGTCGGTCAGGAGCACGCCTGAGGTGATGAGGTTGGTATAGAGCTGCAGCTCGGCGGCATGGCGCACCAGCTCGGGCAGGTCGCGGCGAGCCAGTGGTTCACCACCCGAGAAATGGACTTGCAGGATTCCCAGCGCCGCCGCTTCCGACAACACGCGCTGCCACTCAGCGGTCGTCAGTTCGGCACTGCGGCGCTCGAGCTGCAGCGGATTGGAGCAATAGAAGCAGGTCAGCGGGCAGCGATGCGTCAATTCCGCGAGCATGGCCAGGGGCGGTGCCGGGGGTGACGCGCTCACAGCTGTAGGGCTCCCCGATCGCTGAGGTCCTGCAGCATCGTTGCGATGTCGGCCGCAATGACAGTGCGTGGCGCCTCATAGCGCGCGGCCAGCGTGTCGGTGATCTTGCCCAAGGTGCGCTGTCCGTCGACCAGTTTGAGAATCTCCACCGCGATCTCGTCCGGCTGGAACAATCGTTCGGGGGCCAGCAAAACCCAGGCGCTCCGCACCTCATCGAAGCGGAACCGGACGCCGGCCGGGAATTTCGGGACTGTCTCATCGCCAAGCATGCTCGTTAGCTCACTTGCGGTGCGAACGCGCCGGGCGGCACCAGATTCGGATCCACGTAGCTGAAATAGAGCGCATCCAGTTGCGCCCAGAGCACGTCGCACTTGAAGCGCAGCGCTGCGAGCACACGCTGCTGGCGCTCGGGCGTGTTGGCGTGTTCCTTGACGAATCTCAAAGCAAAGTCGCTGTCCGTGGGAGCCTGCGTGAGGCGTGGCGTGAAATACGCCAGGGTGTCCGGCGTCACCCAGGAATAGTGAGCCAGCATGCCCGAGACCCGCTCGGCGATGATGCTCGGCGCAAACAACTCCGTGAGCGATGAGGCTACGGCCTCAAGCACGGTACGGTCGCGAACAAAATGCACGTAGGCATCGACCGCAAAACGAGTGGCCGGCAGAATGGCTTCAGCCCGCTCGACCATCTCGGGATCGAGTCCCACGCCTTCGGCGAGTTTCAGCCAACGCGCGCCGCCACCGGGCAGTTGATCGCGCCCGTCCTGATCCTCGAGGCGGCGGCGCCACTCGCGCCGCAACGCAGCAGTCGGCAATCGGGCCAGCAGCAGCGCGTCTTTGACCGGAATCTGGCTCTGGTAGTAATAGCGGTTCAGGGCCCATGCCTGCACCTGGCCGCGACTGAGCTTGCCATCGTGCAGCAGCCGATGAAACGGGTGGAGATGGTGATAGCGCGTCTGACCAATCTGGCGCAGCTGCAACTCCAACGTGTCTGCCGACAGCAGCTGTACGCTCACAGCACAATTTCCATGCCGTCGTGGGCCACTTCCCAACCGGCCGCAACGACTGCGGCGCGCTCGGCCGAGTCCTTGAGCAGCACGGGGTTGGAATTATTGATGTGAATCAGAATTTTTCGGCGCACACCCAGCTCCCTGAATGCCGCGATGGTCCCATTCGGACCGCTCAGGCTCATATGACCCATGCGGGCACCGGACTTGGCGCCCAGCCCCGCGGCGATCATTTCGTCATCCGACCACAGTGTACCGTCAAAATAGACCAGCTCCGCGTTGCGCACTCTGGCGGCTACCGCGGGCGTTACCGCAGCGCATCCCGGAATGTAATAGAGCGTGTGGCGTCCGTCGGAAACAGCAACCGCCACGGTCAGCTCACCGGTTTCAATCGGCGGAGGTTCGGTACCGCCTTCGAGGAACAGTGGCACTCTTGCCTGGGACTGCGAATAGGCTGAAGGATAGGAAGTTGTCGAGCGCGATTGTGGTGTCCAGGGGCACGCTCTGCCGTATCACGAGTTCCCGGTCCAGTACCTCAAACACCGGATTGGCCGACAACACATCATGCACCGCGCCGGTCGCGTAAATCGTGAATGGGTGACGCTCGCGCATGCTGAGCAAGCCGGCGATGCAATCGACGTCCGCGCCGGTCAGTACAACGCCGGCGATGGGCGAGGAACGCAGGCCTGTCGCGCGGGTGCAGAAACGCAGAGCGTCCGATCTGCTCGCGCAGATCCGGCGAGGCATTGAGCACAAACCATCTCTCGCCGTCACCGCTGACGGCCAAGCTCGCTTGCGAACGGGGTAGAGCGGCGGGATCTCCTGCGCGCGCTCTGTTGCAGGCCGGCGCGTTGGAATTCCACTGGGGAAATCCGCCACCCGCAGCCGCGCCTAGCGCGACTGAGTACACGGCAATGATCTAGGCCTGGATTTCCGCGCTGGCGTAGCTGTTGATCTCACAACCGAGCGCAATCTCAATAATCTTTGGAGTCTTCCAAGTCATGCGCGTCATCCTGTGTGTGGGTCGCAGCCTTAGGTCAACAGGCCTCACAATGTCCGCAGCAGCTTAGTGCAGCGTGTGGGGCCCGATCAAGTTTCTGAGAACCGTGCCGGTGGCCCTAAGACGGGCCACGCGGAATAGTGCATGGCACCGAGGGGTCCGGGACTTTCCTCAGGCAATGGGCGGAGTAGTGTCTGGAGGTCGGCTGGGACCTGCATACGCGACACACCCCAGGGCTGTCGCTCCACCGACCGACACCAAAGGGACGAGTGCGACGTCGCGGACCGGGACCCTTACCCCTCGTTCTCGCCTATCTGTAGTGGCCATGCCCTAACACCGCGGTTCGTGGAACGCCGGGCAATCGACGGATGTTACTGGCGGCACCAGCTTTGGCACGCTCCACGGTAGTGTCCGTTGCTTTTGAGCAACTTTGCGCCGACACCTACTCCATTCTGCACTGTGGTGCTACACGTTGTTCTGCCGCAGTTGAGTTCCTACAGGGTCATTTGCGTGTTGATAGAGGGTGTAACTTACAATCTGCGCGGGGTGCCTGATATGGCACGACTGTTGGGCAGTAACTGAAGTAGTCAGTGCACCTATTTTTGCGATGTTCCATCGACACGTGTCTCGATCAAACAGGGGGAATTTAATGGAAACGTCATCGCGGTATAAGATGTTGTTTGCGCGCCGCCGATCGTCCGCGCTTGCGGCGCTGACCGCCGCCACGGCGTGGTTGGCGGGGCTGGCGGCGCCGGCACCGCTCTTCGCGCAAGGCCAGGCGGTGGCCGTGGAGAAAGTGGGCTCGGAAGGGCTCGAGGAAGTCGTGGTCACGGCGCAGTACCGTCAGGAAAAACTGCAAGACACGCCGATCGCGATATCGGTCATCAACGCCGAGGAAATTCAGCAGCGCTCGTTTACGCAATCTTACGAAATCGGCTACACGGTACCGAACGTTTCCTTGAGGCCCGCGCAGGCCGCGTTTGGCAACACCATGACCGCCTATATTCGCGGCGTGGGCCAAAACGATTTCGACCAGGCCTTCGAGCCCGGCGTCGGGATCTATGTTGACGACGTCTACCAGCCTTTCACTCTGGGCTCTCAAATGGACCTCCTCGACATGGACCGGGTGGAGGTATTGCGCGGTCCGCAGGGCACGCTCTTTGGCCGCGGTTCGATCGGCGGCGTGATCCGCATGATCAGCAAGCAGCCCGAAGGCACCGATACCGGCTATGCCGAGCTGACGACCGGCTCCTTTAGGCGCGTTGATGTGCGCGCCGGATACGACTTCAAGCTCACGGACAACATCTTCGCGCGCGTGGCGGGCGTGTCCAAGCAAAGCAACGGTTACCAGAAGGTCTACGATTTCGCCTGCTTGCACCCAGCCCCTCCTGGGGGTGTCTCTCCAGTGGCCGGGTACCTGCCCGTCAGGGACCCCAGCCTGGGTAGGCACTGCCAGACCGGCACCCAGGGTGGCATTGATGTCACTGGCCTGCGGGGTCAATTGCGCTGGGTGTTCACCGATGCCGTGGAAGCTAATTTTGCCATCGACTACGAACACGACACTTCGGAGGCCAAGGCGGACTCGCTCATCGCCATCCAGTACCCGCTCGACCTTTCCGGCCACGTGATTCCGACCAGCGGTTATGCCCTGTGGAATACCGAGTACGCGCAGCACGTGCCGACGCCGACTGCAAATTGGGGCTTTGGCATTCCCTACGACAACCGCTTCATTCCCAAGACGCCGTTCGATACCTATGCGACTTACAATGACCCGGCTACAGGATTGACCTTCAATCCTCAATCTGGACTGGACAAGCTCGGCGGGTCAGGAAAATTGGATTGGAAATTGACGGACAAGATGAACTTGGCCGTGATCGGCGCGTATACGAGTTTGGTCTCACAGCTGTCCACCGACGCCGACGCGTCACCCATGAATTTGCAGACCGCCGCCGGTCAGCAGGATTTCTACTGGAGCACCGAGGAGATTCGTCTGAGCGGCAACTGGGACCGCGTGAATTGGACTACGGGCCTGTTCTTCTATCAGAGCGAGGCCGAGAACTACGAGACGGTCAGTTTCCCGCCGATCTTGTGGGGCATCTTTAGAAGTGCCCTCGGCTTACCGGACTTCGTTGCGGCCTCGATCATTGACAGCCCGGGCGGCGCCTACTCGGTCAACACGCGGAACATCGCCGACTCCACATCGGAAGCCGCCTACGCTAACGGGGTAATCAACCTCACTGACAGGATGCACCTGACCCTGGGTCTGCGTTATTCGAAGGACAAGAAGGATGTCGCTTTCGACAACACCTTCGTGGCCGCGCCGATCCACATCGACTTCCACCATACCGACTGGAAGGCGGGACTCGATTACAAGTTCGGCGACGGTGTCATGGTGTACGGATCGGCGGCCACCGGTTATCGCCCGCCCGCCTACAACCCGCGCCCATTCACGCCGGCGCAGGCCGTGGAGGTCGGTGGCGAAGAGGCGACAGCGTACGAGTTGGGCATCAAGGCCGACATGCTGAACAACACCCTGCGCACCAACGTCGCAGTCTTTTATACCGATTACAATAAGCGCATCGTGCCGATCGGCGGCACCGAGTGCGTGGGACCGCCGGCCAATGCCACCGATCCGGGTGCGGTAATCGACTCCAACGGCAACATCTGCTTCGCGACCACTTCGCTGACGAACTATGAGCAGCTCACCGGAGCGCACGTGCAAGGCGCGGAGCTGGAGGTGGCATGGCGACCCGTCGCAGCCCTGTTGCTCAACGCCACCTATGGGTATACGGACTGGAGTTCTCCGGATATCAACAACTGCGACTTCAACCAGGATGGCAAGCCGGATCCGGGCGTCACCTGCAGTGATCGGCCCACGTACGTTCCCAAGTACAACTGGAGCGGCAGCATTTCGTATGACATCGCCATGAGCAACGGCGCGAAACTGACACCTCGAGGGGATATCTATGGCCAGAGCCAGATCTGCTCGAGCATCGTGTCCTCGCTGTCTTGCGCGGAGGGCTACGAGTTGATCAATCTGCGTCTGCAGTGGACGAGCCCCAAGGGTGAGTGGCTCGCTGCCGTGGGCGGCACCAACGTGGCCAACAAGACGTACTACCTCAATACCTTCGATCTCACACCGTTCGGACAGAATACGGTCGAGGGGCAGCCGGGACGGCCGGCGGAGTGGTATTTGCAATTTACCCGCAATTTCTGATCTCTGAGGTTGAGGGAGGCGCGTCCGTACAGCGGGCGCGCCTCTTTTTTTTGCCACGCTGCCCATCGATCCTCTCAGCGCCGTTTGATCTGCGCGACTTAGGACGGTAGCGGCGCATTCGTTCGTGGCCTGTGCGGGCGGTCCTGGCGCTGGCGAGGACGGGCGTGGAGTCGACTTAGGGGCGCTCCGCCCGACCGACCTCCGGCGGCTCCTCGGTGTCTACTTCAGCCAGGACCTCTGCCGGGTAGCGTGGCCCGCTCACCGTGCGCGTGTTGATCAGGGCGCCCAGACGCGCTAAGAGGGCCGCATCGGGCGTTGTTCTGCCGGCGCCTAGGTTCTCTTCCAGGTGCGCCATTGAGGTCGTGCCCGGGATCGGCAGGAGGTGTGGAGCCTGCTCCAGAAGCCACGCGAGGCTGAGCTGCGCCGGAGTGCACCCCGCTTCGTGCGCCAGCGCCCGGAGACCCGCCAGCAGGTCGCGATTGGTGGAAAAGTGGGGCTCCTGAAACCGCGGCATGCCGCGACGGATGTCGTTAGCCGCTAAGGCCTGCGGATCGTGGACGGCATCGGCCAGAAATCCTCGGGCCAGGGGCGCGAATGCCACGAAGGCGGCCCCGATGGATCGACTGGCCTCAAGTACGCCCAATTCGGCATTGCGCGACCACAGGGAGAATTCGCTCTGCACGGCGCTGATCGGGTGCACCGCGTGAGCCTTGAGCAGCGTCGCCCTCGACACTTCGGACAACCCGATATAGCGCACCTGACCTGCGCTCACCAGATCGGCCAAGGCTCCGACGCTGTCCTCGATCGGCACCCGCCTGTCCCAGCGGTGCAGGTAGTACAGATCAATCACGTCGGTGCGCAGGCGACGGAGCGATTGCGTGCAGGTGTCCTTCAGCGTCTGCGGCCGGCCGTCGATGACTCGTTTGCCCTCGACTCCCGTCATCCCGCACTTGCTGGCCAGGAAGATGCGCTGTCGGTGGGGCGCCAACGCTTCACCCACCAGCTCCTCGTTGCGCCCGAAACCATACAGTGCCGCGGTGTCGAAGTACTCCACGCCCAAGTCCAGGGCGCGCCCCAGCAGGGCCCGGGCTGCGACGGGGTCGGGCGGGTGGCCATAGGCATGATTCAGGTTCATGCAGCCCAGCCCAATCTCGGCGACTGCGGTCGTGCCGACGCGCCGTCGCTTCACGATCTACTGGACTCCGGCCTCAAGCTGTTGCTGCAAGTCGTGCAGGGTGCGGTAGCACGAGAGCACCTGCGCCACGCTGGCGTTGGGCTCGCGGTGTTCCCGGATCGCGGCAAAGAACTCGCGATCCTGCAGCTCGATGCCGTTCATGGACACCGCAACCTTTGAGACGTCGACCTTTTCCTCTTTGCCATTCACCAGATCATCGTACCGTGCGATGTACGTGCCGTGGTCGCAGATGTAGCGAAAGAACGTACCGAGCGGGCCTTCGTTGTTGAACGACAGCGACAGCGTGCACAGTGCGCCCGTGCTGCTCTTGAGCTGTATGGACATGTCCATGGCGATGCCGAGTGTCGGGTGGCGCGGCCCCTGCAGGGCATTGGCTTGCACGATGCGACCGCCGGTCTGGTACTTGAACAGATCCACGGTGTGCGCCGCGTGGTGCCACAGCAGGTTATCGGTCCACGAGCGTGCCTCTCCCAGCGCATTGGTATTGGTGCGGCGAAAGAAATAGGTCTGCACATCGAGCTGCTGGATCCTGATTTCGCCCCGCTCTATGCGCTGGTGGATCCATTGATGCGATGGATTGAAGCGTCGGGTATGTCCGACCATGCAAACGAGTCCGGTTTTTTCCTGCAGCTTGAGCCACGGCTTCGGCGTCCGTCCAGCGGTCGGCCAAGGGGATTTCCACCTGCACGTGTTTCCCCGCCCGCAGGCACTCCAGGGCCTGGGCGGCGTGCATCTGCGTCGGCGTGCACAGGATCGCAGCATCGACCCCGGGCTGCGCCAGGGCCTCGGCCAGCCGGGTCGTGCAATGCGAAATGCCGTAGCTGGCGGCCACAGCTCGAGTCGCCTCGAGCTCCCGCCCGACCACCGAAACCACCTCGATGCCGCCGATCACCCGGATGGCGTCGAGGTGCTTGCGGCCGAAGGCGCCCGCGCCCGCAAGCACGACCTTCACGTGTCATTCTCCAGTATCAGGTGCCCGAGAGCGGTGTTCGATACCGGAACGTGATAGAAGCGATGCACCGTGCGCACCCGAGCGTTCAGAGCGCCGCGCATGATGAGCCACATCACCAGCTCGATGCCTTCGGAGCCGGCCTCGCGCACGTACTCGATGTGCGGCAGGCGCGCCAGCGGCTCGGGTTCGGCGATAAGCCGGTCCATGAATTTCTGGTCGAACTCCTTGTTGATCAGCCCGGCGCGCGGGCCTTGCAACTGGTGACTCATGCCGCCGGTCCCCCAGACCTGCACGTTGAGGTCCTCGTCAAACGATTCGATCGCCCGGCGCAGCGCTTGCCCGAGCCGGTAGCAGCGCATGCCCGAGGGTGGAGGGTAGAGCACGACGTTCACCGCGAACGGAATTACCCGGCACGGCCAGCGCTGCGGCTGGCCGAACATCAGCGACAGCGGCACGGTCAGCCCGTGATCGACGTCCATCTTGTTGACAATGGTCAGGTCAAAGTCGGACTGGATCAGTGATTGGGCCACGTGCGCCGCCAGCTCCGGGTGACCGGTCACGCTCGGAACCGGTCGCGGACCCCAGCCTTCGTCGGCGGGCGCGAACTGCTCGGCGCATCCGATGGCAAAAGTCGGCACGATGTCGAGACTGAACGCCGAGGCATGGTCGTTGTATACCAGCAGTACAACGTCGGGTTTTTGGGCGGCAATCCAGCGCCTGGAGAATTCGTAGCCTGCGAACACCGGCGCCCAGTACGGTTCCTGGGTCTTGCCCAGATCCATCGCCGCACCGATCACCGGCACGTGCGTGGTGCTGACGCCGGCGCTGACACGGGCCATTCAGCTTTTCTCCCCGGTATCACGATTGCCCTCGGGCGAGCGCCCACCGGCCAGCATCATGGCGGCGTACGCTTCCTGCGTCAGCCCCGTCATGGACGCCGCGGTGTATTGAAAACTCTTGCCATCCGTTGAGAACAATTTCGACAGGAAGTAAATATTGGCGCCCAGGGAGATCATGCGGTTGTAATCGCGCGCCAGCACCGCTTGTTTTTGTTCCTCGCTCATCGGCCACTCGTCCAGATAGGCGCGCTCGCCGGCCTTGAAGCGCGTGCGATTGTCGGCTTTCATGAGCGACATGCAGAACATGTTGAGGTGATACCCGCGCCGCGCCTGTTCAGCGTCGAAGATGGTGGTGCCGGGAACGTCCCGATACGGCTTATCGAGCGACATCGTTTTACTCCGCAGGGGCCCAGTACAGTTGCATCGGATTATCCACCAACAGGCGCCTCTGCAGCTCGGCCGTGGGCGCAATGCGGGGAATATAGTCCACCAGATCGCCGTCATCGGGCATGAAGCCCTTGAGGTTGGGATGCGGCCAGTCCGTACCCCAGAGCACGCGTTCGGGGAACTGTTCGACCAGCTGCCGAGCGAAGGGCACGACGTCGTCGAAGCCCGGCGGACCGCGTACCGAAAGCCGCTCCGGGCAGGTCACCTTGCACCACAGGTCGGCGCGTTCCCGCATAAGCTTTAAAAACAACGCGAATTCGGGTCCGTCCACCGGTTTGCTGACGTCGGGTCGGCCCATGTGATCGATGACCAGCGGCACGGGGAGCGAGGCGAGAAACGCATACAGGTCCGGCAGATCGGCGGCCTCGAAGTAAATGACGACGTGCCAGCCCAGCGGGGCGACTCTCCTGGCAATGCGCTCAAGGACTTCGCGCGGTGTGACATCTACCAGGCGCTTGACGAAGTTGAAGCGCACGCCGCGGATGCCCGCGGCATGGAGCCTACGCAGCTCGGTGTCGCTGACATCGGCGCGTACGGTGGCCACGCCCCGGGCCCGGCCCTCGGACGATTGCAGCGCGTCGATGACCGCCCGGTTATCCGCGCCATGGCAGGTGGCCTGAACAATGACGTTCCTTGAGAACCCCAGCCGGTCGCGCAATTGCCACAAAGCCCATTTCGATGCGTCGCAGGGCGTGTACTTGCGCTCCGGCGCATACGGGAACAGCGCACCCGGGCCGAAGACGTGGCAGTGCGCATCGACCGCGCCGGCCGGCAGCACAAAACGCGGCCGGGACGGATTGGGATGATAGGGGAGCCAGTTCGGGTCCATTGTGAAGGGGCCCGACGCCGCGTTGCTGGCGTAAGGAATCTGGGCCGAGGCACCAGCGCTGTTCATAGACCCCGGGTCCGCAGCAACGCATCGAGTCGCGGGTAGATGCGCCGTGCGTTCAGTTCGAAAATTCGGCGTTTGTCGGCGGCGCTCAGAGGCAGCGCGTCGATATAGCGCTTCGTGTCGTCGAAATAATGACCGGTCTCAGGATCAATGCCGCGCACCGCGCCGACCATTTCCGAGCCGAATACGATGTTCTGGAGATCAATCACCTTGACCAGCAGATCGATGCCGGGCTGGTGGTACACGCAGGTGTCGAAGCAAACATTTCTCATCACGTGCTCGCGCAACGGCGGGCGCTTGAGCATGTCAGCGAGCCCGCGGTAGCGGCCCCAGTGATAGGGCACGGCGCCGCCGCCGTGGGGAATGATGAACCGCAAGGTCGGAAAATCCTTGAACAGGTCGCCTTCGATGAACTGCATGAAGGCCGTCGTATCGGCGTTGATGTAATGCGCTCCGGTGGCATGGAAGTTCGCATTGCACGATGAGGACACATGCACCATGGCCGGCACGTCGAGTTCGACCATCTTTTCGTAGAACGGGTACCAATGCCGATCGGTGAGCGGCGGGGACCGCCAGTGGCCCCCAGACGGATCGGGGTTGAGGTTGCAGCCCACGAATCCAAGCTCAACGACCGTGCGTTCGAGTTCGGCGATCGAATTTTCTATGGGCACGCCGGGGGACTGCGGCAATTGGCACACGCCGACAAAATTCTCCGGGTACAGATCGACAACCCGCTTGATCAGGTCGTTGCAGGCGCGTGACCAGGCCAGCGACACCGCTTCGTTACCGATGTGATGGGCCATCGCCGAGGCACGCGGTGAGAAGATCGTCAGGTCCGCGCCGCGCTGCCGCTGGAGCTTGAGTTGGTTGGATTCAATCGACTCGCGGATGGCATCATCGCTGATCTGTGCCGGTCGCGGTGCCGGTCGTGTCGGGTCATCCAGCCAGGCCAGCTGTTGGTCGCGGAATTTCTGGTGGGCGTCGGGCGCGGTGGTGTAGTGCCCGTGACAGTCAATGATCATCATCGTCCCGCTCCATCCCACGCTGCGTGTGGCACAAATACATCCCCACGCATCAGCTTACGAGCGGTGCGGACCAGGGCCGAGCGCTGCACGACGACGCTGTTGCCATCGGTCGTGACGCTCATATCGACCGTAAAAAAGCCGCTCGGGTGCTCGATATCCAGGCGGCGTTCGCCCCCTGTACCACGCAAGGTCGCCAGCTGCGCCGCCACCGAGCCCGGCAGCAGGCAGGCGGTGGCGACGCTCACGGCTCCGAGCACTCCGATGGCTTCGTGAACGCGGTGGGGAATAAAAGTTCGGGTGCTCAGTGCGCCACCGTGACGGGCCGCGGAGACCAGCGACATCTTGGGCACCGTCTTCCTGGCCACGTCGCCGAGATTCATGCGGGGCCCGAGGCTCAGCCGCAGGCGCTCCACCCGTGCCTTAAGTGCCGCATCGGCCTCGAGCGCCTCGGGAGTCTCATCGCCCGTCTTGCCCAGATCGGTGGCACGCATGATCACCACCGGCATGCCGTTGTCGATGCAGGTGACCTCGATCCCGTCGATCCGGTCGATGACCTGACCCGTGGGCAGCAGGGCGCCGCAGCTCGAGCCGGCAATGTCCAGAAAATCGATCACGATCGCAGCGGCGGTGCCCGGTACGCCGTCGATGCGTACGTCGCCCTCGTACTCGACCCGCCCCTCGGGCGTCGGCACATGGGCCACGGCCACACTCGCCGTGTTGACCATGTGGATACGCACCGGCGTGTCGGCGCCTTGGCCGGCACGAGGCCATTTTCGATGGCCCAGGGACCGACGCCTGCCAGCAGGTTTCCGCAATTCTGTGCGTCGCTGACTTCCGCGCGGTCGACGACGACTTGCAGGAACAGATAGTCGACATCCGCGTCGCCTCGGGTGGCCGGACCGATGACGCGCGACCTTGCTGGTCAGGGGGTGGGCGCCGCCGACCCCGTCGATCTGCCGCACATCGGGTGAGCCCATGGCCGCCAGCAGCACGCGATCGCGGACGGCGCGGTCGCGGGGCAGGGCGTCAATATGGAAGTACAGGCCCTTCGACGTGCCCCCGCGCATCAACGTGCAGGGTATGGCAGTGAGCATCGGCGCGTACTCTCGCTGTGCTATTCGGCGAGGCAGTTCGTCAATATAGCGCAGCCCGCGCTGGGCAAGCTTCTCGCGCATCGCGTAGATGTCCAGGCCCAGCTCCCCGGCCTGCAGGCGGGCGCGCACGCCGGCTTCCTTGGTCTCGCGTTCCACCGACTTGCTCAGTACGGTTGCGGCGGCCCGCCGCGGCACCACGCACACGCCGTCGTCGTCGGCGACGATGACATCGCCCGGGTGGATCAGCGCGCCGGCGCACACGACGGGCACATTCACGCTGCCCAGCGTTTCTTTCACCGTGCCCTGCGCCGACACGGCCTTCGACCAGACCGGGAAGCCGATACCGGCCAACTCCCGGGTGTCGCGCACTCCGGCATCAATAATGAGTCCGAGCACCCCGCGCGCCTTGAGCGAGGAACCCAGCAGCTCGCCGAAATAGCCCGCGTCCGAATACGAGGTCGGCGCCACCACCAGCACGTCGCCCGGTTGGCACACCTCAACGGCCACGTGGATCATCCAGTTGTCGCACGGGGCCGCGCTGACCGTGATGGCCGGCCCGACAATGCGCGCGCCGCTGTAGATGGGTCTCATGGCGGGGGCCAGCAGTCCCGTGCGGTCTTGGGCCTCATGCACTGTGGCCACGCCGAATGCGGACAGCTTGGCGACAATTTTCGCCTCCGGGCGACGGATATTGCGGTACACGGTATTCATTTACAGCCCTTAAAACAGACCATTGGCACGGGATGGCGTAGTCGCTTCCAGCGCAGATCCTACCGCAATTGCCTCGCCGATCGGCATAGCCTCCGGGCGGCCTGATTCGCACGCCGACCGTCATCACCCCGATGGTTGCTCGTCCGCCGCTCAGGACGCTATTCTCGTCGCGATAGCGCCTGCAGAGCATCAAAACCTCGCAGGACAGTCGCCGCGCGTTGCGCAGGCATCGGCCGTGATAGGGCGAGCGGCCGGTGGCGACCTGGCTCATTCCATGCACCAGTCAGCGGAGTCGTACATGCGGGCGGCAGTATTTTACGGACGCGAGGATCTGAGGTTGGAATCCGTGCCCGAGCCGCAACCGGGGCCCGGCGAGGTCAAACTGCGTGTCCTCTATAACGGCATCTGCGGCAGCGACCTGCTCGAATACTACGACGGCCCGGTCACGACCCGCACCACGCCGCATCCGCTGACCGGCATCACCAACCCCGTCATCCTGGGGCACGAACTGTGCGGAGAAGTGGTCGCGCTGGGCGAGGGCGTCGAGGATCTCAAGGCCGGGCAACTGGTCGCGGTGGAGCCGCTCCAGACCTGCGGGCACTGTCTGTACTGCGAGTCGGGTCAATACAATCATTGTCCGTTGGTCGCCTTTCACGGCTACAACCGAGCCGGCGGCGGCCTCGCCGAGTACACGGTCGTTCAACGGCGCATGGCGCACCCGTTGCCGCCGGGGATGAGCGCGCTGCAGGGCGCATTGATCGAGCCGCTCGGCATCGCCTGGCATACCGCCGCGCGTTGCGCCGTGCAAGCGGGTCAGACCGTGGCGATTCACGGTGCCGGGCCGATCGGTGTGGGCGTGTTTTTGACCCTGCGGCGGCGCGGTGTGGAGTCCATCATCGTCGAGCCCTCGCCGGTGCGCCGTGCGGTACTGGCGAGCCTCGGGGCCCGGTCGCTCATTGACCCGACCAGTTGCGATGCGGTCAGCGCGATCCGCGATCTGACCGGTGGACGCGGAGCGCACGCGTCGGTGGATGCGGCCGGTGTGCCAGCGGCTTTTCGCGCGATGCTGCACGGAACGCGCATCGATGGCACCGCGGTGGTGGTCGCGATTCACCATCACCCGCTCGTGATCCCGCCCTTTGACCTGTTGATGCCCGAAGTGAAGCTCACCGGGGTTGCGATGTCGGTCAATGCGTTCCCCAGCGTGATTGCCGAGATGGCGCAAGGCAGCTATCCCCTGGATGGCTGGGTGGAGACCATCCCCTTTGAAGGCGTGGTCCAGCAGGGAATCGAGCGCCTGCGAAAACATGAAGGCATGAAGCTTCTGGTCAGCGTGGCGGGTGCGGCGCATCGGCCCCACTAGAGCGGCACGATCGCGCCGCGCAACCTCCCGCGGCTTGGGACGCCACTCAGGGGCCCATTGGCTGGCGCGCGGTCGGCGGACCCGGCAGCGGTTGGAGGCCTGATTTTTCAAGGAGTAAGGGTGTGAAGATCGCGGAACTGTTTAAGGTTGATGGGTTGGGCGTTCTGGTGACCGGAGGTGCGAGCGGGCTCGGCCTGGGCTATGCCGAAGCGCTGGCCGAAAACGGTGCGCGGGTCACGATGCTCGATGTCGACCCCGAGAGGATCGCCGCCGAAACCAAGCGCCTGAAAGCGCTCGGCTATGCCGTGCGGGGCGAGGTGGTCGACGTCCGGGATCACGCGGCGCTGGACCGCGCATTCGACGCCGCGGTCGCCGCGCACGGGCGCCTCGATGTGGTGTTTGCCAACGCGGGGGTTGATTCCGGCCCGGGCTTCGTGGGCAGTTGGGCGGGATCCGAGCGGGCGCGCAATCCGGAAGGTGCGCTCGAAACCTATACCGACGAGCGCTGGGGCCGGGTCATCGACGTCAATCTGACCGGAATATTCGCCACCCTGCGGGCGGCGGCGCGGCTGATGAAGCCCCAGCGATCGGGGCGGCTGATCGTGACCACCTCGGTGGCCGCCTACCAGTGCGAGCCGGCGATCGGCTCGGCGTACATGGCGGCCAAGGCCGGGGCTACGCACCTGATGCATTGCGTCGCTCAGGAATTGGCGGCCTACAACATTACGGTCAATGCGATCGCGCCGGGCTTTTTCGTGACCAACATAGGCGGTGGCCATGCCAAGAATCCGGCCACGCAGGCGGCCATGGCCAAGGTGGTGCCCATGCACCGCGTCGGCTTTCCGGAGGACATCAAGGGGCTGGCCCTGTTCCTCGCCTCACCGGCTTCCGGATACGTCACCGGACAGCAGATCTCGATCGATGGGGGCTGGGTGCTCGGCGCAGTGGATTGAGGGACCCGACTGGACTCTATAAATGGCTTGACTGCGCCCACCGGGCTCTAAGCGGAGTTGTCCCCATCGCGCGGGGCCAGCAAGATCTCAAGCAGCAGCGGTTCCGTGCTTGAAAATGCGGTTGTGAGTGCGGCGTCGAGTTCGTCGCACTGTTCGACCCGCCGGGCCTGCACACCGTGCCCGCGTGCAAGTGCGCAGAAGTCCAAGTGCGGCAGTTGGGTTCCCGGCACCTTCGGCAGGTTGAAGTGCCGGCCGAACTCGACCAGGCCGTAGTAGCTCCGATTGTTGATGATGATGAACACGACCGGCAGGCCCAGTTCGGCCGCCGTCCACAGGCCCTGGATCGAATACATCGCTGAACCGTCGCCGAGCAGACCGATGACCTTGCGATCCGGGCGGGCGAGGGCGACCCCCACCGCAGCGGGCAGACCGTGCCCCAGACCACCGCTGGCGCAGGTGTAAAAGCTGTCACGCTCGTCCATGGGCAGATATTCCTGCATGGCGCTGCGACTGCTGGGCGCTTCCTCGACGATGATCGTGCCGGCCGGCCTCAAGGCCGCGATCCGTTGCATCAGGTACGGCTCGTTCAGGCGATCCGCCGGCTGCACAGCGGCGATCGGACGAGGCGGCGGGGGGCGTCGCGCCGGAGCGGGGTGATCGAGCAGGGCGGCAATTCCCAGTTGCAGATGGGTGACCACCGCCATACCCGCTGCCGCCCAGGCCGCGGCGGCCGGATCATCGATCAACTGTATCAGCGCGGCACCCGGCGGAAGCTGCGGCCCCGGTGGGGACTCGACATGGTAGGTAAAAACCGGTGCGCCCAGCACCAGCACCAGATCGGCTCCCTCCAGACGCTCGAGCACGGAAACCCGATCCGGGGGCAGGAACCCGGCGAACAAGGCGATGCCGCTCCGGAAAGCTGTTGCGCGATGATCGCGGGCTCACCCAGACGCTCGCCTGGTGGCGTTCGGCCAGGGCAATCACAGCCTCCCAGGCCCCATCGCGCGCCACCGAGGCACCCACGATGATGACCGGACGTCGCGCAGCGCCTAGCGCGGCGGCGGCCTGGGCCAGGAGCGCGGGGTCACCGGCCACCGCGCTACTGACCGTGCGCGCCTCGATCGGTGCGCACCGGCGGTCCCAGTCGTCGACCGGAACAGACACAAAGGTCGGCCCACGCGGGGGCTGCATGGCGGTGTAATACGCCCGCGCTATTGCGGCCGGAACGTCCTCGGCGCGCGCCGGCTCGCAGCTCCATTTGACGTACGGCTTGGGCAGGCTGGGCGCCTGGTCAGAATACAAAAAGGGCTCGAGCGACAACATCGATCGGGCCTGTTGGCCCGCGGTGATCAGCAAGGGTGACTGGTTCCGGTAGGCGGTGAATATGCTGCCGACCGCGTGGCCGACGCCGGCGGCCGAGTGCAGATTGACCAGAGCGGCGCTGGCGCGGGTTTGCGCGTAGCCGTCGGCCATGGCCACGACCACCGATTCCTGCAGCCCGAGCACGTAGCGAAAATCGGCCGGGAAGTCGCGAAACATCGGAATTTCGGTCGAGCCGGGGTTGCCGAACACCGTCGTGAGTCCGAAGGAGCGCAGCAGCGCGAAGGTCGCTTCACGCACAGTCAGCGGCAGAGATGCGGGCATCGCGTGCGCTGCGCTTTCAGGCCGGAAACTGGGCACGCGTGGTCGTGGCGACACGCTGCGTCAATTGCTCGAGCGGCCAGTCGCGCATCTTGGCGTTCAGTACTTCGATACCCCACGGTCCTCGGTAGCCGGCGTCCAGCATGGTCCTGACAAATCCACGCACGTCGAACTCACCTTCGCCGCACAGCTGGCGATGATTGATCGTTTCCTCGTGCAGCTCGAGCGGGGATTTGAGCAGACCGTCATTGAGTTCGATGCCCCCGAGGTGCCGAGCGGGTATGCGCGCGACCTCTGCGAACGGTATGCCCAGTTTAACCACGTGCCACAGATCGATGATGATCCCGCCGTTGTTTGCGTTTGCGCCCTCGACAAGTTCCAGCGCGCCGGCCAGGGTGTGAATGTTCGCGAACGGCATGAGTTCGAACTGGATGCGGGTGCCGTGCTGAGCGGCTTCGGCGCACAGCGCCCCGAACGAGTCGATGAGTTGCCTCATCGGGCAGGGCGTGTTGACGAAGTCGCCCACCTTGACGTGGCGCGCCCCGAGCGCCGCGGCGGCCTCGAGCAGCAGGCGCTTGCGGGCGTCGCAGGCGGCCTTGCGCTCGCCCTCCTGGAACCACCAGTCGACGAGAAACTCCAACTCGACATGGGTCATGCCGTGATCGTCGAGGATCTTGCGCATGTCACGCAGCGACTGGCTCTTCAGCGTGTGTTCGAGGTCCGCGTGCCAGATGCCGAAGCCCGCAAATCCCGCCCGGGCCGCCGCGGCCACGCGCTCCTCAAAACTGTAGACGCTGTACTCATGATCCGAGTGCGGCCAGGCGCCGCCGGCGATGGACCAATAGGAGGCGAGCAGTTGCACTTGGTTTGCCATAGGAGCCTCGCTGATCGGGAATGACTATATGCGTGCCGGCGCCGACATCTGCGCCGTCGAAGCGAGCCGAACCGGCGCGGTCTCCTTGAGGAACAGCGCCAGCAGGCAGCCGACGATGGCACACCCCGCCTCGATGAACAGCGGTGCCCGCAGACTGTAGAGGTCGGCGGCCCAGCCCGCCAGCCACGGTCCGGCCACGCCGCCGAGGATCTCGCCCAGACCCACGACCATGCCCAGCGAGGTCGCGACATAGCGGGCGGGGATCGTCTCGGAGGGAATCGTGCCCATAAAAAGCGGGAACGTGCCGCTCGCGGACCAGCCCACAAAGATCAGGGCGGCGAGCGCATAGAGAGAGCCAGTGAAGTACAGCGCCGCGAGCGGCACCAGCAGTCCGATCAGATTGAAGGCCAGCACCACGGGACGACGCCCGTAACGATCCGAGAGCCCTGGCACGATGAAACTGAAAAACGCCGCCGACAAACCCAGCACGCTCATCAGCAGGCTCATGCCGCCGGGCGATATCTGGCGCACCTTGACGTAGTAGAGCGGCAGAAAGGCCCAGCCGAGCACCATCCACGCGACCATCACAATGCTCATCAGCATGCACAGCCACATATTGCGATGGCGCAGCATTTCGCCGGGATGCATCGCGGCATCCGCTCGGGATGTGCCGGCCGCCAGTGGCGCGGGCTTGGGCTCATGCACGTAGCGGGCAATGAGCACCGCCATGATCAGGCCGGGCACGCCGGCGATGAAAAACGACATTCGCCAGCTGGCGGCGGTCGCGATCGCCACCAGCACCAGCGGGGCCGCAAACGAGCCCAGCAGATTGCTCCCGAAGTTTTGCAGCACGCCCATGTTATGGCCGCGCCGTGCGTGCGAAGACTCCACCGCCAGGAGCGACTGGGCCACGGGCAGAAACGGACCCTCGGCAAGTCCCATCAGCATGCGCACTAAAAACAAAGCCAGGAAGGAGCCGACCAGCCCCGACAGGAAAGAGCACAGGGAAAACGCCACGACCGTCACCAGCAGGATGATCTTTCGGCGACCGGTCCGGTCGGAATACGCGCCGCCCAGGAACGCGGCGATCGCCCAGGTGAAGGACAAGGCCGAGGCGACGAGCCCCACCTGTTTGTTGGTGAAATGCAGCTCCGCGGAGATGAATGGCATCAGGTAGTTGACCGCATTGCGGTCAAAGAACAGGAAACCGAAGGTGACGCCGAGCACCCAGATCAGGCGATTCTCATATTTCATCGCGCGGGTTCCACCTCAATTCCGGGTGCAGGGGCGAAAATCGGTCTGGTTCGGCCCCTCGCCACAGAGTCCCACCGCCACAGACCAGACCGACTGTACGCGACGCCCGTGTGTCCTGCCTTCGCTCGACGGCCACGCGCATTTCGCTGCTGGTCGAGTCCGGCCTAAAGGTTCGATGGAAGCTCATGCAGCAACGCGAGCCTCCCCCTTGTCCGCGGCAATGATACGAGATAAACGCGGCGCGGGGGGTCAGGGCAAGATGAGCTCCGGCCACCGGGACCGCCGCCGCCCATTTCGGTTATTCGAGGGGTGAGCCATGATAGGGAGCGCGAGGCAGCCGGACCGGCCGCGTGCGAGAATCGGAACCTGGATCGAGCGGGCATGAACGATTTCAACAAACCCACCATGAATCGCCGGCGCTTCGTGCAGTCGGCCACCGGCATGCTGACCGGGGTGCTCGGCGCACTCAGCCCTTTGGCCGCGTTCCTGCCGGGGCGCACCTGGGCCGTAGACATGCACGCCTTGTCGGCCGGCGAGGCGGCGAGCTTGCTGGCGGTGACGCGAACGATTGTGCCGCACGACGGACTCGACGATGCCGCCTACGCCCTGGTGGTCGCTGCTCTGGACGCCGATGCGACCGGCAGTCCCGAGACCCGGGCGCTGCTGACCTCGGGGATTGCCGCGCTCGGCGCCGATTTCAGTGCGGCGTCCGAATCGGACCGCATGGCCAAGCTCAAGGCGGTGGAATCGGGACCGTTCTTTCAAAGCGTACGCATTAAGACCTTGCTGGTGCTGTACGACAATCCGATCGCCTGGGCGCACTTTGGCTATCAGGGGGAATCTTTTTCAAAGGGCGGTTACCTGCTGCGCGGCTTTAACGACCTCAAGTGGCTGCCGGATGTGCCGATGGCGGCGAGCGGGCCGGTGCCGGCGGCATGAGCGCCCGGGCAATCCAACGGGCGGAGCGTCATGGCGCGCATTGACGCTGATGATTCCGGAGCGGTGGTCATCGTCGGATCCGGCGCCGGCGGTGGAACGCTCGCCCACGAACTCACGCGCCGCGGCCTCAAGGTCGTGCTGTTCGAGGCCGGCCGGCGCCAGTCGGCGGCAAGCTTCTCGCAAAATCCCGGTGAAGCCTTCCGACAGCTGACCTGGCTCGAGCCGCGCTCGCAGAGCGGCACCTGGGGAGCGGTGCAGACTTCGCCGACGATGCCGGCCTGGCACTGCCGCACGGTCGGCGGCACCACGGTGCATTGGACGGCGGCCACTCCACGCCTGCAGAACTACGAGATCCGTGCCCGCACGACCTACGGGGATATCCCCGGTACTTCCCTGGCCGACTGGCCCATCGACTACGCGGAACTCAAACGCTGGTATGTGGCCGCCGAAAAGCGCATGGGCGTCACGCGCCGCAATGGAAATCCCGGGCTGCCGGCTTCGAACAATTTCAAGGTCATGTATGCCGGAGCACGCAAGCTCGGCTACAAGCGCGTGCACACCAACTATCTGGCGATCAACTCTCGAGTGCGCGACGGCCGCGGCCTGTGCATACAGCAGGGATTTTGCGCACAGGGCTGCAAGACTGACGCCAAGTGGAGCACGCTCGTCACCGAGATACCGCGCGCCGAGGCGACCGGGCGGTTGGACTTGCGCACCGAGTGCCTGGTGACCCGCATCGAGCACGACGCCAAAGGTCGTGCCAGCGCGGTCCTGTACCGCGATGCTCAGGGCGTCGAACAACGCCAGAAGGCGCGCTTGGTGTGCGTCGCCGGAAACGCCGTCGAGACCCCGCGACTGCTGTTGCTGTCAGAGTCGGCGCGCTTTCCGCACGGTCTGGCGAATGGATCGGACCAGGTCGGGCGCAATTACTGCCATCACGTACTGGGCTTTGTCTGGGGAATCTTTGACAAGCCGGTGAGCATGTGGCGCGGCGCGATCCTGGCCGGGGTCGTCGAGGACGAGAATGTCGATAACCGCCAACGCGGTTTCGTCGGCGGCTACCACTTGGAGCTGGCGATGCTGGACCTGCCAACGCTGCCGCTGATCGGACTGCCGTACGGATGGGGCCGGGATTTTTCCTCCATCATCGACAATTACGGGAACATGGCGGGCATGCTCATCAACGGCGAGGATCTGCCGCGCGCCGACAATCGCATCACGCTGTCCACCACGCTCAAGGATCCCTACGGCCATCCGGTCGCACACGTGCACTGCGACGAGCACCCTAATGACATCGCGCTGCGCAAACACGCGCAACAGCAGGGCAAGCGCATATACGAGGCGGTAGGAGCCAAGCGCGTGGTGTTCAGTTCGACACCTCCCGCCACGCACCAGATGGGCACGGCCCGCATGAGCCAGGACGCGGCGCGCGGCGTGACGAATTCCTACGGCCGGGCGCACGAGGTGCCGAACCTGTTCATCTGCGACGGCAGCGTGTTCGCGTCGGCCGGCGCGGCCAACCCCACACTGACGATCGTCGCACTGGTTCTGCGCCAAGCCGACTACATTGGCCGCGAACTGGCGGCGGGCACGCTCTGATCTAAAGCCGCCGCGCCCTCGAAGGGCTTAACTCACGGCGCCGGTGCGGCCTTGGCCTGGTCGGCCGCGTAACTTTGCTGAGCCCGCGCGATCAGATAGGCACGCACAGCCGCCAGCCGTTCCTCGCCCAGCTCCGCCCCGAAAGCGACCATGCCGTCGGCGGCGAGTGCACCGTTGACGACCACGGTTCGCCACAGATCGTCATCGCTAAGGGCCTTGCTGTGGCGCAGGTCCGGAACCAGCCCGCCCGAGTGCGCCGCATCGCCATGGCAGCTCCCGCAGTAGCGCGCGTAGTGCTTGGCACCCTCGGCCACCCGCGAGGGCGGCTCGATCGTCGGTGGGCGGCGCCGGGATCTGTTCGGAGGCCACGCTCGGCGCCGGCAGCGTCGCCTTGGCATCGAGCGCAAACGTCAGCAGGCGGCTGCGATTGGGGAGCCGTCCCGACTTGTAGGCCAGCTCACCGGCGACCAGCGGAAACACACCGCCCCAGCCGACCAGGACGCTGAGGTACTGACGGCCGTTCACCGTGTACGTCATCGGGGCGGCGATGACGCCCGTCTGGGTTGCGAAGGACCAGAGCTTGGCCCCGTCGCTGGCCCGGTAGGCGATGAGTTCGCCGGCGGCGGTTCCCTGGAACACGAGATTGCCGGCGGTCGACAGCAGCCCGCCGTTCCACGGGCCCGGATGCTCGGCGCGCCACACCTCTCGCCCCGCCACCGGATCCCACGCCGACAAGAATCCCTTGAGGCCCGAGAGCACCGCGGCCTTGACCTTGTCGTCCTGCGGCAGGCTGGTTTTGTCGAGGTCCACACCCATGTTGACGCCGACCGGTTCGGGATGGAAATCCTGATCCTTCAGAAACGGAAACGGGATTTCCTGCGCCGGAATGTAGACCAGACCCGTGGCCGGGCTGTAGGCCATGGGCGGCCAGTTGTGACCGCCCAGTCCTCCGGGCATGGCGACCCACAGCTTGCCGGTCTGATCATAGTGCGCCTCCGGCACCACCTGGGGGCGTCCGGATTTGGGGTCGATGCCGCGGGCCCAGTTCACGGGCACGAAGTTCTTGGCGGACAGCAGTTCGCCCGTGGCCCGATCGAGCACATAGAAGAAGCCGTTCTTGTTGGCCTGCATCAGAACCTTGCGATCGACGCCGCCGATATGCAGGGTCGTGAGCGTCATGGACTGGGCCGCGTCGTAATCCCATATGTCGCCGGGCGTGGTCTGGTAGTGCCAGGCGTAACGGCCGTTGCTGACATGCACCGCGACGATCGAGGCCGTGTACAGGGCATCGCCGCGCCCACCGCCCTCAACCGGACCCGACCATGGCGAGGCATTGCCGGTACCGAGGTACACCAGCCCGAGGGCCGGATCGTAGGACAGGGAATTCCAGACCGTGCCTCCGCCGCCGTCCTTCCACCACTCCCCCGACCAGGTCTGCGCGGCGCGCCGCATCTGTTCGTTTTCGAAGCCCAGAGCCGGATTGCCGGGAACCACGAAGAAGCGCCAGAGCTGCTTGCCGGTGTGCGCGTCATACGCCGTGACGTAGCCGCGCACCCCGTATTCCGCACCGGCATTGCCGATGATGACCTTGCCCTGCGCAACCAACGGTGCGCCGGTGATCGCGTAGGGTCGTTTGGGATCGGCGGTAACCACCGACCACACCGGCGTACCGGTTTTGGCATCCAGGGCGATCAAGCGGCCGTCCAGCGTGCCGACGTATACCCGACCCTGCCAGACGGCAACCCCTCGATTGACCAAGTCACAACACACGTGCGGGGCCACCGTGCCCGGGACCTTAGGATCGAACTGCCACAGCAGTTCGCCGGTCGCGGCGCGAAACGCCTGCACCTTGCTCCAGGCACTGCTCGTGTAGAGCACGCCATCCACAGCGACCGGCGTGGCTTCCTGGCCGCGATGAGTGTCAAAGTCGTAATACCACGCGAGCCCCAGACGGCCTACGCTCTGATCGTCGATGGCTCGCAACGGCGAAAAACGCGTATCTCCGAAATCGTGACCGGCGACGAGCCAGTTGTCCGGCTCGGTCGCGGCGGCGGTCACGCGCGCCTCGGTGACCCAGCCGGGCGGATGGGCGGCCTGAGCCGCGACGCAGGTCAGTGCGCCGGCGAAAATGAGAACGCCAGAGATCGGTTGTCGCACCGTACATCCCCCTTGCAGTCGCGCCGACGCGGGACGCGCACCCGCATCCTAACAAGGCCGCTACGCGCGGCGTAGTGGGGCGGCGGGTGGCAGATAGCACGGGCCAATTTGTTCTCTCGGCGTTGACAACGCATTGCGCTGGCAGTTGGATTCGTGGTGGCGGGCACGTTACGGTAGGCGGAACTCCAGGCAGGGGAGAAATGAATGGGACAGGTGGGTTTTGGACAACCGGATGACGGCATCATCCAGACCGCGTACGTCGTCGAAGACATCCAGCGTGCGATGGACCACTGGGTCAAGAAACTCAACGTCGGGCCCTGGTTCGTGCTCGACCATTTTAGCGGCGTGGATGCGCTCTACCGCGGCCAGCCATCGCGGATGGATGTCACCCTGGCGATGAGTTTTTCGGGCCATATGAACGTCGAACTGCTGCAGCCGAATAACGATGCCCCTTCGGTGTATCGTGAACATATCGAACGGCGCGGTTACGGCTTTCACCACTGGGGCGTAGCCACCTGGCACTTCGACCGCGAAGTCGCGCGCTACCAAGCCAGCGGTCATGAGCTCGCTTTCCTCGCCCGCGTGCCCAGCGGCGGGCGCGTCGCCTACATGGACACGACCCGAGATCTGCCGGGCTACGTGGAGTTTATCGAACTCGGCGGCGCGTTCGAGGACGTGTTTGGCCGCTTCTACCGCGCCAGCGTTGGCTGGGACGGCAAGGATCCGGTGCGTTCGTTTATTCCAAAGGACTAGGCGACGCTGGTTTGCTCACGGCGGAATTCGAGCGGCGTCATGTCGAACTTGGCACGGAACACCCGCCCGAAGTGAGTCGGGCTGTTAAACCCATGGTCGAAGGCAATCGCGGTCACGGTGCGGCCGCGCTGCGCATTGGAGACCAGGGCCCGCGCGCAGGCATCGAGGCGCCGCCGCAGAATATAGCGGGCGACCGTTTCCTCCTGATCCGAGAACAGATGATGCAGGTAACGCGGCGTCATCCGACAGGCGGCGGCGATGCGCGAGGGCGTCAGGTCCGGATCGTGCAGATGCGCCTCGATGAAATTGATGATCCGTATGCGATGCGCGGTCGCGAGCGAGGAGCAGTCGCTGCGCGCCCGCGGTATATCGGCATAGGCGGCACCGAGCAAATCGAGGATCGCCACGGTGACCCGTTCGGCGGCCGATTCCTCGAACGCGTGATGGCACTCCGCCCAGTAGTTTCGCAGGAACGAAGAGAGCAGGGCGCCGACGCCGTTGGAGGCTTGCATGGGAATCGCCACCAGGCACTCCGGACTGGCGATGTGCCGGCGCAGCTTGGCGTCCGGGATGCCCAGCACCAGCATGCAGTTCACGCCGGGGAAGATAATGTCGTAGTGGCGCGTGGTGTCGCAGAGCGTGAAGTCTCCGGCCCGCAGCAGTGCCTCGCGCCCGTCCTGGCGGTTGATGCTCTCGCCGTACACCTGCAGGTGCAGGAAAAACAGCGAATTGCGGGTTCGGGCGACGTGCGCCCGCGAGTGGCGCACGGTCTGGGCTTCCGAGTGCACTTCCGCGAGGGACATGTCGCCGATCGACGTTCGGGCAATCGAGCCGTTGAACGTGCGAATATCGACCGGATCCGAGACCAGCGGCGAAAAGCTCTCGCAGGCGCGGTCATTCCAGTACGCCAGCTTGCGACGCGGGTCGAGCCCGGCGGTCGTGAACGACACGATCTGTGCCATCGTTTACCCCTTCGACAACCGCGGCATTTTATCTCGGATTGAGATACTTATACGAGCCTATCATCGGGTCGCGCCGGGTGCGCCCGAGTACCGGACTACAAAACGCGCTAGTGTGATCGCGCGACTTGATAATTTCTTGGGGTTGGCCTAAGCCCATTCACGCGCGGATGCCCCGCGCCCAGCGCGCCCGCGGCACCAAAGGCCGGTGTCGCGCGGACCGGTCGGTGTAGTCTTATGTCGCAACAGGATCCACGAGAGCTGCTGGCGGCGAACCCAATGCGGCCAGCGCAAATCGCCGTGGTCGCCATTACCATCGCCTTGTGCGCGCTCGACGGCTTCGACGTGCTCGCGATCAGCTTTGCCGCGCCGGGTATTGCCCGCGAATGGGGCATTGACCGCGCCGCTCTCGGCATCGTGCTGTCGATGGAATTGATCGGCATGGTGATCGGATCGGTAGCGGTGGGCGGTTTGGCTGACCGCATTGGCCGACGCCGCACGGTGCTCGGCTGCCTGGCCCTCATGGCGCTGGGCATGGCCATGGTGACCGGCAGCGGCGACCTCGTGACTCTGTCGATGTGGCGAGTCGTGACCGGGCTCGGCATCGGCGGCATGATTCCGGCGCTCAACGCCATCGCGGCGGAGTTCTCCAATGCCCGGCGCCGCGACCTGTGCGTCTCGCTGATGTCCATCGGTTACCCCCTCGGCGCGCTTACCGGGGGTTCGGTCGCCGCAGTGCTGCTCCGGCACAGCGACTGGCGCTCGGTGTTCGAATTCGGCGCCCTCATGACCGTCGCCTTGGTGCCTATCGTGCTGATTTGGGTGCCGGAATCGGTGGCTTGGCTGTGCCATGGCACGGGGCCGGAGGCTCTGCAGCGTGTCAACCACAGCTTAGGCCGGCTCGGCTACGAGCCGGTCCGGTCGCTGCCGGCGATACCGGTATCGCGCCAGATGTCGCTGGCGGCAATCTTTCAGCCCCAACTGCGGGCCACCACACTGCTGGCGACGCTGGCCTACTTCCTGCACATCATGACCTTCTACTTTCTGGTGAAGTGGGTGCCGAAGATTGTCGTTGACCTGGGCTTTGCGCCCGCTGCGGCGGCGGCGGTGCTGGTATGGGCCAACGTGGGCGGCCTTACGGGCGGCACCGTACTGGGCTTGCTGTCCTCACGCTTTGGCCTCAAGCCAATGACCGTGGCGTTGATGCTCGGCTCGACCCTGATGCTTGCCGTGTTCGGCAATGGCTGGTCGGACCTGCACCACTTGTGCCTGATCTGCGCCCTGACCGGCTTTTGCACCAATGGCGCAGTGGTTGGGATGTTCGCGATCCTGGCGCGCGCCTACCCGGCCGCATCGCGCGCCACCGGCACCGGATTTGCGGTGGGCATCGGGCGTGGCGGAGCGGTGCTGGCGCCGATCATTGCCGGCTTTCTGTTCCGCGCGGGTCACGGATTGCAGTTCGTCGCGCTCACTATGGGCACGGGCTCGCTGCTGGCGGCGCTCGCGCTGGGCATGCTGCACGTCAAGCCACCGTGGGCCGCGGCCGCCGAGTAGCGCGCCGAGTCAGGGCCAGCGCTGGGTGGAAAATCTAGGAGCGCGTCGTGGGTGGCTGGCGGTCCCAGTCCTTGTTTCCAGAGTCCTGTCCGGCGACCGAGTACAGAACCTGGGCGTTGCGTGTCTTCTGGAAATCGGCGAGCGACTGCCCGCGCATGGCGGCGTAGATATGTAAATTTGTGGTCCCGACCGCCGCCCCCAACTTTTCCAACAGGAAGAAGATTACTCCGTAATGAATAAGCGCGCGCCAGTCGCGCCGGCGCAGCATGTCGCGCTCTTCCTCGGACAGCTTTGCGGCCGCGAACAGCGCTTCTGGGTCGGCAAGGAAGCTGCGGCGGAAGTCAGGATCGATCAGCCGATGTAAAAAGTGATTCAGGCGGTAGGCCTTGACGCTGCGGTCGAGCGTGAACGGATAGGTGCCCTCGAGCTTTTCGATGCCCGCCCATTGCTCGCCGATTCGAGCGCGATAGTCGGCGGCCGATTCGTCGGCAGGATCGTCGGAGTCGTTCTCGAATATCACGGTTGCGATCGGCGTCATGGACGGCAGGTAGTAGGCCTGATGGAGCTTCTTCACTTTCCTGGACAACGCGCCACGCATCACCAGCCACATCACGACTTCCGCCCCTTCGAATCCGCCGCGTTCGGCGTATTCGGCGATAGTCAAGCGCGTCAGCGCTTCGGGATCATTCTCCAGCAATTCCAGAAACTCCATGTCCCACGGCGTGTTGTTAAACCCGCAGCGCTCGCCGTGCACCTGATGCGACAGTCCGCCGGTTCCGACGACCGCCACCTTGATGTCTTCAGGAAAGCTTTCAATGGCCTTGCGCAAGGATTTTCCAAGCTTGAAGCAACGTTTCGCGGACGGGATCGGAAACTCGAGCACCCCGACCTGCAGGGGCACGATCGCCCCGGGCCAAGCCGGCTCGTGCGGCCACAGCACCGACAGGGGCGAGAAGCAACCGTGATCGAGTCCTAGGCCCTGGAAATACGACAGGTCAAACTCGTCGGCCACCAGACCGTTGGCCAGGTGCTGGGCGAGCTTCGGGTGCCCCTTGACGGGCGGCAGGCGTCGCGCCCCGCCGCCTTCGTCGGCGGGCCGGTATTCGCTCCCCACCCCGAGGGCGAACTGCGAATAGTGATCGAGAAAGAATGAAGTGACGTGATCGTTATAGATGAACAGCAGTACGTCCGGCCGTTTTTGGGCCAACCACGCCTGTACCGGCTTATAGGCCTCAAAAATGGGCGCCCAAACCGGATCGTTCTGCTTATGGGTGTCCAGAGCGAATCCGATGGTCGGCGTGTGTGAAGTGGCAATTCCGCCGACGATCGTGGCCATACTCGGGACTCCGCGTGAATTTCTAAAGGAAGCTGCCCTCGGCCTTAGCCGCAGGACGCTCAGGCAGCATAATTACACCATTTGCCGCGTGTCGAGGGCTTTTGCGCCTCGGTCAGCGTGGGCGCGTCCGGCCCTCCTATCGACTTGCGCCGGCGCGCCTTGGGATAGAAACTGATCGCCGCGCGGATCCGTTCCCCGCCAACCGCGCGAACCGCGCGCCTCGCGGAACCAGCCCCGTGCCCAGCCCATCGGTATACCATCGGGTTGATGCGCTGCGATCTCAAGCGGGTGGGCGGCGCGCGCGGAGGAGGAAGGGTGGCCACGACTTTCGATCTGTCCGGAAAATCGCTGTTGATTACCGGAGCGGGCCGTGGGCTCGGCAGGGCACTGGCGATCGGCGCCTGCCAGTCCGGTGCCTCGGTCACCGCGTTCGACATTGATGCCGCCGCGCTCGATGAACTGCACAAGGCCCAGCCATCGATCGCCACGCACGTGGTGGACGTCGTGGATCGGGCGGCTTTTGCGGCGGCGGCGCGCCGGATCGGGCGCATTGACGGTGTAGTCAATAATGCCATGCTGATTCGCTACGATCCCATCGAGGCGGTGGATGAGGCCACTCTCGATCGAATGCTGGCCATCGGCATCAAGGGCGCCATCTGGGGGGTGCAGGCGCTGCTGCGGCACATGGATCCGGCCACGGGCGGCGTGGTACTGAATCTGGCCTCGCCCACGGCCGAGCGCGGCTTCCCGACCACGGCTGTCTACAGCATGGTCAAGGGCGCGATGGGCACTCTGACTCGAACCCTGGCCGCGGAACTCGGGCCGCGACGCGTGCGCGTCAATGCCCTGGCTCCCGGCTCGATTCCGACACCGGGGGCGGTCGCCATCACGCCGCAGGAGGAATACGAGCGACGTGCGACGCGCATTCCCTTGCGCCGGCTGGGACGGGAGGACGATGCCACCTGCGCCTCGCTGTTCTTATTGAGTGATGCCGCGTCGTTCGTCAGTGGCGAAATTCTACATGTGGACGGCGGCTTCCTGGCTTCCGCCTAAGGGCACACGTCGTGACGCACCGGATATACGCCGTCCGCTACGGACATCTCGATCGCACCAGCAATGAGAACTTCCTTGGCGGCGACGACCATGCAACCTCCATGCCGCTCGACTATTACGTGTGGGTGGTCAAAGCCGGTGAGCGCACCATCGTGGTGGACACCGGCTTCGACGCCGCCGCCGCAGCGCTCCGCGGCCGCACGCTGATCCGCCCGGTGGACCAGGGGCTTGCCGCAGTTGGTGTCGATTCCAGAGCAGTACTCGATGTCGTGATCACGCACATGCACTATGACCACGCGGGAAATATCGCGCTGTTTCCACGGGCTCGCTTTCATGTCCAGGACGCCGAGATGGCCTTCTGCACCGGCCGGGCCATGACCCTCGCGGAGCATGCGGCGCCGTTCGAGGTGGAAAATGTGGTCACCATGGTGCGGCGGGTGTACGACGACCGGGTCGTCTTTCATGCCGGCGATGCGCTGCTGTGTCCCGGCGTATCGCTCCATCATCTGCCCGGCCATACCATGGGCCTGCAGGCCGTGCGCGTGGAGACCGACCGCGGCCCCGTGGTGCTGGCCTCGGACGCCAGCCATTTCTGGGCCAACCTGGAGCGCGAGATTCCGTTTCCGATCGTTGCGGACGTGCCGGCCTACCTTGAATCGCTCCGCACGCTGCGCAAGCTCGCACCCTCGATCGATCACATCATTCCAGGCCATGATCCGCAGGTGCTGGCACGATTTCCGGCGGAGGCGGGGGCTGCGGACGTGGTGCGCCTCGACCTGCCGCCACGACCGCGAGCAAACTCGTGAGTGATTGCGGGTTTGTCGGCCTGGGGCGCATGGGCGGTGCGATGGCACGACGGCTGCTCGCCGCCGGGCATCGCGTGATCGGCTACGATCTGAGCGAGGCGGCGCGCGCTGCGCTCGCCTCGCAGGGTGGGGAAATCGCCCCCAGTGCGCAGGCCGTGGCCGACCTCGCACCGATCGTGTTCCTCAGTCTGCCGAGTCCGCAGATTGTGCTCGATGCCGTATTCGGCGCGTCGGGGCTGGCTGCCGGCGCCCGAATGGAAGTGTGCGTGGATCTGTCCACTTCCGGGCCCGAGGCGGCGTTAAGACTTGCGGCGGGTCTGAGCGAGCGCACGATCACCGCTCTCGAAGCGCCGGTCTCGGGCGGCATCAAGGGCGCACGCGAAGGGACATTGTCATTGATGGTGTCGGGACCGGCACCGCAGTGGGAGCGGGTGCGGCCATTGCTGGAGGTATTCGGTCGGCCGTTCTACATGGGCGCGCGCGCGGGCGCCGGTCAGACCATGAAACTCGTAAATAACCTGCTGGGAGCGTGTGCGATCGCGATCACGGCCGAGGGCATGGCGATCGGCGCCAAGGCCGGGCTCGATGCGGCGCGCATGATCGAGGTGCTCAATGTATCGAGCGGCCGCAGCAGCGCCACTCAGGACAAGTGGCCGCGCGCAGTATTGCCGCGGACCTTTGATTTCGGCTTTACCGCGGGCCTGTGCCTCAAAGACGTGCGGCTGTGCGTAGCCGCGGCGCATTCGCTGGGAGTGCCGCTCGGCGTTGGCGCGGCAGTCTCAGCACTGCTTGAGCGCACGGTGAGCACACTGGGCGCCGACGCGGATTTCACGGCGATGGCGAAGATCGTCGAACTCGATGCCGGCCTGGATCCGGAGCGATCACCTGTGAGTCATTCCAATTCTTGAAGAGGAACGTATGAAGAGCGCACTTTTTGAAAAAGGCATGAAGATTCGTACCGAGGTGCTTGGTGAGGCCTATGTCAGCAAGGCCATGGCCAGCATGGACGAGTTCAACCAACCACTGCAGGAATTGGTCACTGAATACTGCTGGGGCGCGGTGTGGGGTCGCGAAGGTCTCAAGCGCAGCGAGCGCAGCATGATCAATCTCGCCATGATCAGTGCCCTGAACCGGCCGCACGAACTAAAGGCGCATATTCGCGGCGCGATTGCCAATGGCATGACCCGGCTGCAGATCCGCGAGGTTTTCCTGCAGGTAGCGATCTACTGCGGAGTGCCGGCGGCCGTGGACAGCTTCCGCATTGCGCGTGAAACCTTCGCAGAAATGGACGGCGGCAGCTGAGCAGTGCGTATTGCATTGCCTGGTAGCCAAGCATAAAGTTTAATTCGACGGCGAGGCTGCGCACCGGCGCGGTTACCCGGCGAAACACACCGAGGCAGTAGCCATGTATCGATGCGAGTCCAATTCCGTGACCGGGGGCACGCGGTCGTGAAGGCTCATCCCGGATTTGACAGCGAACGTCTCGGGCATCTGAACGCCGCGGTCGAGCGTGACATCGCGGCCGGGCTCTATTTTGGCGGTGTGATTTCCATACAGCGCGCAGGGCAGCCGGCCTTTCTCAAAGCCTTCGGTTACAGCAGCGAAGCCAAGCAGCGCGCCGTCGCCCTCGACTCGGTTTTCAGCCTGTTCTCGGTGACCAAGGCGTTCACGAACCTGCTGGTCTTTCAGGCCATCGAACGAGGCCTGCTGACCCTCACCACGCCGATCGCCAAGATCATTCCGGAGTTCGGCGGAGGGTTGCGCAACCGCATTACCGTATTCCACCTGCTCACGCACAGCGCCGGACTGCCGAGCATGTTCGAGGCTCGCCCGGGCATGTACATCGACCGCATGGCGGAAGTCATCGCCGCGATCTGCGAAGCGGCCCTGCCGATCGAGGCGGCGGGCACGCGCGTCGACTACGCGCCGCTGTTCAATCACGCCTTGCTGGGCGAGGCGGCGCGCCGCGTCGATGCCAAGCAGCGCTCGTACCGGGATATTCTGCGCGAGGACCTGTTCGAGCCCCTGGGGATGAAGGACACCTCGATGGGCGTGCGCAGGGATCTGAAGTCGCGGCACCTGATACCGGAGTTCCGCGGAAATTATCCGATCCACCATCTGGGTCACAGCAATCTTGGCCCCAACGGCGCCTTCGAGGAGGAGGACGCCGAGATGCCCTGGGTAGGCTGTGTATCCACGGCCGGTGACATGATGCGCTTTGCCGAGATGCTGCGCGGCGAGGGCACGCTCGACGGCCGGCGCGTGGTTTCGCGCGCCCTCATCGAGCGTGCGCGCACGATCTGGACCGGCGACAAGCCGAACGATTTCTATGCCAATGCCATCCGCGCGGCCGGCGGCATCGCGCCACCGGCGAATATCGGTCTGGGATTTTCGGTGCGCGGCCCGCAGATGGGTACTTCCATGTTCGGCACGCTGGGCTCGCCCGGTACCTTCGGCGCGCATGGAGCCGGGACCACGATCTTTTGGGTCGATCCTGAGCGCGACATTACTTTTGTCGGCCTCATGACGGGCCTCATGACCACAGTCGACAACCTGTGGCGCTGGCAGCGCCTCTCGGACATCGTACTCGCCGCCGCCCTGTAGATCGCGATGCCCACCGATGGCTCGTTTGACTACGTAATCGTTGGAGCGGGCACGGCCGGTTGCGTACTGGCCGGCCGCCTCGCGGAGGAGCCGGGCGCGCGGATCTGCGTGCTCGAGGCCGGAGGGAGCGATCGCACTCCGGTGGTGAGCACACCGGCGCTGGTCGCAGCGGCCATTGCCACGCCGCGTCTGAACTGGCGCTTTGAAACCGTGCCACAGCCCCACCTCAAGGGTCGCCGGATCCCGCAGCCGCGCGGCAAGGTGGTCGGCGGATCAGGCTCGATCAACGGCATGGTCTACTCGCGCGGGAATCCTCGCGACTACGATGACTGGGCGGCGGGGGGCGCGACTGGCTGGAATTACGCCAGCGTGCTGCCGTACTTCACCCGCTCGGAGAATAACGAGGAGCGGCCCGCCTCGGTGTATCACGGGCGCGGCGGCCCCGTGAACGTGCGCACCCCCTCACGCCCGAATCGACTCAACAGCGCCTTCATCGCCGCCACGCAGAGCCTCGGTTTTCCGCCGGCCCCGGACCTGACCGGCCCGGACTCCGAGGGCGTGGGGCTGCGCCAGGGAATGATACGCGGCGGCAGGCGCGAAACCACGGCGCGCGCGTTTCTGCGCCCGGCGCTGCGGCTCGGCAATGTGGCCCTGTATACCGAGTCCTTTGCGGAAAAAATCCTGGTCGAGGGCGGCCGCGCGGTGGGCGTGGTCTATGAGCGGGCAGGGCAACGACATGAAGTGCGCGCCACGCGCGAAGTGATCCTGAGTGCGGGTACCTTGCAGTCGCCGCAGCTGCTGCTGCTCTCGGGCATCGGGCCCGCCGCCGAACTGCAGGCCGTGGGGATCGCGCCGGTGCACGAGCTGCGCGGCGTAGGACGCAATTTCCATGATCATCTGGCCTGCCCGGTGCTGATGCGCAGCCCCGATTCAACCTCCTACGGCATTTCGGCCCGCGCGCTGCCGCGCGGCCTGCTCAATGTCCTGGAGTACCTGCTGCTGCGCTCCGGACCGTTGGCCAGCAACGTGTTCGAATCCGTGGCGTTTCTGAAGACCCGGCCGGAACTCGACCGCCCGGACGTGCAGTTTGTGTTTCAGCCGGCGGCCCGGCCCCGACCCAGCTTTCCGTTGCCGATTGGGCACGGCTATGCGGTCAGCCCGGTGAGCCTGTACCCCAAGAGTCGCGGGCGTGTCAGCTTGTCGGGACCGGATGCGCACGCCGCACCGCTCATTGACCCGGCACTGCTGGCTGTCGAGGAGGACATACAACCGTTGGTGCGCGCGATCCGCTTGTCGCGCCGGATCCTGGCCGCGCCGAATTTCGCGCGCTACCGGGCCACCGAGGTGGCCCCAGGCGAGGGCGTGCAGAGCGATGCCGAGATCGCCGATTTCATCCGCTCCACGGCCTACACGGTTCATCACCAAGTGGGGACCTGTCGAATGGGCAGCGGCGCCGAGGCCGTGGTCGATCCGCAGCTGCGGGTGCCGGGTCTGGCGGGCTTGCGCGTCGTGGACGCCTCGGTGATACCGAGCATCGTCGGCGGGAATACCAACGCGGTAGTGGTTATGATCGCCGAGAGGGCCGCCGACCTGATCCGGCAACGGCCCCTGCTGGCCCCGGCTCAGCTGGCGCTGACGCCGACCCCGCCTGCTGCCGTGGGAGAACAGCGATGGCCGTAGAGCACATGAAGACCTGGCGAGTCGGGCGCGTCGAGGTCACGCGGATTGTGGAGGTGTGGAAGTGGGAGGATGACATCGGCATGGTGCTGGAGGGAGCCCAGGCGTCGATTGTTCACACCCAGCCGTGGCTGCTGCCTCATCACGCCACGCCGCAGGGACGCATGTTCATCAACTTTCAGGCCTTCGTCCTCAAAGCCGGCAAGCGCCGCATCATGATCGATACCTGCGTGGGCGCCGATCGCGAGCGCGAATTCCCGGTATTTACGCGCATGCAGACCACTTTTCTGGAAGATCTCGCCTCCATCGGCATCACCACAGACGATGTCGACACGGTGTTGTGCACGCATCTGCACTTCGATCACGTCGGCTGGAATACGCGGCTCGTCAATGGTCACTGGGTGCCGACATTTCCGCAAGCGCGCTACCTGTTCAGCCGCAAGGAATACGACCACTGGCGGATGCTGCGCGATACCGGGGGCTATCACGCCGTCAACCATCTTCACGACTCTATCGATCCGGTCGTGGACGCGGGCCTGGTCGATTTCATTGCCAACGATCATCAGATCAGCGAGGAGATACGGCTCCTGCCTACGCCCGGGCACACGCCCGATCACGTCAGCGTGCACATCAGCTCGCAGGGGGAACAGGCGGTAATCACCGGCGATCTGATGCATCATCCGATTCAGCTGGCAATGCCCGCGCACCACGCCACCTTTGACATGGACAAACCGGCGGGTGCAAAAACGCGGGTGGCATTCGTCAATCGCTTCCAGCAGCAGCCCGTGCTCGTGATCGGCAGCCACTTTGCGGACCCTGGCGCCGGCTATATCGTGCGCCACGGGGATGCTTGGAAATTGAATACACCGAACTGAGGGCTCAGCCGTTGGGTCAGGCAATTCCCGAATACAAAGTCGATCTGTTCAGCCACGAGTCAGTTCGCAATGCGCGGGCCGTGGATGACGCCGTGCGTGAATTCTCCCCGGTGGTGCGTCTGGCCGACGGCACCGTGATGATCACACGCCACGCAGACGTGATGGCGGGCTTAAGCGATTGGCAGACCTATTCGTCGCGATCACGCCCGTGGCACGATCCGAAGTCGCTGCGCCCCGAAATCCTGCTGACCGATGATCCTCCACGTCACACGCATGTGCGCAAGGTCATGGCCAAGGTTCTCTCGACGCAGGTGGTGTCGAACTTACGGCCGTCATTTGAACGGGATGCGGCCGCACTCATCGATGCTCTCTTGTTGCGCCAGGGCGAAGTCATTGACGCGGTGCGTGAGCTGACTCAGCGCTTCGTGTACAAGGCGCTTCCCGACGCCATCGGCCTGCGCGTCCCCGGTCGCGAGCATATGTATGCGTTCGGTCACATGGTCTGGGCGACCATGGGGCCTGAAAACGAGCTGTTTCGGGAGGCCATGGTGGATCTTGATCCGGTGCTGGCGTGGCTGGAGCAATGTTGCGATCGGGACAATCTTGCCGATGGCGGCATGGGCCTGGCGCTCTACGCCCTGGCCGATGAGGGAGTCGTTACGCAGGCCGAAGCCAAGCTGCTCCTGCAAACTGTTCTGTCAGCGGGCTCCGATACCACGATCTTGACCCTGGCCAACGCCCTGCAGGCGCTGGCGCTGTTTCCCGAGGAATATCGCAAGCTTCAGGCCGAACCCAGCCTCGTGCGATCCGCTTTCGACGAGAGCTTGCGCTGGGACTCACCTTCGCGCATGGCCGGCCGCATCACGACGCGCGACGTTGAGATCGGGGGCTATTCGGTAGCCGCCGGGCAGCGCGTGGGGCTGATGTTTGCCGCTGCCAACCGCGATCCGCGCGCCTGGCCCGATCCGGACCGGTACGACATCAGTCGAGATCTACGCAATCAGGTCGGGTGGGGCTACGGCGTACACGCCTGCGTGGGCCGAGCGTTGGCGCAACTCGAGGCGCATGTGCTGTTGTCGGAAGTGGCACGCCGAGTCTCACGCCTCGAATTGGCCGGTGATCCTGAACCGTGGATGACAACCATCGGTCACGGTCCGGCGAAATTGCCGATCCGTCTGTTCGGGCACTGAGCGCGATGCGCCAAGTGCACGATCAGGGCCGCGTTCCGCGCCACGACTCTAGGGCTTGCCGAACAAGCGCACGATGTAATAGCTGTCCAGGTATTCGCGGATCATGGCCACCTTGCCCGAGTGCACCTCGAAGGCCCACGCATAGCGGTTATCGTAGGGGCGACCGTCGCTCAGCTGCCCGGTGCCGTGTGTCTCCACCAGCACCAGGGAATCCTTCGAGGCCATGGAGAGAATGCGGTTGCGAGGACTTCCTTTCGCGAACAGGCCACGAATGGGCTTCAGGAATGTATCCACGATCACGTCGCGGCCGCGGTATTCGCCGGCCCCGGGCATGTCGCGCGCCTGCGGCACCCAGGCGGCCTCATCGCTCAGCAGGGCGCGTATGCCCTCGAGATCCTCCGCATTTAGCAACTCGAAGAATTTCCGAACCACCGCCTCGCTTGGCGTGCTCGATTCACCCATACCACGCGCCCCTCTATAGCTGCACGAAGCGCCTATGATCAAACAATCCGGCCGCGATAAGCAATCGGCGACTGCCGCCCACGATATCGTCGCGGTCGGCAGCGGACACAACGGGCTCGTGGCCGCGGCGTATTTGGCCAAAAGCGGCAAGCGGGTGCTGGTGCTGGAGCGCAATGACTGGCTGGGCGGCGGGGTGGTCTCGCGAGAGCTGACGCGCCCCGGCTTCCGCCACGACCAGCATTCGATGGCGCATATTTTTATTCAGGCCAACCCGCTGCTGCAGCGGGACGAGCTTGGCCTGAAGAGTCGCTTCGGATTGCAGTACCTGTTTCCCGACTCCCCGATGATGTCCGTGTTTGAGGACGGCTCGACTCTGACCATGTATCGCGACCCGCAGCGCACGGCCGCCGAGATCGGCAAGTGGTCCAAGCGCGATGCCGCCGCCTTCTTGCGGCTGTCGGCGCAGGCCGCCGCGTGGCTGCCGATGCTGGTCTCGACCCTATACACACCTCCCATGCCGCTCGGGGCTTCCAATGCGATGCTGGACCAGAGCCGCGAAGGGCGTGAACTGTGGCGCACCATTCAAATGAGCAGCCACGACGTGCTGGCGAGCTATTTCGAGCATGATCGCGTGCGTGCGCACTTTGCGCGCGTGGCCGGTGAGAACCTGGTATCCGCCGATGAGAAAGCAACCGGGATCGGTGTGTTCGTATTCCTGGGTTTCCTGGAAGCTTACGGCTTCGGCGTGCCGGTGGGCGGGAGCGGCAAACTCACCGAGGCGCTGGTTCGCTGCATCGAGGCCTATGGCGGATCGGTACGTGCCGGCCAGGAGGTGCGGGAGCTCATCGTCGTCAATGGTCGCGCCGCGGGAGTTCTCACCGCCGACGGCCAGCGGCATCTGGCCAACGAGGCAGTGATCGGCGCTATCCATCCGCACAAGCTTGCTGCGATGGTGCCCGGTCTGGATCCCGAGGTGCGCAAGGCCGCGGAAGCCACGCAGATGACCGAGGCGGCGTGCATCACCATTCATGCCGCATTGGATGCGCCGCTGCGCTTCAAGACACCCGATGTTGTGCGCTCGGTGATGATCGAACTCATGCCCAGCAGCTATCGCGAGATGCGTGAGTGCTTTGACGATCTGCGCTATGGCGATTTAATGCGCACCCACCTGCTGGGTATGGGCTCGCTCACCATGTTCGATCCTTCGCGGGTGCCGGAAGGGAAAGGGGTGGCGCACATCTGGGATTACGTGCCCTATCTGCGACCCGACGGCCGCTCATGGGACGATGGCAAGGAGGAGTACGCCCGCAGCATGCTCGAGCGGCTGCGGCTCTACACCACCAATCTCGATGAAGTCCTGCTCGATTTCCATTGCGACAGTCCGCTGGACATGGAGCGTACCTCGCCGAGTTTCCTGCGCGGCGATCTGCACGGCATCGCCACCACCACTTATCAAAGCGGAGCGCACCGTCCGACCCCGGACCTGGGCCAGTACCGCGTGCCAGGGACTGATCGGCTGTACCTGGTCGGACCCTTCCAGTACCCGGGCGGCGGCGTTTTCGGCGCCGGCCGTGCCACCGCCCAGGTCATGTGTGATGACCTGGGTATCGATTTCGAGCGACTGGAACATCCACCATGAAACTCTATGGCCCCGATCGGCAGGAATTAATGACGGTGAGCCGCATCGAGCGCGCGGGCAATCAGCTGGTGATTCGAGCCAAGGTGTTCGGCACCATGCCGATGACGGCTACCCTGACCCCGGCCGATGTGCGCGCAGGACTTAAGCTCCTGGGACTTACCGGGGTGCTGTTCGTGCTGACGATGCCGTTTCGACGGTCCGCAACAAAGCACAAGGAGCGAGCATGACCCCTACCATGAAAGGCAAGGTGGCCGTCATCACCGGCGGTGCGGGCATGATCGGACACGCCGCGGCCACTTCTCTGGCCAGAGCCGGCGCCGACATCCTGCTGGTGGACATCAACGCGGAAGCGCTGGCCACACGGCGCGGCGCGATCGAGGCCATCGGCGTGCGAGTCGAAACGCAGGTGGCCGACGTGCGCAATTCGGGCGACGTCGCGGGTTATGTGGCCTGCGCGCTGCAGAAGTTCGGCCGCATCGACGCGTTCTTCAACAACGCCGGCATTGAAGGCAAGCTTGGCCCGACCCACGAGTATGACGAGGCAGAATTCGACAAGATCATCGCCGTAAACCTGAAGGGGATATTCCTTGGCCTGCGCCATGTGCTGCCGGTGATGCTGCAACAACGGCAGGGCACGGTGGTCAACACCGGTTCGATAGCAAGCGAGCGCGGATTAGCCGGCGCCTGCGCCTACAACGCTTCCAAGCACGCAGTCATCGGCCTGACCCGGACCGCTGCCAGCGAAGTGGGCGCGCTCGGCGTGCGCGTCAATGCCGTGATGCCCGGCGTAATTGACACGCCGCTCCTGGAAGCGATGCTGCGCATGATGTTCAACGGCGATGTCGACGCCGGAAAGCGGGTGCTGGGCAAGGTGGCAACCCAGGACCGCATCGGCCTGCCCACGGAAATCGGCGAGGTCGTGGCCTTCCTGCTGTCGGATGCCGCCAGTTTCGTCAATGGCGCCGCCTGGGCGGTGGATGGGGGCGCCCTGTCGACCATCCGCCACTGAGGGCGGCGAGTGGCATACCGAGGGCAGGCGCTCCGCGCGCTGCGCGAATAGACCGGCGGTCTAGTATTCGCGCAAGCCTGGTGCACCATAACGGTGCTGATTTAGGGTCTTGCCCTCACCGCCGCGGGGCCACTGTGCAGTCTGGTACGAGGAATCTTGCGCTGTGGTCTGCGCCACCGATCACCGGCAGGGGCTAGGCTCGATTTGAATGACTGCCGCATGTACCGCTGGCTGTTCGCAATCTCTGCCGGTCCAATTCCGTAGCGCCCGCGCTGCCTGCGCGGATTCCCCGCGTGTCCACTCGGCACAACACGAAACTGGATTGCAGGTCCGACATGTGTAAGATTGGGGATTAGGTCTATCAAGGGGGTTCTCATGAAGAGCAGATTTATGAACGGTTCGGGCTTGCGCTGGGGCAAGGCGATTGCCGCCATAGCTGTGTTATCCATCCCGAGCGTGGCCGTATTCGCAGCGACCGGCGATCAACTCGAAGAGGTCGTGGTAACCGCGACGCGACGTGAACAGAACCTTCAGGAAGTGCCGATTGCAGTGACCGCGTTCACTGCGGAGGCGATTCAAAGCAAAGGCATCGCCGATATCCACGCGCTGTCCTTGCTCACGCCGAACGTAAACCTTGACGCCGGTGCGCCCTTCTCGGGTGACAGTTCGGTGTTGTCGGCATCGATCCGCGGCATCGGCCAGGACGATTTCGCATTCAACCTCGACCCCGGAGTCGGCGTGTACGTGGACGGTGCCTACCTGGCCCGCACCATCGGCGCCAACCAGAATCTGCTCGACGTCGATCGCGTCGAAATCCTCAAAGGCCCGCAGGGCACGTTGTTCGGCCGCAACACCATTGGTGGCGCGATCAACATCGTGACGCACACGCCGGGCAAGGAGTTCGCCGTCCAGGGCATGTTGACCGAAGGTCAATACAACCGCCACGACGTCATGGTGACGGCCGACATGCCGATCTCGGCGACGCTGCTGTCATCGGTGAGCGTGTCATCGCAGCATCAAGACGGTTACCAGACGCTCATTCCGTTCCCCGCCACGGCGCCCTATCAGGTCGTCGGCCAAGATTCCTACCCCAAGGCCCCGGGCACCGAGAGTTCCGCCAAACAGGGTGGCAAGGACTCCAACACGATTCGCGCCAAGGTGCTTTGGCATGCCTCCGACAACTTCGATGCGACGGTGTCGGCCGATTACACCCACCAGGATCAGTCGGGCATCCCGAACACGATCCTGGGTGTGTTCGGGTCCAACAGCTCGACCTATGTGCCCGCCAACGTCACCGGCATACCGCAGCTGTTTGGCGTGAACATCATGGGCAATATCTACAACGCCTGCATCACCACCTCAGCGGCGGATCTCGACCCCACTCTGAATCCACTGGCCGGTCCGTTCAATGCGGTGAACGGCCTGTGCGCACCGCTGGGTGTCGGCACCTGGAATTCGGCGACGAATTCCTACCGCGGCAATGGCGTAGGTTACCCGGGTGCGCCGGCGCTGGGTGGAAACGGAGCAATCAACGTTCCCATCAGCGTGCTCAATTCACTCCCGGCCAGTTATCAGCAATACGTGCACATTGCGCCGGGCGCCACCGTGGGCAGCCTGCTGTTCCCCGGCCAGACGCCGCGAATCTACTGGAACTTCGCCAACACCCAGACTGGCAACAAAGACACCACTTATTCCAACGGTCCGAGTTTTGCCAAGAACGATGCCTTCGGCGGCTCCCTCACTCTGGACTGGAGACTCGGCTCGGACATGGCGCTGAAATCCATTACCGCCTGGCGCCAGATCACCTGGAACATCGGCACCGACCTCGACGGACTGCCGGAGTCCATGCAGGAAGTGACCGACGGCCAGGGCCAGCGCCAGGTGTCCGAAGAGTTGCAGTTGAACGGCAAGGCCTTCGACCAAAAGCTGAACTACACCGCCGGCCTGTACTACTTCAACGAGAGCGGCTACGTGCACGACTTCGTGCCCTTCGATACCGGCTACCTGTACGTCTATGACTACGACAACAACATCAAGACCGATTCCTATGCCGGCTACCTGCACCTGGACTACAAGCTGACCGACGCCTGGGGCCTGACGGCCGGTGTCCGTTACTCGCACGAGAAGAAGCAGTTCCTGGGCGGCCAGGGCGACCTGAACGGCTTCAGCTACAAGATCAGCGGTTGCCTGGATCCGGCGGCGGATGCCAGTAACTATTTTGGTCCCGGTGCTGCTGGCATAACTTGTCAGCAGGCGCTGGGCTTCCCGGATCCCAACAACCCGCTGCGGTATTTTCCAAACGCCTGGGATAGCCAGAGCTGGAACGTCTGGACGCCCACGTATGGCATTCAGTGGCACGTAACGTCCGACGCGATGCTGTATGCGAGCTATTCGAAGGGCTTCAAGTCCGGTGGCTGGACCACGCGCTTGTCCGCCCCGATCTCGAACGCGGCCGATGCGCGGTTCAACCCCGAGTACGACACCACTTACGAACTGGGCCTGAAATCGACCTGGTTCAACCACCACTTGCTGGCCAATGTCGCGCTGTTCGAGAGCAAGTACACGGGCATCCAGCTGAACGTCCAGGAAGGCCCGTCGCCCGTGTACCAGAACGCCGGCGATGCGACCATCAAGGGCGCGGAACTCGAGATGACGGCGGCGTTTGGCGGCGGCTTCCAGCTCAACCTGGCGGCGGGCTGGATGGACGCCTACTACACCAGCCTCAACGCCTGCCTGGTCTACAACAATTGCGACCCCGCCCTTGGTCTCCAGACGACCCAGGGTGGCGGTGGATTCACGCTGAGCAGCGACCTGCCCAAGACGCCGGAGTACAAGTTCTCGGTGAGCCCGACCTGGGATATCCACCTGGTGAACGACAATACCCTGCGCCTGGAGGCGGACTACATCGTCACCGCGCACATGTACAACGACGGTCCGAACACGGCGCTGCTCTATCGTCCGGCCACGCACCTGCTGAATGCCGGCATCCATTACCTGCCCGCCGGCGGGCATTACGAAGTGATCGTGGGTGGAACGAACCTGACCGACGATCGGTATCTCACGGTCGGCTCCGTCAACTACACCGCCGGCGAGGTGGTGGGCAGCTACAACGCGCCGACCGCGTGGTATGCCACGCTGCGCTTGAAGATGTAATCAAGAAGCAGGCAGGGACCGGAGAGGCGGTGTCCGCCGCGAATTGGACGAGGGCGGACGGGACCGAATGCAGCGCGGGGCGGCAGTCCAGTGGACTGGCCGCCCCGGCTCGCTTCGGCCCCATGCGATGTCCTAACATGAGCGACGGCGCACTGCTTACCGGGCGCGCTGTGCGCCACTCAAGCGCCGAGGAAATGACATGAGCGTGCAGGCACTGAGCCGCGAGCGGCAGGTCTGGGTCTACAGACAGATGCTGCGCGTGCGCGAGTTCGAGGAAAGCGTCAAGCGCACGTTTACGGAAAGCCCCGGCGTCATACGCGGCCACACGCACCTGGCCGACGGGGCGGAGGCCTCCATCGTCGGTGCACTCACGCAGTTTCGTTCGGGCGATGCGGTGCTGGCGACCTATCGCTGTCACGGCTATCCGCTGGTTTTGGGGAGCGATCCGAAGGCGATGATGGCCGAGATCTATGGCCGCACCGACGGCCTGTGCAAGGGCCTCGGCGGTTCGATGCATCTGACCGACGTGGCGCGCGGCTTTCTGGGCACCTCGGGCATCGTCGGGGCAGGAATCCCGCACGCCGCCGGGGCGGCCTGGGCCGCGCAGATCCGCGGGCGCGGCGAAGTCGTGTTTTGCTTCTTTGGCGACGGCGCCTCCAAGCAGGGGGCCTTTCACGAGACCCTCAACATCGCCTCGCTGTGGAAGCTGCCGGTGATCTTCGTGATGGAGAACAACGGCTACAACGTCGTGACCCTGACCGCGCAGGAGGATGCAAACGCCGCCGCCGGCGAGCCCCTGTCCGTCAAGGCGAAGGCGTACGCGATGCCGGGCGTCACCGTCGATGGCGGTGATCCGCTGGCCGTTCACAAGGTCGTCAGCGACGCCATCGAGCGCGCGCGCGCCGGCAGCGGCCCGACACTGGTGGAATCCAAGGTGTACCGCCTTTCGGCGCACGGCAACATCATCGCGCCGCCGGGAGTGCCACTGCATTACCCCGAGCACGAGGCCATCGCGGTGTTCGGCAAGCGCGAGGAATACGAGGCGGCCCTGCGCGGGGATCCGGTGCCAAGGTTCCGCGGCACGCTGATTAGCGGCGGCGTATTGACCTCGGCGCAGGCCGAGGAGATCAAGGTGGAGGTGACCGCCGAAATGCGCGCCGCGGTGCAGTTCGCACTCAAGAGTCCCTATCCGAAGCTCGAGTCCGCACTCGAGAACGTCTGGGCTTAGCGGCGGTCAAGGACAAAGCCATGGCACAACTCCCATTTATCGCCGCGGTTGACGAGGGCATCCACCAGGAGATGCGCCGTGACCCGACGGTCCTTTATTTCGGACAAAACCTGGCCACTACCGAGAATCATCCGTTCGTCGCCGCCTACGGACAGGACCGCGTGCGCGTCACGCCGATATCGGAAACGGCCGAGATCGGCATTGCCATCGGCGCGGCCATGGCAGGTCTGCGTCCGGTCGTCGAGCTGTACATGGCCGAGTTCATGCTGGTGGCCATGGACCAGGTCATCAACGAGGCGCCGCGCTTTCGTTATATGTCCGGCGGGCAGGTCAAGGTGCCCTTGGTGCTCAAGGCCGGCTTTGGTTTCGCGGCCGGGTGGGCGGGCCAGCACACCGGTTCGCTGACCGCACTGTTTATGGGTGTGCCCGGCCTCAAGGTGGTCGTGCCCTCGACCCCGGCCGATGCCAAGGGACTGATGGCCACGGCGATCCGCGACGATAATCCGGTCGTCTTCCTGCACCACTACATGCTCACGCTCGAACACGGTGAAGTGCCCGAGGGCGAGCACCTGGTTCCGTTCGGCAAGGCCGAGATCCGACGCTCCGGGGGCGATGTCACCATCGTGGCGACCGGCTGGATGGTCAATCGCGCCCTGGCGGCGGCCAACACGCTGGCCGGCGAGGGCATCCAGGCCGAAGTGATCGACCCACGTACCGTCGCGCCTCTGGACCTGGACACGATACTCAAGTCGGTCGCGAAGACCGGCCGTCTGGTGCTGGTGGACCAGGCGCCGCGCCACGCCACGGTCGCAGGCATTATTGCCGCTGATGTGGTCGAGCACGGCTTCGGGTCATTGAAGGCGCCCATCGTCCAGGTCACCGCGCGCGATGCGACGGTGCCCTACAGTGAGCCGCTCGAGGCCTACGTGGTGCCCGATGCCGAGCGCATCATCGCTGCGGTAAAGGGCGTCCTCGCCGCTCGCCGCTGAGGGCCCTGGCGCCTCCTACAGGCGCCAGTCGCGGCTCTCGAGAATCTCAACCACGCGGGCGAGAAAATCCGCTGCCAGCCGGCCGTTGACGACCCGGTGATCGACCGTAAGCGTGAGATCGGACAGCGGGCGCACGGCGAATCCACCATTGCGCGCCACGACGCATTCGCGTTGCCGACCGACCGCAAGAATAGCCGACTCGGGTGGGTTGATCATCGCGGCAAAGCGATCCGGTCCCCGGGCCCCGAGGTTGGAGAGGCTGCAGGTCGCGCCACGGAGTTCCTCGCCCCGCAGGCGGCCCTTGAGGGCGCGTGCCACACACTCGCGGCGCTGGCGTGCCAGGGCCTGCAGACCGAGTCGCTCGACATCGTGAAGCACCGGCACCAGCAGGCCCTCCTCGAAGGCCACCACCAGTCCAATGTGGGTACCGGCCGCCGCTACGATCCGCTCGTCGCCGCCGTCCCCACCGCTGGCATAGGTGGCATTCATGGCCGGCATGTCGATGAGCGCGCGGGCCAGCGCCTGCAGCAGGAAATCATTGACCGACAGTGCCGGTGCATCGGCGCCCGCTGCCGCGCCAAGCTCCCGTCGCACCGCCTGCAGAGCGGAGCAGTCCATTGAGCGCTCCACGGTAAATTGCGGGACGCTGGCATTGCTTAAACTCATGGCGCGCGCCAGCGCCCGCTGCATCGGGCGCATCGGCCCCGTCGGCGGGATTCCGGCGGGCGCTCCGGGGCGCATTCGCGCCCGATTCGTCCCCGCGTGGCGGGACATCCGCGAGTTGCACTCGTCCGCCTGGCCCGCTGCCCGCGATTTGGCGCAGATCGAGGCCGCGTTCTTCCACCAGGCGACGAGCCGCAGGGGTGCTGCGGATACGCCCGCCGCTGGCCGCCTCGCGCCGAGCGGCGATTGTCCCTGCGGGGGCCGCTTGGCGCGCAGGCACCGCTGTCGGGCGCGCCGCTGCGGCGGGCACGTCCGCCGCATCGACCCAAGCCACCTGTTGGCCGACCTTCGTGTCCTGGCCGACCGGCACGAGGATCTGGTCGAGCCGGCCGCTGACGGCGGCCTCAATTTCGACCAGCGACTTTTCCGTTTCCACTTCCAGGAGCGGTTCGCCCAGGGCCACGGTTTCGCCCACGCTCTTCAGCCAACGCGTAACCCGGACCGTGTCCATCACGAGCCCGATCTTTGGAATTTCAACCGCTACCAGTGGCATCGGGCTCTAGCTCCGCATCGCCGGCAGCACGCCCAGTAATTCCTGCGCGGCGCGCACCAGAGCGCCGGCGTCGGGGAGCAATGCGCGCTCCAGTTCCGGAGCGAAGGGAATGGGGGCGAAGGGGCAACCGACGCGCCCGACCGGGGCGTCCAGCTCGTCAAATAGATCACTGCCGATGCGCGCGGCGATCTCGGCCCCGAAGCCTGCATTGAGCACCGCTTCGTGAGCCACCAGCACGCGGTGTGTTTTGGCTACCGAGGCGCCGATGGTCGCCATGTCCAGCGGTACCAGCGTACGCAGGTCGATGACTTCGGCCGAAACGCCCATGCGAGCCAGCTCCTCGGCGGCCCCGAGCGCTGTTTGCACCATGGCCGAATAGGCGATCAGTGTGAGGTCCGTGCCGCTGCGCGCGATTCGCGCCTGGCCGATCGTCGGGAGTGGCGCGTCCTCGGCCAGGGATTCCCTCATTGTATAGAGTCGCTTATGTTCAATGAACAACACCGGGTCGCCCAAGCGGATGGCGCTCTTGAGCAATCCGTACGCCTCGGTGGGCGTGGAGGGCGCGACCACGACCAGGCCGGGCACATGCACGAACCAGGCTTCGAGACTCTGCGAATGCTGCGCGGCCGCTCCGCCCGCGGCGCCCGACTGGGTACGCACCACGAGCGGCACGGCCAGCTGGCCGCCCGACATATAGCGATACTTGGCGGTCTGATTGACGAGGCAGTCCATGGCCAGGGTGGCAAAGTCGATGAACATCACTTCGAGCACGGGCTTGAGCCCGCACAGTGCCGCACCGGTGGCGAGGCCGGTAATCGCGGCTTCGCTGATGGGCGTGTTGCGTACACGGTTCGCGCCGAACTTCTGCGCCAGACCGCGCGTGACGCCGAATGCGCCGCCGGCGGCGACGTCTTCACCGAGCAGGTGCACGGTAGCGTCGCGGGCCAGCTCTTCATCGAGCGCGCGGCGCAGAATCTCTATAAAGGTGTGTTCCATGACCACTTAGCCGGGGGTGGCTTGGAGCGCCGGCGAGCGGTACACGTAATCGAGCACCGTCGCGGGATCCGGGCGCGCGGCCGCACGGGCTCGTGCCACCGCCTGTTGCACCTCCTGCGCAGCGCGCTCGGCTAAGGCCTCGAGTTCCTGCGCCGTTGCGCCCTGCGTCAACAGGCGCTTTTTCAAGCGTTCGATCGGACACTTGTCGCGGACCGCGGCGAGTTCCTCCTTGGATCGGTACTGCTGCGAGTCGCCGACGTAATGGCCCGCCATTCGATAGGTCATGCACTCGAGCAGGTAGGGACCCGAGCCTCTGCGCAGGCCGTCGATCGCTGCTTGCGCGGCAGCGTACACGGTCGGCAGATCGTTGCCGTCGATGGTCTTCGCCGCTATCGCGTACGGTGCCGCGAAGCTGCTGACGTTCTGCACATTGGAGTGCTCTTCGCGAGCCGTAAATTCAGCGTAGCCATTGTTCTCGCACACAAACAGTACCGGCAATTTCCAGAGTGCGGCGAGGTTGAGCGTCTCGTGGAATGCGCCCGCGCCGGTTGCGCCATCACCGAAGAACACGACACTGATGCAATTCTTGCCGAGCGCCTGCGCGGCCCAGGCCGCTCCGGCCGCAAGTGCGAGGTTGCCACCGACCACGCCCGTGGCGCCCAGCACTCCGCAGGCCGCATCCACCAGATGCATCGAGCCGCCGCGGCCGCGACACAGGCCGCTATCGCGCCCGAGGATCTCGGCGAAGGTGCGCTCCAGGTCACTGCCCTTGGCGAGGATATGGCCGTGGCCGCGGTGGCTGGTAAACAGCACGTCATCGCGCGACAGATGCGCACAGACGCCAACAGCGACCGCTTCCTGGCCGGTGGACAGGTGCGGGAACCCGGGAATCTCGCCGGCGCCCGCCAGCCGCTGCACCTGGCCTTCAAACTGCCGTATCCGGCAGAGCGCGACATACATCTGCTTCCACTGGTCCAGAGTCGGCTCAGCCACGTCTTGTCCCCATAATGACGTCCACGTCCACGCGGCCTGCAATTCAGTCCAAACTAAGCCGCACGCAAAAAACCGACCGGCAGGCTCGAGACGGCCGGCTTGCAGATAGATTGCACGAGTTACCGCGAATGCGCCGGGGTTTCACAGCTCGCCGCTCGCCGATGCGGAATGCGCCCATCTATTGAGCCAGCCAGCAGGGCGCAATGCGCGCAGGACGCCACTCTAAAAGAGCGTGGCCGGCAAGGGGCGATGACCTCTTCGGCTACCGATCGCGGGTCAGATCGGCGCTCGGATTCATCATGCCAATAGTTTGATTCTAAAGAATTGATTATAAACAATAAAAATAGACGTCGCTGCCGGCTTCCCGACCCCTCGCTTACAACTGCGCCAGCACCTGCACGGCGCTGGTAGGCCCGCGGGGCTTGACCACGACGCGGTCGCCGATTCGGCGAAACCGTAATTCCATCCGTGCAGCGCCGATACTAATGTCCCGGATGCGCAGCGCTTCGATGCCAATCGGCAGCACGGGTTGGTTGATGTGAATGGTTTTGCCGCGGCCGTCGATGCGAATGCCAAGCGCAGCTTGCAGCAGCATGAACACGGCGCCTGAGGCCCAGGCCTGAGGAAGACAGGCGACCGGATACGGAGTGGGCCCCTGGCCGGCGGCTCGCGCGAACCCGCAGTACAGCTCCGGCAGACGCATCGTGAACTGATTGGCGGCCTCGAACAGTTCGCTCACCAGAGGCACGATCGACTCGGCGCCGCAGTAGCGCGCGATGCCGGCAGCGCACAGTGACGAGTCGTGCGGCCAAATTGCGCCGTTATGGTAGGACATGGGATTGAAGCGCGCTTCACCCTCGGCCAGCGTGCGGATGCCCCAGCCGCTGCAAAAGCCTTTCGCGAGCAACTGGCGAGCGACCTGCTGGCCGCGCTCGGCGGAGGGAATCCCGCAATACAGCAAATGTCCTGCGTTCGAGGCACGCACCCGGCAGGGCTCGTTTTCGCCATCGATGGCGAGGGCGTAGAAGTCCATGTCGGGGATCCAGAAGCGCTGTTCGATCAACTCGCCCAAGCGCGCGGCGCGCGCACTCCAGCGCCCCGATTGTTCGGGCAGGTTGCGGAGCTCCGCAAGCTTCGCCATGGCGAGCAACGCGGCGTGTGCGTAACCTTGCACTTCGACGACCGAGACTGGGCCACGCGGCAGCCGGCCGTCGGCATGAAAGATCGAGTCGTGACTGTCCTTCCAGCCTTGGTTGACCAGACCCGACTGCGCACCGCGCGCGTAGTCCAGGAAACCATTTGGGCTGCGCTCCAGGCGGCGTTCGATCCAGGCCGTCGCCTCGAGCAGGTTGGGCCAGATCTCGTCGACCAGTGCGGCATCGCCGGTGCGCTCCTCGTAGGCGCCCGCGAGCATCACGAAAAGAGGCGTGGTGTCGACTCCACCGTAGTACTGCTGAAACGGCACCTCCTGCAGAACCGCCATCTCGCCACGGCGCATCTCGTGCATGATCTTGCCGGGTTCGGCGTCGCGAAATGCCGATTCCTCATGCGCTTGCGTGAGCGCGAGAAAGCGCAGCACGCCCGCCGCCAGCGCCGGATTGAGCCACAAGGTCTGAAGCGCCGTGATGATGGCATCCCTGCCGAACTGGGTTGCGAACCAGGGAATGCCTGCGTAGGGATAGGGGCCGGTCGGCAGACTGGTCGTCAGCAACGCCAGATCCGAGCGGGACTTGTCGATCCATTCATTGAATAGGCGGCCGGTGCTCTCCAGGGCGGCTCCCTCGGTCACGCGCTGGCGCATGCTCTGCACGAGCCGTTCCAGTGCAGCGTCAAAGCGGGCCGCCGAGGGCTGGGCATCGAGCGGTGGACCAACTTCCAGGAACATTTCGGTAACGCCCGCGCGCGGGATCTCGAGAGAGAAGGTGGCATCGTGCGAGCTCAGGATTAGAGGAAGCGTCGAGAAGCGAATCTGGGTGCTGCGCACCCGGTCGTCGCGGCCGCGGTAGGCCAGCAGGACCGTCTCGCGCGTGACTTCCGGTTCGAGCAGTGTGCCGCGCTGCGCGCGACGATGTCCCTGCACCTCGAAGATGTCGACAAAGTCGGCCGCAAAACTCAGGCGCAGCGGGACCGTTGCATTCTGAAGGCTATAGTTCGAGAAGCGCAGTCGCTCGTACAGGCAGGCGTCGCACAGGAACCGGCTGCGCTCAATGTGGAAGACGCCCTGCGGAATGGAGACGTCGCCCAGGGCCGGCAATGGGCGATTGGTAAGGTGCGCGGTAAACAGCGTGTTGTCCTGCGAGATCGCGGTCCCGAGCAGGGAAGGGAGCTTGGAAGCGACTTCCATTTCGAACCGCGACAGCACCCGCGTATCGCTCGAGAAGAGGCCGTCATCACTCCCCTGAACGTCACCCAGGGCGTCGGCCAGCAAGAAGGTATCCCCGTCCCTGAGCGTGAAGCGGGGCAACAGCCCGCGACGTTCGCCGGAATGGGCCGTGTCAGCGGTGCCCACGAGAGGGTTGGGCTGCGCTCGCACGGGTCGCGGGCGTATGTGAATAGAGGAGCCGGGCATATACGTCGAGATACGCATTGGCCATGACGTTTGAAGTGAACGCGCGTTCGTAGGCGGCACGCACCCGGCGGCGATCGAGCTCCGGAATCCGCGCGATCGCCTCCAGGGCTTCGGCTTCCGAGCTGACCACGAATCCGCTCACGCCCGGTTCAATGACTTCGGGAGCCGAGCCGCAGTTCCAGGCGATGACCGGCGTGCCGCAGGCCATCGCCTCGATCATCACTAAACCAAAGGGCTCGGGCCAATTGATAGGGAACAACAGCGCGCTCGCCTGACCTAGGAACTGCGGCTTATCGGCGTCCCCGATCTCGCCGATAAATTCAATCAGCGGGTCGTCGAGCAGCGGCTTGACCTTGGCCTCGAAATAGTGGGAATCCACGGCATCAATTTTCGCGGCAATCTTCAGCGGCAGGCCGGCCTTGCGGGCCAGCCGGATCGCAAGATCGGGACGCTTTTCGGGGGAAATCCGCCCCAGGAATGCGAGGTAGCCGCCGCTCGGCCGTGCCTGGAACGGATACTGCGCCGCCGGCACCCCATGCGGCACGGTCTGCAGCCAGTTGGCCTCGGGGAGCGGTGCGCGTTGCGCATCGGAAATTGACACCAAACCAAACTGCTGCCAGCGGGCATAGACCTGCGCAAGGTCCTTCAGGTCAAGCCGTCCGTGCAAGGTGGTGATGCTCTTGCCCGCATACGGCTCGAACATCGGGAAATGCAACAAATCGATGTGAAAGTGAAGGACGTCAAACTGGCGCGATCGGCGACGCACCTCGGACAGCATCGTCAGATGCGCCGCGAGATCTGACTTGAGAACGTGTTCATCCAGCCGGATCGCCTTGTCGCGCACGGTTACCAGACGCGCTCGAGTGCGCGCCTCCGCAGTCGCGAACAGCGTGACCTCGTGGCCGAGCTCAACCAGCGCATCGCACAGGTGCGCCACGACCCGCTCGGTGCCACCGTACAAGCGCGGCGGCACCGCCTCGTAGAGCGGTGCGATCTGGGCGATCTTCATAAGCCATAAGATTAGCTGCGCTGACCACCAACGTTAATGTTACCAATAGCCGTCCCGTCGTGAGACATCGCCTACAGCGCAAACGACGCCGATCGCATGCGCGAATTCACCGCGCGCACCGTGCGGCCGATAGTTTTGCCTTCATTGCGCTGAACAAAACAGAGCACTGCGCCAGCCGATAGCTTGTATGCTCTGTTGCGCGTGCCGGCCTGCGGCGCACCGCGGTTGCGCAAGCGACGGCAGCAAAACCGCTTGAACACGCCGCCAGCGCGTTTCGGCATCACGCGTCGGGGCTACGAGCGCTGGGGCGCATCGAAGCCGCGTGCGGCCCAAAATGCAGAACGGGCCCGGCGGGTGCTGGAATGAATCTTCTTAAGAAAAACTTGTAACTTATTGATAATATGTATAAAACTATGGGATCTCGGCGCGCTCTAAGAGCCAGTGGCGGCCGCGCCGATTTGGCGGTGGTGCCCAGGAGAGGACTCGAACCTCCACGGTGTTACCCGCTAGTACCTGAAACTAGTGCGTCTACCAATTCCGCCACCTGGGCCTCGGGTGGGCGGCGCAATGTACGTAAGGGGTTCGGAGCTGTCAATTGACCCGTAGCAGGAAACCCGCTCGAGCGGCGAGCCACCCCGCTCGGCGCATTCGCCACCAGGTCCGCAAGCCCGCGAAGGGCGAGCCGACGGTCGCCGAGGGCATCGTCTCGGCCAACCGTGCAGGATTTGGTTTCGCACGCGTGGAGGGAATCGAGGGCGGCGTGTTCCTGCCGCCGCGTGAAATGTCGAGACTTGTCCAGGGCGATCGTGTGAGCCTGGCCCTGCACAAGGATGCGCAAAATCGCTGGGTGGGCACCGTCAAGAGCGTCATCGAGCGCGGACTGAGCGCCTTCCTGGGCGTCCTCGAAAGTCACGGACAGGAGCTGCGGGTGCGCGCCGCCGACCGCCGGCTCGCCATCGTTTGCAGTATTCCTCGCTCCGGCGCCCACGGCGCGCAGCCGGGCGACTGGGTCATTGCCGACATCAAGCGCTATCCTGCCGAGGGTCAGCCCGGTGAGGCCTGGGTGCGCCTCAGGCTTGATCCGGAGCGGCCGGTGGAGATGTCGACCGAAGCGGCCATCGCGCGCTTCGCTCTGGGCGCGCAGTTCTCCGCCGAGGTGTTGCAAGAGGCCAAACGCTTCGGCAGCCACGTCGACGCGGCGGAAACCGCGCAGCGCACCGATCTGCGATCGATGCCATTGGTGACCATCGACGGCGAGGACGCGCGCGATTTCGACGATGCCGTTTATGCGGAGCGCTCGGACGACGGATTTCGTTTGGTGGTCGCTATCGCCGACGTCAGTCACTACGTGCGGCCCGGCACGCTGCTTGACACCGAGGCACGCGCCCGCGGCACCTCGGTCTACTTTCCGACTCGCGTGCTGCCGATGTTGCCCACCGCGCTCTCAAATCACCTGTGTTCGTTGGAACCGCACGTGGACCGACTGTGCATGGTGGCCGACATGCACGTCACCGGCCGCGGCGTGCTGCGCGATTGGCGCGTGTATCCGGCGGTGATGCGCTCGGCGGCACGACTCACCTATGCGGTCGCGCATGCCGTGCTTTTCAAGCGGGAAGCGGCGGCGCGTGGCGCGCTGGGCGCGCTGGCAGAGCAACTAGAACCGCTGGTCGAGGTCTACCACGCGCTGCTCAAGGCGCGCTCGCGCCGTGGGGCACTCGACTTCGATGCCCCGGAAGCCAAATTTGTGTTCAGCAAAGAGGAGCAGGTAAGGGCCATTGAATTTCACTCGCGCAACGACGCCCATCGGCTGATCGAGGAATGCATGGTGTTGGCCAACGTGGCCGTCGCCAAGGAGCTGCAGCGGCTGCACATGCCGGGCCTGTATCGTGTGCACCAGCCGCCGGAGCAGCGCAAGCTCGACAACCTGAAGGCCACCCTGCACGTGCTCGGCATCGAACTGCAGGTTCACGAGGAAATCAGGACCCGTGACCTGGCGGGGATTGCCCCGCGAGTGCGCGATGCGCAGCTGCGTCCGTTCGTCGAGTCGCTGGTGGTGCGTTCGCTGTCGCAGGCGGTTTACCAACCCGAGAATATCGGCCACTTTGGTCTCGCACTGCCCGACTACACGCATTTCACATCGCCCATCCGCCGCTACCCCGATCTGCTGGTGCATCGCGCGTTGCGTGCGGGCTTGGGACTCGCGCCGCGGGCCTCGAGCGCCGAGCAGCCGGAACTGGGACCAATGGGCGCCGATCTGTCGCGGCTCGAGAAGCGCGCCGACGAAGCCGACCGATACGTCCAGGCCTTTCTTAAGTGCGTGTACCTGCGCGATCGCATCGGCCAGACTTTCGAGGGGCTGATCACCACGGTGGTGGAATTCGGCTGCTTCGTGCAATTACTCAGCATCGGCGTGGACGGCCTGCTGCATTTGACCGCACTGGACGATGACCAATACTTGATGACGCGCGACGGCGGGCAGTGGCAGGGCCGGCGCAGCGGGCGCAAGTTTGGGCCGGGCATGCGCTTGCGGGTGCGCGTGGCCTCGGTCAACCCGGTCGAAGGACTGGTGGATCTGGAGCTGGCCGGCGACTGATGGGTACCGAACGGGTCTACGGATGGCACACGGTGCGCGCGTTGTTGACGCGCGCTCCGCAGCGGGTGTTACGCGTCTACCTGCAGCAAGGGCGATCGGACCAGCGAGCCACCGATCTCGAAACCCAGGCCGGCAGCGCCGGGCGCCCGGTCGAGCGTGTGGCCGCCGGCCGGCTGAGCGCTTGGGTGGGTGAGGTGGCCCACCAGGGCGTGGTCGCCGATGTCGAAGCCCTCAAGCCAACGAGTGAAGAGCAATTCTATGAGCAGTTGGGTTCGACCAAGGACCCGTTGTTGCTGGCGCTGGACGGCGTGCAGGATCCGCATAACCTGGGCGCCTGCCTGCGCACCGCCGATGCCTGCGGTGTGCTGGCAATGCTGGTGCCTCGCGACCGGTCGGCGGCACTGAACGCGACCGCACGCAAGGTGGCGGCGGGTGCGGCCGAGACCACACCGATCGTTACGGTGACCAATCTCGCGCGCAGCCTGAAACTCATCAAGGATGCCGGATTATGGATTGTGGGCGCCGACGCGCTCGCTGCGCAGCGGGCCGACGAGGTCGATCTGACCGGAGGCCGCTGTCTGGTCATGGGCTCCGAGGGCTTCGGGCTCCGCGAGCTCACGCGCCGGAACTGCGACTGGCTGGTGCGCCTGCCGAGCCTGGGCGCCGTGGAGAGCCTCAATGTGTCCGTGGCCACCGGCATGCTGCTGTACGAGGCCCTGCGTCAACGCCAGCAGCCGTCTGCAGCCCAACCCCAGGGCCCCCACTAGGGCCCTTAGGTTGCGGGCGCCCCAATCGTTCGGGTATCCTGCCCGGCTTCTCCTTGCCGCACTGCTTAGGCCTTGAGCGGGCGGTAACTATCCACAGGGAGTCCAACATGAGGCATTACGAAGTGGTGTTCCTGGTCCACCCGGATCAGAGTGAACAGGTTCCGGCGATGATCGAACGGTACCGCAGCATGATTGCTGCGGGGAACGGGCATGTACATCGCCTCGAAGACTGGGGTCGGCGCCAACTCAGTTTTCCAATCGCCAAGGTCCACAAGGCCCATTACGTGCTGATGAACCTTGAGTGCGACCAGAAAACCCTGGCCGAATTGACCGGCGCCTTCCGTTTTAGCGACGCCGTGCTGCGCCACCTCGTGGTCGGCATGGAAGGGCCGGTGACCGAACCCTCGCCGATGTCGCGCACCGAGGAAGAGAACGAGGCCCGTCGCGAGCGCGACGAGATGGGTGATGACGACGACATGTCGCTCAACCCCTGAGCCGCCGCATCGCAAACCGCCAAGGATTTACCATGTCACGTTTTATTCGCCGCAAGAAGTTTTGCCGCTTTACCGCCGATGATGTCGCCATGATCGACTACAAAGATCTGAGCGTACTGAAGAACTACATTACCGAGACCGGCAAGATCGTGCCCAGTCGCATCACCGGCACCAAGAGTTTTTATCAGCGACAGCTGAGCACGGCCATCAAGCGCGCCCGTTTCCTGGCGCTGTTGCCGTACACCGATCAGCACTGAGGCTGCAGCCATGGACGTAATTCTCCTGCAGAAAGTGGCCAACCTGGGCGGCATCGGCGATCGGGTGAAGGTCAAGAGCGGCTACGGCCGCAATTACCTGCTGCCCTCCGGCCGCGCCACCCTGGCGACCGCGGCGAACGTGGCCCGCTTTGAGGCGCGACGCGCGGAACTTGAAAAACTGGCCAATGAAGAACTTCACAGCGCCAAAGAGCGCGCCGAATCACTACGGGAATTCCGTCTGACGATTACCGCCAAGGCCGGTACCGAGGGCAAGTTGTTCGGGTCGGTAGGCACCAACGACATCGCCGAGGGCGCAACAGCCGCAGGCCATAAGGTCAGCCGCAGCGAAGTGCGGTTGCCCAATGGGCCGATTCGCACGGTGGGAGAACACCAGGTCGCGGTGCATCTGCATACCGACGTCGAGATCACGCTCACCGTGATCGTCGTCGCCGAAGAGCAGGGCTAGGCGCTCACAAGGGCACGGGGCGCGCTCATCACATGGCTGGGCCGCTGCGTTCGCGCCGTGATGTCGAGCTGCCCGACCCCGGGGCGGCGACACCGCCGCATTCCGTGGAAGCCGAGCAGGCTGTCCTCGGCGGGCTACTCATCGATGCGCTCGCCTGGGACCAGGTCGGTGACCTGATTGTTGCCGACGATTTCTATCGCCCGGATCACCGGCTTATTTATGCGGCGCTCGCGGAACTGATCGCCGGCGGCAAACCGGCCGACGTGGTCACGGCCTCGGGCCAGCTCGAGCGCGCCGGCCAGCTCGAGGCCGCCGGCGGCCTCAACTATCTGGGCACGCTGGCACGCGACACGCCGACCGCTACCAATGTGCGCGCCTACGCGCAGATTATCCGCGAGCGATCGCTGCTGCGGCGCCTCATCAGCGCCGGCCGGGCGATCACCGCCGCCGCCTACGCCAACGACGGCCGCGCGGCGCGTGATCTGGTTGATGAGGCGGAGCAGCAGGTCTTTGCGATCGCTGAGCAGAGTACCGGGCGGCGGGACGGTGCGGTCAAGGTGAGCGCACTGCTGCCGGTGCTCATCGACAAGATTGACGAGTGGCACACCAATCCGAATTCGATGCGCGGCTTGCCCACGGGCTTTACGGATTTTGACCGCAAGACCGGCGGCTTGCGGCCGGGAGACCTGGTCATCGTTGCCGGCCGGCCGTCGATGGGCAAGACCACGCTGGCGATGAACATCGCCGAGTACGCGGCGGTCAATCCGGGCACCCGCTCGGCGGTTGCCATATTCAGCATGGAAATGCCCTCCGAACAGTTGCTGACGCGCATGCTCAGCTCGATCGGCGGCGTGCAGCTCAATGCGATCCGCAGCGGCCAGATATCGGACGAGGACTGGGTTCGGGTCACCGCGGCGACCAGCCAGCTCGCCGAAGCGCGCATCTATATTGACGAGTCGGCCGGCCTGACGCCGACTGAACTGCGCGCCCGCGCGCGTCGCGTGGCGCGCGAGGAAAAGGGACTCGGGCTGATCATCATTGACTACCTGCAGCTCATGCAGGTCCCGGGCACCAAGGAAAATCGCGCCACCGAGATTGCCGAGATATCCCGCGGGCTCAAGGCGCTGGCCAAGGAACTGCAGGTGCCGGTGATCGCACTCTCGCAGCTCAATCGCGGCGTTGAGCAGCGCACCGAGAAAAAGCCGGTGATGTCGGACCTGCGCGAGTCCGGCGCGATCGAGCAGGATGCCGACATGATCCTGCTGATCTACCGTGAAGAGGTCTACGACAAGAACACGCCCAAGCGCGGGGTGGCGGAAATTGACCTTGCCAAGCACCGGAACGGGGAAATCGGCACCTTCATGCTGACCTTCCAGGGCCAGTACAGCCGTTTCGCCAACTACGCCCCCGATTCCTACAGCGAGGGGATATTGCGCTAGCGCGGAATTCCGCCGCCTAGCCGATTTCGTCGGGCATCGCCTGTTTGCGCTGCGCGATAAATTCCCGCAACGCCCCGTCGACGGCCGGATCGAGTGGCGGCGCCTCGTATGCATCGAGCAGCGCCCGCCAGCGCCGGTGGGCGCGCTGCGGTTGCTGGAGCGAACCTTCGGCGCTCCATTGCTCGTACGAGTTGTTATCGGCGGTCTGGTACTCATAAAAGGCGTGCTGATAGTTGGCCAGCGTATGGGCGGATCCCAGGTAATGCAGACCCGGGCCCACCTCGCGAAAGGCCGCGAGCGCAAATCCGTTCTCGTCCAGGTTGATTCCGCGGGCCAGCGTGTGAAAGGCACCCAGCTGATCCACGTCCATGACGAATTTTTCATAGGACATTGCCAAGCCCGCCTCCAGCCACCCGGCGGCATGCAGCACGAAGTTGGCGCCGCCCAGAAACGCGGGCCACATGGAATTGGCGCTTTCCGAGGCGCCCTGCGCGTCGGGGGCTTTGGAGGCGCACAGGTTCCCGCCACAGCGCAGCGGTACGCCGAGACGGCGCGCCAACTGGCCGATCGCCAGATAAGCCAGCGCCGGTTCCGGAGTGCCGAAGGTGGGTGCGCCGCTCCGCAGCGACATGGAGGAGAGAAAGTTTCCAAGGATGGCCGGCGAGCCGGGCCGTTCCAGCTGCCCGAGCGCGAGGCAGAACATCGCCTCGCCGAAGCACTGCGCCAGTGCCCCGGCGGTGGTCACGGGCCCCATCGCGCCCCCGAGTATGAACGGCACGCACACCGGCGCCTGGTTGGCGGCCGCGTACACGCGGATCACACGGCTGGCCTCGCCGTCGAGCACCAGCGGGGAGTTGACGTTGACGTTGCCGAGAATCACGCAGTGCTCGTCGACAAAATCCGGCCCGAACAGCACGCGGCACATGGCGATCGAGTCGAGCGCGCGCGCGGCGCTGGTCACCGAGCCCATAAAGGGCTTATCCGAGTAGCGCATGTGCGCGTACACCATGTCGAGGTGCCGCTTGTTGACCGGCACGTCCACCGGCTCGCACACCGTACCGCCGGAATGGTGCAGCCAGGGCGCCAGGTAGCTGAGCTTCACGAAGTTGTGAAAGTCCTCGAGCGTGCCATAACGCCGCCCGCGCTCCAGGTCAGTAACAAACGGCGAGCCGTAGGCGGGTGCGAACACCGTGTGCGGGCCGCCGATCTGCACGCTGCGCTGCGAATTGCGCGCATGCTGCGTGAATTGCGCCGGCGCGCTGCGTCGGATGATGGCGCGCGCCAGGCCCGCGGGCACGTGCACGCGCCATTCCCCGACGATGCGGGCGCCGGCAGTTCGCCACAGCTCAATCGCCTCCGCGTCGCCGCGAATCTCAAAGCCGATCTCCTCCAGCAGCTGATCGGCGTGCCGCTCGACAGCCTGCAGGCCCTCTTCAGAGAGCAACTCGTAGCAGGGGATGGCGCGGGTGATGTAGGCCGGAGCGGCCGGCGGCGCAGCACGCGCCTTTTGACGGGCCTCGCGGCTACCGCCGCGCAAGGCGCTGCACCGGCAGGATGATCAAAGGCGCGCTAGCCCTCGAAGAAGCCCATCTTTACGCCCGCCAGCTGGATGACGTCGTTGTCGACGAGCTTGCGCGCCTGGGCGCCGATGGGTGCGCCGTTGACCTGCGGGAAGTTTTCGGCCGTGTCGGCGTCGACGTGGACCAGGAAGTAGCCCTCCGAGCGTCGCGTTATCGCCGCCACCTGCACGCCGGGGCGGCCAAGGGTGGTCAGGGTCTTGGTCAATTCGAGCTCGCGGCCGGCGAACGCTCCCGACAGCACCTGCAGACGCGCTTTCTTGAGCGCCGGCGTGCCATTGCCCAGGGTGCGCCGGGAGGCCGTGGCCTCAGCGCCGGTGGAGACGGCGGCACGAATCTTCTCGACCGGCCGGGCCGAGGGCTGGATGACCAGCGTGCGTTCGAATTCGTCCTGCTGCGCCGCGTCGTCTTCGACAAAGCGCAGCTGGTGGTGTCCGCAGGTCAGCACGTCGCCGTGCTGCAGCGCGTGCTTCTTGATCAGTTTGCCGTTGACGTAGGTGCCGTTGGTGCTGTTGAGATCTTCAAGGAACGAATCATTCAGGATGTTGATGATCAACGAGTGGTGGCCGCTGACGGCCGGATTATCAATACGGATATCGTTGTCCGGGAGCCGCCCGATCGTATAGCGCTCCTTGTTCATGTTGTACTCGGCCATTACCTGGCCATCGAGAGTCAGAATCAACCGTGCCATATTGATTTCGCCTTATTGCCGGTCGGGGTGGTCAGCTGAACCAGCCCAACATCCTATCTAATACTCCCCGACGCACCGGGAACGAATCAATGACCTGGGCCAGCAGAACTGAAATATTGTCCTTGCCGCCATTATCGTTGCCGAGCTGGACCAGGTGCTTTGCTACCGTGTCAAGATTAGCACCAAAGGTATTGATCGTTAAATGAATATCGTCATCCTCGACCATGTCAGACAACCCGTCGGAGCAGATTAGATATATGTCGCCACGCTGGGCGGGGTGCTCCTGGATCTCCACTTCGACCGCCGCCTCGACGCCGAGCGCGCGTGTGACGTAATTCTTGTTGGCGGCGCGCTGCGCCTCCTCGGGCGAATAGAACCCTCGGTCCACGAGTTCCTGCAACAGCGAGTGATCCAGCGTGACCTGCTCGAAGCCTGGGCCGCGCAGGCGGTACATGCGCGAATCACCGACGTGGGCGATGGTGACGCGGTTGTTGTAAAACAGCGCCCCGACCACCGTCGTGCCCATGCCCTCGCAATTGGGTTGGGTGCGGGCCGTCTGGTAAATGATCTTGTTGGCGCGGGTAATGGCGTCGCGCAGGATGATTGAGACTCGCGACATGCCCGAAGCCGGATCGGCGACCGACAGGTCTTCGTGGTCGATGGCCTCGCGCACCAGGTTGACGATGGTCTTCACGGCGATCCCGCTGGCCACTTCGCCGGCGTTATACCCGCCCATGCCATCGGCGAGCACCAGCAGGCCCATGCCGGCGTCCCAGGCAATGGTGTCCTCATTGTGCTCGCGCACGCGACCGGTGTCCGTCAGGCCGACGCATTGTAGTTTGCCCTTCAGACTCATCGCGGGGCCCCACCCAAGGGCGCTGACTGATTGCTTTGAAACGTGAACTGGGTCACAGCTGCTTGGTCCGATTAAAGTCCAATCGAGCGGCCGGCACGCGCCGCGCCACAAAAGTTACCATCCGCCGCCCGTCCGGTGCGCGTCTGGGGTCACAGATGCGGGGGAATGCGTCTGGCGGGATAGTAATAGCGCGGCATCGTACTGGAGTTTCGATTGCGCTGCGACGGGCCCTGTCGTACAAGGCAGCCATGGCGCGCAATCAACCGGTTTACGTGTGCAGTTCCTGCGGGGGCGAAACGCTGAAATGGCAGGGCCAGTGTCCGCATTGCAGCGAGTGGAATACGCTGAGCCGAATGCTCGGAGTGCGATCGGTGGCGGCAGCGGCGGGCGGCTCTGCCCGTGTCGCGGTCCCCGTCACCTTGACGCCTGGAGCGATCGGTGGCGAGCTGCTGAGCCTGGGCATGAGTGAACTCGACCGCGTCTTCGGCGGTGGCCTCGCCTTAGGCTCGGTGAGCCTGCTGGGCGGTGAGCCGGGCATCGGCAAGTCGACGCTGCTGCTGCAGGCCGCGGCGGCGGTCGGGCGCGAGCGCGCAGTGCTCTACGCCTCGGGCGAAGAGTCCACGCAGCAGACGGCCGAGCGCGCGCGGCGCCTGGACTTGAGTGCGCCCCAGTTGCGGCTGGTCAGTGAAAGTTCGCTCGAGTCCATACTGGCCTTGTGCGTGGAGCAGCGGGCCACGCTATTGCTGGTCGATTCGATCCAGACCATGCAGACCAGCGCCTCGGAATCGAATCCCGGCTCGGTGCAGCAGTTGCGCGAGTGCACGGCCGCTTTGGTGCGTTTTGCCAAACAGAGTGGCACGGCGGTCATCATCGTTGGCCACGTGACGAAGGACGGCACCATCGCCGGGCCAAAGCTGCTCGAGCATCTGGTGGACACCGTGCTGTATTTTGACGCCGACGCGGGCAGTCGCTATCGCATGCTGCGCGCCACCAAGAACCGCTTTGGGCCCGTCGACGAGCTCGGCTTCTTTGCGATGTCGGCCGCGGGGCTGCGCGAAGTGCGCAATCCCTCGGCGATTTTCCTGTCGCGCAACCCGCAGCCGGTGCCCGGAAGCCTGGTGATGGTGGCGCGCGATGGCGGCCGGCCGCTGTTGATCGAAGTGCAGGCGCTCGTCGACTACACGCGCTTCTCGAGCCCGCGACGGGTCGCGCAAGGCGTCGACGCCAACCGCCTGGCGATGCTGCTGGCCGTCATGAGCCGCCATTCGGGGGTGGGCCTGAGCGAGCATGACGTGTACGTCAACCTGGTGGGCGGCTTGGAAATTGCCGAGACCGCGACCGATCTGCCGCTGGTGTTGGCGCTGGCCTCGAGCCTCAAGGGCGAAGCCCTTGACCCCACCATGGTGGCCTTTGGCGAATTGGGATTGACCGGCGAGGTGCGTCCCGTGCCGCACGGCGAGGAACGGCTGCGCGAGCTGCGCAAGCACGGCTACCTTCGGGCCATCGTGCCCCGGCAAAATGCGCCGCGCGCGGGCATTGACGGCATCCGCGTGCAGGCGGTCTCGACCGTGGGGGAAGCGCTGGAGGCCGCGTTCGGAGCGATCTCGGGCGCGCCAGCCAACCACGGACGCTAAACGATCGGCCGCACGCGCACCGTACGGATGGCATTGTCGACGGTCTGCAAGACCTCGAATTCCATCGCGCCGATCCTCAGCGAGGTGCCCGCCTCGGGGATGTTCTCCAGCTTCTCCAGCAGCAGGCCGTTGAGCGTCTTGGGTCCCAGATCCGGCAGCTGCCAGCCGAGCGAGCGGTTCAGGGCGCGAATCGACGCGCCCCCGTTGACGAGCCACGCACCGCTGGCATCCTGGTGCACGTCCTTGTGAGCGACCGTGGCCGGGTCGGTGGTGAACTCGCCGACGATTTCCTCGAGCAGGTCTTCGAGCGTGACCAGACCCTCGACATCACCGTACTCGTTGACGACGAAGGCCTGGCGGCGGCGGTTGCGCTGGAACTGCGCCAACTGCTGCATCAGCGAGGTGCCCTCGGGCACGAAGTAGGGTTCGCGGGCGGCGGCCAGTTCGATAAGCCGCTCGCGGGTCAGCGTGCCGCGCGCGAATTCCTGGGCGGTGCGCTTCATGTGCAGGATACCCACCAGATTGTCGAAGTCGCCGTCATAGACCGGCAGGCGAGTGTGCGGCGTCTGCCGGAGCCGCTCCAGCACATCCTCCCAGTCGCCGGAAAGATCGATGCCGGCGATATCCTGGCGTTGAATCATGATGTCGTTTACGGTGACGCGCTCCAGGTCGAGAATCGACAGCAGCATCTGCCGGTGTCGAGCCGGGATCAGCGGGCTCGACTCGTTGACCACCGCGCGCAACTCCTCGGTGCTCAGGGCCTGCGCGCCGTGCGTGCCGCCGCGCACGCCAAACAGGCGCAAAAACGCGTAAGCCGCGCGATTGGTAAACCAGAGCGCGGGCCAGGTGATCCACAGCAACAGCCGGTAGATGAGCGTCGAGTTCAGTGCGACCGCTTCGCTGTGCACGGCGGCGTAGATCTTCGGCGCCAGCTCGCAGAAGATGATAATGATCACCGTCAGCCCCAACATCATGGCCGGCAGAGCGTGCGGGTGCGCCACCCGCAGCGCCAGGAGCGTGGCCACGGTCGAGGCGGCCACGCTGGCAAGCGCCAGAATCACCAGGTTCGCGCCCAGCCACTGGTCGGGCCGAGTCAGCAGGCGTTCGAGCATGCGCGCGCGCCGTTCGCCCGCGGCGGCACGCGCGCGCATGCGGTAGCGATTGACCGACAGCATCGCCACCTCGGTGCCTGAGGAAAATGCGATCACCACCAGCAGCCCCAGCAGTGTGAGCACCAGTGCGAGAGTCGGCGCCTTGTCCAATCCGCTACCCTTGGGCTGATCGACAGGCCCCTAGCATAGTGCCTGCGACCTAATTCCATCAGTGTTAAGGGCCGCTCGCGGGCCTTGCCCTATAATTCCCCAATGTTCGACCAGCTTACCGGACGGCTAAGCGCAGCGGTCGCGGCCCTGCGCGGCCGCGGCCGGCTCACCGAGGAGAATATCGCCGACACCTTGCGTGAGGTGCGCATCGCGCTGCTCGAGGCCGACGTGGCCCTGCCCGTGGTCAAGCGCTTCATTGACGCGGTCAAAGCGCGGGCTCTGGGCACGGAAGTCAGCGCCAGTTTGAGTCCCGGGCAGACCCTGGTGGGCATCCTGCACCGCGAGCTGGTGACGCTGCTGGGGGGCGCTGGCGCCGGCCTGGCGCTGAATGTGCAACCGCCCTTGGTCCTGTTGCTGGCGGGCCTGCAGGGCGCGGGCAAGACCACGACCGCGGCCAAACTGGCACGCTGGCTCATCGAGTCCCACAAGCGCCGCGTCCTGCTGGTCAGCACCGACGTGCGCCGGCCGGCCGCCATACTGCAACTCGAGCGACTCGCCGCCCAGGTGAAGGCCAGTTTTTTTGCGCCACCCGCGGGCCAAACGGCGCCTCCGCAGATCGCGCTGGCAGCCCTCGCTCAGGCGCGCAGCGGCGTCTACGACACCCTGATCGTGGACACGGCCGGGCGGCTGCATGTCGACGCCGAACTGATGCAGGAGCTCAAGGACATCGACGCCTCGGTCGGCGCCCACCAGCGATTGTTCGTGGTGGATGCCATGGCCGGGCAGGACGCCCTCAATGCGGCCCGCGCATTTACGGACATTCTGGATCTCACCGGCATCATCCTGACCAAGGCCGACGGCGACGCGCGCGGCGGCGCCGCGCTCTCGGTGCGTGAGGTGACCGGCAAGCCCATCGTATTTCTTGGCGTCGGCGAGAAGAGCGAAGCGCTGGAGTTGTTCGATCCCGAGCGGATGGCGCAGCGCATCCTGGGAATGGGCGACGTCGTGGCGCTGGTGCAGACTGTGCAGCGCAACATAGAGGACGAGGAGGCGCAACGCCTCGCCCGCAAGGTCGCCAAGGGCCAGAGCTTCGATCTGGGGGACTTGCGCTCCCAGCTCGATCAGGTGCGCCGCATGGGGGGTCTGGGGGCCCTCATGGACAAGCTCCCCGCCCATATGGGCCGGCGCGGGCTGGCACCCGATCAGGCCGACCGGCAGGTTCGACAGCAGATGGCCATCATCGATTCGATGACCTCCCGGGAGCGCCGGACGCCCGGAATCATCGATGGCTCCCGCCGCCGCCGTATCGCCCGCGGGGCCGGGGTGCAGGTACAGGACGTGAACCGGCTGATGAAGCAGTTTCTGGACATGCAGAAGATGATGAAACAGTTCAAGGGATCCGGATTGCGCCGCCTGATGGGCGCATTTCGAGGGGGCTCGACCTAGAACCGCTCCGGGACTTTAAGTCTGGCCGGCGTTTGCGTAGAATCCGCGCTCTTTTTTGGACCCCAGAGCTACGCAATCCATGGTCACTATTCGTCTTACCCGGCGCGGCGCCAAGAACCAGCCGTTTTACCACGTGGTCGTCACGGACAGCCGTAAGCGCCAGGGGGGCTCCAGCCTCGAGCAGGTCGGCTTCTTCAACCCCGTGGCGCGCGGCAAAGAGCTGCGGCTGCGCCTCGAGCTTGGCCGCATTGACCATTGGGTCGGCCTGGGTGCTCAGCAGTCCGACCGCGTGCGCGAACTGGTTGCGAAGTACCGCAAACAAGCAGCGCAAGCGACGGCCTAGGGACTGAGCGGCTGTGGCGGAAGACCGACCGCCGCGCAACGTCAAACTCGGACGGATACTCGGCGCCACCGGATTGCGCGGCTGGCTGAAGATCCAGTCGTATACCGACCCGCCCGAGAACTTGTTGCAGCATCAGCGCTGGGAACTGGCGGACAGGGACGGGCAGCGGGCCTCGGTTGAAGTTGCGGAGGGCAGATTTGACGGACGCTGGATCCGCGCCCGGCTGGCAGGTGTCGAGGATCGTGACGGTGCCGACGCACTGCGCGGGCGGGATGTCGAGGTGGCGCGCTCGGCGTTGCCGCCGACGGCGCCACGCGAGTACTACCGCGATGACCTGATCGGGCTGCGCGTGCGCACCCGAGAGGGGGCGGAACTGGGTCGCGTGAGCCACTTTGTCGAGGCGCCGAGCGAGCCGGTGATGGTGGTGCGGGGCGAAGAGCGAGAGCACTGGGTTCCGGCCGTGCCGCGCTATTTGCGCCGGGTCGATTTAGGGCAGGGCGAGATTGAAGTGGATTGGCCTGAACAATTGTAGGCGGTCTACTAAGGCGGGCAGCCGATTGCGGATTGAAGTGGTGACGCTGTTCCCGGAGATGGTCCGGGAGGCGCTGCAACACGGCATCGTGGGGCGGGCGCAGGAGCGCGGGCTGCTGCACGTGGGCACTGAGGATCCGCGTGCGCATACTGACGACCTGCACCATACTGTGGACGATCGTCCGTACGGCGGCGGCCCGGGAATGGTGATGAAGCCCGAGCCGCTGGGCGCGGCCATCGCCGCCGCTGCCGCGCGCCTGCCCACGGGCAGCGTGCGCATTGCGCTCTCGGCGCAGGGCCAGCCCCTGACGCAGGCGCGGGTGCGCGAGCTGGCCGGCTGCGCTGGGGCTGCTGTTGGTGGCCGGTCGTTACGAGGGGATGGACGAGCGAGTGCTGGAGGCCGAGGTCGACCTCGAAGTGTCGATCGGCGATTATGTGGTGTCGGGCGGCGAGCTGCCGGCGCTGGTGCTCATCGATGCGATCGCGCGGCACTTGCCGGGTGCGCTGGGCGATGAGCGTTCGGCGCAGCAGGACTCGTTCAGCGCCGGGTTGCTCGACTGGCCGCAGTACACGCGGCCCGAGCACTACGCGGGCAAACGGGTGCCGGCGGTGCTGTTGTCGGGCGATCACGCGGCGATCGAACGCTGGCGGCTCAAACAGGCGCTGGGCCGCACATGGATGCGCAGGCGCGAATTGCTGGCTGGTGTGAGCCTGGACGCGCAGCATACGGCGCTGTTGCAGGAATTTTTAAGAGAACAGGGAAGCGAGACATGAACATTATTCAGACGCTGGAAGCCGAGCGCATGACACGCAAGGTGCCCGATTTTAAGCCGGGCGACACGGTGGTGGTGCAGGTCAAGGTGGTCGAGGGCGATCGCGAACGCGTGCAGGCCTTCGAAGGCGTGGTCATCGGCATCTCCAATCGGGGCTACAACTCCTCCTTCACGGTGCGCAAGATTTCGCACGGCGAGGGCGTCGAGCGCACCTTCCAGACCCACAGCCCGTCGATCAGCGATATCGCCATCAAACGCCGCGGCAACGTGCGCCGCGCCAAGCTGTATTACCTGCGCGATCGCGCCGGCAAGTCGGCGCGCATTGAAGAGAAGGTCTAGGACGCGATGGGCGCCGCCCCACGGCGGCGCTTACGAACTAGCCCAAGCAACCCTCGCGCTGGCACCACCCATGCGTTATCTGGCGGCTTTTTTCGGTAAGTTGTGGCGCGGCCTCGATGTGCTGCGCCGCGTGTTGCATCTGTTGCTGCTGCTGGCGGTGCTGGCGCTGTTGATCGCCGCGCTGCGCAGCTCGATTCCCCGGATCCCCGACCGGGGCGCACTGGTCATCCGTCCCTCCGGCGACATCGTCGAGCAATTGTCGGGCGAGCCTTTGCAGCGTGCCATCAATCAGGCCCAGGGCCAGACTCCACCCCAGACCCTGCTGTGGGACCTGACGCGCACCATCCGCAGCGCCGCCAAGGACCGGCGCGTGCAGGCGATACTGCTGGAAACCGACGACTTGGACGAGGTGGGTCTTCCGGAGGCGGAAGAGCTGGCCGCGGCGCTCGGCGAGTTCCGCCGCAGCGGCAAAAAGGTGATCGCGCACGGCAGCTATTTTCTGGACAGCCAGTACTACCTGGCCGCGCAGGCCGACGAAGTCTATCTCGATCCACTGGGTTTCGTACTGCTGCCCGGCTACGACCGCTACCGCATGTACTTCAAGGAAGCGATCGACAAGCTGTCGGTCGACGTGCATCTGATCCGTGCCGGAAAATTCAAGAGCGCCGGCGAGCCCTTCATACGCAAGGACATGTCACCCGAGGACCGCCAGGACAGTGCCGCCTATCTGCAGGCGCTGTGGCGGGGCTACCGTAACGGCGTCGGCGCCGCGCGTCACCTGGATCCGGAAGCCATCAATGCCTACGCCAACGGCTATGCCGCCGCGGTGCGCGCGGCCGGCGGCGATACGGCGCGCGTCGCCTTGGCCGCTGGCCTCATCACCGGAGTGCGTACCGGAGCCCAGATCGAGGATCGCATGGCCCAGCTGGTCGGCACCGACCGCAACCGGCACAGCTTCAATGCGATCGCCTTCGATGATTACCTGCATGTGATCAAGACCGACGAGCATTTGCACCGCGGCTCCGGCAGCGCGGTGGGCGTGATTGTTGCCAGCGGCATGATCCTCGACGGCACGCAGCCCTCGGGCACCGTCGGCGGCGATTCGACCGCGGCGCTGTTGCGTCAGGCGCGCGACGATGAGGCGATCAAGGCGGTGGTGCTGCGGGTCGACAGCCCCGGCGGCAGCGTGCTCGCCTCCGAGCAAATCTACCGTGAGGTGCAGGCGCTTCGTGCCGCGGGCAAGCCGGTGGTGGCTTCGATGGGCGAGGTGGCGGCATCGGGGGGCTACTACATTGCGGCGCCGGCCGACGAGATCATGGCGAGCGGCAATACCATCACCGGCTCCATCGGGGTGTTCGCGGTGGTGCCGACCATCGATCGTACTCTCAGCCGACTGGGCGTGAGGGTGGACGGCGTCGGCACGACGAGCCTGTCCGGAGTGCTGCGTGTCGACCGTCCATTGCAACCGGAAATCGAGGGCATCCTGCAGGCGGGCGTCGATCACACCTATGCTGAGTTCCTGCAACGCGTCGCGAGCGGCCGTCACCAGACGACCGCGGCGATCGACGAGATCGCGCAAGGCCGGGTGTGGGCCGGGAGCGACGCACTGCGCCTGCACTTGATCGATCGCTTGGGCACTTACGAAGATGCGGTGCATGCCGCCGCCCAGCGCGCAAAGTTGGGCAAGGATTACGAGGTTCGGGTGATCGAACCCGAACTCAGCTTCACCGAGGAACTGCTGCTGAGCATGCGCAGCGGCGCCGCTCAGACCTATCGAGTCATGGGGCTAGGAGGCGGGTCGTACGCCGGCGTGGCGGCGCGGCTGAGCCCGCAGCTCGAACCCCTCGAGCGTGAACTGCTGCGCTGGCAGCGCTTTGCCGCCGTGCCCAACCACACCCTGGCCTACTGTTTCTGCACGGCCGACTAGCGCGGCTACCTCGCCTACGTGCCGCCCGGCCGCGTCAGCCGCTGCCAGCTGCCGGCATCGATGGGCAGGCGCCAGAAGGCGGCGGTCGACAAGTGGTGGCGCGAGAGGGCGCGATCGAGCTCATGGCCAAACTCGCTCAGACCCGGGTTGTGCCCGACCACCATCAAAGTCTCGGCATCACCGTGATAGCGCTGTATAGACGCACGAATACTGTGCGGGCCTGCGGCGTACAGTTCCGGGACCGATTGCAGCGTCCCCGGCTCAAGCGAGAGTTCGCGCGCCACGATTGCCGCCGTGTCGCGAGTGCGGCGCGCGGGGCTGAATAGCAAGCGTTGGACCCTGAGGCCCGCGGTGGCGAGGCGGCGGGCCGCTTGGGCGGCGGCCGCACGGCCGGAAGCGGACAGCAGTCGTTCAAAATCGGCCTCGCCGAGTGTCGCCGGAAGTGCCGCGGCATGGCGCATCAGGACGAGTTCAGCCATACCGCTACCACATCATGCCCGTTTGCAGCCGCGCGGCTTCGGACATCATCGACTGGCTCCAGGGCGGATCAAACACCAGTTCCACGTCGGCGTGGCTCACCGTCGGAATGGCCTCGAGTTTCTCGCGCACGTCGCGCACCAGCACCTCGCCCATGCCGCAGCCTGGCGCGGTGAGGGTCATGCGGACGCTCAGCCGACGGCTACCATCTTCGGCGGGCGCCACGCTGCACTCGTACACCAGCCCAAGATCAACGATGTTGACGGGAATTTCCGGATCATAGCAACGGCGCATCTGTGCCCAGGCCAGATCGCGCACGTCCTCGTCAGAGGCTCCGGGAGGCAGTTCAGGCGCCTGGACAATTTCCTTGCCGAGGGCATCCGCATGCGCGCCGGGAATGCGGTAGAGGTTGCCCTCGATATACAGCGTGAAGCTGCCGCCCAGGGCCTGTGTAATAAAGCCGCTGAGCCCGGCCTTGAGCGTGATCGCGGTGCCGGCCGGCACGATCACCGCCTCGACGTCGCGGCTCAAGGTGACCGGCTCGTTTTCGTAGCTGCTCATGGCTGTTCAGTCGAAACCGCGGGCGGCGCCGCTGCGTCCGCGGGGCGATGCAGCGCCGCCTGCAGAGTGTGCCAGCACAGACTCGCGCACTTGACCCGCACCGGGTAGTCGCGCACGCCGCCGAGCGCCATGAGCTTGCCCAGCGGCAAGGCGGGGACGTAGCCCGGTTCAGTCAACAGCGCGTGCACTTCGCGATGCAGGGCGTCGACCTCGGCCACGCTCTTGCCGCTGACCGCCTCGCTCATCAGCGAGGCCGAGGCGACTGAAATTGCGCAACCCTGGCCATTGAAGCGCAGCTCGCTGAGGCGATCGCCGTCGAGGCGCACAGTCAGGCTCAAGGCGTCGCCGCACAGCGGGTTGTGACCCACGGCCGAGGCGTCCGCAGGTTCGAGACGGCCGAAGTTGCGCGGACTGCGATTGTGATCGAGGATCACGTCCCGGTACAGATCGCGGATTTCCATCACGCAAATACCTCGCGCACGCGCTCCAGTCCGGCCACCAGCCGATCGATGTCGGTTGGCGTGTTGTAGCAACCGAACGAGGCGCGCACCGTCGCGGGCAGGCCGTAGTAGGTCATGACGGGCATCGCGCAGTGGTGACCGCTGCGAACCGCGATTCCCTCGCGATCGAGAATGGTGCCGACGTCGTGCGGATGAATATCCTGCAGCGTGAATGAAATGACGCCGGCCTTTTCCGCCGCGGTGCCGACCAGCCTCAGCCCCGGCAGGGCGCGCAGACGCGCCGTGGCGCGCGCCAGCAGCTGCTGTTCGTGGGCCTCGACGCGCTCGCGTCCGAGCCCCTCCAGATACTCGAGCGCCGCGCCCAGGCCGATCGCGCCGCTGATGTTGGGCGTCCCGGCCTCGAATTTCCACGGCAGCTCGTTGTAGGTGCTCCCTTCGATGGCGACGGTGAGAATCATGTCGCCGCCGCCCTGCCAGGGGGGCATCGCGGTAAGCAGGGACTCGCGCCCGTACAGCACGCCGATGCCGGTCGGTCCGTACACCTTGTGCCCGGAAAAGGCGTAGAAGTCGCAGTCGAGCTGTTGCACGTCGACGCGCTGGTGGGCAATGGCCTGGGCACCGTCGAGCAGCACCGGGATGCCCCGTGCGTGCGCGAGCGCGATCATGCGGCGGACCGGAAGCACCGTCCCCAAGGCGTTTGAAACGTGCGCAATCGCCACCAGGCGGGTGCGCGCGCCGATGAGTGCTTCGAATGCCGGCAGCTCCACTTCCCCGGCGGCAGTCAGCGGCGCGGCCACCAGATGCGCGCCGGTGGCTGCGCAGACCATCTGCCAGGGGACGATGTTGGAGTGATGCTCCAGGCGGGTGATCAGCACCTCGTCGCCAGGACGCAAATTGCTTGCGCCCCAGGATCGCGCAACCAGATTGATGGCCTCGGTGGTGCCGCGCGTGAAAATGACCTCGCGTGCCGAGCGCGCATTGATGAACCTGCGCACGCTCTCGCGCGCCCCTTCGAAGGCCGCGGTGGCCTCCTGGCTCAGCGCGTGCACGCCCCGGTGCACGTTGGCGTGCAGGCGCGTGGAATAGTGCTCGACGGCCGCGAGTACCGCGCGCGGCTGCTGCGAAGACGCCGCGCTGTCCAGGTACACCAGCGGTCGGCCGTACACCTCGCGGCTGAGGATGGGGAAATCGGCGCGCACGCGATCGGCACGCAGCGCGCCGTGCGGGTCGGTGTAGGCATCGCCAGCCAGGGGCTGCGGCGCGCTCATTGCAGCAATTCCGCCGCCGGCGCATCGCTGAGGCGAGCGGCGACCGCGGACTCGGCGGCCTTACGCAACGCCTGCGGTCCGACGGCACCCAGGGTCTCGCTGAGGAAGGCCCACTTGAGCAGCGAGCGGGCCGAGGCCGCTGAGAGCCCACGTGACAGCAAGTAGAACAGCAGGTCCTCGTCGAGCCGGCCGGTGGTCGCCCCGTGGGCGGCCTGGATGTCGTCGGTGTTGATGGTCAGGCGCGGGCGCAGATTGACCTCCGCCCCCTTGCCGTCGATCAGTCCACGCAGGGACTGCAGCACCCGCGAGCCCGGAGCGCCGGGGGCCACCTGCACATCAGCGCTGCAGGCCACGTGGGCTCGGTCGCTGGCAATGCCGCGAAACAGCAAATTGCTGCGAGTGGCGGGTGCATCGTGCAGCACCGTGTACAGGGCGTCCGCATACTGCGTGCCCTGGGCGGCGGCGAGCGCGCGGATATCGGCTGCCGACTCGCGTCCCTGGAGTTGCACCTGCACGCTGCTGCGCGTGCTCGAGCCGCCAGCCGCGATGTGGCGCAACCGGTAGCTGGCGCGCTCCGCAAGCCGCGCCGAGAGCGTGTCGTACAGCAGCGCGTGGCCGGCCGCCTGCTGCAGGCGGGTGTGTGTGAGCTGCGAGCCGCTGCCCAGCTGCAGACGCAGCAGGCTGCAGCCCAAGGCGGTAGTTTCGGGATCGCTTCGGGCGTTGCTGCCGCCGCAGCTTCGTTCGACCAGTTCCAGCCGCGCGTCCGCGTCCACATGCAACGTCAGTTCGGTGTAGTTCGTTGCGGCTCCGGCCGAGATCACGGAAAGCACTTCAAGCGCCATCGTGCCGCGCACTCGCAGGGCCATCGGCTCCGGGGCAAACATGCGCGCGAGGAGCGCAAATCGACCGTCGCCTGCGGTCTCGAACGGGGCGCACGCTTCGGTGGCGAAGTCTTCGGGCACCCGGGTGAGCTTGCCGAGCGCCGTGGCGGACAATTCCGGATCGAGCCGGCCATCGACATACACCAGTCGCTCGAATCCAGGCAGCGTCGCAGGCAGCGCCGGCCGGCCGCGCGCGATCGGGTGCGCGGGCTCGGGGCCATAGTGGGATACGCTCTCGAGCGCGCGGAGATTGGCATAGCGCCAGTTCTCCTCATGCCGGTCGGGCAGATTGTGCTCGCGCAGCGCCTGCGCGGCGGCCAACCGGGACGCTGGCGGCGCGGGCTGTGAGTCAAAGTCCGCGAGGATGCGCGCTACGGCACTCACGCAACCTCCGCGACGGCCTCGAGCAGCCAGTCATAGCCGCGCCGCTCGAGTTCGAGCGCGAGTTCGCGATCACCGCTGCGCACGATGCGCCCACGCGCCAGTACGTGCACCCGATCCGGCACCACATGCTCCAGTAGACGCTGGTAGTGGGTGACCAGAACTACCGCCCGCTCGGGCGAACGCATGGTGTTGATCCCCTGGCTCACGACCTTCAGTGCGTCGATGTCCAGTCCGGAATCGGTTTCATCGAGCAACGCCAAGCGGGGCTCGAGCACCAGCATTTGCAGGATCTCGTTGCGCTTCTTCTCGCCTCCCGAGAATCCCTCATTGACGCCGCGGGTCAGCAGCGCGTCGTCGATGTGCATGGTCTGCATCTTGGCGCGCACCAGGTTGAGAAAGTCGAAAGCGTCGATATCCGGTTCGCCGCGGTGCCGGCGCGCGGCGTTGAGCGCGGTCTTGAGCAGATAGGCGTTATTGACGCCGGGAATCTCCACCGGGTACTGAAAGCCCAGAAACAAACCGGCGCGGGCGCGCTCTTCCGGCGCCAGGCTGAGCAGGTCGGCGCCGTCGAAACTCACGCGACCGGCGGTCACTTCGTAGCCGGGACGGCCGGCAAGCACGTGCGCGAGGGTGCTCTTGCCCGAACCGTTCGGGCCCATGATGGCATGCACCTCGCCGGCGTTGACCTCCAGAGTGACGCCGTTCAGCACCGGCGTGCCGGCGACGCTCACCGCCAGCTTCTCGATCTGCAGCAGCGGGGTAGTCATCCGACAGCTCCCTCGAGGGTCACGGCGAGCAGGTTCTGCGCCTCAACCGCAAATTCCATCGGCAGTTCCTTGAACACTTCGCGGCAAAAGCCGCTGACGATCATATTGACCGCATCTTCCGGCCCCAGGCCGCGCTGCTGGCAATAGAACAACTGGTCTTCGCTGATCCGCGAGGTGCTGGCCTCGTGTTCGACCGTGGCCCCCGGGTTGCGTGTTTCCAGGTAGGGGAAGGTGTGTGCTCCGCACTGCGCACCCAGCAGCAGTGAATCGCAACGCGTGAAGTTCCGCGCCCCATGCGCGGAGGGCATGATCTTCACGAGCCCGCGATAGGTGTTTTGCCCGTGACCGGCCGAGATGCCCTTGGAGACGATGGTGCTGCGCGAGTTGGCGCCAATGTGGATCATCTTGGTGCCGGTGTCGGCCTGCTGGTAGTTGTTGGCGGTGGCGACCGAATAGAACTCACCGACCGAGTTCTCACCGCGCAGCACGCAGCCCGGATATTTCCAGGTGATCGCCGAGCCGGTTTCCACCTGCGTCCAGGAAATGCGCGAATTGCGGCCGCGGCATTCGCCGCGCTTGGTGACGAAATTGTAGATGCCGCCGCGCCCTTCGGCGTCGCCGGGGTACCAGTTCTGCACGGTCGAGTACTTGATCTGCGCATCTTCCAGTGCCACCAGCTCTACCACCGCGGCATGCAGCTGGTTCTCATCGCGCATCGGTGCGGTGCAGCCTTCCAGATAGCTCACATGGCTGCCTTTGTCGGCGATCACCAGCGTGCGCTCGAACTGGCCGGTATTGGCGGCATTAATTCGAAAGTAGGTGGACAGCTCCATCGGGCAGCGCACACCTGGCGGCACGTACACAAAGGAGCCATCGGAAAATACCGCGCAATTCAAAGTCGCATAGAAGTTGTCGGTGTAGGGCACAACGCTTCCGAGGTATTGCTCCACCAGGGCCGGGTGCGAAATCACGGCTTCCGAAAACGGACAGAAAATCACCCCGGCCTCGGCCAGCCGGCTCTTAAAGGTGGTGGCGACCGACACGCTGTCGAACACCGCGTCCACGGCCACCCCGGCCAGGCGTGCTCGTTCATGCAGGGGCACGCCGAGTTTGGCGTAGGTCTCGAGCAGCTTCGGGTCGACCTCGGCCAGACTTTTGGGCCCGTCGCCCTTGGGTTTGGGGGCCGAGTAATAGGAAATCGCGTCAAAGTCGATGGTCGGATAGCGCAGATGGGCCCATTGGGGCTCGCGCATCGTGCGCCAGTGCTCGTAGGCCTTGAGCCGCCACGCCAGCAGGAACTGCGGCTCGCGCTTCTTGGCGGAGATCAGGCGCACCACGGACTCGTCAAGCCCAGGAGGCACGGTATCGGACTCAATGTCGGTGACAAAGCCGTGCTGATAGCTGCGGTTGAAGAGCGCCGCCAGTTCGGAATTGCTGCTCATGAACGCTCCGGTCGGGCGGCTCGCAGTTGACGCTCGAGCGCGGCAAAGCGCACCGGCTCGGCGCCTAGTCCGGCCAGTTCCAGCAGGGTGATTTCCTGCAAGGAGCGCCGAATGGCCAGATTGACCCGCTGCCAGGCGCGGCCCACGCCGCAGGTGCTTTCAATGCTGCAGTGATGCACCTGTCGGGCACATTCAATCAGCGCCATCGGTCCCTCGAGCGCATCAAGGATCTGTGCCGCGGTAATCTCTGCGGCCGGGCGAGCGAGGCGGTAGCCGCCGCGCAGCCCACGCGTGGAAATCACCAGTCCCCGCCGGTGCAGCTGCTTGAGGGCTTTGCTGACCGTCGGGGGGGCCAGATGGGTCTGCGCAGCCAGCTGGGCGGCCGTCCACTGCTGGTCGGGAGCCGTGGCCAGACGGGCCAGCAATACGGTGGCGTAATCGGTCATTTTGCTGATGCGCAGCATGGGGGCCTCCTAATGTAGGACTATTATGGTCCTATATGAGTTTCACTTAAAGAGCGGGGGGCCTAGCTTTGCTATGCTGGCTGCCCTGTTTTGGAGGTAAGCACATGGCTTGGGCAGATCTGGAAGGCGTGGCGGGCGCTATGGTGGCCCCGGAAAAGGGCATTTTGGCGGCGGATGAGAGCACGGGAACCATAAAGAAGCGATTTGACAAAATCGGCCTGGAATCGACGGCCGAATCACGTCGGGCCTACCGCGAGTTGCTCCTCACGACGCCGGGAATCGCCAAGGCGATCAGCGGGGTCATTTTCTACGACGAGACCCTGCGCCAAAAGACCAGCAACGGGGTCCCGTTTCCGGAGTACCTGAGCAAGCAGGGGATCGTGCCCGGAATCAAGGTCGACACCGGCGCCAAGCCGATGGCGGCCTTCCCCAACGAAACCATTACCGAGGGTCTCGACGGCCTGCGGGAGCGGCTGGCGGAGTACTACCAGCTGGGTGCGCGCTTCGCCAAATGGCGCGCCGTCATCGACATTGGCGCCGGCATACCGACCGCGTACGCGATCCACGCCAATGCCCAGGCGCTGGCCCGGTACGCCGCGCTCTGTCAGGAACAAAAGATCGTGCCGATCGTCGAACCGGAGGTGCTGATGGATGGGGACCACACCATCGAGCGCTGTGAAGAAGTTACCAATGCCGTGCTGACGGAGGTGTTCCATCAGCTCGCCGGCCACCGCATCCACCTGGAGGGCATGATCCTCAAGCCCAATATGGTGATCGCGGGCAAGAAATGCCCACAACGGGCCACTCCAGAGCAGGTCGCCGAGGCGACGGTGCGTTGTCTGAAACGCCACGTGCCCAGCGCCGTGCCGGGCATCGCCTTTTTATCGGGCGGCCAATCCCCGGCCGAGGCCACCCTGCACCTGTCGTTGATGAATGCCATCGGCAACCTTCCCTGGCAGCTCAGTTTCAGCTACGGCCGGGCCCTTCAGGACGCTGCTCTCAGCGCTTGGGGAGGCAAGGCAGCGACAGTCGCCGCGGGTCAACGAGAATTCGGCCGCTGGGCGCGCCTCAACAGCCTGGCCCGGAGCGGTCGCTTCAAGCCCGGGATGGATACCCAGGCCGCCTGATGGACTTGGCGACCAACGGCGATTCCGTGGTCGTAGTGCGCGAGCTGCGCTACTCGATCAGCGGCCGGGCGATTTTTGACGGCCTGGACCTCACGGTCCGGCGGGGCGAAATTACCGCCGTGATGGGGCCCAGTGGCACCGGCAAGACCACGCTGCTGCGCCTGATGATGGGCGCCGTGCGCCCGGATTCCGGAACGATCAGCGTGTTTGGCGAGCAGCCGGCGCGGCTTCGCCGGGCGGCGCTGTATGCGCTGCGCCAGCGCGTCGGCATGCTGTTTCAGAACGGCGCCCTGATGACCGATCTGAACGTGTTCGAGAACGTCGCCTTTCCGCTGCGTGTACATACCCGGCTGCCTGAACCTCTCCTGCGCCGGCTGGTACTCATGAAGTTGCAGGCCGTCGGCTTGCGCGGCGCCGCCGATCTGGATGTCAGCGCCCTGTCCGGTGGCATGGCGCGCCGTGTGGCGCTTGCCCGGGCGATCGTGATGGATCCGGAATTGCTGATCTACGACGAACCTTTTGTCGGCCTGGACCCGATCTCGCTCGGCGTGATCCTGCGACTGATTCAGACTTTGAATTCCACCCTGGGCATCACCAGTATCGTGGTGACGCACGATGTCGAGGAAATCAGCCGCATTGCGCATCGCAGCTACCTGCTGGCCAACGGCAAGGCCGCGGCGGCGGGAAGCCCCGCCGAGCTGCGCGCCACAGCAGCGCCGGTGGTCAGGCAGTTTATGAGCGGCTTGCCGGACGGACCCATGCCCTTCCACGTGCCCGCCCCCGACTATCGCGAGCAACTGCTGGGGGACTCTTAAGGTGGGCGGCAGGCTCGGACCGCTCGGCAAAATGTTCGCCAAGACCGGCCGGGTGGCGCTGTTTCTCGGACGTGTGCTGGGCCAGTGCCTGCCTTCGCTTGCGCAACCGCGGCTGCTGATTGCCCAGATCTACAACGCCGGCGCACGCTCGCTGATCATCATCATGCTCTGCGGATTGTTTGTCGGGATGGTACTCGGGTTACAGGGTTACGATCTGCTGCAGCGATTTGGGTCGGAATCGGCGTTGGGTGTCGCTGCGGCGCTCGGGCTGGTGCGTGAGTTGGGGCCGGTCATCACCGCGCTGCTGTTTGCCGGTCGCGCCGGGACTTCGCTGACGTCCGAGATCGGCTTGATGCGCGCCACCGATCAGCTGACGGCCATGGAAATGATGGCCGTGGATCCGGTGCGGCGCGTGGTCGCGCCGCGGTTCCTGGGTGGCCTCATCGCGATGCCGATGCTGACCGCGATTTTCGACGCCATTGGAATCTACGGGGCGCAGCTCATCGGTGTACATCTGCTGGGCGTGGAGTCGGGTTCTTTCTGGTCGCAGATGCAGAGCGCCGTGGAGATGCGCGACATCAAGGAAGGCCTGGTCAAGAGCTTGGTATTCGGTCTGGCCTGCAGCTTGATGGCCGTCTACGAGGGCTTTAACGCCGAACCCACCGCGGAGGGCGTGGGCCTGGCGACCACACGGACGGTGGTCAGTTCGGCCGTGCTGACGCTGTTGTTCGACTATCTGCTGACCGCGGCGTTTCTGAATTCCTGAGGAGCTTGGCAAACATGAGCAACACAAGTCGAAGTCTGGAAATCGGCACCGGCCTGTTCGTGCTGTTGGGATTTGCCGCACTGGCATATCTGACCACGCAGCTGCCGGCCAGCGGCATGCAGATGCGCCGCGCCGCGGACAGCTTCCAGGTGACCGCGCGCTTCGATAACGTCGGTGACCTGAAGGTCGGCGCCCCCGTCACGATGGCGGGCGTGCGCATCGGCCGGGTTACCGGCGTGGCCTTCGACCCCGCCGACTACAAGGCCCTGGTGACCATGGCCATTGACCGACACTACAACCAGATTCCGGATGACAGCGACGCGGCCATTCAGACCTCAGGCTTACTGGGTGCCAAGTACGTCGGCCTGGGGCCCGGCGGATCCAGCACCTATTTGGCGAACGGCAAGCAGATACAATTTACGCAATCCGCCTTGGTGCTGGAGAGCCTGGTCAACAAGTTTTTTGCCGGTGTAGCGGGCGGCAAGAAGGACGATGAGGCTAAGAAGGACGACAACGCCATGAAGGACGACAATGCCAAGAAATGAATTTCGCGAGCGCGCCGCCCGGGTTCTTAGGGCGCCAGGCGCAGCGGCTGGTTCGCTGGCACTGCTGCTGACGGCGGGCGTGTTTGGGCCTGTCGGTGCGGCCGAGCCGCCCGCCGCAACGACGTCGCCCACAGCTCCAGCCCCGGTACAGGTCCCGGCCGGTCCGGTCCAGGTGGTGGACACGGATCCTGGCCAGCTCATCGATACCGCGGCCAAAGCGATGCTGAGCGATCTGGACGCCCATCGCGCCGAGTATCGCAAGGACCCGGTCAAAATCAACGCCCTGGTGGATCGGGTGCTGTTGCCGCACTTCGATACCGAATACTCGGCGCGCCTGGTGCTCGGCAAGCACTGGAATGCGGCGAGCCCCGATCAGCGGCAGCGCTTCATCTCCGGTTTTTACCGCTCGCTGCTTAACAATTACGGCACCGCGCTGCTCGATTTTACCGGCGACCGACTTAAGGTATTTCCATACAAGGGTGAGCCAGGGGCAACCAACGCCACCGTGCGCACGCTGGTGCGCAAGGATGATGGCAGCACCGTGGCGGTAAATTACAGCCTGCATCACACTGACAAGGGCTGGATGGCCTGGGATGTGATCATCGAGGGCATCAGCTACGTGAAGAGCTTTCGCGATGATTTCGGCGCCGAAATCGACCAAAAGGGTCTCGACTCGCTGATTGAGCGGCTCGAAAAGCAGAAAGGAACCACGTGACCACGGGCACTGCTCCTGAACCGGTGCCGGGCGCAGTCCGGTCCGCCGGCGCGCTGCGCGATGGTGGCGCGGGTCGCTACCGTCTGGAGGGCGCAGTCACGCTGGCCACGGTGACCGGCCTGCGCAGTGCCGGCTTGCGTGCGTTTGCGCACACGCCGGGTCCCATCGAGGTGGATCTGAGCGGAGTGGGGCGCGCCGACAGCGGCGCCTTGGCATTACTGGTGGACTGGCTGGCCTGGGCACGCAGCGCACACCGCGTGCTGAAGTTCTCGGCGCCTCCGGCCGCCCTGTTGGCGCTCGCACGCCTCAGCGACGTCGAGGATCTGTTGCTCGGCACGCAAGCGTAGGCCTCGCACCGGCTCTTAATTGCCTGGGGGCGCGGTCGTGGTGTCGTCCGGCAAATCCGCGTCCGAGTCCGCGTTGTCGTCAGTCTCCTCGCCGTCGTGCACCAGGTATTGGCGCCTCTGTATCCACGCATTGCGAACGAAGGCGTACGGGTCGAAGGTCCGACTTGAGCGCCGAGTCCAGATCCAACAGACTGGCGCGGGTTTCAAGTTTGTCGATTCCCCACAGGCCCCAGTTCACGTACGAGTTCGGGATGTAGTGACGCGCGCTGGTGTAGTCATCGGCGAGCCGTGTCGGAGCGTCGCGCACGCTGGAGGGGCCAAAAATCGGCAGCATCACATACGGGCCCGCCGGTACACCCCACTTGCCCAGGGTCTGGCCGAAGTCCTCGTCGTGGCGCTCCAAGCCGGCCGCCGCGGCCGGATCGAAGAACCCGAATCCGAACACGGTGTTGATCACCAGGCGCGTAAAGTCGTGCCCGCCCTGCGTAAATTTGCCTTGCAGCAGATCATTGATGATGGTGCCCGGATAAGCCAGGTTGCCGAGGAAATTGCTCAATCCACGGCGCACGGGATGCGGCACGGCGGCTTTCCAGGCCCGGGCAGCAGGCCGGAACACCGCGCGATCGGCCGCGGTATTGAAACTGTAGATGCTGCGGTTGACCCGCTCAAACGGGTCGCGCGGGTCGGCCTTGCCGTTCGGAACGGTCGCACAGCCTGCCAACAAAAAAAACGCGGCCGTGGCCGCGGTTATGGCTCGGGTCCTCATGTACCCATTCTACATTTTCACTGCCCGCCGTCACGTGACTCGCGTTGTTCGCGCATCCATTCGCGGATTTCATCGAGCCGGGCGCGAAATCGCTGGCGTTGCACCGAGGTGAGATTGGGCGAGGCGAGGGCCAGTTCCAGCTGCTGATTGGCGAGTGGCAGATCGCCGTTGCTGATGTGGTATTCGGCCATGTAGTAGGAGGCATCTCCAGTGTCGCCCGCGGCGCTGGCGGCCATGGCCGTCAGGCGGATCTGTTCCGGCGTCGGCTGCGTATTGTTGAACACATCGAGCAGCAACAGGTGCGCCTGGCGCGCGTGGCCGGTTTGCATCAAGGTGTCGGCGTAGCGAATCGCCACCGGCACGTTGCGGGGGAATAGCGCGGTGGCGTGTTCAAAGTTCGCCAATGCCGCGGCCGACTGGTGGTCGGCCTGCAATGCCTGACCGAGGGCGGTGTAGAGCGCCGTAATCTGCGGGTACTTCTCCAGCAGCGCCCGCAAAGTCTCGACCGCCGCCGCCGGCTGCCCTTCCCGGGTCTGGGCGAGGGCCTCGCCGTAGCGTTCCGCATCGCTCAGCGTCCGGTGCTCTCGCAACTGGGCGTAATAAACCACCATGTCCTTGTCGACGGGGGCGACCAGCACTCGCAGGCGCTCTTTCATCCAGCCGTACAGTATGGATTCACTGACGCGGTTCTTCGCGTACTGGCCGGCCCGCGCGCGGGCTTCGGCAATGCGATCGCGGTTGACCGGGTGATTGCGGAGCATGTCGAGCGGTCCCGGTGTTTCGGGGTCACCCTGACGGCGCGACATGGTTTCGAAGAAATTGGCCATTGCCGAGGCGTCAAAGCCCGCGCCCGCCACCAGGCCAATACCAATGCGATCGGCTTCGGCCTCCTCGGCGCGGCTGAAATTCATGCTTTGCTGCAAGGACACCGCCTGGCTCATCGCGATCGCACCTTCCATGGCCTGGCCGCCAGCGCCGCTGGCGGCGCCAATCAGCACCGCGGCCAGCATCGCCGCGGTGGTGCCCAGCGACATGCGGCTTTGCGCCAGGATCGAACGCGCGATGTGTCGTTGGCGCACGTGCGCGGTTTCGTGCCCCATCACCGCCGCCAGATCGGACTCGGTCTCGGTGAGCAAGATCAAACCGGAATTAACGCAAATAAACCCACCATAGGTGGCAAAGGCATTGACCTCGGTTGAACGGAGGATGAAGTACTGGAAATTCTGGTCGTCATCGCGGGCCTGCGAGGCCAGCCGGGATCCGAGATTCTGGATGTAGTCGGACAGTTCCGGGTCTTCGAGTATCAGTCCCTGGCCGCGCAGCTGATGCATCGCCATCAGACCGATCTGAAACTCGTCGGTCTTGCTCAGGATGGCATTTTCCGGCGAGCCCATGTCCGGCAACTGGCTGGCGACGGAATTGGTGTCTTCGGCGGCGTGGGCGGCGAGGGCCAGCGCCAGGCCCGCGAGCAGGCTGCTCAGGGCTCCCGCCATCGGCGAGCGGCTTTTCTTGCGGGTCCACATCGCCATTTCGACTGGTGTGGACAAAGGAGGTTCCTTACAACTGCTCGGAGGCGAAGTCAGCCAGCCGCGAGCGCTCGCCGCGCACCAGCGTGATGTGACCGGAGTGCGCCCAGCCGCGAAATCGATTGACTACGAAGGTGAGGCCGGATGTGGTTTCGGTCAAATACGGGGTGTCAATTTGCGCGATGTTGCCGAGCGCAATCAGTTTGCTGCCGGGCCCGGCGCGCGTGATCAGCGCCTTCATTTGCTTGGGCGTGAGATTCTGTGCTTCATCGAGAATGATGTAGCGGTTCAGGAAGGTGCGTCCGCGCATATAGTTCATCGAGCGAATCTTGATGCGGTTGCGCAACAAGTCATTGGTGGCCGCCCGGCCCCAATTGCCGCCTTCTTCGCTGCGCGTCAGGACCTCGAGATTGTCCATCAGCGCCCCCATCCAGGGCTCCATCTTTTCTTCCTCGGTGCCAGGGAGGAACCCGATGTCCTCGCCCAGCGGGATGGTCACGCGGGTCATGATGATTTCTGCGTAGCGGTTGCGTTCCAGCGTCTGCACCAGCCCCGCGGCCAGCGCCAGCAAAGTCTTGCCGGTGCCGGCGGGACCCAGGATGGTCACACAGTCGATCTCTGGATCGAGCAGCAGGTTAAGCGCGAAATTCTGCTCGCGATTGCGCGCCGTAATGCCCCATACGCTGTGCCGGTCGGTGCGGAAGTCACGCACCAGTTCGAGCGTGGCCGCGCCCTGAGCGAGCTTGCGCACCATGGCCTCGATCCCGGCCGCACTGTCCTCGTACACGAACTCGTTCACATGCCAGTTGGCCACGGCAGGGCCGCTGAGCTCATAGCAGGTGCGCTCGCCGGTCTTCCAGGAGCGCATGTCCCGGCCATGTTGTTCCCAGAAATCGGCGGGCAGGCGGGCGGTGCCTGTATACAGGACATCGGCGTCCTCGATGGTCTTATCGCTGTAATAATCCTCGGCGTGCACGCCGACCACGGCCGCCTTGATCCGCAGGTTGATATCCTTGGACACCAGCACCACTCGGGCCGGCGCCAGTTGCTTCTGCAGTGCAAGCGTCTGGCCGAGAATCAAGTTGTCCACGCCGAGTCCGGGCAAATGCTCGGGCAGGCCGCTGCCGAGGTCGCGGGTCTGGAAGAACAGTCGACCGGCCGGCGGGGGCCTGCCGTGATTATCGGTTCGCGAGCTGGGAATCGGCAGTCCGGCGTCGATCTGCTCCTTGGTGACGCCGCGGATCATGTCATCCAGGAAGCGGCTGGCCTGACGCGTGTTGCGCGAGGCCTCGGACATGCCCTTCTTGTTGGCGTCGAGTTCCTCGAGCACCACCATCGGCAGGTAAATGTCGTGCTCTTCGAAGCGGAAGATCGCCGTCGGATCGTGCATCAGCACGTTGGTGTCCAGTACGAACAGCCGCCTGGCGCGTGTCTTCACAGGGCTTTGGCCGCCTCCAGCACCTCGGCCGCGTGTCCTGCCACCTTTACCTTGCGCCACTCGTGGCGCAATTTTCCGGCCGCATCGATCAGAAAGGTGCTGCGCACGATGCCCAGCACTTTGCGGCCGTACATGTTCTTCTCGTGGATCACGTCAAAGAGTTTGCAGACGGCGCCTTGCTCATCGACCAGCAATTCGAAATCCAGGCCAAATTGGTTGCAAAATTTGCGGTGTGCCGCGAGGCCGTCGCGCGAGATGCCGCAGACCCGCACGCCGGCGCGCCGGAATGAGGGCAACAGGCGCTGAAAGTCCTGGGCCTCGAGCGTACAGCCGGGCGTGTTGTCGCGCGGGTAAAAGTACAGCACCAGCGGCTTGCCGCGTGCGGCGCGCAAGCTAAATTCCTGGTCCGCCGTCGAGGGCAGCGAAAAATTCTTGACGGCCTTGCCGACCGTGACCCCGCTCATGATTTGACCGGTTCGAGGATCGCATCGAGATTCATCGTGTCGCAGTAATCCATGAATTCCTCGCGCAACTGAGCCACGTGGTGTCGCGCCGGTACATTGATAGTCATCTGCACCGCAAACATCTGTGCGCCGGTATGGGCAGCGGCGTAGCCGCGCGTGGCCACTTCACAGATGTCGATGTTGCGCGTCGCGAAGAAGCCGGAGAGCCCGGCGACGATCCCGGTCTGATCGATGCTGACAATGTCGATCGAGTAAGGGACCATTTCTTTGCGACTGGCGCGCGCCTCGGTACGACGCAGATGCACGCTCAGGGTCCCGGCATCGGCCAACCGGCCGAGCTCCGACTCGATGCGGGCCAGCGTGTGCCAGTTGCCGGTCACCAGCAGCAACATGGCGAATTCACCGCCCAGCGCGGCCATGCGGCTTTCGGCAATGTTGCCGCCGCAATCGGTGATCACACGCGTGAAATCGTGCACCATGCCCGTGCGGTCACTGCCGATGGCGGACACGGCCAGATGCTGCTTACCCGGGGAGATTTGCTCGTTCACGGCTCGGAGTGTACCGGTTTCCGGGACTTGCTTCAGGTCACGGTGGATGCGTAACATCGCGCCCCCATCGCGGCAATCGTGCCGCGGCGGTCCACCCTACGGGAATTCATGTTTTCAGGCAGTCTGGTTGCGCTGGTCACGCCCATGCTCGATGACGGCGCAATCGACTTTGACGCCTGGCAGCGGCTGCTTGATCTGCACCTGCGCAGCGGTACGGCTGCGGTCGTGGTGGGCGGCAGCACGGGCGAGTCCGCGACCCTGACGGACGAGGAGCAGGACGCGCTGATTGTGCACGCCCGACGGCGCTGTTCGGGACGCATGGCGCTGATTGCCGGAGTAGGGGGCAGCAGCACGGCGGCGGTGGTGCGCCGAGTGCGCGGCCTGGAGGGCGCCGGGATCGACGGCTTGCTGGCGGCAACGCCGGCGTACAATCGTCCCACGCAAGAAGGCCTATTTCGCCATTTTGCGGCAATTGACGAGGCCGCTGCGGTGCCGGTGTTGCTGTATAACGTTCCCGGCCGCACCGGGGTGGACTTGCTGCCCGCCACGGTCGCCAAGCTTGCAGAACTTCGGCACATCGTCGGCCTCAAAGAGGCGGTGGGCGAGCTGGCACGTATTCGGGAGTTGTTGCAGGTGGTTCCGTCGGGATTCGCGATACTTTCGGGCGATGACGCGACGGCCTGCGAAGCGGTGCTGGCCGGTGCGCGCGGGTTGATCTCGGTAACGGCGAATGTGCTGCCGGCCGAGGTCGCCGCAGTGATGGAGGCGGCATTGCGGGGCGAGGGCGAACTGGCGCGCCGCCGCGACGCGCCGCTGGCCTCCCTGCACCGCGAACTGTCGCTGGAAACGAATCCAATACCTGTCAAATGGGCGCTATTCGACATGCAGTTGATCAACCCGGGAATTCGCTTGCCGCTGACTTGGCTCAGCGCAGCCGCGCAGCCGCGGATACGCCGCGCACTGCAGACCGCGCAATCGGCCGTCGCGCACTCTCGGGCGTGCAGCGCATGAGGTTCGCGGCCGGCCAGGCAATGGGCGCCGTGGTTTGCGCGCTGGGGCTGCTGGGCGGGAGCGGTTGCGCCTCCCTGCATCACGGTAAGACAAAAAAGCAGCACTGTCCGGAGCCGGCGGTCAGCGAGGACGTCAAGAATATGCCGCCGCTGCGCGCGCCCGCCGGTCTCGATGCTCCCGACACGCGCAATGCCGTCAAGATTCCACCGCTCACTGAGCCGCAGGTCGCGCGGGCGCCGAATGCGCCCTGCCTGTCGGCACCGCCGAGCTTTGGCAAGCAGTTGGAAGCCTATACCGGTCCGAGCGGAACACGCGCGCCTGGCTCATTCAGCTGGCACGTCAATGGCGGCGGCGCCTTGACGATGGGCAAATCGAAGGATTTCCTGAGCACCGGATGGACGCTCGGTGGCGGCGTGAGCTACCGGCCCAAGCCGCAAAGCCGCTTTGCCCTGCAATTAGACTTGGGTTACGCGGACTTCAACGCGACCCGCAAGCTCATCGATCTCGGGCAGCAGAAGGTGCAGTACAGCATTGACGGTGGCACCGGCAGCGTCTGGATGCTGAGCGCCGCCGGAAAGTACACGGTGCCGTTTTCGCGCAACTTCGATGCCTATGCATTGCTGGGTATCGGCGCCTATCACGAGGCGCTGCAATTGACCGAGAGTGCCATAGTCGGCAACATTATTTGTGATCCGTGGGGCTTCTGCTACCCGGTCGCGACCGATGGTGTGGTCACGGTAATCAGCAAGAATCTGACCAAGGCCGGCTGGAACGTGGCACTGGGCTTGGAATTCGGAGGCAACGGCCAATCCACCTGGTTCATCGAGTCGCGCTACCACAGCGTACAGGGGAGCAATTCGGTGCAGTTCCTGCCGCTGCAGATCGGCTTCCGATTCTGATGAACTGCCAGCACGCGCGCCCGGCAACGGCCCTGGGCCGACGGGACCCGGCTGTGGGCGCGCGGCGGGCGCCGGAATGAGACGAGCGGCTTGCTACAATGGCTCTCTGTATTGGTCCATAAATTACATTAGATTTGATACGTAACTATTTGAAAGGAGAGGTGGCCGAGCGGTCGAAGGCGCTGGACTGGAATTCCAGTAACATCTTCACGGGTGTTCGTGGGTTCGAATCCCACCCTCTCCGCCACCCGACTGTGGTGGTCCGCGCCGGTTCCTTCGCGACGACGAGCCGCCAACCCCGTCAGGCCCGGAAGGGAGCAGCGGTAACGGCCACGTCGTGCGCCGAAGATCAGCCGGCGCGGGCTGCCTCCCTTGTAGCGCTGGGCTGACAGGCAGGTTATCGATGGCATACACCGCGCTCGCGCGCAAATGGCGTCCGCGTCGCTTCACCGAGATGATCGGCCAGGAGCACGTGTTGCGTTCGCTGAGCAATGCGCTGGCGAGCGGCCGCGTGCACCACGCCTTTTTGTTTGCCGGCACACGCGGCGTGGGCAAGACCACCGTAGCGCGAATCCTGGCCAAGTGCCTTAACTGCGAATGCGGAGTGAGTGCCGAGCCATGCCTCGAATGCGCCAGTTGCCGGGAAATCGAAGCCGGGCGCAGCGTGGATTTGATAGAAGTAGATGCCGCCTCGCGCACCAAGGTGGACGACACGCGCGAGTTGCTTGAGAACGTGCAATACGCGCCGACCCGCAGCCGTTTCAAGGTGTACCTCATCGACGAAGTGCACATGCTGAGCGCCCACTCATTCAACGCGCTGCTCAAGACCCTGGAAGAACCGCCGCCGCACGTCAAATTTCTATTCGCCACCACCGACCCGCAAAAGCTTCCGGTAACCGTGCTCTCGCGCTGTCTGCAGTTCAATCTCAAGCGCCTGTCGGTGCCGCTCATCGCCGCGCGCTTGGCGCACATTCTGGACGCGGAACAGCTGGACTATGAACCTGCGGCGCTGCAGCTGCTCTCGCACGCCGCCGACGGCAGTATGCGCGATGCTCTGTCGCTGCTCGACCAGCTGCTCGCCTTCGGCAACGGCGCGGCGCGCGAATCCGAAGCGCGCTCGATGCTGGGCACGGTGACGCGCGATCATGTCGAGCGAATAGCCCGCGGTCTGGCGGGTGGCCAAGCGCCGACCATGCTGGCGGCGGCTCGGGAACTGGAAGAGTTCTCGCCCGATTACGGCCAACTGCTCGACCAGTTGGCCGCGCTGCTCGAGCGCGTCGCCCTGCTGCAACTGCTCCCGGACTACGCGAGCGATGAATACTTTCCGGCGTCCTTACTGCAGGAGCTGGCGGCCGCCATGAGTCCCGAGGACGTGCAGCTGTATTATCAGACCACGATCCTGGGGCGGCGCGATCTGGCCCTGGCCCCGGATCCGCGCACCGGATTTCGCATGACCCTGATCCGCATGCTGGCCTTCCGGCCTGAAGGCGCCCCGCAGGGAACAGCCGCTGCCGTGCGCACGGTCCCGCCGCCACCGGCGCCGCTGGCAGCCGCCGTTCCCGAGGAGCGCGGTCCGGCGCCCGCCGCGAGCGAATGGAACCAGGTGCTCGCGACACTCGATCTGGATGGACCAACCCGTATGCTGGCGCTCAATTGTGCGCTGGTGGCGCGGGCCCCAGGCCTATTGCGGCTGACACTCGATCCGCGCAACGTCGGCGCCCGTACGCGCGCGCGCGAGGAGAAGCTGGCGCAGGCGCTCAGCCGACACTATGGTGAGGCCGTGCACGTCGAGATTGTGACTGGTCCGGCCAGCACGGAAACCCCGGCGCAGGCCGAAGAGCGTGCCGGCCAGGAAGCGCTAAGTGCTGCGCGGACCGGGTTTGCGGCTGAATCCACGGTGCAGGCCTTGCAAGAACGCTTTGGCGCTACCATAAATCCCGATTCGGTCCGGCCGCGCAAGCCGGCCTGACGGGCGCGACTACTGAAGGAGGTTTGGCATGGCCGGCAACATTGGCAATATGATGAGACAGGCGCAGGCTTTGCAAGCGAACATGCAAAAGGCGCAAGCCGAAATCGCCGCGCTGGAAATCACCGGCGAAGCGGGCGGCGGCATGGTCAAGATCACCATCAACGGCCGCCACGAGGCGCGCCGCGTGCAGATCGAGCCGGCAGTATTTGCTGATGACCGCGAGATGCTTGAAGACCTGCTGGCCGCGGCGCTCAATGATGCCGTGCATAAGCTCGAGGCGGCCAGCCAGGCCAAGATGGCCAATCTGATGGGCGGTGTGCAATTGCCGCCGGGCGTGAAGCTCCCTTTCTAATGCAGCATTCACCGGCGCTGGCGGCATTGATCGAGGCACTGCGCGCACTGCCGGGCGTAGGCCCGAAGAGCGCACAACGCATGGCGTTTCATCTGCTGCAGGACGCACGTCCTGCGGCGCAGAGCCTGACGGCTGCATTGCAGCGCGCCCTGGAGCGCGTCAACCGCTGCCGACAATGCCGCATGCTCACGGAAGCCGACTTGTGCGACATCTGTGCCAGCGCGCAGCGCGATCCGGCCTTGCTGTGCGTGGTGGAATCGCCGGCCGACGTGGTGGCGATCGAAGTGTCTGGCGGATATCGCGGACGGTACTTTGTACTGATGGGCCATCTCTCGCCGCTGGACGGAGTCGGACCGGAGCAGCTGGGCGGCGCGCAGTTCGCCGCCTTGTTAGCCGCCGGAGAGGTGCGCGAAGTGATCCTGGCGACGAACTCGACCGTTGAGGGAGAAGCCACCGCGCACTTCCTGGCGCAGCTCGTGCGCCAGCGCGGCATTAAGGCCAGCCGCATTGCTCATGGCGTGCCTATGGGCGGCGAGCTCGAATACATCGATGGTGGCACGCTCGCGCACGCCATGGCCGGGCGTCAAGCGCTGTAGTGCCGTGCGCTCGCGCCCCGTGGACCACCCTTAGGGCCGCGGATAGGGCTGGCGCTCCAGCAGGCGCTCGCGCAGGCGGAGCAGACGCCGGTAGCTCTCATAGCGTCGGGCGCTGAGCTCACCGGACGCCACCGCACCGCGCACCGCGCAGTGCGGCTCGCTGAAGTGCCGGCAATCGGCGAATCGGCACTCGGGCGCATAGCGCGCGAGGTCGACAAATCCCAGAGTCTGCGCATCGAGCATGTCGGCGGCGGGCGCGAAGTCACGCACTCCCGGCGAGTCAATCAGCGAGCCGCCGCCGGGCAGTTGGTACAGGCGTGCCGCACTCGTGGTGTGCCGGCCCTCCTGGCTCTTCAGCAGTTCACCCACCGGGGCATCGCAGCCGGGCACAAGTTCGCGCAGCAATGAGGATTTGCCTACCCCCGACTGCCCCACGAACATCACACTCTGTCCGTGGAGGCGTTCGCGCAGGGCACTCAGTCCCAGGCCCGTGCGCGCGCTGCACATCACGGTGACACAGCCCATGGCCGCGAGTGCCGCGAGTTCCAGCTGCAGCTCATGGTCGTATGGCTGGTCTGCCTTGTTGCCCACCAACAGCGAGTGCAGACCGGCGCTGCTGGCTGCTGCCAGGTAGCGATCGACCAGAAACAGATCGGGCTGCGGCCGAGGAGCGAGCACGACCACCAGCAAAGTGAGATTGGCGGCTACCAGTTCCGCGCCGCCACGCGCGTTGCTTCGATACAGTGCGCTGCGGCGCGCTGTCACCTGCACGATCAGCCACTGCGCATGCTGCACGTCGCGATCGCAACGCACCTCGTCACCGCATACAAACTGCAGGTCGCGACCGGCGGCGCGCGCCAAGGTTTCGGTGCCGTCACTGAGGCGCACTTGCGCGCTCGGGCCATGAGCCACCAAAACCAGCGCCCGGTGGCCCGCGGCTGCGTGTCCGGCACCGGCGGCGGGTGGTTCATTCACCCTGCTATGATGCCCTAATCAGTAGGAGTCAGACATTTGGCACTCAAGGATCGCTTAATCTGGATAGATCTGGAGATGACCGGACTCAGGCCCGATCAGGACAGCATCATCGAAATCGCGACCGTAGTTACCGACCGTGACCTGAACGTTGTCGCCGATGGCCCGGAGCTGGCCGTGCACCAGAGCGAGCCGGTGCTGGCGCAAATGGACGAGTGGAACCAGCGGCAACATGGCGGCAGCGGCCTTATTGCCCGGGTGCGCGCAAGCACCGTCAGTGTCGCGGCGGCCGAACAACAGACCCTGGCGTTTCTGGGCCAGCACGTCGCCGCCGGCGCCTCGCCGATGTGCGGCAACAGCATCTGCCAGGACCGGCGTTTCCTGGCCCGTTGGATGCCGGCACTGGAAGCGTACTTCCACTACCGCAACATCGACGTCAGCACCCTCAAGGAACTGGCGGCGCGCTGGCATCCGCATCTGAGCGCGACGCTGGTCAAGCGCTCGGCGCATCTGGCGCGTGCCGACATCTACGAATCGATTGCCGAGCTGCGCTATTACCGCGAACGGTTGTTTGTCAAGGCGACGTGACGCAGTTCGCGCCCCGTTCATGTCAAGGTGGCCGGCGTGCAGCGCATGTTATATTCGGCACCGTGATAGCCGAATGCAATCTGGTGGTCTCCTGGCGCGCGCGGCCGCGTGGCTTCGTCGCGCTCATGGGCCTGTATGAAAGCAATTATCTGCGCCTGGCCCAGCTGGCGGGGGACTTGCGCGCGCTGGCGAATAGCAGCGTTTCGCGGGTCGATGGCGATTGCACCCTGGTATTGAACGTCTGCGAGCGCGCCCGCTACACCAGCGAGCTGCTGCTGACCTATCTGCTGCCGGCCACCCAGGTGCCGACAGTGCTGGAGCGCGTACCCGATCTGCGCCTGCGGCTCTATCACGATGCCCGCCTGCTCGAGGCACGAGGGGCCGGGGGCGTAGCCCCGGAACGTGAACTGGATCGGCGCTGGCAGCGCAACATGATGGTAAATAAGTGGCTGGAATATTGCGCGGAGCGAGGTCATGGATTCGTCCGCGGCGCTCTCGAGCAGCCCTCTACCTGAACCTCCAGCGCTTAGGCGCTTAGTGGCGCAAATGTTGCAACGCCTAAGGCAACTCGGTTTTCTACACGTCGCGCTTCGGGACCCCAATGCGGCGCCCGATGACGGGCGCGTCATGGACCTGTTTCGCAATCGCATTGAGCTGAAGAAGTCGTTCAGCAATGCGCTGGAGGAAATACAGCGCCTCAAGGATCGCGTCAAGCAGCAGGAAGGCGCGACCGCGCGGGTGCAGGAATTGTTGCAGGATCTGGAGCGGCGTCTGACCCAGCCCGCGAGCGGCTACCAGTCGCTGGTGTTCTATCAGCTCAAGGAACTGTGGTCACTGGGCCAACGCCTGCTGCAACAGTTTGTCTCTGAGCTCGAAGCGCAGCAGATGGAACGCGAGCGCCGCAATTTTTTTGCGGAATTTAACCGCCGCCAGTTCTCCGAGCGCCAACGCGTGGAAACCGACTATCTGCAGGCCGAGGGCGCGGCCGCCACGGCGCGCGCGCGCGCCAACGAACTCGAACGCCGGCTCTTAGGCTTGCAGCGCCTGTGGCACTATTTTCGCCGGCGCGCGTTGCGTCAGGAATTGCACGCGGCGGGTATCCAGGTGGTCTTGAGCGAGCGGGTGCTGAGCGAGGCCCGCAGCGCGCGCGACGCACTGGCGGCGGAGCTGCCCAATTTCTCGGGGCTGTCCATTGATTCGCGTCGCGCAATCAACCTTGCCGCCGTGGCCTATGCGCAGGTGCTGCGCGAGCGCCTGACCGGCACCGGCCTGTTCGAGCCCACCCACCGGGCGAGCGGGCGGCGCGAGCCGGCCGCCGATGAGTACGGAACGCGCAAGGACTGCGAGCGCCTGATGAGCGACATACAGCGGGCGCGGGTGCTGTTGGAGCAGCGCGGCGATGTGCTGACGGAAATTCGCACGCGCGCCGATTCGTTGCGGCGCCTGGCGCGCTACCGTGGCGAGGGGGATTCGGTGCCCGAACCCGCCAGCCTGGCCGAAGATAGCGCCGGCGCCGCGACCAACGTTCTGGTCGAGGACTGCTGGGAAATCTACCGGGTCCTATTGCGCTAGCGAGCGGGCCGTGGTTACGGGGGGTGTGGTTGCCGTAGCCACCGCGAGCTGCGCCGCGATGCGCGTAGTCTCTGCCAGGATCACGTCCGGCTGGTCATCGGCCACCGCGTCGCTCAGCGCTTTTAGAGCCGGCAGGCCGTCGGCAGCGCGGCGTGCATTTTCGCGTGTCAGGGCTTCTTGTTCCTGCGTGGTGCGCTCGTGTTGCCGATCGGCCAGATTGAGCGACAAGGAATGATCCTTGCGGGTCTGCTCGAGCGAGTTTAACGAGGCGACCAGCCACTGGTAGTCGGCGTCGCGCGCCGAGTGCGCGGTCTGCTCTTTAGCCAGGGTCTGCACCGCGCTGCCCAGCGGTGCGTCGGCCCGGAATGGGACCGAGGCGATGCGATCCCAGGGGAGGGGAAAGTCCAGCGAGCTCTCTCCGACATCCTTGGCATTGATGCGCGCGGGCAGCTCAATATCCGGCTGTACGCCCCGCAGCTGCGTGCTCTCGCCGGTGACCCGGTAGAACTTGCCGATGGTGACGGTGAGCTGGCCCTCAGTCGACTGACGGGACCAGCGATCCAGGGGAATCAGGTTTTGCACGGTACCTTTTCCGAAGGTGGTCTGCCCGACCACCAAGCCGCGGTGGTAATCCTGCATGGCAGCGGCAAAAATTTCCGATGCCGACGCGCTGGTGCGATCGACCAGCACCGTCAGCGGCCCGCCGTAGGCTATGCCGGGTTCCGGATCCTGCAGTACTTCAATACTGCCGTCGGTGGTCTTGAGCTGCACAATCGGACCGTGATCGATAAACAGGCCGCTGAGCGCAGTCGCCTCGGGCAGGTAGCCGCCACCGTCGCCGCGCAGGTCCAGCACCAAGGCGTCCACGGTGCCCTGGGCCTGCAATTCGCCGATCAGGCGGCGCACGTCCCGTGCGGTGGTGCGGTAATTGGCGTCGCCGGCGCTACGGGCGTCGTTGTCCTCGTAAAAGCCCGGCACGGTGACAATCCCGACGCGCAAGGTGCGATCGCCAACGCGTACCGAGCGCGATTCCTTCTTGGCGGCCTGATTCTCCAGGGTCACCTTGCCGCGCATCAACGACACGATTTTCTGGTCGGTCCCCGGAGCCGCGCCGGCCGGCAGAATTTGCAGGCGCACCAGCGTATCGCCCTTGCCGCGAATCAGTTGCACGACGTCATCCAGTCGCCAGCCGACCACGTCGGTCAGCGCGCCATCATTGCCTTGGCCGACCGCCAGCACCCGGTCGTTGGGCTTGAGGGTATTGGCCACGGCGGCCGGTCCGCCGGGCAGCAGCGCACTAATGGTGACGTAGTCATCGATCAGCTGGAGCGAGGCGCCAATGCCCTCGTAGCTCAGGCTCATCTGAATGCGATACTCCTCGGAGCTGCGCGGCGAGAAGTAGTTGGAATGCGGGTCGTAGACCGCCGCGTAGGCGTTCATCAATGATTCGAACACGTCATCAGCGCTCACCTGGCCGACCCGCGCCAGCAGGCGTCCGTAGCGCTTGCGCAGGATGTCGGCCGACTCGGGCCAGGTCTTGCCAGTGAGCATCAGCGACAGCACGTCATTCTTGACGCGTTTGCGCCAGAGTTCGTTCATTTCGGCGCTGTCGTGTGGCCAGGGAGCCTGATCCCGATCGAACACGTAACTCTCATCCAGCTTCCAGTTGGGCTCGGTGGCCAGCAGGCTGATGGCGTACTGCATGCGCTCACGGTTGCGTTGCTGCAGGCGCGCGAAAATAAGGTAGGCCGGATCAAGCTGGCCGGTATGGATCATGTCGTCAAAACTGTTGCGCCATTGCTGCATATCGGCAATGTCGGAGGCCTGGAAGTAACTGTGCTGGCCGTCCAGAGCGTTCAGGTAGTGATCAAAAACCAGCGCCGAGAATTCCTTGTCGATGCGCCGGCCGCTATAGTGGGCTTGTTCGAGGATGCTGGCGATCCGCGGTGCCAGCAGCTGCTGGCGCGGTGTCGGCTGGATGGCCCCTTCGGGCAGGCGTACGCTGATGGCCGAGGTCCCGGTGGAACCCGTGGCGGCCAACAGCAGAAGGCAAGCGCCGGCCAGCGCGATGGGCGCCAGTGCTCGGCGTAGGCGGCTTTCAACTCGTGACATCAGGCTAGCGGCTCCGGGTGGTCTGGCCGTTGGACAAGTTTGACAGCTTTGGCGTTCCGAGGGCAGTCATGAAACTCAATAACTGTGGATTCCGGCCGCCGGTCGGGGTGCGATGCGACCCTTGAGCGTATTGTTGGGTATTGTCACGGGCTCGGCGGTCGCCCTGGCCGTTGCGCTGGGCATGACCGGCGTCGTTTTCCTGTTGCTGCCGGAGTATTCGGCCCGGCTGGCCGCGGAGCAGGCCCCGCTGCTCAAGGGGCTGGCCTGGTCATGGTCACTGGCGCTGGTCTCGGCGGCCAGTTTTGTAGGAGAACTGAAGAGCGCGCGGTGGCGGCGGCCTGCGCAGTTGCTGCTGGGGGTGATGCTGGCGCTGCTCGCCTGGCGGTTCTGGCCTGCCTGAAGCGGCTTTAATCTAGCGACGGCGATTGCCCCACAACGAGCCACGCCTGCGATCCACACGGCTGTCATAGGGGTCAGTCCCGGTGCTGTGGCTGGCCAGGGTCAGTCGCGAAGTCACCAGCGCCTGCTTGATTCGATCGACGACCAGCGGACGCGCGCCGGTCTGCTCGGAGGATCCCTCCGGCTCGGCGTCAGTGACATAATCGGGTTTGGTGTCCACAGGTCTTAAGCTCGCAGGATCAAAATTTAATGGCTTAAGAATGCCGGTCCGGCGCGCCCTGCAAAAGGCGTCGGCGGGCCCATTTCGGGCCGGAATTGTGACCGAGACCACGTTTTCGGCGGGCGGCTAGGTGCGAAACCACAGGCGCAGCCCGCGCAGCAGCCAGACCGCCGCATACGGTCCGAGCGCCACCAGCCAGTGCACCAGCGAACCGTGGGCAAGTGCCAGGTAGTAGTCACCAAGCAGACGTCCGAGCCCACCGTTGGCATAGGGACCGAGCTGCAGCGAGCCGACCAGCCAGATCAACAACGGCATCACCAGCAGGCCCACGGCGAGGCACAGGGCGAGCGTCAGCAGTTCTCGCTGCAGACCACGCGTGCGCCGGAAACGGCGCCAGTAATGTAGCGGTGACCGCATCCCAAATCCTCTTGAGGCCGCGAGCCGTTGTGCGGCAGCCGTTGTGGGCATAATACCGCCCATGAGCAAACTTCGCGTAGCGGTTGTGGGCGTGGGATACCTCGGGCGGTTTCACGCCCAGAAGTACGCGGCGCTCGCTGATTGTGAACTAACCGCGATTGCGGACACCAACGCCGAGGCAAGCGGGGCGTTGGCGAGCGAACTCGGTACTAAGGCGGTGGGGGACTATCGGACGTTGCTGGGCCATGTCGACGCGGTGAGCATTGCGACGCCCACGGCAAGTCATTTTGACATTGCCCGCAGTTTCCTCGAGTCCGGCGCGCACGTGTTGGTGGAAAAGCCGATTACCGAGTCGGTCGAGCAGGCGCAGCAACTGATTGCCACGGCGCGCCGCGCCGGGCGCGTCCTGCAAGTGGGTCATCTCGAGCGCTTCAACCCCGCGATTCTTGCGGCCGAGCCACAGCTCCGCACTCCGCGCTTCATCGAGTGCCACCGCCTGGCGCCGTTCCGCGAGCGTGGCACGGATGTGAACGTGGTGCTCGACCTGATGATTCACGATCTCGATCTGGTGCAAAGCATCGTCGGCGGTGCGATCGCCAGCATCGACGCCGTCGGCACGCCGGTGTTTTCCACGGAAATCGACATCGCAAATGCCCGAATCCGCTTCGTGAATGGCTGTGTAGTCAATGCCACGGCCAGCAGGGTGAGTCTCAAGACCGAGCGGAAACTCCGCATCTTCCAGGACGACGCCTACCTGTCGCTCGATCTGCAGCAGAAAATCCTTACCGTGATTCGCAAGCAGGACGGGCCCGTGGACGCAGCCCGCTTGCCGGTCAGTATTGAAGAGCAGTCCTTTGAGCCGGGCGATGCCCTGCGCGCGGAGATCGAGGCATTTTTGGCCAGCTGTCGCGGTGAGCGCGCTGTGGTTGTGAGCGGCGAGGACGGAATGCACGCCCTGCAGACGGCGGTGGCGATCGCCGCGGCCGTCCGGGCGTCGACGCCAACAACGTCCTGACGGTGCCGCGCGCCCGGAGGCGCGCTTTGAATGCGGCGCAGTATTGCAACCATTTGCACCGCCAACAGTAACGACTCTATACTTTTCGTCATTCGCTCCGCGTGCGGCGCGACACGATCATTGCAAGGACATCGATGGCGGCGATCACGGGCGGCGAGCGCGGCGAGTCGACCCCGGTGCGGGGGCGCGGCCGCGTGCCTCGGCCACTCGCGGCGCGTGTTGAGCGCGCGCTTGACGCCAAGGTGGATCTGGCCTGCCTGCCGCGCCTGCTGGGATTCAATCTTCGACGCGCGCATCAGTGCGCGTGGCGCCAGTACGTCGCGGTCATCGGCGACAAGGACGTCAAGCCCGGCCTGGTCAGCCTGTTGGTACTCGTGGGTGCCAATCCCGGCATTGCGCAAATTGAGCTGGGTACGCATCTGGGCATCGACAAGGCCAGCATCGTGGCGCTGCTCGACCGGCTGGAGAAATCGGGCGTGCTCGAACGGCTGCGGTCGACGCGCGACCGGCGTCGCCAGGGCATCTTCCTCACGACCCGTGGTAGTGAATGCCTCGGCTCGCTGCTGGCCGCGGTACGCACGCTGGAGCGGCGCATGGCGAGTCGGTTTACGCGCTCCGAATTCGACCTGCTGTTGTCCTTTTTGCGCCGCTTGCAGGCCTGAGCGAGCCGCCGGTCACTCGGGCGGTCCAAGCCGACAGCGCAGCGCCTGCAGACATGCTCAACTCCATTGCCCTGATCAGCGTGGGCGCCGCCGCCGGCGCGGTGCTGCGCTGGCTCCTTGGCCTCGGCCTCAACGGATTGTTTCCGGCCATACCACCCGGCACGCTGGCGGCCAACTTGATCGGTGGTTATCTGGTGGGCATCGCCATGGAATCGCTGTCCGGGCCGCTCGGCATGAGCCCCGAGTTGCGCCTGCTGGTCATCACCGGATTCCTGGGAGGATTGACCACCTTCTCGACTTTCTCGGCCGAGGTGGCACAGCTCCTTCAGCAGGGACGCCTGGCGCTGGCCGGCGTCGAAATCGCCGCGCACGTGGGCGGGTCCGTGATCCTGACATTGCTCGGCATCGCGACCGTCATGTTTGCGCGCCGCTACACCTAACGCGGATCGTTCGGCCGCCTAGCGGTCGGCCTCGAGTTGGGCATCCAGCGTGATCTGCACCTTGAGGACGCGCGACACCGGGCAGTTGACTTTGGCATCCGCGGCGATGCCGGCAAATTGTTCGGCGGAAACCTTGGGAACGGCGGCGCGCATCTCAAGATGAGACGCGGTGATGGTCCATGATCCTTGCACTTGCTCGAGAGTGACCACGGCCTGTGTCGACAGTCGGGCCGGCTTGAAGCCGCTGCGGGTCAGCGCGGCGCACACCGCCATTGTGTAACAGCCGGCGTGTGCGGCGGCGATCAGTTCTTCGGGGTTTGTGCCGGGCGCCTCCGCGAAGCGGTTGGCAAAGGAGTAGGGCGCCTGATCGAGGGCGCCGCTGTGGGTGGTGAGCGAGCCGTCCCCGGTGCGCAAATCGCCAAACCAGAGGGCTGATGCGGATCGCTTCATGCCATCACCGCGCCGCCAGCAACTGCTCGACCGCTGCGCCAAGCTGGGCGACCGGCAGCCCACCGGTCATGATCACGGCGTCATTGAAGGCGGTGAGTTTGAACTTGTCGGCCATGGCGGTGCGCAGGCGCTCGCGTTGCTTGACGATTTCGTTGTGCCCGATCTTGTACCCGCAGGCCTGCCCCGGGTTGGCGCAGTAGCGGTCGATTTCGCTGGTCATTGCTTCACGACCGCGGCCGGTCTCGGTCACCAGAAATTGGATCGCCTGCTCGCGTGTCCAGTGCATGGCATGCAGTCCGGTGTCCACCACCAAGCGACAAGCGCGGAACTGCTGTCCCTGCAAGTAACCAATCTGCCCGAACGGGTCGTGATCGTAAAAGCCGAATTCATCGACCGACTGCTCAGCATACAGCGCCCAGCCCTCGATATAGGCATTGAAATTCATCAGCTGCGAAATCAGCGGGATGGCGTCGTAGTGTTCAGCCAAATACGCGCCCTGCCAGGCGTGGCCCGGAATGCCCTCATGCGCCGTCAGGGTCGGGATCTGGTACTTCGGCCAGAGCACGGTGGATTTCAGGTTGATGTAGTAGATGGCCGGGCGAACGCCGTCGAGCGACGCCGGATTCATGTAGCCGAGCGCCGCGCCGTCCTCGATGTCGGCGGGTACCCGCTTGACCATGAGCGGCGCCTTGAGCGCCAGGCTTGAAATTTTGGGCACCAGCGCGCGGGTCGCCGCCATGCGGTCCCGGCAGTAGTCGAGCAGTTCCTCGCGGCCCTGATCGGTGTTTGCGACCAGCTGGCGCGAATCGCTGTTGAGGGCGCGCGCGCGCTCGGCGACGCTGCCCTGCGTCAGGCCCTGGGCCTTGAAGATCGTGTCGATGCGCGCCTGGATGGCGCGGTTTTGATCCAGTCCGATCGAGTGGATTTCGGCCGCGCTCAGATCGGAGGTTGTGCCGAGCTTAAGCGCCCAGCGGTAATAGTCATCGCCGTCCGGCAGCCGGTAGATCCCGGCCGTGTCCGGAGCGTGTGCCGTCGCCTTGCTGAAGGCGGCAATCTGCCGGTCGAGTGCCGGATAGAGCTGCGACTCAACCAGCGCCGATGCCCGCGTATCCCATGCGCCCGGGATGCCCTGCGCCTTGGTGCGCGTCACCAGGGAATTGACCAGGGGTTGTTCGGTCGCGGGGCGCTGGCGAAAGCGGACCCGTTGTCCGAGCGCATTGGTGGCAATGAAATTCGGTGGCATCACCCCTCGCGCCGCGTGCTCGGCGATCAGGGAAGATTCCTGGTCGAGAACCCGTGCCAGTGCACTGATGCGCTCCAGGTACGCTTCGGCATCCGCGCTGCCGGCAATCTGATGCTGAGTATTGAGGAATTCGGGGACCCGGGTGAGCGCGCCATTCTGTTGACTGACGACATAGGGCGTGCTCCCGCCGTTAAAGGCGCGCGCGCCGCTTCCGTAGAAGAAGTGCGTGCCCGCGCTGGCCGCGGTGGCCGAATACCTGACCGACTCGTAACGAATGCGATCCATGGGCGAAAGCTGTGCGGGGTTGATTGTCGCCAGACGCCTCAGCATGGACTGGACCTGAACCGACCAGCGGCGCTCGTCCTCATGCGAGACATCGTCCAACTGCGACTTGAGCGCTTGGCGCGCCCCACGGTCCAAACCCAGCGAGGTGGCAGTCTCGGGCGCCAAGGGCAGAATTTCGTCGGCAAATTGAGCCAGCAGCGAGGCAAGATTCGTGCCCGGGGCGGCAGCGGCGGTGCGGCCGAGCCGCGGCAGCGCGGCGACAATCGTGCTCGCCAGAGTGGCGGCCAGCATGTCGCGACGATTCAACGCGCGTGCGGCGGTCATGTTTCGTTCGTCCATTCTCTGCGGCATGATAGACGCCATTACTATGCGCGAGCTGCCACAGCCGCGCAATCGGGGAGCCGGATGAATATTGCAGTCGTCACCGGGGCCGCGCAAGGCTTGGGGCTGGCCACGGCGACGTTGCTGGCGGACAGTGGCTACACAGTCGTGCTGACGGATGTACAGCCGCTCGAACAAGCGCTGGCGCGCTTGCACTCCATGCGGCACGCCGTCGTCGGCATCTGCGGGGACGTCTCCTCCGAGGAGTTTGCGCGTCAGCTGGCGACGCGGGTGCACGCCGAGTACGGCGGCGCCGATGTGCTGGTGAACAACGCTGGCATCAGCATGATCGTGCCTGCCGAGGACACGACCGTCGCGCAGTGGCAGCGTGTCATGGAGGTGAATTTGCTGGGCCCGTTCCTGATGTGCAAGCATCTCGGCGCCCACATGCTCGCCAAGGGCCGCGGCAGCATCGTCAATGTCGCCTCGATCGCAGGGCTCGCCGGGGTCAGCCATCGCAGCGCCTACAATGCCTCCAAGCATGGTTTGATCGGCCTGACCCGTACCCTGGCGGCTGAATGGGGCGGTCGTGGCGTGCGCGTCAACGCCGTATGTCCCGGCTGGATCAAGACGGAAATGGACGATGCCGCCCAGGAGCTGGGCCTGTACGCGGATCGGGATATCGTCGATCGCGTGCCGATGGCGCGCTTTGCCCAGGCGGCCGACGTTGCGGCGACCATTGCCTATCTGGCGGACGGGACTAAGAGCGGCTTCGTCAACGGAGTGAGCCTGCCGGTCGACGGCGGGTGGACGGCCGATGCGAGCTGGGAATCACTCCGTCTGAGTACTCGTCCTGCTTCCTAGGGCGGGGTGGCGAGCGAGGCCAGGAACTGCTCGGCGGTGGTGAGTAAGTCCGCCGTGTAGCTCGACTGCACCCAGACGGCAAATCCCTCCGGGGCGCGCGCCACGGTCGCCGGACAGTCAAACAGGGTCAGAGCGGCGCAGTCGCGAGCCTCCAGGACGGCCGCAATGTCGATCGCACAGGCCAGGAGCCGTGTCGCGCCCGGCCCGCGGATCGATAAGGCGTCCCACTTGCCCGTCACCTCTACCACCACGCCCGCCGCCGCCTGTGCCGCCGCGCTCAGCAGCGCCCGAGTCTCATCGTCGGGATCAGGAGCGAGCCAGCGTCCCGGCGCAAAGTGCAGCAGCACCGGCCGGCGCTGCGCGTCGTAACGCACCGCGCCCGGTGCGCCTGGCCAGGCCGGCTCGCCCAGCGCGTTCGTCGGCCAGGAAAATGCGGCGAACTCGAGGGCGCGGGCGGCCGGCAAGTGATCAATGCGGCAGTCGGGTTTTTCGTCGATCATCGTCATGTCCGTTGATGAGGCTAGGCCTTCATGCGGGCGCCGCCCGGGTCAAAGTGTGCAGCAGGCACAACGCGCACCGGTGTGTCGGCACCACGCAGCGGATCGCGCGCCGTGAGGATCGCGCCCTCCACCGCCAGATTTCGGGCGAGCAGTGCCAGGCCAAGCCACTCGCCAAACGTCGGGCTGAAGACGCTTGAGGTGACGTAGCCGCAGGGCCGTGTCTCCGAGTCAGCGGCCGTCAGCTGCGCTCCGGCCAGAAATGGCGTATGCCCGTCGAGCGCGCGAAGTCCGACCAGACGCGGCCGCGTGGGTTCATGAAAGGCCGGCCGCTCCAGCAGTTCCCGGCCGAGACAGGGATTGCCCTGACGCACCAGGCCCTCCATGCCCAGATCGAGCGGCGTGGTCTCGCCATTGAGTTCGGCGCTGACCAGATAACCCTTCTCGACCCTCAGGATATCGAGCGCGTCGATTCCGTAAGGGGAAAGGCCGGCCGCGCCGAGCGCCTCCCACAACATCACGGCCGCTTCCGGCCGGCAGTGCAATTCAAACGCGAGCTCCCCGGAGAAACTCGCGCGCAGCAGCCGCAGCGCCTGACCTCGGAAATCGCCGTCGGCAAAATCCATGTGGCTCAGTCCGGCGAGTACCCCGCTCCAAGGGCCAGCGAGCACGCGCTCGAGGGTCGCGCGACTCAAGGGTCCGGCCACGGCGATCGCCGCCCAGGCTTCGGTGACATCGGTGACCGTCACGGCTCGAGCGGCCCAATGAGTCGCCCGATAGTGCTCGAAATGGGAGAGCATGTGAGTGCCGTGCGCGGAGCTGGTGGTGGCGATGAATCGATCGGCCGCGAGGCGCAGCACCAGGCCATCGTCCAGCACCATGCCGTCCTCGCGCAGGTTCACCATGTACTTGCTGCGCCCGGGCCTGATCGTGCTGGCCTTGGTGAGGTAAAGAAAATCCAGAAAGGCCGCAGCGTCGCTCCCCGCGATCTCAATCTTGCCGAGGGTCGAACTGTCGGCGATGCCACCGTGGGTACGCACACGGCGCGCTTCCACGACCGCGGCAATCGCCGCGGTGGCACCGTTCGCAGCGTAGTAGCGCGGCCGTAGCCACAGGCCCATGGGTTCGAGCATCCCGCCGTGGGCGGCGTGCCATTCGTTCAGCGGGGTGCGGCGCGTGACCTTGACGGCCGCGCCCACATGAAAACCGGCGATCGCCCGCATGGTGACGGGATGATAGGGAGGGCGGCTGCGGCTCGCGCCGACCTCGGCGAGCGATTCCCCCTTGAGCTCGGCCAGGATCGCAGCTCCGGGCAAGCCGCCGATCCGTCCCTGATCGGTGCCCACGCCCAGAGTGGTGTAGCGCTTGACATGCTCGATGTCGGAGAACCCTTCGGCCAGGGCAGTCCGCAAATCGGCCACCGTGACGTCGTTTTGCAGATCGATGAACTGACGCTTTTCGGCGGAGGGCGAGGCGGGCGCTCGCGTGAACGGGACGAGCGCCGGTGACGCATCACCGCTGCCCTCGGGCGCTGTGGTTGCAGCGTCCCGAGCTCCCGCGCCGCGCGCCGCGCGTTCTCCGGCCGCATGCCCGTCGTGCAGCACAGCGGCCAATTCGAGCAGCCCGCGTGCGCTGCCGGCCACGCCGCGATCGGGTGGTTGATCGTCCGCGACGAACGCGCCAATCGGGCCGACATAATGCGCCACTCCGCCTTGTTGGAGGCCGGCATGTAGCGCGGGCGTCCAGCCGCCGCTGACCAGGATCGTGTCGCAGGGAATCAGTCTGGCGGGCGCCGACCCGCCGAGTAATTCGACACGTGCCGCGGACACGCCGTGGCGTCCCAGGGCGGCGGTCACGGCGTGCCCCGTCAGGCACTCGACGCCATCGCTGCGCAGCGTTTCACGCGATCGCAGCTGCGCCTCGTCCATGCTCAGTTCATGGACACGGCGGGTGTCGACGATCGCGCGCACCTCCATGCCGCCCGCCATGAGACGGCGCGCCGTGGCATAGACACGCTCGTGATTGGCGAACAGCACCAGGCGCGCACCTACCTGGGCGCCATAACGCACGAGGTAGCGTTCGGCCGCGCCCAGCATCATCACACCGGGACGATCGTTATCGCAAAACACCATGGGCCGTTCGATCGCACCCATGGCGACGACAAATTGGCGCGCACGGATCCGGTACACGGTGTTGTGACCGGGCAGGCCGCCGGGCTCAGCGTGCGCAATCAGCTCGCCGCCGGATTCCGCGACCACCGTGGTGTTGGTCATGACCCGCGCGCCCAGCGTCCCGAGCTCGGCGAGCGTCGTCTCGATCCAGTCGCGCGCGGGCACGCCGTTGATCCGGGCGGGTTCAATCTCGAGTTCGCCGCCGCACACCGGCTCGCGCTCGCACAGGATCACACGCGCCCCGGCGCGCGCGGCCGCGAGGGCCGCGGCCAGGCCGGCGGCTCCGGCGCCCCCCACCAGCACGTCGCAGCCGCAATGCTCGATGGCGACGGGCGGCAGCTGGCAGCGGCCCGGCGCTTCGCCCAGGCCGGCGAGTCGGCGGATGATGCCCTCGTAGAGCGTCCACGAGGGCCAGATGAAAGTCTTGTAGTAAAAGCCCGCGCCCAGCAGCCCGCCACCGGCCTGCAGCACCGAGGCGAGATCAAATTTCAAGCTGGGCCAGCGATTCTGGCTGCGCAACACCAGCCCATCGCGCAGCACCAGCTGCGATGCCGCGACGTTTGGGATCACGTCGGGCGGCGCGCCGACCGAGAGCAGCGCATTGGGCTCCTCGGGCCCGGCTGTGAGTAGTCCGCGCGCTCGACGGTACTTGACGCTGCGCCCCAGGACGCGCACCCGGTTCGCCAGCAGCGCCGAGGCGGCGCAATCGCCCACTTGGGCGCTGTAGCGGCGGCCGTCAAAAGTGAACGACAGTTGCCCGGGCGCAAGCCGGGTGCCGGTGCGCAATCGCTCTCCGTTCATGGGGCCCCGCCGCCAAGCAGGCGCACGCTGTGGACCTGTCCGTTGGAGGGATTGCGATCCACGAGCAGCCAGCTCCTGCAGCCCTCGACGTGTTGCCAGTGCTCTACGCTGTGCTCGAGGCTCGCGGTGCGCTCGTACGTGCGCTGGTAGGCACTGCCGTGCGCATCGGCCGGCAGGGTCTTGTGGAACACGAACTCGCGCAGCGCACGCGTTCCACAGAATGGGCAAGTCAGGCGCGTCACAGCCGCACCGGGAAGGGGCCCTGGCCGGGCTCATCGAGCATGTGCCCGGTCGCAAATCGTGACAGCCGAAAGCCCCTGATGAGGTCGGGAGCGGTGCCGCTGGCCACAAATTGCGCGAACGCGGCCCCGGAAGCCGGTATGGCCTTGAAGCCGCCGTAGCACCAACCGGCATTGACGAACACGTTGTCGTAACGCAGGCGGTCCATGATCGGGCTGCCGTCCATGGTCATGTCGTTGGTGCCGGCCCAATGGCGTAGGATCTTCACTCCGCCGATGCGCGGAAAAAGTTCCAGCGCGCCCTGCACCACGTCCTCGAGTCGGTGCCACTGTCCCTCGCGCGTGTAGGAGGGGAAGCCGTCGAGATGCCCACCCATAACCAGGCCGCCACGGTCGGACTGGCAGATATAGGTCTCCCCGTGCCCCGGGGACACGTACACCACCACCGTATTGAGCAACGGCTTGATGGGTTCGGAAACCATGGCCTGCAGCAGGTGCGTCTCGATCGGCAGCGCCACGCCCAGCATCGTGCCGACCAGGCCGGTGTGACCGGCGGTTGCAAACACGATGCGCTCAGCCTGCACGTAGCCGCGCGTTGTTTCCACGCCCGTGGCGGCGTTGCCGGCAGTGCGCACCCCGGTGACTTCACAGCCCTCGATGATATCGACTCCGAGGGCGCTTGCCCCGCGTGCGTAGCCCCAGGCCACCGCATCGTGGCGCACTGTGCCGCCCCGGCGCTGCAGCAGCGCGCCTACGATCGGGAAGCGACGGGTGCGGCGCGCTTCCAGTTCAGGCACAAAGCGCTCAAGTGCCGCCAGGTCAAGCAGTTCGGCGTCGATGCCGGCGAGGCGCATGGCATTGCCGCGCCGGGCGAGGGCCGGTAGGGCATCATCGGTGAGCGCGAGGTCGACGACGCCGCGCGGGCTGTACATGACGTTGTAGTTCAGATCGTGCGACAGCGTCTCCCAACGCCGCAGCGAGTCCTCGTAGAAGTAATGATTTTCAGGCAGCAGATAATTCGAGCGCACGATCGTCGTGTTGCGACCGACGTTGCCGTAGCCCACCAGGCGCTTCTCGAGCACGGCGATGCGCTTGATGCCGTGGTCACGCGCCAAGTGAAAGGCGGTCGCCAGTCCGTGGCCACCGGCGCCGACCACCACCACATCGTAGGCCGGCTGCAGCTCGCGGCCGGCCCACAGAGGCCGCCAGTAGCGATCGCCGACCACGCTGGCACGCAGCAATGACCAGGCCGAATACCGCCGCAATCGCGGGCTGGTCAGTCTCACGCGCTTTCCCCCAAAACCGACTGCAGCAACTTCGCAACCAGCCGCCGGCGGCGGCGCATAGGGAACCGACCCGGTTCAAAGGTGCAGCCAATCCAGATGCCGTCGATACCCGCCGTCAGCAGGTCAATCGCATCACGCAGCGAAACTGGCGCCAGGATGGCGCCAGTGCGCGCCGCTTCCGTGAGATGGCGAATGAGGTAGCGCCGCCAGCGTGCATAGTATTCGCGGTGCACGCGCGCCAGCGTCGGGTTATGCATGGCACCGCCCCACAGACTGAGCCATAGCCGAATGAAGCTCGGCGCCGCCGTGGTCGGCACCATGAACTCGAGCGCCGTGCGCAGCCGCGGCAGGCCCGGGGAGCTCGCCGCGAGCGCGGCATCAAGCTCCGTAAACCACGCGCGCGCCACCCACTGAAATGCGAAGCCGATCAGCTCGTCCTTGTCCTTGAAGTAATGGCTCAGCACGCCGATGCTGAAACCGCCGGCGGTGGCGATCCGGCGCACGGTCGCGCCTTCAGCGCCTTCACGCTGGATCACACGAACCGCAAGTCGCGCGATCTCCTCGCGGCGGCGAACATGATCGACGATTCTCGGCACCAACTATCTCCCGAGCGCCCGGCGTTCCGTTAGCGCAATGTCACTGCGTGGCGCGCCGGAGCGCAAGAATAACGCAGCCCGGTGAGCGTGGCTACGCCGCGCCGGCGTTATTCTTTAAACCTTACATGTGTTATAAATAAGCCTGCGGCACAGGAGAAGGACATGGGTGAGGAGAACCGCAGCGTCCACGCCACCCGTGGCGGTGGTCGCGAAGCACGCCGCGCCGCCCGCGCGCAACGCAAGGCCGTCAAGCTGCCGTACATCCGCCGGCGCCTGCCGGTAATCGACCTGCTGAGCGTCGAGGCGGTCGAGGTGATTGAAGCCAATGCGGAGACCATACTCGAGGAAATCGGCATCGAGTTCCGCCGTGATCCGGAATCTTTGCGTCTTTGGAAGGGGGCAGGAGCTGACGTGCAGGGCGAGCGGGTGCGAATCCCCCGCGGCCTGGCCCGAGCCCTGCTGAAAACGGCGCCGCATGAATTTACGGTCTATGCCCGCAATCCGGAGCGCAACGTGCGCTTCGGGGGTGACGCCACGGTGTTCTCCCCGGTGGGTGGTCCGCCGTTCGTCACCGATTTAGATCGCGGGCGTCGCTACGGTACGCTCGAGGATCTACACAACTTCATCAAATTGGCGCATTCGGCTCCGGCCATCCATTTTTCGGGCGGATCAACGGTCGAACCGATGGATATTCCCGCCGGCAAGCGTCATCTGGACGTGCAATACGCGTTTTTTCGCTACAGCGACCAGGGCTGTGAAGCGACTCCGGAGACCCCCGGCCACGCGGCCGACGCGGTGCGCATGGCCGAGGTGCTGTTTGGCGAGCAGTACGTCGATCAGCACGCCGTGGTGCTCGGCAACATCAATTCGAACTCACCGCTCACCTTTGACGGGCGAATGCTCGGCGCCTTGCGTGAATTCGCGGCCCATAACCAGGGCACGATCGTCGTGCCCGCGGTGCTCGCAGGCGCGATGGGGCCGGTCACCGCCGCCGGCTGCATGGCCGAAATCCTGGCTGAGACCCTGGCGGGCATGGCGCTCACGCAGATCGTGCGGCCGGGAGCGCCGGTGATTATGGGCTCCTTCGTTGGCGCGGTGTCGATGCGCACCGGCTCACCCACCTTCGGCACGCCCGAGGCGACGCAGATGATTTTTGCCACGGCGCAGCTGGCGCGTCGCCTTGGTGTGCCGTGCCGCAGCGGCGGATCCCTGTGCTCCTCGAAGGTGGCGGACGCCCAGGCCGCCTACGAAAGTGCGCACACTCTGCTGCCCACCCTGCTGGCGGGCGTGCATCTGGTGACCCACGCCGCCGGGTGGCTCGAAGGCGGGCTGGTGAGCGGCTATGAGAAGTTCGTCATGGACGCGGATCAGCTCGCCATGATGCAGGTGCTGGCCTCCGGCATGGACATGAGCGAGCGCGGGCAGGCACTCGATGCGATCCGCGAGGTCGGGCCGGGCAGCCATTTCCTCGGCTGCACCCATACCCAGGAGAACTTCGAGACCGCCTTTTATCAATCAACAATTGCCGATTACTCGTCCTACGAGCAGTGGACCTTGGAGGGCAGGCTCACGGCCGAACAACGCGCCAACAAGGTGTGGAAAAAAATGCTGGCGGAGTACGAGGACCCGGGGCTCGATCCGGCACTGGACGAAGCGCTGCTGCATTTCATCGCCAAGCGCAAGGCCGTGCTGTCAGATTCGGTCGAAGAGGAATAGTCCGGCATGAACAGTCATTACCGCGTCGTGGTCATCGGCGGCGGCATTGTCGGCACCAGCATCCTCTATCACCTGACCCGCCGTGGCTGGTCCGACGTGGCCCTCATTGAGCGCGCGGAGCTCACGGCCGGCTCCACCTGGCATGCCGCGGCGGGCTTCCATGCACTCAACGACGATCCAAACATCGCCGCACTGCAGTCGTACACCATAAATCTGTACAAGGAAATTGAGGCCGAGAGCGGCCAGAGCGTCGGCATGCACATGCCGGGAGGCTATAGCCTTGCGACCACCCAGGCGCGCTGGGAATGGCTCAAGGCCGAGTGCGCGGTCTACCAGACGCTCGGGATCGGTGCGCGCCTGGCGAGCGCCGAGCAAATCGTCGCCGACTGCCCGATTGTCGATCCCACCGGACTGCTCGGTGGTTTGTTCGACCCGCACGAGGGCGCCGTGGATCCGCACGGCACCACCCATGCGTTCGCGCTCGCTGCCCGTAAGCGCGGCGCCGATGTGATTCTGAGGAACCGGGTCACGGCGCTTCAGGCCTTGCCGGGAGGCCAGTGGCGCATCGAGACCGAGCAGGGCCCCGTCACGGCCGAACACGTCGTCAATGCGGCGGGCCTGTGGGCCCGGCGCGTCGGTCGCATGGTAGGACTCGACCTGCCCCTGGTGCCGATGCAGCACCATTACCTGATTACCGAGGACTTGCCGAGTCTGCTGGCGCGCGCGGATGAGATGCCGTGCGTGACGGACCTGGAGGGGTTCACCTATCTCCAACAGGAACGCAAGGGCGTGCTGTTGGGGGTGTATGAACGCAACCCGCGCCACTGGCAGGTCGAAGGCGCCGAATGGGACTTCGGCATGGACCTGCTTCCCGAAGACATTGATCGCATCAGCCCGGAACTCGCGATCGGATTTCAGCGCTTCCCGAGTTTACTTGAGGCCGGGATTCGCAAGTGGGTCAACGGCGCATTCACCTTTACCCCCGATGGCAATCCGCTGGTCGGCCCGGTTCCGGGGTTGCGCAACTACTGGGCGGCGTGCGGGTGCATGTCGGGCTTCTCGCAGGGCGGCGCCATCGGGCTGGTGCTCGCGAACTGGATTGTCGAGGGTGATCCGGGCGCGGACATCTTTGGCATGGACGTGGCCCGCTACGGGGCGTTCGCGAGCAACGATCGGTACCTGCGCGAGACGACGGCGCAGTTCTATGCGCGCCGCTTCGTGATCGCCTATCCGAACGAGGAGTTGCCTGCCGGACGGCCGCTCAAGATGACGCCGAGCTACGACGCACAGCGCGCGGCCGGGGCACGGTTTGGCGTCGTGTGGGGCATGGAAACGCCGCAGTACTTTGCCCCGGGTGAACCGGAGTTCGACGAGGTTCCTACATTGCGACGCTCCAACGCGCAGCGTCTGATCGCCGCGGAGGTCGCGGCGACCCGGCAAGCCGCCGGCCTGCTCGACACCGGCGTCTATGCACGCTACGAGGTGTCGGGGCAGGGCGCCGAGCGCTGGCTCGATTATCTGCTCGCCAATCGACTGCCGACCCTCGGACGCGTGCGACTCGCCCCGATGCTGGCACCCAGTGGCAAGCTCATGGGCGATCTGACCGTTACGCGCCTCGACGAGGATCGATTCTGGTTGGTAGGTTCCTACTACCTTCAGGAATGGCACCTGCGTTGGTTCCGCGACCACCTGCCGCCCTCAGGGGTCAGGCTCGAGAATCTGTCCGAGAGCTGGCTGGGCTTCTCGCTCTCAGGCCCGCGCGCCCGCGATATCCTCAAGCGCTTGACACGCGCCGAGGTCGACAATGAGGCGCTGCCTTTCATGGGCGCGCGCGTGCTGGATGTTGGATTTAGCCGGGCGGTGGTGGCACGCGTGTCGCTGACCGGCGAGCTCGGCTACGAAATCACGGTGCGCGCCTGCGAGCAGCGGGCGCTTTGGGACGCCCTGACCGCCGCCGGTAGGGATTTTGGCCTCGCGCCCATCGGCATGCGCGCCCAGGACAGTCTGCGGCTCGAAAAGGGCTATGGCGTGTGGTCGCTGGAATTCGCCCAATCGTATACCGCCGCCATGGCCGGGCTCGATCGCTTCGTCGCCTTTGACAAGGGGGAGTTCATCGGGCGCGCCGCGGCGCTGGCCGAACGTGCGACCGGTCCGGCACAACGCCTGGTGCTGCTCGCGGTGGACAGTCCGGACGCCGACGTTACGGGCTTTGAGCCGGTCATGGCCGAGGAGCGTCGTGTCGGCTTCATCACCTCGGGCGCCTATGGTCATCATGTCAATCAGAGTCTGGCGCTTGCTTACGTGGACCAGGCCATAGCCGCTGACCCTTCAGCGCTGTCGGTGGAGGTGCTGGGCCAAGCCCACAGGGCGAGAATTCTGGTTGAACCACCGTACGATCCGCGCGGTCTGAGAGTGCGCGGGTAAAAAGGGCGCGTCGCGGGCGGCCCTCGGAGTGTCGCCCGACAACCCGCTGCATGGGCTGGGCTGGTCTCGGTTATCATTCGAGGTTATAGATTCGCTCATCGGGCAGGCCGCCGTCCCGGACTGCCTATTGCAGTTTTATTAAGGAGTTCAGTGCGCATGACACGCCTTCGCGGCCCGCAGTGGCATCGCTTCTCTGTGGGGCTGGGGTCGGTCATCCTCGTCATCGCCTGCTTGACCGGTTGCACGGGCCGGCCGTCGGTCAAGAGCAGCTGGAGTGACGGCAGCGCGCGCAACCTGACTTTTACACGGCTGCTGGTGGTGGGCGTCAGCCCCGATTACACGCAGCGCTGCAATTTTGAATACTGGATGGTCAGAGACCTGCGCAGCAGCAAACTTACGCCGGATGCGAGCTGCAATTACATGGGCAAGGACGAACCATTGACTCGCGAGAATGTCGAACGATTGGTTAAGACGCTGCATTCCGACGGGGTGCTGGCAACGCGCATGGTGGCGTCGGATTGGCTCACCAAGGAAGGCGGCAGCAGGGATACGCGCAGTACCGGTCAGTACAAATACATCGCGTCCGGGTACGACACGGGATTTTACGGGGCGTACGGAATGCCGGTGGACTACTACGAGTTCAAGACCTTGCCCTCGGTCATGAACACCAAAGGCGCGGGCCACATCATCACCAAACTCTACGAAACGCACAGCGCCGCTGTGGTCTACACGATTGACACCAAAGTCAAGGACGTGGAATCCGGGCAACTGGGGCTGGCGATGGTGACTCCGTCGATTGCCGATCGCCTGCGCCGTGACCGGCTGATTGACTAGGCGGGCGCAAATTCCGCCCAGAGCGCGCGGGTCCAGCGCGCGCTAACGTATTGAATTGGTGATCGCAATCGGTTCGCGGCGAACCGCCAAATTCGTGGCGCACTGCAATCGGTGGCCGTGTTCCGGGACGGACGTTCATGACCCATGTGCTCATTCGTGCGCCCGGCAGCCGCATGCGCGCGCGCTTCCTGTCGGCACGCACCTACATTTGGCCGGCGCACCTGCTGACAGCGCCGTTACATAATCTGGTTCTTCAGGATTTCCACGCTGGAAGGTACCTACGGCCTGCTATATATTCGGCCGTCTCGATTTCAAAAAATATAGTTAAGAGGGACATTTATGGAACGCACTTCCGTGGTTTCGTGTTTGACGGCCGCGCTGCTGTTCGCCGGTGCCGCACACGCCGCTCAGCCGTCTTATGCCGAGCAACTGCAACAGCTCCGCGCCAGTGACGACGGCAAATTGCATTCAATGTTGCGGATCTTGACCGAGCCTTCAGGAATGGCCGCGGCGCAAGCGAGCGGTGGACTGCAGGGGCGTCTCGGGCGATTGGGTCTTGGGCATTCGATTGCCACTATTCCGGTGAACATTGTCGCCAAAGGCGATGCCAATGTACTCAAGGCTCATTTGCAGGCCATAGGTATTGGCAACGTCAAGACCTTTGGTCCGCTGGTATCAGCTCGCGTAGCCGCGACACAGCTGCGAGCCATTGCCTCGTTGCCCGACGTGCAATCGGTGCGACCGGCACTCATGAGCACGCGCTCGGGTCTGGTGACGACACAAGGAGATCGCGCCCAGGGATCGGCCAACGCACGTCGAGATTTTGGCGTCACCGGCCGCGGAGTGCGCGTCGGAATACTCTCCGACAGCTTCGGCTGCCTGACCGGCCCGATTTTCCCGGGGCAGATGTTCACGAACACGAAACAGGACATTGCCAACGGCGACCTGCCATCCGATATCAAGATCCTCAATGATGAGGCCTGCTCCGGCTCGGCCGACGAAGGGCGAGCCATCGGGCAAATCATTCACGATGTCGCACCGGGCGCCTCGTTGGCGTTCCACACGGCGTTTAACAGCGAAGCGGATTTTGCTCAAGGCATCATCGATCTGGCCAATGCCGGTTCGACGATTATCGACGATGACGTGATTTATTTTGACGAGCCGATGTTCCAGGACGGCATACTCGCGCAAGCCGTGGACAAGGTCCACGACCGGGGTATTCCGTATTTCTCCTCGGCTGGCAACGACGCGCGCCAATCCTATGAATCGGATTTCCGCATGTCCAGCAGCAAGGGAATCAGCGGCGTGCGACACAACTTCGGCACCGCCAAGAACCCGGATCCGCTGCAAACCATCACGGTGACCGATCAGGCGTTCGAATTGCTGGTGCTCAACTGGGACGAGCCTTTCAAGTCCGCAGGACCCAAGGGCTCGCGGTCCGACATGGATTTGATCTTCTATCGCATGAACGGCCAGCCGATCCCGCCCTGCAACGCGAATCTTAAGCCCGCGGTCTGCCAGTTCACGGGCACCGACAGCAATATCGGCGGCGACGCGCTCGAAGAGGCGGTTATCTCCAACACCAGCGGTGCGGACGTGCAGGTGCAGGTCAGCATCGAACTGTATGCCGGCCCGGCGCCGAACTATTTGAAGTACGTGTACTTCGCGCTCGGCGGGGGCACCATCTTCATTGACGAGCACGACACGCAGAGCGGCGCCTCTTACGGCCACGCCAGCGCCAATGGCGCCGCCTCGGTGGGCGCTGCCCCGTGGTACAACACGGCCGCCTGGGGTACTCCGTTCTGGTCCAACTGCAAACCGGCCTGCCTGGAGTACTTCTCGTCCGCTGCCGGTACGCCGATCTTCTTCAACACCTCGGGCAATCGCCTCGGCGCCCCGCAAGTACGCCAGAAGCCGCAGGTCACGGGACCCGATGGCGGCAACACCTCGTTCTTCTATTCGGTGTACACGGCGACGGTGCCGGGCTCGACTGAGCCCGACAAGTATCCGAACTTCTTCGGTACCTCGGCGTCGGCGCCGCACGTCGCCGCGATCGCTGCGCTGATGATTGATAAGCAGGCGCGGGCCAGCAAGCCGGCCATGTCACCGGACAAGATCTACGGGATTCTTGAGGACACGGCGCGGGACATGCGCCTCGCGGCGGCGCGAACCATTGCGCCGTACCCGTTCCCGTTCGGCACCAAGGGCTTCGATCATGATTCGGGCTTTGGTTTTGTCGACGCGGACGCTGCGGTTGGTGCAGCCGGTCACTGAGTCGCCGGCGGCAGCCATATCAGGCTGAGAGGCGAGAGGCCCCGGAATCCTTCCGGGGCCTTTTGCGTATGCGGCTCCCGCTACCGGTGCAGGGCGGGGATCGGTGCAGGCCATGGTCCCCGAACCCGGGAAAGCCGCGCGCGCCACGTTTCGTTCCTATTTCCATGAGCAGACGAATTTCATCACGGTCTCCAGTGCCGTGTTCGATGGAACTGACTCCCACTTGTCTGCACTAATGTCCTCCGCTGGCACTTTGTGATTTGTGCCATCGTCGAAATAGTTCTCCAAAGCATCGGACTTTGACGTGCCCTCACTGCAGTTGAAGGCGGCGTGATTGAGACTGAAGTCCACCCATTTGCTCGCGTCATCGCCCGATCCGCTCTGTGTATGCACCGGGAAGGTCATTTTCAACCAGGCCCCTCGGACAGAGCCGGTAACCGCAATAGATGACGTGTCTACCCACACCTTGGTCCCGTCTTTGCCAGTACCCGCTTGCACCCACTGTGCCGCCTGCGCCGCGGCGCACGCCATTATCAGCGCCACCAGTGCCGTGGTCGCACCGCGTTTCACTTTGGCCCCCAAGAGAACATGAGGTCGAATGCAGCGTGCCTATTGCTTAGCCGATAATTGATCTGTCCTGTGGCGTAACTCCGCAAGCTGCGCCCTCACTGCGGCCAACTGTTGGCGGAGATCGCTGACATCTTGCTTCTGTTGCTCCGCCCGTCGGTGCTCGATCTGCAGCTCGTTAAGCAGCAGCGGCGCCAAAGCCTGGTAGGCGACGGTCTCGGGCTGGCCCTTCTCGTCGTACACGACGAGTTCCGGCATCGCCTTGGCCACTTCCTCGGCGATCAGGCCGTACTGTTCGGGCTTCTGGCCGTGCTCATCCGCCTTTTTGTATCGGAACGTTACAGGTCGGAGGGCCAGCAAACGCTCACTGACGTTGCCCATCGAGCGGATGTCTTCCTTGTAACGGCGTGAGGACGACATGACGCCAAGCTGGCCCGTCGCCGTGACCATCACCGCCACACCGCCGGTAACATTGACTCCACGGACGCCCGCAAGAAAAGTCGCGTTCTGCGTTCCCTGAGTGCCGATGCGGATCACGGCGTTGTCCGCGGCGACGCCGCGATTGCCGATCTCGATATTGTTGCTCCCAGTCGTCGGGTAGTAGCCCGCGAACTGCCCCACCCCGATATTGTTGCTGCCGGTGGTGTTCGAATAAAGCGCGGCATAGCCACTGGCGCTGTTATTGGAGCCCGTCGTGTTGCTGTAGAGAGACTGATAGCCGGTAGCATGGTTGTGGTTGCCCGATGTGTTCTTGTACAGCGTATTGCTGCCGAACGCGGAATTCCGATTCCCGGTCTTGTTTCCGTAGAGCGCGCCGCTCCCGTCCGCGGTGTTGTTGACGCCCGTCGTGTTGGTGTAGAGCGAATTAATGCCGGCGGCAACGTTAAAACTCCCGCTCCCATTGTGATAGAGCGCGGAGGTTCCAGTGGCCGTATTGCCACTGCCGCCGTTGCTAAAATACATAGCGTTGTAGCCGCTGGCGACGTTGTTATTTCCGGAATGGTTAAGAGTGAGCGCACCGCCGCCAGTGGCGACGTTGTTGTTACCGGTGGTGTTGAAGCCGAGCGCACCTTCGCCAGTCGCGGTGTTGTAGGCGCCCTCGGTATTAAATTCGAGCGCGTAGATGCCTGTCGCGGTGTTGAAATCGCCGGTCGTGTTGGATAGGAGCGCATACTGCCCCGTCGCGGTGTCGGCCTCCCCGATGGTATTTGTCGCGAGTGCCTCGAAGCCGAAGGCCGTATTGGCACCACCAACCGTGTTGGACGAGAGCGCCAGATAACCGGTAGCGGTGTTATTTAAGCCATCGGTATTTGAATAAAGCGCCTGAAACCCGGTCGCGGTGTTCCGGTGACCGGTCGTGTTCTGGTAGAGCGCGGAATCGCCAAAAGCACTGTTGTCGTTCCCCGTAGAATCGTGGACGAGCGCATTGGTGCCGAACGCCGTATTGCCGATTTGCGCCAGCGCTGCATTGATGCCGCCCCCGGCCAACAGGGCGGTCACTACAAGCACTGTGCTCATTTGATTTCTGATTCTCATGTTCGCTTCCCCTAGCTTATGGTTTGTCACTCGCTAGCTACAAAACGCCTGCGCGTCGCTATCGTCGACGTTTACGCCGATGCACACTGCGTGTCAATTGAAGCTCGAGAAGCGCACCGTGCATGTATTGACTGGCGTTGATGTGCGGCGCTGAATACCGCGTCGGCATCAATGACACCCCGATAATTGAACAGGGGACTGTTGGGGAAGAATGTCGAAGCCCTCGCTGAGGCGGAAAAGGAATCTGATGCTGCGAGCAAATTCCATGCCCTGTCATGCATCTACTGGGCGATGGGTCGGCGGCCCGAGTCCGATGCGGCTCTAGGTGCGCTTGAGAGGGGCTTTGCGGACCGCAATGCATATGAGACTGCTGCTGCTCACGCCTATCGCGGTGAAGCGGACGCGGCCTTCACGTGCCTGAATCGTGCCTATCAGCATAAGAGGGGTTCCCTCGAATACTTGCAGGTTGACCCCACGCTTCGCAAGCTGCACGGCGACCCGCGCTTCGATGCGTTGCTGCGCAAAGTGAAACTGGTGGAGTAGCAGAGGCGTGCGTTCCCGCCCGGATCAATAGCAGTGCAAGGGGGGTGGACATCAAATGCCCCAGCTCTGAAGCGGTTGAGTTCAGCCAGAAATGCCTTGCGATAGGTTGTGGTGTACGCTCGGCGTTAGCCAGCATCCAATAACATTCCTAGGGAAAAAAATCATGCGGCGAATCAACCGACAGAGTCCTGCGTGGATAATTACAGCGACTTTGCTGCTGCTGCCGGTATTTACCGGAGTGACCGCGCAGCCACCGCCCACCGGAGTGCCGAAACCTCACGACCAGCTCCGTGCAATTGCCGACGCCTACTGGCAATTCTACCTGCGCGAGAATCCCGAGAACGCGACCGGGCTTGGGGAGTACCAGAACAATGCCCGGCTGACCGACTATTCGTTGGCTCATGTTGCCGAGGTCCGTAAACGCGCTGCCGACTTACTGAGACGTGCACAGGCTGTCAACACTGATGACCTTGCGGATTCCGACCACGTAGATCAGCAGCTGCTGGTGGGCTGGCTGAGCGACCAGCTGGAGGCCATTCGTCTCAAGAACTACGAGATGCCCATTGACCAGTTTAACGGCGTGCATCTGCTGTTGCCGCAGATTCCAACCGTCGCGCCCTTTAACAGCGTCGCACATTATCGCGACTACATCGCGCGTCTCAACGCGATTCCGGTGGCGATCGATCAGGTGATCGAGCGTTCCAGAGCGGGCGTGAAGGACGGACTAATTCAACCGCGTTTCCTGCTCGAGCAGACGATCGCTCAGTGCAGTGCGGTGGCCGATGCGCCGGGAGCCTCGAATCCCTTCGGAGAGCCCGTGAACCGCATCCCGGCATCCTTCCCGCCAGTCGATCGGCAGCAACTTCGCGATGCCATTATTACCGCGGTTGACTCAAAGGTCCGCCCGGCCTACGTCAAGTTGAAGTCCTTCATCGCTTCTGAGTATGCACCCCGGGGCCGCGTACAGCCCGGGATCTGGTCGTTGCCAGACGGCGCAGCCCGATACCGCTTTGCGATCCATACCCAGACTACGACAGAACTCAGCGGCGCCCAGATTCACGCCTTGGGTCTCGCGCAAGTCGCCGACCTAGAAAACCAGATCGCGGTACTTGCCAAAAGCGCTGGGTACGCTGATCGAACGAGTTTCGAGAAGGCTGTCGACGCCGACCCGAAGCTGCACGGCGCGACGCGCCAGCAGATTCTCGACGCCTTCGAACGCTACGTCGCTCAGATGGAGCCGAAATTGCCGGAACTCTTTGGGCTCCTTCCCAAAGCCAAGCTCATCGTGACCAACGTCCCGAGCTACATGGAGAAGGAGAGCAGCACGCGGTACATATCCGGCACACCTGACGGCTCGCGACCCGGCCAGATCTGGGTGGATACCTATGATTACGCAACCCACGAAATGCTCTACGATGAGTCCACTGCGTACCACGAAGGCGTCCCTGGCCATCACATGCAGATATCGATTGCCCAGGAATTGCCTGGACTTCACCCATTTCACCGCGCTCCGATAGACAACACCAACGCCTACGTTGAAGGGTGGGGTCTCTATGCGGAGCGGCTCGGCAAGGAGGTGGGCTTCTACCAGGATCCGGCCAGCGATCTGGGCCGCCTGCGCAGCGAACTTTTTCGTGCGGTACGCCTAGTTTTGGACACCGGGGTCCACGACAAACACTGGACGCGCCAGCAGATGATTGATTACTGGAACTTGCACCTTCCGCCGGCATCCGACGCCGAAGTGGACCGCTACATTGCGTGGCCCGGTCAGGCGCTGGGCTACAAATTAGGTCAGCTGAAGATTCTCGAATTGCGCCAGCGCGCTCAGACCGAGCTCGGTCCGAAGTTTGACATCAAGGCATTTCACGACGAGGTTTTGAACGCCGGCGCGCTACCCCTCGATATGCTCGAGACCCGAATCATGGCTTGGATCACGAGAGTCAAGAGCGCGCAATAGCGAGGTTTAGGAACCACTCGGAACCGAAGTATCAGGCAAAGGCGATACATGGACGAATTCATTGATCGTGAATTGGCGCACCGTGCTTAAGGGCGTCAGGTTGCCGCTACGCGATACTGGGCGCTGGCGCCGCAGTTTCTGATGGGCCTCTCGCTGGCCATTTCCTGCCAGTCTGCGTTGGCGCAGGCAATGTATCGCATCAAGCCTCTTGGCTATCTGGGTGGTAGTACTGGGTATGCTCCAACGGCGGCCGGCTTGAATCCGGCCGACGAGGTTACTGGACAGGCTTGCAACGGCAACGGCGACGGTCACGCGTTCTTGTGGGAAAACGACGGCAACCCGATGGGGGATCTCGGTCCGAATGAAATTGGGTCTTGGAGCAGCAGTTCTGGAATTAATGCTTCCGGGCTAATAGCGGGTCAAGCCGGGGACAGCACGGGTGAATTTGGTTTCGGGTCTTCTGGAAATGGCGCGCCCATGACGAAGATCGTGAATATCTTTGGCGACGGAGCAGTGGATGTTCATAGCGTAAGTGACACTGGATGGGTTGCTGGCACTGCATATCTGGCGGTTAGTGGCCAAGAGAGG